>JACJGO010000003.1 GCA_014163555.1 Flavisolibacter longurius
ACCGGTGTTACTTATACAACGACGACCCTGGCCGATGGCGACCGGATCACGGTGCAGTTAACCTCCAATGCCACCTGTGCGACGGGCAATCCGGCGACCTCCGGTGAGATGGCCACGGCGGTGAACCCGAACCTGCCGGTGAGTGTAACGATTGCCTCCAACGATGCGGACAACACCATCTGTGCCGGTACCTCGGTGACCTTTACGGCGACACCGACCAATGGTGGTTCGTCACCTGCTTATCAGTGGTATAAGAATAACGCAATCATCAACGGACAGACCGGTGTTACTTATACAACGACGACCCTGGCCGATGGCGACCGGATCACGGTGCAGTTAACCTCCAATGCCACCTGTGCGACGGGCAATCCGGCGACCTCCGGTGAGATGGCCACGGCGGTGAACCAGTATCCAGTGCTTACCTCCACGCTAACAGCGCCTGCAATCTGTAACGGTGCGACCTTCTCGTATACGCCGACCAGCAGCACGTTAAGTGCCAGCTTCTACTGGAGTAGGACTGCGGTAACAGGCATCAGTAATGCTGCTGCAACGGGCACAGGCAATCCGAACGAAATACTAAATAACACTACGACTGCACCTATTCAGGTAACCTATGTGTACACAGTAAGCGCCAATGGTTGCACAAATTCAACCACCTACTCTGTAGTGGTAACAGTAAAACCAGATGTGACAATAAATCCCTTCAATCCAACTACCTCCACGCGTTGTCAAGCGGCGGAAACGGTGACTTACATCACCACAGCTTCTAACAGCACAGGTATAATCTATAGTTTGGATCAAGGTGCTTTGAACGCAGGTTTGACAATCAATGGATCTACAGGAGCAGTAGCTTATCCAGCGACCTTCAGCGGAGCAGTTACTATAACGGCAAGTGCAGCTGGCTGTAATGGTCCGGCAACAACTACCCACATTGTAACAGTGAATGCATTGCCAGTTGTTACTCCATCGACCAATCAAATCACTGTTCAATATAGCGATGCAATCAATGCGGTATTTAATGTAACTGATAATGATGGCCCCAATACATTGAATAGCTCGAATGTGACTATTCAATATCGGGATAATTCAGTTACTCCAATCACGTGGTTGAGTTTGCCAAGCTCCTTGTCATTTGTATGGAACGCTAGCAATAAAACCGCAACACTGAATGGAAATGTTTATTTGGGGTCTGGTACCTATACAATGAGAGTAACAGCGAATGACGGCATGTGTTCTGGAACTGGGGATCTGCTATTGACAGTAGCAAAAGAAACAGTTTGTGCTGAATACAATGGCCAAACGTCTGTATCGGCAGTTACTTTGAATAAGAACAGTGCCAAAGCAACAATCACTATGAGTGTTGGTTTAGATGAGCAAGATTATTCTGGTAATATCACAACTGCTACAGTCCAGTTCAAACTTGAGGGCTTCAAGTTGCCTGGTAGTGATGCAGAAGGTTGGCTAACTGTACCAGTTCAATCATTGAATTCTCCGTTGAATACACAAGGAAACGCGACTGCAACTGCAGAAGTTACATTCACTGGTACTTATAATTCGTATACATTCTACTACCGGATTTCTGGGAATTATACAGCTTCAGAATGTGGTGATGGAGGTAAAGCAGTAATCAACGTATATATCCCGCAGAATGAGTTTATTACTGGAGGCGGTTATGTGAAGATCGCTAACTCAGTGGGCTTATTCCCCGCAGATGTGCCAAAAGATGCGCCTCCGCGGAAAGCCAACTTTGGTTTCAATGTGAAGTATACTAAATCAGGAACAAATCTTCAGGGTAATATCAATTACATATTCCGACGTTTAGAAGCGGATGGCATTGTACACGTTTATCAGGTTAAGGGAAATGCTATGACTTCATTAACCGTAGATGCAAAAGCAAATCCAAGAACCGCGGTGTTTAATGGTAAATGTAATGTTGCGGATGTAACAGAAAACCCAAATCCTCTGGTCCCATTAACAAATTACCTAGGTTCGACAGGTAATAGTACCATGCAGGTAGCAGTTACGGATGCGGGTGAGCCTGGCACATTCGATGAATATGCTATCACGGTTTGGAACTCTAGGAATGAACTGTTCCACTCCAGTAACTGGGTTTCAACCAAAACAGTGAAGCAGCAAATTAGTGGTGGCAATATTCAGGTAAGTGGTACTACTTCAGTACAAGCTTCCTCTTCACCAATGACACGTAGTCATGGCAACGCAGAGCAACTATCTGCTATCCTGGCTAGTAAGTTAACGGCAAGAGTATATCCTAACCCAGCGATCTCGCAATTCAACATCAGCCTGGAAAGCAACAACACAAGGGATGCAATCACCCTGAAAGTGTACAACCAACTGGGCCAAGTGGTGGATGTGAAACGCAACCTGTTCTCCGGCCAGGTGGTACAGGTGGGTGCAGCGTACAAACAGGGTACGTACTTTGTAGAGGTTACCCAGGGTACGCAAAAGCAAAACCTGCAACTGGTTAAGACAAACTAAGTTTTCTACTGACAAGAATACTTTTCAAGGTGGCCTTCGGGCCACCTTTTTTGTTTCTGTGCTATTGGAAAAACCGTCAGGCGTTAACCGTACTGACTCGCTTACGTGAAAAGTTTTTCCGTACAGGACAACTGCTACCTCCCCGTAGGTAGTAAGGGGACATTAAATACATAATAAAGGGGAAGTAAAGATGTAACGAAAACAAAAATGTAGTGGGCAACAATTCTGGACAACAGTGGATCACTATACCTCTTGATGATCACACAATCCAGGAAATTTTTCTTTCCCACTTGCAAAAACAAAAAACAGGTTCTACCTTGCGCCTCGATTCTGATCCTATCCGATGATTGAATGCAAGGTCTACGCATTCTCCAAAGCCGCAGAGACCATCCTCTGAAATTCCGCAAATCACATAACGTAAACTAAATCGTACCCTTCATGAAAAAAGTGCAATCGGGCATGCTCGCCCTGCTGCTGTTATGCGGCTTTATCTCTTGTCAGAAAAACATCACGTCAGAAGAACTTTCCCACGCTTCCGCCAAACCCCAAACCTCTACGGCTGTACAGACCATTCCGGATGGCGTCGTGGAAGAGAACTGTCCTGCATGTGTGGAAAATTTTGCAGCGACAACTACAACAGCGGCCACCAACAGTGTACTGACCCTGGAGGGCAGCAGCTTAACACCGGCCGGAACTACCTTTACCACCATTGAAAAAACAAAGCAAACCTACACGGTAGAAAACGTGATCGTAAGCGTAAGCCATGATGCTCAGAATGTATATTTTACCTTTGAGCGCAATAACCCCACCGGGAAATTTGGGAATGTTATCTTTTATTCTCCAGCTGTTTTGCCGGTAACCGAAGGCAATGGAAACAAAGCCGGGTTTACAACCGAAGTGAATAAGTTCCAGATTGTACGCTCAAGGGCCTCACTGGCTGCCTGCTCTTCAATTAGTTTTTCATTTAAAGTGAAGGGGGGTGGGAACCCAACCTTGGCGGGTGAAGTAACAACCACCGATGCCCTGACCTATGTATTGCGTGACGTCTGTGCTCCAGCCTGCACCATTGAAGTGGGTGATTATCGCACCCACTCCCGCGGCTATTGGAGAAACAAGGATGGCCAGGCCTTCTTAACGGCAAACGCCTCATGGGTTGATTTTACCATCGGTGATGGCGACAACAAAGAACAGTTTACCACACCGGAGTCGGTGAAAACATTCCTGGACGACAAATCGATTGCCAATGGCACACCCGGAACCCTGCCAAACGGCGGTACTTATGCGGCCCATGTCCTTTCGCTGGCCATCAACCTGAAAGCCGACAACCAAATGGAAGACTATAGCCCTGCATCCGGCAAACTGGGGAACCTGGTGGTAGCGATCAGCGAAGCCGACATCGCAGCCCACCCCACCTGGGCCCAATTGACCATATGGAACGGCATGTCTGTGACGGAAATCTTCGCCATTGCGCAAAGAGTACTCGGTGGCACAGAAACAAAATATTCGCCCAGCCACATGAATGAACTGGTATCCGCCATCAATGAAGCCTACGAAGACGGCACAGTCGACACCGGCTTCCTGTCTTGCGGAAAATAATCGCAACGTCCATCCTTCTTTGCAAAAGGCCCGGCACCTGCCGGGTCTTTTTTTATGACGATTTCTTCAGGCTTGCTTGTGCAGCGCATTGCGTCCGGTTGTAATTCTGTCCGGCATGGCAGACCTGAATAAAACGAGAAGCCAATAGATGGTGAAAGCGTGGTTATACAGCAAGGGCTACCAGCCCTTTTCTTGCCAGGAAGAGTCCTGACAGTACACCATAAACGACGTTATTGCTTTCCGTTGCCGCTCCGACAGGTTTACGGGAGTCATTGCTTTAAGGGCAAATGCCAGGGATTACGGCAGCACCAAATACACAGGGAAAAGATTTTATTGAGCAGAGACTTTACGCAGGTAACTGTTTGTTCGAGCCTGAACCGGAATAGCAAATCGAAACAGGATTACGGTGCTCAACACCATGAAAACATTGTTGTTGAATGAATTAAAGAAACCAAAACAATGTTGAAACATTCTGGATAAAGTATTGTTTCCTTTTACTATGAGTTTAGCTTAGATTTAGTGTGCGGATTTACCGGGCAATGCATCTGGCAAAATGAGGTTGAGAAAGAGTGCAGCGTTCAGCGTTCAACCCTTGCCTTTATACTGGTGATTGTCCCGCTTAGCTCCTTCTTTGCAAGAGAATCGCCTTGCAGGCCGCACTTTTTGAAAACACAGCTGGTGCCTGATGTTGTTGGAGCGATCACCATTTCCGGATAGGATTTGGCTGTAGCCAACTACCAGGGGCAAATGCTGGTTAATCCCTCCCCACAGGCCGAAGTCGGCTAAACCGTCCCCCTAAACGTTTTTACAGACTTATTTCTTAACCAATATGCTTCAAACAATGAGAAAGTTGACGTTCCTATTCACTTTTCTTATGGCTGTATTCATGGCCGTGGCCCAGGACATTACGGTTTCGGGCCGGGTTGTCGGCAGCGATGGAAAAGCTTTAGAAGGTATCAATGTGCTGGTAAAAGGTACCAGCCGCGGCGCCGTTACGAGGGCCGATGGAACATTTAGCCTGAGTGCACCCTCAAACGGCACACTGCTCATAAGTGGTGTGGGTTATGCCCAACAGGAACTGCCGTTAAATGGACGATCAAATGTCACCATCACCCTTGGCGAAGCTTCCGCTGAGATGACAAGCGTGGTAGTAACAGCCCTGGGTATCTCCAAAGAAACAAGGCGACTGGGTTATGCTGTTTCCACGGTGGGGGGCGAACAGCTTTCAAAAGCCCGGGAAACCAACGTGGCCAATTCACTGAGCGGCCGTGTGGCCGGGCTAAAAGTGACCGGTACCAGCAGCGGACCGGGAGGAACCTCCAAAGTTTTATTACGGGGCATGCCGAGTATGAACAGCGGCGGATCGCCCTTGTATGTGATCAATGGCGTTCCGATGGATAACACGCAGCGGGGAAGCTCGGGTGAGTGGGGCGGATCGGACAATGGCGACGGCATCGGCAACCTGAACCCCGACGATATTGAAACCATGACGGTTTTAAAAGGGCAGGCGGCGTCCGCCCTCTATGGGGCCAGGGCTTCCAATGGGGTTATCCTGATTACCACCAAGTCCGGCAAGCGAAGCGGCTTTTCGGTAGAGTATAACCTCAACGTAATGGTTGACAAGGCTGTCGATTTTACAGACTTTCAATACGAATACGGGCAGGGACAGCAAGGCCAAAAACCCACCGATGTTCTCAGCGCCAGGAATTCAAACCGCTTTAGTTGGGGTGGTCGCCTGGATGGCTCGCAGGTTATCCAGTACAACGGCCAAACCTATCCCTACACGGCTGTAGAGAATAATATTGAAACGTTTTACAGAACAGCACCGGCCATCACCAACACCATCGCTTTTTCAGCGGGAAATGAGAGCGGCTCTTTCCGACTTTCCTTATCAAACCTGGACGGTAAGTCAATTGTACGGAACAGTGGGCTCACCCGCAGAACGATCAATTTTAACGGTGAACAGCGGATCACGAATAAGCTGACGGCAAATGTGGTGTTGAATTACATCGATGAGAAAGCAGATGCCCGGCCCCAGTTAAGCGATGGGCCGATGAATCCCAATAATTTTCAATTCCTGGCGACAAACGTCAGCCATGAAATTTTCAAACCGGGTTACGATCCGGCAACTGGATTTGAGATTCAGTTTAGTGACGACGAATACGTTTCAAATCCCTGGTTTGTCGTCAATCAGTATGTAAATGATCTCGACCGGAAACGGTGGATCACCTCCGCATCGCTCCGCTATAATTTCACCGAATGGTTCTATGCACAGGGGCGGGTTGGCTACGATTTGTCAAACGATCGCCTGCTGCGGGTAGAACCTTGGGGTACTGCCTATACGCAGGACAGGCATGGCAACCTGCAGGACCTTGCCTCATCGCAGCGGTTTGAGTTGAACTTCGACGGCCTGATTGGGGTAAGCCGGAAACTGACGCAGGATATAAGCCTGGATGCCGCCATTGGTGCCAACAGCCGGAAAAACCAGTACGAAAAAGTGGCTGTGGGCGGAAGTTATTTTTTGGTGCGCAACCAGTACACGCTGGGTAACGTAAGAAACCCGCGTACAAATCCAAACGACAATTATGATTTCTGGAAGACACAGGTAAATTCTGCCTATTACACCGTGGACCTGGCGTACCGGAATTTGCTCACACTGTCTACAACAGGCCGCTATGATGCGTACTCTACACTTCCCGTTGACAATAACACCATCTTTACGCCTTCGGTGTCGGGAGGCTTTGTGTTTTCGGAGCTCCTGAACAGCAATAAACTCAACTTCGGGAAGCTACGCATATCCTATGCCCAAACCAGTGGTGAATTGGCGGAGGCCTATCGAACAGCCTTGTATTACTCCCTGGGAAGCCCCCTGGGCGGCATTCCTACCGGCAGCTTCGGCACCGATCTTCCCAACCTGTTCCTGAAACCATTTGTTACCTCGGAAATTGAACTGGGAACGGAACTTCGGTTTTTCAACAGCCGCCTGAATTTTGATCTGGCCTGGTACAACAAAAAGACCGAAAATGAGATCATGCCGGCAACCTTCAGCCCTGCCACAGGTGCCACCAGCGGCGTAGTGGGAACCGGGTCTACAAGAAATACCGGGTTGGAAGTTCAGATTACCGCATCACCTGTTCGGGCGCAGAATTTCAACTGGACATCGACATTCAACTTTACCACGGTTGAAAATGAAATTCTGGAAACCGACGCAGAAGGCAAAAACCAGAACCTTGGCCAGAACCGCGGCACCTTGGGCAATGCCATCACGGCCTTTATAAAGGGTGCTCCCGGCCCCCAGATCCTGGCGTTTGATTATGCCCGCACCGCGAAAGGAGAGATGATTGTGGATGCTTCCGGGTTGCCGGTACGGGGTCAATTGCTGCAAATGGGCAGTGTGCTGCCGAAGTATTACGGTGGCTGGAACAACGAGTTCAATTACAAAGGCCTCAATTTCTCCTTCCTGATCGATTATAACTATGGCAACAAAATTATATCGGCAACCAAGTATTATGCACTAAGAAGAGGGCTTGATAAAATGACCCTGGAAGGAAGAGATGGCATTACCACCGGTGTACGGGCCGACGGTACGCCAAACACGGTTAGAGCCAGTGCACAGGATTACTACACGGCCTTGGCCAACAACATCACATCGTTAACAGTACTGGATGGCGACTATATCAAGCTGCGACAGGCATTGATCGGCTACACCTTCGGAGAAAAGGCGGTTTCCGCGTTACGGATCTTCAGTGCCATCCAGGTATCGCTGGTAGGACGCAACCTGGCGGTGCTGATGAAGAAAAGCGATAACATCGATCCGGAAGCAAACTTTGCCTCCAACATCCGGTACGCCGGCATTGAAGGTACCAGTTTGCCATCCACACGATCATTTGGCGTGAATGTCAATTTCAAGTTTAAAAGATGACAAGGGATTTCAGCTAATCATGAGTATGCGTTTCAAATGATCAACAAAAAAATCAAGCAATGAGAAAAATAGTCTTCTATACGGGTCTTGTTGTAACACTGTTCGCAACCGCCTGCACCAAGGATTTCGAGGAGATCAACACGGATCCGAAAAGATATTCGCCGGAAAACTTTGATGCGAATTATTTCCTGGCGAGCAGCCAGAATACCTATGCCGGTACCATCAGCGGTTACGCCGGGCCCATGCTGTTTCAGAGCGGCTGGATGCAGATATTTTCAATGGCAACCGTTACCGGCGATTATTATACCAATGCCGATAAATACGTGGCCTCCAGTAACACGAACTCCTATATTCAATCGAGCTGGAACAACGGGTACCGTGCGGCGAGCCTGGCCAATGAAATTATCATAAACCGCGGCGGGGATCCCGAGTGGGCAAACGTAACAGCCATCGCAACCATTATGAAGGTGTTAAGCATGCAGTACATAACCGATGCCTACGGCGATGCGCCATATTCGGAAGCCTTACAGGCACGATCCGGAATCACACTGCCGAAATACGACAGGCAGGAGGACATCTACAATGCCATGCTTAGGGATCTCGAAAATGCGCTGGTATCGATGGATGCCGGCAAGGCAAAACCAACCGCCGACATTTCATCCCTGAACGGTGATGTGGCAAAGTGGAAACGGTTTGGCTATTCGCTGATGCTGCGGCTGGCCATGCGGCTGGTAAAACAAAATCTGTCGCTGGCGCAAACATGGGCGTTAAAAGCTTACGCCGGAGGCACGTTGGCAAAAGGAGAAGACGTTTATTTTAAGCAGGATAACGCCAACGGGTATGGAAACCCCAACATCAATGCCTGGCTGGTGGCAACAGATTTCTATCAGGTGCGTTGGAGCAAAACCATGATCGATTATCTCAAAGCTGCCAACGACCCTCGCCTGGGCATTGTTGCGGAGGTTCCGCAGGCAGGTTATGCCAATAACAACATTCAGGCACTTGCCGGCGATAAAACGCCCGCCGCACAAATGGGAATGCCCAACGGCTACGACCTGAACGCAGGTTCTCAAACCAATATTGATAGGTCACCCGGTTATCCCGGTGGAACCGGAACCGGTACAGACGTCACGCCGATCGGTAGGTATTCACGTCCGGCGATAGGAGTCTATGCGAGCAGGGATATTCCTGTTTTTGTTCTTTCCTATGCGGAAAGCGAATTGCTGCTTGCCGAAGCGGCTGTGAGAGGCTGGAGTGTAGGAGCGTCAGCAGCGGCCCATTATCAGAACGCGGTGTCGGGTGGTATTCAGGCGTTGAATGCGTTTAAATCCG
The DNA here is from genome assembly GCA_014163555.1 of Flavisolibacter longurius. Taxonomy (GTDB): domain Bacteria; phylum Bacteroidota; class Bacteroidia; order Chitinophagales; family Chitinophagaceae; genus Flavisolibacter. The sequence continues at coordinate 9,347 of JACJGO010000003.1, forward strand.
GCGTTGCCGATGCCGGCGCTGCCGATGCGTATGCAGCCTCTCGTCCCCTGGATGTTTCATCAACAGCCAAATCGCTGGAGATGATCAATACCCAGTATTGGGCAACTACCGGTATGCTCCTGAATTTTGCAGAAGCCTGGAACAACTGGAAACGTTCAGGCTATCCTAACCTTACACCGGTAAATTATCCCGGTAATTTCTCCGGAGGCACCATCCCCCGCCGGCAGCCGTATCCAACGGGAGAAGCCACAAGCAATCCTGCCAATTATGCGGAAGCCCTGAGCCGCTTGTCAAACAACGACAACTTCAATGCAAGGGTTTGGTGGGATAAATAAGGAAGGCCATGAAAAATTGATTGCAGACAGGGCTGTTACAGCCTTGTCTTTTTGTTTTTATGTATATTGAGAATGGCAAAATGAGAAGGGCAGGAAGCTGATTTTAAAATTCGCATTTTCAGCGGCGAAGGCGCTGTTTTCCTTTGTTTGAACCATAATGATTGCTTTGTGACGTGGATTTTAGAATCGTATTCCACATGATTGTACGAAACGAATTTTTCTACGTGCTAGTTGTTTTACAACAGCAGCCTTCGCAGTGCTTAACCGCCATTACCATGGCCTGAACAATTTATTGAACGGCTAACCAATAGGGATATGAAATCTGTTTACAGAACTTGTGTCATTTTCTTGCTTGCACAGATGGTTGCCATCAGAAGCCAGGCGCAATTGTTTCGGCCATTGGCGGCCGAACAATCAGGCATTCGTTTCAGCAATGATATCAATGAAACCGAAAACCTGAACGTGCTGGCCTATGAATATTTCTACAACGGCGGTGGCGTAGCAGCAGGGGATATCAACGGGGATGGATTGGAGGACCTTTATTTTACCGCCAACATGAAGCCCAATAAACTCTTCCTCAACCTGGGCGCAATGAAATTTAAAGACATTACAAAAGATGCCGGTGTGGAAGGACGGGCCCATGCCTGGAAAACCGGTGTAACCATGGCCGATGTCAACGGCGATGGGCTGCTGGACATCTATGTTTGTTATTCGGGGAAAGTAATTGATGATCTGAGAAGAAACCAACTCTTCATCAACAAGGGCAACGGGAAGTTTGCAGAGGAAGCGGCTCAATTTGGCCTTGACGATAAAAGCTACAGCACGCAGGCCGCTTTTTTTGATTATGACAACGATGGTGACCTTGACATGTTCCTGCTGAACCATAGCACCAAAAAGATCGACAACATGGAGCTGGCCCGTTTCCGGAACGAAGTGGATTCGTTGGCGGGCAATAAACTATACGAGAATCAAAACAACCGCTTTGTGGATGTGTCGGCAAAGGCCGGCATCCGCCGCAATCCCCTGACGTTTGGACTGGGCATCGCCATCGCCGATATTGACAAAGACAGCTGGCAGGATGTGTATGTGTCAAACGATTATAACGAGCAGGACTACCTGTATATTAACAACCGGAATGGAACGTTTAGGGAAGAATCGCAACAATGTCTTTCGCATCTTTCGCATTTTTCCATGGGGGTAGATATTGCCGACTTCAACAACGATGCCCTGCCCGATATTCTAACGCTTGATATGCTGCCCGAAGACAACCGGCGGCAAAAGCTCCTGCAGTTACAGGAGAATTACGAGTCGTTTCAATTGATGCAATCGCAGGGGCTTCACCGGCAGTACATGCGCAACATGCTGCACCTGAATAACGGCGATGGCAGCTTTAGCGAGATTGCGCAGGCAGCCGGCGTTTCCAACACCGACTGGAGCTGGACACCGCTATTTGCCGATTTTGATAATGATGGTTACAAAGACCTGTTTGTTACCAACGGCTACCTGCGGGATTATACCAACAAGGATTTTTTGCGGTATTGGGGCGATTATAAAATTAAAAAGGCCATGGACCGCGAGCCCACAAAACTCATGGACCTGGTAACAGCCATGCCTTCTACCACGTTGTACAACTACATTTTTAAAAACAACAGGGACCTTACGTTTTCCAACCAGAAGACCGAATGGGGCATGACAGACCCCGGTATCTCCAGCGGTGCCGTGTTTGTTGACCTGGATAATGACGGCGATCTTGACCTTGTTGTCAACCGCATCAACAAAGAGGCCGGCATTTATTGGAACCGGCAGCAGGAAGAAAAAAAGAAGTCCTTTCTCTCCCTCCGCTTGCGGTATAAAAAAGGAAACGCCAATGCCGTTGGTGCCAAGCTCTATGTATATAGCAATGGCAGTATACAATATGGAGAGGTGAATGCCAACCGCGGGTACCTTTCTTCTTTGCCGCTTGCTGCCCATTTTGGTTTAGGCGAGGCAGCCACCGTTGATTCGGTAAAAATTATCTGGCCCGACAACACGGTTCAAAACCTAACGAAAGTTTCCGCCAATCAATTTTTAACTGTCGACTACAGCAGTCCTGCTCGGGAGGGAGCCAACCCGGTTGCTGCAAAAACTGTTTTCAGCAAAGCAAAACCGCTTATCGATTACAGCAATGAATCGTTCAGTGAAAATGATTTCAAGCGCCAGCCACTGATGTTGTTCATGTATTCCAAAACAGGCCCGGTGATGGCAAAAGCGGATGTCGACAAAGATGGCCTGGAAGACCTGTTTGTCAGTGGTGACAAGACAGCCGCCGGCAAAATTTACCGGCAGCAAAAAGGAGGATCATTTGTCGCCATCAATGGACTGGCCATTGGCGATGAGAACAGTTCAGCCACCAGTGCCGCCACCTTTGCAGATGTGGACAACGATGGCTTTGTGGACCTCTACGTGGCAAAAGGCGGCTATTCCCTGTTTGAACCCAACACCGTTGCCCTGCAGGATGAATTGTACCGGAATGACGGCAAGGGAAACTTCGTTCTTTACAAGGAGGCTCTGCCCGATGTCAGCGCCAGTGCCAAGAGTTGCGTTCGTGCCGCGGATTATGATAACGACGGGGACATTGATTTTTTTGTGGGCGGAAGGGTAGTGCCCGGCCGGTACCCGATGACCCCTGTGAGTTACCTGTTGAACAATGATGGCAATGGAAAATTTACGGTTGTCAACACGGTATTCAGCCAGGTGGGCATGATCACAGATGCGGTGTGGTATGATCTGAATGGTGATGGCCGGAAAGACTTGGTGGTTTGCGGCGAGTTTATGCCGGTGACAGTGTTCATCAATACCGCCAATGGTTTTATTGATAAAACAACCGAATACTTTCCGGCCCCGGACAGCGGCTTGTGGTTTTCGCTGGCCATTGCCGATGTCAACAGCGATGGGAAGCCCGATATAGTTGCCGGCAATGTGGGCCGCAATACACAGATCCATTTTTCAACAAAAGAGCCGGTAGAGTTATACTTCGCTGATTTTGACGGCAACGGTTCCATTGATCCGTTTTTAAATTGTTACGTGCAGGGCACAAGTTTTCCGTTTGTAAGCCGCGATGAGCTGAACGGCCAGATCTACGCCATGCGTAAAAAATTCAGGTCGTACAACGACTATTCCAACGCCAGCATGACCAGCATTTTCACACCGGATGAAATGGCAAAAGCAGGGAAATTGATCGCCACGGAAGGTAACACGGTTTGTTACCTGAACCACAACGGGCGGTTTGAAAAAACAATCCTTCCCCTGCAGGCGCAGTTTTCCGTGGTGACAAACATTACTGTTGACGACTTTGATAAAGACGGAAAGCAGGATATTTTGTTGTTGGGAAACCGTTCGGATAACCGGCTAAAGATTGGCAGCATTGCCGCCAACTATGGCTGCCTGTTGACAGGCGATGGCAATGGCCGGTTTACCTACCTGCCGCAAACTGCATCGGGACTGTCTGTAAAAGGCGATGTGAAATCAGCGGAAGTCATAACGGTGGGCAATGAAAAATACATTTGTATCGGTGTAGCTGATGGCCCCCTGCAATTTTATAAACTGAAGTAATTTTTGTGAGCAATAGGAATCAAATTTCTGGCATCGTTTTGAACAAACAACCACCTGCTGAATCAAATACTTTCAATAAACAAAAGGTATATCCAAGGACATGAAGCGTATCCTGGTCATCTTAGTTTTGGCAGCAAACAGTTTACAGGCGCAGACGAAAAAAACAGCGTATGAAGACCTCGTACAACCGGCTGTTTTTTCCTTGTCCATGGTGATGATGCACGACGTGGTGAACCCGCCGGCCGCCAGCCGTTTTTTTGCCTATTGCACCCTGGGTGCTTATGATATCGTGGCGCAACGCAATCCTGCTGTGGTTTCTCCTGCGGCATTTATCAGGCGGTACCAACCTGTTGTGATTTCAACGGCTGCCAAGGATTACGATTACCGTCTTGCCGCCTTGTATTGCATTTACGAAACAGGGCGATTACTGTTGCCTTCCGGTTATCTGCTGGAGGAAAAGCAGGAGGCTTTCCTGGCTTCTTTAAAAGCGCAGAAATTAAAACAGGCGATCATCGACAGTTCGGTTGCCGTGGCCAAATCGGTAGCGGCGCAAATTGCTGCATGGGCGGCACAAGACGGTTATGGCAAGCTGAGTGCACGGTTACGGTACACGCCGCTAAAAGGCGAGGGCATGTGGTACCCCACGCCGCCTGCTTATATGGAAGCTGTAGAGCCCAACTGGAAAACGGTAAAAACCCTGGTGATGGATTCCTGTGACCAGTTTGTGCCCCCGCCACCAGTGGCCTTCAGCAAAGACAGCAGCTCTTCGTTCTTTGCACTGGCAAAAGAAGTGTACGAGGTGTCGAAAAACCCCACGCCGGAACAATTGGCCATAGCCGGTTTTTGGGATTGTAATCCTTTTGCTGTGGCCAACGCGGGGCACATGTCCATCGGGTTTAAAAAGATCAGTCCCGGCGCCCACTGGATGAACATTGCCGCCATTGCCGCGAAAGAAGCCGGCCTCGATTTTGATAAGGTCATCCAGTTACATGCGATCGAAGCGGTGACCTTAATGGATGCCTTCATCAGTTGCTGGGATGAAAAATTCCGCAGCAACCGCATCCGGCCGGAGACCTACATTCACCGCTATATGGATGTGGCCTGGCAGCCCCTTTTGCAAACACCACCTTTTCCCGAATATCCCAGCGGGCACAGTGTTGTTTCCGCCGCATCGGCTGAAGTGCTGTCCTACTTGCTGGGCAACAATCTTTCGTATACCGACAATACGCAGGATATGTTTGAGCTGCAGCCAAGGGTTTTCACTTCGTTCCGGCAAGCGGCAGAGGAAGCGGGAATTTCCCGGCTGTATGGCGGTATTCATTTCCGGGATGCCGTTGAGCAAGGCATGAAGGAAGGAGCCGCCGTCGGAAAATTTATCTGTGAGAAAATACGGGCTGCCGGCATAAAGCCATTGAAATAGCTCCCAAAACTATTATGATCTAACCTCTGTTCCGTTCAAGACAACCCGCAGCCTCCCTGTGGATGGTAAGTAGATGGTATATAGATGGTAAAGGGTTAGTAAAGGTTTTTGACGGAAACAGCTTGCACTTGGGGTACTTGCGCCAAAGACTACGCTGCGAAACCCTCCGCTTTTCCCGTTCTCTGCGGTTATCAAAACAGGCGTATCCTTTTGTAGATTTACACAGCATGGCGGACCTGAAAAGATCAAGTGGTTACAAGGTGGTGAAAGCGTGGTTGAACAGCAAGGGCTACCATCCCTTTGCTTACCAGGAAGAAGCCTGGCAGCACATCATCAACGGCAGGAGCGGATTGGTCAATGCACCCACCGGTACCGGTAAAACCTTTTCCGTTTTTCTCGGCAGCATCATTCAATTCATCAACCAGCATCCCAAAGACTATACCCGCAAGGCCAAAAACGGCCTGCAACTCATCTGGATCACCCCCCTGCGGGCCCTGGCCAAAGACATTGGCCGGGCCATGGAAGAAGTGATCTTCGAACTGGACCTGCAATGGCGTGTCGGCATCCGCAACGGCGATACCTCGCTATCCGAAAGGCAAAAGCAAAAGCGCCAGATGCCCGAAGTGCTGATCATCACCCCCGAAAGCATGCACCTGCTGCTCTCGCAGAAGGGCGCCGCTGATATTTTCAAAACCCTGAAACTGATCGCTGCCGATGAATGGCATGAACTCATGGGCAGCAAGCGGGGAGTGCTCATAGAATTGGCGGTAAGCCGTATTGTAGGAGCGGCCCCCTCCGGCTCCCCCGGTGGGGGAGTGACCCTAGCACAGCCCTCGCCTGGCGAAGAGGTTGACAACAGTACAGTGTTTCCGCAAAGCGGGCCAACGCGGCGCAGGTCTCCCTCCCACCAGGAGGGCGGGGTAGGCCCCTCCATCTGGGGCATCTCGGCTACCATCGGCAACCTGGAAGAAGCGATGAACGTTCTGCTTTCGCCCTTGAAATTGCAAAAGACAACTGCGCAACGCGAGGCTGATGCAGAAGCCATTCCCCCCTTGGGGGGTGGGGGGGCTGGCATCATTGTCAAAGCCGCTCTTTCCAAAAGTCTGGAAGTGCTGTCCGTGCTCCCCGACGAAATTGAAAAATACCCTTGGGCTGGGCACTTAGGCATCAAGCTGGCGCACAAGGTTCTGCCCATTATTGATAACAGCCGCACCACGCTGATTTTTATCAATACCCGCGGCATGAGTGAGCTTTGGTACCAAACGCTCCTGAACATTGCCCCCCATCTTGCCGGCGCCATTGCCCTGCACCACGGCAGCATTGAAATGGAACTGCGTACCTGGGTGGAAGAAGCCCTGCATGAGGGCAAACTAAAGGCCGTGGTCTGCACCGCCAGCCTTGACCTGGGTGTGGATTTCCGCCCGGTGGAAACCGTTATCCAGGTGGGTTCGCCCAAAGGCGTTGCCCGTTTCCTGCAGCGGGCCGGCCGCAGCGGCCACAGTCCTGATGCAACAAGCCGCATTTATTTTTTGCCCACGCATTCGCTTGAGCTGATCGAAGCGGCGGCGCTTAAATCTGCCATTGATGAACAGTTCATCGAAAGCCGTGAGCCCTTGCTGCTTTGTTACGATGTGCTGGTGCAATACCTCTGTACCCTTGCCTGCGGCGATGGCTTTGTACCGGCTGTTATCTGGAAAGAAGTAAAAAGTACCAACTGCTATGCCGACCTGACAGAAGACGAATGGGCCGAAATGCTCTACTTTATTACCTCGGGGGGCAATGCCCTGCAGCAGTACGATGAATACAAAAAGGTGGAGATAGAAAGCGGTGTGTACAAGGTCAACAGCCGCCGCATTGCCATGCGCCACCGCCTGCACATCGGCACCATCGTCAGCGATGCCATGATGAAGGTAAAGTTCTTGGGCGGCGGCTATATCGGCATTATCGAAGAATATTTTATTTCCCGTCTGGATGTTGGCGATACGTTTACCCTGGCCGGCCGGCAACTGGAGCTGGTAGCCATCAAAGACATGACGGTAATTGCCAAAAAATCGTCGGCGAAAAAATCGGCCATCCCCAGTTGGCTGGGTGGTCGCCTGCCCCTGTCGGCGAGCATGGGAAAAGTTTTGCGGCGCATGGTGGATGTAGCCAGCAGTGCGCAAGAGGCAATGGGCAATGAGCAACAGGCAATCGGCAAAAGCCAGGCGGAAAGGGGTAAAAAGGGGAAGGCAAAAGAAAAGAAGCAAATCACCGGATCAGCATTGCCGATAACCTATCGTCCGTTGCCCATAGAACTGGAAGTATTGCAACCTCTCTTTGGCCTCCAGCAGGAACTTTCGCACCTGCCAAAGGAAAAAGAATTGCTTATTGAACAGATCGAGACCCGCGATGGCTTTCACCTATTTGTTTACCCCTTTGAAGGGCGGCTGGTGCACGAAGCCATGGCAGCACTCCTGGCCTGGCGCATTTCCCGCATTATGCCCATCACGTTTTCCATCGCGATGAACGATTACGGCTTTGAGCTGCTGAGCGACCAGCCCATTCCCGTAGACGACAGCAATGTATACGAACTGTTTTCGCCCCAAAACCTGATGGAAGATATCCAGCGCAGCGTCAATGCCACGGAGATGGCAAAACGTAAATTCCGCGACATCGCCGTGATTGGTGGATTGATCTTCCAGGGTTTTCCCGGCGAATACAAAAAAGCACGGCACCTGCAGGCTTCCGCCGGGTTGCTTTTTAATGTCTTCAATGAGTACGATGCCAACAATGTGCTCATCCGCCAGGCCTACCAGGAAGTGTTTGACCAGCAAATGGAGGAAGCCCGCCTGCGGGAAATGCTCCAGCGGGTGCAGGAATCGAGGATCGTGTTGACCTTCCCGGAGCGGCTAACCCCATTCTGCTTTCCCATTAAAGTGGACAGCCTGCGGGAAAGCCTTACCTCCGAAAAACTGGCCGACCGGGTACGCCGCATGCAGTCGGAACTGGGATCAGCAGGATAAGTAGGATTTCTATAGACAAAACCACAGAGACAGGGATACACGGAGATGCACAGAGAAGTTTGCCTTTGTGACCCTTTGTGTCCCAGAGCCTTCGTGGTTCAAAAAAAAATTCCACCTTATTTAAGAAAGTTTTGATCCAATTGCCCATCCCTTTCAGCCCAGAAATCCCTGTTCCAACGGTAGCTTTGCGACCTCTTATGCAGGCACCGCTTCTCCAAAAAATTCACGGTCAAAATCTTTGGCTTTCAGCCCAGCGTTCCCTTTTTTGGGAAGAAGAAAAATCCCTTGTGGTGTCGGACCTGCACTTTGGCAAAACCGGGCATTTTCGAAAGGCAGGCATTGCCGTACCGCAAACAGTTTACAAAGAAGACCTGCAGCGCCTTGTTAGTTTGTTGCATTATTTCAAGCCTTCCCAACTGATCGTGGTGGGTGATTTTTTTCACAGCCGGGCCAACACCGAACTGGATTGGTTCAAGCGCTGGCGAGACGATTTTTCTGCCCTGCAGATCACACTCGTAAAAGGAAACCACGATATCCTAACCGATGCCTGGTACAAGGAAGCAGCCATCGATGTGGTCAATCCGACCCTGCAAACAGGGCCCTTCCTGTTTTCCCACGACCGGTGCGAGACCGCGGCCGGTGTTTACGCCTTTTGCGGGCACATTCACCCCGGGATTATGTTGCATGGTCTGGGGAAACAATCCTTGCGCTTTCCTTGTTTTTATTTTACGGAACGCCATTGCATCCTGCCGGCCTTTAGCAAATTCACCGGTGCCGTGTCTATGAACAGGGGAGAAGCCAGCGCTGTTTTTGCCATTGTTGAAAACGAATTGATCAAACTCACATGAGCCGGACCGGAAAACTTCACATTGCCTACGATCCCATTTATGCGCATCCCCTGCCGGAAGGGCACCGTTTCCCGATGCTGAAGTATGAACTCATTCCGCAACAACTACTTTATGAAGGGATGATAACCGAAGGTGCTTTGTTCTCACCCTTGCCTTGTCCCGATGATGTGGTGTTGCTCACCCATGATGCGGACTACCTGCAAAAGCTGAAAGAGCAAACGCTGTCGGCTCGGGAGCAGCGACGGATTGGTTTTCCGCAGTCGCCCCAATTAACCCAGCGGGAACTGATCATCACCCAGGGCACCATCGACTGCTGCTTCCATGCCATGCAAAATGGCGTTGCGCTGAATGTGGCTGGCGGTACCCACCATGCCTTTGCCGACAGGGGAGAAGGCTTTTGCCTCCTCAATGATTTCGCCGTGGCTGCTAATTTTTTATTGCACAAAGGACTGGCAAAAAAGGTTCTTGTCATTGACCTAGATGTGCACCAGGGCAACGGCACGGCAAAGATCTTTGAAGGCGATGACCGCGTATTTACTTTCAGTATGCACGGCCGCAATAATTATCCTTTTCACAAGGAAAAAAGTGATTTGGATGTAGAAATACTGGATGGCACAACCGATGAAACGTACTTACAATTGCTGACATCTCATCTTCCTTCCTTGCTGGAAACGGTGAAGCCTGATATTGCTTTTTACCTCTCCGGTGTGGACATTTTGGAAACCGATAAATTCGGGAAGCTGAAAGTCACTATCAACGGTTGCTTCGAACGGGATCGCATTGTTTTCTCTTTGCTAAAAGCTGCCAACATTTCCTGCGTAGTGGCCATGGGCGGAGGCTATTCGCCTCAGGTAAAAACAATTGTAGAAGCGCACTGCAATACGTTCAAACTGGCAAAGGAAATTTGGGAGTTGGAATAAGCGGTGAGCTGCGAGCTTTGAGCTGTGAGCAATGGTTGGCCGGTGAAGAACGCAATATCCCAATATCTAATATCCCATATCTCAATATCTCAACTATCCTCTCTCTTACTTCTTCCTCCTCAGTTGGTTGTAATCAAGAAAGTAGATAAGCTTCACCGTTAGCTCGTTTCCGTGCGAAATGCGGAAGGTGTTCTTCAGGTTGTGAATATAGTCTGTGCCCGAACCCACGGCATAGGGGTCGCCCAGCCAGTTTTTATAGCCAACGATCACGCGGCTGCCGAGGCGGAAATCCCAGGTTAAAAAAGCATCCACGTTGAACAGGTTGTAATTGTCGTTCTGGCTGCTGATAAAGGGCCTTGGGCGGTGCGTGCCATCGGCCGCCACGGTGTAAAAGCTGTTATAGGCCACGTTGTTCCAGTAGTGGCGGGTACGCAGGGAAATGTTCAGTCGCGAGGTAAAGCTGTAGTTCCCGGTAAGGATGGTAGTCGTCTGCACATTCTGCCGGTAGCCGATAATAGGCTCTCCATTGGGCTCCCGCAAAAAGGCAAAACCAATCTGGTTCTGGTCATCTTCGCGGTTTAGCGAAAGATCCAGGGTAAAGCGATTGTTGAAGCGGTACCGGGCTCCCAGGTTGGTATGGAAGAAGTTTCCGCCTTTTATATCGGAACGGGTATAGCCCAAGGTATAGCTGACAAACAGCTTTTTCCGGCTGTCGGTGCTGCCCTGCAGCGACAGGTAATGAAAGGCCGGCCGTTTGAGGTAGCGGTTGGGTGTACGCAATTCAAAATAATCGTGTTGCGAAAAGGGCTGTGTGCCGATGTTCACCGTTATATCCCAAAAATTGCGGAAGTACCAAAAGGCTGTTGCGTACACTTCGTACTGATTAAATGCATTGGGCTTGTACATGCGGGTGTAGCGGGTGCCCAGCCGGTAGCGGTACGAAAGAAACCTGTCCGTTGCCGTTAGCTGGTTGTGGCTGATGGTGGCATCGTAAATCACCTCGTTGGGCGCCTGCAGGTAACCCATGTCATTCGGGTCAAACTGGTGGGAGGTTATGCTGGACGTAAAATTGTATTGCAGCTTTCCACTCACCTTACCGGCAAAAAACGTGGTCTTAAAGCCATCATACGGTTTCACCACCAGGCGACCATTGATGCGGGCTGTATCGTCTATCAGGTTAATGCCATACGAAGAGTAGTCGAGACTGGGCAGGGATGAATAGCCAAAGATCTTGCTGTATCGCCCCGTCACCTTTACCTGGAACTGGTTATCAGGAGTAAAATAGGCATAATCCAACCCGGTGACGTTGGCATCCCGGGCCGCTCCGCTACGCACCACGTTGGTATTAGTAAAGGTGAGGTAAGAACGGTCTTTCAGCGCCTGGTCAAGCACCACCAGGTTAAAATTGGTTAGAGGTTCGGTTTCAAACGTAGATTCTCTCCCTGTAAAATCGTTGCGTACCGTGGCCTTCATCGGTGCTGTAACGGCATTGAACACACCTACACCCAACTTTCCTTTTGTGCGACCTGAAAGCTTGATGGCGTTGTAAAGCTGAGTGATGGAAGGGTTTTTCACCACGGTGCTGTTAGGCATTTCCTGTGCGGTATAATACCCGGTAGGTACGGCACCAATCCGCCGCGAATAAAACAACCCTGACTTTTTAAACAGCTCAGTTCCTTCTGTAAAAAACGGGCGGTTTTCCTGGAAAAGCTGTTCGAAGGGGGAGAGGTTATTGATGACATTATCGGAGATCACCTGGCCAAAGTCAGGGATCAGGGTAGCATCAAGGGTAAAGCTTTCGTTGATGCCGTACTTAACATCCATACCCCCATTGCGCAGCACTTCTTTGTCCTTCACATGATTCTCGGGATAGTACCGAATGCCACCCGAGAGGTAGGGCGAAAAGCTAAGGCGCAGGGGTGGGGTAATGTTTTGAAGGTTGGCAAACTGGCCGAACTGGTTGATGAACCCGTTCTCGTTTGGATTAACCGGGTTCCAGTACGCCATTTCGTTGCTGCGGCGGATGTAGCGCAGGAACTGCAGTCCCCAGGTTTGCACCTCTTTTTTCGCAAAGCGGATGGAAAAATAGGGAATCCGCATTTCCACGGTCCAGCCGTCGGCTGTGCCCTGCGTTTCGCTTTGCCAGACGGCATCCCAGGAGCGGTCGCCAAAATCGCCCCAGCTTGGATTGGCTGATGCGTTGAGCTTGGCGTCGGTTTGCACGTTGGCCGGTGTTACCAGGAACTGGAAGCCATTTTGTTTGTCATTATAGGTATCCAGGAAAACGGAGAAATAGTCGGCATCCTGCTGCTGCTCTCCGTCCCTTGCCGTCAGTTGCCTGCGGATCTGCGAAGGCTGGTCGAACAACTGCGCGGCAATGTACACGGCATCATCATCGTACAGGATACGAACCGTTGTTTTAGCCGAAGCGGGTTGACCATAATTGGGGGAATGCTGCACAAAATCGGTTGCAAGAGGGGCCTGCAGCCAGATGGCATCGTCAAGTTTTCCATCAATAACCGGGGGTACAGATGACTTGACTGCAGTTAGTGTTTTTTGTGTTAGCCCTCTCAACGTCAATAGCAGAACGAAGAGGAGGAGAAGCCCTCTCAACATGCATGCAGTTTTGGCGAAAGCGTAAATATAATTGACATCGGGAATATTTACGCTATATCTCACCAAAAAATTTATGACATCCGCTTCTTCAATACACTGACCTGTTCCTGCAGGTTGCTGACAAGATTAGCCAGGTTGTTTACGTCCCAGCGCTGCTGTGTATTGGCTTTGGAAATGATCATCTGGGCCTGCCAGAGTTCTAAAATCTCATCGGTTCCTACGTTATAGGGCTGGTAGGCAGGGTTGTCGCTAATCAGGGTAAACTTGTTTTTCTGGCGGTTGTTTTTGAGGACCCGCTTGTACACGATGCCATCAGTTTTTGACACCACCACGTAGGTATTGTTGGATTTGATTTCTTCCAGGTCTTGCACTTTTTCGCCCACAATCACGCTGCCGCTGGGCGTGGGCATCATTGAGTCGCCTACGATTTCAAAAGCACGATAGTCACCACCGCTCAGCATGGGAAGAGTAAAGGTGTTCAGTTCGTCAATAAATTCCGGGTCGGAATATCCGGCCAGGTAACCGGCAGCGGCTTTCACCGGAACAAAAGGAATATCCGTGCGTCCGGCTGCCAGTTTTTGGGCCCGGCGGCGGGAGAGGTAACTTGTTTTGTTGTCGCTCACATCGCGGCGAAGCAGATCGTCCAACTTAAGCTTGAACATATCGGCTACGGCTTCCAGTATCTCGATACGGGGTTCGGCTCTTTCTTCTTCATACGCACCGAGGAGCGATCGTTTGATACGCAGTTTCTGAGCAAATTCTTCCTGTGTCCAGCCCCGTAGCTTACGCAGGTATTTGAGGTTTTTATTGGCAAACGACATGCACTAATAATTTTAGCCGCAAAATACTAATTTATTTAGAAATGGTGAGTGGTGAATTGTGAGTGGTGATTTTTTTTTCTGTCAAATTTTTTCGAAATAAGATGCAGTTCGGTTGCCAGCGAAGAAATAAAAGAAAAAGATTCTTCTGCTCACTACTGACCACTCGCCACTCACCATTTGGTTTTCCGTTATTTCTGGTTCAAATTTGCAGGAAGCATAAAACTGTAGGCATGGAAGAACAGCGAGAACCGGTCATACTTGTCACGAATGATGATGGCATCAATGCGCCCGGCATCCGGAACCTGGTAGAAGCGGTAAGAGGGTTGGGAAAGATCGTGGTCGTGGCGCCAGACAAACCCCAATCGGGCATGGGACATGCTATCACCATCGGGGTTCCGCTGCGGCTACACCGGGTTCACCTTTTTGATGGCATTGAATCGTACCAGTGCACCGGCACACCGGTGGATTGCGTCAAGCTGGCCGTTGACAAAGTGCTGCACCAAAAGCCCGATATCTGCATCAGCGGAATCAATCATGGGGCCAATCACAGCATCAACGTCATTTATTCGGGTACAATGTCGGCGGCGGTGGAAGCGGCGATTGAAAGCATTCCGTCCATTGGCTTTTCCCTGCTCGATTATGCTCTGGAAGCTGACTTCAGCGCTGCCCGCAAATATGCCCGCATTTTGGTGGAGCAGATGTTGAAGCACCCAGTCGACAAGCACTGTGTGCTGAATGTAAACTTTCCCATTGCGACCCCGGAACAGATCAACGGCATAAAAATCTGCCGTCAGGCCTATGCCAAATACGAAGAAGACTTCCTGGAACGTTTAGATCCACACGGACGCAAGTATTATTGGCTCACCGGTGAGTTTGTAAACTTTGATGAAGGTACCGATACGGATGTATGGGCGCTGGCCAATAACTATGTTAGCGTGGTGCCGGTGCAGTTTGATTTAACCAACTATAAACAAAAGCAACAAATTGAAAACGACTGGGACATTTTTTCTGAAAAGGGATAATTTGCAATTGGGATTGCTGCTGGGATTTTTGCTGCCTTTACTGGTTTTCCTGATTATTTACCTGGTGCGTTTCAGCGAGGCCTCCCTGCCGGATTTCCTAGATACGTTTGCTGAGCAGAAAGGGCTGATCACGTTTTTTGGCGTGTGGAGCCTGGTGACTAACATTGCCCTCTTTACCTACTACGTCAATACGCAAAAAGACAAAACAGCCAAAGGCGTTTTTGCCGTTACACTTTTGTATGGCCTTGGCGTTTTGCTGGCAAAAGTGCTGATCTGATTCAGGGTTCGACTTTCGATGTTTTCTGTTTTTGCTAGCAATCTTTGCATAACACATCAATAAAAAAATAGCCTTGCCGGACCAATCTGGTTGGGAAGACTTGTATGCTTGCCGGTTAATGCAAACAGCATTTCAAAATTGTTAGGAACTCTTCCTAGCCAATAACATCGAACAGTAAACCTCCAACTCCAAACCTTAAACATCTTCTATCTTTACTGCCGATGAAATACTACCTCATTGCCGGAGAAGCGTCGGGGGATTTGCACGGCAGTAACCTGATTAAAGAATTAAAAAAGCTGGACAAGGACGCTGCCATCCGCTGCTGGGGCGGCGACCTGATGGAAACTGCCGGCGGCCAGGTGGTAAAGCATTACCGTGATTTGGCATTTATGGGATTTGTGGAAGTGGTAATGAACCTGCGGACCATTATGGCCAATCTGACATTCTGCAAACAAGATATTGCTGCATTTGATCCTGACGTTGTGGTGCTGATCGATTACCCGGGTTTTAACCTGCGCATAGCCAAATGGGCAAAGGCCTCCGGATTCAACGTCATCTATTATATCTCCCCACAAGTATGGGCCTGGAAGGAAAACCGGGTGAAAGGCATCCGGCAGTGGGTGGATAAAATGCTCGTGATCCTGCCGTTTGAAAAGGCCTTTTACCAGAAATGGGATTACAAAGTGGACTACATCGGCCACCCTTTGGTGCAGGTGGTTGACGAAGCCATTCAGGAAAAAACGGGTACGCCTCTCCGTTGTTTGCAACCCTCCACGCAACAAACCGTTGACGTTATTGAAAATGAATGGGAGGGACATGCTTTGGTAGCCCTGTTGCCTGGAAGCCGCAAACAGGAAATCGCTGTGAAACTGCCGGTGATGCTGGAAGCAGCAAAATTATTTCCTTCCTACCGGTTCATTATTGCGCAGGCACCGGGACAGCCCCTTTCGTTTTACCAGGAACTGACGGCCGCTTATCCCAATGTATGGATTGCTTTATCCGGGCAAACCTATACGCTGCTAACAAAAGCAAAAGCTGCACTGGTTACCTCCGGAACTGCCACCTTGGAAACGGCGCTTTTTAGCGTACCGCAGGTTGTTTGTTACAAGGGTTCTGCCATTTCGTACCAGATCGCAAAACGACTGGTTAAGATTAAATACATATCACTGGTTAATCTGATTATGGACAAACCGGTGGTGAAAGAATTGATCCAGGGGGAGCTAACGATTTCCAACATACAACATGAACTGGATGCTATCCTTCATAAAGAAGAAAAGATCGGCAAGATGTTGTCTGACTACAGGGAATTAAGAGCCATCCTGCAAAAAGAAGGCAATGCTTCGGCCCGGGCGGCACAGGAAATTGTCGGTTACCTGCAGGCTGCTAACGCGTCGAAAGCCGGATGATCAGAATGATCAGTGCCAGTATAAACAGCAGCAGGCTCAATCGGTTGATGCCATGCATGTACTTAACAAACGACGACTTTGGCCGGTTCGGATCGGGCTTGCGCAGGTAAAGGTATTCGGCTAATTGTTTCAGGACTCCCATAACTGATTTCTGCCGGTAAAATTACAAGTAGTTAGGGCTGCGAAAATGTGAAAACGTGAAAAGTGAAACGTCAGACGTGAAACCAAGGGATATCTTTTCTTAAGAGCCCTAATTTCACCTTTCACGTGTACCGTTTCACAACCCTACGGTGCCGGGTTGCGCCGGAAACCGTCCTGCCGTTTGTACAGGTCGCGGATGTTCATGCTGTCGGGAGTAGCCCTGGGAAATACAGCGCTTGCGGTACTGCGTTTTTTTCGTTTGTCAGCTGTAGACTTGCCGCCTGCGGGGTGCACCACCTGTTCGAAATAAGTGTAAACGTTATGGAGATACGTATTCATTTTCAAGAGGATTTTGGAATAGTTTGACATCAGTTTTGGCAAAAGGTTTTTTCAAACAATTGTTAATACAGATATTTCAAACTTACAGCAGGAGACCAAAAAAGTCAAGTGAAAAAATACGTAAAAAATGGGATGCCCAACGACGCTGTTTCTTTTACGGAAGAAATGGATAATCGCGGTCAGAGCGCTTTTTTTCCTGCTCCTGTTCCCTTTCTTCCGGCGTTTTCATACTATTGTAGCGCAGTTTCATAGCAAGGGCATAGCCGTCTAAATCCGGGAACAAACTGGCCCGGTGCAGGTTCATTTTCAGCAGTTCGCGAAGGGCCTGTTTTTTATGGCAGGATGGAATCTCCAACTTTATTATGGCCTGATGCATGGTGTCTCGTAAAAACTGCAACTGCTCCATAAATGGCGCTTCCGAAGTGCC
The DNA here is from genome assembly GCA_014163555.1 of Flavisolibacter longurius. GTDB lineage: Bacteria > Bacteroidota > Bacteroidia > Chitinophagales > Chitinophagaceae > Flavisolibacter. The sequence continues at coordinate 26,512 of JACJGO010000003.1, forward strand.
GGTGCTTAAGAATATGGATTGCTGCAGGGAGTAACGCCGGTTCATGCGAAAAGGCTCTACCGGAAAAACAAGGCGTTTGTTGTTTTGGTGAAACAAAACTTCAAACAGCTTTTCATTGATCAGGTTTTGCGTTGCTTTAAGCGCATCGCCAAATTCATGGGAAAGAATCTCCAGTGCAGCTTCCCGCAGGTGTTCTACATGAAGACACCATACGGCTACAAAATAGTCTTCTTTTACCGGGGCAAATTCATAGGCAAAATAGGCAGCAATAAACGGGGATTTAGTAAGGTCGAGGAGGCGGGTAGGAGCGCCGTGGTGCTGCATCAGCGCCAGCCATTCGATAAGGTGTTCCGGGATGTGGTCTCGTGATAGGTAATTGCGGGCACCGCGTTGAAACTCGGCTACAAATTTTTCTTCCACACCATTGCCTTGCAGGATAAAATCGGTACGCTCAATGGCATTGTTCAAAACCCAGTCGGCATTGGCTTGTCCCCGAAAGGCCCATTTCTCCGAAAACTGTTCCACATACCGGCTAAAATCCTCAAAGGAATCCAACCGTACCGTTGTATAGCTGTATGGATTCATTGCGAAAAGCCGTAAAAATTTTACGCCAGCAGGTTATTGTCTTGCCATTTTTTCGCTACCGGTATAAGCGCCTTCTTTCAGCAACCCGATAATCTCTTTCAGGGATACGTTCATTTCCCGCATTTGCAGGTAATTGGCATAGTTAATCTGGCTGTTCACCCAGCGCAGGTAGATGGCTTCATTTTCCTGTGCATTTAGTCCGGTCTCTAGATGAAAACGCTCCGGTGTGAATGGTTCGAAATAGTGAGTCATGGATAGGAGGTTTGGTGTCTTATAACGAATATAATGAATCCATGCGACCGCCAATCTCAACGGTTATCGCTTTCGTCAGAAAAGGGAAAACCACGCTTTGGCCAGCATGTAGTATTTACGGTCAGGCTAATGGTTTGCTCTTAAAAAGAAAAGTTGTAACCCACATTGACGATCGGTCGGTTGCCATAAGGCGAACCGGGTTTTTGCAGCACATCGTACATAACAGAGAAGATGGCAGCACCGCGGCCGGTGGGAGTAACCATGCCACCACCTACCAGCAGGGATGGAATAATTTCCGTATTGAGCTTGTAGCTTTCTTTTACCGGCTGGTAATAAATTTCTTTGCCGAAAATATAGTTGCCTTCGGGTTGTACCTGAATCATAAAACGCTGGGTAGGATAAAACCGGACAAATGTGTTTAATCCGGTGATGCCCTGAACCAGTTTATAATAATTGTTTCCGTAAACGTCTTTTTGTTTTTGGCTGGCATACACGAGGTTCAACCCTAGTCCGGCGCCAAGAAACCGGTTAAAGCGATACCCCACTTGCGGGTTGACGCTGATCAGCGTATAACGACCGATGGCCAGTCCAAAGTTACCGCCACCAAAAAACCGGCTTTCGCCTTCTTCTTTTTCCTCCTGCGCTGAGGCAGATAGGCTGATTAAAACAGCCATTAAAATGGCACTCCATTTTTTCATAGTGGATTTTTTCTGCGATGTTATGCTTTCTTGTTCAAAATACCCATACCATCGCCGTGCCATCTTTCAAACACAGACTTTGGCGGTGGCCCAAAAGGCAAGAGAATTCTACCTTTTGTCGTCACAAAAGCAAAACATTTTTACTGCCGGAATGAAGGGCAAAGTGATTGCCGCCTGTTCCCGTTAAAGCTGTCGAAAAGACCTTCTTTAATAAGTGAAAATTCAAAGGCCCCGCGGGAGCCATTGTAGGCACGCATCGACGAAACGGTAGCGTCGTAAGTAAAGGCAAAGGTGTAGTCCTTCACGCCAATGCCGATCATCGGAATCACCGCTTCGTTGTGCCGATAGTACAATCCCCCGATAAGTACATTTTCGCCTTCTCCGGAAAGATTATAATGTGCATTGAGGCCGGCTACCAGTTCGGAAGCGGTTACCTGACGGGAATAATAAATATTGGGATTAACAATCCAGGACTCGTTCACCTTAAAGCTACCGTTCAGAAATCCGGTATACCGCAGGGGCACCCGGCTGGCACTTTTATCGCCCTGGTTCACAAAAAAAGACTCGTTTGGCCGGTTGATATGCTGGGCCGAAAAGCCGCCGTTGAGATAAACATTGCTATTGGGAAAATAAGCATAGTTCATACCTACATGAAGGTCCAGGTAGCTGATGTTGGTGCGGTCAAGAATAGCTGATGTTGGGATCTTGCTGTCGAAGAACGTACCGTCAAACTGGTCGGGGAATTTCAGGTTAGCTGTGTTGATCTGTTTGTTAGCCCAGCCTGCATTAAAGCCCAAGCTCAACAGGCTGGAATAGCCCAGGGTCTGATGATACGCCACCGATCCGAAAACCTTGGTGGAAGCAAGGTTACCGCTACCGGCTACATCCCGCAAAATCATCCCGCCCAGTCCCAGCCAGCCGTTTTCGGAATTATTGCGCAATAGCTGCACATCACCAAAGGCACTCATGGTTTTGTAAGGCACCGACATGACCGACGACCATTGGTTTCGGTAGTTGATGCCCAGGCGGTAATCGCCTTCGGGCATAAAGCCGGTGTTGGCAGGGTTGGTGTTAATGGGCGAACGGAAAAACTGGGAGAAATGCAGGTCCTGTGCAGGAACGGTAAATGTCACCGTCAGCGCAGCAATCGTTAGTATGTAATGAATCTTTTTCACAAAATGAGGTTTGACGGTTTTAAACGATATCCTTTCTCATTTGCAGTTGGGGGCCAATCCCGGCCCTCCCACCGGGAAGGCGTTGATTTACGACGTACCCTTTTATTATTCAGCCGCTCCGCAAAGAAGGTGCTGTTCCCCGTTCACTCCCCCACCGGGGTAGCTGGAAGGGGCTTTATCGAATCAGCGTTATATCACCTTTCTTCTGGTGCTTTTTACCATCCACAAACTCCACGTCTAACGTATAGGCGTAAACGTCCATTGGCAGCAGCTTCCCTTTGTACCGGCCATCCCAGCCGATCTTCTTGTCATTGCTTTCAAATACTTTTTCACCCCAACGGGCATAGATCGAAAACTTCAGTTTGGCAATGCCATAGCCCCGTACAAACACATAACTGTTGATATCGTTGCTCAGGGGTGTAAAGGCCGTTGGAACATCCACCGCCGGTTCTACCTGGGTAGTGACCTGTTTGCAAACCTGTGCCGGGCACCCCGCAGCATTGTAGGCAATGAGGCAGGCATCATACGTGCCGGTAAGGTTGTACTCGTGCTTCACCGGGCCACGGGACGTTGTCTCCAGCGAATCGCCATCGCCAAACAACCATTTAAACCGCACCGCATCGCTGCTCGCCAGGTTAGTAAAGGTGATGGGCGTATTGGTGATCGGTGGTTGCGGCGCCGCCGTAAAATCTGCCGTCGGGTTACCATACACCGTTATGGTGAAGCTGGTAGCATCTGTCAGGTTACAGGTATTAGGGTCGTTCGCTGTCAGGTGTACGGTATATGTACCCGGCTGTAGGTAAGTATGGGTCGGATTCTGTTCGGTGGAAGCGGTTCCATCACCAAAATCCCAGATAAACTCCGCACCACCCTGAGAAATGTTGTCAAATACAGCGGTATAGGGCGCACAGCCAGTGGCTGGAGTCTCAAACGCTGCTTTCACGTTGGCGGCTACCCGTAATGTTTTCACCAGCGTATCCGGTGAATTACAATATGCAGTATCGCTGATGATCAGTTTTACCAAGTAGGTTCCCGGTGCTGCATAAGTATGAAAAACAGCTTCGGGCCCGGCTTTCACCAGGGGTGAATTGTCGCCGAAATCCCAAGTAAAAGCTCCGTTTTTAAACGGCAGGCCAGCAGGAGCGATGGAAGTATTGTCAAAGCGATACCGGAAAATATCACATGGCGGACTTAGTTTCACCGGGTTGAAATCCAGTCTGGCTTCATTGTCGCCCACACGGATGGAGACATAGGAAGTATCACGGGTAATGCATTTATCCGGGTCGATAGCAATCATCATGACGCGGTAAGTGCCTACCTGATTGAAGGTATGCTGGATGTTAGGCGTAGTGGTTGTTTCCACCGGGCTGCCATCCATAAAGTTCCATTCATATTCTTTGGCTTCCTGGATGGTATCGAGAAAGTCAACTGTGAGTGGTACGCAACCCGAGGTTCTGCGGGGTACTCCTTTAACGGACGAACGAACACTACCCTGCACACCATCCAGGTTAAAGGCAATTTTTACCATGGCCAGATTACAGGCCTGGGTTGGTTTTGAGGTTGACCAAGCACCGGCGGTTGTGGGAAAGGGAAGATTGTTGCTGCAACTGGCACACATGGCTTGGTAGATAACGCCTCTCCTGTCGAAGCGACTCGTACCGCCATCCACATGGTCGCCGTACTGACCCCCGTTTTGCCCGAAATAGCTGCCATACAATTGGGCCGTAGCATCCCGCTTCAACACAAAAAAGTAAAAATCATCGCCCATCCCGGTTTGAGGGTTGATGTCCGGTGACTGCTTCAGGGCATCACCCGTAACCGGTAAACCATTGGCACCGGCGTTGCGGTAATTTGTGCTCGGAATTCTGCCGCCCCAGCCGGAGATATAAACATTTTCGCAGCGGTCAACCAGGAAGGCTACAGGAGAAATATCCGGTGACGCATCGCCCTTTCCGAACATGGTGGAATACACAAAATTGGAAAGATCGGGCCGGAGTTTGGAAATAAACTGCTTGCCGTTTGGCTGGTTCCATACGGCATTTATCGCCTGCCAGTTGCCGGTTGTTTGGCCCATTACATAGGGAAAACCATTGGCGTCAAACTGAACACCGTAAACCTGGTCATCCCCTGCAGTGCCGATATAAGAAGTTTTTACAACCGTGGAGCCGTTTGGTGTTACAATGGTTACAAAGCCATCAATGCCACCAAAATTGCTTGATCCGAGGGAGCCGGCACGGGTGCCGTTCAGCAGGTTTGTGCTTTCGGTGCCCCCGGCTACATACACATTGCCGTCTATCGGATTAATGGCCAGCACATAGGCAGCATCATTGGCACTTCCTCCAATAAAGGAGCCAAACAGGTAGGTAGAAAGATTTGGGTCAAATTTCAGTAAAACGCCATCCTGGCCACCACCGCCTGTTGGCTGGAAAGGGTTGCGTAAGGGGAAAAGCTCATCACCAGTGCTGGAGACAGATTGTGTGCAGGAAGCCACATAGATATTTCCGGTGGCATCCAGGATCACTTCACTGCGGCCATCATCACCATAGTTTTGTTGCAGGGAGTTGCTGGATCGTGATGTACTGATATTAACGCCGTCGTCTTTTTTTCCGCCAATACGTACCGAACCAATTAGGGCAGTACCCATTGCATTAAGTTTGGTGATCACAATGTCAAAGTCGCTGCCACCGTTTGCCGGGCCTATATAACCCAAGGGGCCCTGAACCGGATAGGTTGATCCACCGGCCCGTGGCGAATTGCTACGGCCCGCAATGACAAGGTTGCCCTGGTTATCCACCACAAGGCTGTGCGGCTGATCCTGGCCAGACCCTCCAATGTAGGTAGCATATACGCGGTTGGTGCCATCAGGCGTCAGCTTAATGATGGACATGTCCCACTCACCACCGTTCATGGATTGCTGGAAGGCACCCGGGCTGACAGGGAAACCTTGTGCCCAGGTAATGCCGCCGCCAAACATAGCGCCATCAGGTCCGTAGGTGGCGGTAAAGCCCCAGTTGTCCGCAGTACTTCCGCTGAATGAACAGAAAACAAGATTCGGGTCGATGACCAGCGTGGTTTTTGGATTAAAGGTTTTAATGTCGAACGTAACAATATTGCCTTTGTTAACCACATACTTTGTTTGTACGTTCACCCGACCTTTCTCGTTGTACTGGTAGGTGTACGGATCAGTTTCCCGAAGTTCGCCTACCGATGTTTTGATCAGAAGCTCTTTGTTTTTGACCTCGAGGCCATCGGCGCCTTCATATTTCAATGCAATTCTGGAAGGGTCGCCGCCCGGATGAACAATCAGGTCATATTTTACCGAGCCGCCGCCGGAGTAATAGCGTACATCAATGTTGGGATAAATATTCTTTACGGTAATTCCCTGGTAGATTTTGCAATTGGCTCCCCATTTGGACGGATCGCTGCCGATAAAATAGTTGTTGTAGGTTGGTAATGGTTTATCGGCGATGATTTGCGGCGAGGGATTGCCACCCAGAAACTTTACTTGAAAGGCATGGGAGCGAAGGATTTGTCCCTGGGGAATCCTTGCTTTTGCATCGGCTCCATGGCCATGCATTGCTTCGGTGATTTTACCCCAGTCTTCGGGACTGTGCTGAATAACAGTAAATCCGCCTTCTTCAATAAAAAAGGCACCGGCATCTACCTTGCCCATGTATTTTACGCGGCTGTCCCACTGTCCCCGGTTTTCAACAAATTCAATGGTTTGTGCAAACAAGGAAAGGGTAAACAGACAGGCGATTACAAAGAGTATGGAAAGCTTGTATGTCAATTGTTTTTGAAGTTAACTATAAAATAGGATAAATTATTGCTTCAACAACCTGTTAAGATATTTTGCTCCAGGGCGTTTTTCCTTTTTGAGCCAGCAGATACTGTTTGATGGGGGCGTTCTCGGGGAAGGTTAGTTCCGGGTCTTTCTCTACCATTTCTTCCGCCCACTTCTTTGCAGCATCCAGTATTGGTTTATCCTGCACAATGTTTGCCAGCCGGAAATTCAGTACACCGCTTTGTCTTGTTCCTTCAATATCCCCGGGCCCGCGGAGCTCTAAATCTTTTTCTGCAATTTCAAAACCATTGTTGGTGCTTACCATGGTTTTAATCCGTTCCCTTGCCTCGTTTCCCAGCTCTGTTCCTGTCATCAGGATACAATAACTTTTTTCCGCGCCACGGCCTACGCGGCCGCGTAACTGGTGCAACTGGGATAGTCCAAATTTTTCCGCACTTTCAATTACCATTACCGAAGCGTTGGGAACATCCACACCTACTTCAATAACAGTTGTTCCCACCAAAAGTTGGGTGTCCTTGTTTTTAAAGCGCAGCATGTTGGTTTCTTTCTGTTCCCATGTCTGGCGGCCGTGCACCATGCTGATCCAGTATTTGGGTTCGGGAAAAAAGGCTTTGATGTTTTCGTATCCTGTCATCAGGTTTTCATAATCCATCTTGGCGCTTTCTTCAATCAGGGGGAAAACAAAATAAGCCTGTCGTCCCAGCTCAATTTCACTCCGCACAAACTCCAGTACTTTCATGCGCTGCGTTTCATAACGGTGCACAGTGGTTATGGGCTGCCGGCCCGGTGGCAGTTCGTCCATCACGCTGTAATCCAGGTCGCCGTAGGCTGTCATGGCCAGGGTTCGCGGAATGGGTGTAGCGGTCATCACCAGAATATGCGGAGGGATAGATGCTTTTTTCCAGAGTCTTGCCCGCTGCTCCACACCAAAGCGGTGCTGCTCATCTACAATGGCCAGCCCCAGGTTTTTAAACTGAACGGTTTCCTCAATCAGGGCATGGGTGCCAATGACAATCTGGATAAGACCTTCGGTCAGTCCTAGCTGGATCTGTTTTCGTTCTTTGGCCGGCGTGGAACCGGTAAGCAGCTTGGCCGTTACCGGTAGTCCTTCCAGCAAACGGCTGATGCCGGCAAAATGCTGCTGCGAAAGAATCTCGGTTGGCGCCATCAAACAGCACTGAAAACCGTTGTCGATGGCAATGAGCATGGAAAGCAGGGCTACTATGGTTTTGCCGCTACCCACATCGCCTTGCAAAAGGCGGTTCATCTGGTGGCCGGCTGCGGTATCGGTCCTGATTTCCTTCAATACCCGTTTTTGCGCACCGGTAAGCTGAAAGGGAAGGTGGTGGTTGTAAAAGTCGTTGAACAGGTCACCTACCTTCTGAAATACGACACCACGGGACCTCCGATGGCGTTCGATCCGCACGATGGCCAGGCGTACCTGCGAAACAAACAATTCTTCAAACTTCAGGCGCCGAACGGCTTGTTCGTGCATGGCCGCGGAAGAGGGAAAATGTATTTGGCGAAGGGCTTCGGCCCTTGAAATAAGCTTGAGTTTTTCCAGCAAATAGCTAGGCAGGTTTTCCTCGATTTCCCTTTCAGGAATCAGCGAAAAAAGTGTAGCAGTGAGTTTGCCGATTTGCCGACCCCCCAATCCCTTGGCCTTGAGCTTTTCAGTGGTGGGATAAACCGGTTCAAGGTAGCTTTTCACGGCGGCTGATGGATTGGTCACCAGTTCCAGCTCCGGGTGAACAATCTGTGCCTTGTCCATAAAAAACGAAATCTTGCCAAAGGCGTTGTACACCTCATCGGGCTTCAGCATCCGCTCCACCCAGGCCAGTCCTTTAAACCAGGTGAGTTCAATCACGCCGGTATCGTCTTTCAGATAAGCCATGAGGCGTTTGGCACTACCGGCTCCCACGGTCTCGTGGTACCAAAGTTTCCCTTGCACCTGCGCATAGTCGGTCATGCTGGTGAGGTCTTCAATTTTGGTAATCGAGGTTTTATCAATATGCCGGTAAGGAAAGAGGTATAACAGGTCCTGGTAGGTAAATACACCGAGTTCTTTTTTCAACAGGTCGGCACGCAGAGGGCCAACCCCTTTCAGGTATTCGATAGGCTGGGATAGTATGGAGGCAAGGTTGGTGATAGGGTTGGTTGTTTGGAACAAATATAAAGGCAAAGCAGTTGCTGCTGAAGACGCAAAAGAGGGAATAGAAGACTGGAAAGTTTCGGCTTTTAAATAACGTAATCTTGTTCAGACATTTCTCGGATGAATAAGCGCCGGTTCAGCCAGAGAACCTGTATATTTTATCTCCAAAGCATCGGAAATAAAAAAAAGCGAAGGAAGGCCCCTCGCTTTTTTGGTATGTAGTATTTCAAGGAAATTTATTGCGAATCACCTCCGCCTTCACCGGTAAGGTCAAACACCAGAGAAAAACGCAGCGTATTGGCAAGCGGGTTTTGGTTGATACCCGAACCTGTTGGAATCAGGTAGGAGAAATTCAAACCAAACACATTGTACTTTACACCCACACCAGTTGTAAAATACCGGCGGTTGCCTTTGGTTTTGTTCTCGTAAAAATAACCGGCACGCAGGGCAAACTGGTTGGCATATACGTATTCGGCACCGGCGGAAATCTGAAATTCTTTCAGTTCTTCGCTAAAGCCGTCGGGGGCATCTCCGAATGAAGAAAACCAGGAGCTCACCACGCTTTTCTGACGGTAGGCAACCAGTCCGGCCGAATCACCAACAGCAGGCGGTGTGGGTACCAGCAGTTTGTTTATATCGATTCCAAACATCACCCGGTTGCTTTCATCCAGCACACTGGTATAAGTAGTACCAATGCCCAAATTTGCTGGAATAAAATCCCGCTGATCAGCATTGTCGGTATAAGAAATTTTGCCACCGAGGTTAGTCAATGCTGCGCCAAAGGCCCAGCCCTGTCCCACTTCATTGTGTGCATTGTGATAAATGCCAATGTCACCGGCAACTGTAGTACCAGCCTTGTAGGTATTGCCACCCACGGTACCGCCGGCTAGGTTCGAATAGATATATTTCAGACCTACACCAAAGCCGGTGCGTTCACCGAGCCTGCGGGAATAACCAACGTCTATCCCGAACTCACGAGGGTTAAAACTTTGCAGTGGGTTGCCGAAATTGTCGGTAAATTGGATAGAGCCCAAGCTGAAATACCGCAGTGAAGCCGAAATGGCCTGGTTTTCATCCAATTTATGGTAGCCCGCCATAGACGCCAAATAAACATCATTCACCAATCGCTTCAGCCATGGTGTGTAGGTCAGGTTCAGTCCTGTGCGCAATTCATTAAAAGGAACTTTTCCTAGGTTAAAATAAGGCGAGCTGGCATCCGGCGTTGTGGCAATGGCCAAGTCGCCCATACCACCGGCACGGGCATCAGGAGAGATCCGAAGGAACGGAACCGCTGTTGTTACCACGTTGATAGGTTGGGCCGTTTGTGCCTTTGCACCAAGGATCCCATACACCATGAACAACGTAACAGTAGCAAATCGAAAAGCAGTTGATTTCATAGTTTGTTTTTAAAAAGTGCGTGAAAATAGAGAGTTTTTGCGTGTAATTATAATTTTGGGACTGTACTACTACTGCAGAAGGGCCATTTTTCCCCATTGGCTGGCGTTTTTCCCATTGGCAGTTTTTGCAGACAGGCGGTAGATATAGATCCCCCGCCCAACTTTTTCTCCCCATTCATCTCTTCCGTCCCACGACAACTCAATGGAACGGGTTCCGAGGGTGTTTATTGTTTGGGTGAGGGTTTTAATTTGTTTGCCGCTAAGGGTAAAAATATCCACCCGGCAGTACAGGTCGAGCCCCGGTTGGTTATGCTCAAACCAAAAATTGGTACGGGTGGTAAAGGGATTGGGATAATTCAAAACATGGGAAAGCTGCAACTTCTCATTGTTGGCAACAATAAAATGAAGGGTGGTTTCCGCGGAATTGTTCACAACATCCCAGGCTTTGATCTTCAGGCTGTGCGGGCCGGGAGAGAGGGCGGGCATCTGAAACCGAACGGTACCCTTTTGGTAACTATCCACCTCTGTTTCGTAAAAATTGTTTAGTACAAAATACTGGTCGTTATTGTTGTCAAGCGTAGCCACAATATCATGTGCAATGTCTCCACTTCCGGTATTGATGCCCGACGAATCCAACAGCTTCAGCAGCAGCAGCGGCGCCTCGTTGGTGATGCTGCCATTGACAAAACGGTCGTCATTGAGATAGGCATTGATCTCCGGTCCTGTGTTATCCGCTGTTCCTCCCTGTGCCATACCGCCAATGATGATGTTTTTGGAATAGCCGGCTCCATCCCTGGTGCCGTCTTCGGCATAAAGGCTCAGTTTTCCGGAACCATATTGAAAATTAATGTCTTTGGGTAAGCGGAACCTCACCTGGAACCGGCCGCTTGTAGCGGTTGCTTTTCCGCGGAAGAGCACCGACGACTGGTCGGGGTAAGCAACCGGCAAACTACCGGCATCGTTACCCAGTGTGGTGACGCTTTTTTCTTTGTCGAACAGCGTGATATGAACCGTTCCATCAAAAGAGGTTTGCAAGGCTCCGCCGTCATCCTGCACTTCTCCTTCTAGGGTAACCATCTCCGTTGCCCCCAGGGTGTCGGGTTGGAAGGAAATGGGTTGTCCGTTTACGGCCGTAAGCGCTACCTGCCATGCAGGGAAGGCCAGCCGCATTGCGGGGTCGCCCAAAAGAGAGAATTTCCGGTTATTGACCACATCACCTGATGTTGTGTAGGTAAGGTTTTTCGAGACTTGAACGGCTTCGCCCAAGGTTTTGAATTGACCGCCGGCGCCCTTTTCCAGTGCCGTTTTTACATAATTGGTATTCATCACCCGGTTGCTGTTGGCAAATACTACACGGGAGGTTGTCATCAGGGCAATGGCGCCGGTTTTTGGCCGGACCAGCAGGTCTTCGCCAAGGGAATAGATCAGCGGGTTGTCATAGGTGGCAAAGTCGCAGGTGGCGGTAATTAGCAGCGGCAACCGGAACTCATTTTTCCAGTTGGCCACAATGCTTTGGTCCAGTACCACTTCTTCGGCCAGGCGTTGCGGCCCTCCGTGCCCCGTATAATTCCACATCAATGTACCATTATAAATATTACTGTTGATGACAGCATTCGCACCCGGAAACCGACCACCGGCACCGCCACTTTCCTGCTGAAAAGCATCTAAGTAAATTTTGCGGGAATTGAATAAAGGTGCTGTGGTGGTAACTGTTGCTGTTACCGCTTCGGCGTCCTGCAAGTGAAGGTTCTGGTCTTCATCGTCCGCAACAAAATCAAGCTGGTTGCGCCAGGGGCCAAAGGCCGCCGGGCTGTGGTATGCCAGCACTTTGTCCACAAAGGCCGCAGCTTCTTCGGCTGTTTTGGCCGGAATGCGGCCAATCCCAAGGTCCAGCGTATTTACAATAGCGGTTGAGTTGATGTCTTCGGCATCGTCCAGGAAACCATAAAAATCATCGGATGTGTAGGTCGCCAGCGGATCCAGCGAGGCCTCGCATTCATACACCGGAACAAAGGAGGTGTTGTTTTTGATCCGGTCTTTGTAATCGAACGATCCCTTGCCTAACAGGAGGAGGTATTTGCCCCCGCTGGTCCACGTAGCCCTGTAGCGGTCATAATACAGTTTGGCAAAATCCCGGATGGCGGCAGGATCAGGAATGCCACCTGAAAATTCATGAAAAACCTGCTCGGTGGTGACTACTACGGTGCGTAGGTTCCGGCCTTCGTGAAACTGCGCCAGCCGCTGCGCCTGTGGCAGAAAAAGGGGCGGCGTTACGATCAGGTAATCAGCTTCGGTGCTGGCGTGCAGGTTTTGGGTTGCCAACCGGCCTTCGGCCTTGGGTGCCGGGAAGGTGGTTCCAAAGGCTACATATTCCCGCAGCCGCATGGCATCATTGGTGAAACGAAGCGCATTGCCGGTTAGTGTGGTGGCCAGGGCCACGGGCTGAAACGGATCTGTAACATCCCAAACCTGCGTGGTCGCATCCGGAACGGTTAGCTGAAAGGAAACTGCTGCATTACCAACGGTCTGCCAGTCGCGGAAAGGGAGCTGTTGCCCTTCCGGCAGGACAAGGTTGCGCCGGCAAAAAAAACGGAACCAGTTGATCCAGCCTTGGCTGTTGACGCTTCCGGGCGAATAGGCAACACTAACGGTTGCAGTAGATGCTGCCAAGGGAACGCCGACGCTTTGTGTCGCCTGCTGGGCAAACAGGCTATAAGGCCCAGGCGTGATGCTGCGCACCGGAACCTGAGCCACCAGCGAATTGTTTAGCGAAACAGCAAAGCTGCTACCGGCTCCCACCGAACGGGCGGCCAGGTCAACCTCGAGGGTTGCCAGTCCGGGGGCCAGGTCGGAGAGGGGAAGGGGAAAACCTCGGGTTAAACTGCGGCCGGAAAGCGAAGACAATTCTTCACCCCACCACGCTTTTCCGCTGGAAAGAAAATTTACCGAATCCTGCTCATGGAAATAGCGTTCGTCAAACGTTGTTGTGCTGACCACTGCGGCTGGTGGGTTAGTTTGGGTTGTGATTCTTTTACCAGTTCCGCCGATGGTTATAAAATAATAAGCTTTTTCAGCGTAGAGGTTTTTCCGGTGGGTAAATCGCCGGGCGGCAGAATCCTTACTCCATTTATGGGGGCCTTCGGCGTAAAAAAGTATAAAATCATTTCCATTGAGTTGCCCGTCACCACCATCTGAAACGGCAATGGCTAGTTCTTCCAGGTCATCGATGCGGGTTTCACCGGCTCTTTCGGGCAGCATGCCATTGCCGGCGGCAAATAACCGGATTTGTGCCGAAGGAAGGGAACCATTTATACCCAGGGTTGCAAAAAAGGCAGGATCAATTTTGTAAACGCCGGCTGCCGGTACGCTGATTTTGTACCAGGTACCCGTTGCCAGGACAGAGGCCGTTTTGAAGGTTCGCTGGCCTAAAACTGGGCCTGAAAACCATAACACACAAGCCAGAAAAAGCAGTCTTTTACAGGCAGTCATCAGCGGCTTAGTAGAATTCACATGCAAAAAACGTGTTTTCCACTATATAATTTTATCGTAAACCATCTATATTCGCAAACCGCCTCAAAAAAATGCTTTGCCGCTTTACAATAATTGGTACAGGGTGCCGTTAATGTAGTTCGGAACAAAGGTTTTATACAAAGGCGGCACATGTAAAAATCCATGTGTCCTTTAGAAAGACAAAAAAAGCAACCATGCAAGTTAAAAATCTGGTAATCCTATTATCCTGCACTGCTGCTCTCGCAAGCTGTAATTTATTTAAGAAGAAACCACAACAATCTGACGTAACCGGCTGGAACTACAACGACAAAAACCAGGGCGGCTTCCAGGTATCGAAAGCAACCGAGCAAGCCACCGGACCCGGTTTGGTGTTTGTTCAGGGCGGGACCTTTACCATGGGTCAAACTGACGAAGACGTGATGGGTGACTGGAACAACATTCCCCGCCGCGTAACTGTGAACTCTTTTTATATGGACCGCACCGAGGTAGCTAACGTTCACTACCGCGAGTACATTCACTGGCTTACCCGCATCTTCCCTTCGGATGAAGAGCAGGGCCAGAAAGTTTTGTATGCAGCCTTACCCGATACCCTGGTATGGCGCAGCGAGCTGAGCTACAACGAACCCCTCGTTGAATATTATTTCCGTCATCCCAGCTTCAACAACTACCCGGTAGTGGGTGTAAGCTGGAGACAGGCACATGATTTCTGTTTATGGCGCAGTGACCGTGTGAACGAAGGCCTGCTGATGGACAAAGGTTTGGTTTCTCCGCAGAACATCAAATCGCAGAACGGTGCCGGCCAAGACAACTTTACTACCAAGTCTTATCTCCTTGGATTGTATACACCGCAGCCCGGCAGAGGCGTGAACTCGAAAAAGAACCCGCTGCGTGATGCCGACGGCCGCCCCCGTGCCCAGGCTACCATGGAAGATGGTATTCTGCAACCCGATTACCGCCTGCCATTTGAAGCAGAGTGGGAATATGCCGCTTATGGTCTGATCAATCAAAACCCGCGTCCAACCCAAAAAGAAGGAAAGCGTGGGGAAGAGTTGCAATCCAACAAACAAATTTACCCCTGGGCTGTGAACGTAAACGGCCTTCGTGATACAAAACACGGTAGCTGGCAGGGTCAGTTCCTTGCCAACTTTAAGAGAGGATCGGGTGACAACGCCGGTGTGGCTGGTGGTTTGAACGACCGCGCCGTTTACACCGCTGAAGTGAACGCTTTCTATCCGAATGGTTTTGGTCTGTACAACATGGCCGGTAACGTAAGTGAGTGGGTATTTGACGTATATCGTCCGATGAACACCCTGGATATGGAAGATGTGGCCCCGGTACGTGGTAACAAGTTCCAGACGCTGATGAAGAACGAGAACGGTGAAGCCGAAGTGGACAGCATGGGCCGTGTACGGATGCGTGACGTGACCGACGCTGAAAGCCGCAACCGCCGCAACTACCAGCGTGGTAACGTAATCAACTTCCTGGATGGTGACTCGCTTTCCAACTCTACCTATGGTTATGGCCTCACCACCCTGATATCTGATAAAACAAGAGTATACAAAGGCGGTAGCTGGAATGATCGCGCTTACTGGCTGAGCCCCGGTACCCGCCGTTACCTCGAAGAAGACCAGGCGATGAGCACCATTGGTTTCCGTTGTGCCATGGACCGGATGGGTAGCCCTGAAGGTAACAAGCGCAAAACCGGTAACTTCTGGAAAGCCAAAAAACAACGCTAAGCATTTTAAAATAAGCATACGAAAGCCCGCCACCCGGCGGGCTTTTTCGTTGTACTGCTATTTATCCACATCCGGCAATAGCCCACTTTTGTTTTTCGTTTTAAGTAGGATGAAAATCATCTTCCTGTTCCTGTTCCTGTTGACTCTGTTTATACCGGCTGTGGTGCCACCCGAACTGGACCGGCAGGAGGCGCAGAAAGCCTTTGTTTTATTGAACAAAATCAGGGCGAACCCGGCCGCATTTGCCGAAGAAATGCCCTTTCTGGCCGAAATCGGTAAAAAACCGCTATTGAAATGGAACGATACGCTGGCGGCTGTTGCGGAGGCCAAGGCATTGGACATGGCCACGCGGCAGTACATGTCGCATGTGGACCCGGAGGGCTACGGGATGAATCATGCCATTAACAAAGCCGGTTATAAGCTGAATGTCAAGTGGTTAACAAAAAAGGAAATGAATTATTTCGAGTCGCTGAGTGCCGGGGCGCCTGACGGTGAAACCGCCATCCGCAACCTTATCATCGATAAAAATGTGCCTTCCCTGGGCCACCGCAAACACTTGCTGGGCCTTGACGATTGGAACGCCACACTCTATGATATCGGGATTGGTTATGCCCGACCGGTTGAAAATTCAAGATTCAGGAGTTATGTTTGTGTGTTGATTGCAAAGCACGATTAGGATAAACATTGATCGAAGCGTAAAAAGAAAAAGATAGGAAACAGTACACAGGACAAGTCTAAGGTTTCAAAGACATTGGGTTTTGCACCGTTTCATATTCATTTATCACGCTGCATAAAGCAGCATTAAAATCCGCTTATGATACATTCTATCAAACGAAAACTACCTGCTCTGCTTTTTTCGTTGTTGTTCAGTGCCGCCGTTCAGGCACAGAAAGTGGTGAAGAAGTTTATTAAAAAGTACGAGCACATTGCCGTTGAAAACATGCAAAAGCACCGCATCCCGGCCAGTATTATCATGGGTGTGAGCATAGTAGAAAGCGCCGCGGGCCAAAGTGCCATTGCCAAAGCGCTGAGTAATTTCTTTGGCATCAAGGGAAAAAACAGCAGCTCCAAAGAAAAACTGGGTTATAAGTCGGCCTACCGCGAGTATGAATCCGCCGAAGACAGCTTTGCCCATTTCTGCGAAGTGTTGAAAAAGAAGAAATTCTATGTAAAGATGAAATCCAGCACGGATTACAAACAATGGCTGAAAATGATGAATGCTGCTTCTTATGCGGAAGCCAAGGAAAAATGGGTGGCCGATATCACTCGCACCATTAACAAGTATGAACTGTACAAGCTGGACCAGCAGCCCTTACAGGCCAGTTTTTAAGTAAAATCTTTTTCATAAATATAACAGCCATTCTGTGTACCAGAATGGCTGTTATGTTTTGGCAAACCGATTTATTCATTATCTATAGAATTAATCCCCGGTCTTCGCTCCTGTCTGTTGATCTTCTTTTACCGGAGACCTGTCCTCCTTTTTTACCGGCTTCTCTTGCTTCGTCCGTGCTCCATTCATGAGCAACCCCCTGCTGGTGGGCAGCGCGGCCTCCCAGGCTGGCAATTTCCCGCTGCCGTTCTGGGCTCATAGCGGCAAATCCTCTTCTTGATTTCTGTTGCTCTTGTTTTGGGTTTTCTTGCATAAAAGCGATTTTAAGTTTGATAATTACGATTGGAATAAAAACACCCGCCGAAATGGGGCAGGAGCTTCTATCTAATGAGAAAAGAAAATGCCTGTTTCTATAGGGCAGAAATCGCTGGTTTATAAGTAGAAAGACCCTAAAAAGGAGGTATTTGCGTATTCACCTCTACAATATAAAGGCAGGATTTTGTGAGCGATAGTAATACACATAGGGATTTACAGGAGTAAAGATGAGGTTGTGAAAACAGATGTGAAGAACGATGCCTTAGCAAACAGCAATTTTCTCCAAAATTATCTTTCTGTTATCCCTGCTCTGCTAAACACCCTGTAGGTTTGCAGTTTAAATTTTTCTATGGCCTGGATCTTATTAATCATTGCCGGTTTGTTTGAAGTAGGGTTTACCACCTGCCTGGCAAAAGCAAAAGAAAGCAGCGGTAGTACTGCTTTCTTTTGGTTGTTTGGATTTTTTGTTTGTGTAAGTCTAAGTATGTACTTGCTATACAGGGCAACACTGGTCTTGCCCCTCGGTACAGCGTATGCGGTTTGGACCGGTATCGGGGCGGCTGGTACGGCGCTCATTGGCATCCTGTTCTTCAAAGAGCCTATGCACATGTGGCGGATATTTTTTCTGACTACCCTGATCTTATCTATAATAGGCCTCAAATACGTGTCGGAGTAAGTGTTTAAACGTTCAGGTGACCAGTCTGCTTGTCTAAGGTTGTACACTAAAAAGACATAATTTTTTTACGGCAGACGATTCAGGCGGGCACAGTTTATGTGGCAACTACCAACACAAAAATGTTAGGCTATGGATAATATGAATCATTTGAAAGACCTGTTGGTGCATGATGTACATGACCTGTATTCTGCCGAAGAGCAAATCATTAAAGCTTTACCGGCCATGATTGCCAATGCCAGCAATCCGCAGTTAAAACAATCCCTGGAGCAGCACCTGCGTGTTACCGAGCAGCAGCGCGACCGCCTGAAGCAGGTAAGACAATTACTGGGTGCCGATAATGACGAAAGCAATACCGGAACCGGGATTTTTGCCGGGCTGTTTGGCGGTGGTATCAAGTGCAAAGGAATGGAAGGTATCATTTCTGAAGGCCAGGAAGTGTTGTCCATTGATATGGACCCGGCTGTAAAAGATGCCGCTATCATTTGCGCAGCACAAAAAGTGGAACACTACGAGATTTGTGGTTATGGTACGGCCAAAGCCTATGCCGAGGAACTGGGCCTGATAGACGTTGCGCAATTGCTTCAGCAAACCCTGATGGAAGAATATGACGCGGATGATAAGCTAACGTCGCTGGCCATTGGCAGTGTGAACCGGAAAGCTGAAAGAGGCGCTGGTTCCGGGTCGGTAGCAACACATATGGGTACAACCACAGGCCGCAGCTTATAAAAGCTAAAGACATGCATTCAATCCATCCTTCGGGATGGATTTTTTTATTCTTCAATCTTCCAGGCAGGAAGACAAGGCTTGTCCGTGCAAATGGAATGGTCCCTGTCAAATCCATAGAAAAATCAGAAATTGATGTATGAACCAACAGGAGGCGCCCTACCAATCCTTACAGATAAAATCAATCAGGGAAGAAACCAGGGATTTTAAAACATTCGTTTTTGAAGAGGGGCATTCTATTCGTTACAAGGCCGGCCAGTACCTTACCCTGGTTCGATTTGAAAACGGGGAGGAGTTGCGTCGGTCTTACTCCATTACCTCTTCGCCGGTTTTGGGAGAACCGCTTGCCATTGGGGTGAAACGGGTGGAGAATGGCGCCTTTTCTCGCCGGTTAATTGACCGTACAGTTCCGGGTGATAGCTTGCTGTCAACAGGGAGCGGGGGCTTTTTTGTTTTGCCCGAAGAGAGCAGTCCTTACCAACAGTTTTTCTTCTTTGCTGCCGGCAGCGGTATCACGCCGGTGTTTTCATTAATAAAAACCGCCCTTCATGCACATGCACATATCAGGGTTGTACTGGTATATAGCAATGCTTCGGTTGAAAAAGCTGTATACCTTAAGGAGTTGCAAGCCCTGCAGCAACAGTTGCCGGGCCGGTTTATCCTGGAAACTCTTTTCAGCAACGCAGCTGATTTGTCCCGGGCCCGGCTTCACCGCGACCTGGTGTTGGCGTACCGGGAACAGTATTCCAGAGTAAGCAATAAGGCTACACTTTTTTATATCTGCGGACCGGAAAGTTATATGCGGCTTTGTATCTATACACTGCAGGCATCCGGTGTGGACCCTTCCTCTATTCGCAAAGAAAATTTTTACTTCTCTAACCAAGTGGGGCGGGATGCTTTGCCACCGGATACAAAGGACAGGATGGTAAGGATAAAAATGGGCAGTGCCGAATACCACATTCCTGTACAGTATCCTGATGCCATTTTGAAAGCAGCCAAAAAACAAGGGCTTGTACTCCCTTATAGCTGTGAAGCCGGCCGTTGCGGTAACTGCGTGGCAAAATGTACTGAGGGAACCGTATGGCATTCGTATAACGAAGTGCTTACAGAAAAAGAACTGGCCCAAGGACTGATTCTTACCTGTGTGGGACACCCGGTTGGCGGCGACGTGGTGCTGGAAGTATAAGCCCTAGATCAATCGCTTTTCTTTTATAGCCTGTATCCATTTCTGGTGCTTGCAGGTAGGACAGTTGTGTACCGGTGCAGGTTCCAGCCAGGCGGTATAGCCACAGGTGGCACAGGCATAGTGCCCACTATCGGTGATGCCTACCTGTCTTTTCCGGTTGGCGTCGGGAATAATCGGCAAGCCGTATTTTACAGCATCGTCAGCGAAATAGAATATACTGACCTCACCGTTGGTCTCCAGTATAGCCAGTCGCACCTGTCCCAAGTGTGAAACGGCGTTCAGCCGAAGCTGTGCATAAAACTCATCCTGTGCGATAGGTTCTTTGTTGAAGTTTTTTATTTGCAGGCAACCGTCTTTCAAAATCGTCACGGGGTCACCTTCCATAAACTCTTCAAAATGGCTGCTCCGGTTGATAAAAAAAGTGATTAACCGGTACAGACCCAATACAATGGCAAATACGATAAACCCTGGAAGCAGGCCTACGTCTTTGTAAAACATGGGGTCACCGGCTGCTGACCCCAACCCGATGATCACTCCCAGTTCAAAGACGGATAATTGCTTGATGCCCCGCTTGCCCAGCAGCCGCAAGCTGAACATAATCACGAGAAACATAACAAAGGTTCGAAGCATGGCTTCCGGTAAAAAGCTCCACTCTTCACTACCCAGAAGCAACTCTTTCCATTTGATTTGCAGAAGATATACCTGGTTCATTTTAAAGGGATGTGTCTTTGCTGTTTAGTATCTCATCCATATGTTCAAAAAGCAGGCCTTGCCATAAGCGCTAGGAAGCGCTTCACTACTATCATTCTTGTTGCCAATAAAGCATGGTACTGAAATTGCAGCGCATTCGTTCCACCCCTTACCCCGTAAAACACAGCCTTTTTCATTTATCATCTAAATCAATAAAGACAGGTATGAAAGCAGCGGTTTTTCACAAGATTGGTGACATCAGCGTAGACAATGTTGAAGATCCCAGAATTGAAAAGGAAGACGATATTATCGTGAAAGTTACCTCAACAGCCATTTGCGGATCTGACCTTCACATTTACGACGGGTTTGTTCCGCAGGTAAGGGATATGGTGCTGGGACATGAGTTTATGGGGATTGTAGAAGAAGCAGGGCCGGGTGTTACCCGGGTGAAAAAGGGTGATCGGGTTGTGGTTCCTTTCACCATTGCCTGCGGTCAATGCTTTTTTTGCCAGCAGGGATTTCATCCCAGTTGCGAGCACACCAACCCCGAACATTACGGGCCTGAAGGCGACTTGCTAAAAGGCAAAGGAGGGGGAATGTTTGGCTATACAGACCTATACGGAGGTTACAACGGCGGACAGGCCGAATATGTACGAGTGCCTCACGGTAACGTAGGACCGAAAATCATTCCGGATGGCCTTGATGACGACCAGGTGCTCTTCCTTACCGATATCTTTCCCACCGGCTGGAGTGCTGTAAAATGGGGAAAAGTGAAGCCCGGCGATACTGTAGTAATCTTTGGCAGCGGCCCGGTAGGGTTGATGGCACAAAAAGCGGCCTGGATCAATGGTGCCAAGCGGGTAATTGCCGTGGATCCGCTGGACTACCGCCTGGAGAAAGCAAGAACGGTAAACAAGGTGGAAACGCTCAACGCCAACGATGATGACCTGCGGGAAAAGATTTACGAAATGACCAATGGCCGTGGTGCCGATGTGGCCATTGATGCGGTAGGCATGGAGGCCAACCGTAATTTCCTGGAAAAAGCAAAAGCTGTTATCAATGCTGAAAAAGGCACGGCCAAAGTAATTGAAATGTGTACCGAAGCGGTACGCCGCAACGGGGTGGTTTCGATAGTTGGCGTGTATGCAAGCCCGTACGATAATTTTCCCATTCACCGCATATTCGACAAGGGATTGATTATGCAGTTTGGCCAGGCACAAACGCATACCTACATCGACCAGTGTTTTGAGCTGGTGCAAAGCGGCAAAGTGGTGCTTGATGATATTATCACCCACCGGTTGCCCTTGTCAAAAGCATCCGAAGCCTACGATATGTTCAAGAAAAAAACAGATGATTGCGTAAAGGTGGTTTTAAAGCCTGATATGGATCGGTGATAAGAAATGCTTAGTTAGTAAAAAGCATGCAGTAACAGGGATACTGGAGAATTGCATATACAAGTATTCCTTTTTCAAGGGTAATAAACCAATAAAAAGATTTTATGGGCGAACATACAAGCAACGGACAAACATTTGAGCGGGACCTGCAGGCGCTTTGGAGTGCCGAAAAACAACTGACACAGGCCATGCCGCTGATGATAGAAAGGGCCAGCAATCTTGGCCTGAAAAAAAACCTGGCTCTTCACCTGGCCGAAACCCACCAGCACAAAGTGGCCATTGAAGCCATCTGCAAACAACTGGGCTTTGCACATAAAGGTGAGAAGAATGCAGAAATCAAATCAGTGGTAGAACAGGGCGAACGGGAAATGAGTACCCAGGTATCAGATGGCAAAGTGGATGCGGCCATTATCGCCGGTGCTATCAAAATTGAGCACTATGAAATCAGCCGTTATGAAGAGGTGGCCAATGCCGCTGAGGCCCTGGGTTTTGAAGGGGTGGCAAAGCGCTTGCGGTTGACCCTGGAAGAAGAGCGCCAGGCTGACGCCAAGCTCAATTTTCTTGATAAGAACTATGTACAGGAAAGTTCTCTATTGGGAGGCACTCAGCTTGCCTTGAAATAAAATCAACATAAAATAAACAAGCAAAAGCTGGCAGTTCCTGAAATGATTTTCTAATCAATCTTAAAACAAAACTTTATGGCAGATACAACCAATAACCGGTATGCCCTGATCACCGGCGGCTCGCAGGGGATAGGTTACGAACTGGCAAAACTTTTTGCCGGTGATGGATACAACCTTGTTCTTGTGGCCCGCACAGAAGCCGACCTGCAACAACGAAAGCAGGAGTTTTCGCAGCAGTATGGTGTGGATGTGATAACCATTTCGAAAGACCTATTTCAACCCCAGGCGCCATTTGAATTGTATGATGAAGTGAAAAGCAAAAACATTGTTGTGGATGTGTTGGTGAACGATGCAGGCCAGGGTCAGTTTGGCTTGTTCGTTGAACAGGATATTCACCGGCTGCAGGAAATTATTCAGCTAAATGTGAATGCACTCACCGTACTGACGCGTCTTTTTCTGAAAGACATGGTGGCACGGAATGAAGGTAAGATCCTGCAACTGGCTTCCATCGCATCACAACTACCCGGTCCCTGGCAGGCCGTATACCACGCTACCAAGGCCTATGTACTGTCATTTACCGAGGCCCTTATCAGCGAGTTGAAAGAATCGGCGGTAACCTTAACAGCCTTGCAGCCCGGCGCTACCGATACGGACTTTTTCAACAAGGCCGATATGCAGGAATCCAAAATCCTGGATACCAAATTGTCGGACCCCGCAAAAGTGGCAAAAGATGGCTACGAGGCCCTTATGAGTGGCGATGATAAGGTCGTGTCGGGCTTTAAGAATAAAGCCATGGTAGGCATGAGCAATGTAATGCCCGAATCGATGGTGGCCGACCAGATGAACAAGATGCAGCAACCGCGGGATGAGGGGAAGAAGTAGATAGTAGGCAGTCAGAATAGGGTAGTATCAATTCGAAGCTATCAGTATGGACATGCCCTTGGCATGTCCCTATAAAAAAATCATTGAAACATAAGGGCAAAAAAAAGAGTCTCCGACGGAGACTCTTTTTTTAGTGAAGAACGTTCTTACTTAATAGAAACGGGCACCTGAAGTTTTTCCCATTTCAGCACAACGCCGTTACCGGTTACATCATACACCAGTTGTTCGCTCATGGCGCTGGCAGCGGTGGGTTTTACCGACACAGCCAGTACATCTTTCGACGCATCGTACTGTGTACCCCACTGGCCTGTCTGGGAATTGAACATAATCTTCCATTCATTTTCTCCCGGAAGGGCAAACAGGCTGTATTTGCCTGCAGGCAGTGTTTTCCCTTCTACTGTAATGTCTTTTGAGGTTTCAAATGTGGTTGCGGCATTGGCTCCGGCACGCCAAACTTTTCCATAGGGCACCAGTTCGCCCCAGATGGTACGCCCTTTTACCGAAGGACTGCTGTAATTGATGGTGATGTCGGCATCGCCAACTTTTCCGGTGGCCGTAGCCGCAGGAGAAGCCCGGTTGCCCTGCGCACAGGCAGTAAAGCTCATAAATAAGATGGCCATTAAAAATGAGAAGGTGACCTGTAGGTTTTTCCTGTTCATAACTGTAGTGTTTTGTCTTTAAAGATAATTAGAGCCCGGCGATAAACCGCCAGGATTTTACAGATGGCAATTCTGCCGGATAAGCTTGAGAGTCGTGCTTTTCAGACCGAATAATTGGATAAGGCAGAAGGGCCCTCGTAAGAGTGGCAAGGTTCCGTCGGCCAAAACAAAAAAGAGCATGCGCTTTTTACATAACCTCTTTATTCCAGCGATCAGGCCAATTATCACGGTTCGGATGAAAGCTAAAGTATCAATGATGTATTATTGGTTCCTTTCCCCTTCTGAAGGGATGGAAAGCCTACAATAAAACCAGCTTCAAGCAGGTTTCCGACAAACACAAGTACAATGGTAAAGGTCTAAATAACTCGATTTTTATTTTCTAGCTGGGTGCCGGCGACTAGCTGTGTATATACTGCCGTATAAGATCATCCACTTTATCCGGGATGTCGTTTTCATTTGCATTGTAAGGCAAAAGTATCAGGTGCGATATATCATCCCGTTGACTGAAACGGGTCAGTTCGTCCTGAATATTTTCGGTGTTGTAGATGCTGTTCACACGATGGTTCCAGCCATTGTCGTTGTGTGTGCTGTTCGTCAGGATGGCAATGGCCCTTCCGTCAAGTGAGGAATGGCTGACTTTTTCGCTGTAAATTTTACCGGTGTAAACCTGGCCGCTTTTCCCGGTAAGGCTAATGTCTTGTTCTGCTATCTTCAGTTCCGTCATGGTTCACTTTTTCTGAATTTACGATAACATTTTTGCGAAGCAAAACAAAAAGAGCCGGAGCAAAGTAACATGGTTTTACTCCGGCGCACTATATCCTTATCAATAATAAAGGCTGTTGATCAGAACGTAGAAGGTTGTCCCCACAAAAAACAGGACAAGCAGAAGGGTGATAATGGCCGGAACAGGCTTAAAACCGTTGTTATGCTCTTTTCTCACAATTCCAATACGCTCAAGTAAATTAATCATAACTGTTCTTTTCCTTATACTGTGCAATTTCATGCCACAATACCGGTGTTTAAGTAATAGTATTAAGGCAACAAAAAAGCGTAACAAAATGCGATTGCATTTGTTACGCTTTGATTATTTTACTGTAAGTCTTCCTAGTTTTCGAACGGGTGCTGTACCGCCGGAATTTTAAGCCCAATAAGCTTGTTGATGCTTTTCAGGTTTTTCAGTTCCTGGCTGCCATCGCAAAACGAAATGGCCATGCCTGAGGCACCCGCACGACCCGTACGGCCAATTCGGTGTACATAGGTTTCCGGCACATCCGGAAGATCGTAGTTGATTACATGTTCCAGCGAATCCACGTCAATGCCACGGGCAGCAATATCGGTAGCCACCAGCACTTTCAGCTTGCCGGCCTTAAAATTGGTCAACGCATTTTGCCGGGCCGTTTGCGATTTATCGCCATGAATGGCGTCGGCTTTTACGTTGGCTTTTTTCAGGTGCTTTGCAATTTTATCCGCGCCATGCTTGGTACGGGTAAACAGCAAGGTGCGTTTGATGTTTTGCTCATTCAAAAGGTGCAATAACAGGGTGTTTTTATGGGCCTTGGGCACAAAATATACGGCCTGCTCAATCTTTTCTACCGTAGAAGAAACAGGGGTAACTTCTACCCGTACCGGCGACTGCATTAGGGAAGATGCCAGTTGTGCAATTTCTTTGGGCATGGTGGCCGAAAAAAGCATGGTTTGTTTTTCCTTTGGCAGATGGCGCACCACTTTGCGGACGTCATGAATAAAACCCATGTCCAGCATGCGGTCGGCTTCGTCCAGCACAAAAATTTCGAGGTAATCAAGGTGCACATATCCCTGGTTCATCAGGTCGAGCAGACGACCTGGTGTAGCAATCAGGATATCCACGCCGTTGCGCAAGGATATGGTTTGCTGCGTTTGTGAAACGCCGCCAAAAATCACTTCATGTTTCAGACCCATAAAGCGGCCGTAGCTTTCAAAGCTTTCGCTGATCTGCACGGCCAGTTCGCGGGTTGGCGTCAGAATCAGCGCCCTTGTATGGCGATAGCCTTTGGAAAGGGGAGTGGCTGCCAAGCGTTGTAAAACGGGAATGGCAAAAGCGGCAGTTTTACCGGTGCCGGTCTGGGCCAGCCCCAGAATATCTTGTCCGTCCAATGCATGCGGAATGGCTTGCTGTTGAATAGGGGTAGGGGTGGTGTATTGTTCTTTTTTGAGCGCCTTCAATATGGGCTCTGTCAAACCTAATTGTTCAAATAACATTTCTGTTTTGTTTTGTAATAAAAAATGCTCGGGTGGAGCGTTGGTCTCTTTTGAAGGACCAGATGAGCTTCTACGGATGGGAGGAGAAATTTATCAAGTCAGCAACGAAGAGAGGGCAAATATAGGCTTTCTTGTGTGAATGCTTTGGTAAAGCAACCGGATATTAAAAAGAAAGCAAAATCTGTGTGCACAGTTGCTGAACCTACGCCGGAAGAACGTATCTTCATTTTAAACAAACTTTTATTACTACATGGCAAGATCAAGTCAGTCTTTCAACAAGCGGGAAAAAGAAAAACAAAAAGCAAAAGAGCGCCAGGAAAAGCGTGAACGTGCCGAAGAGCGCAAGGCAAATGCAAAAAAAGGAGCTGCGTTGGAAGACATGATGGCTTATATTGATGAAAACGGGAACCTTTCCTCTACCCCACCGGATCCCACGAAAAAACAGGTATTTAATGCAGAGGATATCGAGATTGGCGTACCCAAATACGAGGCGGAAGAAGAAGATCCTGTGCGTACCGGTACGGTAAACTTTTTCAATACCACGAAGGGTTTTGGTTTTATCCGCGACAGCAGGTCAGGGGAGAGCATTTTTGTTCATGCCAGCCAGCTATCAGCACCCCTGAATGAGGGCGAGAAAGTGAAATTTGAAGTGGAGAGAGGCCCGAAAGGGTTGGTTGCTGTCAATGTGCAAAAAGGCGGATAAGCTTTTGCTGCTGTCAATAGCGTTACAACCGACTACCGTCACGAAAAAGTACACAGAATTTTATAGCTGAAAATTACTCAACGCTCTAAAGCATACAAAGCACGGTGTAAACCGTGCTTTTTTTACCTATCGACTACCCGTTTTGGGTTTGAATCTCTTCAAGACTGGCAAAGTGAACTACCTTCTAATTTGCATTTGAAGTGTTGAGCATCTTCCTCAGAAAATGGTGATTACCACAACCAAAGCTTGTGAATGCGCTGCACAGCCAAATGGATGCGTAAACAGCATGAAATGATAATTTAAATCCTCAATGATAACCAGCGTTTTTTTACGTAAGGAATTAGATGTGGGATGTAATGTAGAAAAGCAGCGACGGTGAATTATAAAAAGGTGAAGAACTTATTCTCTGCAGAAACCAAAAAAGGTATAGCAGTGTGCTATACCTTCTCTATGAATGTTATGACGGGTCCTTATAGTGTACTTCTGGAGCGGCCAAATATCAGCGACAGGACGAACAAAATCAAGAAGATAAAGAACAGGACTTTTGCTATTCCTGCTGCACCGGCTGCAATCCCACCAAAACCTAATATGGCCGCAATAATGGCCACGATCAGGAAAATAACTGTCCAACGTAACATAATTTTTCGTTTTAAGGGTTATCAAATACAGCTTATACTGTTAAAGAACCATGCCAATTTTATTTTCTTGCGTCATTGCAGGCAGTACTAACCGGGTCTCTTTCTCCTTGATAATGCATGTATAAATGTTGTGATTCACCTATCCTTTCTTTAGAAATCTTATCCGTGAAATTTGCCTGATTTTTTATAGGCTTAGTCGGTATGATCCCGCTAATTTCTAAAGGGATTCATGCGTTTTACAATGACATTTGGAAAGCCAATTGATTGTTGGTATTGCATTCCTTATTTTAATGTAGATTGAGTAAGGGGCTGAAGCAGTGTCTGTGCTATTCTTATCCAACGATCGTAATGTTGCCGTTTTTCTACTTTAGAATTTATAATCGCTTGTATGAAGCAGTATCAGTATCTCATTCACGTGTGCACAAGCAACTTTGTACGCATAGGGTTTTTATCGACCTTCTAATGTTTATCCAGTCAAAGCAAATGATGGTTGTTATTCAGTAAAAGATTGTGCACGCAGGACTATAGTTTTCTTCTTTGTGATGATATTGGCAGTAAATCCAATAAAAGTGTCTATCTTACACGGGTTAATTTGAGCCTCGCATCAGTAATCGGTAATTATCCTGCTTTTCGCATCGTAGTTAGTTTCTTACTTCTTGCTTTCCTCAGATCATTTTTTAAACTTTTAATTTTTACGCATGAACATTTATGTTTCCAACTTAAGCTTCAACGTTCAGGATGAAGACTTGAGAGAATTTTTTACCCCGTACGGAGAAGTTACTTCTTCCAAAATTATCAATGACAAGGAAACAGGGAGATCGAGAGGATTTGGTTTTGTGGAAATGAGCGACGACGAAGCCTCTAAAAAAGCCATTGCCGAACTGGATGGCGCCGAAGTAGAAGGCCGTACCATTAAAGTAATGGAAGCCAAACCAAAACCTGGAAAATCTTCCGGCAGTTTCAGCCCTTTCCGTAATAACAGCGGTGGCAATCAAAGAAACCGTTGGTAATAACAACATAACTTACAAAAGGCCTTTGATTATTTCAAAGGCCTTTTTTATAAAGCCACCATTCTGATTATTTAAGGTAGACTGTTAGAAGATTTTTTCCTGATCGCATGCCCTGCAATGCTGTTTCAGGCTGTTGTGCGGCAGCGTCCAAATTCTGGCCATTTACGGTTGTTCAAAAAGTAAGGATCACGCAAAGAAAATTTGCAACTGGTTCTGGTGTCTCCTGCCAGCAAACAAGGCATTCTATTGTATGCATAAGTTGCAATAAAATGCAAAGCGCAGGTCCGGAATAAATCATCTGTTTGAATAGAATAAGTCTACATTACACTCCCTAATACGCTCATACAATGCGGCCACTTAAGATTACACAGTCCATTACTAATCGCGATGCGGCCAGTTTGGAAAAATACCTGTACGAAGTTTCAAAGATCCCGGTCATTACACCGGATGAAGAAGTCACACTTACCCAAAAAATCCGGTGCGGAAACCAACTTGCTGTTGAAGCCTTGACAAGGGCAAATCTGCGTTTTGTTGTTTCTGTAGCAAAGCAATACCAAAACCGCGGCCTGCCTCTTTCTGATCTGATCAGTGAGGGCAACATTGGCCTGATCAAAGCCGCAAAAAACTTTGATGAAACCAGAGGGTTTAAATTTATTTCGTATGCTGTTTGGTGGATACGGCAATCGATCATCGAAGCGGTAAATACAAAATCGCGTTTGGTGCGACTTCCCGGAAACAGAGTCAACCAGCGCAATCATATCAAGGCCAGTATCATGTTGCTCGAGCAGGAGCTGGAGCGAACACCTACTTTTGAAGAAATCGCTCAGCAAACAAACCTCTCCGTGCTTGCTGTGGAACAGATCGCCAGTACAGGAGAGCAACACCAAAGCCTGGATGTCCCCTTGCATAATGATGATAATGGTGCAACCCTGCTGGACAGCCTTTCCAACGCGGAAGAAATGACCGATCAGGAGGTGACGCATACAAAATCACTTCAACAGGAAATAGTACGCTGTCTTTCGTCACTGACACCAATTCAACGAACCATTCTCTGTCATTTTTATGGCCTGGACTTACACGATGAGATGAGTACAGATGACATTGGAAAGCGGCTGAACCTTTCCGGAGAAAGAGTACGACAGATCAAGCAAAAGGCGATTGTGCAAATGCGTATGGAAAAAAGAGCTCTCTTGTTAAAACCATTTTTGGGGTGAAGCAATTCACAAAACAAATTGTCGAAAAAAATTCAGCGTACATCGACCTTTCAGGTTTTCCAATAGGGGGATCAATAGTCGGTTACGGTGTCTTTTCGACCCATGGTTTATACAGCTACAGGTAGAGGAGCTAGTTTCTTATTCGCCACAAAATTTACTTCCTTCCCCTTCAGCAGATAATGGATGTTCTGCAACTGGTGAAGCGCCGTTAGATTTTTAAGTATAGGTTTGCGCATGAAATCAATTACCGCATAATCTCTGTCAATATCCATCTCAGAACGAAGCCCGTCGCCGGTCTCAAGTAGCTGCCAGAATTTAAAATAATCGTGGTATAGAAAACCGCACTGTCTCAATATTTCGTCTGTCATCACTACCGGATAAATATTGGCAAGTGAGTACGTGGTGGCTGAGGTAGTGCCAGGCAGGCTGGTCGCTGCTGTAGAAGAAGCCTGATCAATCAGGACAATTTGCTGCATTTTTTCATCTGCCATTACATAATTTCCGATTCTTAATTCCTGCGAAGAGATCATTGTATAAAGTTTTGCCTTCGATGCGTTTCGGTTTGAAACCCATTGTCAGTTGTAAATATTTGATTGGACTTTCTTATCAGCTGGTGTCGCACGTTCTCCCTGACCTATAAACTGTAGTGCTGTACTTTTCCTGTTGTCAAACAGTTCACAACGTATTCCTCCAGGTCGCGTTGGAAGGTTGGATTGTGCCGGCTGGATGCAAAGAGATGTTCCAATACATGCAGGGGAAATTGTTTTTCACTAATCTGGCTGGCCAGTTGCGGGAAGTCTTTCACTTGTTGAGAGCTGATGGCGTGATGCCTCGTAAACGAAACAATCATGTCTGTTGATGGACCGTCAGGTGCCGTTGTCAGTTGTTCAAGAGTTAGCTGAAGACAGGCGTTTAGCTGGGGGAAATAGCCCGGATCAAAGCGATCGGTATCCTTGATAAGGAATTTCTGATAAGTAAACATAACCGGAAGTAGATTGATGCGATGAAAAATTGCAGGATGCAAATGTGAAATGAAAGAAATGTCTCAGGATCTTGCACAATGCGAATACAGTACAAGGTAACTTTATTAATCTGTACGACGCTTTTTATTTTTCAAGCTGACGGCGACTACTTCTCTTTTGGTTTTCAAACCATCCGTCTGCGTAAGAAGTGAGATAGGTGCTTGTCACATATAAGGTTGCGTGAGTGTAGTCAAGCTTTACGTATGTTGCTTACCGTTTTACTACATTGATTGCGCTGATTGTGCCTTCCTCTATTCAATCTGATTACACGTCAATGGCCATTTCGCTGTTACGATGGTGTAGATTCTTTTGTTGATTTTCCGACGTCTTCCGTGTCGTCAGACTGGATTTTGCCAGGCCCAGAAAAAGTTGCATAGCCAGCAGGAGCAACACGCCTAGGCGCACAAGACTCCACATTTCCCATGCACCGGCACGACGAGTCAGGTCGGGATCCGTTTTTTGTGCAAATGGCGTTGTGGTGATTGCAAGAAGTTCCGGAACAAAATAGAAAGCTGTAATAACCAGAATGAGAAAATAGCTGCTCAACGCTGTAAGGATATTCATTCTTCTTTCTGTCTTCCAGTGCGTAAAAAGGGTTAACGCAAACAAGGCAAGCGTAACAGGGTGAATCAGTTTCCAGAAAAGCTCCGGTTTTAACCCATATGTTCCCTGGAACATGCTCAGCGAAACTGGCGGCGCAGCACTCCATTTTGGTACAATGGTAAGGTGTTCATAAACAGCTCCGCCGATCATAATGGAAAAACAAAGACAGGTTAAGGCATAAAGCAAATCTCTTTTCATGATTCAGAATTTAAAGTTGAAGGTTTTGTATTTATAAAAAGGGTTGGGTGCATTGGAGAACAATGCCTGTATAATT
This sequence comes from Flavisolibacter longurius, assembly GCA_014163555.1. Classification (GTDB taxonomy): domain Bacteria; phylum Bacteroidota; class Bacteroidia; order Chitinophagales; family Chitinophagaceae; genus Flavisolibacter. Next base: position 58,002 of record JACJGO010000003.1, read on the forward strand.
ATCGGTTTCAGATGCCGGAAAGCATATTCACGGCCACTTGTTCGTTTTAAAGGAGCGGTGCCGGTGCGTCTTTAAAATGGTTGTATTTGCCAAGGACTCTTCCCAACTGGTAAGTTGTCGGAAGGACAAATCGTTTCACGAACCAGGGAATCTCCACCAGTTCATATTCCGATGCATAGCGGGTAAGGAGGTAAGCGGCATCAAACATTTCCGGCTTTGCCGTTCCTGTTTTTTGCTGCGCGGCAAAAACAGACGAAAGAAAAAATACAATCGTGTTAACTGGTTGTATCCATGCCCTGCAATGCAGCACCTCTGTGCCTTCGGCCCAAAAGCGGTGGGGCATGCCCCGCCGGAAAACCACGGTTTCTCTCACAGTAGCATACCGGGGCGCTTCTCCCTTCACCAGGTATCCCATTTTTCCCGACAAAACAGTCAGTCCCTCATCTTGTTTGAAATGCGTGTGCATCAACGGTCCCGAACCGGGCTGGCAAAAAGCTTCTCCAGTCAGCTTATCACCCTCCGGTGTCGATTCCAGTTTTTGAAACACCAGTCTTTCACCGGTGGGATTCTGAATGGTAAGGGGAAGCGTGTAGGTCATGGTTGATTTGTTTCTGTAAAACTATCTATATTTGGACAGTGTCCAAACTCAAACTGAATACAAAGGATAAAATACGGGATAAAGCGTTAGAACTCTTTAATGAACGGGGCATTGAATATGTGGGACTGCGAGAACTGGCGGCCCTGCTCAACATCCGCGTTGGTAACATCACCTATTATTTTCCCACCAAAGACGATCTTGTTTATGAGTTGTCGCAGGAGCTCCGCAAAGCCAATTCTGCTATCATGGTGGTGCATGAAAACATGACAATGCGCGGTTTCCTGGAAATGCTGCACGTGGTGTTTCAGAATCATCATCGTTTCCGCTGCCTCCTGCGCAGTTTTGTACACCTGATGCAGCAAAACAAACCCATGGCGGCTGCATATCAAACCACACAAGCCAACCGGCGTGATATGATTGGTGCCCAGTTGGAAGGGATAAAAACCGGAGGTTACTTGCAGATCAGTGAAGAAGAAAAAGCTTTCCTTCTTTCCTCTCTTACACTTATCAGCCGTTTCTGGATCTCAGAGGCTGCCATTTCTTTCCGGGAGATGAGCAGTGAAGAACAGATCCGATATTACCTCTCCCTTGTGGCCAACCTGCTGATGCCTTATGCCACCACCAAAGCAAAAACGGAAATCCACCATTTTTTGGCATCGTTGTAAAAAGATTTTTTGCTGCTACTGCATTGAGTAATGCATGGCAACCGGAAACGTTTTAAAAGAAATGATTTTTATCTCTTGGCGAGATTGGAGAGATGTTTAGCATTCGTGCAGGGAGAATTCGCACGATTGCTCTCGTGGCAAGGATTAGTTTTGGAGGTTCTGGACCGACCAACCTTTGTGAGTGAAATGCGACACCAGAAGCTGATGGGCCGATACTTGTTTGTTTGCTTCAAGGGTGAACTGTGCCTGCATGGCCTGGGCCTGTGAAATGCCCTTCCAGAGGCGCATGTTTTTTTCGGAGCAGTGGTAGGGGTGGATCTGTACCAGGCGGCTGGGTGAAAGATCCACTTTTAGCTGTACATGTAGCCGGGAAATGACAAAGCTTATACCGGCAGGTTCAGACATGGTTCTTTTTTTAAGGCACTGCCCAGGACAGTCCTGAATTGGGCAATAAATCGCTTGATCAATCTTTCCTGTGCTGCAACTTTATGGCACTTTGTTTTTGCTTCGGCAAAAGCCACCAATTGCAGTTGCTTTAAGGCACCCAACAGTTGGTTTTCGGCGGGATCACTTCCGTAATGGCGGGCTACCTGCATTGTTTCGTAAAACAGAAGTTCCACTTTCAAAAAATTACATTCTTTGGACCCGAATTGTGTGAGCTGTCTTTTGGCTTCTTCGAAAAACTGTTTGTCTGTACCGGAAATTGTCTGCATAAAAAACTCTTTGATGAAGAATAGAAATCGTTAGTCGTTCTGTGTATGTGACCAGGACGAATGGGGCACAGGATCGTAAACCACATGTTCAACGGCTATTTTTTTTCCTTTCAGCATAGTGCCGTTCAGGCTGACAACAGCCAGTTCGGCTTGCAACGGTACAGGCATTTTTACATAGCCACGACCATGGGAGCGGTTGTTCAGTTTATCACGTACCAGTCTTACATCTTCAACCTCGCCGTATGGCGCAAAGAGACGCTTCAGGTCAGATTCGAGCAGGCCGCTGTGAAGATTGGAAATATGGATTTGCATAAAAGAAGTTGAGAGATGATGAAAAAATCAAAAGAAAGGCAAGATAGTAGGCAAGTAAGGTCTGAAGGTTGTAATGAAGTTATCCTACTACGGTGCGATGCTAAAGATGCTAACCGCTTAAAGGTAGTCTTTTCATGGCAGTCCTTCATTTATTATTTCAACTGCATCCGGCAAATAGGTCTACCTTCAATGGCAATCCTGCATGTGGTGGATAACGTGCCGTGTTGAATGGTTATGAATATCCTTGTTTCTAATTTGAGCGAAAGTATCAACAACAGCGACCTGGTGTCTTTGTTTTCGGCATTTGGTAATGTGAGTTATGCTGCCATTGTCCGGGAAAAAAAGAGTGGCCGGTCGAAAGGAACAGCCTTTTTGGAAATGCCCTTTGAAGCCCAGGCGGAGCAAGCCATAACCGCTCTTCATCTTTCTTTTCTTGACGGCAAACGTATTCTGGTACAGGAGATTATTTACAAGCCTGGGGAATTCAACAATTAACACAGGGTTTCGTGAGGATGTAAGTTGTTTCGGCGCAACATGCGTTAAAAACATTTTACAATAGAACTAATAAAAAAGCCCCTGCATTTGCAGGGGCTTTCTCTATTTCACTCGGGTTGCTTACCATCTGTTTTTGTTGAAGCCACCGCCACCATTGCCACGGAAACCACCGCCTCCGCCGCTGTTGCGGGCAGGCCTGTCTTCTTTCGGACGAGCTTCCATTACTTTGATGTTGCGGCCATCTACCGTTGCATCGTTCAGTTCTTCAATGGCTTTGTTGGCTGCAGCGGTATCGCTCATTTCCACAAAACCAAAGCCGCGGCTTTGACCGGTGAACTTGTCATTGATAACTTTGGCAGAGGTCACTTCTCCGTAAGGAGTAAAAAATTCTCTTAAGTCTTCATCTTTAATATTGAAGCTTAAGTTGGAAACATAAATGTTCATGTTCGTGAAATTGAAAAGGTTTAAAACTTGAGAAAAGCATTGGTAAGGGTTGAATTAATTTTGCTTGGCAGAATTGATTAACGAATCCAGTGCGAGGCTCAAAATAACAGGATGAAGATAGGTTTTCTTTTTAGCAATACTCCCAAAACTATCACAAAGACCGCCAAATCGCCGAAATGCTTTGACGAATAAAGACTATCTTTGAAAGGATACCAGAGTTCGTAGCATACAGGTTTCATCGTTTTCCCGCCGCAGATGTCTGCTGTTTTGCTTTTCGCACCTCCATAAATACAGGCATATATGAACACAGAAGACATTGAAAAATTTTTTGAAAAAAAAGCAATCATTAATGAGGATTATGTAAAAATCTCTTTCCGTCAGCGGGAAGCGATCTTTGGCCTCTTCCTCAAGGATGCCGATTATCAATACCTGAAGGCAAAAAACTTCTGGCGCATTGTTCCCCAGAGCCAGTTAGAAGCCTACAAAGCCACCCGGAACAGCAACCTGGCAAGAATCTTCAACGGTGCCGAATTTTCAAAGCTTAGCACGTATTCGGAAAGTTTTGATTAGCGGATCACTGCCTTCGCTTTTTCGTTAACCATTTAAATTAATAATCAGCCGGCTACGGCCGCAACAATTTTTCAATTTTGTGCTATGGCGTTTATCGATGATGTCCTTATGAAGCCCTCGTATGGCTGGCGAAATGCCGATGGAACTCTTTCAGTTCCTTCCACCAGGCAACTTTGGAAAGAAGCGTTCAGTCGCATGAACATTTTCCGGACTCGAAAAAACTGGATCTCATTTGCCAGTATGGCGATGATGGTTCTTTTTGTGCCCTTCCTTTATTTTTTTCTTTTCCATTATTTCTCATGGTTGCTGTTGGCCGCTTTTCTGGTATATGCAATGATCATCATGGGAACGCATGGAACTATCTGGTTTCACCGCTTTGGGACACACAAGGCGTTTCGGTTCAGTCATCCGTTCTGGCGGGTAGTAACACAGAACTTGGTTATCAAAACACTTCCAGAAGAAATTTATATAGTCTCTCACCATGTGCATCATTCCAAATCCGATGAGCCCGGTGATCCTTATAATGCACAGGCGGGTTTCCTGTACTGTATGCTGGCAGAGTTTAATCACCAGCGTCTTTCACAAAACCTGAGCGAAGAGGATTACAAAAAAGTGGTGCATTTTATGCGGCATACAGGAGTTGGTTTAAATGATTACCGGCAGTACCGACGCTGGGGTTCGGTGGCCTCACCGGCCTATACGCTGGGCCTGTGGGCAGCGAACTGGGCTTTTTGGGGTGTCGTGTTTTATCTGATTGGAGGATTTGCACTTGTCTGCACCCTATTCAGTGCCGCCTTTTTCTGGTTTGTTCTGGTGCGGGCCTTTAACTACACGGGCCATGGAAAAGGAGAAGTAAAACACGTAGAAGGGGTGGATTTTGATACCTCCAATTTGTCGGTTAACCAGTTGCGGCCAGGGCTGTTTGCCGGAGAGTGGCACAACAATCATCATCTGTATCCCGGTTCGGCCAGGGCTGGTTTTTTGGCCTACCAATTAGACCTTCCCTGGATTTATATTTATACTTTATACAAGCTGGGTGCGGTGTCTTCTTACCGTGATTCAAAACAAGAGTTTTTGCGGAAGTATGTGCTGGCAAAAGCACCGGCAGCCCAGGTAGCGGGAAAATAAATGAGAAGCTATTTCGGTTATTTCTTACCGTTAAACGACCTTATGGTAGCGATTGTTTGCTCTTTTTTTGTTCACTTTTAAAACAGATTATTATGACAAATGTTTGGTCAAAGTACCTGCCCATTTTACGCATTATTTTCAAACGGGCTTTAACAGAAGAGCAGCAGTTTGCGTTGAATGTGCCTGATTTTGAACGGGCCGGATTTAAACGTAAATCCGGTTATAAGTTTTTTATCCGCCTGAAGGACGGGCGGTTGGACAATGTGCTGGTTGATTCCCCCCTTGCTTCCTCGCTGTCATCCACGCTGCTGGAAGATGAAACCATCCGGGAACTGGTGCAAACAAACGAACTGCACATCAGCATGAATGCAAAATTCCAGCTCACGATCAAGCACGTGCCGGAGACAGTGGTGCAACAACCCGCGGAAGACGTAGTGTCTTTATAATGACTTCCGTAAGAAAAGCGATAAACACCAACATATAGATGAATCAATTCACAAAAACAATAGACGGTATTCCCTTTGTTTTCCAGGGATTTATGGAAGGGAATGACGAGGTCTGCCGGGTAACTGTAGACAATCACAATTTTAAAATGATCGTGGGCGAAAGTGGTGAGTGGGAGATCTGGCAACAGGTTCCAAACTGGATCAAGCGATTGGAAAAAGATTTGCGGGAAGCCATCGACAAGGAATATTGTTAGCGGTGCTTTGCTGCCAAACTTCTGTCAATTCAAAAGGCCGGGATTCAGTTTTGTTCTTATTTCACCGCTTAATATCCGGCCTGGTCTCATTCAGATAAAATAAACCTCAATCAGCAGGATCCATTGGCTTCGTACAATGACGTTGCTGATTTCTAAAAAAATAAAAAATGAAAAATATGAATATTTATGTAGCAAATTTTGATACCAATTGGAAAGACGAAGACCTGCGCCAGCTATTTGCACCGTATGGCGAGGTGGCTTCCGCTTCAGTAGAAATGGATCTTTTCACCGACAAGTCGAGAGGCTTTGGGTATGTGGAAATGCCGGATGAGGCCAGCGCACAAAAGGCAATTGATGCCCTGCACCAGAAAGATGTGAACGGTAATCAACTCAATGTAAAGCAGGCTGAGGCCAAGGTAGTAAACAAAGGTTCTTATAAGGTGGGTACGGGTGGCGTGAATCCTTACCGGTTCAGGAAAAACTGATCCGGAAAATTGATGGTTCCAATTCCTTTGTTTTTACAGAATATTGGTGATCTGGAATCAGTATAAAATAACGTGTTGTGCTTTTGCCTTTTTTGATAGTTCTTCAGAAATGATATGAATAGGAATAGGATGGCTGCTCTTTTTGCATACCAGCCTGTTCCGTACTATCAACAACCCCTTTGGTGCTATCGCTTTATCGGGAAAGAATAGCATTTACACTTGCCAAACTAATTTCATTCAGGTAAATGTCCAGGGCTTCCGTATTGTCGAAACAGTGAATGCGGAGATTTTTCCTGGCGGCGCCTTCAAAAAACACCTCCGCATAAAAACCGTTTATCTGGTATAGCACCACATCAACGCAGCCCTCATGGCGAAGAAACAGGAATGTACCACGCTGCTTGATCACATGAATCTGCTCGTCTTTTTTCAGCTTGCTAAACTCCTTCAGGGTCATACACACAATTGATCTAAACAAGGGTGCAATTGCAGGACCGGAATTTTTAAAAGCACTTTGTTTAGTTTTCTACTCTTCGCTGTGCAATTCGTTGTACAAATTGTTTCACGCCTTCTACAACGGGCCTCCGGCAAAACCCTTCTTTAAACAGAAGAGATAATCTGGCATTGAATTGGGCTATAGAAGAACTGTAGCCTGGTAAAGAAAGTGAACCGAAAGAATGGAAAAGAATCAGGATGGATAAAGTAAACTTTTTATTGCCGGCTTTAATCCGTTGCGCTATGTCCTGATAAATGAAAAAAAGCTTAGGATTTGTGTGTATGACTTTGTGTGGTAAAAGAAAGGTAGCCCTCTGTGGCTACTTTTTCTTTTAAGTTCGTTTGCAGTTGTCTTAGGCTCGTGACTTTCCGATCCTTCCTGCGAATCCAACAAGTGGAATTGAAATTTGATCTTACCTCACGAAAGGCTGCTTTTTTGCCAAAGATGAAACACAAGACTATTATTCATCAGACAGCCCATCGTTACCTCTCTTCAGGTGTAACCAATCAGGCCTTCAGCCACTTTGCTCTACTTGAAACTGTGCTTTTTCGGTTACCGTCGATTTGAACATGGAAGATTGGTTTGCCATTTTTTTACCACGATCACTTCTTTTGGTTTGGAGAAACATGCAGGCTTGCCATTCAACTGGCAAAACAATTGCAGCCATATTTTATGGAAGAAAGAACAATTGATGAGCCGAAATTTATGGTTTGTGTTGGTACCTCAGCCGGCGGTATACGTGCCCTGGAAGAATTTGTAACGCAACTGGACCCCGACATGGACGCAGCCTTTTTTGTTGTGCTGCACCTTTCCCGCAAAGGCATCGGCAAGTATTTGTTTCAGCGACTACAGGAGAGTACAACCCTGCAATGCAGTATAGGAAAAAATGGTGAACCCATCCGCAAAGGGCATATCTACATTGCCCCACCCGATGAGCACCTGATCCTGGCAAAAGGCCATATCATAATTGGCAAAGGCGCACACGAAAATCGCTGGCGTCCTTCCATCAACAACCTGTTTCGTTCGGCTGCCGGCACGTACAGCGGACGGGTCATCGGCATCGTTCTCACCGGTATGCTGGATGACGGAACCTCCGGTATGGGTTCTATTAAGCGTTGCGGCGGTATCACAATTGTACAGGATCCCAATGAAGCCAACCATCCGGATATGCCGCTTTCCGTGCTCGACAATGTTGAAGTGGACCATAATGTGTCGTTGACAAAAATGGGTGAACTGTTGAAAGAAATCATCCGGGATACCGACCCGGTAGAAATAGAAGTGCCCCACGACGTAAAAGTGGAGACGGCCATTGACCAGCGAATTTCTACAAGGGTGGAGAACCTCACGCAATTTGAAAAAAGTGAGATCAATTGTCCCGATTGTGGTGGTGGTCTTTACATTACCCAAAAGGAACATCCCACGCATTACCGCTGTCATGTAGGCCATTCGTATACCGACAGGGAATTGCTGATTCGAATGTCAGAGGGAATGGAAGGCACATTCTGGACCTCACTTCGCATGATGGAAGAACGGCGGTCATTGTTGTTGAAACTGGCTAAAAAAGACCAGGAAAGGGGTTACGATACAAGTGCTGGTCGACATCTGCATCGGGCCAAAGAAATGGAAGTGCATATTGAAAATCTAAAGCAGATTTTATTTGCGGCGACGAACGTTGACTGATTTCTTCGATGCCGTTTTTTCAAAACGCAAGTCTTCGCTCATAAGTTCCTGGGTAAAAACGGAATCGTGTACCACCCGTGCCCGCTTCGCAATCTCCTCTGCCTTTTCTTTGAATGGTTTGGCTGCTTCGTGCTGGCCGATGGATTTGTAATGTTGGGCAATTTGCAGCAGCAGCATGTTGGTGGCTTCCAGCGCCTGCATGGCTTCCCACAGCTTTTCTTCCACCTGCGTGGTAATGCCGGCCAATAATGTGCTGGTCGTGTATGCATGACCGGTATGACATCGAAAGCGGATCATCTCGCCTTCGTCAATGCTCACCAAAGCGCCTTTGCATTCGGGACAGGAAAATGTTGTCAGGCTGCCCATTTCCAGAATGCCGATTTCAAAGGCATTGTCGCGGGTGGCAATAATCACTTCCATTTGGAGAAGCTCCATTTCTTCCCCGGTCAAATCCGGCCGTTTGGGTGCTGTTTGGGCTACCATGGTCAGTAAGATGCCGCCTATGGCGCTTACCGGCAGGGAATGATCTACTTCCACATACTGCATCACGTTTTTGGGCATACTGGGAAACAAGGCTTCCTCCGGGTCCTGCACAATGGCTACGCCGCCATTCCGTTTGATATTCCACATGCCCGAAGTGCCATCATCCAGCAGGCCACTCAGTACAATGCCTACGACTCTTGGGCCATAGATCAGCGCGGCCGATCGAAACAGCGCATCCACAGAGGGACGAAACCGGTTTTCTTTGGGCCCTTTGCTCACAGCAATCTTGTTGCCTTTTTCCAGTATCAGGTGATGATCGGCCGGTGCCACGTAAATCCTGCCTTTCTGAATGCTTTCACCATCGGTGGGATGCACAACCGGCAGATGGCCTGCCTTTGACAGGATGCGGGGAAGGTTGCTTTTGGTATAAGGTGAAATGTGAATGACGATAAAAATGGCGGCATTGAGGTCTTGCGGAAGTGATTTCACAAAGCCAAGTAAGGATTCGACACCACCTGCCGACGCACCGATAACAATGATATCCCATTTTGCCATGCTGATGATTCGTTGATGAATCCATAGAAAGGTACGACAATTGGTACGGAACCGTATTCTTACAACAGTTGCTGCAGTGCGGAGATGTTGATGTCTTTCAGGTAAATGTCCAGGGAGGCGGTATCATCAAAGCTGCGGATGGTCATGCGGTCGTTGTTCTCTGCTTCAAAATAAACTTCAACATAAAAGCCATCGATCTGGTAAAGAATAATGTCAATCCCGGCTTCATTTCGAACATGCAGAAACGCACCTTCCTGCTTGATCGCATCAATTTTTTCTTCTTTGTCAAAACGCACAAATTGCTGAATATTCATACACACGGTTGAAAAGAAAGTGGTACAAATGGAGTACCGTTATGCGTTAAACACATGGCAGCGTAATGCTTTGTTGCGGTGAGCAAGGCCGTGCACAGAAAGGATAGTTCTCTCTACAGCGGAGGTTTCGAACGATACCTGTTTCAGCGGTAAATCTAACTGGCACTGCATTTGGCTATACCAGAGCAATACTGGGCAACACACGGTTGCGTGCAGAAGAGGGGCAAAGTGGAAATGGCTCAATCGTGTGGTTGACAGTTTTAATCCGGACAACCTATGTTCCAATAAAGATTATTATCTGAGTGTGTAAAGGACGTGTGATGTAAGGGGTAGCCAATCGGCTACCTTTTTTTATGCACAGCAAGATACTGACTGTAAGCAGATCACTACGCATTCTCTATCCCCCATCCTAAATTGCGGTAATACTCTTTCAAAAACTGGCAGGGATCATCCGGATGATGAAGAATCATTTTGGAGAACCCAATCATTTGCATGGTACTGGAGATAACCGGACTGGCGGCAATGCGGCATTTTTCATTCAACGGTTCAACGCTTACATCGGCCTCGTTTCCGCTGACTATGTATGCAGAGTGAATTTTTCGAATAACAAACATAAACGGCTTCTTTCCCTTCTTCACATCATTCGTTTTAGGAAAGGTAGTCTTTTCAAAGCGTTGACTACGTTATTTTTTGCTGACTAGTTGCCCTATTGAAGGTTGTTACCGTTCTCTTCCGTTTGCGCATTCGACTCCTCAAAGCATACCTGCAGCTTTGTTTCAATCAACCTGATTTCATCATACAATTTTTCCAGTTGCGCAAAGGCAATTTTTTGGCGAAAGCCTTCGGACGCTTTTCGTCTTTTATAATCGAGTTGGGCTTGCAGGTAGGCGATTTCCTGGCGAAGATCAGAATGAAACATTCATCTAAAATTAAGGGTGAATACGCAAAACCAGTACCTTTTTAGGTAAGTCGTACAGAATGTTCATCAATCATCCGTACCATCCGTAGGAATCTCTACACAACTCCCAATAAAACCGATAAACTTTCCATCGGGTGAATAATTGGGCCGGCCCTTGCTCAGCAACAGGCGGTGGCCTTTTCCTTTTTTAATGCGGTATTGAATTGAAAATTCTTTCTTTTTATCAAAGGCATTGTCCATTGCTTTTTTTACCCTTGCTTCATCGTCGGCATGCATTTCCTCAATCCTGTTTTTGCCAATCACTTCATCCAGCAGCACATCGCGGTATTCGAGCCAGGCCTCGTTCACAAATTCCATTTTGCGGTCGGCATCGGCCACCCAAATCATCATCGGCGAGTGGTCGGCCATGTTCCGGAACCAGGCCTCTCTCTCAGCAATCACTCTTTGCGCCTGACGGAACTCCGTAATGTCCTCGATGGCTAACAGGATCAGGTGCTCGGCGTGCAGCTTGCGCACCAGGCGCCGTGCATTCAGCATCATCACCTTTTCGCCTATGCGCGGAAACTTGTGCACCACTTCGTAATCGTTCACCTGGGAGTTACGGGGAATAATGTCTTCCAGCAATTCCTTTAATCTCGGAATGTCCCACTGGTGACTTCCCACTTCGTACAGCATCTTGCCTTCGGTTTCTTCTTCCGTTACCCGGAAGGTTTTGTAAAAGGTCAGGTTCGCATTTTTAATGCGTAAATTTTTATCCAGGATGATAAGACTTTCGCGGATGGTGGTGTAAATCGCTTCGGAATACTCCTGTATCTCGGCCAGTTGTTCGTTGCGCATCTGCAATTCCTGGTTGATGGTCAGGAGTTCTTCGTTGCTGCTTTCCAATTCTTCTTTCGAGGTTTCCAGCTCTTCGTTAATGCTTTGCAGTTCTTCATTGCTCGAAACAATTTCTTCGTTCACCGACTGCAGTTCTTCATTGGCGGCTTCCTGCTCTTCCACCAGCGTTCGCATGTCTTCCCGCAGGGAGGTAAGTTCTTCTTCCAGTTGCCTCACCCGTTGGTCTTTCGAGGCATCGCTGCTGATCTCTTTTGTTTCAACAAAACTTTCGTTGAACGTAACAAGAAAATATTTTTCAATGCTGTCGCCCTGGTGTTTGATGGGCACAGCTTCAATGGAAATCCGTTTTAGTTTGTTGTCCGAAATATTTTCTTCCCAGGTTTTGGTTTCCGCTTCGTTCGACTTGCTGGCCTTGTGTACCAGGTTGCGCAGCTCAAAGCCCAATCCCGGGCGGGCCATTTTCAGCAGGTTCAAACTAGCTTTGCCTGGTGTGGGTTCCAGGAACAGCCCTGTGGAGCCGCGAAACTGCACAATCTCCAGGTCCTGGCTAACCACCACACTGGGTGGTGTATATTTTCGCAGCAACACACGGTCCACCATCTTGTCCAGATCAAAATCTTCGTGCTTCATCTTGGGTAGTATAGGTTGTTTGATTTCTTTTTCTGTTTCGGGACCGCGAAAGGTCATTTCAAAAAAAGCCCTGGAGACAGCGTCTTTTTTCTTTGCATAGATCTTGTATTTTTTTTCAAGCTGCGTAAACAGGTTGGCCGATGTGCCGATGGTTTCCGATTTGCCCAGCACCAGGTAACCGCTGTTGTTGAGCGAATAGTGAAACGTGGTCATGATCTTTTTTTGCAGCATTGGCTCCAGGTAAATGAGCAGGTTGCAGCAACTCACCAGGTCGAGCCGGGAAAACGGTGGATCTTTTAAAACGTTGTGCGTGGCAAACACACACACGTCGCGAATGCTGCGAATGATGCGGTAGCTGCCATCAATTTTGTTGAAGAATCGGTTCAATCGTTGCGATGATACATCAGCCACTTCATCTTTTGTATAAATACCCAGGCGGGCTTTGTTCACGGCTGACTCACTAAGGTCGGTTGCAAAAATCTGCACATCGGTGGTCGCTGCTTTCTCACCCAAGATTTCCATCATCAGAATGGCAAAGCTGTAGGCCTCCTGCCCGGTAGAGCAGGCCGGTATCCAGATGCGTACCGGGTCGCCGGGTTCTTTTTGTTGAACGATGCGGGGCAGCAGTGTTTTTTTCAGGTAATCGCAGGCTTCGCCGTCGCGGAAAAAGGTAGTGACGTTGATCAGCAGGTCCTGGTAAAGTTGCTGCACCTCGCTGGCATTGTGTTTTAAAAACTGCACGTAGACTTCCAGTGTGTCTTTGTCGTGAATGATCATGCGGCGGATGATGCGTCGCTTGATGGTGTTGATTTTGTACTGGCTGAAATCGGTCCCGGTCAGGCGATGGATCTGTCGGATAATATCCACCAGGTTTTCGTCGCGGTCGTTGATGGTGTCTTCGCTCAGTTCACTCAGGGCTTGCTGGTAACGTTCCTGCTGGTCGGCCAGCTTGGCCAGTTCTTCGGCAATGCGCTGGGGCGAAAGCACCAGATCCACCACGTCTTCGGCGATGGCATTTCGGGGCATGCCGTTGTATTCGGCCGTGCTGTCCTGCGCAAAGGCGATGCCCCCGCTGGCCTTGATCGACCGCAGGCCAAGGGCGCCATCCGGTACATTGCCCGAAAGCAGCACACCAATGGTTTTTTCGCGGTATTGATCCGACAGTTGTGTAAAGAAGTCATTGATGGGCTGATAGCTTTTTGTTTTGACGGGCTTCAACGAAAGCTTTAATGACCCGTCGGCCACCGCCATTTTGCGGTTGGAGGGAATTACATAAATATGGTTGGGAAGAATCCTGGTGGCCTCCTTTGCTTCCTGTACGGCAAGGTTGGAAACCCGTTTAAAAACCTCTACCAGGTCCGATTCGTCTTCGCCATTGGAATGTTGGAGGTAGATATAGCTCATGCCGGTGTTGTGCGGCAGGTGTTTGATCAGTTCGGAAAACGCTTCGGAGCCACCGGTGGCAGCGCCAATGGCAACAATGGCAAACGGGTCCAGCTTTTTGCCGTCGGGTTTTTTAGGAGAAATATTTTTCATCGGGAAAACATCAGTTTAATTGCGGGTGCTTTGGGAAAGAGGCAAAATGCAAACGGAAAAAATAAAAATGACCTGTCTCAGTTGAACACGTTACTTCACATTTCGATCTATTATTTGACTTCGTCATCCCGCCGTCAAGACAACCGTAAAACACAATGAAGGTAAGAAGAAAACAGAGGCATATCCGAAGGTAACACGTTCGTTAATCATAGCTTTTGCCATTTATTCACACTGTTTTTACCCCCCCCTAAAAACATTAAAATTTTTCCTGTGGGGAAAAACGTCTTATCTTGTTTAAATAGCTGTGCTATATTGCTGTCATTACAGCAACCCCACCCTTGAAACAAGGTCTCGCATGACCTGAAAATTGATTTGTACAACCGAGAATTCACCAATCTTTTCCATCCAAAAGGAGCATGCATTTGCAAGAACTGAAGACCAGGGAAGCAGTACGGTTTGAGGAGTCCACGGAGAAAAATGTTCGGGTCTTCCTCCACGCCTCCTATTTCGAATTGAATGGTACCTGGCAATGGGAACTGGAAGCAGACGCTGTGTTTGTCAGCGATGTGATGTTTTCATTTCCGGCCGATTTTGTTGGCACCAAAGCCATATTTCATCCCGACGATAGCAGTGCCATCAAAGAACTGTTGGCAACAGAAGATACCCTGCCATCCATCTCGTTTCGCATCATCACCACCTATGGCGAAGTAAAAACAGTAACAGGCGAAAACATTACGGTTAGCCGGAGTGAAACCCCGGCGGAAACCGTGCAAAAGGAAACGGTACAAGCTGTTGTGCAGGAGCTGGAGCAGAAAGCAACCCAGCAGCACCTTCGCCTGCTGAAAGAAGTCGGCAGCCGGAGCAGTGGGGTGGCGGGCAGTGGCATCTGGTATTACAATGCCGCTTCGGCGCAAACCTGGTATGCTGATTATGTTTTTCACCTGCACGGGCTGCCGGCCCAAAGCCTGAATGCCCACCTGCGCACCTTTCATCCCTTAATTTATCCCGAAGATGCCGAACTCGTAGCGGAGTTCATGGACAAAGCGTTTGCGGAAAGAGCACCGTTGCACATCGACTATCGCATTACCGTTGGCGACAGGATCAAATGGGTCGGTTACCGGTCGCACTGGTTTTTTAGCGATCGGGGAGAAGAGATTCTCGGGGGTATTTTCCAGGACATCACAGAACAGAAAGCAACGGAGCGTGAACTGCATAACTACAAAGCCCTTGTACAGTTTCAGCGCCAGCAGTTACTGTACGATGAGCAGCAGGTAGGCTTTGGCCATTGGCAAATTAATTTGCTGACCCGCAAAGCCACTTACTCCGATCAATACTATCGCATTTTTGGTTTGAAGCAGCAGTCGCTGGCACCAAACATTACCACCTTTCTTCATACTATTCACCCCGATGACCGGGCACTGGTAGAAGCGCTTAACAAAAAGATTATCTACGAACACCAGGCGCCGGATACCGAATACCGCATTGTACGGACGGATGGTAAGATTCGCCACGTGGTGCAAAAAGCAAAATTACTGACCAATGAGGGGGAACTGGTTTTTTCCGGTGTGCTGCAGGATGTAACCGTGCAGCGTATGCTGGAAAGAAAAGGGGCTGCCCTGCAGGAAACCATCTGGAAGCAAAGCGTATTGGCGCAGCAGGTGGAAGAGATGGCCTCTGTATTTTCCTGGATATACGATCCGGAAGAAGGCAGCTATACGTGGAGCGATAGCTTTTACAGGTTTGTCGGCTTTTCAAAAAACCAACCGGGCAACATCACCGAAAAGACGGTGTTTTCCATTGTCCATCCGCAAGACGCCAGTGACTTCCAGGCCAATTGGAAAAGAGCCGCACAAAAAGGGGAACCGGCCAGTTTTGGCTTTCGTTTGATGCATCGGGGAGCCGTATCGCACATGAAGGCCGTTTTCAATCATCATACGTACAATGAGAAAACCTATTTCATTGGCACGGTGCAGGATGCGACAGCTGAACACATCCTGCAGCAGCAACTTTCGCAGCGGGTGCAACTGGCGGAAAGTCTCACCGAAAATATAGCTGACCGGGTACTGATCACGGACGTGAACAACACGGTATTGCTCTGGAACGCTGCCAGCGAAAAAGCATATGGCAGGAAGAAGACCGATGCTGTTGGCGAAAACTTTTTCGACCTTTTCCCGCACCTGAAAACCGAAGAGGAAATCCGGGTGTTTCAACGGGTGTTGCGTGGCGAACGGGTGGTGCGGCAAGCACTTTCTTCGTCAACGAGCAAAGGGTATTACAACCTTTACCTAATACCGCTTTTTACAAACAGCGAAGTGTCTGGCATTCTGCATGTGGTGCACGATGTAACGGGAGAAGTGGAATTGCGCAAAAACCTGAATGACCGCCTGCAGCTCATCGAAAGCATTGTGCAATCGTCGGTCGACCGCATTATTGCACTGGACCGTAACCTGAATTATCTCTACTGGAATAAAAAGGCGGAAGAATATTATGGCTTGTCCAAAGAAGAGGTGATTGGCAGAAACATTTTGGAGGTATTTCCGCAACTGGTGAATGATCCATCATATGGCGAAATCCGTCGTGCCCTGCGCGGCGAAACGGTTCACATTCCTGTCAATCTTGAACAGAAAAAATATTTTGAAACCTATCTGGTTCCCATCAAAACTACTCAGGGTGAGGTAACCTCGCTGCTGTGGATGGCCCACGACCGCACCAACGAAATGCAGGCCCAGGCCGAGCAGCACAGGGCACAGCAGGAATTGAGAGAAGAGCACCGGCGCCTGAAAGAAGCGCAGGCCATTGGGCATGTGGGAAGTTTTGAGTGGAGTGCTACGGAAGATGTCATTTTTTGGAGCGATGAAATGTACCGCATCCATGGGCTGAAGCCGCAGCGCCAGGCGATGAACATGGAAAAAGTAGTGGCGCTTGTTCACCCCGACGACCGGGATTTTTTCACCGAAAACGTAAGGCAGTGCCGCACGATGCCCATGACCAGGAGCTTTACCCACCGCATTGTAAAAGCGGACGGCGGTATCCGGACTGTGATGCGGCGGATACAGTCCTTTGGCGATGAAGAAGGCACGGTCACACATCTGAGCGGAACCCTGCAGGACATTACCGAACAGAAGGCCGCCGAAAAACAAATCAGGGAACAAACACATTTCCTGCATCGTGTGCTGGAAACCAGTCCGGACATGGTCAGCATCATGGACCTGCCTTCCAAAAAAGTACAGTACCTCAACGAGGAAACCTTTGCAGCGCACGGCTTCAGTCCAAAGCAGATGCTCACCAAAAGCCGCGAAGAACTGGTCAATATCATTCATGAAGAGGACAGACCTGTTTTGGCTACCTATTATGAAAGCCTTGCCGTTGCTTCAGACGACGAAACGGTGACAGCCAAATACCGGGCAAAAAATAGCCGTGGGCAGTGGAAATGGTTCTTAGTACGGGGACGGGTTTTCCAGCGGGATGAACACGGAACCGTGACACAGATCCTGAACGTGATTGAAGACATCACACAACGGGAACAAGCCCAGCTGGAACTCATCAGACTAAAGGAACAACTGGCCCAAAAAGCCACTGACAAATACCTCACGCTTTTCAATTCCATCGATGAAGGATTTTACCTGCTTGAAGTGGAATTTGATGAAAACGGCAAAGCCGTTGATTTTTTATATCACGAGGAAAACCCGGCCGCTGTCCGCATCATGGCCACCAGCATGAGAGGGAAGAGAATTTCCGAATTCAGCACTGGTTATGAACCGTATTGGTTCGACATTTTTGGCAGCGTAGCCCTCACTGGCGAAAGCCAGCGATTGGAACGTTATGCGGCGCCCAATCAAAAATGGTTTAGTTTCTATGTCACCAAAATAGGCGACGAAAAGAGCCGGCAAATTGCCCTCATTTTCCAGGATATTACTGACCGCAAACAGGCCGAAGAAGCCTTGCGGGAAAGTGAGGAGCGAAAAGCATTCTTGTTAAAACTAAGTGATGTTCTGGGGCCGTTGACAGACATTGCAGCTATACAATATACCGCTTGTG
The DNA here is from genome assembly GCA_014163555.1 of Flavisolibacter longurius. Classification (GTDB taxonomy): domain Bacteria; phylum Bacteroidota; class Bacteroidia; order Chitinophagales; family Chitinophagaceae; genus Flavisolibacter. Next base: position 75,597 of record JACJGO010000003.1, read on the forward strand.
AACTCTTGGCGCAGACCCTTGGCGTGTCACGGGTGTATTATGGAGAAGTAACAGACGATGATCAGCACATCGTAGTGAAAACAGGATTTGCGGCTGCAGATGAAATGAAGATTAGTGGCACCTTTCATATGGAGAGTTTCGGACCCCAAATCATTAACGAACTTCGAAAAGGCAAGGCGCTAATTGTTGAAAATATTAGGGACAAAACAGACCTTACTGCGGAAGAGAAGGCCAATTATGCCGCCCTTTCATTGGAATCATTTGCTGTATTTTCTTTGGTAAAGAATAACCGGTTTTCTGCCACGCTTAATATTCATAACAATACACCACGGCGCTGGAGGGAGGGTGAATTGTTTATTATGAAAGAAACGGCTGAACGGATATGGACAGCAGTACAGCGAGCCAGGGCCGAAGCAGGCCTGAAAGAGTTTACCCTGAAGCTGGAACAGCAGGTAGAAGAACGGACGGCCGATTTGCAGGAAAGCAAGGAAATTCTGCAATCGGTTTTTGATGCATCGCTTCATGCCATCATCTTGTTTGAAGCCGTGCGGAATGATAGGGGAGCAATTACTGATTACAAAGTCCTTCTCAATAATGCCGTTACAATCAAATGGAACGGCCGCAGCCTTGTTGGTAAACTCTACGGCGAAGAGTTCCCTCACATCAGGCAGTACGGCATCTTCGACGCCTACAGCAAAGTGATGGAAACAGGAGAACCCATGACGATGGAAGTGCTTTACGAAGGAGAAGGTTTCCGGAACTGGTTTATGATATCTGCCGTCAGGTATGGTGAAAATAAATTAGTGGCAACAGCCGAAGACATTACTGAGCGAAAGAAGGCCGAGGAAGAAGTGCAAAAAAATCTTACGGTGCTGAAACAGGCCGAAGACATTGCGGCCATCGGCAGTTGGGAGTACCACGTTTCGACAGGACGTTTTAACTGGAGCGATGGCATGTACCGCTTGTTTGATTTGCCGGTAGGCTCGCTGGTGCAACCCGACGTCTACTTGCATCATGCAATAGAAGAAGACCGTTCCGCTGCCAAACGCATCTTCAAAAACCTGCAGAAGCTTCACCAGTCTTTTGAAGAACAGATACGCATAAAAACAGGCAATGGTGTTCACGACCTGAAGGTGAAAGCTACCGCAATTGCTGATGAAAATGGAACCGTGCAACGCATTGTTGGTGTGGATATGGATCTGACCGAGATTGTACAAGCGCAGGAGCAACTTGAACAAAGCCGGCACTGGCTGGAAGAAACAGCCAAAGCGTCGCCAGATGCCATCACCATTTATGACCTGGAAAAGAAAGAGCCTGTTTATCTCAACAACTGTTTGGCGGAGTGGACCGGCAAAACGCCGGAAGAATTGGTTGCCATGGGTATTGAAGGGCGGCTGCAATTGATCCATGCCGATGACCGGCTGAACCTGTTGCATTTTAATGAAAAAATAAAAGCGGCAGATAATAGCCAATTGCTTGTAATCGAATACCGTCTTTACCGCAGCGATAGTTCCCTTCGATGGATCCGAAACCGCTCAAAAGTATTTCAGCGGGATGCTGCCGGTAAGGTGACGCATATCTTAAGTATTCTGCAGGATGTAACGGAAGAAAAAGCGGCCGAACGGGTGATGAAAACATTGCATGCCACACTGGAGAAAAAAGCGCAGGAACTGGAAATAGCCAATGAAGAAATTACGTCGTTTGCTTTTGTGGCTACTCATGACTTGCGGGAACCCCTGCGAAAGATTCACACATTCAGCAACCTGCTGCTGACCAGCGAAAAAAACCTCTCTGATAGCGGCCGTACAGCCTTGGAAAAGCTCAACGGTTCTGTCAATCGCCTCAGCCTGCTGATCAATGATGTGCTGACCCTGACCAAAGTGCATGTGGAAAACGAAAAGCCGGCACCGGTTGATCTAAACGTTTTGGTGGAAAAGATAAAAAAGGAAATGAGTGAAAAATGGGCAGGCGCTGTCATAGAAGCTGATCGATTGCCCATACTTCTGGGCGCAGAAAACCAGTTGTTTTTCATGCTAAAAAACCTGATTGGCAACGGCATTAAATTCCAGAAGAATAACAACAAGCCCCTTATTCGCATCGGGTTTATAACAGAGGATGCCTACATAAAGCTCACCATTACCGACAATGGCATCGGCATTCATCCGGATTATCATAAAAAGATTTTTGAAATGTTCAAGCGCCTGCATAGCCGCACTGAATACGAGGGCACAGGTATGGGACTGGCCATTTGTAAAAAAATCATGGAAAAGCATGGGGGCAAAATAACGGTGGCAAGTGAACCCGGCCGGGGCTCCATTTTTACCTGTTGGTTTCCGCTGGCGCTATCCACATAAGAAGTGGAGGCCATCGGCCGGCTGAGTTTATTTTTTAAGCGTGCAAAAGATTCCGGGGAAAGATGTCTGGTTAAAAAGAAATTCTTCTCCAAAATACCTGTAGAGAAATTCGTGCAAAATTGTATTCAGCTGCTCCAATTTATACGGCAACCGGATATGGCAAAATAGTTGAGGACTAGAAACAAGACATTTTTAAAACCTTCAACAAATTTTATTATGAGACGCGTATTTTTTATGGGTAGCCTAGCATTGATTCTTCTAAGCTGTGGCGACAGTGGAAGCAATACAGAAAGCACCGATACATCAACAACTACCAATACAACCACAGTAACCGGTACAGATCCTAGCCCCGGCACAGGGATGAGTGCTGACACCGGTGTAGGAACCGGCACCAACGCCGGCCTTGATACGGGTAGCGGCACAACTGGTACGGGTACGGGTTCGGATACCGGCCGCCTCCAACGGTAAAGGATCGCTGAAAGGAAAAGTGCCGAAACCACTCCCCTTTCAGCTGTTACTGGTCAATGATTTACTGTTCCTCACAAAGCCCTGTTTGGCGGAGTTCAAATGGGGCTTTTTTATTCCGGAAGCCTCCTCACAAATCTCTTTCGTGAATGATAGTCGTGAAGAATACGTCAATGGTCTCTCTCCACTCACCACTGACCACTCACCACTCACGGGTAAAAAATCCATTTGTAAGACCTCTTATCGTATCCTGGGTGCCATCCTTTGGCAGAATAGTTGAAGCAGGTAGGACGATAATCTCGACACGAATAAATTTTGATCTATGAGACGATTAGTAATGATTCTTGGAATGGCCCTGTTGATGGGGAGTTGCGCCAACAATGAAAGCAGCACGACCACCGGTAATTCCGATTCGGTAACGACCACAACCACCAATACGACAACCAGTTCCGGTGCAGCCGGTACCGGGGGTGTAGGTGCCGGCTTTGGTACGGGTGGAAGCCCCACTACCGATACAGGAAAAGTAATTCGCACCGATACAAGCAGTAATCAAAATCAGCAGTAAAACTTGCTGGTCGCTGTTGGTGGCTGCGGAAAAATCTTGCAGGTTGTTATGGCCAGGGTGAATGACATCTTGTTAGCAAGCGGAAAACAAAAGGTATAACGACCGGGTGTCTTAAGTTTGGATTTGATCGTTAATTTGTTGCCCATTAAACCTTGGATTCACTTACCCATATCGTATTAGGGGCCTGCATCGGTGAGGCCATTGCCGGCAAGTATATGGACAAGCGGGCCTTGTTTTACGGGGCCCTTGCGCAAAGTGTGCCTGATGTTGATTTTGTAACCGCCTTTTTTTTACACGGTGCCGAGAACGTGGTGGCGCACAGGGGTTTTACCCACTCCATTCTTTTTGGCATCGGGGCTTCGGTTTTTCTGACCTGGCTGGTAAAAGATGTGATCCACAAAACGCCGCTTCCGCTAAAAAATGTATTCCTGCTTTTTGCCGTGAATATTTTCACGCACCTGTTTATTGATACCTTCAATGCCTATGGCGTGGGATTGCTGGTTCCCTTCAGCGATCACCGGTTTACCTTCAACGTGCTGTTCGTTGCCGACCCGCTGTTTTCCATTGCACCTTTTGTTTCCTTCCTTTTCCTGATCTTTTTAAACAAATCGCACCGGCGTCGGGTGGCCTGGATCCGGACAGGCATCCTTGTATCGGCAATTTACTTGAGCATTGCCGTTATGAACAAGGCTATTGTCAACAGGGATGTCCGAAAAGCGTTGGTGAAGCAAGGCAAGCCCACCGAATTCTTTACAACTCCGTCGCCCTTCAATACCCTGTTGTGGTTTGTAGCTGTTAAAGACCGAGAAGGCTATCATACGGGTTTCCGATCGGTGTTTGATAAGGGGAAAATGGACTTCACCTATTTTCCCCGGAACGAAAAGCGAACCGATACTATCGTCAACCAAAAGGACATTCGCCTGCTGAAGACCTTCGCGCATGGCTATTATACGTTTGAACAGTGGGGTGATACAGCTGTGCTGAATGTGCTGCGCTTTGGCCAGGTGGTGGGCTGGCACGATCCGGGGCAGCCTTTTGCCTTTCATTATTTTCTTACCTATCCCGAAAAGAACGACCTCGTTGTGCAGCGGGGCCGTTTTATGCACTGGAACCGTAAAACCATGCGGGCATTTTTCAGAAGGATGCTGGGGCTGCCCCCGTTGCCCTGAAAGGAGTTTTATTTCATTGGCTCCGCCAATGTTTTTTCGCACGGCGCGAAGGAGGTAAGGAGAAAGTCAATTGGCAATGGGCAACAGGCAATAAGCAAAAGAAAATAGTATCCTTTCCTCCTTCGCTCCGTGCGACCATTCTTCACTGCGCAGCAGTGTAGAATCTATTTTTAGGTGAACACAATAGATATAAATGATAGGCTTTTCGCCTCAAACTGCTGGCGGAAAAACAATGTTACAGGAGGCATCATTGTCCTGTGTTCCCTCACTAGTAAACAAGAGATCTTACTCATCCTGCTTAAAATAAAATGTTCCCAGGGCCAGCATCATGCGCAGGGCATGAAAACATAAAAACCGCCAGAGTTGAGGAAGGGAAAGCAGGTTGAAGCTGTAATCTTCTTCTTTGATGCGGACGCATTTTTCCTTGATAACAGCATCAATTTCTCCTTCCAGTTCGGTTGCCAGTTCCGCATCCCGTACCAAAAGGTTGAGTTCCACGCTGGCCTGTGCACTCAGGTCATTTATGTTGTAAGAGCCTACAGTTAAAAAACGGCTGTCCACGACCGCTACTTTTGCATGCAGCACGGTTGGCTGGTATTCGTAAATCTCGATGCCGTTGCGAAACATCCAGTTGTACAGGTAGCGTTCGGCATGCTTTGTAAAGGCCACATCCGAGGTGCTGGCCAGAATCACTTTTACCGATACGCCCCGCTTTACGGCTTTGCTTAACCGGTTGCGCAGCGAAAGTCCCGGGAGAAAATAGCTGCATACAATGGTGATGTTGTTCCTGGCTTCCTTGAACAGCTTGTGGTAGGAAAAATAGATTTCCAGTTTGCGGCGCACCCAGTCGTTTTGCAAAACACGAACGCCAACTGCATTTTCTTTAGCAATGTAATCAAACAGGTCATGCAGTTTTTTGCGCAAGAGGTTTCGCTTGGTGCGATCACGTTCCCAGATTTTGATGCAGATATCATAGAGTTCCAGCACGGCATCACCTTCTACCAGCAGCCCCATATCCAGCCAGGCCGGCTGCCCGGGCAGGTCGTTATAACGGTCGGCAATGTTGCTTCCGCTTACCAGTGCTTTTTGATGGTCAACAACAAAAACTTTGTGGTGAAGCCGGCGGCCAAAATAAAAATCCGATCCGCGGAACAGGGGTTCAAAATAGCGAAAGTGAATGCCTGCCGTTTCCAGCTTTTGAATAAAATCTTTCGGTAGGGCACGGGAGGCATAACCATCGGCCATCAGGTAAACCTGCACGCCACGCCTGGCCGCCATCACCAGGTGCTCGGCCAGTGCCAGGCCGGTTTGATCGGACGAAAATATATAGGTCTGCAGGTGAATGGAATGCCGGGCCCCGTTGATCAGGCCGTGCAGCATATCAAAAAAAGGCCTGCCCCCTTTAACGAGGGTTACCTTGTTTTTCTGGCTGAACTTATCCGTAGTCCGGCCAAGCTGAATCCTGTTAAAGAAATTGGTTTCCATTCCTGCTTAACAAGAAGGCAAATTAAGCGCTAAGGCCCAAACCAGCAATTTGGGGCAAATGACCTTGTTTCTGTGCCCGTTTTCCCACACCGGCAAGCCAACCCAAGCTGGTCTATTATTTGAAAGTAACTTTACGAAGCGCTTAAAAAAATCTTTATGGCAAAATACAAAAGCGAAGATTTGCTCAACGAACTGATTGCCGATATCAACAGAATAAAAGAATCGGCCTCTTTTTTTCAGTCTTCCGATCACAACAAACTGGCCTACAGCCCGGATAAATCCAAATGGAGCGTGGTGCAGATACTGGAGCACCTGAATGCGTACAACCGCTATTACCTCCCCCGGATGGAAAAAGAACTGTCGGTTGCCCCACAGGAAAAAAACGCCTGGTTCGCCCCGGGTTTTTGGGGTGAGAAGTTTACAAAAATGATGAAGCCCACCAACGTGTACCAGGTGAAGAATAAGATGAAGGCAATGAAAGCCTACACCTTCAGCAACAACTTGAATATTAATACGGTGCTTCAGGAATTTTTGGGCCACCAGGATAAATTGCTGCAATTGCTGGAACTGGCCAAAAGCAGGGACCTGAATACCATCCGCATTGGAACCACTATCACCAACCTGGTAAAACTGAAAATCGGCGATATGTTTCGCTTTCTCATTGCACATGAGCAGCGCCACATGATCCAGGCCCGCAACATGCTGAAAGAAGTAGGCATCACCACGGAAAAGTTCCCGGTGATCCTGCAGGCGGTACCGCAATAAATTTTACTGATAGATTTGGAGTAAACCTTCGGGCAGGTCCACCACGACCTGCCCCTTTTTTTTGTCCACCTTCACAATGGTTTCTTCGTGCAGAGGAATAAAGGCTTCTTTTCCGTTCAGATCAATGCGGCAGAGTACCTGGTGGGGTTGTTCTATGACTTCAAGGATTTTTCCCAGCACCGCGCCATTCTCCACAATCTCGTAGCCCAGGAATGAAATGGGGGAGGACTTGGACGAAAACTTTTTAAAATCGGTTTCGGGTAGCCATACCTGTTTTTGTGTCAGCCTGATGGCCTGCTCACGGGTGTTAACGCCTTCAAGCTTGATATAGATTTCCTCTTCGCTTTTGATCTTGGTGCTCTCGATAAACCAGGGCAGAAAGCTTTCTTTTTTTTCTTCTACAAAAAGCGCCGTGAGGCCTTTGAGGGATGTTTTTTTGCCCAGGGTATGCTTGAGTACCAGTTCGCCTTTCAGGCCGAAGGTTGTCACCAGTTTTCCGATGTTGAAGTATTCCGTCATAAAAGCGTGGCGGCAAAGATAAGGCCGGGAGAGGCGGCCCGCTTGTCATCGCCAACTCCGAACCGTTGGCGGCAACCCTGTCTGTGCCAATCGTTTACCCGCAAGGACAAACATTCCGCAGTTTGTATGAATGGCTATAAGCCAGACACTTAGCCGCTTACAGGCATTTTTTTGCCGCTTTTGGACACAAAAAAACTTTATCAACTCTTTTATTTGCTATTTTGGCAGCAACGCTTAGATTTGCACACTCAAATTTTATTGTTTCACCGCATTTAAATTTCTATTTAAGATGCCAGTTAAAATCCGGTTACAAAGACACGGGTCAAAGAAAAGACCCTTCTACTTCATTGTCGTTGCAGACGCAAGAGCTCCCCGCGATGGTAAGTTCATTCAGAAATTAGGTACCTACAACCCCCAAACGCAGCCTGCCACCATTCAGTTGGATCGTCAGCGTGCACTGGACTGGTTAGGCAAAGGCGCCCAACCTACAGATACCGTTCGGAAGATTTTATCGTACAAGGGTGTGTTGTACCTGAAGCACCTGCTTCGTGGTGTATCACTGGGCTTGTTTGATGAAGCAACCGCAATGACGAAATTCCAGACATGGCACACTGAGCATGAAGCGCAGATCCGTCGTCGTCAGGAAGAAGCTCAACGGGAAAGAAGAGCCAGAAGAAACCCTACTTACCAGCGCCGCGAAAGAAGACCGGCTCCAGGTGGTGCGGAATCCGAAGGATAATTCATCATCCGAGACCTTCAAGTTTTTAAGTCCTCCGCCTTGGGCGGGGGACTTTTTTTGGCCCATGTCCCCCGGTGGGGGCACTTAGGCCGTTGTTTCATTTTCTTGGCAACATTTCCTACAGCAAAATGATTTTTATTGCTGTATAGAATTACCAGCCGCACAAGTGTGCGACGCAACGGATGCCAAATAGCAGTTCTTCCGCTTAGTACAAAAAAAGAAAAATGCCTGTTGTTGAAACAGGCATTTTTTATTGTAAGAAAAGTGTCATCGACCTAAGTTCCCCACCGGGGGACAGGGGGCCGTTATTTTTTCATCCCCGGCATACCTGGCATCATCCGGCCCATCGGCATCTTGTTCATCATCTTCATCATCTCCCGCATTTGTTCAAACTGCTTCATAAAAGCATTCACCTCACTGATATCCTTACCCGAACCTTTGGCAATGCGCTTACGGCGGCTGCCATTTATTTCATCGGGATTGGCCCGTTCGAAGGGCGTCATGGAGTTGATAATGGCTTCCACACCTTTAAAGGCATCGTCGCTGATATCAATGTCTTTCATCGCCTTGCCCACACCGGGAATCATGGCCATCAGGTCTTTAAGATTACCCATGCGCTTGATCTGCTCCAATTGCTGCTTAAAATCGGCAAAGTCAAACTGGTTCTTGCGGATCTTTTTTTCCAGCTTTTTGGCCTGCTCTTCGTCAAACTGGGCCTGCGCTTTTTCTACCAGGGTGGTAATGTCACCCATGCCCAGGATACGCTGTGCCATCCGCTCGGGATAAAACACATCCAGCGTATCCATTTTTTCGCCGCTGCTGATAAACTTGATGGGTTTATCAACCGTGTATTTAATGGAAAGAGCAGCTCCGCCGCGGGTATCACCATCCAGTTTGGTCAAAACCACGCCGCTGAAATCAAGGCGGTCATTAAAGGCTTTAGCGGTGTTTACCGCATCCTGGCCAGTCATGCTGTCCACCACAAACAGGATCTCGTTGGGATTTACAGCAGATTTTATGTTGGCTACCTCCGTCATCATCGCCTCGTCAATGGCCAGGCGACCGGCGGTATCAATAATGACTACGTTTTTGTTTTTGCCGCGGGCATCGCGAATGGCATTCTGTGCAATCTCCACCGGGTTTTTGTTTTCCAGCTCGATGTGGACATCCACACCAATCTGCTCACCCAGCACCCGCAACTGCTCCATGGCCGCAGGACGGTACACGTCAGCCGCCACCAGGATGGGCGAAAGTTTCTTTTGTTTCTTGAGGTAATTGGCCAGTTTGGCACTGAAGGTGGTTTTACCAGAACCTTGCAGACCTGCAATGAGGATCACGGCCGGGGTACCTTTGGCATTGAACTCGGCGGCTTCGTTGCCCATCAACTCCACCAGTTCGTCCTTTACAATCTTTACCATCAACTGGCTGGGAGAGATAGCGTTGATTACCTTTTCCCCGGTGGCCTTGTCTTTTACCTTATCGGTGAATTCCTTGGCAATTTTATAGTTTACGTCGGCATCCACCAGGGCCCGGCGAATTTCTTTTACAGTGGTGGCAACATTCAATTCGGTAATGCGGCCTTCGCCTTTGAGGTTTTTAAAGGCACCTTCTAATCTATCCTGCAATGAATCGAACATATGGGTATAAATATTTCTTGGTAAGTAAAATGAAAAAAGTGAACATAAAAATGTTCACTTTAAAAAGTTGAGGCAAAGATAATGAGGATGGCTGTTGTGTAAAGTTTACGATCCCAAATAACTCCTTAATAAATCACTTTTCTGGTGACTTCTCAGCTTCAGGATGGCTTTGTCCTTTATCTGGCGCACCCTTTCCCGGGTAAGGTTAAAGCGTTCGCCGATATCTTCCAGGCTCAGGGGATGGTCTACCCCAATGCCGAAGAAATAGCAGATCACGTCTTTTTGTCTTTCGGTAAGCGTTTGCAGCGAACGGTCGATTTCTGTTTTCAGCGACTCGTTGTACACCAGGACACCATCGGTTTTTTCGGCGTTTTTGTTTTCCAGCACATCATACAGGGTGCTTTCTTCGCCTTCGGACAGCGGTGTGTCCATGCTCAGGTGACGGGCATTGATACCGAGAGAAGATTCCACCTCGTCGAGGTCCATACCCAAGAGGTCAGCCAGTTCTTCCGGGGATGGTTCCCGCTCAAACTCCTGCTCCAGTTGCGAAAAGGCTTTGTGAATGCGATTCGTTAATCCCACCTTATTCAGCGGTAAACGAACAATCCGGGCTTGTTCAGCAATGGCCTGCAGAATGGATTGACGGATCCACCACACAGCGTAAGAAATGAATTTGAAACCTTTGGTTTCGTCGAAGCGTTGGGCGGCTTTAATGAGGCCGAGATTGCCTTCGTTGATCAAATCCGGAAGCGAAAGACCCTGGTTTTGGTACTGCTTGGCAACGGATACAACAAAACGCAGGTTGGCTTTTGTCAGCCGGTCCAGTGCACGTTGATCGCCTTGTTTGATGAGTGTTGCTAAGCGGACTTCTTCTTCTGGAGTGATGAGTTCAACTTTCCCGATCTCTTGCAGATACTTTTCGAGGCTTTGAGATTCACGATTGGTAATAGATTTCGTGATCTTCAATTGACGCATGCTCATAGGATTGATTTTGATTGGTTATTTCAAGATTGATGTTTTAAGTTTTGGTTAGATAACATCCCAAAATACCCATCACAGTTCTGGTACACAAAGCAATTGGTTTTGGTATTGCAATATCCAAATTAGGGAATAAAACTATATGAAAAAATTTTTTTCGGAAAATTTCGTTCAACGCGTTTCAAAATTGCCTGAAAAAAATTTTGACCGATGCACTATTTTACTATTATTGCAGCCCTTGATGGCAGTAAAAAAGCAACATGAGCAAAAAACAATTATACACGTTAGAGTACCCCGTACGTTGTTCTCCCACCATTTTATACGACTTTCTTGCTAACCCTTCGGGGCTGCAGGAATGGTTTGCCGATAAGGTGGATGAACGCGACGGTGTGTTCTATTTTTCGTGGAATGGATCGGAAGAAGAAGCAGAAGTCCTGGAAAAAGAAGAAGAAAAATTTATCCGCTTTCACTGGAGTCATGCTCCCGGCGATGAGTATTTTGAATTTCGTATTGAAAAATCTGAAGTCACCAATCAAACGATCCTTGTGATAAAGGATTTCGCCGAAAAGCGTGATATCAAGGACCAAAGCATGCTTTGGGATCATCAGGTAAAAGACCTTTTTCACCGTTTAGGCAACTAATCCTGCTAGGTAAAGCCACGAGTTTTCCAAATTGCTTGCTGCCGTATCCCATTCGGAAAGGGACCAACGGGCAGCAATTTTTGTATGCGGTTGGTTCTGCAGAAGGGTGCTGAATTCTGCCGGGGGCAGTGCTTTTATTTCCCGGTAATTCGACGGTTCAAAATGGTGTTGCCAGGGATCGGTGTGAACACCAACAGCGTATTGCTTTTCGGCAAGTGCAGGATAGGCTACTTCTAAACGGGGTATCGCCGCTTCCTTAAAGCGTCCCGCAAGTTGTAGCGTACTGCTGAAATAATGTCCCCACCAAAACATGCTCCGGATAAAAAACAGGTCTTCGCCCTGTGCGATGCGAGGATAGTCCAGTACTACGTAGGGCAGTCCCCGGTAGTTTTCTCCCCGGGAGATTTTGGGTGAAGAAGAATGAGACAGGATAGCCTCATAGGAGAGAAGTCGCTCCTGCAAACCGGCCAGCAAGGCAACTGTTTTTTGAATGATAGTATTTTTTGTTAAGATGATCTCTGCATTTCCAATCAGTGCGGCCTCCGAAGGGGAAAGTCTTATTTTTGAACCTTGCATTTGCTAAAGGTACTCCGTGATTAAAAAATTAGATTTACTGGTTATCAAAGCCTTTATTGGTCCGTTCATCGCCACGTTCTTTATAACGCTGCTGGTGCTCGTGATGCAGTTTTTCTGGCTCTACATCGATGATTTTGTAGGCAAGGGGCTGAGCGTGGGTCTCATCATGGAGTTTATCGGCTACCAAAGTACCTCGCTGGTTCCATTAGCCCTTCCACTGGCCGTGCTGCTTTCCTCCCTGATGACGTTTGGCAACCTGGGGGAGAGCTATGAGTTGGTGGCCATTAAATCAGCCGGCATCTCCCTGCTCCGATTTATGCGGCCCCTGTTTTTTGTGAGTGTGCTCATTAGCGGGCTCGCTTTTCTTTTTTCCAACTATATCATTCCGGTCTCGAACCTGAAAAGCCGTACCATGTTGTCGGATATCGTGTATGCAAAGCCGGCTTTCGATCTAAAAGAAGGTGTGTTCTATGATAAGATACCCGGCTTTTCCATCAAGATCGGCAAAAAAGAAAAGAACGACAGTGTGATCCGTGACATCATCATCTATGAACAAAAAGATTACCTGCAGGATAATTTTATTGTGGCCACTAACGGCATCATGCGCATCGCCGATAACAAGCAGGACCTGGAGTTTCACCTGAAGAATGGCTGGCGGTACGAAGAACGGGGTACGTCCGGCGCACCAACAGAATACATCCGGCTTGGATTTAAAGAATACCGAAAGAGTTTTGACCTTAGCTCCTTTGGTTTGCAGCAACGTACGGCCGACAGTGTGAATAAGAACAATGCCCGAATGCTGAGCATGCGCCAGTTGAATACATCCATTGATTCGATTGAAAAAGTAAATGCAGGTATCAACGACCGGGTAAAACGGGATGTGTATGCCATGGTGGCTGCCGTCAACAATATGGACAGCAACTGGAAGGCTGGCAGTGTAAAATTAAAAAAATCATCATTTGATGATTTTATACCCGACAGCATTGAATCTACCATTAACCAGCGGGCATTGAACAAGATTGAAAGCCTTCGCTCCGCAAGCGAATCCACTCTCACTCTTTACAAAGATCAGTCGCGGACCCTTCGGCTTTATGAGATTGAGTGGCATAAAAAGCTCACCCTTTCCCTTGCCTGCGTGGTAATGTTCCTGATTGGTGCTCCCTTGGGTTCAATTATCCGGAAAGGTGGCCTGGGAACACCGCTGGTATTTGCCATTGGCTTTTTCATGGTGTATTATTTCAGCAGCACATCGGGAGAAAAATTTGCCAAAGAAGGATCGTGGAGTATGGTCACAGGCATGTGGTTCTCTTTTCTCATTCTGATTCCCATCGGTATTTTTCTCACTTACAAAGCCATGAACGACTCCCAGGTCTTTAATAAAGATTTTTACAATCGCTGGCTCCGCAAGATTCGGTTCCTAAAAAAGGAAAAAGGATAAGATTGGTTTTCTCTGTTATTGAAACAAAACCCCGTTGCCTTTCGTTCCAATCAACATGTATCGAACCCGAATACGGAAAAGTAAAAGAATACAGTCATACCGATGTGTTTTATGCACAACTTTGCGCATCCGGTATGGCCGTTTTTTTGTGATGGTGTATTTCCGTTTTTAATCAGACAGGTTTGGCAGCAACCCAGCATCCCAGTACGAGCAATTTAAAACTCCAGCGCACCATTGCCCTGGTTTCATCGGCTTTGCTGATTGCCAAGTTTTGGGCCTATTACATTACGCATTCAGTAGCGGTGCTGACCGATGCGTTGGAAAGTATTGTCAACGTGGCGGCCGGGTTTATTGGTTTGTACAGTTTGTATGTGTCGGCCAAGCCAAGAGACATGGATCATCCGTACGGGCACGGCAAGGCCGAATTTATTTCGGCAGCAGTAGAAGGCACATTGGTGCTCATTGCCGGTGTTTTAATTGTTTACAATGCAGCAAAAAGCCTGCTCTACCCGGCACCCATTCAGCAGCTTGACATTGGTATTTACCTCGTAGCGGGGACTGCGGTGGTGAATTGGCTGTTGGGATTTATCTCCTTGCAACAAGGTAAGAAAAACGGCTCGCTTGCACTGGTGGCCAGCGGTAAACACCTGCAAACGGATACCTATTCCACGCTTGCTATTATCGTTGGCCTTTTGCTGATTTCTGTAACAGGCCAAATCTGGATCGATGGTGCCGTAGCCATCTGCTTTGGTATCTATATCATTTTTACCGGCTATAAGATTTTACGGGTATCCCTTGCCGGTATTATGGACGAAGCCGATATGGAACTGCTGGAAAAGATGGTGGATTTGCTGGAAAAAGCCCGCCGGGATAACTGGGTGGACCTGCACAACCTGCGGGTGATCAAATACGGCAATGTATTGCATGTGGATTGCCATTTAACCGTGCCCTGGTACCTGAATGTGGCCCAGGCCCACGATGAAGTTGATTTTCTCGGAAAGCTGATACGGGGCGAATTCGGGGAGTCGTTGGAACTGTTTGTGCACAGCGATGGCTGCAAATATTTTCAATGTCATATCTGCAAAAAAATGGATTGCCCGGTACGGCAACATGCCTTTAAAAACATTATTGACTGGAACCTGGACAATGCCTTGCAAAATGAACGGCATGGCTATCGCGATCTTGAAGAGCAGGAGAGACGTGAGACGTGAAGCAGGGCAGCGTTCACAAGTTGAACCCTATCCAACTATTGTAAAACAAATTGAAAATAATTTGTTGCTTCAGTTTGACGTTTAACATCTCACGTCTCACGTTCCACCCTCATCTTTGTTCTCTCAAAATCAGAAAGTATGAAAACAACCACCATCTGGAAAGGCGGAACGGCTTATGAATCGTTGCAAAACGGCGCAAAAGTGGAATTGAATGCAGGCACTGGGTTTAGTCCCAAAGCTTTGCTGTTAACCGGTTTGGCCGGCTGCAGCGGCATTGATGTGGTGGAGATTCTGGAGAAGATGCGGGTGCCGTTTGCCGACCTGGAAATTGATGCCGAAGCCGAACAAACAGAAGACCATCCAAGAGTTTTCACCACCATTCATCTTACGTACAAAGTGAAAACGGAAGAAGAGAACCGGGAGAAAATCCGCAAGGCCATCGATCTTTCGCTGGAGAAGTATTGTGGCGTAGCGGCCATGCTGAAAAAGAATTCGGCTATTGAATATTCTATCATTTTAGTAGAATAACCGTATTTTTAGAACCTAAAATTCGAAAAGATATGAGTTTACGTTTAGGCGATACAGCCCCCAATTTCCGGGCACAAACTACCGAAGGCGAAATTGATTTTCACGAATTTCTCGGTAATGGCTGGGGTGTTCTGTTTTCACATCCTGCCGACTACACACCGGTTTGCACCACCGAGTTGGGCCGCACGGCGCAACTGAAAGAAGAATTTGCCAAACGCGGTGTAAAAGTGCTGGCAGTTAGCGTTGACCCGCTGGACAAACATTTTGGCTGGCGCAACGACATCAACGAAACCCAGAATTGCAATGTTGACTTTCCCATCATTGCGGATGAAAGCAGGGATGTGGCCACGCTTTACGATATGATCCATCCCAACGCATCGGCTACGGCTACAGTGCGTTCGCTGTTTGTGATCGGGCCCGACAAGACCATCAAACTGATGATCACGTATCCTGCTTCTACCGGACGTAATTTCAACGAAGTGTTGCGTGTAATCGATTCGCTGCAACTAACGTCGAAGCATAGCCTGGCAACGCCTGCCGATTGGAAGCAGGGCGAAGATGCCATCGTAGTGCCGGCTGTTTCTACCGAAGATGCGATGAAGAAGTTCCCGAAAGGTGTAAAGGTGATCAAGCCTTACCTGCGCTATACACCGGTGCCGGACCAGGAGTAATTTCCCCTGTTCCCCTGAAGGAGAGACTTAGGCCGGTCAGACTCTTTAGTCTTCAATCAGAGATTTGGCAATAACTTTTATGCAATAAAAAATGCCTGCGTTTAGAATGCAGGCATTTTTCTTTTTATGTACTAAGCAGAGGTGCTACTATGAATCTTCCGTTGCGTCGCACACTTCTACGTTCGGTATCGCTACTCAACAAAACAACAAAACCATTCTGCTTTCTGAAAAGCTGAACGTGCAAAAGCCTCACCGATCTAAGTCTCTCCTTCAGGGGGACAGGGGGATTACTTTATTTGCTTACTCAACTGGTTGAGGCTTGCCCGCAAATCTTTGGGCAGCGGTGCTTCCAGCGAAATGTCTTCTCCCTCCATTCCTTTGAAGCTTAATTGTGCTGCGTGCAGCGCCAGTCGCGACAGAATCGGTCTTTCTTCGTCGGCCGCCTGCGAAAGCTTATAATCCCGTTTTATTTGCGAAATAAAAAGGGGTTTGCTGTCGCCGTACATAGGATCGCAAACAATGGGATGACCCAGGTGTTTCATATGCACCCGTATTTGGTGGGTACGCCCTGTCAGAATGCGAAACTCCATCCAGGAATAAAAACGAAAGTTTTCCAGCACCTTGTATTCGGTAATCGATTCCTTGCCCTTGCGCCACACGGTCATCTGGCCCTTTTTGGTGGGATGTTCGGCAATCGGTTCATTGATAACGCCTTCCCCTTCTGTTGGTTTGCCCAATACAAGGCCGTTGTAAATCTTACGGGTTTCCCTAGCTTCAAATTGTTGTGAAAGGTGCTTGTGCATTGTTTCATTCAGCGCAAAAACAACAATGCCACTGGTATCCCGGTCCAGGCGGTGAACGGTGAACACCTGGCCAAAACGCTCCAGCAACAGGCTTTTCAGCGAAACGTCCTTGCCTTCGCGGTCGGGTATTGTTAATAGGCCTGCCGGTTTATTGATCGCGATGAATGACTCGTTTTGGAAGAGTATATGATCGTTCAGCTTAATTGCCATTCAGAAATGAGTTTGTAATTATCAAAGGAATCAGCGCAGGGATAGTCCAGCGTTTGTCTCCTTTGATCTATGAATCTGCTGTTATTTACCTCTACCGAAAAACTTTAGGTCCCGTACTTCTTTCTCGGTAAGGAAACGCCATTTGCCGCGGTTGACATTTTTCTTGGTCAGCCCGGCAAACACCACGCGGTCAAGCGCTTTGACATCATAGCCGAAATGTTCAAAAATGCGGCGCACCACGCGGTTGCGGCCACTGTGAATCTCCACGCCAACCTCGGTCAGGGTTTTGGCATCTGGAAACGCCAGCACATCCACATTGGCTACGCCGTCTTCCAGCGGAACCCCTTTGAGGATGGCGTCAAAATGCGCTTTCGATAAGGGCTTGTCTAACGTTACAGCATACACTTTTTTGATCTCGTTGCTCGGGTGCGTCAGCATCTGTGAGAGGTCGCCGTCATTGGTAAGCAACAACACGCCGGAGGTGTTACGGTCTAACCGGCCGACAGGGTATAACCTTGTATCGGGTGCACTTTTCAGCAGGTCCAGAACTGTTTTGCGCTGGTGCGGATCGTCGGTGGTAGTGATATAATCTTTGGGTTTGTTCAAAAGAATATAGACCAGGTCTTTCACCGGTGCAATTCTTTTTCCGGCCACCGCTACCGTATCGGTCAGCTTTACTTTGTGCCCGGGTTCAAGCACCAGTGTTCCATTCACTTTGACCTTGCCACCTTTGATCAGGTCTACCGCATCGCGACGGGAACAAACCCCGCTATGAGCGATGTATTTGTTCAGCGGCATGTCTTCATTCATGGGTTTTGCCTTCTGAACTTTAAACCTTCCTTTGGGAGCTTCAAGGTTGTATTTGGGTGCCTCGGCTCTTTTTTCCGGTTTACCAGTTTGGTCAGCTTTGGTTACACCAAAACGGGATCGGGGTGCGCTGGTCTGTTTTGCCTGTTTGGCCTGCTTGAACTGTTCTTCTCTTTCTTTTCTTGCTTCGCGTTTTTCCTTCCGGAATTCTTCTTTTTTGGCGCCGCCTTTCTTGGGGCCACCTTTGTAAAATTTCTCGAAGCCTGAGCCTTTTTTCATGTTGGGGAGTTTTGCTGTTTTGCAACAGGATGAAGTGCAAAAATAGAAAAGCCCCGCCGATCGCGGGGCCTATCAATTGTTATTTTTCGAGAGGATTAAAGATTTTTGTCTTTTTTCGACATGCGTTTGCCCTTCAGTTCTTCAAACTTTTTGGCTTGCTCAGGTGTCAGTACGGCTTTTCCCTGCGCCATGTACTGCTGTGCCAAGGATTGGAACTGCGTTCTTTTTTGCTCCTGTGACAGTGTATTGTTGGAACGAATTTCTTTTGATTTTGTCTGGAACTCCTGGAAGATGCCTTTTAGTTTGGTTTCCTGGTCGGCGCTCAGGTTCAGTTCTTTTTTAAAGAAGGCAGCTTGTTGACCCATATTGCCACGTTTGCCAAATCCTTTGCCCTTTTCGCCACGTTTTCCTTTTTGTGCCCGGTCTTTCATGGTCTCACGGTTCTTCTTCATTTCTTCCTGTTGGGCAGGCGTAAGAATGGACTGGTATTGTGTTCTGTATTTTTCGTGCAGGGCTTTGCGTTGCTCCTGTGTCACGTTGCCGCTTTTTTTCAGCTCCTGCATTTCCTTGCGCTGGGCTTCGCGAAGGCTTTGCATTTTGGCTTTTTGCTCGGCAGTAAGGTTCAGGTTCTGAAAGGCCTGTTCTTTACGTTCACCTTTGCGGTGATGGTCTTTTTTTTCGGTTGTTTGTGCTTGTGATGCACCTACAAAGAGTACGATGGCTAATGCAGTAGATAAGATTTTTTTCATAGTATAATTTATTGTCTGTTTTTAAACGGAACAATATAAAGACGAAGCCTTTCGTTCGAAGTTTAAAGAAAGTGAGTTAATTATCGTTAACCAATCTGAACTGAGATTAATTGTCTGAACCGTGATGTATGGGATAAGGAGGACTTTGAGGGATAGGTTGGAACCTGCTTTGACAAGGAATCTATTTAATGACAGACGTAAGTGTCATAGTCTAAAAAAAGAGCTGTTCGATGCGAGACACCTCGTGCACTTAGGTAAACGTTTTGATGTAACGGATTGGTGACATACCCCAAAATCCTATCCATTCAGGTTCATCCAATGCCCAGTTCAGAAGTCTTGTTTGCCAACTGGCCACAAGCCGCATCAATGTCTTTTCCCCGGCTGCGACGCAGGCGGGCATTGACTTTATTTTTGGCGAGATAATCCATAAACTCCGTCATACGTTTCTCTGTTGGCTTTTCAAATTTGGCAAAGTCGATGGGGTTGTATTCAATGATGTTCACGAGATCAGCCGGTACCTGGCGGTACACTTTGATCAGTTCATCGGCATCCTTCTGGCTGTCGTTGAAATTGTTAAAGAGGATATACTCAAGGGTGATCTCATTCTTTGTCTCTTTGTAAAAATGATTCAGCGCATCGATCAGCGCCTTCAGATTGTTGGTCTCGTTAATGGGCATGATCTCGTTTCGTTTTTGATCGTTAGCCGCATGCAGCGAAAGTGCCAACTTGAATTTTACATTGTCATCACCCAACTGGCGAATCATTTTGGCGACTCCCGCCGTTGAAACCGTGATGCGCCGCGGACTCATGGCCAGTCCCTCTTCGGCCGTAATCTTTTCAATAGCCTTTAACACATTCTTGTAGTTCAGCAACGGCTCACCCATACCCATGAACACAATGTTCGAAAGCTTTTTACCGTAAATCCGTTCGCACTGCTGGTTGATCAGCACCACTTCATCGTAGATTTCATCAAAATCCAGGTTGCGCTTTCTTTCAATATAACCGGTAGCGCAAAAGCGGCAGCTCAGCGAACAGCCGATCTGCGAGGATACGCAGGCGGTGTAGCGGTTTTCGGTCGGAATCAGCACTCCTTCGCACAGGTGGCCCTCATGGGTAATGAATCCGGTCTTTACCGTGCCATCAGCGCTGTATTGCGTAGAGTGAACAGAAAGGGCTGGCAAGGAAAAATTCTCGCCCAACTTCTGGCGTAGCTCTTTGCTCAGGTTTGTCATGTCGGCAAAAGAATGCGCATGCTTTTGCCAAAGCCATTCCCAGACCTGCTTGACACGGAACTTTTTTTCTCCTACGGAAAGGAAAAAATCTTCCAAATCGGTATAGCTCATCTGCCGGATGTTCTGGGGAGCTTTCACCTTTGCCATTGCTGTTTCTGCCATCGTGCAAAGATAGTTTACCGGAAGGAGGTAGATGAATTTCTGCACTTATCT
This sequence comes from Flavisolibacter longurius, assembly GCA_014163555.1. Classification (GTDB taxonomy): domain Bacteria; phylum Bacteroidota; class Bacteroidia; order Chitinophagales; family Chitinophagaceae; genus Flavisolibacter. The sequence continues at coordinate 95,631 of JACJGO010000003.1, forward strand.
TGCGAGGGTTTTAACAACGTGAAATGTCAAACGTAAGACAGGAAAAAGGAAGAGTTCACAGGTTTACGGGTTCACAAGTCGAGAGGCCAAACAAACTATCGTAAAACTACCGAAACGATAGTGAAACAATTGTCTCCCGTCTCCCGTTTGCCATTTCACGCTAAAAGTTTGCTATGCGAAATGTTTATGTTATTGATGCCCTTCGTACACCGCTCGGAAAATATGGCGGTGCGCTGGCCATGGTTCGTCCCGATGATCTATTAGCGCATGCGATTCGTGAGCTACTGCAGCGAAATCCTTCTATCGACCCAAATGAAATTGAGGACGTAATAGCCGGCGATGCCAACCAGGCCGGCGAAGACAACCGCAATGTGGCCCGGATGGCCGCGTTGCTGGCCGGATTACCAACCACCGTTCCCGGTAATACTGTTAACCGGCTCTGTGCATCGGGCCTTCAGGCAATTATGGATGGGGCCCGCCAAATCGAATGCAACGATGCCGAACTGATCATTGCCTGTGGTGTGGAAAGTATGAGCCGGGCGCCTTTTGTAATGGCTAAGGCCAGTTCAGCTTTTCAACGATCGACGGAAATTTATGATACAACCCTAGGCTGGCGGTTTGTCAACAACAAGCTAGCGGATGTGCACTATCCCTACAGCATGGGTGAGACTGGTGAAAATGTGGCCAAACGCTGGAACATCTCGCGGGAAGCGCAGGATACATGGGCCCTTTCCTCCCAGGAAAAATATTATGCGGCCTTAGAAGCCGGTAAGTGGAACGACGAAATTGTAGCCGTAACCGTACCCGGTGATAAGGGAACTGCGAATGTTTTTGCTACGGATGAACATCCCCGTAAAACAACACTGGAAAAACTGGCTTCGCTGAAGCCTGCTTTTGTAAAAGATGGAACGGTGACGGCCGGTAATGCAGCCGGATTGAATGATGGTGCTGCGGCCATGCTGCTGGCCAGTGAAGCGGCTGTTAAAAAATATGGACTGAAGCCTATATCCCGTGTTGTTGCATCGGCCGTTGCGGGTGTTGACCCGGCCGTAATGGGCATTGGACCGGTTCCGGCTACGCAAAAAGCACTGAAACGGGCTTCGCTTTCTGTAGCAGACCTGAATCTTATTGAGCTCAATGAAGCGTTTGCCTCGCAGGTTTTGGCCTGCATGCAGGATCTACAACTCGATCCCGGCAAGGTAAACGTGAACGGCGGCTCCATTGCCCTGGGGCACCCCCTGGGTTGCAGTGGTGTGCGGCTTTCCACCACTCTGGTGCATGAAATGAAGCGAAGGAAGAGCAAATATGGCCTTGCTACGATGTGTGTTGGTGTGGGGCAAGGGGCAAGCATAGTTTTTGAAAGCCTGTAAGCATGAAAGTGTTAACAGCCGGTTTTGTTTTAATGGCCGTGTTTTCGTCCTGCTTTTTTTTTAAGGACTACAAAAAATCAACATTTATCTATTCGCAGAATGGCGCCACAACCACCATTCCACTGGTCGTACCGCGGGGATTTGTGAAGGTGGAAAATGTGGATACGGCGGGTGTGCTGCTCAAAACATTTTATTATGAGAATGGCGCCATGCTGTATGCGGCTCACGTAACTGATACGACAACCTTATTGCAGCCGATCAATATCCGGCTTCATGAACCCCAGTACCACCGCTTGGGCGGGCTGGTTTACAAAGGACAGGACCCGAATGAGTTGTTCTACAGGGAGATTCAGCAAGGGCGCCTTCGGTTTGGTTACCGCCTGGTGCCCCGTGCCTGGGAATTGCTGTTTGACTCAGCGACCAATCATGCTTCGCTTCAAAGACCAAGAATTTTCTAAATAGAGGAGAAAGGCATTCACTTAATTTATTCAAACGAAACGTTCCGGTAGAGCTCTTTTATGGGGCAGGAAAAGTCAATGCTTTCAATGGTGAACCTGTCTTCCGGATTGGAGAGTTCGCGAAAGTTCCAGGTTTCATCTGCCTGTCTGGTATAGTGTTCCACCATGTATTCAAGCGATGAAAGCAGCAGGTATTCTTTCAGCGACGGAATGTTTCGGTATAATTTAAACTTTTGCCCCCGGTCATACAATTGTGTGCTTTCAGAAAGCACTTCTATAATCACAACCGGATTGGTGATGGTGTCGTTGCGGTCCTGCCATTTCTGGGGTTCACCGCAAACAATGCTGATGTCGGGATAGGTAAAAAGCGAATTGGCTTCGTTATGCACTTTGAGGTCGCTGGGGAAGACCTGGCAATTTTTCTCCCTGAGAAAATAATTGATCTCGCTAACCGTATTGCTCACAATCTGGTTATGCGCTATCGTTCCGCCAGCCATCGCAAAAATTTCTCCCCGGTAATATTCGTGCTTTTCCTCTGCCGTTTCTTCCAGGGAGAGGTAATCTTCAATGCTGATGTATTTTATAGCGGGAACAGCGCTCATGCTCTTTTTTTCAAATTTACAATTTCCGGTGCCCTCAGGCAAACGGAAAGCTGGCCAACTCCTCGAACGCAATCTTCTGCTGCTGGCCGTTTCGCAGGTCTTTTACTACGGCCTGCTTCTCTGTTACTTCAGCAGAACCAATGATCACGATAAACGGAATGTTTTTTTTCTCTGCATATTTAAACTGCTTGTCAAACTTTTGGGCTTCGTGAAAAATCTCCGCGGCGATGCCGGCTTGCCGCACCTGCTGCAGAAGGCCGTATGCGATTCTGCTTTCTTCTTCGCCGAGGTTGAAAAACAAAACTTTTGTTCCTTGCGCTACTGTTTGTGGAAAGCGGTCCAGTTCTTCCAGCACATCATAAATTCTGTCCACACCAAACGAGATACCGACACCCGGAATATTTGGTACACCGAACAAGCCCGTAAGGTCATCGTACCGGCCGCCGCCGCCAATGCTGCCCATTTTTACACCGACGGCTTTGATCTCGTAAATGGTGCCCGTGTAATAATTCAATCCCCTGGCCAGGGTAGGATCGATAATGATCTTGTTAACAGTGCTGATGTCTTTTGTTTGGGAAAGAACGTAGCGCAATTCGTTCAACCCCGTTGTTCCGGTTTCATTATCGCCAAAAAGTGTTTGCAGGTCTGAAAGTATGATGTCATTGTCGCCACTTTTTTCAGCAATCTGCAGGTAGTTGGCAATGATGGTGATTTGTTCTTCTGTCAGCCCTCTTTGTGTCAACTCTTCTTTTACTTTTTCGAGACCGATCTTGTCCAGCTTGTCGATAGCGATGGTGATGTCCATCATCTTTTCGCTGCCGCCGGCAAGGGCAGCTAGCGCCGCCAGGATCTTGCGGCTGTTGAGGCGAATTTCCACCGGGATGTTCAACTGTTCAAACACGCTGGAATAGATGTTGGTGAGTTCAATTTCATTCAACAGGGAACGACTACCTACTACATCCGCATCGCACTGGTAAAACTCACGGTAGCGTCCCCGTTGTGGCCTGTCGGCCCGCCACACCGGCTGCACCTGGTAACGTTTGAACGGAAACGCTAGTTGCCCGTGGTTCATGGCTACATAGCGGGCAAAGGGAATGGTGAGGTCATATTTCAGGGCTCGTTCTGTGAGGTTCTTATCGTTTTTTCCTTGCAGCACATTTTCAAAAGCCGCCTTTGATTTTTCAAGGTTTTTCGGATCACCCAAACCATTGTTCAGGATTTTAAATATCAGCTTGTCGCCTTCTTCGCCATACTTGCCCATCAGGGTTTCCAGGTTTTCCATCGCCGGTGTTTCCAACGGCTGAAATCCATAAAGTTCAAAAACAGCTTTGATGGTGTTGAGAATATACTGGCGTTTGCGCACAACGTCGGGACCAAAATCACGGGTGCCTTGCGGGAGAGAGGGTTTCATGAAAGTTTACAGTTTACAGGTCAAAGATTGCAGTTGAGAGGCAAAGACATTTTCAAATTTTCACATTAGCATATTTGCTGATTATCTGCTCGCAGGTTTCATCAATCAGTTTATACACGTCGTGATAACCCGGTTCGGTACCGTACCAGGGATCGGGAACAGAAGCATTTTTCCCCGGGTGCAATTCGTTTAAGAACAGGTCCACTTTTGCCGGGTTCCACTTTTCTTTGGCAATGCGGCGCATATCGTCCATTACGTCATCTGCCATGGCATAGATCTTATCATAGCGATCGAAATCTTCTTTCACAAAACGCCTGGCCTTTTGTTCACAAATATCAATGCCATTGAGCCTCGCTACTTTTTGCGACAGGTGATGCGGCGCTTCACCAACATGGTAACCATTGGTGCCGGCGCTTTCAACCGTCCAGTCAAGACCCGCCTGTTTTGCCTTGTGCCGGAGCACACCTTCTGCCAAAGGGCTGCGACAAATATTTCCTAAACACACCATCAGAATTTTCATCGTCCAGTTTTTTGCTGCGCAAAAGTAAGCCATTGGCTGCGGAAAGAATTTCACTGCAGTTTATGGAATGTTTTCGGGCGGTTCATCTCAACTGAAAACAACACACCATGACCAGCCAGCAAATTTTATCTTCCGATGTAATCGACATTCTTTTTGAACATCGCAACAAACAGTATGGCGCCTATCGACTGCGCAAAGACTATCCAAGAGAATTAGGGAAAGCCGTAGTGATGGCCGTTAGTTTTGTTTTTCTGCTCGTGTTTTTTATTCGGCCTTCGGCGGCAGAAAACTTTGTAAAACCGGAAGACGGCAAAGTTGTTACCGTACAACAGATAGCGCCGCGGGAAGAAAAAAAGCCGGAACCGCAACAGCAAAAAAAGCAAATACCGAAAGAACCCGTAAGGCAGGTAAAGGCAATTGACCAGTTTAAATTCGTTAAGAAAGATGTGGTTGATCCGGTACCTACGCAGGACATGATGCTGAAAGCTGCCATCTCTGATATCAACACTGCCGGCACGGAGGTGGGTAATTTGCAACCGACCCTGATGCCCGAAACAAAAGGATCTGGAAATGGAATGGAAAAAGAACCCGCACCGGCAAAGGAACTCATTCCAGATAAGCAACCCCAGTTTCCCGGTGGCGTACAGGCCTGGGCCGCTTTCCTGGGCCGGCATCTGGTTGCTCCCGAGCCGCTGGAAAGTGGCGAAAAACGTACGGTGATGATTCGGTTTTATGTAGCAGAAGACGGCGGTATCACCAATTTCCAGGTCGTGCAATCGGCTGGTACAGCCTTTGACAATGAAGTGATTCGGGTACTCCGCAAGATGCCGAAATGGACACCGGCCATACAGGGTGGCCGGCCTATCCCGGTAAGTTTCACCCAACCGGTGACCTTTGTAGGAGTAGAAGACTAAAAATTGGCTAACTTGCCAAACCCAACAATTTGATATGATTGAAGAATTTCAGGAGAAACAGCGCAAGCAACGAAGCAAGGTGCGGTCAACAGTGGATTATTCGATGGGCTCCGTGTTTTTGCTTCTTGGAATTTATTTTCTGGTTTACGAAAAATTGGGCCTGACCCTTTTGGACCGCGAACCTTCCAGTATTGATTATTTCATTGGGGCTATGTTTGTTCTTTACGGCGGCTGGCGTATTTACCGGGGGTATAAAAAGAATTATTTCAGATGAGAATAGTGTGGAGTGGGTTGTTGGCAGCCTTTGGACTGATGCTCCTTGGCAGTTGCGGCAATCAGGCTGCTGAAACTACCGGCAGCCGGTTCGACAGCGGAACGCTTTATATTAGTTGCGACGAAAGTTTTAAGCCGGTAATTGATGCCCAGGTGCAGGTTTTTCAGAACGATTATCCAAAAACAAAAATCGTTGTGCATTACAAGCCCGAGGTAGATTGTTTGCGTGATTTCCTGGTGGACTCTATCCGGATGGTGATTGTCACGCGGTCTTATACACCCGGTGAAAAACGACTCATCGCTGATTCTTTAAAGCTGGATACGGATTACGCTACAGTTGCCTACGACGCCATTGCCGTAGTGGTGCACCCTCAGGCGACCGACTCTCTTTTCACGATGGCGGAAATCAGAGACCTGCTTTCCGGAAATTCTAAGAAAAACCTAATTCCGGTACTGGACGGGGTGAAGGCAACAAGTACGGTGCGGTTTATGTTAGATTCAGTGCTTCGCAATCAACCTCTTGGAAAAAACGTAGTGGCGGCCAACAGCAGCCGTGAGGTGATAGATTATGTTGCCCGAACGCCCATAGCCATTGGATTTGTAGGCAGTTCATGGATTGGAAATATAGATGACACAGCACAAGTAAACCAGTTAAACAAAGTTCGGCTGGCCCGGGTAGAAAGTACTGATAGTACCGGTGGGTTTGTTTTACCCGTGCAGTACCTGATTTACACCCGAACCTACCCGATGATCCGCAGTTTGGTTTATGTACAAAAAGGAAAACAACAGGGAATTGCCGGAAGCTTGGCTAATTTTTTGCGAAACGATCGAGGTCAGTTAATTTTCAGGCGCTCTTACCTGTTTCCGGCTATCCGGCCCTTTTATATGCGGGATGCACAAACAGAGTGAACTTTAACAACTAGTGATTAAGCGAAAGCAGATAATTTTAAATCTTAAAAAGAAAATCGAAAAATGAAGAAGTCAGCAATTGTTTTATTCTTCGCTGCAATGTTCTCCTTCCAGGCCATGGCGCAATCCGTGCAGGAAGGTGTGTCGCACTGGTATGCCGAAAGATACCAGAGTGCCCGTCAGACATTTGAGAAACTGACGGCTGCCAATCCCAATAATCTTGAAGCAGTTTACTGGTTAGGACAAACAATGCTGGCTCAGGACGATGTGGCTGGTGCAAGAGCTTTGTACCAGAAAACACTTTCTGCCAACGGCAATGCTCCTTGGATTTTGGTAGGAATGGGACATGTAAACCTGCTGGATGGCAAAGCTGCGGAAGCCCGCCAGATGTTTGACGCTGCCATTACTGCCAGCAAAGGCAGAAAGGCCAATGATCCAAACATACTGACTGCAGTGGGCCGCGCCAATGTAAATGCTTACAGCGATCAGAAAAAGCTTGGCGACCTGGATTACGCCATTTCCAAACTGAACGAAGCGGCGCAGGTGGCTCCCACCAACCAGGATATCTTCGTGGTATTGGGTAACGCTTACCGGAAAAAGCACCAGGGCGGTGATGCCGTTCAGGCTTACCGCAAAGCAGGTAACTATGCTCCGGCCCTGTATCGTGTAGCTTCTCTGTACCAGTCGCAGCGCAACTGGGATGTGGTAACCGAAAACCTGAATTCAGCCATTGCCGCTGATCCGAAGTTTGCCCCTGCTTTTTACGATCTGTATTATTACAACCTGTTGTACAAAAAAGATTTTACAGCCGCTGCTGATTTCGCCAACAAGTTTATTGGTGTAGCCGATCAGAGTGCTGAAAACCTCTACCTGAAAGCGCAAACGGAGTTTGTACAGGAAAAATTTACTGATGCCATCGGAACAGCCCGGCAGATCATTTCCGGTACCAACAACAATCCGCGTCCCCGTGTTTATCGTCTTTTGGCCAACAGTTTTCTGCGGACAAAAGACACAGCCAGTGCCTGCACCAACGCCAACCTGCTGATTGAAAAAGCAAAAGGGGAGGACCTGTATGGTACCGATTATATCCTGCATGCCACTTCTTGCGGAAAAGGAAATCCTGATCTGGTTCGTGCAGATATTGCCAAAGCGGTACAAATGGACAGCGTTCTTTCCCGCCAGATTGAAATGCTGAACGAGGCCATTGAAAATGCACAGGCCAATAACAACAAAATCCTGGAAGGTGAGCTTCGCCTGATGTCGTACGAGCTCCGGAATGCCCAGGGCCGTGCGTCGAAAGACGAGTTGATCAGCTATGTTGCAGTACCGCTTTACCTGGGTGGTAACTATGAGAAGTCTGACAGCATTGCACAGGTATATTCTACCGCATCTCCCGACAGCATTCACGGCTATTATTGGAGTGCTCTGGCAAGGACCGCTATTGACACCAATATGCAACAAGGTATAGCTATGCCTATGTGGGATAAAGTGCTGACCATTGCCGAAGGCAGCAAGGAGCGTTTCTCCAACCAGGGTGTAAGAGCCGCCACATCGCTGGCTGTTTACCACACCAACATTAAGGCCGACAGAGCAACGGCGCTGACCTACGTAACCCGCGGGCTGGCTTTTGATCCGGCTAATGAAAACCTCCTGAATATTCAAAAAGTACTTACTCAGGCAGCCAAACCGGCACCGCGAGGGAAGAGTAAATAGGAAAGAAAATAGGATGTAAAATACTAATAAAGCCCCCTCGTAAAAGGGGGCTTTTCTTTTGTACCAGCCTCTGGAAATTAATCGTACTTATTGATTATCCTAACTTATTTTTGCCTGCCATTTTGGAAAACTATGTTTACACTTCTTCAATCAGATCTCAGCAGAGCCGTATCAGATGTGAACAGTGCCACGAGTTGGCTGCCGATTGCCTTCCAGTTTTTGTTTGCATTTGGTATGATTGGCACCCTTATGGTGGTGACTCACCTGCTGGGTCCCAAACGCCAAACCACGGATAAACTGCAGACTTTTACCTCTGGTATCAAAAGCCACGGTGAAGCCCGCCAGCCCATGGCGATCAAATATTTCCTGGTTGCTATCCTGTTCGTGTTGTTTGATGTGGAGATCATTTTCTTTTACCCCTACGCGGTAAATTTTAAAGAGCTGGGTTGGAGTGGTTTTTGGGCCGTGTTTATGTTTGTTTCGTTCTTTCTTTGCGGGTTTATCTACATCGTCAAGAAAGGAGCGCTAAAATGGGAGGATTAATGGGATAATGCGATAATGTGCTAATTAAAATCAGGCAAGGACATCATCAAATTATCAAATTGTCAAATTATCAAATTACGTAGTATGGCTCGTCCGGTTGAATATAATATCAAAGAAAAACCCCTCGAAAGGGATATCAGTATTGTGGATATGCCTGATGGGCACCAGGGTGAAGGATTTTTTGCTACCAAGCTGAGTGATGTGGTGGGATTGGCAAGAAAGAACTCGCTTTGGCCCCTGCCGTTTGCCACCAAGTGCTGCGGTATCGAATTCATGGCAACCATGGCTTCGCACTACGACCTGGCCCGATTTGGCAGTGAACGCTTGGGTTTTTCGCCCCGTCAATGCGACCTGTTGATGGTAATCGGTCTTATTTCTAAAAAAATGGCCCCGGTTATCAAGCAGGTGTATTTGCAAATGGCGGAGCCCCGGTGGGTGATGGCCATAGGCGCCTGTGCTTCCAGCGGCGGTATTTTTGATACCTACAGCGTTTTGCAGGGAGTGGACCAGGTGATCCCGGTGGATGTGTACGTTCCAGGTTGTCCGCCCCGGCCGGAAGCCATCCTGGATGGATTTATGAAAGTGCAGGATCTGGTGGGCAAAGAAAGCCTGCGCAGAAGAGGCAGTGAGCATTATCAGAAACTTTTGGCGAGTTACGGAATACAGTAGAAGCTATGAGCCGTGAGCTTTGAGCCCCGGGCATTTTGCTCTGCTCACAGCTCGCAGCTCAAGGCTAAAAGCTCAAAAATTATGGCTTTAAGCAACGATTTCATCAAACAAAAACTGACAGATCGCTTTGGCGAACAGGTTTCCAATTTTGAGGAACCTTATGGGATGCTGACCTTTGAAGTGACCAAAGACCTGAATCTGGATGTGCTGCAATATTTATACGAAGACCCGCAGTTATCCTTTCAATTTCTCACTGATTTAACCGCTGTGCATTATCCTGCTTACAAAGGCCGGGAGATTGCGGTTGTTTATCACCTGCACAACCTGGTGGAAAATTGTCGCATTCGCTTTAAAGTGTTTGCACCCATCGAACAGCCGGATGTTTTCAGCGCTACGAAAGTTTTTGAAGCGGCTAACTGGCTGGAGCGGGAAGCGTATGATTTCTTCGGGGTTAATTTTGTGAACCATCCCAACCTGCGCCGTATTCAGAACGTGGACGAGATGGATTATTTCCCACTGCGGAAAGAATATCCGTTGGAGGACCAAACAAGACTTGACAAAGACGATGAAATGTTCGGTCGGGGTGGAAGTTTTGATTTCGGTAACCGGAATGAAGACGGGTCGCCGCGAACGATTCCGGAAAGTTTATAAAAGGAATTTAGTGCCGAAAGCAGGAAATCAATCCTAACAAAAAAGCTGACTAATTATTCATGTCTACGACAGATAAAAATATCATTCTTCCGGAAGGAAACATTGGAACCGGAACCACCCGCATCAACCTGGGACCGACACACCCGGCCACGCATGGCGTATTTCAAAACATCCTGGAACTGGATGGTGAGAAGATTGTTTCTACCGAAATAACGATTGGTTATGTGCACCGGGCTATTGAAAAGATTGCCGAGCGCAGACCACTTTACCAAATTACCCCGCTTACCGACCGGTTAAACTATTGTTCGTCGCCCATCAACAACATGGGTTGGCACATGACCTGCGAGAAGCTGCTGGGCATCAAAACGCCAAAGCGGGTTGACTATCTCCGCGTTATTATCATGGAACTGGCCCGGATTGCCGATCACCTGATCTGCAACGGCGTAATGGGTGTGGACACAGGAGCTTTCACCGGATTCCTGTACCTGATGCAATACCGCGAGCTTATCTACGAGATCTGGGAGCAGGTATGCGGTGCCCGCCTGACGACCAACATTGGTCGGATTGGTGGTTTCGAACGCAACTTCAACAACATTGCTTTTGAAAAGCTTGAGCGGTTCTTGGCCGAATATCCCAAAGCCCTGAAAGAGTTTGAAGACCTGTTTTTACGCAACCGCATTTTCATGGAGCGTACCATGGGTGCCGGTCCTATCAGTGGCGAGAGAGCCCTGAACTATGGTTTTACCGGGCCTAACCTCCGCGCTGCTGGTATTGATTACGACGTGCGGGTGCATTCGCCTTACAGCAGTTACGAAGATTTTGATTTTGTGATCCCAACCGGTACTACGGGTGATTGCTACGACCGCTTTTTGGTGCGCCAGCAGGAAATGTGGGAATCGCTGAAGATTATTGAGCAGGCTTACCGCAAGGTGCAGGAGTTCAAGGGAGCAGAAGCGGAAGTGTTTCATGCCGATGTGCCGGAATACTACCTGCCGGAGAAAAAAGATGTGTACACCAAAATGGAGGCGCTCATCTATCACTTCAAAATTATTATGGGTGAAGTGAATATGCCTCCCGGTGAAGTGTACCATTCGGTGGAAGGCGGCAACGGTGAACTGGGTTTTTACCTGATCAGCGATGGTGGCCGAAGCCCCTACCGTCTGCACCTTAGGAGACCTTGTTTTATTTATTACCAGGCATTTGAAGAGCTGATCAAAGGCAGCATGCTGAGTGATGCCATTATTGTTATGTCATCACTCAACCTGATTGCAGGGGAGATGGATGGGTAATGTGCTAATTAGCCAATGTGATAATTTGATAATAATGAAAACAAACAATTATCGAATTATCAGATTATCAAATTATCGAATTAGAAAATGAAGTTTTCAGACGAAAAACTAAAGAAAGTCCACGAGATCGTTGCCCGCTACCCCGAGGGAAAGCAGAAGAGTGCCCTCATTCCGGTGCTTCACCTGGCGCAGGAAGAAAATGGCGGCTGGCTGAGTGCCGAAGCTATGGATTACGTGGCCGAACTGCTGCAACTAAAATCGATTGAAGTATATGAGGTAGCAACTTTCTACAGCATGTACAACCTGAAGCCGATCGGCCGGTACCTTTTTGAAGTTTGCCAGACGGGGCCTTGCATGGTGCGGGGCAGTGATGATATCATTGCTTATATAAAAGAAAAACTGGACATCGGGGTGGGTGAAACCACCAAAGATGGCATGTTTACCCTGAAAACGGTGGAGTGCCTGGGCGCTTGCGGTTATGCACCGATGATGCAGTTGGGCAAGTTTTACAAGGAGCACCTGACCCGTGAAAAAGTAGACCAGATCATTGAAGAATGCCGTCGCACAGCGGCCGCTCAAAACTGATGAAGAAAGCAATTCTTATACTGACCTTTTTTTGCAGCGTTACCCTTGCCTGGGCACAATCCAGGCAGGAGAAAGAACTTATTGAAAGAACGTATCTGCTGAGCCGAACGGTTTTTGGTACAAAGGATAGTAAAACGGTGGAAGACCTGTTTGCCAAAAAAGCAAGCTATGGTCATTCCAGCGGAAAGATCGAAACACGGGAAGAGGCCATTGCAGGTATCACCGGCAACAAATCTATCTACGTCGATACGGCGGTTAGTCAGATCAGTGTGATTTCGGCCGATGACGATGTGGCCATTGTTCGTCACCAGTTTAAGGCGAATGAGAAAAAAGCTGATGGAACCGTGTCGCCGCTCAACCTGGCCCTCATGCTGGTGTGGGTAAAAGAAAAAGGCAAGTGGCGCCTGATGGGAAGACAGGCCGTCAGGCTTTCATAACATAGAAAAACGAAAAGGTCAGGAGTTGCGAGATGTTGACTTTTGACTTTCAACTTGATAAATGGGCAAAAAATTATTATTAGAAAACGCACATATCGAAAACATCCGTTTGTATGATGTTTATCGCAGGCACGGTGGGTATGCGGCCGTGGAAAAAGCCTTTAAAATGGCACCTGCCGATATTGTGGAAGAAGTAAAGAAGAGCGGCCTGCGGGGTCGTGGCGGCGCCGGTTTCCCTACCGGTATGAAGTGGAGCTTTCTGGCCAAGCCGGAAGGAGTTCCCCGTTACCTCGTTTGCAATGCCGATGAATCAGAGCCGGGTACTTTCAAGGATCGTTACCTGATGGAGTTTATTCCGCACCTGCTGATTGAAGGCCTGATCATTTCTTCGTTTGCACTTGGTTCCAACAGCACATATATCTATATCCGCGGCGAATATGCCTGGATCGTTGATATCCTGGAACAGGCCATAGCCGAAGCAAAAGGGGCCGGCTTCCTTGGAAAAAATATTCTGAACACCGGCTTCGACTGTGAGATTTATGTGCAGCGTGGCGCCGGTGCCTATATCTGCGGCGAAGAAACTGCCCTGCTGGAATCGCTGGAAGGCAAGCGTGGCAATCCGCGTATCAAACCGCCGTTCCCGGCTGTAAAAGGTTTGTACGGTTGTCCAACAGTGGTCAACAACGTAGAAACCCTTGCAGCCGTTGTTCCCATTATCAATATCGGTGGCGAAGAATACGCAAAGTTTGGCGTGGGCAAATCCACTGGTACCAAACTGATTTCTGCCTGCGGCAATATCAACAGGCCTGGTATTTACGAAATTGATATGACCATTTCTGTAGAAGAATTTATCTACAGCGATGAATATTGCGGCGGTATCCCGAACGGGAAACGCCTGAAAGCCTGTATTCCCGGAGGGTCATCCGTTCCTATTCTGCCGGCCAATCTTTTGTTGAAAACAGCCAAAGGCGAACCGCGGATGATGACCTACGAAAGCCTGGCCGATGGTGGTTTTGCCACCGGCTCCATGATGGGTTCGGGCGGCTTTATTGTGCTGGATGAAGACCAGTGCGTGGTCCGTCACACCATGACGCTGGCCCGCTTTTATCGTCACGAAAGCTGCGGGCAATGTTCACCCTGCCGCGAAGGAACGGGCTGGATGGAAAAGATCCTGAACAATATTGAAAACGGGAAGGGTAAGATGAGTGACATCGACCTGTTGTGGGATATTCAAAGCAAGATCGAAGGCAATACCATTTGCCCGCTGGGCGATGCGGCCGCATGGCCGGTGGCTGCTGCCATTCGTCATTTCCGTGATGAATTTGAGTGGCACGTAACCAACCCCGACGAGGCATTAACAAGAAACTTTGGACTGGCCCATTATGCCGATCCGATAGAAGTGGCGGCAACGCCGTGATAAAAGGCTGCGAGCTACGAGCAAATGCCTCGGCTCAAAGCTCATAGCTCAAAGCTGAATTAGACTATGGCTGAAGAAAAGAAACTGTTTAAGGTTACGATCGATAACATCACCACCGAAGTGGAGCCGGGTACCACCATCCTGATGGCGGCCCGAAAAATTGGTGGTGATATTGTACCGCCTACCATGTGTTACTACAGCAAGCTGCAAAACACAGGTGGGTATTGCCGTACCTGTTTGGTAAGAGTTGCTGCCGGTTCTACAGCGGATCCCCGCCCCATGCCCAAGCTGGTGGCAAGCTGCCGCACGGCAGTAATGGACGGGATGATCGTAGAAAACATTACGAATCCTGCCGTTCTGGAAGCTCGCAAAGGTGTGGTAGAGTTCCTGCTGCTGAACCATCCGCTGGATTGCCCGGTGTGCGACCAGGCCGGTGAGTGTGATCTGCAGGACCTGAGCTACGAACACGGTACCGAGGGTACCCGCTATGAATTCAAGCGCAGAACATTCGAACGTATCGATATTGGGCCCTACATTCAATTGCACATGACCCGTTGCATTCTTTGCTACCGTTGCGTGCACACTGCCAACCAGATTGCCGGCAACCGCGATCATGGTGTCCTAGATAGGGGCGAACATGCGCAGATTGCAACGTATATACAGAAGTCATTGGAAAGCCCAATGATCGGCAACGTCATTGACGTTTGCCCGGTGGGTGCTTTGACCGACAGAACCTTCCGCTTTAAAAACCGGGTTTGGTTTACCAAGCCGGTAGAGGCCCACCGCGACTGCCCGCATTGCAACGGAAAGGTTCGCTTATGGATGCGGGGCGATGATGTGCTGCGTGTTACAGCCCGCAAAGACCAGTGGGGCGAAGTAGAAGATTGGATCTGTAACGAATGTCGTTTTGAAAAGAAAAAAGTTAGCGATTGGGTGATTGAAGGACCTACCAAATTGAACAGGCATTCAGTTATCAATGCTGGCCATTATGTAAATGTGGTTACACCGAAAGAAACCCTGAAAGAGGTGATGGGTGGCCGCGATCCGAAACGGTTGCTGGATATCAAATCAATCACGGATGTAAACCAAGTGGACCTGGATACCCTTCCCGGACCTGCCACCAGCGCTACGTTCAATGGCAATCCAAACGCGGTAGGCACGAACATAACGGATGTGAAAAATGGACAGGGTAGAAACCTGGCCGGGACGGACAGCACCAACCCGAACACACCGTAATGAACAGCAGAACAGACGAACAAGGAGCAAAGGAAAAGTGAAGCAAAGATCGGAGAGTGGCGAATAGAATTACCTTACGTACAAGTGTGCGACGCAACAAAAGTTGAATAGTAGCACCCGAGTTGACAAACAAAAAAAGAAGCTTCAAGTGAAAAGCGATCGGCTTGCAGCTTGCAGCTAACAGCTAATAGCTATGTTACTACAAATTGATTGGTTTCTTATTCTGGAAAAATTTATCCTGATCGCCGTGATCGTTACCACGGCGCTGGTGGTAGCGATGTACAGCACCTATGCCGAACGGAAAGTTGCTGCGTTTTTGCAGGACAGGGTTGGTCCCGACCGTGCCGGTCCGTTTGGATTGCTGCAGCCGATGGCCGACGGTGTCAAGCTGTTCATGAAAGAAGAGATCATTCCGCTCACTTCCAGCAAAACCCTGTTTATAATGGGGCCGTTGCTGGCAATGATCACCGCTACCATGACAAGCGCTGTCATTCCCTGGGGATGGACCATTGATGTTGCCGGCCGGCAGGTGCCGCTGCAGGTTGCCGATATCAACATCGGTATTCTTTACATTTTTGGTGTCGTGAGTTTAGGTGTGTATGGTATTATGATCGGTGGCTGGGCCTCCAACAATAAATTTTCGCTCCTGGCTGCGATTCGTGGTGCTTCGCAGATGATCTCTTACGAACTGGCCATGGGTCTTTCGTTAATTGCCGTGTTGATGCTGGTAGGTGATCTGCGGATGAGCACCATCGTTACCCACCAGGTAGAAAATGGCTGGAACATTATCTACCAGCCTCTTGGTTTCCTGATCTTCTTAATCTGTTCGCTGGCTGAATGTAACCGAACACCATTTGACCTTCCGGAGGCCGAAAACGAGTTAAACTTTGGTTATCACCAGGAATATTCGTCCATGAAGCTGGGTTTTTACCTTTTTGCCGAATACATCAACATGTTCATCAGCGGTGTTATCATGGCTACCCTTTATTTTGGCGGGTATGATATTCCGTTTATCGATGAAGTAGGTATGTGGGGCAACCAGTGGTGGGTTGGATTGATCGGCTTTGCCGTATTGATGGCGAAAGCATTCTTTTTCATCTTTCTGTTCATGTGGATCCGCTGGACCATTCCACGTTTCCGCTTCGACCAGTTGATGAACCTGGGCTGGAAAGGGCTTTTGCCCCTGGCGCTGGGCAATATGCTGTTAACGGCAGTGATCGTTTTACTGCTGAATAAATAAATGATTTTTAAACAACGGATGGAGCAGAACGGCTAATTTTGCGGCCGTTAAAAGAAGAAGGGGAAAAGACGATGCAAGCATTAACAAACAGAAAAACAGTGGTGGAGCGAAAGCCAATGACCCTGGCTGAAAAGTTGTACCTGCCGGCGATCTTCAAAGGCATGGGTATTACGTTCTCACACTTGTTCAAAAAAGCACCTACGATCAGATACCCGGAAGAAAAACGTCCTTTCGCTGATGTTTTCCGTGGATTGCATATCCTGAACAGGGACGAAGAAGGCCGCGAACGCTGTACGGCCTGCGGCCTTTGTGCGGTAGCCTGTCCGGCCGAAGCCATCTCGATGGAAGCGGCTGAGCGCCAAACGGGTGAAGAAAACTTGTACCGGGAAGAAAAATATGCCGCCAAGTATGAGATCAACATGCTGCGTTGCATTTTCTGCGGCTTGTGCGAAGAGGCTTGCCCCAAGGATGCCATTTACCTGACAAAAACAGTTGCGCCGGCAAACTACGGCCGCAAAGGTTTTATTTATAAAAAAGAAGATTTACTGATTCCAAACCCGGTAACAGACCCGGAAGGCTATAAAGAAGCCGTGGGTACGTTCAACACAAAACCGGAATAAAAATAGAACCTACTGCATGGGTATTACGCAAATACTATTCTGGGCGCTGACAGCAATGGCCCTCTTCAGCGCACTGCTGGTGGTTACCAGCAAAAATCCGGTGTACAGTGTATTGTGGCTGATTGTTACGTTCTTCACGATTTCAGGACATTACTTGCTCCTGAATGCGCAGTTCCTGGCTATTGTGAACATCATCGTTTATGCCGGCGCCATTATGGTGCTGTTTCTGTTTGTGATCATGTTGATGAACCTGAGCAAAGAAACGGAGCCCCAAAAGAACAAATGGATGAAAATGGCTGGTGCTGTAGCCGGAGGAAGTTTGTTGCTGGTGTTGGTAGCGGCCCTGCGTACGACAGAATCCAGAATGACGGAGTTGGGAAGCGGCGACATTGGCCTGATCCAAAACTTGGGCCGCGTATTGTTCACCGAGTATGTGGTACCGTTTGAGATCGCCAGTATCCTGTTTTTAAGTGCCATGATCGGTGCCGTGGTGATCGGCAAAAGGGAAAAGCAGGTGATTGAAGATGAAATTCTGGATGCCGAAGTGGTGCAATCCGAAATACACGAAACTGAAACCGCCGGATACCTGAAGCAGTAACTGTTACAATTTTATTATGGACATCAAGTATTATATCTTTCTTTCAATCGCCTTGTTTGTCATTGGCATTGTAGGGGTGCTTACCCGCCGCAATGCCATCATCATATTTATGTGTATTGAGCTGATGCTGAACTCCGTTAACCTGCTGTTGGTGGCGTTCTCCAAAATGCATCACCTGGCTGGAGCCGCTGCCAACCCAACGGCAGGCACCGATGGGCAGTTGTTTGTATTCTTTATTATGGTAGTGGCGGCTGCAGAGGTCAGCGTGGGACTGGCCATTATTGTGATGCTCTTCCGCAATACGCATTCCGTTGATGTGAACTTTTTAAACAGACTAAAACACTAAAACAGCTTAGAGCTGCGAGCTTTGAGCTTCGAGCCATTAGGCTCACAGCTCACAGCGAATGGCTCACAGCTTTGCTCAACATGAAGAACTTAATTTTACTCATTCCGCTGCTGCCGTTCCTGGGCTTTTTGATCAATGGATTGGGCCGGAAATATTTATCCAAAGGAGTGATCGGTACTATTGGCAGTGGTGTAATCCTGGGTTCATTTGCCATTAGCTTGTATGTGTTTTTTAATCTGGATGCGTTTACCGGCGAACGGGCCATTTCTTCCAGTGCCCGCATCCTAGGCAATCCTGTTATCCGGTATTTTGATTTTATCCGTGTCGGTAACTTCCGTGTACCGTTTGCCTTCCAGATCGACCAGCTTTCCACCCTGTTTCTCCTGATCATTACCGGCGTTGGTTTCCTGATTCATGTTTATTCAACGGCTTACATGCACGAAGAAAAACGGGAGCATTTCGGTCGCTATTTTGCTTACCTGAACCTGTTTGTGTTTTCGATGCTGCTGCTGGTAATGGGTGCCAACTTCGTTATCATGTTTATTGGTTGGGAAGGCGTTGGTCTTTGTTCCTACCTGCTGATCGGTTACTGGTTTAAGAATATAGATTATACCAAAGCGGCAAAAAAAGCTTTTGTGATGAACCGCATTGGTGACCTTGGCTTTTTACTGGCCGTGTTCTGGCTGATTGCCAAACTGGGTACCGTAAGTTACGCCGATGTGTTTACCACAGCCGCTCTTGACCGTTTATCGTCAACAGATTTGATTGGAATTACCCTGCTGCTGTTCTTGGGTGCGACGGGTAAAAGTGCACAGATCCCGCTGTACACCTGGCTGCCCGATGCGATGGCGGGTCCTACACCGGTATCAGCCCTGATCCATGCTGCTACGATGGTTACTGCTGGTATTTACATGATTGCCCGCAGCAATGTGCTGTTTACGGCAGCCCCGGTAACCCTTACTGTTATTGCCATTATTGGAGCCGCAACAGCCTTGTTGGCAGCTACCATTGCCCTTCGGCAAAACGATATTAAAAAAGTACTGGCCTATTCTACCGTCAGCCAGTTGGGATATATGTTTCTGGCACTGGGAACCGGCGCTTATGTGGCCGCTGTTTTCCATGTGATGACGCATGCCTTTTTTAAAGCCCTGTTGTTCCTTGGTTCGGGTTCGGTCATTCATGCCGTAAGCGGCAACCAGGACATCCGAACAATGGGTGGCCTGCGCAAAAAACTGCCGGTAACTTATGCTACCTTCCTCGTTGCTTGTTTGGCTATTGCCGGTATTGCGCCGCTGAGTGGTTTTTTCTCAAAAGATGCTATCCTCCTCAGTGCATTTGATACCAACAAGATCTTGTATGCAGTGGGACTTTTCACCGCTGCGCTGACAGCATTTTATATGTTCAGACTTCTCTTCATCACATTCGGCGGAACCTTCCGCGGAACGGAAGAGCAAAAGCATCACATTCATGAAAGCCCTGCCGCTATGACCATTCCGTTGATTGTTTTGGCCGTGCTTTCAATTATAGGCGGTTGGATCGGCATTCCTGCCTTGTTCATGGAAGGCGGTGACCGTCTCTCTGAATATTTAGGACCGGTTGTAAAGTCAAAGGCAATTCACGTTGACCACGCTACGGAATGGATACTGGTAGCCTTGACAACGGTGATTGCGCTGGTGGCCATTATCATTGCATATACCCGTTACCGCAACTACCGCGAAGAAAAGGAAACCGGTTTTACACGTGCATTGGAGAACAAGTGGTATGTAGATGAATTGTATGATGCGGTGATCGTTCGTCCGCTCAACCGCTTTGGTGGATTTGTGCACACCTTTATTGAAAAGGGTACGATCGATGCCATGGTGAATGGCGTTGGCCGGTTGGTAAATTATGGCGGTCGCCAGTTGCGCTGGTTGCAAAGCGGACAGGTAGGGAATTATGTGCTGCTGATGGTGATCAGTATGGTACTGTTGTTCCTGCTGCAATTCTTTTTGAGAAAATAAAAAGGTGAGGGGTGAGTGGTCAGTGGTGAGTACATCTTTTTAAACTCACTATTCACCATTCACCACTGACGCAGAACTAATGATATTATGATTGTTTTATCCCTTTTTCTGGTTCCACTGCTTGGCGGCTTGGTTTCCTTTTTTATAAAGGAGGAAAAAGCCGTTCGCACCTGGGCGTTTGTTGTTTCGCTGGTGACGATGGCACTGGCAGTTGCCGGAGCCCGTTTTTTTTCGTCACCGGACGCCCTGCAGTTTTCCGCTTCCTGGATGGGTGCACTCAATTCCAGCTTTTCACTGCAACTGGATGGCATGGCAAAACTGCTTTGTCTTTTAACCGGCATTGCATACCCTGTTATATTCTTTTCTACCTGGAACACGGCTTACCGCAAGCCGCATAATTTTTTTGGCCTCATGCTGCTGGCGCAAGCCGGCCTAATGGGTGTATTCACCTCCATGGATGCACTGCTGTTTTATTTCTTTTGGGAATTGGCTCTGATACCGGTTTATTTTCTTTGCTCGGGCTGGGGTGGCGAAAGAAGAATCCCGGTTACGTTCAAATTCTTCATTTATACGTTCACCGCTTCGGTGCTGATGCTGATCGGTCTTCTTTACCTCTATTTTCAAACACCCGATCGTTCATTCTCTATTGAATCATTTTATGCACTGGCCAGCCAGGGCAACTGGAATCAAACCCTTGCTTTTTGGTTACTGTTTGCTGCCTTTGCTGTAAAAATGCCGGTGTTCCCGTTTCATACCTGGCAGCCCGATACCTACGAGCAATCGCCCAACGCAGTGACCATGGTGCTGAGCGGCCTGATGGTAAAAATGGGTGTGTATGGTATGATTCGATGGGTGCTTCCTGTAACAGCCACCGCTGCGTATTCCTGGGGTGATGTGGCATCGACACTGGCTGTGATTGGTATTATTTACGCTTCTATTCTGGCCATACAGCAAAATGATTTAAAGCGACTGATCGCTTATTCATCCATTGCACACATTGGCATTATGGCCCTTGCCATTTTTGCCGAAACCCAAATGGCCCTGCAAGGTGTCATGATGCAGATGTTCAACCACGGTGTGAACATCATTGGACTGTGGATTGTGGTGGAAATGATCGAGCGGCAATTTGGTACCCGCAAACTTTCCGAATTGGGTGGGATTGCTGCCAAAGCGCCAGCCCTGGCAACCTTGCTGGTGATCATGGCCTTTGCCAATATTTCGCTGCCGCTGACCAATGCGTTTGTAGGGGAATTCCTGATGTTCGCCGGCATTTTTACGTCCACCTTCAGCAAGTACAATTTTGTGTTTACCACGCTGGCCCTGTTGAGCATTATCCTGGCCGCTGTGTACACGTTAACGATGATACAGAAAGTATTTTTTGGTCCGGTAAACGAACGTACGGCCAATGCCGTGGATATCCGGTTGAATGAAAAGCTGGCGTTAAGCGCATTGGTGGTCATCATCTTTGCTTTTGGCGTATATCCGCAGCCCCTGCTGACGATTACCAGCGAATACACAGAAGCCATTATCAATAATTCAACAAGGGTGTTGACCCAAACCTTGAACAAATAATATGAACGCATTACTTCTTTCAGCTGTTTCCGGTGTGATTATGATGTTCAGCGGTTTTGCGCTGAGCCGCGGTGCTGTTCGAACGCTTGCCCAAGTGCTCCTGGCACTGATTGTTGTATCGACCGCATTGGAATTAAGAGGCGTTTCTTTTTTCGATATCAATACAAAAGGCATGTTGTCATTCGACAATTTTGCCCTGCTCTTCTCGCTGATTGCTGCCCTTTGCACGCTGGTGTTTACCCTGCTTTCCGGCAAAGACATGGAAAGGGTAGGAAAAAGTTATTCCGATTATTTTGCCTTGATCTTTTTTATCCTGGCAGGCATCGTGATCTCTTCTTCGTTTCAGTCGCTGCTGCTGTTGTTCCTTGGTATCGAGATCATTTCCATCCCACTTTATATTCTTGCCGGAACAGATAAACACAATCTAAAAAGCAACGAAGCCAGCCTGAAATATTTCCTGATGGGATCTTTCTCTACCGGCTTGCTGCTGATGGGCATTGCATTGGTGTATGGCGCCACCGGAACCTTTAGCACGGTGAACATGAGTGTTTCTACAGAAAGCATACCCGTGCTTTTTTTAGCCGGATTGCTCCTGCTGATGTTCGCCATTTCATTCAAAGCTTCAGCTGCGCCGTTCCATTTCTGGACACCAGATGTGTATGACGGTTCTCCTACAGTGTTTACCTCCTTCATGGCCACGGTGGTGAAGGCGGCCGTTTTCATAGCTTTTATGCGTCTTTTTTCCACCGCATTTCATGAAATCAGCGCCGAGTGGAAGCTGATCGCGGCGATTATTGTAGCCACTACTTTGTTTATCGGAAACATTACAGCCGTTTTCCAGCAAAGCGTAAAACGGATGCTGGCATATTCTTCCATTGCGCAAGCCGGCTTTATGATGCTGGCCATTTATACGCTGACGGTAGAGGCAAGAGAAGGACTGATTCTCTATGGAACGGCTTATTCCCTGGCAACCATCGGCATCTTTGCCGTACTGGCCAAAATGCCCGATCAAACGTTTGATGGCTTTAACGGGTTTGCACGGCAGCAACCCTTGATTGCCGCTACACTGGTGATTTTTTTGCTATCGCTGGCAGGAATTCCATTAACAGCTGGTTTTCTTTCCAAGTTTTATATGCTGAAAGCAACGGTGGCTGTAGGCAATATAGGACTGGCCATCTTTGCCGTATTAATGGCAGCCGTTTCGGTTTATTATTATTTCCGGTTGATACAGGCCATGTATTTTAAAGACGGTACTGCAACTGTTGGGAATGTGAGTGCTGCTTTTAAAATAACCCTCATGGCAGTTGCGGTGATAACCATTGTGCTTGGTGTTTATCCCAACCTGCTCTTGTACTGGCTTTATTTTTAAGCGTAGCGAGTAATTAACAGCAAGTAGCAAGTAGCCTTTATTTCGAAAAACTATTTTTTTATAAACCTTCTGAGCAATCAGGAGGTTTTTTTATGGAAGGAAATAGCGTAAAGTGGCTACTGGCTATTCGCCACTCACTACTTGCTTTCTCTTCTGGCCTATCTTCGGTTTCTGCATGAGGAAGGCCGATATACTTACACTTTCAATCCGAACAATCCGCAGCAATAAACTGCGTAGTGCTATTACCATTGCCATTATTGCATTGGGAATAACGGCCTTGGTAGGAATCATCACAGCTATTCAGGCCATGAACCAAAAGCTGACTGAAAGCTTTTCTACTATGGGAGCTAACGGATTTACGATCCGTTTTAAGGAACGTAGCTTTCGGGTAGATAACCGGAGAAATGAAACGGAAATCAGCAGAAGAGGTGCCCGGCAGGAAAAACGATCTAACCTGGGACAACGCATTACGCAGAAGCAGGCAGAAGCCTTCCGTGAAATATTTACCTATCCGGCTACAGTTGGTCTTTCCACGTTTAGCGGCAGTATGTTCAGCGTGGCTACCTCGGCCAAACGACTGAACCCAACCGTTTCGCTGTTTGGGGTAGATGAAAATTATCTTGAATTGAATGGAGTAGAACTTGCTGCCGGCAGAAATTTTATCCGACAGGAAATAAGATCGGGGGCAGAAACCTGCCTGCTTGGCCATGATGTAGCGGAGAAACTTTTTGGCGAAAACACCTACCTGGCTGTTGGCAAGGAAGTGCGGATTCAAAACAAGTTGTACCGTGTGATTGGAGTACTGAAAAGCAGGGGTTCGTTGTTTGGATTCAGCCGGGATAACATTGCGCTGGTGGGGTATAAAAACCTGGTGCGGAATTTCCGTTTCAATACTTTTCTCATTGGTGTAAAGGCACAAAACCTTTCGCGGGTGGAAGAAGCGATGGGAGAGGCAGAGGGTACTTTCCGGCAGGTGCGAAAGCTATCGGTGACGGAAGGCAGTAATTTTTTGCTGGAACGCAACAACAGTCTGGCGCAAAGGGCCATCAACAGCTTACGGTATATCACCATTGCTGTTACGCTGATTGGCTTTATTACGTTGATTGGCGCAGCTATTGGGTTGATGAATATAATGCTGGTATCTGTTGCCGAACGCACAAAAGAAGTGGGGCTGCTCAAAGCCATTGGAGCCAAGAAAGCTTCCATACGATTTCAGTTCTTAAGCGAGGCTGTTTTGATCAGCATTATCGGTGCCTTGATCGGCATTGGATTGGGAATTGCACTGGGCAATCTGTTTGGTCTTCTGCTGCAAACAAATTTTGTTGTTCCCTGGAACTGGATTGTCTATGGTGTTATCATCTGCACGGTGGTTGGCCTTGTTGCCGGAATCTATCCGGCCCTGAAAGCCGGCAATCTCAATCCCATAGAGGCTTTGCGCTATGAATAGAAATAAAATTTCACCACCTGATTGTCTCTAAAAAAGACTGAACCCCTTAACTTTAACGCTCTGGGATTGCAGTTGTCAACGATTGGTTCATAAAAAAAAAAATCGAGGCAAACATTCGATTGATTTTTTTCAGTAGAATTGTGCAATCAACAACGCAATTTTTTCTTAAAATTTAAAATTTAAAAATTTACAATCATGGCAGAGTCTAGACCGACTGCAACATCAAACGTGAAGGCGACAACATCAGTTCAAGCGAAGAAATCAAGCAATGCCATTTCGTGGCTGGCTCCCATCATTTGTGTTATTGCCGGGTATGTTATCTGGCGCTACATTTTTGGTAATGCCGACGGATTTACACAGCCGGATCCTGCGGGTGGTTTCTGGCCTGCGCACAAAGGCCCCAAAACCGCTATCAATGGTATCTATGAAGGTGGTATCATCGTACCTCTCCTGATTGGAATGTTATTAATGGTTATCGTGTTTTCTATCGAGCGTTTTCTGACAATCAGCAAAGCCCTTGGAAAAGGAAATATCTCTGACTTTATCCGCAAAGTACAATATCACCTGGCTAACCGCAATGTTGATGCCGCCCTGGCTGAGTGCGACAAGCAGCGTGGTTCTGTAGCCAACGTAATGAAGGCCGGTTTGCGTCGTTACAAAGAAATGATCGACAACAACGAATTTAACATGGAGCAGAAAGTAGCTTCCATCCAGCAGGAAGTTGAAGAAGCAACTGCCCTGGAACTGCCAATGCTGCAAAAGAACCTCGTGTTTCTTTCTACCATTACTTCGGTAGGTACCCTGGTAGCCCTGTTGGGTACGGTAATGGGTATGATCCGTTCGTTCTCGGCCCTTGGTGCAGAAGGTGGTGGCGGTAATGCAGGTGCCCTGGCGCAAGGTATCTCTGAGGCCCTGTATAACACAGCCATCGGTATCGGTACCTCGGCCCTGGCTCTTGTGATGTATAACATCTTCACAACAAGAATTGACAGCATTACTTACGGTATTGACGAATCAGGATTTACTTTAACACAGTCTTTTGCTTCTTTGTACAAATAAGAAGCATCCTGTTTATGGAATAAATGAATGATTTGCGTCTCAATAAAAAATCTGATTAGTATATGCCAAGTGTAAAAATGCCTAAAAAAAGCACGGATACGGACATGACTCCCTTTGTGGACGTGGCCTTTATCCTGTTGACTTTCTTTATCATGGCAACAAAGTTCAAGCCGCCGGAGCCGTTGACCATCACAACCCCGCAGTCCGTATCTTCTGCTAAACTGGAAGAAAAAGATGCGTTGATGATTTCATTTGATTCGGCCGGCAGAGTGTTTCTGAACGTAAACCTGTTAAAGGACGAGGACAAAGATTTAAAGCGGGACTTCATTGAACGTGTTAACAACGAGGCTAAAATTGGCCTTACGGAAGCTGAAATTCAGAAGTTCGTTAACAACTCAATGATTGGTTCTCCTTTAAGTGACCTCAAAGCGGTGATGTCTCGTCCTGCCAGTGAATGGGAAAAAATTCGGCAAAAAGGGATACCTGTGGATTCAGCCAATAATGAGTTGGCCCGCTGGATGGGTGCTGCCCGTCAGTCTTTTGGAGCTCGCCAGATTGATGTCATGATCAAAGGTGACAACAATGCCCGGTACCCGGATTTTAAAGGTGTAATCGAAGCCTTGCGCACCAATGAAATGTTCAAGTACAAGCTCATCACCGATCCCAGAGGTGTTCCAGTAGGTACTGAGCTGTATAAGATCAGGCAAGCTGGAGGTGGTCAAGAATCTGATTCCTAACAATTAAAAATTAAATTATGGCATCAATAGATAGTGGTGGTGGCGATAGTGGTCATAAGAAAGGGCCTGGGGTCAAAAAGGCCAAAAAACTTTCTACCCGCATTGATATGACTCCGTTGGTGGACTTAGGGTTCCTGCTCATCACCTTCTTTATCTTCACGGCAACGATGAGTACGCCCAACACCATGCGCCTGATCATGCCGAAAGATGAAAAAGATCCGGAAAAGCAAACAGAAGTAAAAGAATCTTCTGCGTTGACGATCCTGATGGGTAAAGACAACAACGTATTTTATTACGAAGGTCAATTGGAAGGAGATGGTTCTAACTTCAATAGCACCACTTACAAGGATCTTCGCAAAGTGATCCAAGACAAAAGAACCGCGGTTATGCAGCAGGGAAGATCCCTCGGGCATCACCCCGATTCACTGGATAAGGACCTCGTAGTTGTAATTAAGCCCAATTCGGAGGCTACGTATAAAAATACTGTAGACGTATTAGATGAGATGACAATTAACGGGATTAAGCGTTTTGCCATTGTTGACATTTCGGATGCGGAAAAGCAAGCTATTGCTATAACCCAGGCCGGAAGCCCAGCGCAATAAGGAGCAATATTTGTGGAAACGTTATTGAAAACGCATCTAATTACAAATAACTGAAACATGGAAGCAAACAAGATTTTACAGGCTGATCTGCTTGATCTTCTCTTTGAAGACCGTAACAAAGAATACGGTGCTTATGAACTGCGGAGAAAGTATAACAAGCGTATCACCTTAGCACTTACCATCACGGCAACGGTTGCCGCTCTGATTGTAGGCGCTACATTCCTTTCGAAGGCCTTAGGCCCCAGCGAGGACGCAATTGTAGAGGTTCGGGACGTTGTGGTGGAAAACATTCAGGAGGAAGCGCCACCGCCACCGCCACCACCGCCGCCACCACCAAAGGCTCCACCGCCACCACCCCAACTGGAGACAGCGAAGTTTACACCTCCTGTTATCAAGAAGGATGAAGAGGTGAAGCAGGAAGAAATTCCCCCCATCGAAAAGCTGGAAGAAGTAGTGGTAGCCGATAAAACACAGGAAGGTCTGAAAGGACCAGATATCCTTGCCCCACCCGTGGTGGATAAAGGAACGCAGGTAGTAGAAGTAAAACCTGTAGAAGATGAAAACAAGGTATTTGAAAAGGTAGAAATTGAAGCCAGCGTAAACATCAACCAATGGCGCCGTCACCTGGAAAGCCAGTTGCAGCGTTACATTGAGGATGCTGCCAGCTCCGGAATGACACCAGGTACTTACACTGTAAACGTTCGTTTCCTTGTAGAAAGAGACGGAAGCATCACGGATGTAAGATCCCTGAACGATCCCGGTTATGGTCTTGGTCAGGGTGCCGTTGAAACCGTAAAACGCGGTCCGAAATGGAACCCGGGTGAGCAGAACGGTCGTAAAGTACGTTCGTATCACACCCAGCCGATTACCTTTGTGATTCAGGAAATGTAATCAAATTCAACCTCGTTATAAATCCCTCTGCTTGCAGAGGGATTTTTCTTTTTCGGCCTATACCTTTGGCTATGAGTTTACACCTTTCGGGCTGGGACGATACCATTGTGGCCTTGGCCACGCCGCCCGGCCTTGGCGCCCTGGGCATTTTACGCCTGAGCGGAAAGAATGCAATTGAGATCGTTGATGCACTTTTCCCATCCAAACAGCTTGCCTTTCAGCTCTCTCACACCTTGCATGTTGGGCTGCTGAAAAACGGAGATGTGGTATTGGATGAAGTGGTTGTGTCTTTATACAAATCTCCCCGCTCTTATACCGGAGAAGATATTGTAGAGATCAGTTGTCATGGATCGCCTTTCATTCATCAGCAGGTAATCAATGCCTGTATAGAAAAAGGGGCACGGCTGGCCAAGCCTGGTGAGTTTACACAGCGGGCTTTTCTGAATGGCAAACTCGATCTGACGCAGGCCGAAGCAGTGGCCGATTTGATTGCCAGTAATACGGCCGCTTCGCATCAGACAGCCCTACAGAACATCCGTGGCGGGTTTTCGCATTCCCTGAAAGATCTTCGGGAGCAATTAATCCGCTTTTCGGCCCTCATTGAACTGGAACTTGATTTTTCGCAGGAGGATGTAGAGTTTGCCGACCGCACCCAATTAAAGGGACTGGTGGGAAATGCTAGGACTCATACGCAGCAATTGTTGCAATCCTTCCAGCTAGGGAATGTCATCAAGAACGGCGTTAGTGTGGCAATTATTGGCAAGCCAAATGCCGGTAAATCCACACTGCTGAATACATTGCTGAATGAAGACAGGGCGATTGTAAGCGATATCCCCGGTACAACCCGTGATACGATAGAAGAGGTGATCAATATTGATGGAATCCTGTTTCGACTGATAGACACTGCGGGCATTCGAACGCATACCACCGATACGATTGAATCGGTTGGTATTGAAAAAAGCCTGGCAAAAATGCGTGGGGCGGACGTAGTTATTTATCTTTTTGATGTAAACGAAACAGAGCCCGCCGAGTTGGAAAAAACAATCCGGGAGATGAAGGAGCAGGGGATCGAGTTTTTGCTGGTGGCCAACAAGTCTGACCTTGTAGATGAAGTCGCGGTCCGGCAAAAGTTCTCAATGATTGCCGGTGTGCTCTTTATCTCTGCCAAATCCGGTGCACACCTTGATGTATTGAAAGAAAAAATGGTGGATGCAGTTTTGCAGGACCGTGTGCAGGGCGAAAGCGTTATTGTGACCAACGCCCGGCATTTTCATTCCCTGCAGGAAGTTGACAAGTCGCTAGCAGAAGTGGCAGCGGGTTTAGAGACCGGCATCCCCGGCGATCTTTTGGCGCTGGACATTCGCCGCTGTCTGCACTACCTTGGCATCATTACCGGTGAAGTCAGTAACGATGATTTGCTGGATTATGTGTTTAGTAAATTTTGTATCGGGAAATAGGGAAGATATCCCGAATCTTCAGATTCAATACCACAGAATCTACAAAGGAATTATGCCTAACTAGAATCCGCAAAAGATTCTTTCAAAAATACTTCAAAGCGTTTTTGTTCAAGTAGATGGATTCCTTTACTTTTGCACCCTCCTTTATAAAAGGCCTTGTTTATCGAGGGATTTTTGTAAGAAGGTCCGGGAAGTAGCGCAGGCCGGTAGCGCACCTGGTTTGGGACCAGGGGGTCGCAGGTTCGAATCCTGTCTTCCCGACAAGCAACATGCAGGAGTTACAGTAATGTAACTCCTTTTTTATTTTCTCCTTTGTCCTCCAAACCAAATCAACACCGCTTTTTGTTCAGCTTTTCGCTTCCTCTGCCTTATCTTCAAATGAATGGCTGGGGTGTAACAGGAAATTGCATTGCTTTCAGGAAATTCGCTGGCGAAAGTTTTGCAGGCAAACGGAGTAATAGATACATTTTCAATCCGAAGGCCTGTGAAAGAATTAATTTTTATTGTTTGAAAACCGGATAAAATAATCCTGTGATGTTGGCGAGAGAGTGCGAAAGGCAGCGGTTTTCAATTGGCTAAACCCGGTTGTGAAGCAGCTTTTCCAACCGGATCAAAAATGGTTTGCATGTTAGTAGCGGTACTTTCCGGATTTATTGTTGCTTCATTTGTTCCCTTCCTCGGTAAGCTCCTGAGGGGACGAGGATCGGTTCTTCTGACCGTGCTTCCACTCTGTTTGTTTATTTATTTTCTGACGTTTCTTCCGAAAGTATCGCTTCAACAAAATACGCTTGTTTCCTATGACTGGATACCGTCCATGGGAATCAACTTTAGCTTCCTGGTTGATGGCCTTTCACTTCTTTTTGCCCTGATGATCACCGGCATCGGCACCCTTGTTTTTTTATATACCTCGGCATATATGAAGGGCGACCGTTACCTCGACAGGTTTTACGGTTATCTCTGCCTGTTTATGGGCGCCATGCTGGGTATGGTACTTTCAGACAATATCTTTTCTCTCTTTGTCTTTTGGGAACTTACCAGCATCAGCTCTTTTTTTCTGATTGGCTATGACAATGAAAACAAGGAATCGCGAAAGGCAGCGCTGATATCCCTGGCGATTACCGGCCTGGGCGGATTCTTACTGCTGGCAGCATTTGCCCTTCTCGCCACGGTTTCCGGAACCTATTCCATCAGCGAAATGATAGGATCGGCTGCCGTTTTGAAATCCCATGGCCTGTATCTTCTCATTGTCATCTTTCTTTTTTTGGCAGCCTTTTCCAAATCCGCTCAATATCCGCTGCACTTCTGGCTGCCTGGCGCAATGAAGGCGCCTACTCCGGTTTCCACCTACCTGCACTCAGCCACCATGGTCAAGGCGGGTATTTATTTGCTGGCCCGCTTTACACCAGTGCTTGGCGATGTGCCGGTATGGAACAATACATTGCTGATTGTAGGAGGCTTTACCATGTTGTACGCAGCTTTTCACGCCATTTTTAAAAAAGACCTGAAAGAGGTGCTGGCCTTTTCCACCATATCGGCACTTGGGCTACTGGTGTTTTTAATTGGGATGGGGACGGCAGAAGCACTGCTGGCTGCGACTGTCTTTATTCTGGTTCATGCCCTGTACAAGGCAAGCTTGTTTTTGGTTACGGGTATCATCGATCATGAAACCGGTACCCGGGATATCAGCAAATTATCGGGCCTGCGGAAAGTACTGATGCCGGTGGCGCTGGCAGGACTGCTGGCTATGTTGTCCAACTCGGGCATCCCGCCGAGTTTTGGCTTTGTGGGTAAAGACCTGATTTACGAATCTACACTGGGATCGGAGGTTGGAGCCACCCTGGTTACAGCCGTCTCCGTGCTGACAAATATTTTACTGCTGTACGCAGCCATTCTGGTTGGTATCAAACCGTTTGTGGGACCCTTGCCGAATGCCTATAAAGAAGTACACTTGCCCGATTGGCGCATGTGGGTACCGCCTCTTATATTAGGTGTAGCGGGCCTTCTCCTGGGCATATTTCCAATGATCATTGAAGGCAGCCTTGTGAAGCCGGCACTTCTTTCCATCGATCCGGACGCACCCCAATTTCACCTGAAGTTGTGGCACGGCTTTAACCTGGTATTGGGGCTAAGTGCAGCAACAGTTTTCGGTGGATTTCTGTTATACTTTTTCTTCAAGCCTTCCTTGCGACACGAAGAATGGCTGGCAAAACTGTACAAATCTTCTCCCAAAGCGGTTGCCATTCAGCTTACCCGTTGGTTCAGGAACTTTGCGCACTTGTGGACGCGACTCCTGCAAAACGGTTATGTACGGATTTATGTGCTGGTCATTATTTCTTTTCTTGTCATCCTGCTGGCGTACAAATCTTTCACACAGGTAAAATTTTACGTAGACCTCTCCATAGTTTCGCCGCTAACGTCTGCTGAAACCGTAGTGATGATGATCCTGATCTCGGCGCTGATCTACATCGTTTACACACCATCTCGACTGGCCGCGGTAGCTGCCATGGGAGTGATTGGTTATTGTATATGCCTGCTTTTTGTTTTTTACAGTGCCCCCGACCTGGCCATGACGCAGTTTGCCATTGATACGCTGACCGTGATTCTTTTTGTGCTGGTACTGTACCGGTTACCCAAATACATTACGTATTCCAATTGGCTGATACGAATACGCGATGCCCTGATCTCCCTGTTTTTTGGGACACTCATAACCATCCTGGGACTAGAGGTGCTGCATGAACCTACCCGCAAGGAAACAACAGAATTTTTTGCAGAAAGTTCCTATACGCTGGCCAAGGGAAAAAATGTGGTCAATGTTATTCTTGTTGATTTTCGTGGCATTGACACCATGGTGGAAATAACTGTGTTAACCATTTCAGCTTTGGGCGTGTTTGCGCTGCTAAAGCTTCAACTCAATAAATATGATCAGGAACTATGAGACACTTAACCTTTCGAACCGCAGCCCGTTTTTTGTTACCCCTGTTGCTCCTGTTCTCCGTGTTTATTTTGCTGCGGGGACATTACCTCCCCGGCGGCGGGTTTGTCGGCGGCATTATTGCCTCCATTGCCTTTGTGTTGCATGCCTTTGCCTTTGGCTTGCGCAACACCCGCAAGCTGCTCAGGATATCACCCATGAAACTAATGCCGGCAGGCCTTGCTCTTGCTGTGTTCAGTGCCGTCCTTCCGCTGTTTAAGGGCCTGCCCCTCATGACGGGGCTATGGCTGGACGAACCCATACCCGTGATCGGGCTGGTAGGAAGCGCCCTGTTGTTCGACATTGGTGTTTACATCGTCGTACTGGGTGTAGCGTTAACCATCATTTTTACCATTTCAGAAGCCGTTTAATATGGAGATCATTCTGGCTATTATTGTGGGATTACTTTACGCATCCGGCATTTACCTGATGCTTCGACGCAGCCTGGTAAAGCTGGTGATTGGGCTTGTACTGCTGGGAAATGGCGTAAACCTGCTCATCTTTTTACTGGGCGGATTGGTAAGAGGAAAGCCGCCCATTATTCCGGCGTCCGGTAATGTTTTAGGGGAGATCTATGCCGACCCGGTACCGCAGGCACTGATCCTGACAGCGATTGTGATTTCCTTTGGCCTCCAGTCTTTTGCCATTGTTCTAATCAAGCGTACTTATATCGTAGTGGATACGGACGACCTGGACAAAATACATTCAACAGAAGAAGATGATGACTATTAACCTGATTATTTTACCGGTTTTGCTCCAGTTTGCGCTGGCCATTGTTTTACTGCTCTTTTGGAAGAAGATAGTTGTTCAAAAAATAATCAGCATTGCAGGTAGTGTCCTTTCGATTGTGGTGGCATCGATCCTCTTCGGTAAGGTGTACGATGGTGATATCTTAACTATGCAGGCCGGTAACTGGGGTGCACCGTTTGGGATCACTTTTGTTGCCGATACGTTCAGTGCCACCATGTTGTTGCTGGCTTCACTTTCGTCAACAGCCGTTTCCATTTTTTCATCGGTCACCATCAAAAAAGCCCGCATGCGATTTGGTTATTTTCCAAGTTTTCATTTCCTGGTAATGGGGTTGAACGGTGCCTTTCTTACCGGCGATATTTTTAATTTGTATGTATGGTTTGAAGTGATCATTATCTCTTCTTTTGTATTTATAACACTCGGTGGAAAAAAGGTGCAGATCGAAGGCGCCGTTAAATATTTTACACTCAATTTCCTGGCCTCCATGATCTTTCTTACCGCCATTGCTGTTTTATATGGACTCGCAGGTAGCCTTAACCTGGCCGACCTTTCGGGCAAGATTCAGAACATTCGTAACCAGGGCCTGGTGCAGGTAACAGCTATTTTATTCTTGGTGGGCTTTGGCATTAAATCCGCCATCTTTCCCCTGTACTTCTGGCTTCCCGATTCGTACCATACCCCGCAGGCTGCCATCTCCTCCATCTTTGCCGGGCTGCTTACCAAAGTAGGGGTTTATGCCCTCCTGCGGGTGTTTAGCCTGATCTTTGTTCCCGATGCCTTTATGAAGATGCTGGTGGTTTCCCTGGCAGGCCTTACCTTGATCAGCGGCGGCTTGGGCGCCCTTGTACAAACCAATATGCGCAAGATGTTTTCATACCTCATTGTCTGCCATATCGGGTACATGATCGGGGGGCTCGGAATGTTTACGGTTGCCGCCTTATCTGGCGCCGTTTTTTATCTGATTCATGATATCATTATTAAAACAAACCTTTTCCTGGTGGGAGGATTGGTATATAAAATCAGTGGCGAATTGAACATGAAACGCATGGGCGGTATCTATTCCAATTATCCGCTCTTATCACTTTTACTGGCCATCCCCTTGTTTTCATTGATAGGCGTGCCGCCGCTTTCCGGCTTCTGGCCCAAAATCAATCTCTTTAAAGAAACCTTTACAACGTCGAATTACTTTTTGTTGGGCAGCCTTATTTTCGGAAGCATTGTTACCCTGTTCGTACTAACGCGGTTCTGGTCGGAAGCTTTTTGGAAAACGGCGGAAAATCCCATCCACCGGCCACACATACGCTATTATGACCAGATGCCGCGAAACGACAAAGCGGCGCTGATCATTCCGATCGTTTTCCTGAGTTTTATCTCGTTGTATATCGGTTTAGGGGCTGAAAACATTTTCCGCTTGTCCAACCACATTGCAACTGAATTGATGGATACATCTGCCTATATAAACGCAGTTTTGGGACCTGTAAAACCAAAGGGAACGCCATGATGCAGAAACGATTTTTACTGAATGTGATGCTGACGCTGATATGGCTGGCGCTGACGGGCATATTTACCTATATCAACATGTTCATCGGCTTTGTCATCAGCTATTTTATTCTTTGGATTCTCAGCCGCAACAGCGAAGACAAACGCTATTTCACCATTGCCTTTAAAGTGCTGGGATTTTTCTTTTTCTTTTTATATGAAATGCTCAAAGCAAACTGGCAGGTGGCTTACGAAGTGATGACCTCGCACCTGCATATGAAACCGGGTATTGTAAAAATTGAGCTGGAAGCAAAAACGGATCTTGAAATTACGCTGCTTTCCAACCTCATTTCGCTAACGCCGGGCACACTTGTCGTGGATGTGTCGGACGACCGGAAAGTGATGTATGTGCACGGCATGTACCTGGAAGACAAAGTAAAGTTTATTGAATCAATAAAGCTGGGACTGGAAAAACCATTGCTGAACATTATGCGTTAACAATGAATCTAAACGATTACCTTCTGTATTTTATTCTGCCGGTACTGTCGCTTTCGACTGTGTTTGTGTTCATTCGTTTTTTAAAAGGACCCAATATTGCCGACAGGGTTGTTTCGCTCGATTTGCTTGTAACGATTGGCATCGGATCCATTGCCATATACAGCATGTTAACGGCACAGTCAACGTTCCTGGATATTGCTATGGTGGTGGCCCTGATTGGATTTTTGTCAACCGTTGCCTTTTCGTATTACCTCGAAAAAAGAAAGAACAATGATTAATGCATTGATCATCGTCTTATCCGGGATTGGTGCCATTGCCATTTTACTGGCATCCATCGGCATCCTGCGCATGCCGGATTTGTACCTGCGGTTATCGGTAACTACCAAAGCCGCCACGCTTGGTGTGGGATTGATTCTGGTAAGCGCTGCCTTTTATTTTCAGAATGTAGGCGTCACCTCCCGTGTAATAGCCATTATATTTTTTATAACCGTAACGGCTCCTGTCAGTGCGCAGTTGATTGCCCGGGCATCCTATCTTATAAAAACAAAGATGTGGAAGCATACGGTCGTTAACGAACTGGAAGGGATGTACGATAATAGTACTGATAAGCTGCACGGCATTGAAACACCCGAAAAACCGGATGACAGTATTATCAAACAATAAGGGCTTAAAAAGTTGTGGAGTGAAAACGATCGCAGTACATCTCCGATGAATTAAACGGTACCACCACATAAACGAGTTTCCCCAACAGGTCTAAAAAGAGAAAATCCCTCTTGCGGAGGGAACAATACTGTCAGGCTATAGAGTTGGTTGCGGTTTTTCAAGCTAACTGGACGCCTTTTTCTCTTTTGTTTTCAAGGGATCGGGACCAATAAACGGGCACGATATAAAATAAGAAGTTGACTGATATTGGACTTTGTTGGTTTTTCCTGGATACTTGAACTTTTTACAAAAACTTACTGGACGGTTGCTTACAAGGACAATTGGATTTGGATGATTCTTCTTTTGGTATTGGATTTTATTGATATCGCTATCAATCAACTTCTGGTACAAAAGTAGTATGGCAGAGCTCGCAATGCAAGAGCAGAACTGCTCTGTTTTTTACGTACTTACGCCAATCCTTTTTTCGTATTTCAGTCGCTCCTATTTCGTAAATCTACTGTGGTGTTTACGGTAAATAGTATGGTACGGACTATTGTCAAATGGCAAGGACCATCCTTTTAGTGTACACATTAAAACTTTTCTTGGACGAAAGTTCATACAAGAAGAGCTTGCGTTTTATACAAGCGTCAAATTTTACTCATATTTTCTTCTCTAAAATTTTATTCTGTCTACAGCCTGAAGTTTCAAAATCTGAAGGAGGGCCTGGGCTGGATTGTGAGAATCAACCACGTATTAATTTCTGTTTGTTTTTAGTAAATGTTTATTTTAGGAATTGTTACCGGATTCACGATTGATTTCATTTTTGAAAATACATTGTTTGTTATGTCGAAAAGCAATCAAGCCTCCCGCCGCAACTTTTTGAAAAAACTGGGCGGTTCCACACTTGCGCTGGCTGCAGCACCCATCACCAACCTGGCTGCGGAAGAAAAGCTGGAAGAACGCATACTGCACTACGAGAAACGCATTTCACCCAACGACAGGTTGCGCATTGGTGTTGTTGGCCTGGGCATCATGGGGCATAACAATATCAGTACATCACTCAAAGTTCCCGGAGTAGAGATGGTCGCTGCCTGTGATCTGTATAAAGGACGCTTGCAGCGGGCCAAGGAGCTGTATGGCAATTCGCTTTTTACCACGCAGGATTATCGTGAACTGATCAACCGGAATGATGTTGATGCGGTGATTGTGGCAACCAGCGATAACTGGCATGCCCGCATTGCACAGGATGCCCTTCAAAAAGGGAAAGCTGTGTATTGCGAAAAACCTATGGTGCACCGTATACAGGAAGGTGCGGGTGTGGTGGCCGCACAGCGGAAGAGCGGAAAGATATTGCAGGTTGGCAGCCAGCGTGTCAGTAGCATTGTGTATGCAAAAGCCGCGGAATTATACAAAGCTGGCGAGATCGGAAAGCTCAATCTCATCCAGGCTTCATTCGACCGTCAAAGTGCCCTTGGCGCCTGGCAATACACTATGCCCACAGATGCAAACGAAACAACAGTGGACTGGGACCGCTATGTAGCCGGAGCGAAAAAGATTCCGTATGATGCGAAAAAGTTTTTCTGGTGGCGCAATTACCGCGATTACGGCACCGGTGTCGCCGGCGATCTGTTTGTACATCTCCTGTCCGGTATTCATGTTATCACCGGTTCAAAAGGTCCCAATAAAATCTTTTCTTCCGGCCAGCTTTCGTATTGGAAAGACGGGCGGGATGTGCCGGATGTGATGACGGCGATTATGGAGTATCCCGAAACGGCAGCACACCCGCCGTTTCAGTTAATGCTCCGTGTGAATTTTATCAGTGGTGAAGGTGACCAGGGATCCATTAAATTGGTAGGAGAAGAAGGCGTGATGGACCTACGCGGAAACAGTCTAACGGTCAAGCATAGCCTGATGCCAAAGGCACCAGGCCTTGGTGGATGGGATGCCCTGAGCACTTATCCTGCCGCTATGCAGGAAACCATCAGAAAAGAATACAATCAAAAATACTCGGAGGCCGACCGGAAAGCGCCGGTGAAGGAAGACATTACCTACAAGGCACCGCAAGGCTATAACGAACACCTGGATCATTTCAACAACTTCTATGATGCCATACGTACCGGCAAACCGGTAGTGGAAGATGCTGTTTTTGGTTTTCGGGCGGCCGCACCCTGCCTGGCATGCAACGACAGTTATTTTGAAAAACGAATCATCCATTGGAACCCGGAAGAAATGAAGGTAGTAAAAGGCGAAAGGAGCTAAGCATGCAGTATGACCTTTGTTGCATCGGACATATTACCATTGATAAAGTCGT
This sequence comes from Flavisolibacter longurius, assembly GCA_014163555.1. Lineage (GTDB taxonomy): Bacteria > Bacteroidota > Bacteroidia > Chitinophagales > Chitinophagaceae > Flavisolibacter. The sequence continues at coordinate 133,217 of JACJGO010000003.1, forward strand.
GTCTCCTGCCGGAACGGTAATAATGCCGGGTGGTACTTCCTTTTATTTTGCCAATGCTGTAGCAGGACTGAACGCATCTTTCAAACTGATCACTGCTCTAGCACCAGAAGATGTGTATGCCGTAAAACAGCTGCAGGAAAGAAACATTGACGTCGATGCGCATCCCTCCGCACATACCTTATTTTTTGAAAATATTTACGGAACCGATACCGATCACCGGGTGCAACGGGTATTGCAAACGGCCGACCCGTTCACCTTGGAACAAGTAAAAGATATAGATGCTTTTGTTGTTCATGCAGGCCCTTTGCTGTCAAATGATATTTCCACTGCCATTCTTCGACAACTGGCAAGTCAAACAAATGTCTCGCTGGATGTGCAGGGCTTTTTGCGAAAGGTTGAAAATTATAACGTTGTTCCGGTTGACTGGCTGGAGAAAATGGAAGCACTGCCGTACATAGAATTTCTCAAAGCCAATGAGGAAGAACTGGCTGTAATAACAGGGCAACCGAACATTGAAGCCGGTGCCAAACGACTGCAGCAATGGGGGGCGAAAGAAGTGATTATAACCTTGGGTAGCAAAGGCTCGATGGTATTTTCCGGCAACGATACGTACACCATACCAGCATTTGTTCCGGAAACACTTTTGGATGCTACCGGTTGCGGTGATACGTATATGGCGGGGTACCTGTACAAGCGAAGTAAAGGTTATGGCATTCAGGAAGCGGGTGAATTTGCTGCAGCCATGGCTACATTGAAATTGCAGCAGTCGGGTCCATTTTTGGGTACCGAAGCAGATGTGAACGCATTGCTTGCCCTAGCAAAACAACCGGTGGCAAAATAACCTGACCGTAACATGTAATAAGAGCATCTCCGCTATAGTAGGCTCAGCAGTTTTTCACTTCACTACTTGTCTCGTTAACAGATTTCCATGAGCGGTAAGAACCGCTGCACGAAAAGGATTTACTTTAGACGTGGACTCCTTTACACCGTTGTGTGCAGGAGCGTATGCACCCCTTCAACTAGTTGTTCATGTTTAGGATGCGAAGGCATTCTGGTATTGCTTGCCAGGCTGATTGATGGGTTTCGTCCAAAAAACACACACAAAACAACATCATGGAAAGAGAACGTGCTGCGCAGGTAGCTGCCCCCATTGTAGTGAAGTCAACCCCGAAAAAATGGTTTCTCAGCTATAGTCTATTACTGTTATCTTTTATCGTAACTACTGGTGCATTGGCGCAAAACACCACGCTGCGTGGCCGGTTGCTGGATGAAAAAGATCGGCCGGTTGTTTTTGCCAATGTTTCCCTGCTTCGTTCGGCAGACAGCTCCTTGACGGCAACCGTCATCAGTGATTCCACTGGAAAATTTGCCCTTGTCAGCAATGTGGCAGATAAATACCAACTGCAAATCTCCGCTATTGGCTTTACCGAGTGGAAGTCACCCTCTTTTACGTTAACCGGTACAGAGGCAGAAAAGGTTTTTGGCGACATCAAACTGAAAGCCGATGCAAAGGCGCTGAAAGATATTACCATCTCTGCACTACGGCCTACCATTACGCAATTAGCCGACAGAATGGTGGTGAGTGTGCAGGGAACGGCCATGGCAGCGGGCAATACAGCTTATGCGGTGCTCTCCAGAGCCCCTGGTGTTTTTATCGATGCAGAAGGTAACATACAGCTCAATGGGCGCAGCGGTGTGCTGGTTATGCTTGATGGCAAACAAACTTATCTATCGCCAAGAGACCTGCGTACGCTGCTGGAAGGTATGTCAGCCGAAAACCTGAAAAACATCGAAATCATTACCAACCCGTCGGCAAAATATGATGCAGAAGGAACGGCTGGTATTTTAAATATCAATTTAAAAAAGAACACACAGCAGGGGATGAACGGAAGCGTGTACGCTGGTTATACGTATAACTTTCACCAGCAGCATGGCGCCTCCGCCGGTGGTAACATTAATTACAAAAGCGGTAAATGGAACACCTTTGCCAATCTTGATTTTTCCCGTAGGGTAGGGGGCAGGGAAGCTACGTTTACACGCATCTTTTACAGCACCAACAAAACAACTTATTTCGACCAGGTAGCCACGGGAAATTTTTTGGCACAGGGACCGCCATCGGTGCGACTGGGAGCCGACTATAATGTGAATGACCAGCACAGTGTTGGTGCCATGGTTTATTATGCCACCAACACGGCAAAGTCGGATTTTCTGACCGACACCTATATTGGTGGGGCGCCCAAAAAGCCATCACAATTTATTGAGGCGGATAATTTTTCGGAGAACACGTATACCAATTACACAACCAACCTGCATTACACGGGAAAGTTTGATACTGCCGGTACACAGCTAAATGTGGACTTGGATTATGTAAAGATCACCAACCGCGGTGATTCCTATTTCAATAATTATTACACAGATCTACAAAGCAACCGGCAAACAACAGATCTGCTGTACAACCATACACCCAACGGCTATGATATCTATTCGGCACGACTGGATTTTATACTACCGCTCAATAAAAAACACAAACTGGAAATGGGTGGCCGTGCCAGTCAGATAAAATCTGACAACGACTTTCGTTTTTATTTCAACAATGGCTCCCTCGTGCTGGATCCCCAGCGCACCAACCATTTCCGGTACGACGAAAAGATCTATGCGGCCTATCTGAACTGGAGTGGGACACTGAGTGATAAGGTTTCTGTTCAATCGGGTTTGCGGATGGAGAATACGGCCTCATTGGGTAACTCACTCACAGCAAACAAAATCACATCCCGCAACTATACCAATCTTTTTCCCAGTGTGTTTTTGCAGCAAAAAGTAAGTGACAATTATGGCATTACGTACAGCTACAGCCGTCGCCTGACCCGGCCCAATTACGGCAGCCTGAATCCATTCCGGGCCTACCGCGATCCGTACACCTGGTACGAAGGCAATACGGAGCTTCGTCCACAATACACGCATTCGTTTGGGGTGACGCAAACGTTTAAAAAGATTTACAATCTTTCGCTCAGTTATCAGCGTCATACCGATGTGATGGCAGAAATTCCCATTTTGCTGGTGGATGATACGACCACTATTTATACCACCGGTAATGTGGACGATGGCTACAGTGTAGGTGGTACAGCCGTTGCGCCATTAAAGATCACCCGGTGGTGGGATACGCAAAATACAATGGTACTTTCGTACAGTAAATTTAGCATGCAGTCCAATAACGGTCAGTTAAACAACGACCAGTTGTTCTTTATGCTCCAATCCAATCATACCATTCTGTTGCCGAAAAGCATTCGCATGGAGCTGAACCTGCTCTACCGCGGTCCGGCAGCATCCGGTCTTTACCACATGGCATCAATGCACCGTGTGGATGTGGCATTCCGCAAAAGTTTCTTTGACAAAAAGTTCGACCTGAGCCTGAATGCAAATGATATTTTTAAGGGCTTCCGTTATTTCTGGACAACCGATATCAACGGCAACGTAAATGAATTTGACCAGTATTTCCGATTTCGCACCATTGGTGCCACCCTGCGGTTTAATTTCAGCAAAGGGCAGAAGGTGGACACAAAACGCAGAAACACCACCCTGGAAGAAGTGAACCGCACATAAGGGCCGGACGGAGTCTGATGGCATAGTTTTTACCGGTGAACAAGGGTAAAAACAACCCGGCATGGAGAACGAACAAAAACGGAACGGAGCAAATTCCGACGAAGCAAAAGCACCGGCAGCCAATACAGGAAATGCCAGTAATCCCGGGCCCGATGCCAGTGGCCTGCAAGGATCACCGGGTAGCCAATTGCTGGACGAGAAAGCGGAAAAATATCTGCGTGAAGTGGCCAGTATCGAAGATGTTCCCGATGCACAGGACAAGCAAGAAATGGACGAAACGTTGCAGGAAAACAAAAACGATAATCAGTAGTTACAGCCTTTTTGGTTCCGCAATTTATTCATGATTACGAAACAGCTTCTTCGTTCAAATACAGCAGCAAGTCTTCCGGCTTGTCCAATACCACCAACTTTTCTTCCAGCTTTCCGTACAGAAATCCTTCTTCGCTCAAAAGATTCATGTGCGAGATAAGGTGATTATAAAACCCATTCGTGTTCATGATAAAGATTTTCTTGTCATGAATGGACAACTGGTTCCAGGTTAAAATTTCAAACAGTTCATCCAGGGTACCAAATCCTCCGGGCAGGATGATGGCGCCATCACATAGCTCATAGAGCTTGCGTTTGCGTACATGCATATCATCTACCACAAACAATTCGCTGATGGCATCATGTTGGTGTTCCCAGTCGACCAGCACCCGCGGAATCACACCGCGAACAATGCCGCCCTTTGCCAGCACGGTATCCGCCACAATTCCCATTAAGCCATTTTTGCCGCCGCCATAAATCAATTCGATCTTTTTCCCTGCAATAATTTGGGCCAGTGCGACCGCCTGTTGCTCGTATAAAGAATTGTTACCTTTTTTGCTACCGCAGAAGATTGCGAGTTTGTTAATCATCCTTCTTCACTATTTTGTGCCGCAAATGGACTATAAATTTTTTGATCTTCAAAAATTTCATCCCACTACACCCGATTGTTAGCAAAAAAATAAACTATGTCACCAGCGCTCCTGTTCTCATTTGTTATCGGCTATTTCGCAATCCTCCTGCTAGTTGCTTATTACACCTCCCGAAATGCCAATAACGAATCGTTCTTCATTGGAAACAAAAGCTCCAACTGGATGGTGGTGGCTTTTGGAATGATCGGTACCTCGCTTAGTGGTGTTACGTTTGTCAGTGTGCCGGGTGCGGTAGGAAAACCATTTGGCGGCGGTGGATTTGAAGGCTTTAGTTATTTCCAGGTCGTTATCGGCTATGTGATTGGTTACATCGTGATTGCTTATGTTTTGCTGCCCTTGTATTACCGGTTGAATCTTACCTCTATCTATAATTACCTAAGCAAGCGGCTGGGATTTGCCTCGTATAAAACCGGCGCCAGCTTTTTTATTTTATCACGAACCCTGGGTGCAACAGCCCGTCTTTACCTGGTGGTGGCCATCTTACAGGATACCATTCTTTCGGCTTTCGGCGTTCCGTTTTGGGTAACCACACTCGTGATACTGCTGATGATCTTATTGTATACCTATGAAGGTGGGGTAAAAACCATTGTATGGACCGATATGCTGCAGACGTCCTGTATGCTGATTGGTCTTGTGATTTGCGTGATTTATATCCTGCGCAGTATGGGACTGAGTTTTGGTGAAGGCGTGCAGCAGTTGCAGGAGGCACAGTTGACCCGCATGTTTATTTCCGATCCCAACAGCAATCTATTCTTTTTAAAACAGATCATTGCCGGGGCATTTATTACGATTACCATGACGGGGATGGACCAGGAAATGATGCAGAAAAACATCAGCGTACGCACCCTGAAGGATTCGCAAAAAAATGTACTGACCTTTGGTGTGATCCAGGCCCTGGTGGTTTTGCTCTTCCTTTTCCTGGGCGGATTGCTTTACCTGTATGCAGCGCAAAATGGCATTGATGCAAAGGCAGACCGCATCTTCCCAAGCATAGCGTTGGGCGAAGGCATACCAGCCATTATTTCCGTCATTTTTATCATTGCCCTTATTTCGGCGCTCTTCCCTAGTGCAGATGGCGCCATCACGGCACTGACCTCTTCGTTTTGTATCGATATTTTGGGCCTGAAGCGTCGTTCCGATTGGACCGATAAACAAAAGAACAAAGTGCGCAAGAGCGTTCACCTTGTATTTGCTTTTGTATTTCTGCTGTTTGTGATGGTTTTTGAATGGATTGATAGCCCAAGCATGATTGGTGTAATTCTGAAAGTGGCTGCTTACACCTATGGACCACTATTGGGATTGTTTGCGTTTGGTATTCTCACCAAGCGAAAAGTGGCCGATCGTTTTGTGCCCTACATTGCGGTAGCGGCGCCGGTTATCTGTTTTATTTTTGATAAATACCAGAAACAATTTTTTGGCAATTTTGAAATCGGGCTGGAACTGATTATCATCAACGGCCTCCTAGTATTCCTTGGTCTTTGGGCGGTTTCAAAGCCGCAGGACAGCCAATGGTCGATGGAAGCTGAAAAAACAGAAGGGCCCGCATTTGAATCTGCAAAGCACTAATGGATATTGTTCATCCACAGGCACAAGCCTACGCTGAAACGTATTCCTCTCCGGAAGACGATCTGTTGCACGAAGTGGCGCAATACACCTATGCGCAACATGCGCATGCCCACATGCTGAGCGGCCACCTGCAGGGGAAATTTCTGGAAATGATCAGTTGCATGGTGCAGCCAAGCCGCATTCTGGAAATTGGAACCTTCACCGGGTACAGTGCGCTTTGCCTGGCAAAAGGCCTAAAGGCTGGCGGGCAACTGCATACGGTTGAGCTGCGGGAGGACGATGCGGCCCGGGCAAAAGGCTATTTTGAGCGGAGTATTTTCCGCGATCAAATAATTTTACACGTAGGCAATGCGTTAAACATTGTCGGTGCGCTAGAGGAACCGTGGGATCTCGTGTTTATTGATGCCGACAAAGAAAATTATGTGGCTTATTTTGATCTTGTTTTTCCATTTGTACGGCAAAACGGGATTATTTTAGCCGACAATGTGCTCCTTCACGGACAGGTGCTGGAAAGCCCGGTAAGGGGAAAGTCTGCCAAAGCCATCCAGGCGTTTAACGATGCGATGCTGAGAAGAACGGATATTGAAAAGGTAATGCTTCCGCTGCGGGATGGATTGTTTGTGATCAGAAAGCTGCACAACTGATTCTGAGTAAAAACCCAAAAGTCAAAACAGCGGCCGAGGGGTATGGGCAACTCGCCGAAAGATGCTCTTTTTTGTTGTTTTACGTTTGAATTTTGAGTTTCATCACCGGCCAAACGAAAAATGCATCCATGAAAAAATGTCATTTCACCTTTATACTCTTTTTTGCTCTCTGTAGCCAAGGCCTTTTCGCACAAACACGGAACCGGGTTCAGGAGTACATCGACAAATACAAAGATATTGCGATGGCCGAAATGGCTCGCACCGGTGTACCGGCTTCCATTACTTTGGCACAGGGAATTCATGAGTCCGGTGCCGGCACCAGCGACCTGGTGCAGTGTTCCAACAACCATTTTGGCATTAAATGCAAAACCGAATGGACCGGTGAAAAGGTTTACCACGATGATGATGCCCGCGGGGAGTGCTTCCGCAAGTACGACGATCCTTTTACTTCGTACAAAGACCACTCGGACTTTTTGCGGGCCCGCAAACATTACTCATCTCTCTTTGATCTAGACCCTGAGGATTATGAAGGCTGGGCCCATGGTCTGAAAAAAGCCGGTTATGCTACAAACCCAAAATACCCCCAGATTCTCATCAAGCTGATTCGTGATTATAATCTCCAGGATTATTCGCTGATTGTTCTTGGTAAGAAAACTGCCGGCGAAACTGACCCTGCCTGGGTAAAGTTGAATGCTCCGCAGGCGGAAGAAGCTGTTGTGCTGACCAAAAAAAGTGAAGGGAGCAATGTGGCGAAGCAAATCTACGCGCAGGGTGTATTTACTATCAACGATACAAAAGTGATCGCCGTTGCCAGGGGCACCTCGTACCTGAGGGTGGCTGAGGAAAACAACATTTCGCTGGCCCGCCTGCTGGAATTTAATGATCTGAAAGATAGGGATGTCACCACAGAAGACGCCCTTCTTTACCTGCAGCGCAAGCGCAAGACCGGCGCAAATGATTTTCATGTGGTGGCCGAAGGCGAAACGCTGTACAGCATTGCCCAGGCCCAGGGCATTAGGCTGGAAAGCCTGCTGGAGTACAATCAGCTAACAGCCAATGCTGCGGTGGAAGCGGGGGAGAAGTTGCACCTGAAATCGCAGGCGCCTGCAAGGCCTAAGCTGGCAGGTTTGTTCGACTGGCTAAAAAAAGATGAACCAAAGCCGGCTATACCGGATGTTGTGAAAGAAAGTCGACCGGCACCACAGATCATTGTACACGTTGTACAACCCAAAGACACTGTTTACAGCATTGCCCGGAAATACGAAGTTGGTGTGGATGATGTAAAAAAATGGAACGAAATGCAATCCACAGACCTAAAGATTGGCCAGCAACTTAAGATCAATAAAAGCCGTTAAATGTCAACAATCAAACTGCACGATAAACACTTTTCGATTTACCTGCCTGAAGAAATAATTCAGCAAAAAGTAAAGAGCCTGGCCGAAAACCTGAACCAGGATTACGCCGGCAAAAAGCCTCTTTTCATTGCTATTCTGAACGGCTCGTTCATGTTTGCTGCTGACATTTTTAAGCACCTGACCATTGATGCAGAAATCTGTTTTATCAAGCTGGCTTCGTACAGAGGTTTGAAATCCACCGGGCAGGTGATCACAGCCATTGGGCTTGATCATGATCTGTACGACCGCGATGTGGTGATCCTGGAAGACATTGTGGACACTGGTAAAACCCTGCATGAATTTTTACCCCAGTTGCACCACCAGCAACCCCGTTCCTTTGCCATTGTTACACTGTTGCACAAAGCCGAAGCCACCCAGTTTCCGTTAACCCTGGCGCATGTGGGTTTTGAGATCCCTGATAAGTTTGTGGTAGGCTACGGACTGGATTATGATGGGCTTGGCCGAAACCTAAAGGAGATCTACCAATTATCCCCGGAAGTTTGACGTACACCCATTTGTTTTGTACCTTTTCCCAGTCGAACTGCTTTGAAGCGTGCAAAACATATAATTCTTTTTTTGGCACTCTTCCCTTTTCTCACCACTGCCCAACCTTTTTATACCAAAGGCGCAGTAAAAGACCAGGAGGGAGGTCCCCTACAGAATGTAACACTCCTGTTGCACAGCAGCGGCTATATCTATCGCACCGGAAAGGACGGTGGTTTTGGAATTCCCATTCCGCAAAAAACAGACACGCTAACCATATTCCGCGAGGGTTATGAAAAAGAAAAACGGCCCATCTATGGTGATCGCTTTAACGAGATTGTGCTGAAAAAGACTATTGTTATTAAAAGCGTGGCGCCTAACCGACTGGCTTCTGTTATCCAGAACATGCCCCGGGAAGACTGGGAGCTTCAGGTTACCGGAAATGAATCCTACGCCAGTATAGTTGAAAACGAATTTATCAATGCCGGCAAGAATCCTTCAACAGGTATTACGCTGAATGTGGACCGATCCTCGTACAGTAACATCCGGCGCTTTTTGACACTCAGTTCGCCTGTTCCGAAAGATGCCGTTCGCATTGAGGAAATGCTGAACTACTTCAACCTTTCCTATACAGAACCAAAGGAGGGAAAAACGTTCGAGATCAATACCACGCTGACCGATTGTCCCTGGAACAAGGCCAATGCCTTGCTTTTTGCACAAATAAATTCCAAAAAAATTCAGCTTGATAACCTGCCGCAAAGTCATCTTGTTTTCCTCATCGATGTTTCGGGTTCTATGGATCTGCCGCACCGGTTACCATTGCTGAAAAGCGGATTCAAAGCCCTTGTCAATAACTTACGGAACGAAGACACGGTTTCTATTGTAGTGTATGGAGGGACGGTTGGCATTGCGTTGTTCCCCACTAGCGGAGGCGAAAAAGAAAAAATTCTCCACACAATCGACAGTCTCCAGCCGGGAGGTTCCACACCAGGGGAGTCGGGCATTAAACTGGCGTACAGCCTGGCAAGAGCCCATTTTATAAAAGGCGGTAACAACCGGGTGATCCTGGCTACCGACGGTGATTTCAACGTAGGACTGAAAAAGGAAGAAGAGTTGGAAGAAATGATCGTTGCCCAGCGAAAGGACGGGATCTATCTTACCTGCCTGGGCGTGGGGATGGGTAACTACAAAGACTCCAAAATTCAAACCCTGGCACAACGGGGGAATGGCAATTTTGCGTACCTGGACAGTTATGCCGAAGTAGAAAAAGTACTGCTGAAGGAGTTCATGCAAATGCTGTACACGGTTGCGGACGATGCTTATTTAACGGTCAGTTTTAATCCGCGCTATGTAAAAGAATACCGGTTGATTGGCTTTGAAAACAAGGCAACCGCCATTGGCGACAGGTCGGCCAGCCTGGAAGGTGGCGAAATTGGCTCTGCGTATTCGGTGCAGGCTGTGTTTGAGATTGTACCCGCCACCATCCTGCAAAAGCAGCTTATTGACCCGGCGCAGTTTACCCTTCGCTATAAAAATAGTGGCAACAATACCCAATGCGAAATGACTGAGCAACCACACCTGTTTTATACCCAGTTTGACCAGTTGACAGCGCAGCAGAAATTTGCCACGGCGGTGGTTTGGTTTGGCTCCCTGTTACGGGATTCTAAATATGTAAAAAGCAACGCCTGGAACGAGATCATCAACCTGGCAAAGCTTTCCGCTGAAAAAACGAATTATTCGCAAGTCGAATTTTTAAAGCTGGTAGAAGAGGCCAAGCGCCTCTATGGGAAGAAAAGAAAATGAGGAGCGTCAAACATGATACGTCAAACGTGAAACAGGGAATCACTAATTCATAGGATTCCCTGTTTCGCATCTCACGTTAAGAGAACATCTCACGCATTTTATCAAAGAATGATTTTTCGTTTTTGTCCGGAGCCGGATGGAAGTTGGGTGAATTACTCAATTTCTCCAACATTGCTTTTTCTTCGGAAGAAACATGTTGCGGTGTCCACACATTTACATGCACCAGTTGGTCTCCTTTTTCGTAGCTGTTTACGGCCGGAAAACCTTTCCCTTTGAGGCGAAAGATTTTACCGCTTTGCGTACCCGGCGGGATCTTGATCTTGGCACGCCCGTCGATGGTAGGCACTTCCAGGCTGGTTCCAAATACCGCGTCGGGGAAGGAAATATGCAGTTCAAACACAGCATTCAGGCCTTCGCGTTGCAATTCCTTATGGGCTTCTTCTTCTATCAGGATGATGAGGTCACCCGGCATGCCGCCACGTTCGCCTGCATTGCCTTTACCACTGATGTTTAATTGCATGCCTTCCTGCACACCGGCCGGGATATCAATGGTCACGGTTTCTTCGCCATACACACGGCCGTCGCCTTTACAGGCGCCGCATTTGGCGGTGATCTGCGTGCCTTCGCCATTACACGTCGGACAGGTCGTCACGGTTTGCATCTGGCCTAAAAACGTATTGGTTACACGCCGAACCTGGCCGCTGCCACCGCAGGTGCCGCAGGTTTGTACGCTGCCTTTGTCCTTTGCCCCGCTGCCGCTACAGGTACCGCAGGGAACGTATTTTTTAACCTTGATGTTTTTGGTAACGCCTTTGGCGATCTCCTCGAAGGTGAGCTTCAACTTGATACGCAGGTTGCTGCCCCGTACACCACGGGCACGCTGACCACCACCCCCACCACCTCTGCGGCCGCCACCGTTAAAGAAGGATCCGAAAATATCTTCCCCGAAGATGTCGCCAAACTGGCTGAAGATATCTTCCATGTTTCCATGGCCGGCACGTCCGTTACCGCTTACACCGGCATGACCAAAGCGGTCGTATTGCGAACGTTTGTCCGTATCGCTCAATACTTCGTAGGCTTCCGCCGCTTCCTTAAATTTTTCCTCGGCTGTTTTGTCTCCGGGGTTACGGTCGGGGTGATATTGCATGGCAACCTTGCGGTACGCTTTTTTGATCTCGTCCGCGGGGGCGCCTTTGCTGACCCCTAATACTTCGTAATAATCTCTTTTTGACATTTTCGATTTGAAAATTTGAAAATGTGAAAATTTGAAAATGCATTTTTAATTCAAACTCTCACTACTGGTTGATTGCTATTGTAAGGCAATTAGAAGCTGCGTCCGATGGCCTTTAACCATTTTACACATTTTCATATTTGCACATTTTCGCATTATTTTCTTTTAAAGAACTTCTTGATGGATTGAAAACCGCTGGTTTTCGCATTCCTTCACCGGCCTACGACCACTTTGGCGTGGCGGATAATCTTTTCGCTTAGGTAATAACCTTTTTGCACTTCGGCCACCACTTTTCCCTGCATTTCTTCACCCGCATCAATTTCGGTTACCGCTTCGTGCAGGTCCGGGTCAAACGGAGTGCCGACAACGTTCATCGGCTTCAGCCCCCTGGCAGTAAGAATATTGCGAAACTTGCTGAACACCAGTTGGGTGCCTTCTTTTACCGTTGTTATGTCTTCAGTTTTGGCCATTTGCTCCAGGGCCCTGTCACTATCGTCCAACACGTCCAGCAGGTCGGTGATGATGTCTTTACCGGCTGTCTGAATCAGTTCCACCCGCTCTTTGGCCGTGCGGCGGCGAAAGTTATCAAACTCCGCTGCTTGGCGCAGGTACTTATCGTTGAGTTGTGCAATTTGTTCTTTCAGGGCTTCTGTTTCCGGTTCTTCCGTTACAGGCTCGTTTAAATGCTGGTTGCCATCAATGTTTTCATCGGCGTTGATGTTAAAATCCTTGTTCTCCGTTTCCATGGGATTGTCCTGCATTTCCTGTTTGTTCATGGTCAAAAAAATTAGAGTGCAAAGGTAAGTTTCAAGAACGTTGCCAATGCCTAAGAAAAGGACAAAATGTCCTTCCCAATACGTTATTAGGCCAGTGTGATAATTTGATAATGAATAGTAACTGCCAACTGGGCTGTGAGTGGCAGTTATCTTAATTTATCACTTAATAGGTGACATTCATTACTTGTAAAACGGTTCGTTTATTATCACATTATCAGATTATCGAATTGGCACATTGATGTAGCTTGCGCCTATGAAAAAAGTTCACCTGAAGCGGAAGATTGCCCAACGTATTGCCGGAGGGCATCCCTGGATTTTTGCCAACGAAGTGGAAAAAGTGGAAGGAGAACCTGTTGCCGGGGATACTGTGGAGGTTTATTTTTTCGACGGAAAGTTTGCGGGAAAGGGTTATTTCAACCCGCAATCGCAGATCATGGTGCGCCTGCTGACCTGGGATAAAAAGACAGAAATCAACGAGGCTTTTTTCATTCAAAAAATAAAAGAATGCTGGGAGTATAAAAAGCAGATTGGTTACGCGGAAAACTGCCGCCTTGTCTTTGGCGAAGCCGACGGCCTGCCACAACTGATCATCGATAAGTTCAACGATTATTATGTTATCCAAACCTTGGCGCTGGGTATTGACGTATGGAAGCCGGCCCTGGTAAAAGCGCTCCAAACCGTTTTTAGCCCCAAAGGCATTTATGAACGAAACGACGTGCCGGTTCGGGAACTGGAAGGCCTTCCGCAGCAAAAAGGTTTTTTGTCAGACCCCTTTGATACAAAAATTATCATCAATGAAAATGGCCTGAAATTTCATGTGGATTTGGAAGCAGGCCAAAAGACAGGCTATTTCCTCGACCAGCAGGACAATCGCCGGGCCATTCAGCACATTGTAAAAGGTGCCGATGTTCTGGGTGCATTCACCTATACCGGTACGTTCGAAATTCATGCTGCGCATTACGGCGCTAAGTCCGTGCTGGGAATTGATATTTCGGAAAATGCCGTTGCGCAGGCCAACCGGAATGCAGAGCTAAACGGCTTGCAAAACATCGTAAAATTTGAAACTGCCAATGCTTTTGATGTGCTGAAGCAGTGGGGCAAGGAAGAAGGGCGTCGCTACGATGTGGTGATGCTGGATCCGCCGGCCTTCACCAAAAGCCGGGCAAATATTCAAAAAGCCATAACCGGTTACAAAGAAATCAACCTGCGCGGCATGAAGCTGGTGAAGCCGGGAGGTTTTTTGGTGACGTCAAGCTGTACCAACCTGGTGCAACCTGACCTGTTCCTGCAGATCATTGATATGGCTGCAAAAGATGCCCGCCGCAAACTTCGCCAGGTAACCTTCCAGGCCCAGTCATCCGATCACCCCATTATCTGGAACATGGAGAACACAAATTATTTGAAGTTTTTGATTGTGCAGGCGGTCTAATCTGCACCATGATTTGGGTGGGATAATGGGATTTATAAAATAAAAGAGTCGTTCTTATTGGAACGACTCTTTTTGTATAGAAAGAAATTAATCTTGTAAATCTTAAACATCCACCCAAATCATGGTGCAGACTTATTTCGCTACCTGGAATTTACCTGATTCGACCATGCGGCCGCCTTTGTCGCGGAGCTGGTAAATGTAAATACCGCGGCTGAATTCGGAGAGGTTGACACTCATACGCTCAGGAATGTTGACCTGCTCGTACGCTTTGCGGCCCAGAATAGCATTAAAAATCTGGAGCGAATATCCTTTTTCGTAATCTTTTTGAAAGTCGAAATTGATGACCGATGTTGCCGGGTTGGGATAAAAACGGACAATAGACGACTGAACACCCGTTAGCGGAAGCGGCCTTGTTTGAGCCTGTGAGGAAACGGTTGATACAAGATATATGGATAGTATAAGTAAAAGTCTCTTCAAATAATTATCAGTTTAAATGTAACCAGGTACAATAATACTCCCTTTTCTTAAAAAAGCAAAGTACTTGCCGAAAAATCGCAATAAAATGTAAACTACGTCGTTAAGCCTGCTAATATTTCCTTAATGGCCATAAAATCGGGCTGTTCGCCTGCATTTTCAAGCACCTCTACATACTGAACAATTCCATCTTTATCAATGATGAATGCCGACCGCTTGGAAACACCCTGCATGCCAAAGCCCCATTCTTCATAAATCGAATCATAGGTGCGGGAAACCTCTTTATTAAAATCGCTGAGAAGGGTAAAATTCAGACCCTGTTCCTCCTTAAATTTTTTCAGGGAATGCAGGGAGTCTACAGAAATGCCAAACGGAACGGCGTTGAGGGATTCATAGAGTTTATAATTATCCCGAACGGAACACAGTTCGGCGGTGCAAACCGATGTAAAGGCCAGCGGGAAAAACAGCAGCAGAACCGTTTTCCCTTTTTGTGCTGATAAGGTAACGGGCTGTTTGTTGGTATCGTATAAAGTGAAATCCGGTGCGGGTTGTCCAATCTGAATCGCCATAGTATTGATTTATCGTAAAAACATTTCTTTCGCAGATAGGTTCAAAAATAGGTCCACGCTTCAGAAAATGGAAATAACATCCGTTTCCCCTTTTCCCTTCAGGTGTGGTTTTACCGCTTTTAAAATTTCTGTTTCCAGCAGGTGCAACAATCCTTTTTTCACAAAGTGCCGGTAGGTTACAAGACTGATCTCCCGTACAGGGACGGGTGGCTTAAAATGACGCAGCCGCTCCGTTTTTTCCCCGGAAAAACGAAGCGTAGCCAGGTTAGGTACAATGGTGATGCCCCCATTCATTTCCGTGATCTGAAGCAGGCTTTCAATGGATCCTGTTTCGTAATCGAGGTGGTGAACGATGGCCTGCTGCTTTTGAATTTCGCAAAGATTAAGAACCTGTGAGCGCAAACAATGCCCTTCTTCTAGGAGCCATAGTTTGCTGATATCAATGTCTTCCGCCAGGATATATTTTTTCTTCAGGCTTTTGTTCTCTTCCGAAACATACACTTTGAACTCTTCGTAAAAAAGATGCTTTTCCAAAAAACCTTTCTCTGACAGGGGCGTGGCCATAATGCCTACATCCAGCTTGTCGGATGCCAGCAGTTGCAGCAGGTGCTCGGTGGTTTGTTCAACAATCCGGAGTTTGATCGAAGAATATTTTTTTAAAAATTCGGTCAGGAAAAGAGGTAACAGGTAAGGCGCAAGCGTGGGGATAATACCAATCCGTAATTCGCCCTGCAGGCCGGTTTTGGCGGACTTGGATAGCTGTTTTAAAACACCGGTTTCCCGCAATACCACCCGGGCTTGTTCGATGATGGTTTTTCCTACCTCTGTAGGAACCACAGGTTGTTTGCTGCGGTCGAAAATGACTACATCCAGTTCCTGTTCCAACTTCTTGATCATCATGCTCAGGGTTGCCTGGGTCACATAGCAATGGTCTGCCGCTTTTTCAAAATGCCGGTGCGTATCAACGGCCACAATGTATTCGAGTTGCTGCAAGTTCATGTTATAGATGATATCGATAAATGTATAGAAATATTTGTTTTTGTCTATGAAAGGAATCGCTGACATTTGTCAGCAACCGCCCGGGAGAACAACGCTAACTTTTGGCGCAAACTGTCCTCTTTATTGTACAAAATTTGATGGTAGAACTATTTAAAGATTAAACGTATGATCAACGAACAAAACAACGGCAATGGCCAAAATAAAAATGGCCAGAACGGGGAACCTACCTTTCTAACCACAAGGCAGGGCCATCCCGTTTATGACAATCAAAATTTGCGTACGGTTGGGAATCGTGGTCCGGCCACGCTGGAGAACTACCAGTTCCTTGAAAAAATGTCGCACTTCGACCGCGAACGGGTTCCGGAACGGGTGGTGCACGCCAGGGGAGCCGGCGCCCACGGGGTGTTTGAAGCCTATGGAACAGTGGGAGACGAGCCCATCTCGAAATATACAAGAGCCAAGCTTTTCCAGGAAAAAGGAAAGCAGACGCCGGTGTTTGTTCGTTTTTCTACCGTAGGTCACGGCGGTCACTCGCCGGAAACCCTGCGTGACCCCCGCGGTTTTGCAGTGAAGTTTTATACCGAAGACGGCAACTGGGACCTGGTGGGCAACAACCTGAAAATATTTTTTATTCGCGATGCGATCAAGTTTCCTGACCTGATTCATTCGCAAAAGCCCGACCCGGTCACCAACATCCAGAGCGGTGAACGCATTTTTGATTTTATTGCCAACACACCAGAATCTACCCACATGGCTACCTTCCTGTTTTCGCCCTGGGGCATTCCTGCGAACTATCGCCAGATGCAGGGATCGGGTGTGAATACCTACAAATGGGTAAACAAAGACGGCCAGGCCGTGCTGGTAAAATACCACTGGGAGCCCCTGCAGGGCATCCATAACCTTACACAGGAGCAGGCATCGGAAATCCAGGGCAAGAATTTTAATCACGCCACGCAGGATCTTTACGAAGCCATTGAGCGGGGTGATTTCCCGCAGTGGGAATTGTTTGTACAGATCATGGAAGATAACGATCACCCGGAACTGGATTTTGATCCGCTGGACGATACCAAGCTTTGGCCGAAAGAGCAATTCCCCTGGTTGCCTGTGGGTAAAATGACCCTGAACCGCAACCCGGTAAACTATTTTGCCGAAGTAGAACTGGCCGCATTCGGTACGGGTGTACTGGTAGATGGACTGGATTTTTCTGACGATAAAATGCTACAAGGCCGCACGTTCTCGTACTCCGATACGCAGCGTTACCGGATTGGTACCAACTACCTGCAACTCCCGATCAATGCGCCGCGTAACAAGGTGGCTACGAATCAGCGTGACGGCCAGATGGCTTACCACCAGGACCTGGTAGAAGGTGTGAACCCGCATGTAAACTATGAACCTTCGAGCCTTGGCGGATTAAAGGAAGCACCCAAAGCCGGCAAAGACTATGAGCCGCTTTACAATGCACGCCTGGTACGCCAGAAGATCGATCGCACCAATGACTTTAAGCAAGCAGGTGAAACCTACCGCAATTTTGAAGACTGGGAGCGGGAAGACCTGATCAACAACCTGGTGAACACATTGGCCAATGCAGCCCCGGTTATCCAGCAAAAGATGATCGAGAACTTTACAAAGGCTGATGAAGACTACGGCCGCCGTGTGGCGGAAGGCCTCAAGAACAAGGCAAAGAATGTTGGCGAAGTGGGTGCTCCTTCCGGTGCTACAAAAACCGAAGAAGGGGTGAAACAAGCCGAGCAGGTTTCAAAAGAAGCAAAACCGTATTAACGGGTATGACAGTTTGCGGATGACAGATGACAGCACAGAAAAGGATTTGGTTAGTAGTATAAGTAAGACAAAAGATGATTGTAAAACGAAAGTCTCTTCTGTCATCTGTCATCCCTCCTCTGTCATCAGAACTTTGGGCAGACCACCGCGTTCAGCGATGAGTTTTCGCGGTCGGTGAAGCCCGCATAGGACACACCAAGTTCAAAACCTCCTCTTCCATAAGAGGAGGTTTTTAGTTGAGAGATGTTGACATCATAACTGACCGAAAAAGAAAAAGGCCGGTAATCTACTTTCACAACCGGAATTATAGCATCATTTAGCCGGAAGAAAGCGCCGCCATGCACAGTATAGCGGGCATTTTCTATATCGCCGCCTAGCTTTACTCCATACAAGGCACCGGCAATGGTTTCGCTGTAAGCCGCCTGGAAGGATTGGTTGGCCTGAACGGTCACATAACTCCATTCCGTTACGCCAAAGCGAATGCCTGCCGATATATCGGTTTTGGGAGACAATTCAATCCGGGGATTTCGGTAAAAAGAATTTTTGGGTTTGTTGAAATGGTGCAGCGCAACGCCCACATAAAAATTATCCTCGGGGTCATCGTTTAATTGTGCATTGTAACTCAAGCCAACGGAAGCATCCCAGTAACTGTACTGCGGCTGCAAAAACGTTTCTCCATCACCGGTTCCATTGTACATGCTGTTGGTGAGCATTTTGCTGCGGTCGAATCGCTTTTGCACCCATCCTCCCATAATTCCCAGCGAGAGGTATTTTGTTTTTTCATCACTTAATGATTTGTGATAGTTGAGTGCCGGCAGCACCTGCGTCGACACCCAGGAAATTTCACCGGCTCTGTCCTGAACGAATTGAAGACCGGCCGTCACAAAATCATTCCCTTTCCCGATAGGCATTTTGTATTCGCCGTTGATAGACGCGGTTTTATAAGCTGTGGTGATACTGTTCCATTGGTCGCGGTAAACGGCTTGTACGCGGATGTCACCAGCGAATATGCCGGCCAGCGACGGGTTACGCAACAGCGGCGCTTCAAAAAACTGTGAGAAGTGAATGTCCTGCGCTTTACCAAAAGCAGGCAGCAGGCAAAGGGCAGTCAGCAGTGTAACATACAGCTTTGTAAATCGTGCAAAGAATTGTATTATGATTTGCTTATGGACGACCGAATGCCGCCTGTTGCAAAATGCTTTTTTCATTGGCTTTGATTTTTACAAACACGCTTGTTCTGCATTTCTGTTGGTTTAATTGTTACATCGCTTTCTGCTACTGCCAACAGCTTGCTCCTTACTGTATCAGTGCCACATTGCCTTCAAACTTCACCACCTGATTATTATCACAGAAAATTTCAACCTGGTAAACGTAAACATCCGACACAGCTTTCGCCCCCTTGAATGTGCCATTCCATCCCATGGACGGGTCGTTTACGTTAAAGTTCACCCGTTCAAAAACAACTTGTCCCCAGCGGTTAAAAATGCGCAAGGTTTTCACCCGGCTCAGGCCCTTGCCCCGTACATAAAATATATCGTTGCTGCCGTCGCCGTTGGGTGAAAATGTGTTGGGTACAAAAATGTTATCATTATTACAAAGAACAATCACATTCACCTCCCCTGCATTGCGACAGCCATTGTTATCTTCAAAATCAACCCTGTACCTTGTATCGAACCGAGGTTTGGCGAAGGGTTGCGGACATGTGGTACAATTTAAACCTTCCGGTTCGCTCCATTTGTAGTTGATGACACTATCCGAGTACATCGCGGGCAGTAAAACCGGCGTCCCAATGGTAGTTGTGACGGTGGCTGGCAGTGTAACAGTGGGGATGGGGTTGACAACAAGAAGTTGCGTGGCTGTGTCACGGCAACCGCTTTCGTTTACGGCTACGGCTTGTACTACTAGCCTTCCTGGTTCACTGTAAATCTGTCGTTGCGGGATTTGTGCAAAGGCTTCTTTCCCGTTCGGAAAGCGCCAGGACCATTTGATCAGGGAAGTATCTGTCCTTTGAAGAATACCAAAATGGGTAACGCCCTGTCCTGCACAAATTACTGAATCACCGGCTATGCTAATCTGAGGCGAACGTGCTATTCTAACGGGTGCGGTTAATCGGAATGTATCTACGCAATTGTTTTGCGTTCGTACGCTCAGTGTTACAGGGTAGTTGCCTGGTTGTGAATAGTAATGCGATGGTGAGGACTCGGATGATGTGGTGCCATCGCCAAAATTCCAGGTATAGGCTGTAACCGGGTTGTTGGCAGTGGTAGAATCAGTAAAATTTACAAGGCCCCTGTCACAGAGAAGATTTTTATCCAATCCAAACTTCGCTGTGGCACCTTGAATGCGGATTGTGTCCAAGCCTGAAATCGGTACCACACAGCCGCTGCTGTCCCGCAGGATTAATTTGGGAACGAAGTTGCCAAAGAAATTATAGACATGTTGTCTGGCAGAGTCGTTGGCATCAATGATGGTGCCATCACCCATATCCCATATCTTACTCATTTTAATTTGTTGTGAGGTCGATAAATCCACCAGTAGCGGTTTGCAACCGTCAAGAGGTAGGTAGTTGATGCGAGTAGTCGTTACATCGTACAGTGTAATTTGTTTCACAGCCGTATCACTGCAGCCGCCTGGCCCCGTTACCACCAGTTTAGTTTCATAAACGCCAGGATTATTATAATACTGGACAGGATTGGGCAGGCGTGTAGTACCGCCATTCAGGTCCCAGTAATGACTTGTGTAATAAGCAGAGGTATTGGTGTATCGAACCGGAAAAGGGATACAGGCACTGGCTGAATCGCTTACTGTAAAAGAAGCTACGGGTTGGTGAACAGAAATGTATTCTTTTTTTGTAATAGAATCTGTGCAGCCATACTCGTCGGTGATGGTCAGGTTTACCGAATACAGTCCTTCTGCATTGTATACAGCAGAAGGGTCTTTGTCTTTTGACGTGGTGCCATTGCCAAAATTCCAAGTGCTGTTGTATGCACCTGGCGTAAATGAGTTGTTACTAAACTGAACGGCTGCGCCAGGGCAACTGGCTGTATCAACGGCCGTAAAGGAAGCTCGGATGTCTGAAACGTTAACCAGTTGCGGCATCAGCAAAGAGTCCGTACAGCCGCTTTCATCCCGCACCTTCAGCGATACATCATATGAGCCAGCCTTGTCATAAATGTGCCGCACCACGGCTGGTGTTGTCTGGTTAACGACCGTGCCATCACCTAGGTTCCACTCCCAAGCCCTGAGACGATTGGTACCATCGGTCTTGGACTGATCGGTAAAGCTGGCTTCCACTACTTTGCAGCCGTTGTTGTTACTAGCTTGAAAGGCAGCCGCTGGTCCGTTAATTCTGATGTACTGCTGTTTTTCAGTGGTGGTTACGCAACCATTCTGGTCTTCTGTTGTCAGAACTATAGTATAGCGTCCTGCAGTCGTATACGTGGCAGAAACTGATCTTCCAGTAAGTGCCGGTTGACCTGCACCAACATTCCAGCTATATCGTACAATATTGGCTGCATTAGTGGTGTCGGCGGTGAAATGAATAGCGGTGCCCTTGCAAGCAACAGTTGTCGATGCCACGAAATCAGGTATGCCGCCGCCAACATTAACAACATGCTGGATGCTTTGCGAACAGCTATCGTTGGTCACAGTTAGTATCACTGTAAATTTTCCATAGCGGGGATAGGTATGGGTGGGGTTCTGTAGATTAGAGGTTTGGCCATCACCAAAGTCCCATTGCCAGGTTTTGGCACCAATTGACTGGTCGCGAAACGAATAAAGGTATTTGTTGGTACAAGCCACATCAAAAGTAAAGCTGGCGATGGGTGGTTTTATGGTAACATAATCTGCAAGGCTGATTGAGTCTTGGCAGCCATGGTTTTCAGCAATCAGCTTGATGGTAAATGTGCCGGTGTCAGAAAATAGGTAAACGGGATTCTGTTCTGTGGACGACCCGCCTTCACCAAAATCCCAATACCATGCTGTAGAATTGGTTGAGGAGTTGGTAAAGGTGACGGGCTGGCTGGCACAAACCGTCGTCGGAACTGCCGTGAAGCCGGCTTTTGGCTTCGTGCCGGCACTGATGAAGTCCTTTAGTGTTAGGGTATCTGTACAGCCACTGGCAGTTGTGACGATGAGCGTTACCGTATAATTACCTTGTTGGGTGTAGGTATAAGAAGGGGCCTGCTGTGTAGAAGTGGCACCATTGCCAAACCGCCATAGATAGGCCACTACCGGCTCATTGGAAACAACGGTAGGGGTGAACTGAACAGGTAATGGAAGACAGCCCCGCTGCGGAAGCGCAGCAATGGTGATTTTAGGTTTTGAAATAGATACCGCCTTCGGCACCCGAATCGTATCTGTACAGCCATTAGCATTGGCTACAGTCAGCGTGACTGTGTAATCTCCAGCTGCTTTATAAATATGGATAGGGTTTGCTTGGGTAGATGTTGTGCTATCGCCAAAATCCCAGTAATAGGAAACTGCGTTGGTAACGGTATTGCTAAAAGATACGGTGGCTGGCACTTGGCAGTACGTGTTTTTATTGACCGTGAAACTAGCCTTAGGCCGGGCAAATATGGTCAGGCTACTGGACGAAGAGTCGGCACAACTGCCGTAACCCTGCACCAATCTAACGGTGAAGGTTCCGGTGGTAGTGTACAACTTTACCGGATTGGCTTCCGTGGAGGTGGTGCCATCGCCAAAATCCCAGAAAGACTGCCCCGTTGTATCGGAAGACGTGTTAACAAAGCGGATAGAGTCGCTTACACAGCCTTTGTCAGCGACCCGAAAGGATGTTACCGTGTTGCCTAAAGTAAGAAGGTTTTCTTTGCGCAGGGTGTCAATGCATCCTTCGCTGCTTTTTGCTATCAGGGTTACCGAGTAGGTGCCGGCATTCCGGTAAGAATGTATTGGACTGGCTTCCGTAGAGGTGGTGCCATCGCCAAAATCCCAGGTATAGCTTATGAGGCCAGGGCCGGCAGTAGCGTTGGTAAACTTAGCCTCAAAAGGAGCTTGACAGGAAGAAGGCCGTATAAGACTGAAATCTGCTTTCAGGCCACCTGCAACTTTAATGAAGGTATGTTTTGTGGCGACACTCCAGCAACCTTTGTCGTTGACGACTTTCATTGAAACTGTGTAGGTGCCATCATAATTGTACGTATGCAGCGGATTTTGCTGGGTCGATTGGGTGCCATCACCAAAATCCCAAAGCCAGGAGGTATTTGCCGTACCGGTGCTTGCTGTACTTGCATCGGTAAACTGCACCGGGAATGGATAGCAACCAACCGAATCAGATACGCGAAAAGCTGCCTCCGGATTTTTATAAACTGTAATGTAATTGGCACGGCTGACGGTTTTTACTCCGTCAGAGTAGGTTACTTTCAACGTAACCGCATATTGGCCAGGGGTAAAATACGTGGTAGAAGGATTTTTAAGGGTAGAGGTGGCACCATTGCCAAAGTCCCAAAACCAGGAAAGAGGAGCACCTGATGATTGGTCTGTAAATTTTACCACCAGTGGTGAACAGCCTGCCACCGTGCTGGAAGCAAAGTCGGGCGTTGATGCCTGCGCCTTTACCACGTTATGCAGCAAAAAGAAAAAGCCTATCAGTAGTACGGTAATCCGTGTCAATTTTACTCACGTTAAACGCTTCGGAAAGCGTGGTTATATCAATGGCGTTGGTCGCGACCTTGATAGCAAGAATTATTCCTAAACGCGGGTAACGGAAATCCAGTTTCAAATAAGCAGAAAGAAGGGTAGGGTAACAGGCGGTCTTATTTATCAAGCCGCAGTTTAAGCACTTCGCCATTAACGGTTTGTGACGCTTCTACAAATGTCCAACTGTTGTTGGTAATTTTCCAGATGCCATTCAGAAGCATCACGGTGGCGGTCGCATTGGAAAAATTAGAAGTTATGGTTCTATTATTCGGGTCAGCCTCCCAGGTGCCGGTATTTTCCTTGTTGCCGTTGTTGATCGCTTCCACGGTATTGTTGGAGCGGAACTGAAACAGGTAAGGAGAAAAATCGACCGTTTTGTTTTCGGTTCCCTTCGTAAAGCTCGATACCCGCCACTGGCCGTCAGTCATGGCTTTCATCACCATGTCCTCCTGGATGTTTTCCTTTATTTTTTCGCAGCCTGCCAGCAAAAAGAGGCAAAAAAAGGCAATCAAAGGTTTCATATCTATATAAACTCTTTAAATAAAATAAAAACACTTTTCTGTGAATGTTATTGTCCGAACCATTGGCAACAGCAATGCCGGTCCTATAATTAGGAAGCCAACAATCGGTCATACAAAACGAAAACGTCACAAGGCTGTACTCCGCATGGAAGTTCACAGGGTATTGGCGGAATGGGAAAGTAAGTAATAAGGCGACAGGCAAACAATTTTAATCTGTTATGCGGTTGTAACCGGAAACTAAATTAAGGCAGTTTGGCTATACCAACGAAAAATAACTATTTCTGGAGGAGGCATAGAATCCGGAGTGGGATTCCAAAACGACAAACAAAACAGATGAATGTCCTTCAACCTGCTTTTTATTACCATCCTCAGTCCCAGTTATATACCGATACATATTTTTTATGGGCATACTGCATAAAATAATCCGTATTTAACCCTTCGCCGGTGACTTCGGTACACAGCGTTTCGCTGGTAAAGGAGCGGCCCGTTTGGTGAATATTTTTGCGAAGCCATTGCAGGAGCGGCAACGTATTACCCGAAGCGATTTGCTCTTCCAGACCCTGTAGGTCTTTCTGTGCCTGTGCATAAAACTGTGCTGCGTAGAGGCTGCCCAAGCTGTATGTGGGAAAATACCCAAAGCTGCCATGACTCCAGTGTACATCCTGCAGGGCCCCCTGTATGTCATCGGGCACGGCAACATCCAGCAGGGTAGCATATTGTTCGTTCCAATACTGTGGAATATCAGCGGTTTTAAGTGTGCCTTCCAGCAACCGCTTTTCCAGTTCGTACCGGATATACACATGAAAATGATAGCTAATCTCATCGGCTTCGGTCCGTATCAGAGAGGGCTGTACTTTGTTGATGCCTTTGTAAAACCGGTCCAGCGAAACGGCCTGCAGTTGTTGCGGAAACTGTTTTTGCAATTCCGGATAAAAATGTTGCCAAAATCCTTTGCTGCGGCCAACATTATTTTCCCATAACCGTGACTGTGACTCGTGAATGCTGTACGAACAGGCTTCGCCCAGGGGCAAGCCATATTGGTCCACAGGCAGACCCTGTTCGTAGATTGCATGTCCTGCTTCGTGAATGCAACTCCATGTCATGTTGCCAAAATCAGCTTCGTCAATACGTGTGGTGATGCGGACATCCCGTGCGCCAAAACTAATGCTGAAGGGGTGCTCACTGCGGTCCTGCCGTCCAGCAGTAAAGTCAAAATGCATTTCTCTAAGTAACTGCAAACCCCAATCCCATTGCGCCTGTTCAGGAAAATGTTGTTTTAAAAAACTGTCGTCCACCTGTGGTGCCGACAATATTTTTTCGTACAATGTTTTGAGTTGCGGTAACAGGTGTTCAAAGGCTTTGTCGAGCAATGAAACTGTTGAACCTTTCTCGTATTCATCCAGCAAGGCATCGTACGGGTGATGAACATAGCCCAACACACTGGCTTCTTCTTTTTTCAATTGCACCAGCGTATCCAGGTCTTTTTCAAAAACTGAAAACGAATTCTGCTTTCTTGCATCCAGCCAGGAATGAAACGCTTTGTTTACCGCGTCAGAAAGTGCCCGAACCAGTTGCGGGCTGTATTTTTTATTTTTTGTATAATCCTCGAAGGTTCGCTCTACATTTCTTTTTTCGCCGTGAGAGAGATCTTGTTTAATCAGCAGGCTTTGCAAAAGTTCGCCCAGGGCATCGTCGCTGAAAAGCTGGTGAGACAATTCCGCCAGTGTACTGATTTGTTGTCCGCGCAGTGTTGCCCCTTGTGAAGGCAGGTAGGTTTCCTGGTCCCATTGCAATACGGCGCTGGCATTCCGAACATCGGCAATGCGTTTCATCCGGGTAACATATTCCTGGTACAAATCGGTGGTGTTCTGCATACGGTTCTTTTGCCTGTCAATGCTGTTCTTTCAGTTTTATTTTTCGCACCATACCCCCGCGGGTGTCCTTAATGCTTTGCATTACAATAAATGCCTGCGGATCGATGCGCTCAATTTCAGACGTCAGCCGGTTAATCTCCAGCCGGGTGATTACGGTAAAGATGATGTCAATATGCTGGTTGCTTTCCCCACTTTTCCCAAATCCTTTTTTGCCATTATATAGGGTAAGACCACGGTGCAATTTGTCTTTGATCATGGTCATGATCTGCTGGCTGTGGGTAGAAATGATGGTAACGCCGGTGTATTCTTCAATCCCCTCTAAAATAAAATCCACCGTTTTCGAAGCAGATAAATACGTAAGGATGGAGTACAGGGCTACTTCCATGGAAAGTAGGTAGGCGGCTACCGAAAATATAATGATGTTGAAAATGAGAATAAAATCACCAACGGTAAGACTGATCTTCCGGCTCAGGTAAATAGCCAGCACTTCGGTGCCGTCAATTACGCCGCCACCCCGGATGCTGAGGCCAATGCCAGCGCCGAGGAAAAAACCGCCAAAAACAGCTACCAGTAACTTGTCGGATGTCATGTTGGGATAAGGAATAACCTCAACCACCAAGGCCAAAACAGCAATGGCCAGAATGCTT
Source organism: Flavisolibacter longurius (assembly GCA_014163555.1). Taxonomy (GTDB): domain Bacteria; phylum Bacteroidota; class Bacteroidia; order Chitinophagales; family Chitinophagaceae; genus Flavisolibacter. The sequence continues at coordinate 159,620 of JACJGO010000003.1, forward strand.
TTGATGCTGAACACTTTACTGATTTGCCGGTATCCGAGAAGCAGAAAGGGCAGGTTGAAAACAATGATCAGCAAGGAAAGTGAAATATTGGTTTGGCTCTTGGTGAGCAGCGAAATTCCCATAACGCCGCCATCGATGAAACCAGTGGGCATGATAAAGCCTTTTAACCCAAAACCAGCTGATAAAACACCAAGCAGGATCAGGAAAAAATCACTTGTGTTTTTCAAGATTTGCTTGCGCCTTCGCTTGGCTGCCTGCCGTTGTCGTATCATTTCGTAGGAGCGATGACGGTTTTCGCCACGAAAAACGCCGGTGATGGTTTTGAAGAGGGAAAGGCTGGCCATATGACAAATTTATTTGAATTCAGCCTGTTTTCTTTTATTATTCTCAGCCTGATTTTCTGTCGATTTTCCGCAGAGAATGTGGTTATTTTGGCGCTATGAAAATCGGAGACCTCCTTTCGGCGATTGAAGTTTTTGCCGCACCGGAATTGCAGGAAGACTATGACAACGCCGGCCTCATTACCGGCATTCGCAACTGGGCCTGCACTGGTGTATTGTGTACGCTGGATGTAACGGTAGACGTGCTACAGGAAGCCATTCGACAGAACTGCAATCTTGTGGTAGCCCACCATCCGATTGTGTTTAAGGGCATGAAACGGTTCAATGGAAAAAACTTCGTGGAGCAGGTGATTATCCAGGCCATTAAAGCCGATATTGCTATTTACGCGGCGCATACCAATTTGGACAATGTGGTGCTGGGCGTGAACAACACCATTGCGCAAAAGCTTGACCTTAAAAACACCACCATTCTGCAGCCAAAGCAGAAGATGCTGCGCCGCCTCATCACTTTTGCACCGATGGACAAAGCAGAAGAAGTGCGCCGGGCGGTATTTGCGGCCGGTGCCGGGCATATCGGCAAGTACTCGGAATGCAGTTTCAACAGTGAGGGGACAGGTACGTTCAAAGCTGAAGAAGGCGCTGATCCCTACGTAGGAGAAGTCGGGGAACGTCACTCAGAGGCGGAAACGAAGATTGAGATTGTGTACCCGTTTTACTTGGAGGACCAGGTAGTAAAAGCATTGGTCAGTAATCACCCCTATGAAGAAGTGGCCTATGATATTTTTACCATGGACAATGTACACTACGGCATTGGCGCCGGTATTATAGGCCAGTTGGAGCCTGAAATGGACGAATCCAATTTTTTAAAAATGTTAAAAGATCGTTTTGGGTTGTTTGTCATCCGGCACACACCACTTCGGCAAAAAGCGGTCAAAACGGTGGCGGTTTGCGGGGGTGCCGGAAGTTTCCTGATTAAAACTGCCCTCTCAAAAGGGGCCGACGTTTATGTCAGCGCCGATATTAAATACCACGAATTTTTCGATGCCGAAGGGCGGATGGTGGTGGCTGACATCGGTCATTACGAAAGTGAGCAGTTCACCGTGGACCTGCTCCATGACCTTTTGGTGGAAAAATTCCCTACTTTTGCCGTCCTTAAATCCAGCGTGAATACAAACCCGGTGCAGTATTTTACGTGAAACGGCAAATGTGAGGTGTGAATGTGTGAAACTGAATGGGGTTACAGAACGTGCACGTGTCCGCCTCAGGCGGAACGAAAGGGGATAGCAGTACCGCCGCTGGTAACAAAAAATAGCAAAAGCTAAAAACACAATAGAAAAGTTGATAGTCGTGTTAGGAGCAAGACTTTAGACTTTGAACTTAAAACTTTGAACTAAAACATGGCAAGCGTTAAAGAATATTCGGTTGAAGAAAAATTAGCCTCGCTGGTTCGCCTTCAGAAAGTGGAGTCGAAACTGGATGAGATCCGCATTTTAAAGGGTGAGCTTCCAATGGAAGTAGCCGACCTGGAAGATGAAATCCAGGGTCTGCATGCCCGCCAACTGCGCATTGAAGAAGAAATCAATGGCATCACCGATTTTATCGAGCAAAAGAAAAATGCCATTAAAGATGCGCAGGAGCTGATCAAAAAATACGAAAAGCAAAGCGAAAACGTAAAGAACAACCGCGAGTTTGAAGCGATCAACAAAGAGATTGAAATGCAGCAGCTCGAAGTAAAGCTTTGCGAAAAACATATTAAAGACGCCAACGAAGAGATTGCGGAAAAAGCTGTTGCGCTGGAGAAAGCGAAAAAGGCAATCGCAAACAAGGAAGGCGTACTGACATCCAAAAAAGGTGAGCTGGAAAAAATCATTTCCACTACCGAAAAAGAAGAAAAAGACCTGGGCAAGAAAGCCGGTGAGGCCCGCGAACATGTGGACTCCCGCCTGTTGGCTTCATACGAAAAAATCCGCGGCAGTTACCGCAACGGGCTGGCTGTAGTACCGGTTGAGCGTGACGCCTGTGGTGGTTGCTTTAACTTTATTCCGCCACAAAAGCAGAGCGAAATCAAGCAACGCAAAAAAGTAATGATTTGCGAAAACTGCGGACGCATCCTGGTGGATGGCGACCTGAATGACGCAACGGAAATGGCCTAAAATAAGACCCTTAAAATTTTAAGAAAAGTCCCGCTACAGCGGGACTTTTTCATTTCCAAACCCGGAAATGGAGTAATTTGTCGCGGAATTATGCTGAGCCGATTATCCATTCAGAACTACGCTATTATCGACCAGTTGGAAGTCGATTTTTCTTCCCGTTTAAATGTGATTACAGGTGAAACCGGTGCCGGTAAATCCATTATTGTCGGCGCTTTGGGACTGATCTTGGGACAGCGTGCCGATAGCGGCGTGCTGCTGAACAAAGAAAAGAAATGTGTGGTGGAAGGTTGCTTTAAAGAGGAAGCGTCGGACCAGCATATTGTTTATTTTTTAAAGGAGAACGAACTGGATGTTGCCGATGAATTGATGGTGCGCCGCGAGATTGCCGCCAACGGAAAGTCCAGGGCTTTTATCAACGATACACCAGTCAACCTTTCGCAGTTAAATACCCTGAGCAGTTTGTTGGTGGACCTGCACCAGCAGTTTGATACCCTGGAACTGGGCGAAAGCGATTTTCAACGGGAAGTGTTGGATGCGTTGGCGGCCAATTTTTCTCTGCTTGGAAAATACCGGCAGGTGTTTGCGGCTTCGCAGGAAGCAAAGCGGGAATTGGAAACCCTGAAAGAAAAAAAATCACAGTTTGAAAAAGAGTTCGACTATCACCAGTTTCAGTTTAATGAACTGGAAGAAGCCGGCTTTCGCGAACATGAACTGGAAGACCTGGACGTGGAGCTGAAAATGCTGTCGAATGCCGAAGGCATTAAAACAGCACTCAGCAAGGCGTATTATGATATGAACGAATGCGAGGAGCCAATCGTTCGCCAGTTGAAATCAATGCTGAGCAGCCTGCAACAGTTTGCGGAGTTGCATCCGGAGTTGCCGGTAGTAACGGGGCGGTTGCAATCCGCTTATATTGAGCTGCAGGATATTGGCGAAGAGATCGATCGCATCAACGGGCATATTGGTTCGGATGCGGAAAGACTGGAAACAATAAATGAACGTCTCTCGATGGGTTACCGCTTGCTGAAAAAGCATGGTGTTTCCACCACCAATGAACTGATCGAGATTCGGAATAACCTGAATGAAAAACTGCAGGCCGTACTGAACATTGATGAAGCCATTGCTGCTGCAGAAAAAAAATACAACGACCTGATTGCCCAGGCAGAAGCGTTGGCGGCAAAAATTTCTGCAGCCCGTTCGGCCCAAATAAAACCTTTGGAAATACAGGTTAATAAGATGCTGGCGCAGGTGGGCATGCCCAATGCCCGTATCAAAGTTGACATCCGAAAAGTGGCACTTAATCCAACCGGTTTTGATGATGTGGTATTTCTTTTTGATGCGAACAAGAGCAACCAGTTTCAGCCCTTGCGCAAGGTGGCCAGTGGCGGTGAACTAAGCCGCTTGATGCTTTGCATTAAATCGCTGGTGGCAACATCAATGAACATGCCGACGCTGATCTTTGATGAAATAGACTCCGGGATTTCCGGCGAAGCGGCCAAACAGGTTGGTATTATAATGAAAGAACTGGCCCTGGCACGACAGGTGATTTGCATTACGCACCAGCCGCAGATTGCAGGAAAGGCCGATGCGCATTATCTTGTGTACAAAGCGCTGAAAGAAGATCGTGTCACCACCGGTGTTCGCCTGCTGGATACGGATGAACGCATTGTGGCCATAGCCAAGATGATGAGTGGCGAAAAGCCCACGGCCGCCGCGCTGGAGAATGCCAAAGAGATGGTGATGAATTAGTATAGTTAAACCAGATTTTTACTGCTTATGGAAAACGATACCCTCAAAAACTTATTGGAAGCACTTGCCGTTTCCCCTGAAAATATTCCCCTCCGGTTACATGTTGCCAGTCTGCTATTGCAGGCTAAAAAATACAGCGAAGCGGCTGAACAATTTCAGATTGTACTGGAGAAAAACTACGGAAACGAAAAAGCCCAACTGGGCCTCGCCGCCTGTTATTTTCATACCGGCAAATTTTCTGCTGCTGCCATTGTTTATGAGCAATTGCAAGATGTTCTTTCGCTTGAGGACAAGGTTCGGTACATTAAATGCCTGGTGAAAGAAGATGCCTTGTCGCAGGCCGTTGAACTGTACCAGCAGGTACTCGCCTTGAACCCCGGTTTTTCCGATGAAGAACTGGATATCGCATTGCGAGTTTCTCCGGAAGCGATTTCACCGGAGGCCTGGGAAGAAGCGTTCGAGGACGATGCCCGCTATTTTCTGGAAAAGCCAAAAGAAAAATTCAGCGATGTGGGCGGCATGCAGCGCATCAAAGACGAAATTTCCATCAAAATCATTCAGCCCATCGCCAACCCTGATCTGTATAAAGCATTCGGAAAAAAGATTGGCGGCGGTATTCTACTCTATGGCCCTCCGGGCTGCGGCAAAACCTTCCTGGCAAAAGCCACCGCCGGCGAGATCAATGCAAAATTCATCAGCATTGGCCTGCACGATATCTTGGACATGTGGATTGGAAACAGTGAAAAGAACCTGCATGGGATTTTTGAGCTGGCACGCCGCAATGCTCCCTGTGTCTTGTTCTTTGATGAAGTGGATGCGATGGGTGCCAGCCGGAGTGATTTAAAAGGATCGGCCATGCGTCATGTCATCAACCAGTTTTTGGCTGAAATGGATGGCGTGAATTCGGATAACGAAGGAGTTTTGATTCTGGCCGCTACCAACGCACCCTGGAGTATCGATCCGGCTTTTCGCCGGCCGGGCCGTTTTGACCGGATCATCTTTGTAGAGCCGCCCGATCAAAAGGGCCGGGAAGAAATTTTGCGAAGCTTGCTCAATGGAAAACCGGTTGGCGAAATTGCCTTTGATAAAATTGCCAAAGCAACCGAAAAGTTTTCCGGCGCCGACCTGAAAGCCATCATCGATCTGGCCATTGAAGAAAAGCTACGGGAGTCAATGGCAAAAGGAAGCATTCAGGCGGTACAAACAAAAGACCTGCTTTCGGCAGCAAAGCAGCACCGTCCTACCACGCTGGAATGGTTTGCATCTGCCCGGAACTATGCATTGTATGCAAATGAATCGGGCTTATACGACGATATCCTGAAATACCTGAACATTAAAAAATAACTGCTTGTGAATACTGAACTGCTTTTGGAAAGAGCTCAGGTTTTGCTGGAGCAAAACCGCTACCGCGATGCAGAACCCTACATACTGCAGGCGCTGGAAAAAGACCCGGATAATGATTATACGCTTGGCCTTCTCGGTCGCTGCTACATTAACAGCAATCGGCACGATGAAGGAATTGAAGTCATTCAAAAAGCAATCGTCATCGATCCTAACGAAGGGTTTTATTTCTATTTGCTGGGTTTTGCATTTTACCAGAAAAGCAACACCACGGAAGCAAAAGCGAATCTTCAACAGGCCATCCGGTTAAGCCCTTACACGGCAGAATATTTTGGCTTGCTGGCACATGTGCTGCTGGAGGAAAAAAGTTTTGAAGAAGCACTGGATAAAGCCAACGAAGGGTTGGCGCTGGAAGCCGACAACATTACCAGTTTAAATGCCCGGTCTATTGCGCTGAACAAATTGAAGCGTAGCGAAGATGCTTTTGAAACCATGAATACGGCCCTGGCGCAGGACCCGGACAATGAAACAACCCACAATGTGGTAGGATGGAACCTCCTGGAGCGTGGCCGGCACCGGGAAGCCGCCGATCATTTTATGGAGTCGTTGCGTATAAACCCAAATTATGGCAATGCAAAAGAAGGATTGAAAGAAGCCCTAAAGTCACGATTGCTTTTGTATAAATGGCTCCTCCAATACAGTTTCTGGGTCAACAACAAAGGCAAGAACCTGCAGGTAGCACTGCCCATCATCTTGTATATTTCGTTTCGGGTGTTGATTTCTTTATCAAAAGATGGCGGTGGAAATTCTAACCTGACCTGGATTTTGATAGCATCTTACATTTTCATTGTGGTCACTTCCTGGACAATTGGCTCCATTGCCAATTTTGTTCTGTTGTTTCACCCTTTGGGTAAACATTCCCTTACCATCAGTGAACGCTGGCAGGCGTCCACATCGGTATCCGCCCTGGTGGTAGGAGTCATGATAATGTTACTGTCTGCGTTAACTGGAATTGCCGAAGGCTCGGGCTATGAAGAAGGGCTGTTTTTTGCAGGCATGATTGGTCTTTCCTTAGCCCTGCCGCTGGGACAAGTTGATTACCCTATCCACTTTCGCAACAAAGGTTGGAGAGAACATTTCGCATTCGGACTGATTGGTCTTGGTTTGATGACCCTTCTAATTTTTACCTTTGCTCCTGCTGCTGCCAGTGCTTTGTTTGGTATTTATGGACTGGGGTTCATTATTTATAACTGGACAGGAATCAGAGGTTGATGAAGCATTTATAATTTACAACAGAAGAAAATTCCTGCCAATCTGAATTCAACTTTTTTAGGCGGAAGAAAGTACCGTAAAAATGATTCTTATCTGCATGCCTAAAATCACTAACTGGTTTTAAGGGGTTGCTTGTTACTTTTCCTTTGATTTTATCTTGGTAAGATGTTTCTGCAGCCTGACAGATTAGCCTTATTTTTACGCCTTCTAATTCAATCCATTTGCTTATGTCAAATAATCTTTTAGCCGGAAAGAAAGGAATTATTTTCGGTGCGCTGGACGAAAAATCAATAGCCTGGAAAACAGCAATGGCCTGTCATGCACAGGGCGCACAGATCGTACTGACCAATGCGCCGGTAGCCCTTCGGATGGGTGAGATCAACAAACTGGCCGAGGCTGTACAAGCCCCTGTGATTGGTGCCGATGTAACCAACATGGATGACCTGAAAACCCTGTTTGAAGAAAGCCAGAAACACTTTGGCGGTGGTATTGACTTTGTGCTTCATTCCATTGGCATGGGCCTTAACGTACGCAAGGGAAAGCACTATACTGAAATGAACTACGAATGGAACCACAAAACCTTCGATATCTCGTCTATGAGCCTGCACCGGGTGCTGCGTACAGCTTGGGAAATGGATGCCCTGAACGAGTGGGGTAGTGTAGTAGCGCTAACCTATATTGCTGCCCAGCGTGTATTCCCCGACTATAACGAGATGGCCGATGCCAAAGCCCTGCTGGAAAGCATTGCCCGGAGCTTTGGTTATCACTACGGTGTTCGGAAAAAAGTAAGGGTGAATACGATTTCGCAATCACCTACCCGCACGACAGCCGGCAGTGGTGTAAAAGGGTTTGATGCCTTTATTGACTATGCCGATAAAATGAGTCCGCTGGGCAATGCCTCGGCCGACGACTGTGCCAACTATTGCGTGTCGCTCTTTTCCGATCTGAGCCGCTATGTAACGATGCAAAACCTTTTCCATGATGGTGGTTTTAGCTTCACCGGCGTCAGTGACGCGATTGTAAATGCCATGACACAGGCGGAAGAAAAGAACGAAAGCACTACGGTATAAGTGGAAAATTATAAAAAGAAGAAAGCCTCCCAACAGGAGGCTTTTTCATTGGTTTTTCTTTTGCTTTTGAGAGAATTGGGCGTCATTCCCTATCAGCCTACTACGGCAAGCAAAGTAGTGGGAGGTAGGAAATGACAGTATCTTGAGTGTGGCTATGAGCTTATAGCCGTGAGCTATAGGCATTTTGCTCGCAACTCAAAGCTCATGGCTCGCAGCTTACAGCGAAATTTGCTTCTGCACCATCATCTTGCGCAAATTAATCAACCCGTATCGCATTCTTCCCAAAGCTGTGTTAATGCTGCAATTGGTAATATGGGCGATCTCTTTAAAGCTCATATCGGCATAGTGGCGGAGGATGATCACTTCCCGCTGGTCTTCTGGCAACTGGTCCAGCATATCCTTTACCCGGTTATGGCTTTGCTTTTTAATGAGCTTGTCCTCAGCGCTTTCCTCCGTAAAATTAAGGACCTCGAAAATATCCTGGTCTTCGCTGTTACGAATGGTGGGGGTACGTTTTACCTTCCGGAAATAATCTACACAAAGGTTGTGGGCAATACGCATGGCCCAGGGCAGAAATTTGCCTTCTTCGGTGTAGCGGCCGCCCTTGATAGTATCGATAACCCGGATAAAAACATCCTGGAAAATATCTTCGGCAAGATACTTGTCTTTTACTAAAAATAAGATTGAGGTATAGATTTTGTCTTTGTGACGCAATACCAATGTCTCGAATGCGTTTACATTACCAGTGTTGAAAAGATTAATCAATTCATGGTCGGACAGCTTGGACAAATAACTCATAAACTCCTACGTTTAAGGTGTAATGGATTAATGGGCGCAAGAAAACTCTGTTAAGAATTTGCGAGTAGAAGTTTAAGCGATAGGCGAGTGTTGTTAACGGTGTGTAATGGATTTTGTTGCATAAAAATAATCCTCTTTTCCATTTCTCACAATTTTTTTATTGACCAAAATGCCCTTGTAGCAGTAAAAAAATGTTAACGTTACCAAATCCAACTGTGAAGGGGTGCGTACTTTTGCGCTGGAGTTTACAATGAAAGAAAAGGTAGCCAAACGAAGAAAAGAGGAAGAGAGATCTCACCTTGACGAACCCATTTTTATCAAAGGAGCACGGGTTCATAATCTCAAGAACATTGATGTCAGCTTCCCCCGCAATAAACTGATTGTGGTAACGGGTGTTTCCGGTTCCGGGAAATCCTCCCTTACCATTGATACGCTTTTTGCCGAAGGGCAGCGCCGCTATGCCGAGAGCCTGAGTGCCTATGTGCGACAGTTCCTCAACCGCATGGACAAACCTGATGTGGATTACATTAAGGGATTGGCGCCGGCCATTGCCATTGAGCAAAAGGTCATTACCCGTACACCCCGCAGTACTGTGGGCAGCATGACGGAGATCTATGATTATCTCCGCCTTTTGTATGCCCGCATCGGGCGGACGTTCTCGCCGGTTTCGGGTCGTGAGGTAAAAAAAGACGACGTGAAGGATGTACTCGATGCCATGAAAACAATGAAGGAAGGCAGTAGGGCTTATATTCTTGCGGCGTTTAAAACCCACCATAACCGCGATGAACGGGAAGAGCTGAACATCCTGATGCAAAAAGGCTTCACCCGGATTTATGTGTCCCCGTTTTCCAAAATACAAAAGGAAAACCCTATAGACAAAGGGCAGCTTTATTCCATTGAAGATGTGCTGTCGTCACCGGACGATTTTCTGGCAGCGTTCAAATACCCGGAAAACGTATTTGTGATGGTGGACCGGATCGTTGTAAAAGCGTTTGATGAAGACGACGAACACCGGTTGGGTGACTCCATCGGAACGGCATTTTACGAAGGGGAAGGCGATGTGTATGTTGAAGTGGATGGCGAAAAGCTGCTGCACTTCAACAATCGTTTTGAACTGGATGGGATGACCTTTGAAGAGCCGTCTCCTAACCTTTTTTCCTTTAACAATCCTTATGGCGCTTGTCCCGTATGCGAAGGGTTCTCGATGGTACTGGGCATTGATGAAGATCTGGTGATTCCTGATAAAAGACTGAGCGTTTACGAAGGCGCCGTGGCACCCTGGAAAGGTGAAAAGCTGGGTCGCTGGAAAGAGAACTTCGTACGGGCAGCCCGTCATTTCAACTTTCCGGTTCATAAGCCAGTTGCCGATCTTACCAAAGAACAATACCAGGTGCTCTGGAAGGGCAACCAGTATGTGGAAGGCATCGACGATTTTTTCAAAGAAGTAGAGCAGAATTTATACAAGGTTCAATACCGCGTTATCCTGAGCCGTTATCGTGGCCGCACCAAATGTCCGGAGTGCGGTGGCTACCGCCTGCGTAAAGAGGCGTTGTACGTGAAAGTGGTGGATAGGCACATTGGCGAACTCAGTGAAATGCCCATCAAGGATCTGCGGGTTTGGTTGAATAGCGCCGTGAAAAAATTTACGGAATTTGAAAAAACGGTAGCCAAGCGCATTCTCATTGAGATCAATCATCGTGTGGATACCATGCTGAATGTAGGCCTGGGTTATCTTACCTTAAACCGATTGGCCAATACCCTGAGTGGTGGCGAAAGCCAGCGCATTCAGCTCACACGGAGTTTGGGCAGTAACCTAACGAATTCTTTATACATCCTGGATGAACCTTCCATTGGATTGCACCCGAGAGATACGGCCAACCTGATCCGTGTCTTGAAAGAACTCCGTGATTTGGGCAATACGGTTGTGGTAGTAGAACACGACGAAATGATGATGCGGGAAGCCGATCACATTATCGATATGGGACCTTTGGCTTCTCACCTGGGTGGTGAAGTTATTGCCGAAGGAAACTACGATGAAATTATTGCCAATCCCCAAAGCCTGACCGGCAAATACCTCAAAGGCGAACTGACAATTGAAGCACCGAAGAAAGTACGGAAATGGAATACGTCCATCGCCGTCGAAGGAGCAAGACAACACAATCTGAAAGATATTTCGGTTGAATTTCCGCTGAATGTATTGTGTGTGGTGAGTGGTGTGAGCGGAAGCGGTAAAACAACCCTGATCAAGCATATTCTTTACCCGGCACTGAAAAAACACCAGGGTGAACCGGCCGATAAAGTTGGTTTTCACAAAGAGCTTTCCGGCGACCTGGATGCCATAACACAGGTGGAGATGGTGGATCAGAACCCGATCGGTAAATCATCGCGAAGCAACCCGGTTACGTATGTACGTGCCTGGGACCTCATGCGTGACCTGTTCTCTTCCCAGCCGCTGAGCAAGATTCGCGGTTATCAGCCCAAACATTTTTCGTTTAATGTAGATGGTGGCCGTTGTGATGCCTGTAAAGGCGAAGGCGAAAAGATTGTGGAAATGCAGTTCCTGGCCGATGTGCACCTGACCTGCGAGGTGTGCCACGGCCGTAAGTTCAAGGAGGAAATTTTGGAAGTGCAGTACAAAGGCAAGAATGTTTTTGACGTGCTGGAAATGAGCGTGGAGGAAGCGATTGAATTTTTTGCCGATGAAAAAAATGTCATCAATGCCATCAAGCCATTGAGCGATGTTGGTTTGGGTTATGTAAAGCTGGGACAGTCATCTGATACACTCTCCGGTGGAGAGGCGCAGCGTGTAAAGCTGGCTTCGTTCCTCGGTAAAGGCCGTTCTGCCGGCAAGGTTCTATTCATCTTTGATGAACCGACAACGGGTCTTCATTTTCATGATATCAAAAAACTGTTGGCATCGTTCAATGCGCTGATCGACCAGGGCCATTCGATCCTGGTGATTGAGCACAACACCGATGTGATCAAAAGCGCTGATTGGGTGATTGACCTTGGTCCCGAAGCCGGTATCAATGGCGGTAACCTGGTGTATGCCGGGAAGCCGGAAGGCTTACGCAAGGTAAAAGAAAGCCACACCGGGCAGTTTGTTTGACAAGCAGGCTTTCCTCATGGTTGGAAATAAGGTTGGTTTTTGTAGCTTTAAAGGAAAAGATGGAAGGTGCGTATATACATCCCCCGAAAACGATGCTGGAGGTTTTTGAAAACCTTCCCGAGGGAACGTTGGCCCAACTGATCAACAACCAAATCTATATATCACCGTCGCCTTCCAACAGCCATCAGAAAGTACTGGATAAAATATACAGGCAATTGGGAAACTATATTGAAGAAATGGGACTTGGTGAAACCAGGGTTGCTCCCTTTGATATTTTCCTCAACAATAGAAATGCTTATCAACCGGACATTCTTTTTATTGCCAACGAAAACCTTTCTAAACTAAAAGAAGAGGGTTTGTTTGGCGCACCGGATCTTGTCATTGAAATTCTTTCGCCGGCGACAAAGCGTTTCGACAAGGGCGAGAAAAAAGCGGAGTATGAAAGGAGTGGGGTAAAAGAATATTGGATGATTGACCCGGCCGATAAAACGGCAGAAGGATTTAGGCTGCAAGATGGCGAGTTCATACCGCTGCCTGGTAGCAAAGGTGAAATTGCATTTCGGTTGATTCCCTTACAGATTACGTTTTAATCCTTGCGGCAAAAGTTGATAAAGCGGCTACGATGTTTCGCGAAATTTCTCAACTGTTCATATAGCAAAAGGCGCCTCCCAGGAGGCGCCTTTTCTAATCTATATATTTGATTATCGTAACCGATCTAGGCTTTTGATCAGTTTCTGATCTTCGCGAATACCTTTAATGGCCAAAATATAAAATGCCGCAACAGCAAAATAAAATATACACCAAAGGGAAATGGTGCCGCTGTTGAAATTTTGAATCTCCATAAAATAAAGTACGATCATCGCAACAGCGAGAATAAGTCCAACGATGGTAAGCTTTAATTGCAGGCTGCGGTTTCCAAAAAGAAAAATAGCGGCAAAGCCCAATGCTCCTGTCAACACGGCAAGAATGGTGAGAACCAGCGTGGTGGTGGCATTCAGGTCAATCGGGGCCGGGATGGTGTCTTTCTGCCAGTCGCCGTTATAAAACGGAAAGCGAAATGTAATGGCGTCGAAAAGGGATGCTAATAAAAGCCAGAGTGATTGTATACGTTGAATCATGCAAAGGATTTACTGTAAAAATAGGGAGTAACCTCAAAAGGCGTTCCCATATTTTGCGGCCAGTTCGCTCCGGGAGTGCACGTTCAGCTTCCGGTAAATGTTTTTGATATGCGAATTAAGGGTTTCAACGGAGATGCAAAGCTCCGCGGCAATTTCTTTGTAGCTTTTTCCCTGGATCAGGGATAGCAGGATGCTTTTCTCCCGGTTGGTAAGATGGGAGTCTTCCAACTGGCTTTCCTGCTTGCCCTGTTTTTGAAAGTAGTCTAGCAGTTTGGCAGCGATCATGCCATTCATCGCCGACTCGCCACGGTGTACGGCCTCAATAGCATCCAGGATTTTCTGTGGGCTGTCCTTTTTTAACAGGTACCCGTTGGCACCCGCCTTGATGGCACCAAAAATTTTTTCATCCTCCTCAAAAACAGTAAGCATCAGCACTTTTATCGCCGGCCAATGCTTGCGCAGTTCCCATACCGCTTGTATGCCGCTTTTCCCCGGAAGATCGATGTCCATTAATACAACATCTGGCTTTTCGCCTTCAAAAACGGCCATCATGGTTTCCGCATCTTCCAGCTTGTGTACGAGTTTTAAATTTTCGTTCAATTGCAAAATGATAGAGAGAGTGGTGCGATACTGCAGGTTGTCTTCTATGATGGCCACATTTATCATCCTTTCTTAAAGCTAATCAGATTGGCTTTTTTATTTTGTACCATGTTCTTGGTATTTTATGAGGATGCGGAACGGTCAAACGCACCAGGGTGCCTTTGCCCGGTGCAGATTCTATTTCAAGTATCCCGTTCACTTCTTCCGCTCTTTTGCGCATGTTTTTCCATCCCGATCCATTTCCTTTGATAGCCCCGTCCGTTCCTTTTCCGTTGTCTTTAATTTCGAGCACCAGCTTTTGGTGCTGCAGGGCTAACATCACCTCGCAGTGCGTTGCTTCTGCGTATTTAATGCTGTTGTTGATCGCTTCCTTAAAGATCAGGAGCAAGTGCTGGCGAACGTTTCCGGCAATGACCACATCCTCATCAAACCCGCTGTCGTTTACCTGTAAAGCAATGCCATGGACATGGGTAGCGGGACGGGCAAATTTGAGCATGGCATTTAGCAGGCTTTTGGCATTGTCGTACTGCGGATTGGTGGCCCAGGAAATGACCTCCAAACGGTCGATCATCTCTGCTGCATTTTCCTGAATAAGTCCCTGAATGACTTCGTTGCTGCCGTTTCGTCCCAGTATCTCCGCATAGGCTTTTACACTGCTAAGGGTAGCACCGATATCATCATGAAGATCCCTGCTGATCTGTTCCCGGATGGTACTTAACCGCACTAACAAGTCCTGGTTTTCCCTGTATTTTTCAATCAATTCTTTTTGGGCAGTGAGGCTTTGATTGTGGAGCCGTTTTGATTTATATACCAGGCCTGTGTTCAGAAAAACCATTTCTAAAATGGCTCCGATTTGCAGGGAGAGAAAATGATCATCTTCATACGGTGATTTGTCCTGGCTCAGCCACAACGTGATAAAAGCGCCAATGCCATACATGCTGGTTCCGGTGAAAATAAACCGGTCAAGTGTTTCCATTCGTGCAATCATGGTGCGAAAGACATATACCAGCGCAACGGTGTTAAAGACAATGTTCAGCACGTAAAAAAGGAGGTTCTCTAACTGAAAATTTCCGGTAAAAAACAGGAGGGTCGCTACCGCCAAACAATACACGAGGGAAGCCCGTTCCGTGTGCTTCAGAAAGCTGTTCATTCTTGGATACCGCTCGGCTGCTTCTACAAAATGCCTGGCAAACTTGAAGTAAAAGCAAAATGAAATAATGATCAGAATCTTATCCGGGTAAAGTTTGTTGTAGTGAAGGATTCCCAAGTCAACCATTCCGTTTTCATCCGCTAAATATTTATTTAAAAAATAGGCAACAACGGTTACAATATAAATGGCATAGAACAGATACTCTTTTCTGCGAAAGAAATACCAGTTGACCAGGATATAGATAAACTGAACAGCTAAGGCTGTGAGAAACAGGGAGGATGGCAGCATAAAAATTTCATCTGCCTATTAAATTACGATTATTTATTATTTAATAAGAACTAAATGCAATTGTCAATTTCGGTTTTTGGGACGAGGCGTGTAAACATCCTCTTTTTTTAAATACAGAAGTCATGGCATGAAAGCCTATCATGTCATGACTTCTTTTCTTCGTCCGAAGCAGG
Source organism: Flavisolibacter longurius (assembly GCA_014163555.1). Lineage (GTDB taxonomy): Bacteria > Bacteroidota > Bacteroidia > Chitinophagales > Chitinophagaceae > Flavisolibacter. Next base: position 174,782 of record JACJGO010000003.1, read on the forward strand.
TTAGTTTGCCAGGAGGATGGCATCGGAAAGAAGGCGGAATGGTTGCAGTCCAAGAGTTGCAAGGGGGGAGACGATTCAGGACAAAGGGCTGGAAGAGAGGGCTTGCGGGAATGCCATTGATTTCTCACCCAGCCGGACAAACCCATTTTCAGGTGCAAAAAATTCCGGTTGGATGTTTTGGCTGGCGCCGAAAGCCCGCAAGCCTTCCGCTGTTTCTGCTGAAACGGTACCAAATATTTTCCAGCCGCTGATGGGTGCCAAGCCAAATAAGTCTGCCAGTACCGGTTCCACGTTTTTGAGATGATGCAGAAAGGATTCTTCCGAGGGAAAACATTCGTGCAGGTGGCATTGGCTGCCGTCGGCATTAAAATACCAGCGATACAACAGGGTATCCGGCTCTCCCGACTTTACCCGTTCCGTAATAGAAGGAATCAAGTTTTGCAGGGCGGCACGCTTGCCGGCTGGAACCTTCATGGAAACAATAACCTGGATTTGTTGCATAAAATTTATGGTTTAATGAATGAAATAGATCCGGCTTCCTTTCAAGATTTTTCTACGGCAGTGTAATGTTTTTGAACCGGGTAATAGGACGGATCACCCAATTGGTCAACCGTACAATTGCTAAACATTTTCACGTCGGTAGATTTATTCGGAAAGTCATTTTGTTCGAAACCTGGCTGGCTATATCAACGTTGTGAGGAAGGATTATCTCTTCGCTTACCAGGCCACCTTTACCAGCTTTTCCTTAATTTTTGGCCAACCCTCTGTCATTTCTTTTCCTTCCACTACCATTTTCGAAAATCCGTTCATATACATGGTGTCTCCTTTCACTTCTAAATATTGCCAGTCCATAGCGCCCCAATAAGGTCGGTGGCTATGATAAAGGAAGGTTTCATGATACTGGTCTCCCTCAAATCCATAGCGTCCATACCCGGAGAATTTCATTGTACCCGCCGTATCATGTGCATAAAGAAAGAATGTGCCACCCGTGAACATTTTCACCTGAATGTGGTTATCCATATCGCTCCTTTCGTTGTTGCGTTCCTGCCATACCAGTTTCCATGTGCCTTCAACAGCTTTGTCCAGAGCAATGGGTGTCAACGCCCTGTCTTGTCTTCTCTTTTTTGCATCAGCCTGGTTGCATTGGAAAAACGAAATGCCACTGACAATAGCTACAATAAGAATCAGTAATTGCTTCATGACTGTATGATTATAAATTGAAAATCAAAAGCTGTTCTTCTGTTGTTCCATCAAACTACGGCGCAGTATTTTTTACATTTTTATAATCCATGCCAGCACCACCGGTTGCCATGAGTTATCCTTTACGCAATGGCTCGTTTTAAACAAGTCGTTTAATTTTTTTAGTAAGAAGAAGTAAACACTTAAATGGCCTTTCTCGATTCTTGAAGTTGTCTTGGGCAGGATTGGTAGTAAAGCTAACATAGAGCCATGACGGTGTCAATCCCAGAAATTGGGGGTAAGACGAGTGAACCAGCGTATTTCAAATGGCAACTCTGGTTCACTCTTCAATGTCAGGCAGCCCCCAGTTGCCGTTTTAAGTCAGCGTGGTTCCATTCAATCTCGATACTGTTAATCTTGCCTTCATCATCAAGCCGAAAGATGAAAATGTGATCACTGTCGAAGTGCTTGCCCTTATTGGGAATATCAGCAAAGTCTTTTGTCTGGGTACCGCTGATTACAACCTGGCAACGAACCGTATCGCCTTCTTCAGCAACGGCTGCATCAACCGTATTGTCTATATCCGGAAAACAATCAATCAGTCCTGTCCAAATCTGTCGCCCCAGTTCACCGATCTTTCCTTTCCCGCTTTCGCCCAGAGGTTTAAAGAAAACAGACCCTTGCGGGTTACAAAAACTAAGCATCTTGTCCACATTGCGCTGCTGGTAGGCAAACATGAAAGAAACACAGGCATTTTTTAAACTTAATTCGCGTTGTTGTTTTACAAACGTGTCCATACTTTCTGATTTAAAATTTGATGAAAAAGGGTATGCTTTGTGAGTGATTATGATACCGTGCGCTTCTCAAGCTGGATTGGTTACCGCTCTTGGATCAAAAAAGTTTTCTTGTGAAATTATCCTTCCTTCGTCATTTACAGTAAAGCGGTCCATTACCCGCAGCACACAGGCAGGCTGCCTGATATAACAGTGGAATTCAACGGTGACTGCGGTTTCTGTTTTATTGACAAATGTGTCCAGGACCTCCGTTTTTTCAAGCAATTCGGGCAAGGGTGCCCACCATTGGGTTCGCAGGGTTTCTTTGCCTTTTAAGGGAACTTCCGAACCACCGGCAGTTAAAGGTGCCCGCAGTTCAACCGCATCATCATATGGAATGGCATCAAAATTTTTTTCACCAAGCCCTTTGATGACATAGTTACGGGCAATGGTGTGCAGGAGGCTTGCTTTGCTCATGGTTGTTGTTGACATATGATTGGTATTATTGCAGAGGAGAATTGACTTTTTTCCACCACTCTTTCATCACACCTTGTTGCGAATCCTGGCGGATGGTTTCAGGGCCTTCTTTGGTAACACTGATTTCATATTCGGTACCTAATGCCAGGGGATAGGTAATGTATTCAATGCGTTCAATCAGTTTTTTGCCATCATACTGGTAAGTGCCGCCACCAGCGCCAATAAATTTTTTGTTCTTCGTATCAAATTGAGCCCAGGCAAAGCGGGGATAAGCGTAGATTTTAACCTGATCAAATGACTTGGCATCTTCTTCTTTGCCATCCTGTGTCCAGGTTACTTTTTGCAGTAGCCATGCACCTTCCAGCGATGCATTCTGTAATGGAAGATTGGTTTTGATTTTGGCAAACTCTTCGCGGATGGTATAGTCAGGATATTTCTCACTATCCATCTTTCCATTCTGAAAATAGTTGTCACCGGTTACGCTGTAATCAAACGTATAGGTATCACCAACGGCTGTACTGTCCCAGGAATAATAATCGAGTGTTTCTGTGTATTTGCCGTTAGCGGTTGTATAAGTACCACCGCCAACACCATTGAATGGTTTTTCCGGGTTGCCAAAATAGGCTGCCATCCAGTACCCGTCTTTAAAGATTTTGATGACATGTTGCCTTCGTAAGTCTTGTTGTGTAATGGTTTTGTCACCATGAAGTCCACCTGTGAACCGGAAAGCGCCGTCGAGCTTTTGTGCATCTGCAAAGGCAGAAAAAAGAAGAACTGTCAGCAGGGGAAAAAGGTTTTTTTTCATACCAGCCAATTTTTTAACGAAGCTAATCCGGCCGGTACCGCTTTGTCTTGTAAATCTGCGACAATCGGTTGTAAAATTGCGTCAAATTAGTGCAGCACTTGCGTTTTGGGTTTTTCCACAAGGTTAGCCAGCTCCCTGTTCTCCTGCAGGTATTGTTGCGGCGTTCGTCCGGTAAACTCCTCAAAATCTTTGATGAAATGTGCCTGGTCGTAAAATGCGGCTTCGTAAAAAACTTCGGGCCAGGCCACTTTCTTTTTTCCAACAATCAAACTGCAGATATAACCTATGCGCCGGATGCGGGCATAGTATTTCGGACTAAGGCCCACTTTCTGGAAAAAATGCCGTTCGAAGGTGCGGCGGCTCATGCAACTTTCCCGCAGCAGGTGTTGCACATGCAGCATGCCGTTTTTGTCCAGAATCGTTTGCACGGCCTGATCAATAAAATCAGGCGTCGGTTCATGGCGCTGGCAATGAAAAAGCAGAAACGCCTCCATTTCCTTAGCTCTTTCCAAAGCTGATTTGGCTGTAAGGATGTTTTGCGTGAATTGCTTTACGTAGTCTTGTTGCAATACGGAAAAAAGGTTTATTCTTTCTTCGGTAAAAACAAACCCATCGAGTCCAAAAAGGGAAGCCAGGGCTGCAGGTTTTAGCACAATACCGGCAATACCGATACTTTCCCTTAAAAAGAGTTTATACGAGTAGATGGACTGTCCGGCAATAAAGACAGCGGGAACGGAGAGGCGGTCGTATTTTTTGTTTTGGAGAAAATACGGTGCGCCATAATTGAAAACAATAGAACAAAAACCATTGGGTGGCGATTCCACCACCAGTTCCTCATCCAGCGGGCCTTCCGAATCCCAGACGAAATAACATTCAACGAATGGCGTAAGCGATTCAGTTGGTTTGAATTTCTGATAAAGCATGATTTTGCTTTAAGGTCTGAACATTCGCTGCTTTCCCGGTCAAAACGTTTTGGTTGACAGGCAGGAAACCGGTGGTGGTGTTTTGCATCGCCAACTCAGGAAGCTGCTGCCCCAGCCGTTTCCAATTCGGCCGTCTGCAAGGGTTGTTTGACTTTGACCGCATCAAAAGCTTTGCTGACGATCAGCCACTGGCCTTCCATTTTCAGCAACTGGAAATAATTGACATAGTCTGTACCGTAACAATTTTCCTGTACCACTTCTACACTGGCGGCCAGTCCGGCGATATCAATCTTGGTGATGGTGCAGCGATGTTGTTCGCCGGTAGTAGCCGGTGCTTCCTGCGCAGCTACATAGGCAAACAGTCCTTCAATTTCCACCATCATAACGCTATCGCTGTTGCAGCCATACATCATAGCCTTGGGATGAAAGGCTGACCGGAGAAGGGCAATGTCGCCATTGGTAATGCCTTCTCCATACTTGTTAACGGTTTTGCGAACTGCTTCGAATTCAGCAATGGATGTACTCATATGTTCTGGTTTTAATAACTAAGGGAAATGGCCGGATGGAGTTGTGGATAGGGGGAGATGTACTTAAAGCTACATTTCATATTTGACTTTTGCAAGGGCCTACGCAAAAATTCAAATCCCGGATTTATGTCCTCAATAGTCGATCCATCCATCCGCATTGTAGGCTGCATCACTGGGATCCGTTGGATTAAAGTAGCCATCAAATGCAAATTCTCCGGTGGCGTGAACAAATTTGCCGGTGCCGCCCAGGATCAGGCCTTTTCCATTAAAACCAATTTTAGTAGCAGAGACGGGGAAGGTGCTGCCACCGCCGGCAATGGCCGTGGTGAAAATGGCTTCTCCCTTTTTGTTGTAGATAACATGATTGATGACATGGCCGTTTACGGTTTCCGGAATGCCGAGGGAAGAAATGGCTGAAGCCAGTTCGGTAAAATCTCCGGCAACGGGGTAAGAAGGAATATCAACCAGTGGAGCCGCTACGGATCCAAGTATAGCATCACCCGGCGGTTGAATATAAGCCAGTTGGTTAAAGTAGGTAATACATTTTCCAAGGTGTGTGGCATTACCGGTGCCGCCGCCCGGAAAATGTAAAATGCCCAGATAATTAACGCCCCCAATGGTTAAAGGCTGTGGCTGCGTTGGAGAAACGCGGTACCATGTGTCGGTGGTAACCTTAAACGCCCTTTGTTGCTGGCGAAGTTCTTTTTTACAGGAGACAAGGGCAAAGGCAAACAGACCAATGATCCATACGTAGCGAAGTGCGAAAACCCGTTTCATAACGAAAATTTTTACGTGGAGGAATGCTGCGTTAGCGTTTGTTGTCGAGGGCAGGAATAGTAACAAAAATAGCCGGTGCCCACTGGCGGTACAATACCAGAAATTGGGTAGAAAAGAAAAGCCGCTCTTGCGGAGCGGCTGAAAAAACTAGGAGGAAAGATGATTACAGCTCCGGGTACAGCGGGAAGCTGGCCATCAGTTCATGCACTTCATCTGCTGTCTTACTTACAACAGAAGCGTTATCAATATTCATCAATACTTTATCAATCAGGTCTACCACCGTCTGCATGTGCTCTTCCTTCATGCCCCGTGTGGTAATAGCCGGTACTCCCACACGAATGCCCGATGTTACAAACGGGCTTTTATCATCATACGGCACTGCGTTTTTGTTCAGCGTAATGTGTGCCCTGTCCAGTGTTTCCTGCGCTTTTTTACCCGTAATGTTTTTATTGCGAAGGTCGATCAGCATTAAGTGGTTGTCGGTTCCGTTGCTGATCAGGTGATAATCTTTGGCTACAAAAGCTTTGGCCATGGCCTGCGCATTCAGTTGTACTTGTTTGGCATAGGTTGTAAAATCATCAGAAAGGATCTCGCCAAACGCGATGGCCTTGGCGGCAATCACATGCTCCAGCGGGCCACCTTGTGTACCGGGGAAAACCGCCATGTCAATAAGGTTGCTCATCATACGAATGTTGCCCTTCATATCTTTTAATCCAAAGGGGTTTTCAAAATCTTTACCCATCAGGATAATGCCGCCACGGGGTCCACGCAAAGTTTTGTGCGTGGTAGAGGTTACAAAATGGCAGTGTTCAAATGGCGAGGCCAGCAAACCTTTGGCAATCAGTCCTGCCGGGTGGGCAATATCGGCCATCACAAAAGCGCCAACTTCATCGGCTACTTTGCGAATACGGGCATAATCCCATTCGCGGCTATAGGCAGAGGCACCACAAATGATCATCTGCGGTTTTTCGGTTCTTGCCTTTTCTTCCAGCTCTTCGTAATTAATCAAGCCGGTCTCTCTGTGTACGGTATAAGAAAGTGCCTGGTACAGTTTTCCGCTGAAGTTCACCGGCGAACCGTGGGTAAGGTGGCCGCCCATGCTCAGGTCAAGTCCCAGGATTTTATCACCGGGTTTTAGCACGGCCAGCATCAGGGCCGCGTTGGCCTGCGCACCGCTGTGGGGTTGTACGTTGGCGTATTCGCAGCCAAATATTTCTTTGATACGGTCAATGGCCAACTGCTCCACTTCATCCACAAATTCGCAACCGCCGTAATAACGACGCCCCGGGTAACCCTCAGCGTATTTGTTGGTCATAACGTTGCCCATGGCCTGCATGACCTGCAGGGACGTAAAGTTTTCTGATGCGATCAGCTCAATGCCGTTGCGCTGGCGTTCCAGTTCTTTGCGAATGATGTCGAAGACAAGTGTATCTCTTTGCATGGTTATAGTTTTTTGCCGCAGAGAACAGGAGTAGTCGCGTGTTTTGCAGAGATTCTGTTTAACCCTGCTAATACTAAGCGGCTTTGTCTCGCTGTAGGTTGTACTTCGCAATGAACGTTTGAACTGGAGGCATCCGCTAAAATAGTATCTGCGAAAGCCTCCTTTTCTCTCGTTCTCTGCGGTTCCTGCGGTTAAAGTGGTGCAAAAATAAGCCTCGGCCCATAAGGAAAGCCAAGTTGTTTCGTTGAATGAAAAAGCTGTAATTTCGACCGCTTAATTTATCACGGTTGTTTTGCGTAAGGTGAAGAAAGAAAAAAGAGGTTCGGTCAATCGAAATAAAAATCAATGAAAGCTATAATTCCCGTAGCCGGTGCCGGTACAAAACTGCGTCCGCATACCTATACCCAGCCCAAGGCCTTGATTCCAATGGCGGGGAAAACGGTTCTCAGCATTATTGTTGATCAACTGCGAGAGGGTGGCCTGAATGAGTTTGTGTTTGTAGTGGGCTACCTTGGCGAAAAAATCCAGGACTACGTCAAAACAAATTATCCCGATATCACATCGCATTTTATTTTCCAGAACGATCGGCAGGGCATTGGCCATGCCATCCGTCTTACCCGCAGCATTGTGGCCGGCGACGAGGCACTGATTGTACTGGGCGATACCATCTGCGATTTTGATGTAAAGGCGGTAATTGAAAGTGATGTCTCCATGATCGGCATTAAAAAAGTGGATGATCCGCGCAGCTTTGGCGTGGCCGAACTTTGTCACGATGCCGACGTATCGCATGTAGTGGAGAAGCCGCATATTCCGAAAAGCAATCTGGCCCTGGTAGGCGTTTACAAAATAAAGGAAACCGAAATGCTGTATGAATGCCTTGAGGCCAATATCAGCCAGGGCATTAAAACACATGGCGAGTTTAGTATCACCGATGCCATTGACTGCATGATCAAGAAGGGTGCAAATTTTAAGGCCTTTAAAGTGGCTGCCTGGTTCGACTGTGGCAAACGTGATACACTGCTGGAATCCAACGCTACACTGCTCAAAAAATTCGGCGCAAGAACAGAACCCTCTTCTGATTACGAAAACACTGTCATTGTGCAGCCCGTCAGTATCGGTAAAGGCTGCGCCATCAAAAATTCCATCATCGGTCCCAACGTAACTATTGGTGACAATACCACCGTTGATTATTCCATCATTAAAAATTCCATCATCGGCGCTTTTTCTAATCTCTACGACATTGTGCTGGATGATTCCCTTATTGGCAGCGATACCTCCATCCGCGGCGAAACCCGTACACTAAACATCGGCGATAATACGGATATTGACCTGGGGTAACGGCCCCCTGCTCCCCGGTGGGGGAACTTAGGTCAAACTATCTTTATAATTCTTCTATTCTTTTCTTTGCAAAATCTTATTGATTGGCAAGCAAATCTTTCTTCCCTGCATATGCAAAGTTGGGAAGAGGGCTGGCAATTACGGACTAGAAGCCTTTCCTGAAAAAACACCGCGTAAGCAATGACTGAAGAAAGAGCAGGCAACACAAATCTAAGTTCCCCCACCGGGGGACAGGGGGCAAATCGCATAACCCGTCTTTTCAACATAAACTATCCCATCCTTCAGGCCGGCATGATCTGGGCCAGCGGCTGGAAACTGGCAAGTGCCGTCAGCAATGCCGGTGGACTGGGCATGATCGGGGCCGGCAGCATGTACCCGGATACGTTGCGTGAGCATATACAAAAATGCAAGGCGGCTACCAGCAAACCGTTTGCGGTTAACGTGCCGCTTCTTTACCCGGATCTGGACAAGCATATTCAAATTATTATTGAAGAAGGAGTAAAGATTGTATTTACCTCGGCGGGCAATCCCAAAACCTGGACGGGGCATTTTAAACAACACGGCATCACCGTTGTGCATGTGGTCAGCAGCAGCAGGTTTGCATTAAAAGCACAGGAAGCCGGTTGCGATGCGGTTGTGGCCGAAGGCTTTGAGGCCGGTGGTCATAACGGTCGGGAAGAGACGACAACCTTTGTACTGATACCTGCTGTTGCCAAAGCCGTACAGATTCCGGTGATTGCGGCCGGTGGAATTGCTACCGGTCGACAAATGCTGGCAGCAATGGTGCTGGGTGCCGAAGGCGTTCAGGTAGGAACCCGGTTTGTGGCAAGTGAAGAGGCGTCTTCGCATACTGCCTTTAAAGAAGCCATTATCAACGCTGGCGAAGGCGATACGCAACTGATGATGAAAAAACTCACGCCGGTGCGCCTGCTGAAGAATAAGTTTTTTCAGGATGTGCAGGAAGCGGAAGCCCGTGGTGCAGATGAAATAGAACTCAAACGCATTCTCGGGAGAGCAAGAGCAAAATTAGGAATGTACGAAGGCAATCTTGATGAAGGCGAACTGGAAATTGGACAAGTAAGTGCCCTGGTCAGTGACATTTTACCCGCAGAAAAAATTGTTCAAAACCTCTGGACTGAATTTAATGCTGGGTTGCAAAATCCGTTGGCGATACCTGCAAAAACGGTGCGGTAAAAACAACGTCCCACACACGACCATTGTGGCGCAGGAGCGACAGGCCATTGACATCTGCCGTTTCTAGAAACGGCTCTTTTTCAAATCGCGACCATGCTTCCCAAAAATCTTTTTTGTGCATGTCCCGTGTAGCAATGGTAATGTGCGGATGAAACGGCCGGTTCTCTATTTTCATCTTGTACTCTTTTCCACGAAAAAAGGCGTCTGAATTTTTTTTAAGCTGATGCAGCGTTGCATTTTCTTCTACTTCCACAAAAATGGTACGGGGCTTAAACGCTGAAAAACCTGCTGTTGTTACTGAAAAAGCAGGCATGGTTTGCGCAAGCTGTTCGATATCCTGCCGCAAGGCATGCTCTTTTTCTTCTTCCATCCAAAATGGCGGCACAATGGTAATATGCGCCGGCGATTTTAATCCGACTTTACAACCATATTTTTCCTGCATTTGCCGTTTGTACGGCAACAATTTTTCATCAATCTGCTGTGGCAACACCACTGCAACAAAATACATACGGACAGGTGTGTTTTGTGTCGATTCCTGCATAATGACAGTATACAAAAAATCCTGCCGTGAAGCAGGATTTTTGGAATGCGGAGTTGATTGATTTAATCCTTCTCGATGTTCAGGCCGTCTTCATCTTTTTCCAGGGTGAAGCCGTCTTTATCACTCAAATAGGCGTTGTATTTCTGCACAGCTTCAACAGATAGTTTTTTACCATTCACTGTCAGTTCTTTGTTTTTGTATTCAATCTTGTAGTCCTTAGTTTTATCCAGGTGGCCGTCTCGGTCCAGTGCCTCTACAAGGTTTTTGTACGATGTAATTTCTTTTCTAGCTTTTTCAATGCTCACCTTTGCTTCTTTCATTGCATTTTCCACTTCGGGTCCAATCTTTTCCAACTCGGTTTTCATTTTAGACATGTCAATCTCTTTGACTGTCTGCATTTCTTCTTTGGCACGCTGCATTTCCGTTTGCACCTTTTGCATTTCTACCTTCAACGACTCTTTCATTTCCTTGCTGATCTTTTCTGCATCTACGTCCTTCATGGCTTTTTGAATCTCAAGGCTGATCTTTTCGGAATCAATTTCTTTCATCGCCTTTTCAATATCAACTTTCATTTTCGCCATATCAATCTCCATCGACTTCATCGCTTCGCGAATTTCTTTTTCCATTTTTTCGCCGTCAAAGTCTTTTAAGGCACGCTGCAACTCTAACTCGCCACGGTCAATTTCAGCCAGGGCTTCATCCAGGTCGCGAACTTTTTTCTGTTTTTTGGGAATGGTATCAGTTGTCGCATGCTGTTGTGTACCTGCGTTTGACTGTGCTACCGCCACTGCTGCCACAACACCCATCGCAATCAAAAGGAGCGGAATTTTTTTCCAGGAAAGAACTTGTTTCATACGTTGGTTTTTATTGTTTTTGTTCATTACAAATGTACGATGATGTTCGTATTTCAGGCGGTCGTCATCATTTTTTAGCCTACTTCCATCATGATTTGAGTCCTTTCATCCCTAAGGCGGAATCAAACGCTCAAAAATGATCCCCAATCTTTCGTTCGCCCTATATTTGTTTTATGCAGGTAGATGATGCCTTAATAGAAAAGCTGTCGCGATTGTCCATGCTTGACTTTGATGCTACCGAAAAGGAGGAGATTAAAGCCGACCTGGAAAAAATGATCGGTTTTATCGACAAGCTCAAAGAATTGGACACCACCAGAGTAGAGCCGCTGCTGCACATGGCCGGTGAGGTAAATGTGTTGCGGGACGATGTGCCCGGTGGCATGCTGAATCAGGAAGAAGCCCTGCAGAATGCACCCCTGCATAACAACCAGTTTTTCCTGGTACCGAAAGTGATAAAAAAGGACGAAGCCTGATGCAGCCGGTGATTCAACTGCAGGATATCCGTAAAAATTATTTCCTTGGCAATGTTGTCATTGAAGTGCTCAAAGGCATTTCGCTTACTATCCAGCGCAACGAATATGTTGCCCTGATGGGCCCTTCCGGTTCGGGCAAAAGCACATTAATGAATATTATCGGCTGCCTCGATACGCCCACAGCCGGCACCTACACCCTTAATGGTCAGGCGGTCAGTGGCATGACCGATGATCAACTGGCAGATGTTCGCAACCAGGAAATTGGTTTTGTTTTCCAGCAATTTCACCTGCTTCCCCGCCTTACTGCGTTGGAAAACGTAGCCTTGCCACTTGTTTATGCCGGCGTTCCAAAAAAGAAACGCACAGAACGGGCCACCGAAGTGGTGGAAATGGTGAGCCTTACCGATCGCAGTCATCACAAGCCTTCGGAGCTAAGCGGTGGCCAAAACCAGAGGGTTGCCATTGCCCGGGCCCTGATCAACAATCCATCCCTTATTCTGGCCGACGAACCCACCGGTAACCTGGACTCCAAAACATCCGGTGAGATCATGGCGATTTTCGACCAGATTCATGCGGCCGGCAATACCGTTGTGCTGGTAACCCACGAAGAGGATATTGCCGCTCATGCCCGCCGGATCATCCGCCTGAAAGATGGTTTGATCGAAAGTGACCAGCTGACCGGAAAGTAGAAAGGACCTTGCTTTACTGTATATTTACGTATAAAACCTGTGGTAAATGAACGAATCCGGAGTCGTAAAAAGGCGCATTCCCCTGCCCGTAAATCCTGCTGATCGAAATTGTGTAGAACTACTATTCTCTATTCGGAAGTTTTTCAGCAACTTGCATCGCTGAAAAGCCGTACAACTACCTATAACTTTTTCTTATGAAAAATCCAGAATCAACTGTCATTAAGGTCGCAATTGCCGACGATCATGCCCTATTCCGTGCCGGCGTGAAAACTGCTCTCTCCAGCCGCAAAGACATCCAGATGATAGCCGAAGCCGAAAACGGCATGCAGCTTCTGAACCTGCTCAAGCACATCAAGCCCGATGTCATTCTCCTTGATATTCAAATGCCTATCATGGATGGACTGACCACGCTTCCGGAGATTAAAAAGCTTTACCCCGACATGAAAGTAATTATGCTTTCCATGCACAACGATCATTCCGTAATTACACGTATGATGGAGATAGGGGCGAACTCTTACCTCACGAAAGATTCCGATTCGGAAATGATTTACCAGGCCATCCGCACATGTTATGAACAGGAATTTTACTTCAACGATTTGACCAATAAAGCCCTGCTGAACGGTCTGCGCATGAAGCGTCCGGTGGAGCAGGAAATGCCGGAAGTGGCCCTCAACGACAAAGAGGTGACCATTTTAAAATTGATGTGTGAAGAAAAAAGCACACGTGAAATTGCGGCGGCTGTTGACCTGAGTCCACGTACAGTGGAAGCCATCCGCGACAAGCTGAAAACCAAGACCGGCGCCAAATCGCTTGCCGGTTTAATTATGTATGCCGTAAAAGCCGGCATTGTCGTACAAGAATAATCGTCCTAAACGCAAACATTATTTAAAAAGCCAACGAACACCGTTGGCTTTTTTCATTCAATTTTGGGCCATGCAGGTTTGTTTTAATGGAGAATTCTTTCCCGCCAATGCACCGCTGCTGACCATTCAGAACCGCTCCTTCAAATGGGGCGATGGGGTATTTGAAACGGCGAAGGTTTTCCGTGGACGGTTGTTACTGGAAAGCCTACACTTTGAAAGGCTATGGGCAAGCTTGCGCTTGTTGGGAACAGAGGTCGGAAAGGGGTTTACACAGGACAGCTTGGTAGCACAGGTGCTGGAGCTTTGCCAGCGGAATGATTGTCTGGAACTGGCACGCATCCGGTTGGCTGTGTACCGCCAGGAAGACAATACGGTTGGGTATTCCATCGAAGCGGTTCCATTGGAGGATCAAATTAATCGATGGCAGGACGAAGGACTTGAAATCGTACTCTACCCCTTTGCCCGAAAAAGCATGGATGCCTTAGCCAATTTGAAATCAGCCAATTTTCTTCCTTACGTACTGGCGCAGCGGTATGCTCTTGAAAGGGGGGTAGACGACGCCATTGTGCTGAATGCGCAAAACTTTTTATGCGATTCATCCAAAGCAAATTTATTTCTCCTTCGTGGCAACAATCTTTACACACCGGCACTTCACCAGGGATGCGTCAATGGCGTCATGCGGCGTGTGGTGCTGGAAGAATGCAAAAGGCTTGGCTACCGTACTTTCCAGGACGAAGTGGAAGAATCGCACTTGCTGTCGGCGGACGAAGTTTTTTTGACCAATGCCATTCAAATCATTCGCTGGGTGCGGAAGTACAAAACAGCAAGCTACAGTTGCACGCAAACGCAAAAAATATTCGAAGCCACTACAGCAACCATTTTCCGTGGTCATTGTTAAAGGAGCAATGCAGAAAGTTGTCCTTTTCTGGTTTCGCCGCGATTTGCGTTTGGAAGACAATTCGGGTCTCCATGCCGCTCTTTCATCCGGATTTCCGGTGGTGCCCATCTTTATTTTTGATACCGATATTTTACAACATCTTGAGGATAAGAATGACCGCCGGGTGAGTTTTATATATTCCGCTCTGCAACATATGCAGGAGCAACTGCTGGCTGTTGAGAGTTCGTTAGATGTGCGGTATGGAAAACCTCTCGAGGTAATGAAGGATTTCGTTCAGGAATATGCCGTGCAGGCAGTGTACACCAATCATGATTATGAGCCTGAGGCTATTGAACGCGATAAAAAAATAAGCCAGGTGCTGCAGGCAGAAGGGGTAGAATATCACTCCTTCAAAGACCAAGTCATTTTTGAAAAAGATGACGTAATAAAAGATGATGGCACCGGCTATTTGGTGTATACGCCTTATGCCAAAAAATGGAAGCGACGGTTGCAGGAAACAGGTTTGTCGTCCTATTCTTCTCAAAAAAAGACGGTCCATTTTTACCGGCAAAAGCAACAAGCCTTTCCTTCTTTGAGTACAATTGGATTTGATTTTAATCCGGACATACCAACGCTGAAGGAGGCAAACAAAAACATTATCACGCACTATCATCAAACCCGCGATATTCCTTCGGTGAAAGGGACGACACGGATGGGTATTCACCTGCGGTTTGGTACCGTCAGTGTTCGGCAACTCGTAGCAGAAGCGGCAAAGCTGAACGAGGTTTTCTTAGGTGAACTGATTTGGCGGGAATTTTTCATGCAGGTTCTCTGGCACCATCCCCGGGTGGTAACAGAAGCGTGTAAAAAAGAATACGATACTATTCGCTGGCGCAATAACGAAGCGGAGTTTGACCGCTGGTGCCGCGGCGAAACGGGATTTCCGATTGTGGATGCCGGTATGCGGGAGTTGAATGAAACCGGATTTATGCATAACCGTGTACGCATGATCGTGGGAAGCTTTCTGGTAAAAGACCTGCTGATCGACTGGCGCTGGGGCGAAGCCTATTTTGCCCGCAAACTGCTCGACTATGAATTGTCATCCAACAACGGTAACTGGCAATGGGTAGCAGGTTGCGGTTGCGATGCCGCACCTTATTTCCGGGTGTTTAGTCCGGAAGCACAGGCCAAACGGTTTGATCCAAAGGGTATTTACATCCGGAAATGGGTGCCGGAAGTTGATACCAAAGCCTATCCAAAACCAATGGTGGATCATGCGGCAGCAAGGGAACGCTGCATCAAAGCGTACAAGTCTGCATTACAGGCAAAACAATCCTTGCAGCGCTGATGCCGCACAGAAAAGTCTAAAACAGTTAAAAACAGGCTGGCTTTTAAATCATCAGGCCTGCAAAATGTATAAGCTTTCGTTGTTTGCAGCGGAAGGATTATTCTTCGTGTACACCTCGAAGAATTTATTAATCGCCGCTTTGCCTTCGTCGCCCAAATCAACCGTGTAATTGTTTACATAGAGTTGAATGTGTTTGCGCATCACGTCTTCTTCCATTGCTTGTGCATGATCGATGATATAAGAGGATAGTTGAGGATACTTAGAGAAGCTGTATTCAACACTTTTGCGGATCAATCGTTCCACTTTTTGCTGGATAGCTGCAGGCAAAGATTTTTTGATGGCAATGCAAGCCAGCGGAATCGGAGCGTTCTCCCGCTGTTCCCAGATCTCACCCAGGTCGCAAAGTTTCAGCAATCCTTTCTGTTGATACGTAAAACGGTTTTCATGAATGATGACACCCATGTCCACATCGCCGCCGGCAACCGCATCTTCAATGCAAGAAAACAACATAGGCACTTTGTTTTGCGCCAGCGGGAATGCATAGCGCATTAAAAAATTGGCGGTGGTGGCCTCGCCGGGAATGGCAATCCGGCTGTGTTCAAAATCCTGTTCATCCACCATCTCTTTTGCCACCAGCAAAGGACCAACGCCTTTCCCAAGGGCAGCGCCGGAATGCAAACTGCTGTATTGCGCCGTTTGCGGAAAAAAAGCAGGAAAACTCAGTTTGGTGATGTCCAACCTTCCTTCCGGCGCCCAGCTATTGAGGGTTTGAATATCTTCTAAATGGGGCTCAAATTCGAGTCCTTCCGTATCAATCTTCCCGTTCACAAGGGCATCGAAAATAAATGTATCGTTCGGGCAGGGCGAAAAGCCAAGGCTTACTTTCATAATGCTTCCAGTTTCGTCAAAATTTGTTGAATGGCCTGATTCAGTTTGGTGATGGACTCCTTCATCATCCATTTGCTTTTATCGCGTTCGCCAATAAAATTAGAAAGGGATCGTACCTGCAAAAAGGGAATTTTTTCCATCAGGCCGACAAAATGCAGCGCCGCACCTTCCATGCTTTCTACCTGCGCCTGTAATTGGTTGCGGTAATAGTCGATGCGTTTTTCCGAGGTGGAAATTTCATTTACGGTAACAGCGTCAACTAGGGGTAATCCGGCGGTTTGCAGGAGTTCCGATGAGTTGATAAGTTTTCCATCCTCCCAGGGTTGAGTATTCGGGCCCAATAGCCTAAGGTCAAAAAGAGAAAGAAAAGAAGTTTCCTCCACACCCAGATCACCAATGGTTTCGCTTTTTACCGCCACCACCTGCGCCAGGGGTTGATCAACCAGTAATGTGCCGGCAACACCGGCCTGCAAGATGGCGTCGGGGCGTTTGGCGACGACTTCTTTCGTTAATGCATAAGTGCAGGCGGTAAGGCCTACGCCGGTGATCAACACCTCCACAGTATGTCCTTGTTTTAAGGAAAGTGCCTGAAGGGTAGGGGCAATCTCCATTTCCGTTGCTGCACAAAGTAAAACCTGCATGGCGCAAATTTCGGATTTCTGCAGCGATTGCAACCTTTACCTTTGTTCTTTGTTGTTTAACCCGAACAATATGAAGCAGCGAGTAGCCGTGGTGCGCCGGGAGCATTTCAACGCCGCCCATCGTCTTTACCGGAAGGATTGGACCGATGAACAAAACACATCGATGTTTGGCAAATGCAGTTTGCCAAATTTCCATGGGCATAATTACGAACTGGAAGTGAAAGTGGTGGGAGAGATCGATGAAGAAACCGGCTATGTGATGGATATTAAAAAACTTTCGGACCTCGTGGAGGAGTCGGTGTTGCAAAGGTTCGACCATAAAAACCTGAACATCGATGTGGAGGAGTTCAGAACGTTAAATCCAACGGCCGAGAACATCGCTGTTGTTATCTACAATCTTTTGCGGCCGCACATCAATGCGCAGCACGATCTGTTTATCCGGTTGTTCGAAACACCGCGTAATTATGTAGAATACCCGGTTGCTTGATGAACAGAAACGATCATTAATCTAAACACAAAATCAACCTTTCTGATGGCTTACCATAAGATAGAACAGTACGATGACAACATCACCAGTCAGCTTTCCGAATGCTATAAAACAATCATTGCTTCCACCGGTGAAGATGTGGACCGCGAAGGATTAGTGAAAACACCGGAACGGGCAGCCAAAGCATTTCAATTTGCTACGCAGGGTTATGGACAAGATGCTGTAGCAATTTTAAATTCAGCCCGTTTTCGTGAAGACATAAGCGAGATGGTGATTGTAAAGGACATTGAGTTGTACTCGATGTGCGAACACCACCTGCACCCGTTTTACGGTAAGGCGCATGTGGCCTACATCCCGAATGGTTATATCACCGGCTTAAGCAAAATTGCAAGAGTGGTAGATGTGTATGCCCGTCGCCTGCAGGTGCAGGAGCGATTGACAACGCAGATTTTAGCGGCAATCAAAGAAAGTTTGAATCCATTGGGTGTAGCTGTAGTTATTGAAGCCAAGCACTTGTGCATGATGGTGCGTGGCGTACAAAAACAAAACTCCGTCACCACAACATCTTCTTATGATGGTGAGTTCCTGCACAACCATATTACACGAAACGAATTTTTGAAACTGATCGCTTCCGACCTGGATTAAGCAAGCAATTGCTGAACGGAAAAATTGACCGTGTAGTTCCGGGTCAGATTGAATTCATTCAAATCATTTTTTTCCTGGTAGAGATTATTCTGAAGCTGGAAGATCTCTACCTGCCTTTTTCCCAGGTCAGCAATCAGGTAATACCGAACACCATAGGCCTGGTAAAGATTAAACTTGGTGTTGCGGTCTTTTAAGATCGTTGCGGGTGACAGAATTTCCAGGATGAGGGAAGGAGGATCGGTCACGAAGTTTCCCTTAATCTCTTCGCAAACAATCATTACATCGGGGCGAACAACTGTGTCATCACTGACTTTCCAATCGGTTTCATACAAGACATCACAATTGCAATCAATTGCATTTTGGTTGAGTGCATTGGAAAAGGTGGTTACAAATTGACTTCCGAAGCGCTGGTGATGACGGTTTGGTGCAGGGCGCATCGCATACGGAATACCGCGAATCAACTCCCAGTCGCCATCCCATATTTCGTAATCCTTGTAAGTATAGCGAGGGTAATCTTCTATGGTCAGGTTGAAACTCATGGCCGTTATTCAAATTTAAGGCGGTTTCTCGGTTGTAGCTTACTTTTGCGGCTTATGAAGAATGCATTTGTATTTCCCGGTCAGGGTGCCCAATTTCCGGGAATGGGGAAAACGTATTACGATAACAGCAGTTTTGCCAAGCGTATTTTTGAACAAGCCAATGAATTACTGGGTTTCCGGATTTCGGATGTAATGTTCAACGGAACCGAAGAAGACCTGAAGCAAACCAGGATTACGCAGCCTGCTATTTTCCTCCACTCCGTCATTGCATTCCGCAGTATCGAAGCCGGTCGTCCGGATATGGTAGCCGGCCACTCCCTGGGTGAATTTACAGCCCTTGTTGCCAATGGAACCCTGAGTTTTGAAAGCGGTCTTCAACTGGTAACGCTTCGTGCACAGGCCATGCAAAAAGCCTGCGAAATGAATCCCTCTACCATGGCAGCTGTACTCGGTCTTGCCGATGAAAAAGTAGAAGAAATCTGTGCACAGGTTTCTAAAGAAAGTGGCGAAGTAGTGGTTCCTGCCAACTATAACTGCCCCGGTCAACTGGTGATCAGTGGCAGCATGAAAGGGGTAGAACTGGCCTGTGAAGCCCTGCGTGCTGCCGGTGCCAAACGTGCCCTGATACTGCCGGTGGGCGGCGCCTTTCACTCGCCGTTAATGGAACCGGCCCGGAAGGAATTACAGGAGGCCATTGAGACAACCACTTTCCATACACCCGGTTGCCCCGTTTACCAGAACGTGGCTGCCAAAGGTGTTCTCGATCGCGATGAGATCAAACAAAACCTCATCAACCAACTCACCGGCGCCGTGAAATGGACGCAATGTGTGCAGGCCATGATCGCCGATGGTGCTACCCGCTTTGTGGAAGCCGGTCCGGGTAAAGTATTACAAGGTCTTATTGCCAAAATTGACAAATCCGTTCAAACCGAAGGCGTAAGCTAATTTCCAATAGACAATTTACAATAAGCAACCGGCAATGAGAAACAAGACCTGCTCATTGCCGGTTGCTTATTGCTTATTGGTCATCAAACGGCAAAGCTTTTGCATATTCTACTAAAAACGTAGCAACATGCAAAAGCTTTCAACTATCTGGATTTGTGCGATAGCCTTGGTGATGACACTTTCTTCCTGCGAAATTGTGGGTGGAATTTTTAAAGCAGGATTCTGGACGGCTATCGTTTTAATTGTACTGGTCATTATCCTGATTCTCTGGCTGATCAGGCGGATGCGCTGAGTTATTGCGCCTGCAGCAGACAAACCTTTCCGTCCATAGTGGAGGCGATCAGTCGTTTCCCATCCAGTACATTCACGGTATTGACCATGGAATTATCAATTTTATAAGCCCAGGTAATTTTTTGCGCCGTAGGATCAATGGCGTACACCACTCCGTTTCTTGTTCCGAAAAATACAGTGCCTTCTTTTTCAATCAACATGGATGGCGCATGTTCATACCCAAAACCAGCATGCATTTTCCAGGCAAGCTGTGGGGCCTCTTTGTTGGTGATAAAGGCCACAACGGTGTCCTGCATGGTTTTGCCATAAATAAAACGGCCGTCTTCCGACACACCCATGCTTTCTCTTACAGTGGCTTCTTTGGTGCGCCACAACGTTTCTCCGTTATTGAAATTGATAGCCGATAAATAACGATCCGGTGCTACCACATACACCAC
Organism: Flavisolibacter longurius; assembly: GCA_014163555.1. Taxonomy (GTDB): domain Bacteria; phylum Bacteroidota; class Bacteroidia; order Chitinophagales; family Chitinophagaceae; genus Flavisolibacter. The sequence continues at coordinate 194,734 of JACJGO010000003.1, forward strand.
ATCGTCTTTGATCACCGGTATGCAGGCGGCAGGTGAATAATTAATTACTGGCGAGCCGTTGTTCCACTTCCACAGAAGCGTTCCCGTGCCTTTGTTCAGGGCATAGAGATTTTTGTCCCAGGCACCAAAAACAACAGCGTCTTTGTAAATCACTGGTTTGCTCACAACAGGCCCGGTCAGTCCGCTGAACTTCCAGAGCTCTTTTCCGGTATTCAGGTCAAGAGCCCGAAAGGAATGATCGCTGCCGCCGATGTAAACCACTGCTTCCTCAATCAGGGGTGAACCAAGGACAGCAGCACCTGTCACGGTTTTCCAAACCTGCTTGCCCATGTGGTTGATGCAATAAATCGCACCATCGGCAGAACCCACCACAGTTTTTGTTTGATTGCCTATGCCTGCAAATGCTGGAGAGGAAAAGATGGGCCCCTGCGTGTTAAAGACCCATTTGCGCTTGCCGCTTTCCAAGGCCAGGGCTTCAATGTTTCCGTTTTGGTTACCAACAATTACCAGGTTGCCCACCACTGCTGGTGTAGAAATAACATTGGCGGCAGAATGATAGGTCCAGGCAGCGGTTACCTGCGGGTATTGCTGGTTAATGGAAAAATCAGGACGGGGAAAAGCTTTTGTTTTGTCGTATTGCTGCAGGCTAACGGCAACGCCTGTCCATTTTTTTTCTTCCTTTGAAACAGGCTTGCGTTCGGTAAAGGTGATGGAATCCTGCCGTACATCCACCAGGTTGTACCCGCCTTCGGCTGCTTTGGCCCGCAGGTTGGAGCGGCCCATAATGGCAGGAAGTTCTTCGGCCTTTACGGGGCGGTTATTGTGCCCGTGACCGCAAAGTGCCAAAATGGTGGCTTTTTCCTTTAGCATATCGATGATCTCGTACCAGTTGTCGAGACCATTGTCGAGCGGGTAGTGATTGAGAAAAATGACCGGTTCATTTTTACCGATCTTTTTCAATCGATCCTTCATCCAGTTCACGGCATGCCGGGGCACATGCCCGTCACTCATGCGTACATAGGGCCCGGAAGCGCAACCGATAAAATGAATGCCGTTGTGCTGAAAATAAAACTTATCGTCGCCAAAGGTCTTTGTAAAGCTCAGGCCACCGCTTTCACTCCAGCCGGTATCGTGGTTGCCGGGAATGATGTAATAAGGAATATTTAGGCTATCAAGAATTCGTTTGGCCAGGGCCAGTTCTTCGTTTGTGCCAAGTTCCGTAATGTCACCGGTAAGTACAACAAAGTCTACATCCGTCATGGCATTGATATCCGCTACCGTACGCCGCAGGTCCTCATCGGCGCCACCGTTGGGCGAGCCAATGTGGGTGTCGGAAATAAAGGCAAAGCGGAATGGTTTCTTTTGCGCAAAAATCGAAAGCGATAAAAGCAAAAGGGTGGATAAGAGAACTTGTTTCATGGTGCACAAATGTAGGGATTTGAAAAGAGGAGTAATAGGTTGGAACCATCCTGCCTTCGTCAGGATAAACGCCGGACACAAGGGCAAGGAGAGTCACTGTGTTTCTCTGTGTACTCCCTGTCTCTGTGGTTCAAAAAAACGGCTGCTTAGAATTCCAGCCGCACAAGAGTGCGACGCAACGGCAGTACAATAGCAGCACTATAGCCGGTAACAAAAAGAAAATCAGCCTTACGGTCACCTGACTCCAAACACCAAACTCCAAACCCCAAACCCATTTTTTCCCTGTTTTCCTTTAATTTCGGCCCTCAAACAAAAACACACAATGGCCGAAGTGATTTTAATGCCCCGCCTAAGTGATACGATGACAGAAGGGGTGATAGCAGCCTGGCATAAAAAGGTTGGTGATTCCGTAAAGAAAGGCGATTTGCTTGCAGAGATCGAAACTGATAAGGCGACGATGGAACTGGAAAGCTATAAAGAGGGTACGTTGTTGCACATCGGTGGCGATAAAGGCTCTAAGATCAATGTGGATGATCTGCTGGCCATTGTTGGTGCACCCGGTGAAGATATCTCGCAATATGTTTCGGGTGGTAGTGGCGCAGCTCAGGCACCGGCAGCACAGCCGCAGGCCCAGGAAGCGGCTCCGCAACAACAGCCGGCCCAACAACCCCAAACCCAGGAAGCCAAACCGCAAACTTCTTCGATCGATGTTTCTAAAATGGACGAAGTGGTGCTGATGCCACGGCTGAGCGATACCATGACCGAAGGTGTGATTGCCGGCTGGCACAAAAAAGTGGGCGACGATGTGAAAAAAGGCGACCTGCTGGCCGATATTGAAACCGACAAGGCTACCATGGAACTGGAGAGCTATAAAAACGGCAAGCTTCTTTACCAGGGTGCCAAGCAAGGTGAAAAGATTGCGGTGAACGACCTGCTTTGCATTATTGGCGAAGAAGGCAAAGTGGATGTGGATGCGATAGTAGCAGCAGCCAAAGGCGGTGGTGGACAAGTGCAAAGTTCTGATTCGGGAGTTCAAAGCCAAGAGGCTCAGCCCCAAGAACCGCAGCCTCAATCTCAACCGCAGTCTCAAACTGATGGCGATGGCCGTTTAAAGGCTTCTCCGCTGGCGAAAAAGATCGCACAGGAAAAAGGCATCGACCTGCGCCAGGTGCAAGGTAGTGGCGATGGCGGTCGCATTATCAAGGCCGATATCGACAACTTCAAGCCTTCGGCACAGCCGGCCCAACAGGCAACCGCTTCAACACCGCAAACACAGTCTCAACCTCAATCTCAACCTCAATCTCAACCTCAACCTGCCGTCTCCGGACAGGAAGGGTATAGCGATAACAATGTTTCGCAAATGCGCAAGGTGATTGCCAAGCGCCTTGGTGAAAGCAAGTTCAGTGCGCCGCATTTTTACCTGACCATGGAGATTGTGATGAACAATGCCATGCAGGCCCGTACGCAAATGAATGAGGTTAGCGATGTAAAGATTTCCTTCAATGATATGGTGGTGAAAGCCTGTGCCATGGCACTACGCAAGCATCCAGCGGTAAACAGTTCCTGGATGGGTGATTCTGTACGTACCTACCAGCACATTCATGTGGGTGTGGCCGTTGCCATTGAAGATGGATTGATCGTTCCGGTGATTCGTTTTGCCGATCAGAAAACACTCAGCCAGATTGCCGCCGAAACAAAAGAACTGGCAGGCAAGGCAAGAAATAAAAAACTGCAGCCGAATGAATTCAGTGGAAACACCTTTACCATCTCCAACCTGGGTATGATGGACATTGATGAATTCACGGCCATCATCAATCCGCCCGACAGCGCCATCATGGCTGTCGGCCGCATTAAAGAAGAAGTGTACCGCAAAGCCGATAAGAGCTTTGATGTACGTAATGTGATGAAGGTAACCCTAAGCTGTGACCACCGCAGTGTGGATGGTGCTGTGGGCGCCGGCTTCCTGCAAACCTTCAAAAAATACCTGGAGAACCCGGTGACCATGCTGGTCTGAGCCGGTGTTTTTGAGGATGAATAAATGAACAAAATAGCCGCTGAAATTTTCAGCGGCTATTTTGTTTTATTGAAGCTTATACAAAAGTTTCACATCGGGATCAAGCGCAAAAGAAACAGAGCTCCCTTTCACCGGAACGGTAAAAACATGGTTGGTATCTTTGATGGCAAACTGCTTACGCTGGATTTCGCCATCCGCCATAACCAGGTCAGCTTCCAGTGTTATCTGGTACGGCTTTCCTTTTTGTTCAACATACAAATAGAATTCATCATTCTGCATTTTTGTGCTGATCTGTAAAACAGGTATGCCTGGCCGGTAGAGCCATTGTTCAAAAAAAGAGGTGAGTTCTTTGCCGGAAATTTTTTCGGCGATGGCCTGCAGATCGCCTGTCTCGGCATTACTACCCCTGTATTGCTGGTAATAGGTTTGAACAATTTGCTGAAAATTTTTGTCGCCAACTTCGTTTCGCAACATGTGCAACACCCAGGCACCTTTGTTATAACTGTTGGGATTTAACAAGGACATCAGGTTTTTGGTGGAATCAACAACCGGCTGCACCGAACTCAGGGCAAAGCTGACCACTTCATCACGGGCTTTTTCCCAGCGTTCGCGGGCCTTTTCTTTTCCGTATTTTTTTTCGAAATAATAATTGGTAAAAAAAGTGGCAAAGCCTTCGCTGAGCCAGAGATGCGCAAAACTTTTTTCCGAAACGGCATCACCAAACCATTGGTGAGCTATTTCGTGTGCCAGCAGGTCTTCTTCGCTTCGTTTGCCTGTTACCGAGCTTTCTGCATAAAAAATGGCGGAAGCATTTTCCATACCCCCGAATATGGTGGTGGATTGTACATTGGCCAGTTTCTTATAAGGAAAAGGGCCAATGTAGTCGGCAAGAAATTGGAGGATCTCCGGCGCCTGGCCGTAGTCATAAAAACCTTTGGTGCTGTCCTTGGGGTAAACCCAGGCACTGATGGGAACACCACTAGGCTTTTGCAGATATTCCTTCACCGCAAAACGTGCCACACCGATCACCATCACTTTGGTTGCTTGTGGCACATTTTCTTTCCAATGGGTTAATCTGACATCTGCGTTCACTTCTTTTTCTTCCACCCGCAGTCCGTTCGACACTACTTTATAGTGTTTCGGTGCGGTTACCAAAAATGCAAAGGAAGCCTTGTCATCAGGACGATCATTGCACGGAATCCAGTGGTGGGCACGGTTTGGCCAGTTGTCGGCAAAAAAGGTGCGTTCACCAAACTTGTTTTTAGCGATGATCAATCCATCGGCGGGAATGCCTTTGTAGTGTACTAATAGCGAAGTTGTGTCTCCTTTGCGGGCCGCAGGCAGGTGCACAAAAAACTTGTCTTTTTCCTGTTTTACATCCAGGCGATCCGCATCAGCCAATCCCTGGTCCGCAGCCCAAATAATTTTCATGCCTTTGCCATTGATTTGCCTCCCTGCCAAGTCGAATGAAATTTCCTTTTTATCGGAGCGATGAACAAATTGAATTGCTGTGTAACCAGTCACTGTATCGTGTTTATCCTGTAGCTCCAGTTCAAAGCGATAATGTAAAACATCAATGTCCTGCGCCAAGGCAATTGTTTGCAGCAACAAGAAGAGGAGCGTTAGTCTCAGAGTCATAGTAAATCAGTTTTCATGGCTACTTACCGGTTGCAATCATGATATCAATTCGAGTAATTCGTGCAAAAAGTAGTGTTTAGAGTTTTTCCAGCATTTCCACCACTTTTTCCCTTCGCAAAATCACATATCCGATCCGGTCGTTGCTGACGCCATCTTTTAGCTGGTAACTAAAAGACAGTTGATCTTCGGTAACGGTTGTCTCGAAATACTTAAAAGAAATATTGGGATAGGATTTCAGTTCTTCGCCAATTTCATATAAGTGCGTAGAAAGAATAAAAAGGGAGTTTTTTATTTTGATCAGGCCTTTGATCACTGTCAGAGAACATTTCATCGCATCCTGCACATTGGTGCCTTTAAACAATTCATCAATCAGCACCAGCCATTTTTTACCGTCGTTGATTTTGTAGATAGTGTTTTTGATACGCTGCACTTCGTTGAAAAAATAGCTTTCGCCCCTTGCAATGTTGTCAATAACATTAATGTTTGTCAGCAGCCCGTCGAATAAGGTGAGCTGCATGCTTTTGGCCGGTACACCCATGCCCATGTGGGCCAGGAAAACGGCTGAACCTACCGCTTTGATAAGTGTACTTTTACCGGCCATATTCGCGCCGGTGAGAAAAATAAAGTTTTCGCGGGGCTGCATCGTCATGTCGTACGGAACCGGTTTTTGCAACAGTACGTGGTAGAGCCCTTCGGCTTTTAAGAACGGCTCTTCCTGTTCAATAAATTCAGGAAAGTGCAGATCATATGTTTTCACGGCCATCGCCATCGAATACCAGGCTTCCAGGCGACTGTAAATGTCAATCAGTTCATGCAGCTCGCTTTTGTAGTGCACCCGCATGTGGTAACCATAATACAGGTTTTGCTGTATGGAAAATTTTTCGTCTTCTCCTGTTTTACTTAATTGCAGCAAGGGCCCTTCCTGCAACAACTTCAACATTCTGTCGATGTAAAACGAAAGGCTGCCGGGTAGCTCTGCACCTTTAAAAAGAAGAATGATCTTGCGCAGGCCCCGCATAAAATCCGCAAAATGTTTTACGGAGTATTTTGTCATCGAATAATCTGCACTGTGCAGCAGTTTATATGTGACACTGTTTACCGGATTCGGATTTTGCGGAATCGGATCGAGGTTATAGTCGAGGAACTTGGCCAACATAATGATGGTGCCGTTGGTGATCTCCAACGGCCAGTCGTCAATATGGTTCAGCAGGGTTTTAAGAATCTGCTGTGTGCCGAGAATGCGTTTCAGGTCGTGATGGGGCTCGGTAAAAAAGCGGCGCAGCCATTCTTTTCCGCCTACGGTTTTGGTAAAATTGAGTTTGTGGAAAATGGAGGCTTCTTCTTCCGTATGAAAAATGGAAATATCGTTGAACGTGATTTTGTCTATCTGCATAACCGCTGATTACCGGGTTTTAGGTTTGCCGTTGCTATCGGTCAAATGCCAGCCGCTTTCCTAATTGAGATTCAACAACCCTTCCGTTTTCATAAACAAGAGCGCCATTGACAAATGTATGGGTGATGGCAGCCGGTAAGCTTGTGCCTTCCAGCGGACTCCAGCCGCATTTGTAAAAAATATTTTCTGTAGCCACGGTTGTGGTCTGGTTAAGATCCACAAGGACAAGGTCAGCATAATACCCTTCGCGGATATAACCTCTGTCCCTGATCTGGAAACAATCGGCCACGGCATGGCTCATTTTCTGAACAATTTTTTCCAACGTAATTTTTCCCTGCTGATGATACTGCAGCATCAGCAACAGCGAATGTTGCACGAGTGGAAGGCCGGCGTGTGCTTTTTCGTAGGGCGGCTCTTTCTCGTTCAACAGGTGCGGGGCATGATCGGTGGCAATCACATCCAGCCGGTCGTCGAGTAAAGCCGCCCAAAGTGCTTCGCGGTTGTGCGGCGCTTTGATAGCCGGGTTGCATTTAATACGGTAGCCCAGGTTTGCATAATCATCACTGGTAAAATGAAGGTGATGCACACAGACTTCTGCGGTAATGCGCTTTTCCTTCAACGGCAGCATATTGGTTAATAACTGCAACTCCCGTTCGGTAGAAATGTGCAGGATATGCAACCTTGTGTTGTGCTTTTTTGCCAGTTGCACGGCCTTGAAAGAAGATTCAAAACAGGCTTCCTCATCGCGGATAAGCGGATGATCGGCTGGTTCCAGCGCCTCTTTTCCTGCTTTGATGCGCTGGTAATTTTCTTTGATGATGTCTTCTTCTTCGCAGTGCGTAGCGATCAACACTTCGCTTTCACGGAAGATTTTATCGATCGTGAGATAATTATCTACCAGCAAATTCCCGGTAGAAGAACCCATGAAGATTTTAATGCCGCAGATGTCTTTTCTTTTTTCATTTGTACGAAGTACCTCATCGGCATTTTCGTTGGAAGTTCCCATGAAGAAGGAATAGTTGGCCAGCGATGTTGCCGCTGCAATGCTGTATTTTTCTTCCAGCAGGTCCTGCGTTAAGGCAGCAGGAACGGTGTTGGGCATCTCCATAAACGAAGTAACGCCACCGGCAACGGCGGCTCTCGACTCCGTAAAAATGTTTGCCTTGTGCGTAAGCCCCGGCTCACGAAAGTGTACCTGGTCGTCAATAGCACCGGGTAAAAGGTATTTTCCTTCACCATTTATCTCGGTTATATTACCGGCGCCTGCATCTATTTGTGGCGCAATTTTTTCAATGCGTTCGTTGCTGATGAGGATATCTGCCGTGGTAATACAGCCTTCGTTGACGATCTGTATGTTCTTTATCAAATATTTTTGCATCTTTCGAAATAAATTAAACCAGCCTGCATGCAATATAAACAAACCCTCGTTGTGCTCCTGATGCTGTGTCTTCCTGTGCTCCTTTTTTCGCAAACCACCACCTATCTGCCGCAGGGTGCTCGGGAAACGATCTTGCTGGAAAGGCTTGAGATCAAAGCCGGGAAAGATTCGGTTCTCAACTTTTCCAAAACAAAACCGTTTAGTCGCCGGAAGTTTATCCAGGTGATTGAACAGTATTACAGGGCCGCGTCGCCGGTGAGCGGTCCGCCCGAGCTGTCCCGTACACTGGACACGGTGATCTTTGACCGGCAGCAGTTTCCCGTGCGGATGACCGATGTTGATCTGTACAATGCGCAACTGGCCCTGCAAAAGAATAACGAATTCAGCTCCATCCAGTTTCAGAGCAAGAAGCCTTTCTTGAAACGCTTCTATCAAACGCCGGCCAATTTTTATGAAGTGAACACGGAAGATTTTTTTCTTTCGGTTAACCCGGTTTTTCAATACGTGGTGGGAAAGGAGCGGAACAGCAGCGAACATATTTTCCAGAATTCCCGCGGTGTTTCTTTGCGGGGTATGATCGCCAATAAAATTGGCTTTACAGCTTACGCCACTGACAACCAGGAACGGGATCCGGCATACGTACAGCAATGGGTAACTGAGCGGCAGGCGGTGCCCGGTGCAGGTTATTACAAAAACTTTAAAGGCACAGGCTATGATTACCTTGATGCCAGGGGTACGATCACCTTTAATGCAGCCAAATACATTGACATTTCGTTTGGCTACGACAAGAATTTTATCGGCAACGGTTACCGAAGCTTGTACTTATCGGACTTTTCCAACAACGCTCTTTTCCTTCGCCTGAATACCCGCATCTGGAAACTGAACTACCAGAACCTGTTTATGGAATTGGTAAATGCGCATGGCCGCGGTGGTGATGTGTTGCTGGGTAAAAAATATGCAACCATCCATCACCTGGATATCGGTGTTACCAAATGGCTGAATATCGGTCTGTTTGAGGCTATTGTTTTTGGCCGCGAAAACCGCTTTGAATTTGGTTACCTCAACCCGGTAATTTTTTACCGTGCTATTGAACAGCAAAACGGAAGTGCCGACAATGCAATGACCGGTGTAGATTTCAAAGCCAACGTGGCAAAGAAGTTCCAGTTCTATGGCCAGTTGCTGCTGGATGAATTAAAAATATCGGAGTTGAGCAAATCCTGGTGGGCCAATAAATTCGGGCTGCAACTGGGTGGTAAATATATTGATGCTTTTGGCGTACAAAATCTAGACCTGCAGGCGGAGTATAACCGTGTCCGTCCGTTTACGTATTCGCATTACGATTCGGTGGCCAACTTTACCCACGACAACCAACCACTGGCGCATCCCCTGGGTGCTTCCTTCAATGAAGTTTTTGGTCAGCTTCGCTACCAGTTTGCGCCACGCTGGATGTTCCAGGCGATGGCCGTAGCGTATAAACAAGGCCGTGATACCAGTGCCGAAAACTTTGGTTCAAACATTTTTTTACCCAACCGCATCGGATTGCGCCGGGCGGAATATGGCTATTCCATCGGGCTGCCGGTATCCACCAATGTCAGTTATGCGTCTTTGCTGCTGTCATATGAGTGGAAGCCCAATCTTTTCCTGGAAGCGAATGCTGTTTTCAGAAAGCAGGGAGCTTATGCAGCCAACCCCGAAAAAAACACGGCGGTTTTCTATGCCGGCATTCGCTGGAATATGCATCGGCGGGAGTTTCCGTTCTAAATAGTTGGTAAGACAGGATGAAGTATTATCGATTGCAAATAAAGACTGGGTCAAAAGAGGTTTTTCAACAGATAACAGATGTGTTAGCAATAAGCCCGTTAATTCCTGTGTCTGATTCAAGGATAAATTATGGAGATTGGATCTACGAGGTAGAAGATAATGCCACAGGTCCCTACTATGATTTTATAGACCGATTTATTTCTATTCTGGAGCCAAACTTTTCCTTGCTTGCCAAAATCGGTATTGCCACAGAAGACATCACCTTTTGGTGTTTATATGCATACGATCAACAATGCAATTTGGAATTCCATCCAAAAGAATTGAAACGTCTTGGGGACTTTGGAATTAGTTTGTGTATCAGCTGCTGGGAAAAATGAAAACTTCAGCGAAACCACTAGCCCTTCAGTTGTTTCCTTATCCTTCTAAGTGTAGTGTGAAGACGATCATCCGTGAATTCACACGATCCAGTACATCGGAATAATTCAGCTTGGGATTACGGAAGTGCATGTTGCGCAAACCGTTGCTGAATTTAATTTCCGGTGAAAGAATAAAACTGGGGTAATAAAATTTAAAGCCGATGCCTCCTTCCACGCCGTAGTCGTAACGTTTAATCCGGATCATATTTTCTGCGTTCCGCGATTGGGCATTGGAAGCGAGGTCCAGTTCCAGTTTTCCACCCCCCATCATGTACACACGGAAGTTTCCGATGCGGTCGGAAAGAAAGCGCAATTGCAGCGGCGCATTGACAATCACCGATTCCACTTTTTTTTGCACGACGAGTGCATTGTCAAATTTATCGGGGTATTTGAGATTGTACTGAAAAGTACGATCAAGGAAAATCAGTTGGGGGTTGGCCCGCAGCTCAAAACGATGGTTCAGGCGCACCGTGGCAGAAAGCCCCAGGTTGAAACCGGTGGACTGCAGCGGTTCTACAGCTAAGATGGTATCCTGTAAAAGAAAGTTCGGATGCCGTTCGGAATGAAAACCGGAACGGTTAAAACCCAGGGAGATGCCGAAATAATACGGCTTCTGATCGTGCTCCTCCAGATTAAGGTTACGTTGTGCCTGCGCATCCGTGGACACAAAAATGGCCAGGCCAATGACGAATGTTTTTAACCACCTTTTCTTGCACTGTAAATACAACATATTCCTAAGGTTAGAGGTTTGAAATAGGTATTGGAAAATCCGGTTTTATTCAAAATGCCAACAAAGTGCTGGCGGTCCGGGAAGGCTTTGGCCGATTCATTCAGGTATTGATAGGCTTTTTTGTTTTTGGTAAACCACTTGGCAAACTGTGGCGCAATTATACTCATGTACAGATTGTATAACTGCCTGACCACCGGAAACTGTGGCTTGCTAAACTCCAGCACCACCAATTGTGCACCTGGCTTCATCACCCGTAAGATCTCCCGGAGGCCTTCTTCCAGGTGCTCAAAATTGCGCACCCCAAAAGCCACCATCACGCCATCAAACGTATCCGAAGGGAAGTTTATTGTTTCGCCATCACCGCCATGTAGTTCAATAATCGATTCCAGGTTTTTCGCCGCGATCTTTTTCCGGCCGAAGCTGAGCATGCCTTCCGAAATGTCGATGCCGACGATCTTTTTCGGTCGCAGGATTTTGGCGGCTTTGATAGCCATGTCGCCGGTGCCGGTAGCTACATCCAGGATAGTTTGGGGATTATCCTTTTTAAACAGACTAATTGCTTTGCGGCGCCAGATGGTATCGATCCCTGCACTTAAAAAGCGGTTCATAAAGTCGTACCGTGGAGCGATGTTGTCGAACATGGTACTGACCTGTGCCTTTTTGGGACCTTCTTCCGAAAATGGCTTTATGTTGTCGTGCGGAAAATTGCTCATGGGCGGCAAAGATAGTACTCCCCCTGTCCCCCAGAAGGGGAGACTTAGATCGATTAGACTTTTACACATTTCATCTTATCTTATAGCAGAATGGTTTTGCCTCCTTGTTGAATAGAATTACCAGCCGCACAAGTGTGCGACGCAACGGAAGTTTAATAGTAGTACTGCTGCTTAGTACATAAGAATAGAAAATGCCTGTCTTTGGCAACAGCCATTTTTCACAGTAGAAAATTATAGCTAAAGGAATGACGGAGAAATAAACAGTCTGACAAACCTAAGTCTCCCCTTTAAGGGGACAGGGGGAGAATCTTCCCATCCTGCATATGCAGCACCCGATCACTCAATTGGGCCAGATCTTCGTTGTGGGTAACAATCAGAAAGGTTTGTTGAAACTGTTGGCGCAGGTCGAAAAATAGCTGGTGCAACTCTTTGGCATTGGCCGTATCGAGGTTACCGGTGGGTTCATCGGCAAACACGATCTCCGGACTGTTTATCAGCGCCCGGGCCACGGCTACCCGTTGCTGCTCGCCACCTGAAAGCTGGTTGGGTTTATTCTCTATGCGATGGGATAGGCCCAAAATTTTTAAAAGCTCAACCGACCTGTCGCGAACGGCATCCTTGTTTTTGGTAGAAAGCCAACCGGGAATACATACATTTTCCAATGCTGAAAACTCCGGTAACAGGTGGTGAAACTGGAACACAAATCCAATGTGCTTGTTGCGGAAGGAGGACAGTTGATTGCCCTGCAGGCGGGTAATGGCCTGCTGGTGTAAGAACACCTCACCTTTATCGGGCTTATCAAGGGTGCCAAGAATATGAAGGAAGGTAGATTTTCCGGACCCTGAAGGACCAACAATGCTCACGACTTCCCCTTTGTTGATGGTTATATCCACACCTTTTAAAACTTGAACCGTTCCGTATTGCTTATGTATATTGGACGCTGTCAGCATAATGAATAAAGTGGTCAAATATCTGCAAAAAAAGAAGGCTATCTCCCGCTCGTCGAACTCTATTTGGAAAATTGGCGAATACTGCTACTTTTGCGGGAAATTTAAAAGGTAGAGTGGGCCGAAATTGGCATAAAAATTACATTTTACCTTTTCGTAACCAATAAATTGAAGCGAAATGTTTTGGACATTGGAATTAGCATCCTACCTTGAAGAAGCTCCCTGGCCGGCGACAAAAGATGAGCTGATCGACTATTCTATCCGTTCGGGTGCTCCCATTGAAGTGATCGAAAACCTTCAGGAGCTGGAAGACGAAGGGGAAGTGTACGAAAGCATCGAAGATATCTGGCCCGACTACCCGTCGCAGGAGGACTTTATGTTCAACGAGGATGAGTACTAAGCAAAGCTCTTTATACAAAAGAAAACAGGCTGTCATCGACAGCCTGTTTTCTTTTAAGGTCTCTGTTCTATGAGTTTCGTTTTTTGTATTCGGCTACCACGTTGTCCAGGTGCTGAATAAACTTTTGTACATCTGGATCATAACCATAGCCGTTTGGCGCCAGCTTTTGCTCGCTTCCGTCCAGAAAAATATAAAACGGCTGGGCCAATACTCCATAGCGGCTTACCTGCAGGTGCGAAAACTTTTCACCAACAGTATTCACAAATTCTCCCAGTGCTGCGGATTCAAATTGTTCTTTTTCCGGCAGGGATATATTCTGCACATCAGTGTAGAGCGAAGCGATCACAAAATCTTCTTTCAGCCGCTTCATCACTTCGGGGTGGCTCCACACCTGCGCTTCCATCTTACGGCAGTTGATGCAGTTGATGCCGGTAAAGTCAAGCATCAGCGGTTTGTTCACTTGTTTGGCAGCGGCCAGGGCTTCGTCATAATCAAAGTACGTAACAAGACCGAATTTTTTTACCACTTCCGGTTCATAGGGTCCCAGTTCTTTTACGTATTTCACCGGGGTTAAACCATTGGCGGTGGTATTGTGCGATGTTGCCGGAGACCCGCCACTGCCACCCGTGAAATCCTGTGTTCCATACGGTGGCAGAAAAGCACTCATGCCTTTCAGTGGTGCACCCCACAAACCCGGTACCAGATACACCATAAAAGCAAAAGAAGCCATGGCAAAGAACAATCGTGGTATGCTGACAAAGGGCTGGCCAAAATCGTTCTTCGGCAATTCATCATCGTGATGAAACTTAAGCTTGCCCAACAGGTAAACACCCAGCAGGGCAAACAGCACAATCCAGATGGCAAGGAAAATTTCACGGTCCAGCAGGCGCCAGCCTTGTGCCAGGTCGGCATTGGAAAGGAACTTCAGCGCCAGGGCCAGTTCCAAAAAGCCAAGCGTCACCTTTACGCTGTTGAGCCATCCACCGGCTTTGCCCAGGCTGTTGATCCATTGCGGAAATAAAGCGAATAAGGTAAAGGGTAAGGCCAGTGCAACCGAAAATCCAAACATGCCAACCAGCGGACCAAAATAGCTTCCCTTGGAAGCGAGTACGATTAAATTTCCAATGATAGGACCCGTACACGAGAATGAAACCAACGCCAGCGTCAGTGCCATAAAGAAGATACCAGTAAAACTGCTGGTGCCGGCTTTTGAATCGGCAGCAGTTTGCCAGGATGATGGCAATTGAATATCAAACGCACCCAAAAATGAGATACCAAAAATGAGAAATACCAAAAAGAAGATCAGGTTAGCGATCCAGTTGGTTGCTAATTTATTTAATGCCGTAGGGCCAAAAACAAGCGTTATTAAAAAGCCCAGTAAGGTAAAGATGATGATGATGGAAAGCGAATAATAAATAGCGTTGCGAATGCCCTGTTCACGGGTTTTGCTACGCTTTGTAAAAAAGCCAACCGTTACCGGTATCATCGAAAATACACAGGGTGTGATGAGTGCCAGCAACCCACCCAAAAACGAAACAAAAAAGATGTAGCTCAGCGACCGGCTTTCCAGGTCATCATTGCTTTGCATGGCGGTTGTGCCTGCCGTGGCAGCCGGCCTGCCCACTTTTACACTGAACGGTTCTTCGTAGTAATTGTTGGACGAATCGGTTTTGACAAAATAGGCAATGGTGCCTTTTACAAACGTGCTGTCGGCGTTTTGCAATTGCAGTTTTTGTTGCCACTCCACCGAATCGGTAAACACTGTAAGAACCGCATTGTCAAAATCAGCCGCCGTGCTCTGTCGCGGTGTGCCTTTTTCCACCAGCGAATCTTTGAGAAGAAAAGCAGCGGTTGTATCAAAATTGATCTGTGTATTTAACGGTACATCGTCCGAAATTTTTTTAATGGAGATGATCTCGCTTCCCTGCGGAACAGTTGCTTTTATTTTCAGCACCACATCGTTGCCCGATGCTTCCTGTGTAAAAGAAAACTGCACAGGATGTTGGGCCTGTGCAGTTGTATAAAAAAAGAATACAATGAGAAGAGTAAGAACGCGGTTCAGGTAGCGCATCGAATTTATTTTAAAGCAACATTAAACGTAACGGTTTTAGGAGGCAGGCATTTTTTGTCATCACAGGTTTGAAAGGTAACGTTGCCGCTCAGGTTAGAAGCCGCTTTTCCTTTTAGTTTTACCCGTTGCGTAAACACAACCTGTTTGCTGTACTGGTTGGCCGACACACCCAAATCGTTATCTACAAACTTTTCCAGTTTCCCAGCTTCCTTTACGTTGCCATCAAGTTGTACCAGCGGATTCTTTGAAAACTCGAATATGGTAGGAATGGCAATAGCATCCTTGGGCTGTGTTTGTGCATACAGGTGCCAGCCATTCTGGATGGTTGCTGTCATTTTCACTTCATATACATTAGCGTTGACCTTTTTGCTGGCAAAGCTCCAGCTAACCGGGTTGGCAACCTGTGCCTGCACGGTGGCAACGGTAAAAAGAAGGGCAAGGGAAAAGAAAAGTTGTTTCATATGCTCCATGTTTGCAGCACAAATTTCAGGTTAAAATAATTTCCTTTCTGTTAATAAAGAAGGCTAGGGCAGTTCCGGCTCCGCAACAAAAGAGAACAATTTGTTAAAGAGCTTGCGGCCATCGGTATTACCCAACGCAGCGGAGCAGGCTCTTTCCGGGTGTGGCATCATACCAAACACCGTTCTTTCCTTGTTGCAAATGCCGGCGATGTTGCGCACCGAGCCGTTGTGATTGGCTTCGTCGGTGATGTTACCTTGTTCATCACTATAATATAAGATTACCTGGTTGTTCTTTTCCAGGTCGTCCAGCGTGGCCTCGTCGGCATGGTAACGGCCTTCACCATGAGCAATGGGAATTTTGAACACATCGCCATCCGCATCTTTTACAAATACATTTTTGCAAATGAACTTTTGTTCTTGGTTGCGGAGCAAAGCACCGGGCAAAAGGTGTGCTTCGCAAAGAATCTGAAATCCATTACAGATGCCCAGCACTTTGCCGCCACGCTGCGCAAACTCGATCACACTTTTCATGATAGGAGAGAAGCGGGCAATGGCACCGGTGCGCAAGTAGTCGCCGTACGAAAAACCGCCGGGCAATACAATGCAGTCATCGGTAGTGAACTGGGAAAGATCATCGCTTTTGTGCCAGAGCATTATGCACTCCTGTTTCAGATCATGCACAAGCGCATCATAGATGTCTCTGTCGCAATTGGAACCGGGGAAAACTACTACGCCAAATTTCATGGGAGCAAAGATAGCCTGAAATGAATCGTGACGGTGTGCAAAGGAATGCCAAAAAGAGGCATGCTTTTTTTGATATGACCGCACCTGCAAAAGGTATCAACTTAAGTTAAAAAAAACAGTAAAAATTGCAAGGCTTTCGGTGAAAATTTTATTTCAGTCGACGACAAACGGGAAGTAGATTTTTTCAGAATTAAAAATTTTTTTTTGGATTTTCTTTTTCTGATATTCGTCCTCCTGTCTCAAACAAATTTTTTTATACACACCTTGTGAAAAAACTTTTAGAGCATTCTTAATCACATTTTAAACTGCTACGGAACAGATGGAGAAGACCACAGCTTCAGTTTGGAACAATTGCCTTGCTATCATCAAAGATATCGTGGAGTGGCAGCATTTCAAGACATGGTTTGAACCAATTAAACCCATCGCCTTAAAAGAGAATGTGCTTATCATTCAGGTGCCGAGCCAGTTTTTTTACGAGTACCTCGAAGAGCACTATGTGAACCTGCTGGCAAAAACACTGAAGCGGGAACTGGGCAAGGATGCCCGGCTGGAATACCGCATCATGGTGGATGGCGGAAACAATTTCAACAAGCCGGTCACCGTTGACATGGCAGGCCATTCCTACAAAACCTTTGTGAACAACGAAATGGATTTTCCATTGGTCATTAATACGCCTATTAAAAATCCGTTTGTGATTCCGGGATTGAAGAAGATGCACATTGATCCGCAACTCAATCCTAATTATACATTCGAAAGTTATATTGAAGGCGACTGTAACCGCGTGGCCCGTCGTGCCGGTAAAACGGTTGCGGAAAAGCCGGGGGCTAACTCCTTTAATCCCCTCGTTGTCTATGGCGGTGTGGGTTTGGGAAAAACACACCTGGCGCAGGCCATCGGTAATGATGTCAAACGGCAGCATCCTTCCAAAGTGGTGTTGTATGTAAGCTCCGAAAAGTTCATCAACCAGTTTGTTGACCATAGCCGTAACAATGCCATCAACGACTTTATTCATTTTTACCAGTTGATTGATGTACTGATCATCGATGATGTACAGTTTTTCAGCCGCGCCGAAAAATCGCAGGATGCCTTGTTTGCTATTTTTAATCACCTGCACCAGTCGGGCAAGCAACTGATCCTGACATCCGATAAGGCGCCCAAAGATTTGGAAGGTGTGCAGGAACGTTTGCTAAGCCGCTTCCGCTGGGGGCTCAGCGCCGACATTTCCATGCCGGATTATGAAACCCGCATTGAGATCCTGGAACAGAAGATGAAGAACGATGGCCTGGAAATGCCGAAGGAAGTGGTGAAGTACATTGCTTATAATATCAATAACAATATTCGTGAACTGGAAGGGGCCCTGATATCGTTGTTGGCACAATCTTCGCTAAACCGGAAGGAAATTGATCTAGACCTGGCGAAAAAAGTGTTACGGAATTTTGTAAAAACAGCCTCCAAGGAAATCACCATTGAAACCATTCAGAAAATGGTTTGCGAATACTATGAAGTCGCCTACGACAAATTGTTGCAGAAGACCCGTAAGCGGGAGATCGTGCAGGCGCGCCAGATTACAATGTACCTGGCAAAAGCCTTTACCAAAAATTCATTAAAGACCATCGGTGAACATTTTGGCGGCCGCGATCATACCACGGTCATTCACTCCTGTCAAACGGTAAAAGACCTGATGGACACTGATCCATCGTTCCGTGACAGCGTGATGGAACTGCAGCAAAAGGTGCAACTGGCAGCGATGTAACCCATCTTAGATATCAGGCAATCCCATTTTACAGAAAAACGCAAAAAACTGTAAAATGGGATTTCTTTTTTTGGGATTTTCAAACCCATCTCCCTATTTTTGCCACCCCTGCGAAAGCAGGAAAAGCCATTCAGGTTAGGTGAGGTGGATGAGTGGCTGAAATCAACGGTTTGCTAAACCGTCGTAGGGCCTTAAAGCTCTACCGAGGGTTCGAATCCCTCCCTCACCGCCAAAAAGCCTGTGCATCGCTGATGTACAGGCTTTTTCTTTTCATTTTAGCCAAGGAAATATTCCCGGATTTTTTTTTAGTGTAGACTGTGCGATCCGTTGCACGAAGCGAGAACTAACATTGATGGGTGATGATTTTGAACGGATGATTTTGAAATTCGAGTCGGCAGTTAATGTCAGACGTATGCAGTATTCCTATACATTTCTTCTGCCAACAAACACAGAGCAGGTGAGTACTACCGGAATCATGTTTTACATTTGGTAGGCACAGCAATGGTTCAGCGACCGGGGAAAGTTTTCGGAAGAGTATTCTATCCTATTCTATCGTTAATGAGTAGACGAAAATTATTGTCTTGTAAAAATGCTAAGCAGTTGTCGTGCCCTGCAAATTCTTAAAATGATTAAAACTCACGAGTAATGGAAGTACGTTTTGAAAGCAGCCGGAAAGAAACCGCCGGAATGACAACAGCGGAATTGCGCAGTAATTTTTTAGTAGAACAACTTATGGTGGATGACCAGGTAAAACTTGTGTACAGTCACTACGACCGTGTGATCATTGGCGGGGCAAAACCTGTAAACAGCCAATTATCCCTAGAAGCTCATGCCGAGTTGCGGGCTGATTATTTCCTGGAACGTAGAGAGCTTGGTGTTATCAATGTGGGTGGTGAAGGTGTTGTAGAAGTGGATGGCGAAAATTTTATACTGGCCAAACTGGATTGTGTATATGCGGGTAAAGGCGTAAAATCAGTGCGCTTCAGCAGTAAGAACAGCGCAGATCCGGCGGTGTTTTATCTCTTGTCTGCACCGGCACATGCCAGCTATCCCACACGAAAACTAAGCAAGGAAGAAGCGCAGCCTTCTACCCTGGGCGATCAGAAAACCGCCAACCGTCGTAGCATCTATAAATACATTCATGGCGAAGGCATTCAGAGTGCACAATTAGTGATGGGGTTAACTGTACTGGATGAGGGCAGTGTTTGGAACACGATGCCGGCCCATACGCACAGCCGCCGCATGGAAGCTTATTTTTATTTTGATGTGCCGCAGGAGCAAAGGGTATTTCATTTTATGGGTGAGCCGCAGGAAACGCGGCATCTCCTGGTAGCCAATCATGAAGCTATCATTTCGCCACCATGGTCTATTCACTCCGGTTGTGGTACGTCAAACTATGGATTTATCTGGGGTATGGCCGGCGAGAATTACACCTACACCGATATGGACCCGGCGCCACTGGCCGAACTGCGTTGAGTGATCAAGGAGGAACAAGAATCATAAGAAATATGTAAGAAGTGCAGCCAACAAACGCTGCACTTTTTCTTTTTTACCCCTGCCAGTAACAGAAATAAATGCCATAGGAACGCCGAAACCCAGATCAGAAGCCGGTTATAGCGGGTGTGGTATGATTTTTCCTGCAACTATTTGTGCGCCTCAATGAACGCTCGTTCATGAAAAAAACCGGTGTCAATCAGGAACTGTTACACGTGTTGGTTAGTCTCTACAATCAGTCTATCCAAACCTATTATTATTTCCCGGAGGTGATTTTTTGCGGCCGCCAGCGTATCGATCGGGAATGTTTTGAGGCATTGGTGGCTGCCGATTTTATTACGGTTTACAAAGCGGATTCTTTTGGCCAATACTATCGCTTGAATAAAAAAGGAGAACAGTTTTTACTCAGGTTTTCGTTTCGTCGCCGGCACAGGCAAACGGACACTGTACTGGCAACAGGCCAGCGAACCTTCCCATTCAAGGAAATTTGTTCACCCCCTTGTTAAATGCCCCCTTCTAAAATGGATTAAATAAAGGCAAGCCCCCGGGCACTGGCATAACTTTTTTAGCGGTTAAGGAAAATAAATTGATTATGCCGAATTGGTTAAGAGCCCTGATAGCCGGGTATGGCGCAAGCAAATTGGGTGGCGGATGTTTAGGAACAATTATCGTTTTTGTATTGATCTACTGGTTGCTGGGCAGCTGTTAACAGTAGTGTGTCTGTAAAGGAGCAAATCAGGCATCGCTGCCTGGTTTTTCTTTTGCTGATGCTATTATGACTAAGCTTCCTGTACCGGCATTTGCGAAGGATCGAAGGCGCCTTTGCGCAGGCTAATGCCATACTCCAGGAAAGCTTTCAGGCAGGCCAGGAAATTTGCCCAGCCTTCGGTATTGCTTTTCAGCCAGCGGATGCCATCATCTGTGGCTGCTTTTTCTCCTTCCGTGATGGTGACAAAGGTTACCGTTTCCGAAACAGGTTGTAAGGTAATGGTTACAGTTGTTTCTGACCCATCTGTATCGTTCCAGGTAAATATGATCTCTTTGTCATCCATCACCTTTATGACCTGCACTGGAAAAGAGCCTTCCATTTCAGGAAAGGACCAATGCACGGTTTTTCCTTCTTCCATCCGGTTACTGCCATGCGAAATAAAATAATTGGACATCTGTACCGGGTCAACGATGGCTTCAAACACAACACGTACCTGTTTGGCTACACGTAGCGCCGTTTTAATTTGCAAGGGTGAAAGTGATTGGCTCATGCAATTGGGTTTGGTCTAAAGATAAATGTTTCCGAATTCCATAAAAGAGAGAACTGAAACCGTTGCGCAACTTAGTGAAAAGAAAATGCTAACCGCGATTTAGCTTTGAAGATGCAGCAATCCGATCATTTTAACGGAAGGATCTATTTAAATCCCGTGGCTACCGAAACGATGGTGAAAGGCGCTTTCTGGCGTTTGTTGCAGAAGTTTTTGCAAAAGCATCCCAACCGCGAACCTGCAAAAGCCCTGGGCCCATTTTCCGTCGACAAAACAACTTTGCAAGAAAGGCCGGATTCGCTGCTTCGTGTTACCTGGCTTGGACATTCATCGCTTTTGCTGGATGTGGATGGAAAACGTTTCCTTACCGATCCGTTGTGGTATCAACGGGCCTCTCCTTTTTCCAAACTGGGGCCCAAGCGCTTTTTTCCCAATCCGTTGCCGATTGATGACCTGCCACCTATTGATGCGATCCTGCTTTCCCATGATCATTACGATCACCTGGACAAGGGCAGTATTTTAAAACTGGCGGAAAAGAATATTCCCATCATCACCATGCTGGGTGTTGGTCAAAGGCTGCTTAAATGGGGTGTCAACAAAAGTCTTGTGACAGAACTCGACTGGTGGCAAGAACTGCAACTGGGAGCACACACCATTACAGCCGCCCCGGCCCGCCATTTTTCCGGCCGTTGGCTGGGCGACCGGTTTACTACGCTATGGGGTTCCTTTGCAATCCGTGGTCCCCAACACAATATTTATTTCGGAGCCGATTCGGGTTATTATGAGGGTTTTGCTACCATTGGAAATAAACTGGGACCTTTTGACCTGGCAATGCTGGAGATTGGTGCCTATAATGAAGAATGGGAAACAATCCACATGGGGCCGGAAAATGCAGTGCAGGCTACGTTGGATCTAAAAGCAACCTGCCTGCTACCGATTCACTGGGGTACATTCAACCTGGCCTTTCATTCTTGGACAGAACCGGTGGAAAGATTGCTTCAGGCTGCTGAAAAAGGAGGCGTACCACTGGTACTGCCCAAACCCGGGGAAACGGTTACTGTCAACGGCGAAGCCGTAAACAGTGCCTGGTGGCAGGCGTATTCGAAATAATTCCAGTTTCTGAATTTTCTGCATTTTTCTTTTTCTGTGTAATTAGATAAGCGATTTTCCCCTGATTTCTAAACAGCACTGTTTTAGGAACGCCGCTTGCTGCACTGATAAGAAAAGCAATGGCAACAGCAACAAAGAAAAATGCAACCGCTAAAAAAGGAGCAACGAAAAAAGCTTCGGCGAAGAAAAGCACTGCACGCAAAACTGCGGCAAAGAAAGGCGCCACAAAAAAGACGGTGGCTAAAAAAAGCACAACCCGCCGATCGGCAGCGAAAAAATCCACAGCAAAAAAGACGTCGGCTAAAAAAACAGCTTCTAAAAAAGCTGCAACAAAAAAAGGAAGCAGCCAGAAGAACAAACTGGGTGTAAAAAATTCGCTTGTCAACAACATCAATGCGCATAAAAAACGCGGCGATTCAAAAAGCAAAAAGAAATCGACGGTCAGCAAAAAATCTTATAAAAAGATGGAACAGAATTGGGGCAACAAGAAATAGTTTCTTTATTTAAAAACAAAGCATATGGACAACAGACAGAAAGAACAGCAACCGGCTCAGCAGCAAAATGACGCAGGCCAAAACCCAACCTTAAAAGAGGCCGGTACTTCGGTTCCGGATTATGGAAACGTAATGGGTGGTGCTTCGGATGAAACGGTACGGCAGGGAGGCGAGGAATCACGCCATGAAAACGAACGCCGTTCCGGTGGTGACAATGACACGTTGGGTAATCCCTAAATAACAAAAGGACCAAAGCCGGAACCCTGTGTTCCCAGCTTTGGTCCTTTTCCATTTTCTTCTTTTTATTTATTCAGTAGGATTGTTCATAATCTGTTGGGCAATCTGTTTTTTCAGGTTCTTTTCATTGATGTCTCCCGGTGAGGTAATATCGTACAGAGGCACGACCGTAGCCGTGTGGTTGTGTAAAATGGTGAAATGTTCACCCACAATTTTCTGCAATTCCGGATCATCAATAAATACGGAATAAACATTAAAAAACGGCACAGCCGTCATGCTTGTATCAATGGTTTCCACTTTGTAATGCACTACGTATCCTTTGCCATCGAACGGAACTTTAATCTTCTTCATGGATTGTTTCTTTCTCCCAAACATGAAAATTTTATACCGCTGTTTTTGACGGTAAAATATCTTTTGATAAAATGCAATTCATCGTTATAGTGGCAGCACATTTGTAGCTATTAAATACAATAAAAATGTGTGTATGAAAAGGATTGTGTTCGCCATCTTGGTTGTGATGATGGGGGCTGTAGCGGCAGAGGCTCAAACGACAAAAAAGGCTAAGAAATCTGCGCAGCAAAAAACAACAACGAAAAAAGAAAATTCACCCCAACCGGGGAATACAGATACGGTTACATTTCGGTCTTCTGGTACGTACCAGGCTTATGGCGCCGGCCGGTTTACCATTGCCGACCCGGTAGTAAATATCTTCCGGCAACGAGCAAACGATGCGCCTGTGTCGTTTAATGGAAAAGACATTGTTGGCATGCCCGGAAGTACATATGGTATCGCCAACGGACGCATCCTGTTGCGCAATACTACGGCAACAACGCCGGGAACAAACTATGGCAGCGGCGCTGTGGGAACAGGGACCACACTATTGGGTGTGGGCACAAGTGAAAACGCCATTTCCGTAAATGGGAAAAGTCCATATGCCGGTCCCTGGCTTTGGGGTGGAAAGCTTCCTAGCCAAAACCTGGCGCCTTTTCTTCCGGATTCTTCGAGGATACGTCGACAACCAAGAATCGCGTCATTTTGAATGTTAATTACTATTTTATACAAATACCTGAAAAATGAAAAAAGATCAAAAAAACAGGTCCGGAAGCCGGAGCAATGATAACAATCGTTCTGAAAATACAGGGAATCGCAAGCAGGTAAGTCAGCCCGGTGCGCCAAACAAAAGCAACCGGCAGACAAAAGGCGACGATGAACGCGGACCTGTTAATGAAAGGGATACCAAACGCGGTCCAAACAGCGTCTAGGCAAGCGGGAAATCCTATTTGTAAATAGTGAGTTCGATAACGGTGCATATTGCATTGTACTCGTGTTGGCTATCGATACGTCTGTTTGATACAGTGAGGAAACGGCATTAGGAACAATTCGTCCTGTCATTCCCGTCCTTCTTCTACCGAAGACAGTTTATAGTGCGTGGCATAATGCTTTGGGCGGATCGGTATGCGCCAATGTTCTGACCATACCACGGTAAAGGCAACGCCGAAATACATGATCAGCGAAGAATAGAAAACAAAAAGCAACAACAGTACAATGCTGGCCGAAGCACCATAAAGTGTGTTCAGATCGCTATTAACCAATAGGAGCCGGAGTACAAATTTGCCAATATTAAACAGAACACCCGTTACCAGGGCGCCGGCAAAAGCAACCCGCCAGGGAGCCTTTGCATCCGGCAAAAGACGAAAGATGATTGCAAACCAGCAGGTGACAAATACAATGGAAAAAAAATAATTCAGGGCGCCGGCAAAGTAACTGGCAAAAGATGGCAAAACAGAAGTTATCGTAGAGTCCAGATACGCTTTTAAACCTTCGGCCAGAATACTTAATACAAGTAAAATACCGGTGCCGGCTATGATCAGCAGCGACCGCAACCGGAGTTTAAGTTTTTGCACAAAGCCTCTTCCGGGTATAATGCGAATACCATAAAGCTGGTTTACCGAACCTTTGACAACCATGAGTAAGGTGGTGGAAACCAACAACAGAAACAAAATGCCAAACACGGTAATAAGCTTGTTTTTTGCCAGGTCGCGAAAAGCCTGCAGGATATCGATTACCTGCTGCATGGTGGTATAGCCAAGAATATCACCCAATGTCTGGTAAAGATCTTTTCTTGCCTGCGCCTTATCCAGGAAAAGACCCAGTATCTGCGATAATATTATAAGGATAAAGGGAAAGGCAAATGTGGCGAAAAAAGCTGTTGCCCCGGCCATCCGCAACGGATCGTTTTGCGAAAGCCGCTTGTATCCCTGTTTCAAAAGTGACAGGAACATGGGAAAAGAGAAACGGGCTCTTTGTTTCGCCGTTCTTACCATCTATTTTAAAGAGTGAAAAAGTCTTGCCATAAAACTTATTAGGAGAACAATATAGCTGTTCCGCATAATGGGAAGCAGTATTTTTTTTGAACATGGCTAAGTGTGCAGCAAGAAGAAGCCATTTGTCCTTTATGCGAAAGAAAACTGGCACCGCCTTACAACCGCCATCACCTGTTGCCACTTAGTAAAGGTGGTCGAGGCACCACTACCATCCTGCTGCACAAAATCTGCCACGATAAGATTCATGCTGTTTTTACCGAAATGGAGTTAAAGCGGCACTACCACACAATTGAGCGGTTAAAAGAAAATGAAGAGATCAGCGATTTTATCAACTGGGTCAGGAAAAAAGAACCGGAGTATTATGATAAATCCAACCGCAAAAAACGTTGATCATTGAAAGGCTTTCCGAAACTCATCTACTTTCTTTTGATCACCGGCTTCCACAACTCCCATCCATGTTTTCACAGTGGTAGCGGCCTTGGTGGATGGGTATTTCGCCAGGAAGTAAGCATAGCCTTTTTTATAATTTTCAGTGAGGGTAAGAGTGTTGTATTCCAACGAAGGAGAATTATCCGAACCCATAACAAAGGCCCGGGTATAGAAGCGATTTAGTTCTGTGGTTTTTGATTTGAATCCTTGCGGAAGCTGCTGCCCCATTAATTGCTCACTTATGGCTAACCTGTCCGCCAGTTCTTCAATTTCGATAGCCAGTCCCGCATCAAGGAACGTTGGGGTTGTATCTTCTTTTGCAACCAGGTCTAGGTAAGTATCAACTGCGGCCGTTGTGCGGTTTTTGATGCCCGGAAGAATAACCTCGTACAACGGTACCAGATACAGTCCGCCCTCGCCATCACGTACTGTTTTTAGCTGGTTGGCATACAGGATAGAGAGGGCCGTTTTTTGCTGTTCGGTCAAATTGCTGTTGGCAGAATCGGGTAAAGAATTTTGAGCATTTGTTTGCTTCAAAAGACTGTCATTTTTTGCCGATATCACGGCATCTATAAATTGCATGAGGGCAGAGGCTGCACTATCTGCCGCGATGCTGTCGATCGGAAGCATTGTGCTGAATAACTGTAAACTTTTTTCAATAACACTTGGTGCCATGGTATCCTGCTTCTTCAGGGTGTCAACAAAGTCTGCGGTGGTATACTCTTTTTCCGGAGCCGGTAGTTTTGGTGGCGTAGCAGGTTGTGTGCCGGTTTCGCAAGCATTCAGGATCAGTGAGAAAAGAGCAACCAATATCGTTAGCTGTTTCATGGTAAGGTTTGGTAAGTAAAGATTGGCATTATTCTTTCGCCCAATCTAAAAAAATTGGTCCACTATGGCAGAGGATAAAAAACATCAGGCAGGAGGTAAAGAACAAGTTCCCGAGAATGACCCCATGCATGGCCGAACGCACAACAGCCAAAACCCTGAAATAGAGGAGCAAGGCAACAAGCGGGACATAAGCGAAGTTGACCAGCAGGAAGGAAATATGAACCATGGCGAAAGTGGCGACAGACTTACACCTTCAAAACAATAATTGAAGCAACTTGTAGCAGACGTAACAAAAACGGGACGGCTATTGCGTAAGAGTTTACCCGCTGAGGTTATGTTGGTTGATTCGCAACATGGCTTCTACTGGCATAAAATTTTTGCATTGTATAACATGGAAAAGGACAAAAAAATTCTGGAGGAGCAGCCTGCTCCGCTAAAAAACAGCGACCAGGCTTTTGTACAGGTAGGCAGAGATGGCCATCCTGTTTTCCCGCAAACGGGAGAGGAAAAGAAGGATGAAACAACCAGACCTGAACGTGATACTAAGCTGGACAAGCGGTAGTGGCAACAGCTAGCTAAAATATCTATCAGCAAAAATTTTTTGGTATGGAAGAGCGCAAATGGGAACCGGACAGAAACGTAGGTAACCCTGATAAAGCCTACAGGGATGAATTGGCGAACAAGGGAAGTACATTTACGGATACACCTTCGGAAACCGATGCACGGGACAAGGCAAAAGTGGAAAAAGCACTGAGTGGTGAATCGCAGAAAATGGATTCCGTGCATCCCGATGAACTATTGGATTACGATGATGAAGCCATCCGCAGGGAAACGCTGGAGAACAAATAACGTGAAAGGTGAGATAGCAAACGTGAAACTGTAGTTTCACACGATAGTTTGTGTATTTCCAGCGAAAGCTTATTTCTCACTTCAACTTGTCAACAAGTGAACCTGTAAACTCGTGAACGGTTACCTTTCACGTTTGCCGTCTCACCTTTCACCGCTATTACTTCAGTTGCCCTTTTAAAAATCCTTCTATTGCATTGCAGGGAACCATAAACGGTTTATCGGTAATGCTGATGTTGAGAATATTGCCGCTAACGGTGTAATTGCCTACGATCTTATT
Source organism: Flavisolibacter longurius (assembly GCA_014163555.1). Taxonomy (GTDB): domain Bacteria; phylum Bacteroidota; class Bacteroidia; order Chitinophagales; family Chitinophagaceae; genus Flavisolibacter. Next base: position 221,870 of record JACJGO010000003.1, read on the forward strand.
GCCGAAAACCGAAACGGTAAAATCGCCGTTATTGGTATCGCCGTTAAAATTTCCTCCCTGGCTTTGTACCGTACTCTTTGCTTTTGCCAGAACTTCCTCCGGGCTTCCTGTAAATGGAATCGAAAAATCACATGCCATGACTATATTTTTTACAAGGTTACGGATTTGATTTATGCAACGACATCTGTTTGTTTATCAGGTTGGCAACATTGTCGATCTCTTTTACTGGTTTGGTCACTACATCATCTGCCCTGCAATCACCAATGGTTGCTCGGTGGCTAGAATTGCCTGGTATCAGTAGGAGCACTGGAATGTTTAAATCCGTCATCAGGTGTTTGCAGACATCATATTCATTAAATCCCGTCATCTCCGGATTGGCAAGAACCGCTACCGGCCGCAGGCTTTTTGCACTCTTCACTAATTCAGTGGCATCTGTTAGAATAACCACTTCAAAATCTCGGTTGCGCAGGCCGCCTTCCAGTGTAAAGGAATGATCAGCATCGTTATCGCAGACCAGTACCACTTTTTGAACTCTCTTATCCATATCTGTCGTTTTCAAAAGGTTCACAAGGATAGTGCCGCACTGTAGTGCAATTCTGTTTTAGCAAAACAAAAGAATTGTCGGTTGGCAACTATTAAGTTTTTAGGGATGGCAGGGCAGAATAAAACACGCTAAACTATCTTAAGCCTAACGGAAATGCATACGTATAAATAACCGGTTGGTTTATGCCGGTAAAATCGGTACGTGAGTATTTTTCTTATTTCGTCAGGATACGCTGGAAACGATGTACATCTGCTTCGGGTGTGATCGGGAAATTATGCACCATGTGTTGTACCAACTGGTGTGCAAAAAAGGGCGCCAGCGAAACGCCTTTCGTACCCATACCATTTAAAATGCCAACGGAAGTATCCTGCGGGTGAAAACCTACAAAGGGACGCCGCTCCAGCGTGGAAGGCCGCACACCGGCTTTGTGTTCCAGTATTTCAAATGGTTTTTTTAACCAGTGATTCAGCAAGTCGGTAGTGCTCTTGAAAAATGCAGCGGAGGGTTGATCATTTTCAAACTCCCACTGGTAGTTAGAACCCAGCCAAAACAAGGGTGCTTCGGGCAGTGGTACCAGCAACATGCCTTTTTTAAAAATATGTTCGCGGTTTAATCCTTCACAGGCAATGATCAATGCTTCGCCTTTGCTGCCCGAAAATGGCAGGAGCGAAAACCAAGGATTAGCGGCGCTGGCCATGCCATCGCAAAACACAATCTTTTTTGCTGACATCGGACCATAATGCACGCCATCGTCGCCAACCTTCAGGTTTTCTAAAACAAACGTTTCATCCAGCAATCGATTCTTCGCAAGGAGTTCATTCCGCCAGGCCGGTAAAAGGCTTTGCATATCTACGGTGAATGAAGGTTTTATCTCTCCACATCCAAAATCATAGTTGAAATGCGAATTGAACGTATTCTGTTCGGGGTAGGAGTGCAGATAAGTATCATTCTCGCTGATGCGATCAACAAAGGTATTTCGCATCTGCGCCGTGGGGAAAAAATCAATGACACTGTACGGATAAATCAGCGGTGTTTCCAGGTAATCGCCCAATTCTTTATAGGCTGGCAAAGCAAATGAAAGTAGTTCCTCGGCCATCCAGGTGGTATGGTAGCGCCGGCCGGTAACCGGATTGATAATGCCCGCTGCCACACGGGAAGCTGCCGATGGACCCGTCTCGTCAATCACACAAAACGATTTTCCTTCCTTTTGCAGATACCATGAAAGCATGGTGCCGCAGATTCCCTGTCCAATGATAAGTACGTCCACCTCCATGCTGCGAAGGTAAACGGGGAAAGACTGGAAATTGAGCGGCATGATTCAGAAAGAAAGGAGTAATTTGCCCGTCCATTTTGACACTATGGAAAAATATGCAATCATCGTAGCCGGAGGCGTTGGAAAGCGGATGGGCAGTGGAGTGCCCAAGCAGTTTTTGATGTTGAAAAACAAGCCTGTTTTGTACTATACCATCAAAACTTTTTTGGAGGCGTATGATGATCTGAATATTATTCTTGTATTGCCCGAAGAATACACCGACCTGGGAAGGGAAATCATTGATGCTTATTTTGATTACCGGCGTATTCAGATTACCTCGGGTGGCGAAACCCGTTTTCATTCCGTGCAAAATGGCCTGCGCCTATTGCAGGGAGAAGGCATTGTTTTCGTTCACGATGCCGTTCGTTGCTTGGTGACCACTGAATTGATTCACCGTTGCTATGACCAGGCGTTAAAGATAGGAAGCGCCGTGCCGGTGGTTCGTGCAAAAGACAGTGTTCGACTCCTCAATGAAGAGCAAAACGACAACGAAATTCTGGATCGCACCAAAGTGGTACTGGTGCAAACACCGCAAACCTTTCACAGCCGCATTCTGCGACCTGCCTTTGAAATTGACTATAAGGAACGTTTTACCGATGAAGCCACAGTGGTAGAAGCGTTTGGACTAAAAATATCACTGGTAGAAGGGGAGGAGGATAATCTCAAGATCACCCGGCCAGTGGATTTGCTGATTGCCGAAAAAATTCTTGAGTCCCAGCAGGGAAAGACCATCGGTGTTCTTAACAATTAATTTCCGCAAAGAAAATTAAACCCGCTTCCTGCCTGTATTTGCGCGGTAACAAAGGCTTTTGCCGGCCTGTAACCTTAACACTGCCGGCTTAGCAGCAACGCAACTTTTACAGATATTTGTCTCGTCTATACTGAATACATGAAGATGAAAACAAGTTTACGCTTTACGGTTGCCCTTTTTCTTTTGGCTGCACTGGCCCTGCCTGCGACTGCGCAAAAAAAGCTGACGGAGGGTACGATTCTATACAATATCACCGTAAATAACGGTACAGATAAACCGCAAAACGCCGAGTTTCTGGACGGTGCCACCAATGCCGTGTATATCAAAGGTGGTAAGGTTCGTACGGAGATGGTAAGCTCGCTGGGGACACAATCGACCATCATTAATCTGGTAAACGGGAAAAAAGATGTAACGATCCTGAAGGAGTACGGTGCGCAGAAGTTTATGATCAACTTAACCGCTACGGATTGGGTGGACCTGAACAAAAAGTATGAAAATGTAACATTTGCGTACGACCCCCAGGAAACAAAGAATATTCAGGGATACACGGCGAAAAAGGCGGTTGGTACCCTGCAGGATGGTACCAACTTTACGGTTTGGTACACACCGGATGTTATCGTGGATAACAAAGACTTTCAATATGCCAACCGCAACCTGCCCGGCCTGGCATTGGAGTACGAAACCAATGTCGGTAACCTGAAAGTGATTTATACGGTAGCAAAACTTAGCTTCACGCCTGTGCCACAGGCAAAATTTGATCTGCCTAAAACCGGCTTCCGCGTGATGACCTACCAGGAAAGCAAGGGCGGAAAATAATACCTGTAAAGAAAACCGGTGAATTGTCCGGCAATCCGGTTATTAAATCGAATCGGCTTGTGGTAGATTATCGTTGCGAAGGAGCAAACCGTATTTTGCCCAGAAGCGGCATTTTTTTCAACGGTACGATGTAGGTAGTGTTCCCTTTTTGATAGGTCACAACCGGGTTCAGCATAATGAATTCTTTTTTTTCAGGCTTGCTGAACAGGTTGTTGCTCTTGTAGTTATAATTGCTGCGAAGGGAAAAATCCTTTGCGTTGTAAGGAAGCAGAACGGGCTCGTTGTTATGATTCTTTCTGCCTTGTTTACCACCGTCAATAAGGGAGGCAAAAGCAGCTACGGAGGCTGTTACCAGCACCAGTGTTGCAATTTTCTTCCGTAGGATGCATTTTGTTATGATAGACGGTCGGCTCATTGATGGCACGAAGGTAATTAATTTTATTAACAATCTTTCAACTTTAGCCCATTTTCTTTACAATTACATTAACGGTTGGCATTGCATTTTGTTGTTAAAAAGAAAGGATTTTCGGCAGATTCACGTAAATTGTTACAGGAGATTTAGACTATGAAATCAGACCCGCATGAAGATAAAGACAGTCTATACGAACTTTTAAAGATCTACAATAACCTGCGCAACGGAACCGGTGGATTTATAGATGAAGAAAAGTTTGAGAGGGTAATTGACTATTACGACGAAAAGGAAGAGCTTAGTAAGGCTTTAGAGGCTGCAGAAACCGCCCTGGACTATTTTCCCTTTTCAGCTTCTCTTCTGATTAAAAAAGCTGACCTCCTTCTGGCTACCCGTAAATACAACCAGGCACTGGAAACGCTGGAAAAAGCCGAATTGTTTGATTCCCGCGACATCAACCTCTATATTCTGAAAACAGATGTTTACCTGGCCTTGGATAAGCAGGAAAAGGCCGTGGAGTTGCTGGAAGATGCCATTCAAAATTTTGAAGGAGAGGAAAAAATTGAACTTCTGTTTGAACTGGCCGATGTGTATGATGATTACGAAGAGTTCGACAAAGTGTTCGATTGCCTGAAGGTGATCCTGGAAGAAGACCCCACAAACGAGGAAGCGCTATATAAAATCTGCTTCTGGACCGATTTTACCGGCCGTAATGAAGAAAGCATTCGCCTGCACCGGCAGATCATTGACGAGCAGCCTTACAGCGAACTGGCCTGGTTCAACCTGGCAGCCGCATACCAGGGACTGAAACTTTACGAAAAGGCGATTGACGCCTACCAGTACGCCATCGCTATCGACGATAAATTTGATTACGCCTACCGCAACCTGGGCGATGCCTATATCCGGCTTCGCAAATATAAAGATGCCATCGAGGCTTTGGAAAAAGTACTGGAGCTATCCAAACCAGAGGAAGTAATTTACGAGGCCATTGGCCATTGCTATGACCGGTTGAAGAACTTTGCGCAGGCCCGCTTTCACTACCGCAAGGCATCGCACCTGAATGCCGAAGACAGCAAGCTGTATTATAAGATTGCCTGTACCTATTATAATGAAGGGCAATTTGGAAGTGCCGTGCGGCAATTGGAATCGGCGCTGAAGATCCACCGGCTGCAACATGAATACAACCTGCTGATGGGTGAATGTAAAATGCAAATGGATCAGACCAAAGATGCCATTCACTACCTTTCTACCGCTATCCGGGTTCGGCCCAAAAATATTTCCGGCTGGGAATCCCTGATTCGCTGCCTGTACAACGCTGGCTTTTACCAGGAAGCAAGGCAGCAAACCTTGGCTGCCATCAAGCATACGCAGGCCAAACCCGTATTTATTTATTACCTGAGTGCTGTGCTGTTTGCCATGAATAAACCCAAGGAAGCATTGCTTTTCCTGGAAAAAGGCTTGCTGGCATCGCCCAAAGGTGTAAAAAAGTTCGTTCAGCTCAACCCTTCCATCTTGCAAAAGCCGCAAGTGGTGGACATGATTGGCCGCTATAAACGAAATCGGCCGCAGTAAACCGATTACTTCCCTATTTTTGCCGGCAATTTTAATTGACTGTTGAATGAATTTTAATCTGTCGCAAATCCCCGATCGCTTACAAAAGCCACGCAAAGCAGGTCTCACCATGGTTATGGACAAAGGCCTGAGCGTAGAAGAGGCCAAAAACTTTTTAAGCGTTTCGCACCCGCATGTTGACATCATTAAATTGGGCTTTGGCACTTCATTCGTGACACCCAATCTCCGTGAAAAACTCGAAGTTTACCGCTCTTACGACCTGCCGATCTACTTTGGCGGAACCCTTTTCGAAGCGTTTCTGATTCGTAACCAGTTTGAAGATTATATCACCGTATGTAAAGAATTTGGTGTGAGTTATATGGAAGTCAGCGATGGTTCCATTGATATTCCGCACGCCGAAAAATGCGGTTATATCGAAAAACTGACACAGTATGGTATTGTGCTGAGCGAAGTCGGTAGCAAAGACGCTGCTCATATTATTCCTCCGTATAAATGGATTGAACTGATGCGGGCCGAACTCAGCGCCGGCGCCAGTTATGTTATTGCGGAAGCCCGTGAAGCCGGTAACGTTGGTATCTACCGCGGCAGCGGCGAGGTGCGGGAAGGTCTTGTGCAGGAAATCCTGACGCAAATCCCCGCAGAAAAAATCATCTGGGAAGCCCCGCAAAAAGCACAGCAGCTCTACTTTATCGAACTGATTGGCTGCAACGTAAACCTCGGTAACATTGCACCTACAGAAGTGATTCCGCTGGAAGCCATGCGGATTGGTTTGCGTGGCGATACCTTCCACCTTTTCCTGAACAAAGAAGCTGTAAAATGAGGCGTTATGGCCTGGTAGGTCGCACGTTAAAACATTCGTTTTCGCAAACGTATTTCACCGGGAAATTCAAATCGTCCGGCATTGAAGATGCTGTGTACGAAAACTTTGAGCTTCCCACCATTGATGCATTTTCTACCTTACTGACTGCACATCCCGATTTAAAAGGGCTCAACGTGACCATTCCTTACAAGGAAGACGTCCTGCCTTTTCTCAGCAGCATGAACGAAGTGGTAAAGAAGATCGGCGCCTGCAATTGCATTAAGATTGCCGATGGAAACTTGGCCGGCTTCAATACCGATGTGGTGGGTTTTCGCCAATCGCTGGAACCGAAACTAGAATCGCATCATCATAAAGCTCTGGTGCTGGGTACGGGTGGTGCTGCCAAAGCCATCTGGTATGTTTTGGATGAATTGGGAATCGACTACAAAAAAGTAAGCCGCAACAAAACAGGTGCTGATCTTACATATGAAGAAGTAACGCCACAGGTTTTGAATGAACACTTGCTGGTCATCAATACCACACCATTGGGTATGTATCCCAATACCAATGCTGCTCCGGCGCTGCCGTATGAAGCTATCAGCGCCAGCCATTTTTTGTTTGATATTGTGTACAATCCTGAAAAAACGGTTTTCCTGGAAAAAGGCGAAGGCCAGGGCGCACAAATCTCCAACGGTTACGAAATGCTGATTGGCCAGGCAGAAGAAAGCTGGCGCATCTGGAATAGTTAGGAGAGAAGATATTGGGATATTCTGATAGTAAGATATTAAAAGAGGCATTCATTATGAACACCTCTTTCCTTTTATACGTATAATTGTCTATCGATATTATCCGACCAAGTTCCGGAAAACTTCATCCGGTACGGCCGCAACTTTTCTCTTTTTGTAATCAAAACAAACCATCCCTGTTTTGGCAACCGCCACAACAGTTTCTGTTTCACCTTTCACCAGTTTGTAATAAAGGTCAAAACCAATTTTTGAAAAATCACCGGCAGCCACAAAAGCGGTCAGCACATCACCATAAAACGCTTCGGCCTTAAACTCGATCGCCACATCGGCCATGATTAACCCAACACCGGTAAGGTCCAATTCAGAATAGCCGGCTGCCTTTAGAAACTGCATTCTTGCCTCGTGCAAAAGACCCAACACAGCATCATTGCCCAGGTGATTACCATAATTAATATCGGTAATGCGAACCGGAAGATGTGTGAAAAATTGGAAATTTTCCGGAAGGGAAAGTTTGATTCTTGCCATGGCCAAGGTTACAGCTTTTACTGCAATTGCTGCAACATTTCAAGGATGCCGGTAAAGTCGGTTGTCATGGCTTTAGCCGCCATTTTTTGCCGCAATTCCTTTAAGCGTTGTTTGCATTGCCGGTCGCTGTCCTGGCAATTTATATAGGTTTCCATTTTACGGGAAACCCGCATTACTTTCCCATTGCCATCACTATACGTAACATAGTTACTTTGTAACGCATTTATTGGTACGGTGGAAAAACTGCGTTTGCCGGTGAGGGATGTAGGTCGTTGCGTTTGCGACCCTGCCAGGCTATTTTGATTATTGTCGTCTGTAGCTGATTCGTTGGTATTGAACTGTTGCCCCGAATTGTTTTCATTTCCGGTAGGGTCTGTACCGGCTGTAACCGGAATATTGGCTGACGGCACTGCTGTTGTGCCTTCAGTTTCCAAGGCACCGGCTTCGGTGCGTTCGGTGGTGAGGGTAACCGTAACCAGGATAATAGCAATGATGCTGGCGGCAGCAATGTAGCGAATTGGTTTACTCAGGCGCCGGTGCAGCGGAACAATCTTGGCTTCTTTTTCTACAGTCAATGCCTGCTGTTCTATTTTTTGCCAGTTGGAAGCCGGAGGTGTTTCTTCGTAAGCATACAGTCGTGGTGCAAACGATTCCTCAGCATCGAGAGCACTGGCAATCTTGTCCCAGGCCTCTGCGGGAGGATCGGGACTGAATTGCTGCAGTTTGTTCTGAAGATCGTTGTTCATGACTATGGCATTTGTTTTCGTTTATCAATGTAGGTCTTCACCATTTCCTGCAATATTTGTTTTGCCCGGGATAGCTGCGACTTACTCGTGCCTTCACTGATGCCAAGCATTTCTGCAATTTGCTTGTGTGTGTAGCCTTCTACCACATACATGTTAAAGACCGTTCGGTAGCCGGGTGAAAGTTGTTGCACCAGGTTGATGATATCTTTTTCAGCCAGGCTGTCCAGCACAGAGAGATATTTTCCTTCTACCGTATTTTCCTCATGTTCAGTGATTGGTTGCAGGTAGGTCTTTTTGCGGTAGTATTCAATGGCCGTGTTAACGAAAATGCGTCGTACCCATCCTTCAAACGAACCTTCTCCCCGGTACGATGCTATTTTGCGAAAGACTTTAATAAAACCTTCCTGCAAAATATCTTCCGCTTCCTCGGCATTGCCGGCATACCGCAAGCATACCCCATACATCTTTGGTGCAAACCGGTTGTACAACTCCCGTTGCATCTTCCGGTCACCCCTGATGCATCCTGAAACTAAGTCGGTTTCACTGATTGATTGGTTGCTTCCGGTATTCAAATTTCCTTTTTTGTTTTGTTCAGATTGTTCAAAAATAAAACCAATTGGGCAACAGCCTTGCTGCGGTGACTGTACCTGTTTTTTTCTTCCAGGCTCATCTCCGCAAATGTTTTGTCGGCACCATCCGGCACAAACACCGGATCGTAGCCAAAGCCTTCCGTACCTTTTTGTGTTGCAAGAATTCTGCCTTGGCATGCACCTTCAAAAAAATGTTCCGCACCATCAAGGATAAGGCAGATGACCGTTCTGAACTGTGCCCTTCTGTCTTCCTTACCTTGCAGGTTATGCAATAATTTTTCTATGTTTTGAGCAAACGATTTGTCTTCACCGGCATAGCGGGCACTGCGTACACCGGGTTCCCCGTTCAGGGCAAAAACTTCCAGACCCGTGTCTTCGCTAAAACAATTTGTGCCTCTTAGTTGATAGATAGTAACCGCTTTTTCCCTGGCATTTTCCTGCAGGGTTGGGTGTGGTTCCGGAATGTCGATATCAATCCCTGCCTCCTTTAGTGTAAGCACTTCGAATTGGGGTGGAAGTACAGCGTTGATTTCGTCGGCTTTGTGTTGATTGTTGGTAGCAAAAATCAGGTTCATGTAAATAGCTTAAATACCAAATAGTTGTTTCAGGGCAACCCATAGCTGGCCTTTTGCTTCTTTCGACGGTTCAATGGCGCTTAAATCAGGCGCTACAACAAAGGAGCGGTCCTGTAATTTTTGAACCGAATACGGTGGTGTTTGCTCCGGCAAGCCAAACATAGCGGTGCTCACATTAAAAAGAATCACAAACCGGGCGGCCGTTTGTTCCATCATCGCACCTGCGTCCGGCTCGGATTTATTTGCGTTCACAATGGCAACGTCCATCAGGCTGAGTTGACAGGCCGTCAGCACTTTGGTTAAGAAAGATAATTCGGCATCCGGCAGGTAGGGAACATCTTCTTTGTTGACAATAATCAGAATGTTTTTGCCATTCTTGCCCAGAAAAGAAACAGGTGCCGGATTTACAGGCACGGGGGTTGCAGTACCACCAACCAAGGAATGTTGATAGAGATCAGCAACCAGTTGAGAGGGTAAAGAAATGTTATTTAAACTCATCAAACATGATTTAAGTCGCCTACTATCCACGACCTTTTTGTTTATTTGCACCGCTAAAATAAATGATTATGCTTGCTACAATGGACATTACTATTAACAAGGTGGAACAAAGTAAACTGAAAGACATCAGTCTTGAGAATCTGCCCTTTGGAAAGTATTTCTCCGACCACATGCTGGAAGCGGATTATGAGGGTGGCGAATGGAAAAATGTTGAGATCAAACCCTTTCAGCCCCTGTTGCTGAGCCCTGCGGTGGCAGCCCTGCATTACGGACAGGCTATTTTCGAAGGCATCAAAGCGTATAAAAACGATGATGGCGAAGCGTTCATCTTCCGTCCGCAGGACAACTTCGAACGTTTTAATATTTCGGCTGAACGCATGGCGATGCCAAAAGTGCCGGAAGAAATTTTTATGGAGGGCATGAAGCAGTTGGTAGCCCTCGACAATGCGTGGATCCCGAAGATGGCTGACCACTCGCTCTACATCCGTCCGTTTATGTTTGCCAGCGATGAGGTGATTGGTGTTAAGCCGTCTGAGTCTTACAAATTTATTATCCTCTTGAGCCCAACCGGTCCTTACTACAATGCCCCGCAGCGTATTTATGTGGAAGAACAATATGTACGGGCCGTGCCGGGTGGCGTGGGTTATGCCAAAGCGGCCGGTAATTATGGTGCTGCCATGTATGCCACCGCACAGGCAAAAAAGAAAGGCTATGACCAAGTGTTGTGGACCGATGCGTTTGAACATAAATATGTGCAGGAGATCGGTACCATGAATGTGATCTTTATCATTGGTGATAAAGCCGTAACGCCAGACCTAGGACTGGGAACCATCCTGGCAGGTGTGACACGAAACAGTACGCTCACCCTGCTGCGTGAAGCCGGTTTTACGGTGGAAGAGCGGCGGTTAAGTATCGATGAAATCATCGATGCGTACAAAGCCGGTCACCTGTTTGAAGTCTTCGGAACAGGAACGGCTGCTACCATTACATTAATTAAAGAACTGCGTTACAAAGATTTTGTAATGACGTTTGATACGGACAAATGGCGCACGGCACCTACCATCAAAAAATGGCTAAACGACATCCGCGAGGGAAGAAGAGAAGACAAGTATGGCTGGATGGTGAAAGTGTGAGGGACGTCAAACGGGAGACGTGAAACGATGAAAGCAAAAGCCTGCGGTGAAGATCGCAGGCTTTTGCTTTTGCATCTGCAATGGAGCACATCAAAGCAGATCATAAAAAAAGTTCTGTAACAGAAGGTTGCTGCAGCCAATCAGGAATCGTGGCAAAGCAAGGGTCTGTGCATGGCGCTCCCTCTCCCTTCAGGAGAGGGCCGGGGGTGAGGTTTGAGGTGTTTTTCTCTATCTTTAGCCGGTTAAAGAATTTGTATGGCGAAAATGGATGCGGGGACCACGCTGAAGCGATTGCGCAACCGCTACCGGCTGGTGGTAATGAACGACGATACCTATGAAGAGGTGGTCACTTTCAAGCTTTCCCGCTTTAGTGTGTACGTGATGTTGTCGAGTATTTTTGTTTTATTGGTAGGATTAACGGTGGCACTGATTGTATTTACGCCGGTGAAGTATTATATTCCCGGTTACGGAAGTGCACGGATGGGCAGGGAGTACCGGCAATTAAAATATGTAACGGATTCGCTGGACAAACAACTGTCCCTGCAAACGCAGTATATTAACTCATTAAAAAAGGTGTTTAGCGGCGATACAGAAATCAAGCTCGATACCACACAGATATCCATTCCAAAAGAAGAAATCAACGATTAAAACCAAACCTCTCCTATGTTTAACAAAGACAAAAACACACAAACAGAAAAAACAGCTTCTGCCAGCGCCACGCTTATCAGTGCCGGTACTACCGTACAGGGCGATTTAAAAAGCCAGAGTGATCTTCGCATCGACGGTACCATTCATGGTAATGTCAGTTGCGGAGCAAAAGTCGTCATCGGACCATCCGGTTTTGTGGAAGGCAATATTGAAGGGGCGCATGCCGACATTTCGGGTCGCCTGGTAGGTAATGTTGTTGCCAAAGAAATGGTGCAGCTTCGTACCAAGTGTCAGGTGCATGGCAATGTTACGGCTGCCAGCCTGCAGATTGAAGCCGGCGCCATCTTTAACGGGCAAAGCCAAATGGGCAATGTAGGCAGCGTGGTGGTAATGAAGGAAGGGGAACAACTGCATGCCAAGGCAAAATAATTCTTCCAATGATTTGTTACGCTATGCCGGGCTGGGAGCGCAGATCCTGGTTTCCATCGGCATTGCCGTTTTTGTGGGACTGAAAGCCGACAGGTGGCTGAATATTTCTTTTCCGCTGCTGGTGTGGCTCTTGCCCCTATTGGTAGTAAGTGCGATGATTTATAAACTGATCAAAGAAACAGGAACGAAAAAATGATTTTACGAAACAGGTTCAGGGATTTTGTACCGATTGTTCTATTATTTGTAATTGTAAATGCCGTGGCCATTGCCATGCCCACACGTTTGGGTGATTTGAACATCAGCCAGGACCTGTTGCTGGGCGGAAATATTTTCCTGTTCGTGGTTACATTTTTTTCGTTCCTGATAGCCCGCAAAGGCTTGCAAAATGAAAATCCCAATGCCTTTGTCCGCTCCGTTTATGGAAGCATTATGTTCAAATTGTTCCTTTGTCTGATAGCGGCCTTTATCTATATTGCCATCCAAAAGAAGGAACTGAACAAACCGGCCTTTTTTACCTGTATGGGCTTGTACCTGGTGTACACCTTCCTGGAAGTTTCGATCTTAACCCGCATGTTACGCCGCAAGCCGAATGAGTAAGAAAGAAACGCACATTTCTGCTCTCCAGCAATACCTGCCGCCCAATACGTACGAACCAGTGCTGCACTACCTGCAGTTTTACAAAGTGCATCTAACGGTGGCGCGGGAACGTAAATCCATCCTTGGCGATTACCGTCACCGGCATGGCGCACAAACACATCGCATTAGTGTAAACGGCAATCTTAATACCTATGCGTTTTTAATTACACTTCTGCACGAACTGGCTCACCTGCTCACCTTTGAAAAATGGGGTAACCGCGTGGCTGCCCATGGCAAAGAATGGAAGACAATATTTGGACAATTGCTGGCCCAGTTTATCCAGCAAGATGTTTTCCCTTCGGACATTAAAACCGTGCTTTTACAATCGCTGCACAACCCCGCTGCTTCAAGTTGTGCCGATGAAGCCTTGCTCCGCACCCTGCGCCGGTACGACGAAAAACTGGGCGGTGGTGTATTTGTAGAAGAACTGCCTGCCGGCACATTATTTCAGACACACGACGGCAGGGTGTTTCAAAAAGGCGAAAAAATGCGAAAACGTTTTCGTTGCCTGGAAGTGGCTACAGGCCGCATGTACCTGTTTAGTCCTGTGTATGAAGTGCATCCGGCATCGGAATGATAGCTTGGTTTTCAAACTGATTGTGTGCCGGCAGGAGGGGTGCTTGCTGTAAATTGCCTATCTTAAGCCCTCAACTTTTGCCGAGATATGAAGAACAACATTCTCCTTCTTTTTTTATTGCTTATTGTACAAACCCTATCTGCCCAACAATGGACCAATTTATTTAATGGGAAAAACCTTTCCGGCTGGAAACAGTTAAACGGAAAAGCCAAATACACCATCGAAAACGGCGAGATTGTGGGCACAACCGTATTTGGTGAACCCAACACCTTTCTGGCCACTGAAAAAGATTATGGTGATTTTGTGCTGGAGTTTGATTTTAAAGTAGACAGCACCATGAATTCCGGCGTGCAGTTTCGCAGCCTGAGTACACCAGAATTCAAGAACGGTCGGGTACATGGTTACCAGTACGAGATTGATCCTTCTAAACGCGGCTGGACTGGCGGTATTTATGATGAAGCCCGCCGCGACTGGCTATACACAATGGACCTGAATCCTGCTACCAAGCCGGCGTATAAAAAAGGCCAGTGGAACAAAGCACGGATCGAATGCATCGGAAACAACATCCGCACATGGATTAACGGGCAACCGGCTGCTTACGTGGTGGATGATGTAACCCCCAAAGGTTTTATTGCTTTGCAGGTACATTCCATCGGCGATAAAAAAGACGAAGGCCGGCAGATCCGCTGGCGCAACCTGCGGATTCAAACCGCTAACTTAAAACCATCACCCCTTAATAATATATTCGTCGTCAACCTGATTCCGAACACGGTTTCCGAAGCAGAAAAGGCCTATGGTGTTTCCCTGTTGTGGGATACAAAAACAACCAACGGTTGGCGGGGTGCGCATAAAGACAAGTTCCCTGAAAAAGGTTGGGCCATCCAGGATGGTACGCTCAATGTGGCCAAATCTACAGGCGGCGAATCAACCAATGGTGGAGACATTGTCACGGAAAAAGAATTCGGTGCCTTTATTTTTCAGTTTGATTTTAAACTCAGTGAAGGCGCCAACAGCGGTGTTAAATATTTTGTCACGGAAAAAGAGGCGTCCAGCGGGTCGGCCATTGGCCTTGAATACCAAATTCTCGATGATGCGAAACATCCCGACGCGAAACTGGGCGTGGTGAACAACCGCACCCTGGCCTCGCTGTACGACCTGATTCCTTCCCTGCGGGAGCCAAGAGCAAGGCGGCCAATAGGGGAGTGGAACCGCGGCATGGTCATCGTTTACCCTGACAACCGCGTGGAGCACTGGCTCAATGGCTGGAAGGTGTTGGAATACCAGCGTGGCGCTCCGTATTACCATGCACTGGTTGCCCGCAGCAAGTATGCGCAGTGGAAAGATTTCGGCTTGGCGCCAAAAGGTCGCATTCTTTTGCAGGACCATGGGGATGCGGTATCGTTCCGGAGTCTTAAGATTCAGGAGTTAAAGTAGTGCAACGCTAAACAATCAAATCATCTTTTCATTTAAATAGAAACGCTATGTCATCGCGTCGACAATTCATAAAAAATTCTTCCAAAGCTGCCGCCGGCATTTACCTGGGTGCCTTGGGTTTTAGTGCAAAAAGTTACGGTCGTATTCTGGGGGCCAACGATAGGGTAGGCGTCGGTGTTATCGGCTATTCCGACCGCTTCCGGCAATCCTTGTTTCCTTCTTTTATGAACCACTCCAAGGAGCTGAACTTTGACATTATTGCTGTTTCCGATATCTGGAAACTACGCCGCGAAGAAGGGCAGGCTTTCCTCAAGCAAAAGCTGGCACATGATGTAACGCCATACATCAACAACGAAGAACTCTACCGCAACAAAGATGTGGATGCTGTCTTTATCAGCACGGCCGATTTTCAGCACGCCCTGCATACGGTAGAAGCCGTAAAAGCGGGTCGGGATGCCTATACCGAAAAGCCTTTTGCTGAAACCATGGACGATGCCATTGCCGCCCTGAAAGCCGTAAAGGAAATGGGAAAGATCGTGCAGATTGGTTCGCAGCGCAGAAGCGGTACAAACTACACGGCGGCGGCTGATTTTATTCAAAGCGGAAAATTTGGCCCGATCACGATGGTGGAGCTTACCTGGAACGTAAACCAGCCGGGCCGCTGGCGCAGGCCGGACCTTGTGGCAAAAATCCGGGAGCAGGATACCGACTGGAAGCGCTATTTAATGAACCGGCCATTTGAAAAATGGGATCCACGCAAATACCTGGAGTACCGTCTTTTCTGGCCCTATTCATCGGGTATGCCAGGGCAGTGGATGAGTCACCAGATCGATACGGTGCATTGGTTCTCAGGCCTCGCACATCCGCGCAGCGTGGTGGCCAATGGCGGCATTTATATGTGGAAAGATGGAAGAAGAAACTGGGACACCACAACGGCTGTTTTTGATTATGGACCAGCCAACGATCAGTCCACGGGTTTCCAGGTAACGTTTTCTTCCCGTATGCACAATGGGGATGAGCGGCCGGCTGAACTCTATTATTCCAACGGAGGCGAATTAAACCTGATCACCAACAAGGTATCACCAACAGGTGGACTACGCAAAGGCCATGCTGATGCCATGGGCATGCAACCCAACCTTTTGCCAGAGATGGACCTGGTAAAAGAACAGGTACGGGTTGTGGCTTCGGCCAATACCGGCGGCGATCCGCTGACCAGTGCGCATGTTCGCAATTGGATGGAGTGTGTCCGTAGCCGTAAGCAACCCAATGCGCCGGCAGAAGCGGGCTATAATCACTCCATAGCCTGCATTATGACGAATGCCGCCGTTCGCACAGGAGGCAAGGCCACGTTCAATGCAAAAACACAGCAGGTGATGGTGGATGGAAAAGTTTTTAAATATTAATTCGTTTGTAGTTTGTGGTTAGTGGTTTGTAGTTAAATGCATTGCAGTTACAAATAAATGCGGGTTTTATGTTACGTGGTATTTTAACGGGAGTGGTGGGCATCTTTTTATTTAGTGCACAGGCACAGGATAAGAAGGGATTCCAATTTTTAGAGCGACCAGCTAATAAGCAGGTGGATGTGGTGTACAACAACCAGTTGTTGACGGCGTATTGCTTTTACGATTCAAGCCGGAAACCTGTGCTCTTTCCTGTGAATACAGTGGAGGGCATAACCGTTACCCGTAGTTATCCCTTTCGGATGGTGGCCGGCGAACGAACCGATCATCCTCACCACACCGGCATTTGGTTTAATTATGAGTCGGTGAACGGTCTTGACTTTTGGAACAACTCTACAGCCATTCCTGTTGAAAAACGCCACCTGTACGGAACCATTCGGCACAAGGAAATCGTACGTAAAAAGGCTGATGAAAACAGAGCTGAAATGGTAACCGCCAGCACCTGGGAACGGCCTGATGGCAAGGTGCTGCTGAATGAAAACACAACATTTCAGTTTCGTGTTGAGGACAATACCTTTTTTATCGACCGCATCACAACGTTAAAAGCAACCGACACGGTTGTTCATTTCAAAGACATCAAAGATGGCCTGGTGGCCATACGGGTGGCCCGGGAACTGGAAATGCCTTCGAAAGATGCAACCCGCTTTGTTGACAACAAGGGCAATGTGACCACCGTGGCGGCAACCGATAACAACGGTGTGACGGGCATGTACCACGCCAGCAATGGGCAGACGGGTGATGCTGTGTGGAGCAGCAAAGGACCCTGGGTGATGCTCAGCGGGAAAAAAGAAGGGAAAGAAATTACCATAGCAATCATCGACCACCCTTCCAACATGGGCTATCCCACCTATTGGCATGCCCGAGGATACGGTCTTTTTGCAGCCAATCCTCTGGGCCGAAAAATCTTTAGCAATGGAAAGGAAGAATTGAATTTTTCCTTGCAGCCAGGTGCTTCGGTTCGTTTCCGGTACCGTTTTGTGATTCAGTCGGGCCAGGCACTTACTACGGATAACATGAACCGGCAGGCGGCTGCCTTTGCCCGGGAAAAATAAACCGCAATCCTGCTCAGCTTTATCGTTTACCCAAGATCGGCAGAGATGGTTTTTTTGTTTGATGATTGCAATTCTTTGCAGGCAAGTGTTTGAACAGATTCGGCGCTTCTTCCTACCTTTATCCAAATAAAGTTTTCACCAGCTACCCTAACCATGTTGACAAATTCTCAGTTACTGATCCAATCCATCGGTGACGCCATTCTTTTATTAGACCAGGATGGCTATATCCAGTATATCAATCCCGCTACAACTACCCTTACCGGTTATCAGCTTTCCGACCTAAAAGACCATCATCTTTATAAACTATACAATCCTGGCGATGAAAACATGAAGGCCTCTTATGAAATTGAGATGGCAAAAAAGAAGGGAAAATTTTTAACCGAAGGATGGAAGCAGCGCAAAGACGGTAGCCAGTTTTGGGCCGAATTAACCATTTACCCGATAAAAGAAAAATCAGAAACGGTTGGTTTCAGTTGTTTGCTGCGGAATGTTTCCGAAAGAAAAAAGACGGAGCTGGAACTCCGCCAAAGCGAAGAGCGTTTTCGGCTGATGGTGGAAAGCGTACGGGATTATGCCATTTTTATGCTGAGCCCTACCGGTCATATTATGAGCTGGAACGAAGGCGCCAAGCGGCTCAAAGGTTATCATATCAGTGAGATCATAGGCAAACACTTTTCTATTTTTTATACGGCTGAAGACCTGGAAACAGAGAAGCCAAAACGGGAACTGGAGATTGCCATTGCAACGGGTAAATATGAAGAAGAAGGCTGGCGCATTCGCAAGAATGGTTCGCTGTTCTGGGCCAATATTGTCATCACGGCTTTGTTCAATGATCAAAACCAATTGATCGGTTTTTCCAAAGTTACCCGCGACCTGACCGACCGAAAACAATACGACGAAAACCTGCGGCAGAGTGAAGAGCGTTACCGTGCCCTGGTGGAGCAACTGACGGATTACGGAATTTTTATGCTGGATGAAA
Organism: Flavisolibacter longurius; assembly: GCA_014163555.1. Taxonomy (GTDB): domain Bacteria; phylum Bacteroidota; class Bacteroidia; order Chitinophagales; family Chitinophagaceae; genus Flavisolibacter. Next base: position 240,101 of record JACJGO010000003.1, read on the forward strand.
AAGGCCGGATTGTTAGCTGGAACGAAGGTGCCAAACGCATTATGGGCTATACCGTAAATGAGATTATTGGGAAATATGTTTCTATTTTTTTCCCTGAAGAAGATATTATCAATGGCAAGCCTGGGCTCGAATTAAAAGTAGCAAAAGAAAAAGGCAAGTATGAGGAAGAGGGTTGGCGATTGCGCAAAGACGGCAGCAGGTTTTGGGCCAATGTGATTGTTACGGCCGTGTACAACAACAGTGGTGCCCATATTGGTTTCTCCAAAGTAACCCGCGATTTAACTGAACGCAAAGAAGCTGAAAAAGCCCTCAAACAAAGTTATGAACGCTATCGCCAACTGGCCAATGAACTGCGGGAAGCCAACACCGGTTTGCAATACGCCAACCAGGAACTGGAGCAGTTTACCTCCATTGTTTCGCACGACCTGCAGGAGCCGATTCGTACCATTAAAAGCTTTTTGCAGCTAATCGATATCAAACTCTCGCAAGGGCAGTACAATGACCTGACGGCCTACATTCAAAAATCGATAGGTGCGGCCAACCGCATGCGTGAGCTGATTCATAACCTGCTGCATTATTCGCAACTGGCAAAGAACGAAGTGGTGCTGGAAAAGATCTCGGTGAGGGATGTTGTGAATGAAGTTCTTCAAAATCTAAAGTCTGCTGTGGAAAGAAGCGGTGCCCGCATTGCCGTTGAAAGCGAGGTAGATGAATTTGAAGGCGACCGGGTGCAGATCGTACAACTGATTCAGAATCTATTGAGCAACGCGTTAAAGTTTACCCATGACACGAATCCGCAGGTTACGATCCGCTGCCAGTGGGAAGATGGGCACGTTAAGTTTTCGATAGCAGACAACGGCATTGGAATTGCAGCGTCTGATATGGCTAAAGTTTTCGAGATTTTTCGCCGGTTGCATACAGAAAAGGTTTATCCGGGTACCGGCATTGGGTTGGCCATTTGTAAAAAAATTGTAGACCGCCACGGAGGACGGATCTGGCCGGAATCGGAAATCGGTAAAGGCACCACATTTCATTTTACACTGAACGAAGAAGCAGGAGTACCATAAGCATGAACGTGTATAAAATCATCATCATAGAAAACGACGAGGACGAGCAGTTCTTCATGCGGGAAAGTTTTGAAAAAAGTGGTTTGTTCCAGATTTTGGCGATGACCAGAAATGGCAATGAACTTTTCGACTGGCTGACCAAACACCCTATTGTGATACCTGAACTGTTCCTTTCTGACCTGAACATGCCCGGCAAAAACGGGTACGATATCATTGAAGAAGTGAAAGCCCACCCGGTGTATTCCGGTATTCCTGTTGTGATTACATCAACCTCTTCCACACCTGCCATCATTAATAAATGCCTCGACAAAGGCGCTGCTGATTACCTGGTGAAACCCGATACGTTTATTGAATATGATTCTTACGTAAAAGCGCTTTATCAACGCATCGAAGAAAAACAATTGGTGAAATAATAATCCATCCATCTCCAAAGTTGTTTGCCTAGCCGGAAAGGCTTTCACACAAACGTATTTTTGAGGCAGGAAGAAAAAACTTACCACTGATCATTCATCTTTCACGATAGGTATCTACTTGTTTTGTTAAAGAATCGAAAGTTAGCTTTGTGGCCATGCACCAGGAAGTACGAATGCAGCGCAGAAAGGAAAGACGGGTCCTGGTCGTATTTTTCTTTTTATCCGGTCTGGTCACGGCAAGCTGGGCCTCTCGCATACCCGAAATTCAAACGGACCTGGGGTTAAACAACCGCGAATTGGGCAATGTTCTTTTTGCCATTCCGGTTGGTTTGGTGGTTGGGCTTCTGCTGGCCGGAAGACTGGTTTCCCGTTACGGTACCGGCCGGGTGATGACGGTAGGCAGCCTGCTGCTGGCAGTCATGTTAACCCTGATCGCTCTTTCTGGTGCAGCCTGGCAACTGGTGCTTTCACTTTTCTTCTTAGGGTTTTTCCGAACAGTCTTTAATCTTTCCATCAACACCGGTGCGGTTGAATTGCAAAAGCAATATGAGCAACCCATTGTATCAGGATTTCATGGTGTGTGGAGTGTTGCCTGCCTGGCCGCAGCAGGCCTGGGTACGCTGATGATCATTTACAAAGTAGTGCCGCTCTGGCATTTTTTAGCTGTTACCGGTGTGGCAGTTTTGCTTACAATTTTTCAGAGCCCGAAGAAAACGCCGGCGCCACCGGCAGATGAACGCAGGCCCCTGTTTGTAAAACCTGATCGCTACCTGTTAACGCTTGGATTGCTGGCGCTTTGTGCCATGCTTTGCGAAAGCGCCGTTTTCGACTGGAGTGTCAACTACTTTGAAAAAGAGGTCAAGGCAGACAAGGCTTATATAACGGTAGGGTACACCTGTTTTATTGCTGCCATGGCATTGGGCCGGTTGTTTGGCGACAGGCTGATTGCAAAATTTGGAATTTATGCTATGTTGTCGGCAAGCGGCCTTTTGCTGGCAACCGGTTTTCTGCTGGTGGCAACACTTCCTTTCGTCATTACGGCCGCAACGGGTTTTTTGCTGATTGGTGCCGGCGATGCCATGCTGGTGCCGATGATTTATATGCTGGCTGCACAATCGACAAAAATGACATCGCATTATGCGCTGCAGGCCGTAACCATGACAGGCTATACCGGGTTTTTGATAGGTCCTCTTTTTGTCGGGAACGTTTCGCAGCACTGGGGTATGTCCACTGCTTTTCTTTTGTTAAGTGGAAGCAGTTTGCTGATTTTGCTGTTAACCCGGCGGGTAAAAAGGCTCGCCGTTACAGCATGAAAAAGTCCGCTGGAAAACAGCGGACGTATCAATTGCTAACAATGCAGAATTGTAAACTACGTTTTATCGCGTTCGTTGGTTTTGAATGTAGGTAACCACATCTGCTGTGGTGGTGGTCCACACGTCGGCCGCATTTTGCCGGAGGAATTGCAGTAACTGGTGGTGTGCATCCAAGGATACATCCAGCCCGTGTTCACCACCCACACCATGAAATAAAAACACCAGCAACCGGTTTTCACGCATGGCCTCTTTTACCAGTGAAATAAGCTGATCACCCGTTTGGCCGCTTATCATATAGCTGGGCAAATTATACAGGTCAACCTTTTCAAGACTTGGCATTTCGGAACGAACCGCCCTGGCAGCAATAAAGGCATCTTTTGCATAATCAATATAGGTGGTATCGCCAATTTTTGTGTCGCTACAGGGAAAAGCAAACGTGCGGAGAGATTTCCCATCGATGGCGTTAAGCATAATGTTCATGGTTTTCATCTCGTTCGTGATCCGTTGTACAGTGTAGCGGCGCAGGTCCTGCTCCGGCTTTACAAACTCCCTTCCCGGCCGTCCACCTTCACAGGGATGATACACGGTATGATTTGCCAGTTCATGGCCATTGGCAGCAGCCCGTTTCCAGTGCGGTACTTGTGCCTGCAGACCGCCAAAATAATCGGAAATGTAAAACGTACCTTTCAGGCCAACGGAATCCAGTGCCGGAACGGCGTTGGACAAGTGCACGTTCAAGCCGTCATCATAAGTAAGTACAACGGCTGCCCGTTTCCCGTTCCAGGGCAGGCTGGCATTGGCTGACGAGCCACCATCCGGAATACCGATCTCTTTTTCAAACGGCGATGCCGGCAAGCCTTCGCGGTTATATAGGTTGCAATCAAGCGGGTTGTCGGCCCAGGCATAGCGCACATACCGGGGTGCGGCAATGGCATCGTGCCATACTATCACCCTGTCGCCTTCCAGCTTTGTATTGGCCCATACAAATTTTTTATCGGCGCCGGCAATAGCAAACCAATTGGGTGCTTCACCGTTGTTGGTTACAAGGCCGCTGCCGGTGTTGTTAAAGAACAGGGTTACCCGGTTGCCTTCGGTACGGGCGGTTTGCAGCAACGGACCGGAATACACTAAATCTTTTTCATTGTACGCAATTCTTCTTGCTGCCAGGGCCAGCCGGATACCTACGTCTTTTTTGTTACCGGGATGAATGTCGTTCCATTCACCCAGGTCAATGGCCACGGCCATGCCTGTATGCGGAATGGACAATGTTTTGCGCTGGGCTTCCCGCAGAACGGCCCAGTTACTTTCGGCGGGCAGATAGGTCACATCCTGGAAGTTGGGCAACTGTACATAAAGAAAGGGAAGATTGTCATTGGCCCACTTAGCACGCCAGTCATAAATCAGTGCCGGCAGAAGCTGGTCGTATTGCTGCGCATTGCCAATGTTGCTTTCACCCTGGTACCAAAGCACGCCTTTGATATTGTAGTTGGTAACCGGAGCTACCATGGCATTGTAAAGAGCCGTGGGTTGGTTTTGGATGTTGATGCTGTTAACAGCAATATTGGTCGGCGGAAACACTTCGCCCACTTTGTATTGCCAGTAACCTTTCAGGTCGATAGTGTCGTTGCCGGCTGCCAGGTAATAGGGCTTGGCTGGAACAAAACCGCCTTTGCCGCCAAAATTGGTTACACGAATGGTAATGATATTCTTGCCGGCTTTTAATGTGCCGGCGGGCACGGTATAACGCCTTTGCGGGTATTGGTAGCCGGTAGTGCCTACCTGGGTACCGTTTACGTACAATACATCAGCATCTACAATTCTGCCCATAGAAAGTCTGGCGGGAAGACCGGCCATGGCTGCAGGAATATCGATCTCCCTGCGGTACCAAACCACACCGTTCAGGTCGCGAATGCCCTGGTCTTCCCAGTAACCCGGTATGTTGATGGTGTGCCATCCCGATGGCTTGTAAGCGGGGTCAAACCATTTTACGCTTTCCGTCAGGCCTTTGTCCCGCGATGGCGGCCGCACTACATTCGCCGCCGCCCGGTTGGTGCTGTTGACGTAAGCCGTGTCCTTGTTGCGTTGAATGGTGCTGACCAATTCGGAGAAATCTTTCAGTCCTTCTTCGCTTGTCCATGCTTCAATGGGCGTGCCGCCTACGCTGGCGTTGATCAGGCCAATGGGCACACCGTATTTTTCATAAATGTTACGGGCAAAAAAGTAGGCAACTGCTGAAAACTGCAAAACATCCTGCGGGTTGGCCCATTTCCAGTGGCCGGCTGGCAGGTCGTCTTTGGGTCCCTGCAACTCAGTTGTGGTAGGTATCCAGAAATGCCGGATCTGGGGGTAATTCGCTTGACGGATGTCTTCCGCAAAGCGATCGCTGTGAAGCGAAAGCTGGTGCACCATGTTCGACTGTCCCGAGCAAAACCATACATCTCCCACCAGGATCTCGTTCAGGGTAATGGTGTTGCTACCGGTGATCTGCATGGTATAAGGCCCACCTGCTTTGGTGGGATTCATTTGTACCTGCCATTTGCCGTCGGTTCCTGTGGTAGCCTTATAATTGCGGTTATTAAATCGGATGGTCAATTTTTCACCGGGAGCAGCCCAGCCCCAGATATTGATCCTGGCATCGCGTTGCAACACCATGCTGTCGCGGACAAGCGAAGGAAGCCTCACCTGTGCCGATGCAAATAGGGAGCAAAGGAGCAAACCTGCAGCAAAAATTTTTTTCATCATTTACCGGTATGGGTTGATCGTTTGTATGGTTCCTTCGTTGTTGTGTACAAGCTCCGTTACTTTCACCGAACGCAGGTGAGTAACACCATTCGACAGACTGGAGTCGTGGTAATACAGGTACCACTTCCCTTCGAATTCTACTATGGAATGATGACTGGTCCAGCCCACCACGGGATTCAGAATGACGCCTTTGTAGGTGAAGGGGCCATAAGGAGTATCTCCAATGGCATAACAGATCAAATGCGTATCACCGGTGGAATAGGTGAAGTAATACTTGCCGTTGTGTTTGTGTATCCAGGAGGCTTCAAAAAACCGTCGGTTGTTGTCGCCCTGCAAAAGCGGGTTGCCCTCTTCATCCAGGATCACTACGTCTTTTGGTTCTTCGGCAAAGGAGAGAAGGTCATCGCTTAACCGGGCCACTTTTGCGCAAAGTGCGGGTTCGTCATCGCCCGGTAAAAAGGCAACAGGACTGTCAGGCTGTTCCGCATTAAAGCTGCCGGTTCGCCAGCGTTGTAATTGTCCACCCCAGATGCCGCCAAAATACATGTAGTAGCTGCCGTCATCGTCTTTGAATACGGCAGGGTCAATGGAAAAGCTGCCTTTGATCGCTACCGGTTGCGGCGTAAACGGACCCGTGGGTGATGAACTGGTGGCCACACCAATCCGGAAAATACCGTCGTGATCTTTGGCCGGGAAAAACATGTAATAGGTGCCCCCTTTTTCGGCCGCATCCGGTGCCCACATCTGGCGTTCCGCCCAAAGAATATCCCGAACGTGCAGGGCCAATCCGTGATCGGTTACTTCGCCTGCAGGTGTATCCATGGAAAGCACATGGTAATCTTCCATCGCAAAATGGCTTCCCAGATCGTCAAACGCATCGCCGGCATCAATGTCGTGCGAAGGATAGATGTAGATCCTTCCGTTGAATACATGAGCCGACGGATCGGCCGTATAAATGTGCGAAACGAGCGGTTTAGAAATGGCTCTGTTATTTAAATCGTCAAAGTCGATATGGTCAATGCTGTCTTCTGGCATAATGTTGTGTTCAGTGATGAAGAATAGGTATTGATTGTCTTTAAGTAGTCCGGCGTAATTTCAGGTCACTTTCAATCTGCATTTCCATTTTTTTATTGATCTCATAAAAGAAAAGCAGGCCTACGGCAACAAGAAACGGAATGGCAGGGAAAATGCTGATCAGCATTTTGGTTCCATGAATTGCGCTTTCTGTCTGTACAACGGTGCTATTGGCTACGTAATCATATTCGCCTAGGATCCAGGATACCAGCGAACTGCCGATGCTCAGGCCTGCTTTCAGGCCCACCATCATGGCCGAAAAAATAATGGCCGTTGCCCTGCGGTTGTTTTTCCATTCGCTGAAATCAGCAACATCCGCAATCATGGTCCATAAAATGGGTGTGCTGATGCCGTAGAAAAAACCGTGCAACACCTGCGCCCCGAAAATCAGGCCAATGGATTTTGGCGGGAAAAAGTAAAAGAAAATAATAAACAGGGTGGAGATAAACAGCGAAGCCATAAACGTGTTTCGCTTTCCGTATTTGTTGGCAAACCATTGCGAGAGCATAATGCCCACCAGGCCCACCAAAATGCCTCCACCGTTAAACACACCCAAACCCAGGGAGGTATCGTTCTCAAACGTGGGAAGGAAAGATTTGAAGGGCTCTAAAAAAGCTCCCAGTTCGGCCTTGTCAACATAATTCTCAAAATAATAAACATACGAGCCGCCTTTCATGGCCAGCGTGATAAAGACAAGCGTTGTTACCGCCAGCATAATCACCCAAGGCTTGTTTTTAAACAGATCAGAGAGGTCTTCTTTCAGACTTGATTTTTGTTCCGGCTTTGGAATAACCCGTTCCCTTGTGGTTAAAAAGCAAATGATCAGCATAACCGTTCCGATAATGGCCAAAACGGTCATTACTTTGGAGATGCCAATGGCCTTGGCTTCGATGCTGGTGCCACCGCCTGCTTTGATGATAAAGTTGTACATGAATACCTGCACAAAAAACTGGGCAAACATCACCGCCACAAACCGATAGGCGCCGATGCTGTTGCGCTGCTTCATGTCGCCGGTAATTACCCCGCTCAGGGCCGAGTAAGGCAGGTTATTGGCTGCATACAGCAGTAACAACAGTGCATAAGTCACAATGGCATAGATCACTTTCCCCTGGTAAGAAAAATCAGGCGTGCGGAAGGCCAGCAGGGAAACAATGCCTAGGGGCACGGCTGTCCACAGGATCCAGGGCCTGAACTTGCCCCAGCGGGTTCTTGTTCTGTCGGCGATGGCACCCATGATGGGATTAAACGCAAAGGCGGCCACCAATCCTACGATCAGTGTTAACAGCGATGCGTGTTCAGGCTTCAGACCGTAAATATTCAGGTAATAGTAAGCAATCCATGTCACCAGGGTTTGAAAAACCAGGTTAGCGGCCAGGTCGCCAAGGCTATAACCTACCTTTTCCGTGACGGACAATTTTTGCGAAGCCCCCGCCGACGGTCTTGAGGGCATGGATGGTGATATTTCCTGTGTGCTTGTTTGCATATGTATTCGTTTGCTTTTTTGGTGGCGATCAGAATCCTGCTTTGGCTGGGGCTGTTTTTGTTTCAATCACTTTGTAAAATGCCGGCTTGGGCTGCGATTGCCTGTCGAACAGCAGGGGATGATTGGTACGGCCACGAATGGGCCAATCATTCAGCCAGGACTGACCGTCATGCACACCCCAAAATGTTACGCGGCTGATATTGTCTTTGTATTTCAAAAAAAGCCGGAACAGGGCCGCATAGTTGTTGGAAAGCTTTTGCTGCATCGAATCGGGCAAAGATGTTGTGTAAGGATTCATGGCTGCCTGGTAGGCCGCACTTTGGTTCACATCGGCACCTGCCACTTCGCGGGGATGCTGCAGCACACCCAGGTCCAGTTCTGTGAAAGCTATTTCCAGACCAAGGGCTGCATATTCTTTGATCGATTGCTCGATATCTGCCAGCGGCACGTTGTAAGCACGCCAGTGACCCTGAATGCCAACGCCATCGATACGAACACCGGCCTCCTGGATCTTTTTGATCAGGCGAATGGCACCGGCCCGCTTCTTTGGTTCTTCAATGTTATAATCGTTGTAATACAGCTTTGCATTCGGCGTGGCTTTTTGTGCCAGGCGAAACGCTTCCACCACGTAATCTTCACCCAACTTTTCCAGGAAAATAGATTTACGCATCGTACCATCTTCTTCCAGGGCTTCGTTCACCACATCCCAGGTATGTACTTTACCATCGTAACGGCTGGCCACGGTGTTGATATGTTCCGTAAAAAACTGGCGCACTGAGTCTGCATTTTTCATGCGGCGAACAAATGGTGGCAACTGGCTATGCCAGATCAGGGTATGCCCGTTTACCTGCAGGTTATGCTTCTGAGCATACGCTACCATCTTGTCTGCCGTGTCAAAATTGTATCGGCTCCATTCCGGATGAATCACTTCTGCCTTCATGATGTTTTCCGGGGTTACGGCATTAAAGTGCCGCGGCACCAGCGCTTTTGCGCCAGCGTCTTTTTCTACTATCTGTTCGGCATTGAGAGCCGCACCAATCAGGAAGTCGTCTTTGAATGTTTCTTTCAGCGAAGGAACGTTAGCAGTGGTTGTGTTTTGTGTACCGGCACAACCGGCTAATAAAAGTCCGGCGAAAGCAATACAATAAAAGGGAGATGAAATTTTTATCATACAATGTTTATTTTTTTCTGTTTACAATAGTTTCCTGCGGGCCGAGATAACTGGGCTTTAAGCCGCCAAGGTCAACCACAATTTTTTGCAGCACTACCCCTGGTGAAAGGGCCCAGACCTTCAGCGTATGCTTACCGGGTTTGGCAAGGGGCTGTTCTGCTTTTTTGATGATAATGTTATTTGCCACCCAGGTATTCCAGATTCCGCTGATACTGTTCTTGTCTTCTTTGTTGAGTGAAACAATCTGCGGTTGTCCATCATCGATAGAAACGGCGGCCTGAAGACCTTCTTCTTCGTTGTGGAAATTAAGTGTTGGAGAGAAGTAAAGATTGATCGTTGCGGTACCGGCAGAGGCGGTATAAAAATCATATTCAACCCGAGGTGCTGCCGGTAGTGTGGCACGGGCCGTAGCGGGAAAGGTTGTAATGCCCGACCCGGTTTTGCCTATGTCAGGGATCACCTTCCATTTGATGCCGCTGGTTGGGACGCTTCTCGTCCAGTGTTCTGCTTCGATGGAAACCAAGCTGTCTTTTTCAAAAAAGACATTTCCCGTTACCAATTTTGGCACCAGGTTCAAAGCGGGTGGTGTGGGTTTGCCTGGGGCAGTAGTGGTATCGTAAGCCATACCATCGTTTAGCCTTATTACATCGGGCATTTTGTTGAAGGGTGGTTGCTGCCAGTAGGTATAACCGATGTGCGTTTGGCTCATCATGTGCTTCCATTTGCCACCTGCAATCTGGTGGTATTCCAGCGAGATGAGCGAATCCCGCAGGAATAATTTTTCAGCCGCTTCGGCATAGGCGTTGGCCGCAAGACTGCTATCTTTTGCATGAGCATGATTGTAGGCAATGTTCCAATACATTTCGTGGAGATTGGCCAATGCCTTTATAGGATGCAGCACCAGTTGGAAGTAAGCATCTTTTTGATCCGCCGGAAGCGCTGTATTTATTTTCTCTGCGTTAGCATACAGGTCCTGCCATTCTTTTAATACACGGTCAGTTTCGTTGTAATGGTTAAGACTATAGGTTTTCTGGTCAAGCAGCTCTGGCTTGCGCCGAGCACTCAGTTGGGCATACTGCCGCAGCAAGGCACCAATTTCTTTGCTATTGGTTTTACCAAACTGTTTTTCCGCCCAGGCGGTATAGTAGCTCCGCAGGTTGTCTTCGTTCCACTTTTCCGGATTCCAAGCATAGTCTAAAAAGAACGATGTGGGCAGTTCCATAGGCTTGATGTCGCCCACGTTCACAATCCAGATCCGGTTTACACCATGACGCCAGGCCAGGTGCATTTGCTCCCATACCCGGGCAAGATTGTTTGTGTTCAGCCATTTGTAGTTGCGTGGACCACCTACATAATCAAAATGGTAATAAATGCCATGACCGCCGGATCGTTTCGGGTCCGTTGGTTTTGGCAGGCGACGGATATTGCCCCAGTTGTCGTCGGCCAGCAGCAGGGTAACGTCGTCGGGTACCCGCATACCTTTGTCGTAATAATCCTGCACCTCTTTGTACAGGGCCCACAATTGCGGCGTTTCTGAAGCTGGCTTGCCGGTAACGTCTGCAATGATCTTGCGCTGATCATCTACAATCCGCTCCAGCAAAGCCGTTGCAGTTTCGCGGCTCATCGGCTCATCGCCATCGCCCCGCATGCCCACGCTAATTATTTTTTCATTCGTGGCCCGTTGCACGCCTTCCTTCCAAAATTGCTGCAGGGCTACAGCATTGCTGTCGTAATTCCATTTGCCCTTGCCATGGCGGCGCCACTCGTCGTGGGCCCGCATCAAGGGTTCGTGGTGCGAAGTTCCGATCACCACACCGTAGTTGTCGGCTGTCTGCCGGTTCAGCGCGTCATCGTCATAAAACGCATTGCCCCACATGGCCGGCCACAGGTAGTTGCCCTTGAGGCGAAGGATCAATTCAAATACTTTTTCGTAAAACTGGTGGTTAAAACCGCCGAACGTTGAGCGGCTCCAGTTGCTCAGGGCCGGCGCTTCATCGTTAATAAAAATGCCACGGTATTTTACCCTGGGCGAGTCCACAAGAACGGAACCCGATTGTACATAAAGCTGGCTGCTTTTTTTTATCGGCACATCGGCCCACCAGTACCAGGGCGAAACACCCATCAGTTGGGACAGTTCAAAGGTGCCAAAGGCGGCACCACGGCGGTCGCTGCCCACAATCACCAGGGCCTGGGCCACGCCTTTGAACGGTGCTTTTACCACCTGAATCTTGTAGCCCTCCCATTTATTTCGGATAGGTGTAACCGATAGTTTTTTCTCCGATACCAGTTGCTGGATAAAGCGGGATTTGTGCAGGCTGCCAATGAGGATAATATTTTTTGAAAGACCCAGCGAGTTTGCAACCGGGAGTATTTTTCCACTGACATTTTGCACGTCTTGCTGAAACAGGTGGGAAGCGATACGTACCAGCGAATCATCGGCCACATCGTACAGGATAGTAGGAGCATCTGCCGGTGAAAAAATGGCAAATGAACCTGGACTCTTTTTGGAGCTGACGTGTAGTTGCGCATGGAGTTGCAGCGTACAAAGCAAAACAAGCAATCCTGTGATTCTTTTCATGCAAGCATTTTAATTCTTGTCCTGGCTTAATAGGCAAAGACCAGTGTAGGGTGAACAATCTATCGAGACTACTTTTCTGATTTCAGCGACGACTTCCGCACCACCAGCTCCGACCGTACGATGATAGTATTGGTCTGCTGCAGGTTGCTGATTCCTTTCAGGTGGTTGATCAGGTTACGGGCTGCAATCTCACCCATATCAATACCCGGATAATTGATGGTGGTGAGCGTTGGCTCGATCAATTTGCCAATGGCATCATTATTAAAGCCAACGATCGCAATATCATCCGGAATCGATATACCTGCTTCTTTCAGCGTTCGCATGCAAACGGCTGCCACAAAATCATTGGTGCAAAAAATGCCATCGGGTAGGGGCTTCATTTCCATGATCTTATTGGCCGCAGCAATACCTGCCTGTTCGCTCAGGTCGCCTACCAGCAGCAATTCTTCCTCAAACGATAATTCATTATCAAACAGAGCATCTTTATATCCTTTAAAACGTTGTGCGTAAACGTTACGGGCTAAACTGGAGGTAACATGCGCAATGCGTTTGCAGCCCTGGTTGATCAGGTGCTCGGTGGCAATGTAGCCGCACTTGGCATTGTCAATCACCACAACCGTATTGCTGCCGTCCTGCTCCACACGGTCGAAAAAGATTACCGGTACACCTTTTTCATAAAAGGGCTGGAAATGATCCAGATTTTTGGTATCAAACGAAAGCGATGCAATCAGTCCATCCACCCGCTTTTGAAAAAGGTTAGCAGCGTTGGCTGCTTCTTTTTTAAAGCTTTCCGACGAGTGAGCGATGATGAGGTCATACCCTGCTTCTGTAGTAACTTTTTCAATGCCGGCCAAAACGGAGGTAATGAAGTTACTGTTCAGTTCATGCACCATCACACCAATGGTGAGGGTTTGTTTCTGCCGCAGGTTACGGGCAAAATGATTGGTGCGGTAGCCCAACTGCTCCACCATGTCAAAGATCTTTTTCTTTGTTTTTTTGGAGATGCCGGGGTGGTCACTCAGGCCGCGGCTAACGGTAGCCGGCGAAATCTTGAGCTTTTTGGCGATGTCGTAAATGGTCACTTCTTTGTCTTCAGGCATACAATCGTTTACGTGTTGGATGATATAGCTAAAATAGATTTTTTTTCAAAAAAATTATGTAATCGGTTGCATAAATTATTTTTCTGCCTAAATTCGGTTTCGAAAGAACAGTTGTCAGAACAGCTTGCTGCATGAAAACCGGCCCGTAATGGGTTTGTGAATAAGGAGAACCCCCGGTAAACAACCGAACCTCCGGTGGGTGCAACGATTGGCTTCGCGTAGCAAGGCATGAACAGCTTTCGCAGATTGCTCACTTCTAAACGCATTTATATTTTGTCCTGGTATCCCACCCCGACTGCTGCCTCTCAAAAAGGACTGAACGGTTCTCAGGCAAGGCATTTTCCTGCATTCGTGGGTAGCCAAAGTTTTTTTTCTTTTTGCTTTTTTTTCGTGGTGAGTTTTCTTTTAGCCTGTAAAAAAGAGCCTTCAACGCCGGCGCCAACGCCCCAGCCACAACCTCCGGTAGCACAGCCCGATCTTACCACACCGCTCAAGGCCGAAGCGGATTTCCCGATTGGTGTGGCCATTTCTTATGCCGGCATGATGAATGATACCCGGTACCAGGAAATTGTTAAACGGGATTTTGATGCGGTTACGTTTGAATACAATATGAAGCACGGTGCCATTGTAAATGCTGGCGGTACCAAGGATTACAGCCGTGCCGATGAATTGGTGGACAAGGTCAGCGCTGCCGGCCTGTCGGTGTTTGGGCATACCCTTGTCTGGCACCAAAACAACAATGGCGATTTTCTCCGCTCCTTTGGAACCGTGGCCGTAGCGGGTGGCGCTGATCTGCTGCTCACACCTTCCGACATGAACGGAACGTTTGAGACAGCCGGTTCGGGTACTACGCCGGCTACCCTGTTCCAGGGTTGGTTTGGGTCTACAGGCGGCAATGGTGCTGCCCAGTTTGAAAGAGAAACAGCTACGCCAAAACAAGGTGCAGCAGCAGTAAAAGTTACGGTGACGGCTCCCGGCGCCAATCCCTGGGATGTACAATTTTTAAATGGCGACTGGAAGCCAACAGCCGGAAAAACCTACCAGATCAAATTCTGGGTAAAATCAGCCGGTAGCGGAAGCTTTCGTGCCATCAATCAGACGCCTAATGCCGGAAGTCCGCATTTTGCGCAACTGACAGTCACACCAACAGCAAGCTGGTCAGAAGTGGTTTGGAACTATACGGCTCCTGCCGCTGCCATTCAGTTTGGCTTTCATTTTCCTTCGGCTGGTACGTTCTGGATCGACGCCATTTCCATTCAGGAAACCATCCTGACACCGGTCAGCAACACCGTGGGTACACAAAAAATGGATTCGGTAATGAAGGATTGGATTCAAACCACCGTGAACCGCTATAAAAGCAAGGTGAGGGCCTGGGATGTGGTGAACGAACCGTTCACCGATGGCAGCCCCGTGTTGCGCAATGGCAGCAATTCCACCGGCGATACCTATTACTGGGCGCAGTTTCTGGGACGGGCCTACATCGCCAAAGCCTTCCGGTATGCAAGAGAAGTGGATGCTACGGCCGACCTTTACCTGAACGATTATAACCTTGAGTATAACCCTGCCAAACTGGATTCCATTATAGCCCTGGCCAATGAATTAAAAGCGGCCGGCGTGCCCATCACCGGCATTGGTACACAAATGCATATTTCAGTCACCGATTCCTATACCAACATCGATCAGATGCTAAAAAAACTGGCCGGCACGGGACTAAAGATCCGAATCTCGGAACTGGATGTAAAGGCCGGCAACGGGGGAGCCGCCGGTACGCCACCCAATGAAGCGGCACTTGCCAGCCAAGCGGCCATGTACAAACATGTGGTGAGTTCGTATATGAAAAATATACCTGCTGCGCAGCGGGCCGGCATTACCGTGTGGGGAGTGACAGATAACAGCAGTTGGCTCTACAACAACGGAGCCCAGTTTCCGCTGCTGTACGACAAAGACTATAATCGCAAGCCGGCCTATGGTTCATTCCTGACAGGCTTGCGGGAGAAATAAGATTTTGCGGTTAGCTTTCTCGCCAAAGGGCAAAAAGAAAGTACACCGCTTTTAAGTAGTTTAGATGTTTACTATATGTTATTACTTGGAATTGATTTAGGCACATCGTCCATCAAAGCTTCGGTAGTGGATGCCGCTACGGGCAAATGCGTGGCTTCGGCCCAGTATCCCGAAACAGAAGCGGACATCATTGCACCACAACCCGGCTGGGCCGAACAAAGTCCCGACCTCTGGTGGGAACATACCAAACAGGCCATTTTAAAATGCAACAGCCAGGGTGCGTACGATCCCAAGGACATTGCTGCTATTGGCATTGCCTACCAGATGCATGGCCTGGTGCTGGTGGACAAAGAACAGGACGTGTTGCGAAATGCCATTATCTGGTGCGACGGCCGTGCGGTCGGCATTGGAGAAGATGCACTTGAAGCCATTGGTGAAGAACGCTGTCTTTCGCACCTGTTGAACTCTCCCGGCAATTTTACTGCCGCCAAGCTGGCCTGGGTAAAAGAAGCGGAGCCGCAGATCTACGAACGCATCGACAAAGTATTGTTGCCCGGTGATTTTATCAGCATGCGGCTGACCGGTGAGATCACGACAACCACATCGGCGCTGTCGGAAGGTATATTCTGGGACTTTGTTAATAATGAGGTGTCTAGTGATGTGATGCAATATTTTGGATTTGACAAGAGCCTTTTGCCGGACGTTCATCCCTTATTTGCACCGCATGGCGGTGTGCTCGCCGACGTGGCCGAACGCCTTTCGTTAACACCGGGCATTCCGGTTACATACAAGGCCGGCGACCAGCCCAACAATGCATTTTCGCTGAACGTATTAAACCCGGGCGAAGTGGCCTCCACGGCCGGGACCTCTGGGGTAATTTATGGCGTTAGCGACAACTTGCGTTATGATAAACAGTCCCGCATCAATTCATTTGCGCATGTGAATTACGAAGCGAAAAATCCCCGCATCGGCGTGCTGCTCTGCATCAATGGTACCGGCATTTTTAACCGCTGGATCCGCAATGCCGTAGGAGCACAGCACAG
The DNA here is from genome assembly GCA_014163555.1 of Flavisolibacter longurius. Taxonomy (GTDB): domain Bacteria; phylum Bacteroidota; class Bacteroidia; order Chitinophagales; family Chitinophagaceae; genus Flavisolibacter. Next base: position 256,086 of record JACJGO010000003.1, read on the forward strand.
TTATGAAAGTCTCAATACCGAAGCCGCTTTGGTACCGGCCGGCGCTAACGGCCTGCTGGCCCTGCCTTTTGGTAACGGTGCCGAACGCATGCTGAACAACCGCACCATCGGGGCGCATTTTCACAACCTGGATTTTAACCTGCACACGGCTGCACACCTGGTGAGGGCCGCGCAGGAAGGCATTGCCTATTCATTCCGCTACGGACTGGATATTATGCGGGAAAACGGCATGAATCCGAGTATCATTCGGGCAGGAAGGGCCAATATGTTTTTGAGTGAGGTCTTTACGCAATCCTTTGTCAATGCTACCGGTGTGCCGGTAGAGTTGTATCAATCCGATGGCAGTATAGGTGCCGCACTGGGAGCCGGTGTGGGAGCAAAAATCTTCCGTCATCCGCAGGAAGCCTTTGCCGGCAGAAAGCCACTGGCCCTTGTAGAACCCACACAAACGGCTACGTATGATGCGCTTTATCTCGCCTGGAAAGAACTGCTGAAAACACAGTTGCAAAAAACACCTGCATACAAACAAACCGTAAACGTATAACCAGCATAAAACAATCAAAATGGAAGCAATTGCAAAACCAAAAACGTTTTTTAAAAATATTCCCCAGATCAAATACGAAGGTCTGGAAACCGACAACCCAATGGCCTATCGTTGGTACGACGAGAACAAAGTAGTGGCCGGCAAAACCATGAAGGAACACTTCAAGTTTGCCTGCGCTTACTGGCACTCCTTTACCGGGACGGGCAGCGATCCTTTTGGTGGTCCCACCCATATTTTCCCCTGGGATGAAAGCGGCGATCCACTGGAAAGAGCCCGGGCCAAGGCTGATGCCGCCTTTGAGTTTATTACCAAACTCGGCCTGCCGTATTATTGTTTTCATGATGTGGATGTGGTGGAATACACAGACGATATTGCCGAAAATGATCGCCGCCTGCAGGCTATGACCGACTACCTGAAAGGAAAGCAGCAGGAAACTGGTATTAAGCTGCTTTGGGGTACGGCCAACCTGTTTTCACACAAGCGCTACATGAATGGCGCCGCCACTAACCCTGATTTTCATGTGCTCACTCACGGTGCCGCACAAGTGAAAGCGGCACTGGATGCTACCATCGCACTGGGTGGAGAGAATTATGTTTTCTGGGGTGGCCGCGAAGGCTACATGTCGCTGCTGAATACCAACATGAAACGGGAAAAAGAACACATGGCCCGCTTCCTGCACACGGCGAAAGATTATGCCCGCAAGCAGGGCTTTACCGGTACCTTCTTTATCGAGCCCAAGCCGGCGGAGCCTTCCAAGCACCAGTACGATTTTGATGTGGAAACCGTGGTAGGCTTCCTGCGTCAGTACGACCTGCTCAATGATTTTAAGATCAACATAGAAGTAAACCATGCCACGCTGGCTGGTCACACCTTTACACATGAATTACAGGCAGCCGCCGATGCCGGTGTGTTGGGATCGATCGATGCCAACCGCGGTGATTACCAGAACGGCTGGGATACCGACCAGTTCCCGAACAACATCAATGAACTGACCGAAGCTTTGCTGGTGATCCTGGAAGCTGGCGGTCTGCAGGGTGGTGGTGTGAATTTCGATGCCAAGATCCGCCGGAACTCTACGGATCCGGAAGACCTGTTCCATGCGCATATCGGTGGCATCGACACTTTTGCGAGAGCCCTGGTCGTGGCCGATGCCGTATTGAACAAATCTGAGTACAAAAAATTCCGCCAGGAGCGCTACGCTTCTTTCGACAGCGGCGAAGGCAAAGCTTTCGAAGAAGGCAAACTTTCCCTGGAAGATCTTCGCCAGTATGCCATCGCTCACGGTGAGCCCCAAGTGCGCAGCGGCCGCCAGGAGTGGCTTGAGAATATCATCAACCGTTATATCTGATATGAAAAACTTACTGTCCATGACGGGCAGTAAGTTTTTTTCCCCTTTCTTTATAAGCGAAGGCTTATTTTGTAGCCAAAACCATTTCATTTCTAAAGAACGCTTATGTCGCAATTGCATCTGAACGATTACCTCGTTTTTATTGTGTATTTTATTGTGGTAGCCGGTTATGGATACTACGTTTACAACAGGAAAAAAAAGGCATCCGTATCGGCATCCCACGATTATTTTCTGGCCGAAGGTTCACTCACTTGGTGGGCCATTGGTGCTTCGCTGATCGCTTCCAATATCTCGGCCGAGCAGATGATTGGAATGAGCGGAAACGGTTTTACCATGGGCCTTGCCATCTCAACCTACGAATGGATGGCGGCGGCAACACTGATGGTGGTAGCCATCTTTTTTATTCCCGTTTATTTGCGCAATAAGATCTATACCATGCCGCAGTTCCTCAGTGAACGATACAACGGCACGGTGGCTATGATCATGGCCGTTTTTTGGCTATTGCTCTACGTGGTCGTTAACCTTACGTCCATTCTTTTCCTGGGTGCTCTTGCCATTAGCAGTATTTCCGGGATCAGTTTAACGGCCTGCATGCTCTTTCTGGCCATATTCGCCATCATTATTACGCTGGGTGGGATGAAGGTGATCGGGTACACGGATGTGATCCAGGTGTTCTTCCTCATTTTTGGCGGGTTGGTAACAACCTACCTTGCCCTGGATCTTGTGGCCGAACACTATGGCGGCGATGGTATGCTCCAGGGTTTTGCCAAGCTTACTGAAAATGCCGACGATCATTTTCATATGATCTTTGAAAAGGACCATCCGTATTATGTGTCCCTACCGGGACTGACCGTGCTGGTAGGTGGTATGTGGATCGTCAACCTGAACTACTGGGGATGTAATCAGTACATCACGCAGCGGGCCCTGGGTGCCGATCTGAACACAGCCCGCAAAGGCATTCTGTTCGCAGCCTTTTTAAAGTTACTGATGCCTGTGATTGTGGTGCTGCCTGGTATTGCTGCCTTTCTTCTGCACCAGGAAAATGTATCGGTTGGCAATGTCAACATGCAACAGGCTATTGGTGTGGGGAATGAACTGGTGCAGGATAAAGCTTACCCGGTGCTGCTGAACCTTCTGCCCCCTGGGTTGAAAGGGCTGGCCTTTGCGGCACTGACAGCGGCCATCGTGGCCTCGCTGGCCGGTAAAGCCAACAGTATCGCTACCATTTACACGCTGGATATTTATAAGAAAAAAATTAATCCCAACGCTTCGGAAGATAAAATGGTTTCGGTAGGTCGCATTACCATTATTGCCTCCATGCTAATCGCGGTTGCCATTGCACCCTTCCTGGGCATCGATAAGAAAGGTGGATTTGAATTTATCCAGGAGTATACCGGTTTTGTAAGCCCAGGTATTTTCGCCATGTTCCTGTTGGGATTCTTCTGGAAAAAGACAACTTCCAACGCAGCCCTGTTTGCAACAGTGGGTGGGTTTATTCTTTCGGTGATCTTTAAATTCCTGCCGCTGGTCGTGAACCTGCAATGGCTGTCGCCATTGGGTTTTGCGGTGCCGGTAACGCAGGAAGATGGCCGTGTGCTGTACGAGATTCCATTCCTTGACAGGATGGGTTTTGTATTCCTGATTGCCGTACTGGGCATGATCATTATCAGCCGCATTGAAAACAAACGCGGCGTTCGTCCCAAGGGACTGATTGTAGAAAAAGAAATGTTCCGCATGTCTCCGGGCTTCGCTGCCGGCGCATTGATCGTTTGCGGTATCCTGGTGGCACTGTACACAATCTACTGGTAATCTTTTTTACACTATCTATAAAGAAATACCGGTCCGGAAGGGCCGGTATTTTTGTTTCTGCAGGTGGCTAATATTGTATCAGCATTTGGTAAGCAAGAACACAGTTATCGAACCCGGAAGCCTTATTTTGCGGTTGATCTATTTTCATTTTTCATGACCAGACAATTTTTGTTTTCATGCTTTTTTTCTGCAATGACACTGGCCGCAAGCGCCGATGTGCGGTTGCCGGCTATCATTGGCAATCATATGGTTTTGCAGCAATCCACGACGGTGGCTCTTTGGGGCTGGTGCGAACCGGGTGAAAAGATCACGGTAAAGGTAGGATGGGACACGGCCGCGTTTACCACAACGGGAACTTCCGGTGCGACCTGGAAGCTTTCGCTGCCAACACCAAATGCTGGCGGGCCTTATACTATTACCATCAGGGGAAACAACACCATCAACATTGAAGATGTGCTGATTGGCGAAGTGTGGCTATGCAGCGGCCAAAGCAACATGGAGATGAACATGGGTTGGGGACTTCCGTACGAAAAAGAAACCAGCGAAGCCACAGACAGGCGCATACGTTTTTTTGGTGTGCCCCGTACAACCGCCCTGCATCCGCAGGACGATGTAAAGGCAAGGTGGGTAGAGTGCTCGCCGGAAGAAATGAAACGCTTCAGTGCTGTTGGCTATTTCTTTGGAAAAGAGGTAGTGGACAAACTGAAGGTGCCTGTTGGTCTCATTGGATCCAGTTGGGGAGGTACACCGGCTGAAGCCTGGACGCCGGACTCGGTTGTACATCAGAATGCAGCGTTAACTGCGGCTGCCGCTAAACTTAAGCCTTCCAACGGCTGGCCCATTCAGCCCGGTGCTACCTACAGTGCCATGATCTATCCCCTGCAGAATTACGCCATTGCCGGCAGCTTATGGTACCAGGGCGAAAGCAATGTTGGCACCTGGAGTACATACCAGTCTTTGCTCACAGGAATGATTGCGGCGTGGCACAAAGGATTCGGACGGGAGTTTCCTTTTTACTTGGTGCAGATTGCTCCCTACGCCGGTTATGGAACCTATCCTTCCTCCGCGTTGTTGCGGGAGCAGCAAACAAAAATTGCAGACTACCCAAATACCGGTATGGTGGTCATTCATGATCTTGTTGACAATATCAATGACATTCATCCCAAATTGAAAAAAGAAGTCGGGCAGCGACTGGCTGCCCTGGCCCTTGCAAAGACTTATGGTATCAAGGATATATCTGCCACTTATCCCCGGTACAAAGGCATGACCATCGAAAAAGACAAGATCAGGGTACGTTTTTCAGGTGCGGAGAACGGCCTGGTGACAAAAGGAGGGGAGCCTACTGAATTTTATCTTGCCGGGGATGACAGGATCTTTTATCCCGCCAAAGCCATTCTTAAGGGGTCGTCTGTTCTAGTGTCAGCAAAAAACGTCAAAAAACCGATTGCGGTGCGGTTTGGCTTTAGCAATTCCGCCATGCCCAATCTGTTCAGCAAAGAAGGCCTTCCGGTAAGTATTTTCAGAACGGATAATTGGGAGATAAGTACAGATGAAGCAGGCAAATAATGGGTGGACGGTGCGTTGGTATTTAGATATTGGGATATTATGATATTGCGATAGTGGTTAACTGGACGATGTCATTTTAGCATTATATCGGCTGTAAAAATGAAAAGGAACTTCGAACATCAAACTTTGAAAATTACACAGTAAACTCAAAACCGCTTTCCTTCCTACACAAACGCCCTTGTCCCTGAAGTGTTATACTGTTCGCGGAACTCTTTGGGTGTGCATTGCTTTTTCTTTTTGAAAACACGGTTGAAGTTGGACATGTTGTTGAACCCGCAGCGGTAAGCAATTTCGCTGACGCTTTGCGTGGTATCGATCAGCATGCGGGAAGCGTGACCCAGCCGGATTTCATTGAGCGTTTCCACAAATGTTTTCCCTGTACGCAGTTTAAAAAAACGGCTGAACGCCACTTCCGACATAGACACCTGTTTGGCAGCCTCAGAAAGCGTAATGTCCTTGTCAAAGTTTTTGTTGAGGAAGCCCATTACGTTATCGATGCGCCGGCTGTTGTACGTAATGGAATCGGCCGCCTGAAAAGAGATATCCGAAAGTATGCGCATGTTGGAGGATGTGGAAAGGGTATGCAGGATCGAAAGCAGTTCCAGCACCGATTCAAAGCCCGTTTTGTTCGGTAGGTTCACAAACCGGGGCATAAGTTCTTCTGTCACCTCTTTTGAAAAAAGAATACCCCGCAGCGACTGCTGGAGCATGTTCCGGATCAGGCTCATTTGGTTGCGCTGCAAAAATTTTTCATCCAGCAGGTCGCGGTGAAATTGCAGGGTCACCTCGTAGATCTCTGTGTTTTTACACTTGTGGGTAAACCAGCCATGTTGCAGGTTAGGGCCAACCAAAACCAGTTCCAGATCGTCTATTGTTTCGAAATGACCTCCGATAACACGTTTGGCTCCTTTGGCGTTCCGGATGAAATTCAACTCAAACTCTTCATGGTAATGGAGCGGAAAGGAGAACTCCGATTTTGTTCTCGATAAAATGGCAAAACAATCGTTTTGCGTAAGCGGAGTGATTTCCCGCAGGAGATTTTCTTTCATATAGCAAACAAGTTCTGAACGATCGTAAAATACGAAATCGTGTTAAGATAATACCACAATCGGTTGCATATTTCCATTTTTTTCGCAAACCCGCGTCAGGATTGCGTTTTGGGAAAGATGATAAAATTCTATCCGCTAAAAAAAGAAAAAAAATACAGCTCTTTGTTAAAAAAGTATCATCATCGGCAGCATAATAAAAATATTTTTGAAACAAATAAGTGAGCTATATGAGAAAATGCCTACGCCTCAGGGTGCATTTGCTGCTGCTATTTGCACTCCTCTCGACTCTCGTCTTCGCACAAAAACAAATTACCGGAACTGTTACAGATGACAAGCAATCTCCCTTGCAGGGAGCAACGGTTGCCGTAAAAGGAACAAAAACAGTAACCACAACCGATGCCACAGGACGCTTCACCTTATCGGTGCCCGCCAATGCAACCACATTGGTCGTGTCCTTTGTGGGTATGCAGCCGAAAGAGGTGCCTGTCGGGAATAATACTGTCATGGCTGTTGCTTTAAGTTCTTCTGCCAACACCATGAGTGATGTGGTGGTCATTGGTTATGGCACCCGCAGAAGAGCCGAGGTAACCTCCTCCATTTCTTCTGTCAATGCCAAAGACATCAAGGACATGCCCGTTGCCAGCGTTGAGCAGGCACTCCAGGGTAAGGTAGCTGGTGTCACCATTACAAACAACAGCGGTCAACCCGGTGGTGGCGTTTCTGTTCGGGTACGCGGTATAACCACTGTGAACAACAATGAACCATTGTATATAGTAGATGGTGTGATGATCAACGGCGGTGGCAACAGCAGCAACTTCGCTTTCAATATGCTGGGTGGTGGCGGCGGCCAAACCGTGAACAGTTTTCTGGCTACATTAAACCCGAACGACATTGAATCAATTGATGTATTGAAAGACGCATCCGCCCAGGCTATCTACGGTTCTATGGCGGCCAATGGCGTTGTGATCATTACGACGAAAAAAGGTAAAGTGGGAGAGGGTAAGATCAATTATGATGTTTACTACGGTACGCAAACAGCTCCCAAGAAGATCAAGATGATGGACCTTAAAGAGTTTGCCCGCTATCAGAATGAAGTTTCCCCGATCATAGGCACACAACCGGCAGCCGAATTTGCCAATCCGGATGTGCTGGGCCGCGGTACCGACTGGCAGGATGCTATTTTCCAGCGGGGCCGTGTGCAAAACCACCAGTTAAGTTTTTCCGGTGGCCAAAACAGAACAACCTATTATGTATCCGGTAACTACTTCGATCAGAAAGGTATCCTGATTGGTTCCGGCTTCAAGCGCTACTCCATGCGTTTTAACCTCGACCAGCAGGTGAAAACATGGTTCCGTGCCGGTATTTCCGTGAATGCTTCCAAGAGCCAGCAAAAGCTGACGCTGGCCGACGAACAGGATGGTACTATCACACAGGCCTTGGTGCAAAGTCCGCTGATCCCGGTAAAGAACTTTGACGATACGTGGGGCGGACCCGGTACGTCGGTGGGTGGTGTGATTTACTACCAGGACAACCCGGTGGCAAAATCTGCCTTGCGTGATGTAAAAGTTGACCAGTCGCAAATGCTCGGCAACATTTATGGCGAGTTGCTTTTTGGCAAACACCTGACACTGCGCAATGAATTGGCCATTTCTTTTGGTCTGACACAGAACACGGCTTTGCAGCGTGCTGGCATGATCGGTAATACGGTTTACCAAAGCACACTGTTGGAAAACCGCAGCAACAATAACTGGTATGCCATCCGCAACTACCTGAACTATAACCAAACCTTTGGCGGCGACCACCATGTATCGGCAACTGCCGGTCATGAAGCGTCTTCTTCCCGGTACGATTATATTCAGGGACAACGTTATAACCTTGCTACCAACGACCTGATTGCCCTCAATGCCGGTGATGCGGCCCAGCAGGTGCTGCAGGGTGGTAAAGGACACGGAGCGATGGAGTCTTATTTCTTCCGCGCCGGTTATACATACAGCAACCGTTATTCTGTTAATGCATCTTACCGTGCTGATAACTCGTCTACGTTTGGTCCTAACTTCAAATGGGGTTATTTCCCGGCTGTATCCGTTGGCTGGACCATCACCAACGAAAGCTTTGCACAGGGCCTGAGAGGTTTGAACTTTGCCAAGCTTCGCGTAGGATACGGCGCTGTGGGTAACCAAACACCGCCTGCCGGTGCACCCAATCCGCCGTACACAGCCGGTGTTCGGTTTACAACCAATGCTTTTGGTGCCGGTAACATTGTTTCCAATATTGCCAACCCCAACCTGAAATGGGAATCGGCTGTTACGCAGAACATTGGTCTTGACCTGAGCATCCTGAACCGGAAAGTTGATATCACAGTTGATGTGTATAAGAAAGTAACAAAGGACATGCTGATCTTCAGCTCTGCTCCTCGTTACACGGGTGTGGGCTCCAACTGGGACGATATCAAAGCGCCGATTGTAAACACAGGCCAGATGACCAACAAAGGAATCGACCTGTCAATCACAACGCATAACATTACCAAAGGATCTTTCAGCTGGAAAACAACCGGTATCTTCTCACACTACAAGAACAGGCTGGATAAGATGGTGAACGATAACCTGGCCATTGATGGTAAGATCGTTTACGAAACCATCCTGGTAACGCATACTGTACAGGGACACCCAGTTGGTTCGTTCTTTGGACTGGTTACCGATGGTCTTTACCGCACACAGGATGAACTGAACAAGAGCCTGCCGCAGTTTGGTTTGGCAGTAGAAGAAAAAGGTACCTGGCTGGGTGATATCCGCTTCAAGGACATCAACAGCGATGGTGTGATTGATGCAAAGGATGTAACCTTTCTCGGCAATCCGCAACCGAAGTTTACATATGGTTTGACCAACGCATTCAACTACAAAGGATTTGATGCCTCTATCTTCCTGCAGGGAAGCTATGGTGCCAAAATCTTCAATTGGCTGCGTCGCAACCTAGAGGGTATGGAAAACCAGTTTTACAACCAGATGGAAACGGTAAGCGACAGGTATTCTGCCAACAATACAGATGGAAGCCTGCCCCGCTTTACCCATCAGAATAAAAACAATACGGCTGTTTCCGACCGTTGGGTAGAAGATGGTTCTTACCTGCGCATTCAAAACGTATCCATTGGCTACAACCTGCCAAAAGAATGGATCCGGAAAGCCAGCCTGAACAATGTGCGCCTCTATGTATCCGGACAAAACCTGTACACCTTTACCAAGTACAAAGGGTACGATCCGGAGATCGGTGCTTTCAACAGAGGTATTTCGCTAATGAATGTGGACAACGGTCACTACCCGAACCCACGCAGCATCACCTTTGGCGCTAACGTAGAATTCTAATTGAAAACAGCTCCTAAAAAACACACGAATGAAAAATAAATTGCTATACGTACTGTTGTTTGCTGCCGCGGCAACAACAGCCTGTAAGAAAAGCTTTACCGACAGGCCGGCCCTGGCTGAGCCCACCGTGGATAACTATTACAACAACGCCGAGCAGATAAAAGGTGCTACCGGAACCCTGTATGGCCTTCCCTGGTTTCCTTTCCTTGACAAGGGCATTGATTGTATTGGTGAGATTCGCAGCGGAAACGAGTTTACCTGGGATGGCCAGTATAGCTCCTTCCGCGATTTCACAACAACAGCAACAGATCCACGGCTTTCCGAAGCCTGGAGCGCCTTCTTTAAGGTTATCGGTTGGTCCAACATCATGATCAACACGTTTGAGCTGAAAAAAGAAAAAGGCGTAACCGGAGAGTTTATTGACGCCGGTATTGGTGAAGCCCGTTTTATGAGGGGAGTAGCCTACTTCTATGTAGCCCGTATCTGGGGTGATGCACCCATCATTACCGATCCGGGTGAGATGGCGCAAAAAGGTGACTTCTCTGTTCCTAGGCACCTGAAAAATGATGTTCTTCGTTTTGCGCTGGAAGATTTCAAAGCAGCAGAAGCAAGCTTACCGGAAAGCGATGTAAAAGGACGGGTAACAAAGTACACAGCCAAGGGCATGATGGCAAAACTCTATCTCTATCAGAAAGATTATGAGAATGCCAAAACCAAGGCGCTGGAAGTAATGAACTCCGGCCGGTACGACCTGTTCCCGGATTATGCCGGCTTGTTCAATACATCGAAGAACAACAACAACATTGAAACCATGTTTGCCCTGCAGCATGTGATCAGCGATAGCTGGGGTACGCAAAACGACCTGCAGGCTTACCGTGCACCGGCCAATGCACTGAATACCGGTGATGGCTGGTCGGCCGTTATTCCTTCGCTGGACATTCTGGCGGAGTACGAGCCGAATGACAAGCGCCGTGCCGGTTCTGTTATGGAACATGGCTGGACAAAGTCTGACTGGAAGCCAAGTCGTACAGGTAACACGGCATTCAACAATTTTATGGCAAACGGTTACAAGTACGATACGGCCGCTGCCGCTCCATTGGGCCACAAAACATCTACCCGTTCCAACATTGCCAAATATGTGGTAGGTCCCGGTACAAATGGCGAGCCCGTACAGCAAATGAAAACAGAGATCAACACCTATATTCTGCGTTATGCCGATGTGTTGCTGATTTATGCAGAAGCTGTTCTGGCTGGCAATTCTTCTACCGCAGATGCCACCGCACTGGCTGCCCTGAACAAAGTGCGCAAGCGTGCAGGTTTGGGTGAAAAATCATCCTTTACTATCGACGATATTCTGCACGAAAGAAGGGTAGAATTTGCCTTTGAAGGTGATTACTGGTTTGACTTAACAAGAATGGGTTATGCCAAGGCAAAACAAATGATTGAAAAACAAAACCGTGGCTGGAAAAATGATGATGGCAGCATTACGGTGGTGAATCCAACCTTTGCCGAGAACCAAATGGTTCTGCCTATCCCGATCAGCGAAACCACGCAGAACCCCAAATTGCTGGAAGCTCCGGTTCCCTATTATTAATTCCCATCACTAACGATTAATTCTGTAAAATGAAAAAGAGTATAAAGCAAACGATATTGAGTTCTGTCCTCTTTGCAAGCGTTTGTGCCCTGGGCCTAACGGCGTGTAAAAAAGAACTGGATGGCAGCCCGGATTACAAAGCGGGCAATCCCACCGGCACCATCACACCCGGTGAGGCTCCCGGTGGAACTGTTCTTACGGTGTCAGGTTCCGGCCTGGGCCAGATGCGTTCCATTGTCTTTGAAAAAAACAATGTACCGGCCAACCTGCAGCCCAACCTGAACACCGAAACAGCGATTGTTTTCCGGGTGCCGGATACGGCGTTTGGCGGTCAGCAAAACATCATCTTCACTAACGTGGAAGGACGTACGCTTTCCGTTCCGTTTAAGGTGATTGCGCTGCCCTCCGTTTCAGCCGTTTCAAACTACAACTACACGGGTGGCACAAACATTACGCTAACCGGTAACAACCTCGATGATGTTTCCAGCATTGTGTTCGACGGCACTACCGTTGCGCCAACCATTGTATCAAAAACACGCAAGGAACTGGTCTTGCAAATGCCAACCGGTGCACTCACGGATGGCAAGCTGAAGATCACCAACGGATCCGGCACGATTGTGACGACCCAGTCTTTTGTGAATCTTGACAATGCTTATCACATCTTCACAGAGGGCTACGGTGCCGGTTGGGCAGATGGTTCCTGGGAGCCGGCCTCTGTTTCCTCTACCGTTGCCAAAACCGGTACCAAATCGTTTGCGGCAGCTTATCCTGCCGGTGGCTGGAAAGCAGAGGGCTTTGCAAACTGGTGGCCTAGCGTGGATTATTCTGCCGATTACAAATACCTTTCGTTTTGGGTGAAAGGTGGCACGAAGGATCTGACCTTGTACCTGACCGCTAACACACGGGGTAGTGGATTTGGTAACAGTGATCAGACGGTGCCCATTAACGTTCCGAAAAACGAGTGGACCTATTTCAAACTTCCGCTGTCCACGTTGGATTTGTGGAAAGGTGGTACAACACAGTTAAAGCAGCTCGGCTTCTGGACAAAAGGTCCGGATGGCGGGAATGAAACCATCCATTTTGATGATGTGATTCTCATAAAGTAGCGTGTTCTTTTATTTTCTAGCCTGGTTCATTGCTGATTGTTGGCTGTGAGCCAGGCTATTTTTTTGCACTATTTTTCTGTAAAAGCATAATAAACGGTTAAAAGCCAATTGATGCGATTCCCATTTGTTTTTTATCTCTCCTGTATTTCCTTTCTTTCGTTTGCTCAGGTACAGTCGTCGCCCATCGATGCAAACGCCACGGCCGAAACCAAAGCCCTTTTCCATAACCTGATGGAACTTTCCAAAAACCATACGCTATTTGGTCACCAGCACGCCACCGAATACGGCCATGGCTGGTCAGGAGAAGAGAACCGATCCGATGTGAAATCCGTTACGGGTTCGCACCCGGCAGTTATTGGCATCGACCTGATGGATTTTTCAGGTCAGCCTGCGCCTGCAATTCAGAAAGAAAAAGAACGGCTGCGGAAGATCGCTGCCGATACATACAATCGTGGCGGTCTGATTACCATCGCGTGGCATTTTAATAACCCCGTTTCACCCGGCGGTTTTTACTGGAAGGATTCCGTTTCCAAACCTGCCGTCAAATACGTTATTCCCGGTGGCGAAGCGCACAATCAATACAAAGAAATCCTGCAGGGCATTGGCGAGTGGGCCCAAAGCACCAGGGGCAAAGACGGCAAACTGGTACCCATGATCTTTCGCCCGTTTCACGAATTTGACGGTGGCTGGTTCTGGTGGGGGGCGCCACACAATACAAAAGAAGAATTTATCAGCCTGTGGCGGTTTACGGTTAGCTATCTCCGTGATACCCTGGGCGTACGCAATTTCCTGTATGCATTTTCGCCGGATAACCGGTTTAATACGGAAGCAGCGTTTCTTGACCGCTATCCCGGTGATGCCTGGGTGGACATGGTGGGCATGGACAACTATGGCGACATGGGCCGTGATGGAAAGTATAACCTGGAGGCTGCCATCCGGAAGCTGAAGATCGTTTCTGATTATGCGATTAAAGCCAACAAACTGGCAGCGTTCACCGAAACAGGACTGGAGTCGATTCCAAACCCGTCCTGGTGGAACGATGTTTTGCTGAAGGTGATGAAGAGGGATGGCATGCGCCTCGCCTATGTGTTGGTTTGGCGAAACGATCAGCACAGTCCTACCCACTATTATGCACCGTTTCCCGGCCATAGCAGTGTGCCCGATTTTATGAAGTTTTACAACGATCCCTACACCTTGTTTGAAAACGACCTGAAAAATATTTACCAGATCAACAGAAAATAAGACGACCGTCCATTTACATGCGCTTACAGCTTATCGATATTGCCTTTATTGTCATGTACCTGGCCATGATGGTCATGATAGGCTGGTATTACCGCAAAAAGGCAAGGCAAAACAAGGAAAGCTACCTGCTCGGCGGAAAAAAACTGCCCTGGTACATGCTGGGTCTCAGCGATGCTTCCGACATGTTTGACATCAGCGGGACGATGTGGATGGTGGCGCTTTGTTTTGTGTATGGTTTTAAAAGCATCTGGATACCCTGGTTGTGGCCCGTATTCAACCAGGTGTTCAACATGATGTACCTGAGCAAATGGCTACGCCGTTCCAATGCAAGCACAGGGGCCGAATGGCTGGCTACCCGGTTTGGGCTGAGCGGTAAAGGTGTAACGGCATCGCACAACGTAGTGGTAGCTTTTGCCCTAATCGGTTGCCTGGGATTCCTGGCCTATGGCTTTGTTGGCCTCGGAAAATTTATTGAAATTTTTATACCCTGGAACCTGGTGCAGCCTTATGTACCGTTTACCATAGCACCGGAATACGTGGCCCATTTTTATGGGATCGTGTTCACGCTTTTTGCTATGTTCTATTCCATCCTTGGTGGTATGCACAGCATCGTGGTGGGTGATTTTATAAAGTACACCATCATGACTGTAGGCTGCATTGCCATTGGTGTGATTGCCTTTATCAATGTGCAGGGCAAATCACTGGCCGTACCGGTGAACTGGGCCGATCCGTTTTTTGGCTGGAACCTGGACCTGAACTGGTCGGGTATCATCGAAGATGTCAACAGAAAAATAGAAGAAGACAGTTTTAGTCCCTGGGGCTTTTTCTTTATGATGATGTTGTTCAAAGGTGTGCTGGCAAGCCTTGCGGGGCCGGCACCCAATTACGACATGCAAAAGATTCTCTCCACCCGTTCTCCGAAAGAAGCCTCCAAGATGACGGGATTTGTGTCCATCATTTTATTGCCCATCCGGTACACGATGGTGATTGGTATGACGGTGCTCGCATTGTTGTATTTTGAACAGCTCAATGTAACCAACGGAACCGGTGGTACCGATTTCGAACGCATCCTTCCGGCCGCCATCAATGCTTTTTTGCCGACAGGTATTTTAGGATTGGTTCTTACCGGTTTGCTGGGCGCCTTTATGGGCACATTTTCCGGTACGCTGAATGCGGCGCAGGCCTATATTGTCAACGACATCTACCTCAAATATGTTAACCCCAATGCTTCCACCCGCAAGATCATTTCCATGAATTATCTCGTGGGTGTACTGGTGGTGGCTACCGGGATTGTGCTTGGCTTTTTTGCAAAAGATGTGAACAGCATTTTGCAATGGATTGTAGGAGCCCTGTACGGCGGTTATATCGCCGCCAACATGCTCAAATGGTATTGGTGGCGCTTTAATGCGGCCGGATTTTTCTGGGGGATGATGGCGGGCATTGTGGCCGCACTTGTCTTCCCATTCATTTTCACCGGGCTTCCGTTGTACAACTGGCCGCTGCTTTTTCTGATCTCGGTAGTGGGTTGCCTGGTGGGAACCTATACGGCACCGCCAACCGACAGCGCTGTATTGAAATCATTTTACAAAATCGTTCGGCCTTGGGGTTTCTGGAATCCGGTTCGTGATGAGGTAATGGCGGAAGACCCGTCATTCCAACCAAACAGGCGTTTCCGGCTGGATATGTTTAACGTGGTACTGGGGATCATCGCCCAGTGCTGTTTAACCATCCTGCCCATGTACCTGGTATTGTGGATGAAACTTCCCTTGCTCATAACCGTTATCCTTCTCGTGATTATCGTTCTGATCCTGAAAAAAACCTGGTGGAACCGGTTGGACGAAGGGGAGGAACAACCTATCAAACAGCCGCAAGGCGATAAAACAAAAGAACATGAGTTTAGCATTTGACAAACGATTGCAGGCATTGAAAACCGCCCAGGCAGCCTTGCTCTTCCGGAAAAATGCAAAAGTCCCGCTGGGCAATGGCGTGTATGATCGTTACCAGTATCCTGTTCTCACCGCACAGCATGCGCCAATTTCCTGGCGGTATGATCTGGACCCGGCGACCAACCCGCATCTCATGGAGCGGTTTGGCATCAATGCCACATTTAACGCCGGTGCTATAAAACGCAATGACAAATATTACCTGATCGCAAGAGTGGAAGGCGCTGACCGCAAATCGTTTTTTGCTGTGGCGGAAAGTCCCAACGGTATTGACAACTTCCGCTTTTGGGATTATCCTGTTCAATTGCCGCAAACCGAAGAGCCGGATACCAATGTGTACGATATGCGGCTGGTGCAACACGAAGACGGGTGGATCTATGGCCTGTTTTGTACCGAACGGAAAGATCCGGCTGCACCGGTAGGAGATGAGTCTTCGGCCATTGCGCAGTGCGGGATTGTTCGCACCCGTGACTTGCTTCACTGGGAGCGGCTGGCCGACCTGAAAACACCTTCACCGCAGCAGCGAAACGTGGTGCTGCACCCGGAATTTGTGCAGGGTAAATATGCCTTTTACACCCGTCCGCAGGATGGCTTTATCAATACCGGGAGGGGCGGCGGCATTGGCTTTGGCCTGAGTGCCTGTATCGAGTGCGCTGTCATTGAAGAGGAAGTTGTAATTGATCCGAAACAGTATCATACTGTATATGAAGCCAAGAATGGCCTGGGGCCTGCACCCATCAAAACACGCAAAGGCTGGCTGCACCTGGCGCATGGGGTGCGAAATACGGCTGCTGGTCTCCGTTACACACTTTATCTTTTTATGACCGATCTACAGGACCTCACGAAAGTCATTTATAAACCGGCGGGTTATTTTATGGCGCCGGAAGGGGATGAAAGAGTGGGTGATGTGTCAAATGTATTGTTCAGCAATGGCTGGATACTGGATGATGACGGAACGGTTTTGATTTACTATGCATCCTCCGACACCAGAATGCATGTGGCTACGTCAACTGTAGAGCGCCTGATGGATTATTGTATGCATACCGCCGCCGATGGGTTCACTTCAGCCAGTTCTGTAGCCACGCTGGTTTCTCTCATTGATAAAAACAAACAATTGTATCCTGCGCCTATAAGAGAAGCCAGTCTTTCGCCCAGCAATGTAGATTAAGTCCTATTGAAAGAGTAAAAGCCATTTTTTGGAATATGAAGATCAACCTGCAACAATACCGACAGGAAGCCGCCACGGAACTGGAGAACATCCTGCACTATTGGATGGCGCATACGGTTGATGAAATGAATGGCGGTTTTGTTGGACGAATCGATCATCAGAACATTGTACATGCCGACGCACCCAAAGGCTCGGTGCTGAACAGCCGTATCCTGTGGAGTTTTTCTGCCGCGTATTCACTTACGGGACAAGAAGAATACCGCAGCATGGCAGAGCGGGCATTCGATTACATGGTTGCGCATTTTTTTGACCTCCACTTTGGCGGTGTTTACTGGACTGTAGATCCTTTGGGAAAACCTCTGGATACGAAAAAACAAATCTATGCCCAAGCCTTTGCCATCTATGGCGCCAGTGAATATTTTCTGGCCACCGGCGATGAAAAGGGCAAAGCCCTGGCGCAACAGCTGTATTACGACATTGTCAAATTCAGTTATGATGTCAAACACGGCGGCTATATAGAAGCCCTTTCGCGAAACTGGCAGGGGCTGGACGACCTGCGGTTAAGTGACAAAGACGCCAACGAACCCAAGTCCATGAATACGCACCTGCACCTGCTGGAGGGGTTTGCCAACCTGTACCGCATTTGGCCGGATGAAGACCTGAAAGAACGGATCGAGGAACTGATAGCCATTTTCCTGGATCATATCATTGGCACCGATAATCATTTAATCTTATTTTTTACGGATGACTGGAAGCCACGATCCAACCTAATATCCTATGGGCACGACATTGAAGCAGCCTGGTTGATCCAAGAAGCGGCCGAAAGAATTGGCAATGAAGACCTGCTTGCACAAGTGAAGAAAAGATCGGTTTTGGTGGCGCAGGCTGCAGCGGAAGGCTTGGACAAGGATGGCGGATTATGGTATGAATACGACAAAACCACTAATCACCTGGTTCGGCAAAAACACTGGTGGCCGCAGGCAGAAGCTGTAGTTGGTTTTCTGTATGCATGGCAGATCAGCGGGGATGAAAAATTCCTTCAGCAGTCGTGGCAAAGCTGGAAATTTATTCAGGATTACATATTGGATAAATCAGGTGGTGAATGGGTTTGGGGTGTCAAAGACGATTATTCAGTAATGTCCGAAGAAGACAAAGTGGGTCTGTGGAAATGTCCTTATCACAACAGCCGTGCCTGTATGGAAGTAGAGCGACGCCTGTCAACAATTGCTGATTACAGTACGGCAGGCAGTGCCAATCATGCAAATCAGTAAACACGGCATCATGAAAAATTTCATTTACAAAATCCTTGCAGTCTTTTTTTGCTGCAGCTATTTTTCGTTTATGACAATCGCACAAAACACAGGCATTTTTGAAGGGGGAAACGATATCGGGCCCGTGTTGCACAAAGGAAGCGTTGTCTTTGACAAGCGCAACGGCGAGTACCAGATTTCTGGCTCCGGCGCCAACATCTGGGGTACACAGGATGAGGCCCATATTGCCTGGCGGAAGTTGAAAGGCAACTTTATTCTGCAGGCGAGGGCACGGTTTGTAGGCGATGGTGTTGATCCGCATCGCAAGCTGGGATGGATGATCCGCACTTCGCTGGCGCCGGATGCTGCTTCTGTCAATACAGCCATACACGGCGATGGACTGGCTTCCCTGCAATATCGAAAAGAGACTGGTTCTGCACTGGAGGAATTAAAGTTTGACAGCAAAGCGCCGGATGTCATACAACTGGAGCGCCGCGGCAATACCTTTCTGATGTCGGTTGCAAGCTTTGGTGAACCTTACCAGGTAAAAGAAGTTTCCAACATTACGTTGGGCGACAGCGTGTATGTGGGACTATATGTTTGTGCCCATAACAAAGATGTGGTGGAAAAGGCCATATTCGACAATGTGCGGATCGTGGTTCCGGTAAAAGAAGGCTTCCAACCTTACCGTGAATACATTGGCAGCAGCCTTGAAATTTTTGACATGGCTTCAGGGAAACGCCGCGTGGTGTACAGCGAACTGGCTTCGCTGCAGGCACCCAACTGGACACTGGATGGAAAGGCGCTTTTGTATAATAAAGACGGATTGATCTACCGCTTCGATCTGCAAACAAAAACAGTATCAACCATCCCAACGGGAGACGTCAAAAACAACAACAACGACCACGTAATATCCTTTGATGGCACCATGCTTGGATTGAGTTCGACCAGTCCGGATCGGAAATACAATTCGGTGGTGTATACCGTTCCCATCTCCGGCGGCATTCCAAAGCAGATCACACCCATCGGCCCTTCGTATTTGCATGGATGGTCGCCGGATGGGAAGTGGCTGACCTATACGGCGCAACGGGATGGTGATTTCAATATTTATAAAATCCCTTCCGGCGGCGGCGAAGAGATCCGCCTCACCACTACTCCCGGACTGGATGACGGGCCTGAATACAGTCCGGATGGGGCCTATATTTATTACAATTCGGTGCGAAGTGGTTCCATGCAGATCTGGCGCATGAAACCCGATGGCACCGGCCACGAACAATTGACCAGTGATGGTTTTCATAACTGGTTTCCGCATCCTTCACCGGACGGTAAAACCCTCGTCTTTTTAAGTTTTCAGCAGGATGTAAAATCGGACGACCATCCGTTTTACAAGCATGTTTACCTGCGTACCATGCCTATCAGTGGCGGACAACCGAAAGTGGTGGTTTATCTCTATGGTGGACAGGGTTCAATCAATACGCCTTCTTGGTCGCCTGACAGTAAACAATTTGCTTTTGTCTCCAACTCTGATTTATTGTTGGAATAAATAACATGAAATGATGGGAAGAAAAGAATCTGTACTGCTCCTTGGAACACTATTCTCGGGAATCGCATTTGCACAAAACGGCAGCGATCGCATTCAATTGAACCAGGTCGGCTTTTACCCGGCTGCGCCTAAACTGGCGGTGATCACAGGCAAAACAAGCGCTACGAAATTTTCAGTAACCTCTCTGGATGGCCGCACCACGTTTTACAGCGGCACCCTCTCGGGAGAAAAGCAATCCAAAAATTCTTCTACCGTTACCAAAACGGCTGATTTCAGTGCTTTCAAAAAGATTGGACAGTATGTCATCACAGTTCCGGAAATGGGCACGTCGTATCCATTCACCATTGCGGCCAGCGTTCATGCCGATGCTGCCGAAGCGGTGTTGAAAGCATTTTATTTTATCCGCTCCAATATGCCGCTGGAAGAAAGGTATGCCGGCCAGTGGGCACGACCTGCCGGTCACCCCGACACGGAGGTGGTCGTACACCCATCGGCAGCGTCGGATACCCGTCCTGCAGGTATGGTGCTCTCTTCACCCGGTGGCTGGTATGATGCCGGTGATTACAACAAGTACATCGTTAACTCCGGCATTACCATGGGAACCTTGTTCGCAGCCTACGAGGATTTTCCGCAATATTTCAAACAACATAAAGTTGCCATACCTGAAAGCAACAATGCTGTGCCGGATATTCTGGATGAAGCGGTGTACAACCTGCGGTGGATGCTCACCATGCAAGAGCCTTCCGATGGTGGTGTGTATCACAAACTGACCAACGCTGATTTTGATGGCATGGTAATGCCGGGAGTGACAAAAGCACCCCGTTACCTGGTGCAAAAGGGAACTGCGGCAACGCTGGATTTTGCCGCGGTAACAGCGCAGGCGGCCCGTATCCTAAAAGCTTATGTGGCGCAGTTTCCGGGGCTTGCCGACAGTTGTTTGAGGGCTTCGGAAAAGGCCTGGCAATGGGCACAGAAGAATCCATCCGTGATATACAGTCAACGGGAGATGGCCCCGAAATTTGACCCGGATATAACCACCGGCGAATACGGCGACAGGAACTATAGGGACGAATGGTTGTGGGCGGCAGCAGAACTGTTCGTAACCACGGGGAAAACAACCTACCTGGATATTGTCAAAGAACGTATGTCCGGCCCCGTAAGCCTGCCCTCCTGGGCCAATGTGGGCATGCTGGGTTATTTTACCCTGATCCGTGCGGAAAGGAGCTTGTCTAATCAGGCAAAACCAGTGGTGGCGGCAATGAAGGACAGCGTTCTGAAAATTGCATCTACTTATCTTTCTAACCAGCCTTCAAGTGCTTTTTCTACCATAATGGGACAAACAGCAAAGGATTTTAGCTGGGGCGGAAGTTCGGTTGCCGCCAACCAGGGCATCTTACTCCTGTATGCCTATAAACTGACAAAGAACAAAGCCTACCTGCACGGCGCTTTGTCCAACCTCGATTACCTGCTGGGACGTAACGCCACCGGCTATTCGTTTATTACTGGCCTGGGAAGCAAACGGGTGATGCATCCCCACCACCGGCCTTCCGAAGCGGATGGAATTGTTGACCCTGTACCGGGGTTGCTGTCGGGCGGTCCCAACCCGGGAATGCAGGACAAATGCACGTATCCTTCTTCCGAACCTGAACTGGCCTTTGTGGATGATGTCTGTTCCTATGCATCCAACGAGATTGCCATCAACTGGCAGGCACCGATGGTGTACCTGGCCGGCGCCATGGAAGCATTAAAAAAAGACCTGTAATCAGGCGAAAACGAAAGTACATTTTTAGTATGTTAATAATCCGGCTGGAAAGGGTTCACATACCGAAGCCGTTTTATCTTAGCGCAAATTCCTCCATGAAAAAAGTTATTGTATTCTCCTTTTCGCTATTGGCCTTTTTCGCTACAGGATTTTCCCAAAACCCAATTAATTGGACCAAAGAGCAATTGCTGGAGCCGGCGGTTCTGGCCCAAAAGATCCAGGCCAAAAAAGACCTGCCTACGCTTATTTCCGTAGGACCCGGGGCTACCATTCCCAACTCAATCCATGTGGGCATGACCAATGATGCAACGAACCTGGCCAGCCTGAAAACGAAATTGCGGGCATTGCCAAAAGAGTCGCCGGTGGTGATTTATTGCGGGTGCTGCCCGTTTGAAAATTGTCCGAATGTGCGTCCGGCCATTGCGGCACTGCAGGAATTAAAGTTTGCCAACTACAAGTTGCTCAATATTCCCCGGAACATGAAAGCGGATTGGATTGATAAAGGTTATCCCGTGGCGAAACCGTAATCTTATTCAGGATAGAAAAAGGGAAATTGCGCAGGCGGTTTCCCTTTTTTAATTTTTACATTTGGCTTTTTGCTTACACTATGCAACCGATCAATACCGCCATACTTTCCTTCGGCATGTCCGGAAAATTGTTCCATGCCCCCTTCCTGCACCTACACGAAGGATTCCTTTTTTATGCCGTGCTGGAACGCAGCAAGAACCTTGCAGAAGAAATCTACCCGGAGGTAAAAACATACCGGAACCTGGAAAGCCTACTGGCCGACGATACCATTGAACTGGTGATTGTCAACACACCTAACTATACGCACTACGACTACGCCAAAAAGGCGCTGGAAGCCGGCAAGCATGTGATTGTGGAGAAGCCGTTTGTGGTTAATGCTTCGGAAGGAGAGGAACTCCTTGCGCTGGCGGAGAAGAAAGGGCTCTTGCTTTCCCCTTATCAAAACCGTCGCTGGGACAGTGACTTTCTCACGGTAAAAAAGATCGTGGAAGAAGACTGGCTGGGTGCGATCGTGGAAGCCGAATTTCATTTCGACCGCTATAAACAAGAGCTGAGTCCCAAACAGCACAAAGAAATGCCCGGTCCCGGCACCGGTGCCTTATATGATTTGGGTGCCCACATCATTGACCAGGCTTTGCTCTTGTTTGGTGAGCCGGAAGCCGTGTTTGGAGACATCCGCATTGTTCGTCCCATCTCCCAGGTGGATGATTATTTTGAAGTGCTGCTGTACTATCCAAAATTGCGGGTACGCCTGCACGGTAGTTACCTGGTGCGGGAGCCGCTGCCTTCCTATATCCTGCATGGTGCCAGGGGCTCTTTCCTGAAATGGCGGGCCGATGTGCAGGAAGCGGCCCTGCTGGAAGGCAATCCACCCGGCACACCGGATTGGGGGGTGGAACCGGTAACCGAACGAGGCTTGCTGCATACCGAAAGGGAAGGAGCCGTGATCCGCGAAACCGTGCCTACATCACAGGGCAATTACATGCACTATTTCGATGGGATATATGAAGCGGTGCGGAACGGGGCAGCTCTGCCCGTCACCGGTCGGCAGGCGATCAATACCATCCGTGTTATTGAAGCCGCTTTTCGCAGCAGCGAAACAAAAAGCGTGGTGGCCTTCAGCCGGTAACCCAAGAAAAATAACAAGACGTGAAGAAACAGGGCCCTGGACAGTCCTGTTTTTCAATTAATTTTCCTTTATGAAAATCAGGATCAAAGAAGAATCACTGTTTGCCCGTGTTGCTGCCCGTAAACTAAAGTGCAAAACGGTGGCGGCAGTCTTTGGCAACACCATTCATCTTTGGAATGTCAGCCGCGAAGACTTCCTGCAGCGTACGCCCTGGGTGGTGCATGAAATTGAGCATGTGCGCCAGTTCCGGCGCTATGGCTACCTGTGGTTTTCGGTGTTGTATCTGTGGGAAAGTGCCCGCAACGGTTATTACAACAACCGCTTCGAGGTGGAAGCCCGGGTGGCGGAGAACGGCGTTCTTTGTTTGGATGGAATTGAATTTGTCTGATTCACTTCTTTATATAATCTTCTTTCCATGCGAAAGCTTGTTGCCGGTTTTGCTGCCAGTGTTGATGGATACATCGAAGGTCCGAATGGCGAATACGACTGGATCATCATCGATGAGAAAATTGATTTTTCGGCAGAGATAAAACGCTTTGATGCGTTCTTTTTTGGAAGGCGGTCCTATGAAGTCGCAAAGGCGATGTTTAAAAAGCCTTCACCCGGCATCACGAATTATGTTTTCTCCAATACGCTGAAAGAGGTGGACGAAAACTTTACATTGCTCAGTGGCGATATTGATTCGGCTGTGCAAGCGATCAAGCAACAACCGGGAAAAGACATTGCCCTTTACGGTGGTGCCAATCTCCTGGCTTCACTTCTCAACCTGCAATTGGTGGACGAACTTTCCATTTCTTTTATTCCGGTCTTGTTGGGAAAGGGCAAACCCATGGTGGATGTGCTCAATGAAATGGTCTGGCTCCGGTTTAACAACAGCCGCCGGTTTGAGAATGGCACCCTGATTGTGAATTATGCGGTGGACTACAACAAAGCGTAAGATATCTTTATCCCCTTTAATTCTTTTTGTATGCGTGTACTAGCATTGAGCAGCTCCCGTGTTGGTAATGGTGGTTACCTGGCAGCCGCCGCACCGGTTATCGATCATTTTTTAGGAATCTCTGCCCGGCAGATTGCCTTTGTACCCTATGCCTCCGTCGATGGCGATTACGAGGCCTATGCTGCTAAAGTACGGGAAGGACTGTCTGCGTTGCCGCATACGATCCAGGTTGTAACAGCTACAAACGGAAAGGATGTGATCTCTGCATGTGATGTGATCATGATTGGCGGTGGCAATACGTTTAAGCTGCTGCATGATATTTATGCGTACCAGCTTTTTGACCTGATCCAACAACGGGTGCAAAGCGGTGTGCCTTACATCGGATGGAGCGCCGGATCCAACCTCACGGGCAAAACCATCTGCACCACCAACGATATGCCCATCATCCAACCCAAAAGCTTTGCTTCCTTCGGCTTTTTCCCCTTCCAGGTCAACCCGCATTATTATAATGTGGTGATTGAAGGTTTTCATGGCGAGACAAGAGACCAGCGGTTAGCAGAATTCTGCCAGCTCAATCCCGGAACACCGGTGGTAGCGCTACCCGAAGGCACGGCACTGCAGTTGGCGGATGGAGAACTATTGTATAATGGAGAAGGGGCCGGCGTTCTGTTTCAATCCGCTGCCGCCGGAGAACTTCCGCATAAAACGGACCTGCCACCCGGTGCCGATCTTTCCTACCTTCTTTCGGCTAACCGTAAAGACTAACGTTACCGTACAGTGGCACACATTTTTTAACGAATAAAGAAAACCCTATTATGAAACGATTGTATTTGCTAATGCTCTCTGTTATTTGCGGGCTGGTGGTAGCCGCACAAGGCGACGGTGGCGGCGCCGACATCAACGTCAATGTAAAAGAAACCGGTAGCGATGCCGGATTTTTCACCAACCCTATTGTATGGGTGGTGGGTGCTGCTGTCTTTATCCTGCTATTGGTGGCTCTTTTGCGCAGGCCCAGAAATTAAAGGAGAGAAAATGTTGGTTCGTACGGCATTCACCTTGAATGCCTTTTTTTATGTTCAGCCTTCAGTGTTTTTTATCCGAATGCCCAAGGCTTTTGTCGGGGCTAACCACATCCCGTACCCGCTGTTTGATTTCTTTGATGTCTGCAAATCCTCCATGTTCCTTCCGGTCAAACACCATTGTGTCTTTTACAGTGATGGAATAACGACCAGCGACTTCCGCAGGTTTTAAGGTTACACCTTGCAATTCATCCGTAAATGTGGTGAGCAGTTCCTGCGCCATATAAGCGGCACGAAGCAACCACCCGCATTTGGGACAGTATTCAATGGTCACAATGGGTTTCATGATTTTCTCCATGGTAGGCAATGTATAATCCGTTTTTAGCTTTTCTGCAATCTATTAACCAAAAACGACACTCCATCTAATTTTTACTGGAAGAAGCCCATTTATGATCGCAGTTTTGAGGAAACACATTTACGGTTCAGTATAGACATAAGCATCAAGTGCTAAGAGTTTGTTAACCTGCTGAAAATAACCCAACCCTTTTGAAAGCATAAGGGGTATTCCATAAAACAAACCATTTAAACCAATAATTATGCGCCGTTTTTTACACTTTGTTTTCCTGAACGTACTGCTTATATCTGCAGCGCAGGCACAAATGACCAAGCTTTCTTCCAATACCAGCCTGGAAGTAGAAACTCCTTTATCCCCCACCAAAACCATTCTTGTGGAATCCGGCTTTAAAAAGTTGTGGGTGACCGATGCCACCACAGGGGGCACGGTTAAACTTTCCGACAATATTATGTATGATGAAGTGGGTGGCGTGTTGAACGGAAAGTTCATTTTTGCAGCCAGCAATTCGCCCCTCGGTTCCGAACTGTATATAACGGATGGTACACCGGGCGGCACAAAGCTTCTGAAAGACATTAATCCCGGTACGGCCAGCTCCAGACCGCAGGATGATTTTGTACTGCACAACGGCTTCCTGTATTTTACAGCAACGACGCCTGATTTTGGCCGCGAAATCTGGCGCACCGATGGCAGCGAAGACGGGACCACGATGGTGGCCGACATGACGCCGGGGCCTGCCGGCAGTGCGTTAGATGGTGCATTCAACCTTTTTTCAAACGGCAGTTATTTGCTTTTCACCATGACCACGCCAGGCGAAGGTTATGAACTGTGGCGCACCAACGGAACGGAAGCCAGTACCTCCCTGGTGAAGGATATCAATCCTGGTCCTGTCAGCTCCGAGATAAGCACGTATACAGTGTACAATAACCTGGTATTTTTTGGGGCCAAAACGGCAGCCAATGGCACGGAACTATGGAAAACCGATGGCACAACGGCCGGTACGCAATTGGTGAAAGATATCCGACCCGGTACAGAATCTGCGTTGAATATTTCCATCGGCCTTGCCACCACCAATTTATTAGCGATGTATCCCTTAAATGGAAAGATGTTGTTTATGGCCAATGATGGTGTGCATGGCATGGAAATCTGGTCCACCGATGGTACAGAGGACGGAACCTTTTTGCTAAAAGACATAAATGGAGAACCGGCTGTATCATTTATTTCTTTGTTTACCGGTGTGAAAGTAGGGAGTCGTTTAATTTTCTCTGCCTACCAGCAAGAAACAGGTGCTGAGCTTTGGGAAACCGATGGCACAACGGCCGGTACGAAAATCTTTAAAGAAATCCTACCCGGGATAGATGGTGGTATTCCAATGTTGCTCCCTTATTTTTCACTCACCGGAACGGCTCTGGAGCAAAAGCTCTACCAGGATAAATGGTTCTTTTTCTTGTTTAGTTTACCAGCAGAAGGCGGTGTAGAATTATGGAAGTCGGATGGGACGGATGCTGGTACCACGAAAGTTAAAACCCTGCGTTCACCGGATGGTGATGAAGAAACCGACGACAGTGACCCGGGAACAGTTTCGTATGTGTACACCAATGCCGGCATCTATTTCAGCGTGGATAACGGCACCATTGGAAGTGAACTGTGGAAAAGCGATGGCACCGACGCCGGGACAACCATCGTAGCCGACATTAACCAGGGCCCGGAAGAAAGTGAGATCAGCTTTACGTTTTTCCCTGTGAATGGTTATTTCATTTTTACGGCAACGGATGGTGATGATGCTTTCAAATGGGATCTTTACCGCCTCGAAGGTTCGCTGGTTCCCATGCCGGTAAAACTCGAAAGCTTTACGGCAGGCCTGCAAAATGGCGATGGTAAACTGGCCTGGGTTACTACCCTGGAAGCAGACAGCCGCGATTTTGTGATTGAGCGCAGCGAAGACGGCAAGTTGTTTACGGCCATTGGTACGGTTGCCGCGGCCGGAAATTCGAACAGTAAAAGAAAGTATGCCTTTACCGATGCCGGTGTGGCAAATAGCGGCAAGCCGGTTGTTTATTACCGTTTGCGCATGCGGGACCTGGATGGTTCGGAAGAATTCAGCCCCGTAGCCATGCTGAACCTCAAAGCTGTTTCCGGTTTGCAGGTGCAACTCCTCGGCAACCCGGTACAAAGCGATATTCGTCTTTCCATTTCCCGCAGCACGGCACCCCTCAACATTTCCATTCGGGATGCCACAGGGAAAACAGTCCGCAGCCTGCAGCTAAAGGCGGAAAGCAGGGCCATTTCCATTCCGGCCAGTAACCTTACACCCGGAGTTTATTTTCTGCAGGCCGAAACCAATGGCAGCAGCAGTGTGATCAAATTCATCAAGCAATAAAAAAACAAATCACCCTTAACCATTCACCCTTCATCGAAATTCAACTATGTAAAACACACAATTTCTTCCATCTTTGAGACGCTTATGAAGATAGCGCCATAGAAGCCTCTGAAGAAAAATTATGCAAGCCGTAGAACGCGACACAGAAACATTGCTGGATGGTTGCCTTGCCAATAACCGCAAGTCACAGGAAGCACTGTATCGCCAGTTCTACGGCTTTGCTATGACTATTGCCCTGCGGTATTCGCGGGACGAACACGATGCCGCCGATATCATGAGCCAGGCGTTTGTGAAAATTTTTAAAAGCATGCATAGCTACGATGCGGCGAAAGGCTCGCTGCATGCCTGGATCAAACGCATTGTGGTAAATGAAGGCCTCGACCACATGAAAGCTCGCAGCCGCTTTAGCAAAGACCTTGAACTGGAAACCGTGCCTGAGCCTCCGGTCAACAATACTGTATTGCAGGAGATGGGTGCTGAAGAAATCATGAACCTGGTAAAACGCCTGCCACCGGCCACCCATGCCGTATTTGTGCTGTATGCGGTGGAAGGTTACAACCACCGCGAAATTGCAGAACGCCTGCAGATCAGCGAAGGCACCAGCAAATGGCACCTGAGCGAAGCCCGAAAAACCTTGCAGAAACAAATACCGCTACAAGCATCCGGATGAACAAAAAGACAACATATGAAATGACCATTGCCGACAAGTTGCAACTGTTGCCGCTGCCCGATATGGAAGACGCCATTTGGGCACGCATCAAAACGCAGCTTGACCGGGACTTGCCGGAAGATGATGGCGGAGGCAGCAACACACCAAAGGCGCCATCCGGTGGCTGGATGTGGCGTGCCGGACTGTTGGCTTTTGTGGCTGCATTTCTTACCGTTTATCTCCTCGCTAAAAAATCCGAAACACCTGCTTCTCCCCAAACCATTCAACAACCGGTAAATACCAATTCAACACCGCTAGCACCATCCACACCTCCACCGTTGCTAAGAACCACTAATAGCCAAAATGGGCCACCTTCCGTTCCGCAGGAAGGTACAACTGTCCTTGTGCCATCTGAAGCCAACAAGGATAGTGTGCTGTCACTTCCCCTGGCCGAGCAACTCCTATCGGATACGCAGGCAGGGGTAACGGCCTTAGCACCTCCACCATTGCTGCAGGACAGTGTTCTAAAGCCTAAGCCAAAATCCAGGGGTGTAAAAGACATTTCGGATGCCGATTACCGCATTGTGCCGACTAAAAAAGACAGTACCCGGTAATACCTTTTGCAAGGCGAATGCTTTGTTATTTAGGATGGTTTACTCTATTGATCGATATAGGTGGCAAAATCCATCAATCGTTCCTGCGCTTTCCGTTTGTCGGTTTCGTTTTCAATCAAGGTAAAACTATATGTTGTTGCGGTTTCAGCTACTTGGGTGTAAAGCCGCACAGTCACATTGGGGCCGCCGTTACAATCTGTGGATAAAACAAATAGCGTATGCGGCGTGTAGATGCTGTCTGCAGTGTTACAGGATTCGGCCTGTTCTATCCATTTGGCTGCCTTATCCGATGCGGCAATTATAGCGGACTTATCGGCGGTATAAATAGGAAAGGTGCGCCGCATATAATCCTGGGTTGTGTATTCGGTTACCGCCTTCAGGGGTTTCTTCATGTTTTTGTCAACAATCATCAGGGGAGTAGGTGTGCTGTGGAAAGCAACGAACAGGGCGGCAAATAATACTTTCATTCGTGGTGATTTTTGGTGTGGATAAAACCTGTTTTGGTTTCAGCTGTGCGGCTTTCTGCTTGTAATTTAGGACAGGCAGGCGTATTGTATCAAGCCGTTTTACACGAATCAACATTGCCGATTGATCAAATGAACGGAAAGGAAGAGTGAGTACGCCGGCGTCATGGTTAAGAGGGCTGTTTTACGCGGTCGGAAACCAAATTTCAGCGAAACCATCGATAAAAATTTGCCGGAATTATGATGAGCGGCAAATCAGTTTTCCTGTATATAAAAAAAGAACAGGCAGTAGAAACTGCCTGCGATATTTTTAACTCTAAAACAAAATTAGGATCGATGAGACCAAAGATCCTCACATGAGAATAGATGCAAGTTCGGTTGTGGAATTGCATTTTACGGTATGACTTTCCTCAGGCATGGAGATTCCTGTTTCAAGTCCGCAACTTGGTGTCCGAACCGTTTATTTATGGCATCAAAAAGGCAGTTTCCACAGGACAATTTTTTTGCAGCTACTCTTTCATATCAATTTTTTTACAGCATAGTCTATCAATAAATAAAGAATGACTTTTTGTTGTCACATCATATTAATTTTTTCAGAACACAATATTTCTTGCGCTGCCAATACAGGACAGGCAACACTTTCATGATTTTTTGTCTGGCGCTGTTAGGAATAAAATAAAACACAGTAACAGTGGACGAGGCCGCAATTACCATTTATCTACAAATACTTCCGAACGCATAAAACCACTATACGAAGTGCGTCGTGCAGTATAGATTTGGTTACACACACAAAAACTACCAGGTTGGGCAGCGTATGATCAAAGACCAACTTTTCAAACGTCTCATGATTCCGATTGTCGGTGCGGCAGCACCATTTTTGGCAAAGCTGGTTCGCTGGCCAGAAGATGGTTTGGTGTTTGTGCTCGTAACTATTTTTTATTTTATTGGTGTCAGCTTTCTCACCTGGCAGGTTGTGGTGAAACTGGTTTCCGATCTGCGCAGAACAAATCCCTTAAAAGGAAATATCTTCTCTCGAATCATCAGTTTACTCCTGACAGGAGGATTGTTAGCCGGAGCTGTTTTTTTTACGGCAACCTGGCTGTGGCAGCGCCTCTTTTTACAATCCATCAATGGCATGCAACCCCTGAACGCAGCGCTGGTGGGTGCGATAACAGGAGGGGTGCTTTCCCTGGTGTA
This sequence comes from Flavisolibacter longurius, assembly GCA_014163555.1. Taxonomy (GTDB): domain Bacteria; phylum Bacteroidota; class Bacteroidia; order Chitinophagales; family Chitinophagaceae; genus Flavisolibacter. The sequence continues at coordinate 286,638 of JACJGO010000003.1, forward strand.
TGAGGTTGTTTTTTTAAGCATGGAAAAAGAGTTGGACTCCCGGGTGCTGGAACAGGTGGACCGTGAGCGGCTGGAAGCGGAAGTCAATGTCCTTCGTAGCGAACTGGACCCGCATTTCTTTTTTAATTGCATGAACACGTTGTCGCACCTTGTGCGCAATGATGCCGATAAAGCCTATCAGTTTGTACACAAGCTTTCCAGCGTGTACAAATATTTTCTGCGCAACAAGGAAAAACAGTTCGTATCCCTTCAGGATGAAATGGAATTTCTTGACAATTATTATTACCTGCTGCGCATCCGTTACGACGATAACATCCGGATTGAAAACAAGGTGGAGGAAAGCGAGGACAATGTTTCCATTTTGCCCTGCACATTACAGGTGTTGGTGGAGAATGCCATCAAGCATAATTTCTTTTCGGAACGGGAACCGCTGGTCATTTCAATTTTCCGCAACGGGAAATTTATCCATGTTTCCAATCCCGTACGACCCAAGCTGCATGCGGCGGAATCAACGTATATCGGCCTTCGCAACCTGAAGGCCCGTTACAGGATTATTACCAATCAGAATGTACTGGTGCTCACCACTGGAAACCGCTTTCTGGTGAAGTTACCTATTGTTATACCCGAAAATGCAACAACATGATAAAAGCTGTGATCATTGAAGACGAGCAAAAGGCTGCCGACTATTTGTCTGCCATTTTGAAGGAAGTAGAGCCGGACATCACTATTGAGGCGGTAGTGCCAAGCGTGGAAGAAGGCATTCAGTTTTTTTCCGGCCACGCAAAAGTGGATATTATTTTTAGCGACGTACAACTCTCAGACGGCCTGTCCTTCTCCATATTTAATACGGTAAAACTTACAGTGCCCATCGTGTTTATTACCGGCTACGACCGGTTTATGATGGATGCGTTTGAAAACAACGGGATTGATTATTTATTAAAGCCTATCTGCAAGGACGACCTGGAAAAAGCGCTGCGCAAGTACAAAAGTTTTGAACAGCATTTTGCTGCGGAAAAAGCCGATGCATCGCTGGCCCAGTTGATGCAATATGTCTCTTCCCGCAAACGGTCAAGGATACTGGTGCGCAAGGGAATTGAAAACATTACCATGCAGCTTTCGGATATTGTTTTGTTTTTTACCGAGAACAAAATTGTTCATGCGGTTGACCGCAATGGACGCAAATACATGGTGGATAAAAACCTCTCGGACCTGGAAGCAGAACTGGATGACAATACATTTTTCCGTGCCAACCGACAGTACATTTTAAACATCAATTTTATTAAGAGCTTTAAACCCTACGAACGGGTAAAACTCTGGGTTGACCTCACGGTGCCTGATATTGATCATTCCATCATTGTCAGCCAGGAAACGGCGCCCCTTTTCCGCAAATGGCTGGTAGAAGCCTGAGTATGGAATGATGAAATGACAATAGAGAGTAAAGGGCCAAGGAACACAGGCAGCCCTTTACTTTTCCTGTTTGTTATATTGGCCACGGATGCCCATGGTAACATTGGGCTTTATCCGGAAATCTTTGTGGGACATTTGCCAGCATTCACCGGTTTCTTTTATTATAATGGTGTACAGTGTATCGGAATGGGGCCCGTAGTCGATCATATACCAGATGCAGCCATCGCCTTTGGGCGTACTTACCTCTACCAACTCCTTAAATTCATGAGCAATCATGGATGAGTTTACAGAATAACGTGTAAAAGCTATGCCATAACTATCCTTTTAGCGCAGAGCAGGATTCTGTACAGTCATTACCAATCTTTTGCACTTGAGCTTTCAACAAACCTGCTGTTAATTGTTCTTTTAGCAGAAGTGTTTAAAGACAAATTTCTACAAAACAGTCCAAGGCAATTGTTAGCATGGTCTGTTTTTAGTTGTTTTCATAGTCCTAGGCGAAGTTTAAAAGCATCCATAGGTTGAACTTGTAGGTTGATGCGTCTACACAAGTCTCAGGTAGTATTATGAGAACTAACCCAGATAACCCAGGCTATTTATACATTGCATCCAGAAGAGGTTATTGCCAATAGTGAATCCAATTTCTACAATGAGCGACTTTCAGCTAAAGTCTATTTAAGATAATATTGGGTCTGAACAAATCTCCAAACTAAAAGACAGAAACGAACCAAAGCAAGTTATCATGATCATAGCCTAGATCGATATGCTTACAACAGTTTACATTATTGCTGGAGCGTAGATTTCGAAATGGCTCAGCCATTTGAAAGAGAAAATTTTTTACTCTACCTAAAGTTGACGGCTCTTAATTGAAACAGCTATACTATTCGTGTTGACACGCCTATCAAGGTCATCAATGGTATCCAGGTCATGAACCATGCTGAAAAACTGAGAAATGCCAATCCAAGTGGATATTGGGATTAGGCGCCTATAAAGAAACTTCGGCTAATTGGTGTATAACAATGACTTCAGCTTGAAAAATTTGTGCAATCTGCCTCTTAGGCAGTGTCATTCCCGGTAGCCTCCGCTGGCTTCAATTATTTTTCAGATTTCGATTTTCATATTTGATACATCATCTTTCACGCTTCGGTTTACATGATTAGTTTTTGTGAAGCAATTCACTTCATATTGTGGTCTTACAATAAATAGCTGAGAATGAGAAAACTTTTACTTCTGCTTCTTGGCTGGGTGCTTTTTTGCATACCAGCTTTTGCACAATCAAAGACAATAACAGGCAAAGTAACAGATGAGCAAGGCGCTCCGATTTCCAATGCATCGGTTACCGCTAGTGGTACCTCAGTCGGTACAACTACCGATGCGCAGGGCTTCTTTCAATTAACAGTTCCGGCTGGAACAAAAAATTTGGTTGTCTCCTATGTGGGACGTGAAACCCGAGAGGTTGCAATTGGCGAAAGCACCTCAATCGCCATTACGCTTTCAGCACAGGGAAGCCGGCTTGACGAGGTAGTGGTGGTTGGCTACGGTACGCAATCATCGCGAAGATTAACCACGTCCGTAGCGAAAATCAGTGGATCGGAAATCCGGAATCAACCCGTAGCCAATCTTGCGCAGGCACTGCAGGGTCGTGTGCCTGGAGTTCAGATCAATGCCGGTTCGGGAAGACCCGGAGCACCTATATCAATTAATGTAAGGGGGCGATCTTCCATACAGGCGGGCAACAACCCACTGTATGTTATTGATGGCTTGATCTTGGCTTCGAATAACGATTTTCGCCCTTCACTCGGTACGGTAGCTTCACAAGCGCAGGCTGGTGGCGGTGTTTCCCCCCTTGCCAATATCAATCCCGACGACATTGAATCCATTGAGGTGCTGAAGGATGCCGCAGCAGCCGCCATTTATGGTTCTCGCGGATCGAACGGTGTTGTCATCATCACCACCAAACGGGGAAGCCGTTCCAACAAATCGCAAGTCTCGCTTTCTACCTTTTATGGACGTCAAGAACTGACACAAAAACGGGAAGTGCTGGGTGCCCGAGATTACCGGCAGTTATACAACGAAGCAAGACAAAACATGAACCTGGCCCCAATCTTTACCCAGGCACAGGTGGACAATCCAGCAGACAATGTAAACTGGCTGAATGAAATACTGAACAATAGCTCCGACATTTTCAATACGCAGGTTTCCCTTACATCAGGTGGCGACCGCCGGACGCAGATCTATGCTTCCCTGGGCTACCTTACACAGGAAGGCCCGCTGAAAAAAGGCGGATTTAAACGGTACAGTGGTCGATTCAACCTTGATCATAATGCTAACGACTGGCTGAAGATCGGTAACAGCACTGGCCTGTCGCGTACTGAGCGAAGCGAAACACCTGTGGACAACAGCATTTATTCTCCCTTTCCCCGGGCGACCATTGCCCGGCCCGACCAGCCCATATACAACCAGGATGGAACGTTTGCAGTGAATGATTTCAATAACCCGGTACACATGTTTGAAACGGACAACTTCATCAACCTGTTAAACATCCAGAACCTGTTTTATGGTGAAGCCACCATTCTTCCGGGCTTGCGTTTTCGTTCTTCGCTTGGTGTAGATTATACTGTGTTGGACCAGCGGATCTACAACCCCATTACCTCTTTGGTTGGGGCAGGCTCCAATGGTTCGGGAACAGCCGGTTCGGTAACCACCCAGAATTATATTCTGACTCAAAACCTAAGCTACTCGAAATCGCTGTTTAGCAACAGGCTTTCGGTGGATGCCACCGCTGTGTACGAGTTCCAAAAGAATAAACGTGAAGACATGCGTGTCGATGCGCAGAATTTTGCGTCGGATCAAACACCGTATATCTTCTCTGCTTCCCAGATCTCGACTGCTTCTTCAACGGCGACGGATTTTACGATTGCGTCAATTCTCGGAAGAGTTAATCTCGGATGGCAAAACAAGTATTTGTTTGGCGCCTCTATTCGTCGTGATGGCTCTTCAAAATTTCCTCAAAAAGGCCGGTATGGCGTATTCCCGGCTGTATCCGCGGGTTGGAACATTCATAACGAAGAATTTTTGCGTGGTATACCAACAATCAGCTTATTAAAAGTCAGAGGAAGTTATGGTGCTACAGGTAATCAGGAGGGTATCCTGAACTTTGCCAGCCGTCGGTTGTTTGGTACTGGCTTTAATTACTTTGACCAGCCAGGATTCGCATTGGCGCAGATCGGAAATCCAGATCTGAAGTGGGAAACAACCAAGCAATTCGACCTTGGCCTGGACCTTGGCCTGTTTAATGACAGGTTGCGATTTTCTGCAGATTATTACAGGAAAAACACCAGCGACCTGCTGATTAATCGCCCGTTGCCCCGCACTTCAGGCTTTCTGACCGTAACGCAAAACATTGGTTCTATTGAAGCATGGGGCTGGGACTTTTTGCTGAGTGCTGATGTATTCCGCGGCAAATTTCAATGGACAAGCAGTTTGAATCTAAACCTGTACGATAACGAGGTAACGTCTCTTTTCGACAATCAGCCCATACCGGGTGATTTTGCCACGCAAATTGCCGTAGGTCAGCCGCTGGGTGCCTTCTTTTTGATAAAGTCATTGGGCATTGATCCTAGTACGGGTGACATGCGGTACGAGGACGTAGATGGTAACGGTATCATTGGGGGCACAGACCGGCAGTACCTGGGTAGCCCGATTCCGAAGTTCTATGGTGGCTTTACCAACAACATCTCTTTTAAAGGATTTGATTTGAATGCTTTTCTTCAGTTTTCCGTTGGAAACAAGATATACAACAACAATGCGGAAGGAACCGGCGGTTGGGCAAGCCTTGGTGCCAACGCTTCTGCTTCTGCTGCAGCCACCAATGTATTCAAAGATGTGTTTGATAACCGCTGGACAGTAAACAACAAAGAAGGTGCTAAATACCCCCGTGCCATAGGTGGCACACAAGGAGCCTTTAACACGCAACGTTCATCACGCTACCTTGAGGACGGAAGCTATGCCCGCCTGAAGATCCTGACGCTGGGCTATACCATTCCCTCTGCTGTTACAAGCCGCTTAGGCATATCCTCAACCCGTTTTTATATCACCGCACAGAACCTGTTCACGTGGACCAAATACACAGGCTTTGACCCCGAAGTTTCTACGGACTTCACGGTTAACAACACCGGTGTGGACCAAGGTGCTATCCCCCAGATGCGCACAATCACATTTGGCCTCAACGTAAACTTTTAAAATTTTTCGCATGAAATTTTTTCAATCCATTTTTATACTCATTTGCCTGCTCAGTGTCTCTTCGTGCAAAAAACAACTGGACTTAAATCCTGTCACTGCTTTATCACCAGAGACAGTAGGGCCTGCAGATATCGGGAAAATTGTCACAGGTATCTATGATGGTCTGCAAAACGGCAACACTACCTTTTCTTATCTGGGGCTGGTTACCGAAGATCTATCTGCAGATAACCTGCGCTACCGGGCAACGTTTTTCCAGCATGGTGAAATAGACAATAACGCTATCCTGGCCAACAATGTGCTGAACCAGCGGTATTTTGTTGGTCCTTATGCCACCATTCAGCGTTGCAACGACGTTATCGAGTTGGCGCAGAGTCCTTCCATACCGGAAGACACCAGAAAGGTTTCTCTTGGCACGGCGTACTTTGCCCGCGCTTATAGTTATTATCGGTTGGTTACGCTTTATGGCGGGGTGCCTATCGTTTTGACAAGAACCCTTGAGGCCGTACCGCGTAATTCAGAAGCGGAGGTATATCAGCAAATTATCAGTGACCTGCTGCTGGCCATTGAAAATGCACCGCCTCTTACATCCATTGCAAACAATGCCTTCGTCTCACAAGAGGCAGCCAAAGCATTGTTGGCAAGAGTATATCTGATTCGCAAGGATTATCCCAATGCTAAAAAATATGCGGAAGAAGTTATTGCCACAAACAAATTTGCTGTAACTACGGACCTTGATGCGGCGCTCAACTCACCGGTCGGTAATATGGAACATATTTTCGTCTTGCAGGTAACGGTAACTGAGGGGGAGAATGGCCTTTCTTTTTTCCTGCAACACCCAACCATGCCAGGAAGCGGCCGTGCCGAATTGCCGGTTGATAATTCTCTGATTAGCGCCTTTGAGTCGGGTGATGTTCGCAAAGCCGCTACGGTACAGGAAATTGTGGCTCCAACTTCTAACCCTGGCTGGTATGTAAGAAAATACCGTGACCCCGGTGGCACATTTGCTCACCCTATGTTTATTGCACGCATTGCAGAGATGTACCTGATTGCTGCCGAAGCTCAATTTTTCATTTCTAACGGAAACAATACAGACCCGCTCATGCTGGCAAGATTGAATGAAGTAAGAACGAAACGTGGTTTGTCAGCGTTAACGACGGCTACTTTATACGATATCATCAAAGAACGCAGGATTGAGCTGGCCTTTGAAAATTTCCGGTGGACGGATATGAAGCGGACGCCAGACCAGGCTAATCCATCGAAGTCTATGGCGCAGGTTTATCTGGAAGGAAAAGGGCGGAGGCCAGAGGATATCTTATATCCCATTCCGCAACAGGAAATTGACGTAAACCCGAATCTTGTTCAAAATCCGGGCTATTAAGATCGTAACTTCTAATTCCAGGAGCCCCTAATCCAGGGGCTCTTTCTTTTTCGAGAAAACAGCCTATTCACATAATAAAATAATTACCTGATAAATTGATGTTGCCAATTAGATGCAAGTTTGTAGCGAGTTCAGATCACGTTACTTAACCTAAGTTGTTAGATTGCCATAGAGAATTATAAATATGGTTCCTCAAGCCTTTTAGGCTTAAATGTTCTACTCTTTCCAGTAACTTGGGAAAATCGCTTGACTGCCCGCTACCAAACCAAAGATTGCAAAGTAAAGCGCATATTATTGAAGACATAGAAACGTGTTGAGGCCATCCATTTGGATGGTCTTTTTTCTATGCGAAAAGATTCGTAGTATTTGCCGTTTATCCCAATCCGTTATATTTTCTTGCGGAAGAAACCCGACGCTTCATTCTCTGCTGGCAGATTTCAGGTGGTGAAAATTTTATTTCAGGCGTGAAAACAACGGCTTCGTTTCAGGGGTTAAAAAAAGGTTAACGAATCCTGTGTGAAATGTTATTACCGCCAGTCGTAATTCCCTTTTTTTCATTGTGTTACAGTTCTAATTTGACAGTAGAATTTCAATCACCCCCTTAAAATTTGTTTGTATGAAAAAGTCAATAGCCAACCTGCTCGTCATCTGTGCTGTTTCCCTTGCTGCCATGTCGTTTGATAACCCGCCGGTAACCGAAAAAGTTTTAAAACAGTTTTCTGCTTCCTTCCCCACGGTAGTGGACGCCAAATGGTTTGAAGGCGATAACTATTTCGATGTCTATTTTGAAAAAGAGCAAATCAAATACAACATCCGCTACGACCGGAATGGAAAGATCCTTAGCACCCGCAATTATTATACGGCGGCGAAACTTTCACCCTTCCTGAAAGGAAAAGTAGCCGAAAAATTTCCTGATAAAAATATCTATGGTGTAACCGAAATCACCAACAGCGAAGAAATGTATTTTGTGCTGGTGCTGGAAGACAAAACCTCCTGGACCAACGTGAAGGCTGATGCTACCGGAACACTGACGGTAATTGAAAAACTGAAAAAAGCGGAATAATCGGACCTGCTTATCGGTGCTAAACTGCAACAGACTCAGTCTGTTGCAGTTTTTTTGTAGAGGGTTTTGGCGCACTTATCTCAAACCTCTTACACACCTGTAAGTAGAAATATGTAAGCCTGCTAAATTTATTTTTTCGATCATAAAAAAATAAGCAGATTCGAACGACATTAGCCCTATGAAAATCCAATCCGGAACGCCTGGTTCGGAACCGGTGAGTACCTCGCTACCTCCTGGTTTGAACTTTGAAAAACTGCTTTCCTCCCTAGTTGATGTAATTTGCGTATGCGATGGCAACGGCATCTTTCGCTATATCAGCTCTTCGTCCGAACAAATCTTAGGCTACACGCCGGAAGAAATGATTGGGCATTCTTTCCTAAGCTTTATTTACCCGGCCGATACACCGGAAACCCTTCATATTCTAAACGAAAAAAAACACAATTGCCAGGTTTCCAATTTTGAGAACCGCTACTGCAAAAAAGACGGAACGGTTGTTCCCCTGCTGTGGTCGTGGCGTTGGGATGAAAATGACCAGCTTTTTTACAGCGTTGTACGCGATGCATCGGATAAGTACAAAACGGAACAGCGCCTGATAAAAGCACAGGAAATGGCCAGGGTGGCCAATTACGAATTTGATGTTATTGACAACCGGTATACCTATGTTTCCGATACCATCTTCGAGATCTTTGGTTTAAACAAAAAAATCTTCCCGGAATATACCTCGGAGCTATTCTGGTCATTGGTTCATCCCGATGATAGCAACATGGTAAAACAAACCCTGGCAGCACCAGCTCACCTGTTTTCCACCACGCTTACGTTTCGCATTGTTCGTCCGGACGGAGAAGTTGTTTATATCAAACGCAACCGCGAAGCCATCTATAACAATGAGGGAAAGCTGGTAAAAACTATCGGCACCATTCAGGATGTTTCGGACCTGGTGCGAAGCGAACAAGCCTTACGGGAAAGTGAAGAACGGTTTCGCTTTCTGGTGCAGCAGGGCAATGAAATGATCGCCATCATTGACAAAGAAGGTTTCTATTCATTTGTCAGTCACAATGTAAACAGGGTTATCGGTTACGAAGCGGAAGAGCTCATCGGACAAAACGCCTTACATTTTATTCATCCCGATGATCTTCCTGTAATGTATTCACACCTGCAAAATATCCAGTTCTGTGAAATTTTGACCACCGGGGCCTTCCGGTTTATGGGACAAGATGGTGAATGGCGGTGGGTGGAATCAACAGTATCCAACCATCTGCACAATCCGATCATTAACGGCCTGCTGGTAAACACCCGGGATATATCCGAAAAAAAACGAAAGGAAGAAGCCTTGCAGCTAAGCGAACAACGGCTGGATACGCTGGTGCAAAACGGGTCTGACTTGATTGTAATTATCGACGAAAGGGGAGACTTTCGTTACAGCACCAAAAACATTACATCCATTCTGGGTTATGCACAAGACGAATTAAGAGACCGGAATGCGTTTGATTTTATCCACCCGGATGATCTGAAAAAAGTTTCCGAGGAAATTTCCAGGGTCATGCGCGGCGATGAAGAAGCCAACGGTGTGGTGCATCGCTTTTTGCACAAAAGCGGACGGTGGATCTGGCTTGAATCCAAAGGCACCAACCACATGACCAACAGTGCCATTGGCGGCATCCTTGTAAATGCCCGCAACATTGATGACCGCGTAAAGCTGCAAAAGCGCCTGAACCGCGAGTTGATCAACAAACAAAAAGAAATTACATCCGCCGTGATCCGGGCGCAGGAATCGGAACGTTCGCAACTGGGACTTGAACTGCACGATAACGTGAACCAGATACTGACCACGGTAAAGCTGTATAACGAAATGTACCTGACCGGCTACATGCAGGACAAGGAGCTGCTGGAAAAAGCCACGCTGTATACCCAGGAGTGTATAAATGAAATCCGCAGCATCTCCAAGCGCCTGTCAGCGCCTACGCTTGGAAAAATTTCCCTTCAGGATTCTGTTCGGGAACTGGTGGAGTCCATCAACCTTACCGGCCGTCTCGAGATTATTTATCTTCCCAAAAGCCTGGCGGGATGCAATATTTCCGAAGACATTCACTTGGCGATTTACCGCATTGTGCAGGAAAGCCTGAACAACATCATCAAATATTCCGAAGCCAAGTTGGTGTGTATTGAAATTGGAAGAAAAGACACGGAAATTTATTTGAAGATATCCGACAACGGAAAAGGCTTTGATACCGCTGCCAAACGGGCCGGCATTGGCATAACGAACATGCGTACCCGGGCCGAAAACCTGAACGGTACATTTTCATTAAAGAGTGAACCGGGAAAGGGCTGCGAGCTCGAAATTATATTCCCCTGCCATTCCTGCATCAACCAAGGCGATTGCACCGTGTATTAAATGCGGGCCGGAAGGATAGCAAATGCGAAGTATTTTCGCTTCATGATCCAGATTGAAAATAACCGGCTGCGGGTGGCCATTACGCCGCTGGGCGCCGAATTAAAAACTGTCTTTCACAAAACGCACAACCTTGAATATATATGGCAGGGCGATCCTGCTTTCTGGGCCAAATCTTCGCCTGCACTGTTTCCCATTGTAGGGGAATTAAAAGAAAAAACGTACCGGTATAAGGACAAGTCGTACAACCTTTCCCGCCATGGGTTTGCCCGTGAAAAGGAATTTACAGTCAGCAGCCAGGAGGGAAGCACGGTTACCTTCACGCTGGAAAGCAGTGCCGAAACCAAAACCGTTTATCCCTTCGATTTTGCTTTTTCCATTACCTATCGTTTGGAAGAAGAAACATTACAGGTAGGCTATAGCGTTAGCAACCGTGGCGATAAAGACCTGTTGTTTTCCGTTGGTGGTCATCCTGCATTTAAGCTGCCGCTGGCAGAGGGCACGGCCTATACGGATTACCGGTTGGAATTTAATAAAGCCGAAACAGCCGGACGCTGGCCCATCAGCAAAGAAGGCTTAATTGAAATGGCTCCGCAGCCCTTCTTGGAAAACAGCAAGGTGCTTCCCTTGTCGAAGGATTTGTTTGCAAAAGATGCCGTTGTGTTGAAGCATCTGCAGAGCGACAGCGTACAATTGCTTTCCGATAAAACAGAGCATGGTTTGCAGTTTTCGTACAAAGGCTTTCCCTACCTGGGTTTGTGGGCAGCCCCGGGCGCCGATTTTCTTTGCATCGAACCCTGGTGCGGCATTGCCGACAGCGTGGATGCCGATGGCAATCTGGAAAACAAAGAAGGCATCAACCGCCTGGCTGCAGGAGAGCGGTTTGATGTAGCGTGGAGCGTTCGTTTTTTCTAAATTGTTAGCAAAAAAAAGAGGCTTCACCATGAAGCCTCCTTTTTATTTGCTTATTGCCAGTTGCCAATTGTCTATTGGGTTTTGACTACTCCAACACTTTTTCAATGAACTTACCCGATTGTTTGTTCTTCAGGATAACCTTTTTGGCGCCGTAGTGCGTCATTTCTTCTTTTACAAAATAATGATCAGCGTCGTATTCAGTAAGGTGACTGTCCTTGCCAACACCGGTTTTGCCCCGCCAGATATCGAGTTGCACCGGTTCCCACAGCTTGCTTTTTGCAGAGCGATAAGCAGCATCCAGCACGGCGTTCACCACATAACCATCATAAAACGTTTCCTTGGGTTGTTCACCTTTTTCAAAGGCACTGAACATATCCATGAACATGTGATTGTAGCCAAGTTCATTCAGTTCATCACCCACCGGGAACAGCCAGCCGCTGTCGCTTTCTGCTTTTTCTGCAATGTAGTCGCCACCCTTGCCGGTGGTAAACATTTCAAAGCCGGTGCGTAAAAAAGAGTTGATCCAGATAGTGCCTTCCGTTCCCATCACTTCATCCCGCAGGTCCAATCCGCCGCGGAAGGTCCAGCTTACCTCAAACTGGCCTATGGCGCCGTTCTCGTATTTTACCAGGCCAATGGCATGATCTTCGGCCTCGATGGGTTTTACCTGTGTATCGGCCCAACACATCACTTCTATAGGTTTAATGTCTTTGCCAATATAGCTCCGGGAAATTTCCACGCAGTGGCAGCCCAGGTCAAGAATGCAACCGCCGCCGGCCTGCTCCAGGTCCCAGAACCAGTTGCTGTGCGGACCAGGATGTGTTTCCCGCGACTTAGCCCAAAGAATGCGGCCCAGCGCCCCGTTTCGTACACTTTCGTGCGCCTTGATGAACTTGGGTGTATACACCAAGTCTTCCAGATAACCGTGAAAAATGCCGGCACTTTCCACCGCTTCCAGCATACGCTTTGCTTCCGCTGCATTGCGGCCAAGCGGTTTGGTGGTGATAACGGCTTTTTTGTGTTTGCAGCAAAGCAGCACGGCTTCTTCGTGCAGGTTGTTGGGAAGAGCTATGCACACAATCTGAACATCGGGGTGTGCAATGGCTTCTTCCATGTTGGTGGTGTGGTGAGGTACACCATAATCATCGGCAAATTTTTTGGCCGATTCTTCGCGGCGGGATTGAATGCTGACGATCCTGTCGCCACTGCGGTTTCCATGAATCGAATCAGCATAAAAGCGGCCAATAAATCCTGAGCCTAGCATGGCAAGTTTTACCATATTGAAAAGTTGGTTTTAGGTAAGGAAGTGTTGTTTGTATTCTGCCTGTATTGGCTGTTCAAGATTACAACGAAGTTTTTTATCTGCGAGCAAACGAGTAAAGATTTCTTTTTCGTTCCTGTTTTTTTCTGAAAATCACGCCGCTGAACTTGAGCGGAAAAAACTATATTGTGTAGTCTAATTGAAAAACGAGCTATATGAACACCTCCCGCAGAACCTTTATCAAACAAACTTCTTTTGCCATGGTTGGCGCTACACTGGCTTCGCAATCCTTGCTGGCTACCTCCCGCAAAAATCAGCTTACCGGTATTCAATTGTATTCGGTACGTGACGATATGCGCAAAGAACCACTGCCCACCCTTCAGGCACTGGCCGGTATGGGCTACAAATACGTAGAGCATGCCAACTATGTGGATCGTAAGTTTTATGGCTACTCGCCGAAAGAATTCAGGAAAGTGCTGGATGACCTAGGCATGAAAATGCCGAGCGGACACACGGTGATGCATAGCCGCCATTGGAACACGGCCAAAGAATTTACCGACGCCTGGAAATTCACAGTGGAAGATGCCGCCGTGCTGGGACAGGAATTTGTCATCAGTCCTTCCATGGAAGAAAAACAACGCCGCAATTACGATGAGCTGATGATACTGCTGGAGATGTTCAACAAGAGCGGCGAATTGTGTAAAAAACACGGGATGAAATTTGGTTACCATAACCATGAGTTTGAATTCAGTGAAAAGCTGAATGGCGAAGTGCTGTATGATATCATTATGAAGAATACCGACCCGGCGCTGGTGATACACCAATTGGATATTGGTAATATGTACAACGCCAATGCAAAGGCTGCGGATGTGATTAAAAAATATCCGGGCCGGTTTGAGTCCATGCATGTAAAAGATGAGATCAAAGCAACCGGTAAAGAAGAGCGTCACCAGTATGAAAGTACCTTGCTTGGAAAAGGTGTGATCAATGTAAAAGAAGTGCTGGAGCTTGGCAAGAAGTCCGGCGGAACCAAGCATTTTATCATTGAACAGGAATCTTACCAGGGACAAAAGCCGCTGGACGCCATGCGGGAAAACATTGCCATTATGAAGAAATGGGGTTACTAATCCATCCATAATAAAGCACAAGCCACTTCTCTGAAGTGGCTTGTGCTTTTAGAGAATTATTTTGCCTAGATACCACCAAAACAGAGATACTTCAGTTCCATAAAATAATCCATCCCGTATTTTGAGCCTTCGCGGCCAAAGCCCGATTCTTTTATGCCGCCAAAAGGTGCCAGTTCCGTTGAGATTAATCCTTCATTGATGCCCACCATCCCATATTCAAGGGCTTCGGCCACCCGCCAGCAGCGGGCCACATCGCGGCTGTAGAAATAAGAAGCCAGCCCAAACTCCGTATCGTTTGCCATGCGGATCGCTTCTTCTTCGTCATGAAAACGAAAAATGGGAGCCACCGGGCCAAACACTTCTTCTCTTGCAATCTTCATATCCGGTTTTGCTTCTGTTAGTACCGTGGGTTGAAAAAACAAGCCTTCGATTTGTTTTCCACCTGTTGTTATGGAAGCGCCTTTTTCCATCGCATCAGCTATGTGTGCTTTTACTTTTTCCAACCCCTTTTCATTGATCAGCGGGCCTACCTGAACTTCTTTGTCCAGCACATCACCGGTTTTCAGGCCCTGCACAGCCCTGGTGAACTTTTCTACAAATTCATCATACACTTTATCCTGAACAAGGATGCGGTTAACGCAAACACAGGTTTGTCCATTGTGCCGGTACTTGGATACCAAGGCTCCCTGCACCGCTGCCTCCATATCCGCGTCATCAAAAACCAAAAAAGGCGCATTGCCGCCGAGTTCCAGGGACAGTTTCTTTAGCGTCGGCGCACATTGCGCCATCAGGGTTTTGCCTACCGGTGTAGAGCCTGTGAAGGAAAGCTTTCGCACGTTGGGATGTTCGCACAGCTCTTTGCCGATCTCACTGCTTTGACTGGAGGTGACAGTATTGTATACACCGGGCGGATAGCCGGCTTTTTCGGCCAGGTGGGCAAGGGCCAGAGCCGTAAGCGGTGTTTCGGAGGGCGGCTTGATCACCACCGGGCAGCCGGCAGCCAGTGCGGGCCCTACCTTGCGGGTGATCATGGCCAGCGGAAAGTTCCAGGGAGTAATGGCGGCAGCCACGCCAATGGATTGTTTGATCACCACCAGCCGTTTGTCCTTTGTATGCGGCGGAATCACATCGCCGTAGGTTCGTTTGGCTTCTTCAGCAAACCATTCCACAAAAGCGGCGCCGTAGGCCACCTCACCCAGGCTTTCGGTGATGACCTTGCCCGATTCCAGGGTCATGATCCGGGCCAGGCTTTCCTTGTTTTCGATGATCAGGTTGAACCAGGTCCGCAACAGAGCTGATCGTTCTTTAGCGGTCAGGTCGCGGTAGAAGGGCCAGGCGGCATCTGCCGCATCAATAGCGCTGCGAACGTCTTCGCGGTCCATATCCGGAACCGAAGAGATCACCTCGCCGGTTGAAGGATTGGTCACGTCAAACGTTTTTCCGCCGCCGGCACTTACCCATTGACCGTTGCAGTATGCTTTTGATTTTATAAGTTCTTGCATGTTGAAATGATTTACGGGTGACGAAAGCCAGTTGACAGCAAGAGGCATCGTATGCATACTTCCTGCCAACAAATTTGGGGGCAGCTTCTGGATGATTTTGTTCTAAATTGGAGAACAATTTTTCTTATGCTGAAATACATCCTGTCATCTCTTTTGGCGCTGTCGGTTATGCGTTGCTCTGTGCAGAAATCAAATTCGGATGAGCAATGGATTTCTTTGTTTGATGGGAAAACGCTTACCCACTGGCGGGCTTCTGAGAACCCATCTACATTTACGGTGCAGGATGGCAGCATCGTAGTAAAGGGCCCGAGGGCTCACCTGTTTTATGAGGGACCGGTAGGCGATCATAATTTTAAAAACTTTGAGCTGAAAGTACGGGTCATGACCACACCTGGGTCCAACTCCGGTATCTTTTTTCATACGGCCTACCAGGAGAGTGGTTGGCCTTCCAAAGGCTACGAAGTGCAGGTGAATAATTCGCATACCGACTGGCGACGAACCGGTAGCTTATATGCCGTTCAGGACGTAAGGGACGTATATGTAAAAGACAATGAGTGGTTCACCGAAACCATTCGGGTGGAAGGAAAGCACATCACGGTTAAGATTAATGACCGCACGGTAGTGGATTATACCGAACCCGAAGGTGTGGAAAAAGAGGAAGGGAGAGCCGAGAAGCGGTTACGTAATGGCACTATTGCCTTGCAGGGGCATGATCCGGAAAGCAAAGTCTATTACAAAGAGGTTTTGATTAGGGCCTTGCCATAAGATGGTAAAACCAGCAAGCAAACGCGGAATTGTTATTCCGGTAATGCTTAAAATCCATAGCAGACACACAGCGATTTTTTCCGGTGTTTTATTTTGAAGGGGCAAAGTACAATGCTTCCAAAAACACTACATTTAAGCATTCATTGTTTTGACGGGGTAACTATTCTTTACCTGTGAATGTTATCCGGACAAATCCAGTTTTAATACGGCAAAAAACCAGAACCTTCATCATCAAAAAAACCTAAC
This sequence comes from Flavisolibacter longurius, assembly GCA_014163555.1. Taxonomy (GTDB): domain Bacteria; phylum Bacteroidota; class Bacteroidia; order Chitinophagales; family Chitinophagaceae; genus Flavisolibacter. Next base: position 302,930 of record JACJGO010000003.1, read on the forward strand.
AGCTTGCATCATGAAATCCATTAGCACAGCACACACAAACGGAAACATCAACAAATCAGCCCTGTTCAACGGAAGCTGCTTTGCCCTCATCACCACGGCGTTCACGTTCTCTATCCGGGCGGGTATTCTGCCTGAGTTGGGACAAAGCTTTGGCCTCACGGCCGAACAACTTGGCTTTATCAATTCCATGTGGTTTTTAGGCTTTCCCATTTCCATGATCCTGGGAGGTATTTTCTATCATACCATTGGTCCGAAGACGATCATGACGGTTGCCTTTATCTGTCACACGGCGGGCATCCTGCTCACCATATTTGCGGGAGGCTACAATACGCTGCTTCTTTCCACACTGCTGATCGGTATTGGAAACGGCTGCACCGAAGCGGCCTGTAATCCCATGATAGCCGATATGTATTCCGGAGTAAAGATGCAAAAGATGCTGGCCCGTTTTCACATGTGGTTTCCGGGTGGTATCCTGGTAGGATCACTCATTTCTTTTGCTATGACAAAGATGGGATTGAGCTGGCAGGCCCAGATGTGGGTGACCATGATTCCAACAGTAGCCTATGCTGTTTTGTTTTTCGGTAAAACCTTTCCCAGAACCCAATTGGCTGGCGCTACTTCTTTCAGCGAAAATCTAAAGGCCATGTTAAGCCCTGTATTTATTTTCCTGTTTTGCTGCATGGCACTAACGGCGATTACCGAGTTTGGTCCCAGCCAGTGGGTGAGCATTGTACTGGGCGCCAGCGGTGCCAATGCCATGTTGATCTTGGCGCTGACAAACGGCGTATCGGCAGTGGGTCGGTATTTCGCCGGGCCAGTCGTGGGCCGTTTGGGACAAACTGGTGTGTTGCTTGGAGGTGCTATTCTCGCTACCATCGGTATCTATTTATTTAGCATTGTAACTGGTCCAATGGCCTATGTGGCGGCTATCGTTTATGCACTGGGTATTTGTTATTTCTGGCCGGTGATGATCGGATCTGTGGCTACCCGTGTGCCCCGCAGCAGCGCCCTGGGTATGTCGATTGTGGGCGGTGTGGGCATGTTCTCCACGTCTATTTTTCAGCCGATCATCGGAAACTGGATTGATACGGCCCGGGCAGACAACGCCGCCCAAGGTTTAACCGGTACGGCACTCGAACTAGCCACAGGGCAACAATCGTTGGTGAAGATGATGGCCTTTCCCGGCATCCTGATTGTGGCGTTTATCGTTTTCTTTATCTGGCAAAGAAATACAAAGACAACACCGGAAGAAAGCGAAATGACCATGGCGGTACATTGATTTTTCGGTTAGAATATTTAAAAAAAGACACCTGTTTCCGGTGTCTTTTTTAATGCCTTTTGTTAAGCTGGGGTATTATGAATTGGTAATAAAAAAACGTCTCGTTAAAAAGGGACGTTTTTTTATGAAAGCAGGGTGTTTAGATAAACTTAGTAACACCCGGTACGGCAACCGGATAGTAACCTTCTTCGTTGGGCAATACCGGCGGTGGTGCATCCCAGGCATATACGGCCGGCTGCAGGCTGATTCCCGAGTTCAGCGCTTTGTCCCAGTGAATCACCTGTCCGCTGTAGGTAGCCATACGGCCCAGGATCGAAGTCATGGTGCTGTAGGCGCCGTTTTCAGCATCGGCAAATTTGTACTGCCCTTTGGCAATGGCTTCAAACAATTCATCATGCTCAGTTTGATAGGGATTGTTTTCCGTTTTCCGGTCAAACTGGTAAACCGAGGTTCCTTTGCTGTCAACAATCTTTCCAGCACCGCAATGAATTCTTCCCTTGGTGCCCACCAGTAATTCATCCACACGGCTCATGGTTTTGGGCTGATGACGGCACTGGCTGTTCATCACCGTTCCATCGGCATATTCAAATTCCACGAAGTGGTGGTCGAAGATCTCGCCATGGTCTTTGCCTTTGCGCACCTCACGGCCACCCATACCCTGTGCTTTTACCGGGTAGGCGCCTTTGAACCAGTTAACCACATCGATGTTGTGAATATGCTGCTCGGCAATATGGTCACCGCAAAGCCAGTTGAAGTAGTACCAGTTGCGCATCTGGTATTCCATTTCGGTTTGACCGGGCTGGCGTTTTTTCACCCACACGCCGTCGTTGTTCCACCAGGCCTGGGCCGAAACAATCTCGCCGATGCTGTCTTTGCGTTTGAACAGTTCACGGTAAGAATTCTGGTAATGACGCTGCAGACCTACCACCACGTTCAGCTTTTTTTGCTTGGCGATGGCGGCAGCGGCCAGCACTTTTTGTACCCCGGCCGGATCGGTAGCCACCGGCTTTTCCATGAATACATGTTTGCCCTGTTTTACCGCTTCTTCAAAATGCTGGGGACGAAATCCGGGCGGTGTGGCCAGGATCACGACATCGGCGTGTTTGATGGCTTTTTCATACGCATCAAAACCGGTGTAGCGCCGTTCTTCCGGTACATCCACCTTGGCCTTTACATTTCCTTTGGCACCCCAGTCCGACAGGTCATCGGCCGTAAGGGTTTTGTAGCAGTCGTCCAGCCGGTCACGAAAGGCATCGGCCATAGCTACCAGCTTTACGTTTTGTTTGGTAAGAAGGGCCTGCATGGCAGCGCCGGTTCCGCGACCGCCGCAGCCGACTACCGCTACTTTGATGACATCATCGGCACCGGAAAAAAAGTTGGCCTGTGCAAACGATGGCAATACCAGCAGTCCGCCAGCCAGCACAGAGCTTTGCCTGACGAAATCTCTGCGGCTTTTGTTGTTGTTATTCATGATCGGCTTATTATACGTTGATTATTGACCTAAATGCAATTTGTAAAACGCTTCGGCTTCTGCAGCACTGGGCTGCTTCACCGGCCGCACCACGCGGAATCCCACAAACTGCCCGTCAGTCAGCCACCACCGGCTTTTCGGAATCTGCGGGTCACGCTTGTTCCAATCCGGTATCCAGGAGCGGCGGGCTGCCGGCCGAAGGGCTTCGGCACCATCCTCAAACGAGCCGCCACGCACCACACGGGGATGTTTGCTGGTGGGTGTAAGATACGGATCGGAAGCGTTATTCACAATTTTCGTGTAGCCGTCCTCGGTATATTGGTCCATCGTCCACTCGGCCACATTGCCCAGCATATCGTACAGTCCCCAAGCATTGGGAGCTTTTTGTCCCACCTTCTGGTACTTGTTTTTGCTGTTACCCTTGTGCCAGGCGTGTTTGTCCAGTTCTTTGGCATCGTTGCCAAACGGGTAAACGGTGGAGGTGCCGGCTTTAGCAGCGTATTCCCATTCAGCTTCTGTAGGCAGGCGGTAAAAGGTCCCGGTCTTCTGATACAGCCAGCGGCAATACATCAGGGCTGTAAACTGCTGCATGCTGTTGGCAGGGTAACCGCCTTCTTTGCCCATGCCCCAGGAAAGGTCAATGTATTGGGGGGAGGGGCGGGTGACGGCATCCACCTTTGTATTTTCAGGGAATACCTGGTCGTTGAAAAACACATCAAATTCATCATGGGTAACCTCGTAGGCGCCCATCCAAAACGGGCTGATGGTAACCGTACGCTGCGGACCTTCATCTTGTTTGGCGGCAGGATCGGCGGCTACGCTGCCCATGGCAAAGCTGCCACCCTTAACAGGGACCAATTTAAATTTTAGCGTGGAGCCTGGAAGGCTTTGTTCGTAGGGTTGAAAACTGGCGTCAGGCGCTTGCGCCATCGGCAGTTTGCCACTTAAAAAAAGTAAAATTGTCAGACAGGTTCTTTTCACGAAAGCAAAATTTGTGACGGTGAAAAATAAGGAATCTGCAGCAGAATTAGCTGCGCAAACGTTTTTTCATTCTCGCATTCATATGATAGCCAAGCTTTCCGTTTTGGATTTCGGTTATAAGAAGCGCTGCCTTTTCCCTGTCGGCAAGTTGCAAGCTTTCCTTTACCGAAAGTATGCTGCAAGCCGTGGCCAGCCAGTCGGCAGTAGCACCATCCGTGGCTACAACCGTTACGTTTCGCTGAAAGGGCACGCCGTACCCGGTTCGCGGATCGATAATGTGCGAATAGCGTTGTCCTCCGTGTTCGATAAACTGGTACAAATCTCCCGACGTAGCCACCGCACCGTTTTGAAGAAGAAGCGTTTCGGTTAAGAGTTCGTCGGCCCTTTCCGGCAGATTGATACCGACCGTCCAGCCTTTTTTGCCGGGCGGCGGATGGCTGCAAACAAGATCGCCACCTGCATCGGCAAGCGCCGATTCTACGCCGGCAGTTTGCAAAAAACGGATCACCTCTTGCGCCACATAGCCTTTGGCAATGCCGCCCAGGTCAAGCTGCATTCCGGGATGGGTAAGGGTTGCCCTTTTTGCTTTGGCATCAAGCACCAGTTTTCGGTAACCGGTTTTTTGCTTTACCTGCCGGATGCTGTCGGCTGCCGGAAAGCTTTTTTCTCTTCTTGCCTTTCGCCAAAGATGACTCAACGGGCCGATGGTAATATCATAGGCTCCAAGACTTTTTTGCGAAGCCCGCTGGCTTTGTTGCAAAACGATGGATAGTGGCTGTGACAACGGGAACCAATGGCCGCTACCGGCAGATCGGCTTAAGTGGTTCAGTTCGCTATCGGGCAGGTAGTCGCTAAAAATTTTGTTCAGGGAATCAACCAGGGCAAATGATTGGATAGCCAGGCTTTCTGCACGGGCAGAATCCGTGGTATAAAATACAAGGGTAAACGGTGAGCCCATTTTGGTAGCCGTGTACTGAAAGCGGGTTTGCGCCAGGCTGCAGGTATAACTAAAAAGGAAAAGATAGATGATCCGGTGCACAGGAAACGGTTCAGTTGTGAAGGGTGAAAATACGGAAAACCGGCCACTGCCGGAAGGTTCTATAATCCTTGTTAAAGGCTGACAGTCAAACAATTCAATCCAGAGTTTAGCGTTATATTGCTTACCCTCAATTATCCAATATGCAATTTCAAAAAATCGTTGCTCCGGCCCTGTTGCTGGCCCTTTCCTTTGTTGCCTGCAAAAAGGAAATTTCTGAACAACAGGCTCCACCGGCACCCACACCTACAAACAACACCAGTACAGCGGACATGTTGAAAGATTCGACATTACTGTACACAAAGGATATTTATCTCTGGAATGAAAAAATCCCGGCTTCCTTTAATGCGAGAAATTATGCCGATCCCGCGGCGATCATGACGGCCATTCGGCAGTATGCGATTGAGCCCGGCTTTACCACTTCAGTTGACCGCTGGAGTTTTGCCATTGGTCAAAAAGAATGGGACAACGTCAGCAGCGGCGTAGCCGGTGATTTTGGCCTGAACATTTTCTTTATGAAAGAAGGCGACCTGCGGGTTCGGGCCGTGGAGAAAAGTTCTCCCGCCGGACAGGCCGGTGTAAAAAGAGGCTGGCGAATTACCAGGATCAATGGCAACAGCAACATCACTACCTCCAATGCCAACTTTATTGTGGAGCAGCTTTACGAAAGCACCAGTACCCAGGTTACCTTTCAAAAGCCTGATGGTGCAACAGTTGACCTGAGCCTGAATGCAGCCCTTTATCAGGAAGAGCCGGTTGTGATGGACACCGTTTATACCGTCAGCAACAAAAAGATTGGCTATTTCGTGTTTAATTCTTTCCTGGGCGATACTACAGCCGTGATGAATAGCTTCAGCCGCATTGCCAACCGTTTTGTTGCGGAAGGTGTGCAGGATGTGGTGGTTGACCTGCGCTACAACGGTGGCGGTTATGTAAGCCTTGCCGAAGACCTGGCCAACTACCTGGCACCGGCATCGGCCAATGGCGACGTGATGATGACACAGAAATTCAACAATGCCTATAGCCGCTACAATTCTACGGAACGATTCCGGAAGAAAGGTTCGCTTAACCTGAACCGCATCTTCTTTATCGTTGGCAGTGGTACGGCATCGGCCAGCGAACTGCTGATCAACAGCCTCAAGCCTTATATGGAAGTAAAACTGTTGGGTGCCAGCAAAACCCACGGAAAACCGGTTGGCTATTTCCCGATTGAAGTGGGTACGGATTGGTATATCCTGCCGGTATCCTTTTTCACCGTGAACAAATCCGGCGAAGGGCATTATTATAACGGTATGGCCCTGAACAGCCAGGTAGCCGATGGACTGGATAAAGACTGGGGCGACCGCGAAGAAACTTCTCTGGCCAGCGCCATCAATTTCATTACAACCGGTGCCTTCCGTACCGGTGTGCCGGGAAGAGCCAGCCGGTTGCCAAGCCAGATTGTATTGGATGCAAACAAAGCACTGGATGCACCCAACTTTAAAGGTGCGGTGGATACAAGAGGTTTACGCTAAAAACAAAAAGAGTTATGGATAAAAGTCCTGCCGGTTGGCGGGACTTTTTTATGAAAGGCCACGAAAGTTTTTGCCGGGAAGGCGCAAAAGCGGAAAGAATACAGGACGTACAGACTTATACTGTGATGTTTGGTTTTTACCGTGTAAACATGTAGTGACAATAAGGAAGAAATATCGTAATTCGAAAACGCAATAACTCATTATCCTAATATCCCAATATCCTTTTCTCTCCACCTTCCGGCGATTTTGAATTTATATCCTATCTTACTCGCATGCAACGTCGTCATTTTTTAAAAGGAAGTATGGCTGCAGGAGCGGCCAGTCTTTTTGCAAACCCGCTGCTGGCGGGAGAAAACGTAAGTCCTAAACCCTTCGCCGCCGAGAAACCGTTCAACCTTGATTACGCCTTTCACGACGGCATGTTCCGTCATCATGCCGGGGCTGATTTTTTGGAGCAGATCAAATTCGGTCATTCGATGGGCTTTCGCTCCATTGAAGACAACGGCATGCGGGGCCGCACTCCCGAGCAGCAAAAAAAGATCGGGGAAACCCTGGCAAAGCTGGGCATGACCATGGGTGTTTTTGTAGCACATGATATCGACTGGCAGAAGCCTTCCCTTTCCACCGGAAAAGCGGAGATCCGCGAAAAATTTCTTTCGCAGGTAAAAGAATCGGTGGAAGTGGCCAAACGTTGCGGAGCCAAATACATGGTAGCCGTACCCGGGATTATCACACCGGGACTGGACACTAACTACCAAAAAGCTTACGTGCTGGAAACACTGCGCCGCGCAACGGATATCCTTGCGCCGCATAACCTCGTACTAACCCTGGAAACGCTCAACTTCCGCGATCATCCCAACCAACTCCTGCCGGATCCGGCAACTATTTATGCGATGATCAAAGGCGTGAACAGCCCCGCCTGTAAAATGCAGTTTGATATTTACCATGTGCAGATCCACTGCGGCAATATCATTCCCAACCTCGATCTTTCCTGGGATGAAATCGGCTACCTGCAGATCGGCGATAACCCGGGCCGCAAAGAGCCTACTACCGGCGAGATCAATTATAAAAATGTGTTCAAACATATTTACAACAAAGGCTTTAAAGGCATTCTGGGTATGGAGCATGGGATTTCCGCCCAGGGAAAAGAAGGAGAAGTAGCCATGCTGAAAGCGTACCGCGAAAGCGATAGCTTCCGTTAACTTTCTTGGCAACGGCACAGTCAACAAATAAATAACAAGGACGGTTACACGTAATTAATTTTTATGCAGCGAATTATTTTTTTGTTTTGTTGGCTGTGCTTTTCTTTTTTAGCCCCTGGCTTGCGGGCACAATCCATTCCGTCACTCGGCATGGTCAGTAGCCTGGAAAACGATAGTCTGCTCTATGCATCGGGTTTCCGGCTGATTGGTACCTCGGTAGGTAGCCTGATCAGTCCATCCCTGAGCGAAGAAGTGTTCCAAGAAAATCTAAAAAAGATAGCGACGTTGAAATGCAGCCTGTACATGTGCAATGTGCTCTTTCCTCCCAACCTGAAAATTACCGGGCCGGACGTAAACGAAAAGGCCGTGCTGGATTACCTGGAGGCTGTTTTGCAACGGGCACAAAAGGCAGGCGTACCGCATTTGATTTTGGGCAGTGGTGGCGCAAGGCGGCTCCCGGAAGTGTATGATCCTAAAAAAGCAAAAGCCGATTTTGTGCTGCTGGCAAGAAAAATGGCCGAAGCCGCACAAAAAAAGAACGTCGTCGTTGTGCTTGAAAACTTAAACAGCACGGAAACCAATTTTCTCACAACGCTCCGCGAAGCAGCCGATGTAGTGAGAACTGTTGATCACCCTTCCTTTCGCCTGAACGCCGATATCTACCACATGCTAAAAGTAGGCGAATCGCCGGACGAAATACGAAAGGCGGGTAACCTGATCATCTATTCGGAGATCGCTGAAAAAGAGGCTCGGACCTTGCCCGGCGTGGCAGGTGACAACTTCCGGCCTTACCTGCAGGCGTTAAAAGACATCCGCTTTAAAGGACCCATCATCATCGAAGGAAAAGTGAATGCACTGCATACAGATGCGCCTAAGGCCTTTTCGGCGCTAATGAAACAATTGCGGGAGGTTTATGTAAATTAGAGAACAATCTCCTTGCGCATGGTTCTATTCGCTGCACCCAGAGTATTTTCATCTTCGATTCGCGAACTATTTTCATACAGATTTTTCTTTTGTTTTCTCTCTCTATTCTTTTCAATTGTTGCCTTTGCCGTACCGCCTTTGCAGCCTGCCCGGCTCTTTTGCGAATACAGGGAAAACCCCTTAGGTCTGGCCGAAGAAAAGCCCCGCTTTACCTGGACGCTGGCATCAGCAGAACGGAATCAGCAACAAGCGGCATATGAAATTCAGGTGAGTGATAACCTTTCACAACTGCTGCAGGGCAAAGGCGATGTTTGGCAATCCGGAAAAGTGCCCTCTTCACAAAATATATTGATTGATTATGAAGGAGAGCCTTTGCGCTCTTTTACCCGTTATTTCTGGCGGGTGAAGGTATATAACGGGACAGGTGAAGCTTCTGCTTGGAGCAAGCCGGCCTGGTTTGAAACAGCTATGCTAAAGAAGGAGGATTGGAAAGCGGCCTGGATTGGTGATGGAAGCAAACAGTTTGCGAAGGACGAGGATTTTTATGGTGATGACCCGGCGCCATTATTTCGCAAAACATTTCCGGTGCGGAGAAAGCTGGCCAGTGCAAGGCTTTATGTTTCGGGACTGGGTTATTTTGAAGGCTTCCTCAACGGCAAAAAGATTGGTGACCATGTGCTGGATCCCGGCTGGACAACCTATGGGAAACAGGTGCTGTATGTGACACATGATATTACACCCTTGCTGAAAAGGGGAACTAATACAGTGGGTTTTATGTTGGGCAACGGTTGGTACAATCCACTGCCCCTGCGGCTTTTCGGCCGCTTTAATTTGCGGGAGGTGCAGCAAACCGGCAGGCCTTGCGTAAAAGCACAGCTCCATCTCCGTTATACCGACGGTACCGAAGACTGGATCGTTACCGATGAAAGCTGGCAAACGGCACCAGGCCCTGTCATCCGAAACAATGTTTATCTCGGTGAGCATTACGATGCCCGGAAGGAATTTCCAGGGTGGACGACAACAGCTAATCTTCAGGCGTGGAAAGGTGCAGTTATAGTAGACGGCCCTTCCGGTAACCTGGCGCCGCAACGGCAACCACCCATCCGGGTAAAAGATATTATCAAACCAAAAGCAATTACTGAAGTTGGGAAAGACAGTTTTATCGTGGACCTGGGCGAAAACTTTGCCGGCGTTGGCCGCATACGGGTAAAAGGCCCCGCCGGAACACGGGTGGCCTTGCGGTATGGGGAGGACATTCATGCCGATGGCCGGTTAAATTATCTTACCACAACCGCCGGACAAATCAAAGAGATCTGGAAACTAAGTGGCGGCAGAGGTGCACCCAAAACCACCTGGCAGGAAGATGTGTATTACCTGAAAGGCGATGGGTTAGAAGAATGGTCACCACGGTTTACGTTTCATGGTTTCCGTTATATAGAAATATCTGGCTGGCCGGGAAAACCAACCGTGAATGATATCGAAGGCTTGCGCATGCATTCCGACCTGCAACCGGCGGGTGAGTTTTCCTGTTCCAATGATATGTTCAATCAAACGCAGGAAGTCATTCAACGCACCTTCCTGAGCAATGTGTTCAGCGTGCAGAGTGATTGCCCGGCCCGCGAGAAGATGGGTTATGGTGCCGACATTGTGGTAACGGCTGAAGCCTTTTTGTACAACTATGACATGGCCAATTTCTATCGCAAAACCGTGATTGATTTTGCCAATGAGCAACGGCCGGAGGGTGGCATCACCGAACTGGCACCTTATACCGGTATTGCCGACAGAGGTTATGGTGATGATTCCGGACCTCTGGGCTGGCAACTGGTGTTTCCCTTCGTGCAAAAGAAACTGTATGAATTTTACGGTGACAAACGGATCCTTTCGCAATACTATCCTGCCTTTCAAAAACAACTGGAGTTTTTAAAAGAAAAAGAGGTGGCTGGGCTGTTTCATTGGGACATCAGTGACCATGAAGCGCTGGACCCGCGGCCGGAAGCGTTTACAGCTTCAGCCTTTTATTACCACCATGTGAAACTTGGGGCAGAGATTGCAACGATTCTGGGTAACTGCGATGATTCCGCCATTTATACCAACTGGGCCAATCGCATCAAAAATGCAGTGGTGCGCAAATACCATGTGCCCAACACCGGCCGCTTCGACAATGCCACGCAAGCCGCCCAACTGTTTGCACTCTGGTACGGCCTGGCACCGGAAGAGGAAAAGACAATGGCATTTCTGGAAGGAGAAATTCAGCGGCACAACGGGCATCTTTCCACCGGCATTTTTGCTACCAAGTTTTTGTTTGATGTGGCAAGGGAAAAGGACCAGAACGAGCTGGCCTATGCCATCGCCAATAAACGGGATTTTCCGGGCTGGGGCCATATGCTGGAAAACGGCGCCACCACGCTTTGGGAATCCTGGGAAAAGCCCGATACGGTTACCTCCATGAACCACCCGATGTTCGGGTCTGTTTCCGAATGGTTTTATCGCTCCCTGCTTGGGATAAATGCAGCAGCACCGGGGTTTGCTAAAATCACTATCAAACCGCAACCGGTAGCGGACCTTTCCTGGGCGAAGGGCACCTACCATTCTATCCAGGGACCAATTGTCAGCGAGTGGAAAAAAGAAGGCGGTCAGTTTTTTTTGTCGGTAACCATTCCCGCCAATACAACAGCAGACGTATGGATACCGGCGAAGGAGGGTCAAAAGATTAGGGAAAGCAACAAATCGCTGGAAGAACAGGGGCTTGCCGTCTTTCGTTACGAGAAGGAATATGCTGTCTTGTCTGTGCCATCGGGCACTTACCATTTCACTCGCCACGAGTGAAATGAATGTTCCTGCTTAAATTAGAAAAATAAATTTTCACCTATGCGCACTTCTTTTTTGCAATGGGTTTTCCTGGTTATAAGCAGTGTATTGATCACTGTTACCGTACAGGCACAGATTGAAATTGGCCTGCAACTGTATTCGTTCCGCAACCAGATTCCGAAAGATGTTCCGAGTGCCCTGCAAAAGATCAGCGCCATGGGATTTCGATACCTTGAAGGCGGCGGAACCTATAAACTTTCGAAAGAAGAATTCAAACAATTGCTTGACAAGAATAACCTGAAAATGGTAAGCTATGGCGCCGGCTTTGAAGACCTGGAAAAAGATCCCCAAGCCGTTGCCGAAAAAGCGGCCTTCTTTGGTTCAAAATATGTGATGTGCTCTTGGGTGCCGCACAAGGGCGAAGTGTTTACCATCGACGATACCAAAAGGGCAGTAGCTGTATTCAATGCCGCCGGAAAAATCATGAAAGAAAAAGGGCTGCAATTTGTTTACCATGCGCATGGCTACGAGTTTCAGCCCTATGAAGGCGAAACTTATTTCGATTATATGCTAAAGCACATGGACCCGGCCCATGCCAATTTCCAGATGGATGTGTTCTGGTTTAAAAACTCCGGGCAGGATCCTGCTGCCTACCTGCTTAAATACCCTAATCGTTTCCTGACACTTCACCTGAAAGACCGCAAACACGGTACGCCAAACAACGTAACAGCCAAGGCAGACGTGGAAACCAACGTGGTGCTGGGCACAGGCGATGTAAACATTCCGGCCGTCATGGAGGCCGCAAAAAAGATTGGGATCAAATATGCTTTTATCGAAGACGAATCCTCCCAAGTTGAAAGCCAGGTGCCGAAAAGTCTGGCGTATGTCAATGGGTTGAAATAGCGATTTGATGTTCTTTCATAAAACATGCAATCCCGTAGGGACACGCCGCTGCATGTTCTCACAAACGATCGATCATATTCCCAACTAAGATGGACTTTATTTCTCACCCCTGAATATTACCTGTCGGAGAAACCCAACCGCACCGAATCACTGCTCAATAACGGTAAGCCATACCCGCCAATATCAATGGTTGTTTTGGGAAAGATCTTTCGTAAACTTCCGGTGTCTTCTGCTTTTACACCGGTTTGATACGCATACAGCGATTGCAGGTTCGAAAGACCGCTTAATTGTTGCAGTCCAGCTGTTGTAACCTTTGTGTTGACAACCGAAAGTAACTGCAGGTTGCGCAGGTTTTTAAGGCTTGCCAGTCCTGCATCGGTGATGCCGGTATTGTTCAGCGAAAGGGTACGCAGGTTGGTGAGCTGTCCCAGGATGGCCAGTTCTGCTTCTGTAAGTTTTGTATCATTCAGCTTCAGCCAAACGAGTTGTTTTTGCAGCGGCAAAATTTTTTTGATATGATCGGCCGTTACGTTTGGTACAGTCACAAAATTCACCGAAAGATAGTTGCTGCCCTTAGCCACGGGAATCACCACGGCACCGAGTTGTTTCAACGCTTTTATTGCATTTGCATCAGCCCCTGCCACCGGTTCGTCCGGAACAATTGGATCGGCTTTGGGTTTTGCGCCAGCCACTTGTAAGGCCAGCAAAACAGGTTGGAGCTTTTCCGGTTGGGGCAGGTTTTTTACTTTTTTGGTAAAATCAGCGCCGTTATCAATCCACCAATGGATCAGTGCTATCTCGCTTTCCTTGGGTTGGGGTTTTGCTTTGGGAGGCATGTGATCTTCATCTTCCAGGGGCAACATCATGCGTTTGACCAGCTCACTTTCACCGCTTCTGCCAGGAAGGACGGCTTCGCCACCTTTCCCTCCCTGCAGCAAAAGTTTCGGATCATCCACCCGCAGACCGCCTTTTTGTTTTTTGCTGCTATGGCAGGTATAACAACGGTTTTGCAATACGGGCTTGATAACATCGTCATACACCAATGCTTCCTGGATATTATCGATGGGTTTTTGTACAAAAGCCGAATCGGCATCGCTGTTGAATGCAGCCGTCAGGTAATCAGGTCCATGCGTTAAGGATCCTCCAAAATGCCCGGTGAGTACAATCAACACTAACAATGAAATCGACGTCAGTTTGGTGGTGCTGTCGTTTTGTTTGGTGAGTATGCGTTGCAGGAAAAGGAGCGAAGCCGCCGCCACACCAATGCCCATCCACATATGCCAGCTTACCAGGTCGGTTTCATAATCATCGGAAGACGAAAGAAAAAACCCGGTGATGCACGAAAGGATCGCACAGGCAGTGCCGATCAGCAATACGATGCGAATGACATTGTAAGAGATGTTGTATTTGGGCGAAGCCGAAAGCCATTGCAGCAGGATGCCCATGAGCAGAATACCAATGGGCAGGTGCACAAGGGCAGGATGAAAGCGGCCAATGAATTCGGTGATGGAAAGCAGCACAGGTGCAAGTTTACAAATTAGGCGCCATATCGCTGGCGTAACAACTGCAACATATGCACATTAATGGCCCACTGATCGGCCAGCGGTTTGCGGTCATAAGGTGTAGTTGGCATGTAGTCGGGCGGACCAAACTCCGTTAAAAACGTGATGCGTTCTCCGGCGGATTTTTTGCGGGCCACCACCTGGTCCCACCAGGCGAAATGTGCTTTCACTGCAGCTTCCCATTCCGGTGCCCGCGGGTCTGAAACCTGCGGCCCTTCAGGGTGACCAATGCGGGCATGAATATGTTCGGTGCGGTCCAGCGCCAGGGCTACGGTTTCCGGTTGGTCCTGTAAAAACGACTCGCTTACATTACACCAATGCGACACATCAAACGTGATTTTTAAGTCAGGATTTTTTTGCAGTAACGGTTTCGAGGCCGGTGCGGAATACAACATGCGGGATCGGTGCGTTTCATGACAAATCAAAATACCGGATCTTTTTGCCAGTGCAGTGGTGTGTTCAATGATCGCCTGGTTTTCTTCCGCTGAAAAAAAATCCCGTCCCGAATGACAGTTGATGTACAACGGTTGCTGCACGGTGGTGCCGGCAGCAGCGTCAATCATTTTTTTGAAATAGGAGAGATGCTCGCCAAAATCTTTTTGCGAAGCACCTACCAAAAAACCTACATCAAGCCTGTGTTTTTTAAGCGCAGCAAATAACTCATCCTGTCCTTTTTTATCCATCGGCCACCACATTTCAATGCCGTCATAGCCTTCTTTTTTAACACGGTTGCAAAAGTCATCAACTGTTCCGGTAAAGCCCCAGTTGGTGGCAAAAATCTTCAGGTCAAAGTTGGGATGCGTCGTTGTTGTTGGCATTGCGGTGGCAACGGTTTTTAGCGATGAAAGAAATAGCGCCGTGGTGGCAGAGACAGTGGTTTGAAGAAAGCTTCTACGGGTTCGTTGCATTGTTTTTAGTGATGGGTGTAAACTTCCTTTTTCAAAGATGAAGTATTGTTTATTCAGATAATGATTTCGTCAATAACCTTTCCTTCCACATCTGTAAGACGGAAGGGTCGTCCCTGGTATTGATAGGTTAGTTTTTCATGGTCAAATCCAAGCCGGTTCAGGAGCGTTGCCTGTATATCAAACGGTGTTACTTTTCCGCTGATGGCACTATAGCCTATATCGTCCGTCTCGCCATAAGTAACACCTTTTTGAATGCCGCCGCCGGCCATCCACATCGTAAACGCTTCTACGTGGTGGTCTCTTCCTTTAAAAGGATTTTGTTTGCCCTCGCGGTTTTCCATCATGGGTGTGCGACCAAATTCGCCGCCCCACACTACTAAGGTTTCATCCAGTAAACCGCGTTGCTTCAGGTCGAGGACCAGCGCCGTCATGGCCCGGTCGGTTTCGCGGCATTTGTTGATAAAGCCAATGTCGATAGCCAGTGAAGGGTCCGTACCGTGACTGTCCCAACCCCAATCAAAAATCTGAACAAACCGAACGCCTTTTTCCACCAGTTTCCGGGCCAGCAGAATGTTATTGGCCAGCGCAGTTTTCCCTGGTTTAGTGCCATACAATTCATGAATGTAGGCCGGCTCTTTGGAGATGTCCATAGCTTCCGGTGCCGCCATCTGCATTTTGTAGGCCATCTCGTATTGCGAAATGCGGGAAAGAATTTCAGGGTCGTTGTATTCTTTGTATTCCTCTTCGTTCACCTTGTTGATGGCATTAATGGAGGCTTTGCGAAGGTCGCGGTCCATACCTGCCGGGTCTTTGATAAACAACACAGGGTCACCTTCACTGCGGCATTGTACGCCCTGGTAAACGGATGGCAAAAATCCGCTGCCCCAAACACTTTTGCCGGCATCGGGAAACTTGCCGCCGGAGGTCAGCACCACAAAACCGGGTAGGTTTTGATTTTCAGTCCCCAAACCATACGTTACCCAGGAGCCGATGCTTGGCCTGCCCAATCTTGCACCGCCGGTTTGCATCAGGAGTTGTGCCGGCGCATGGTTAAACTGGTCCGAACTGCAGGCTTTTAAAAAACTGACTTCATCCACAATTTTCGAAAAATGCGGCAGGTGCTCGCTCACCCAGGCACCACTCTGTCCAAATTGCGCAAATTTGGCCTGCGGTCCCAGCATCTTGGGCACACCGCGGATAAAGGCAAATCGTTTGCCTTCAAGCAGCGATGGTGGGCAATCCTGTCCATCAAGCTTGGCCAGTTCGGGTTTGTAATCGAACAGCTCCAGTTGCGAGGGAGCACCGGCCATGTGCAGGTAGATAATGCTTTTGGCCCTGCCGGGAAAATGCGGCAGCTTTGGCGCCAGCGGGTTGGCCGGGTCAAAGGCGAGTGGGGAAGAGGCTTCACCATTCCCACCGAGGCCACAGGATTGCAGTAAAGAACCCAGTGCCAGGCCACCAAAACCCATAGCGCATTCCTTCAGAAAATGCCGCCTTGTGTGCATGCGAATCACTGCTTCTTCGGCTTCTTTTACCAGTCGCTTGTTATGGAGTTCTTTTTGCGTCATGCCGGTTTTTAATTTTTAGTGA
Source organism: Flavisolibacter longurius (assembly GCA_014163555.1). Lineage (GTDB taxonomy): Bacteria > Bacteroidota > Bacteroidia > Chitinophagales > Chitinophagaceae > Flavisolibacter. Next base: position 319,108 of record JACJGO010000003.1, read on the forward strand.
TGGCTTCATCCAGATTCAGGAGCGCATTGGCCACTACCACAAGGGCTGCCGTTTCAGGATTGTTGTGCTGATCATTCACACCGATCATTTTGCAGGTGGCCTCTTTGTCAGCCTTGTATTTTGTATACGCTGTCTGGTAAAGAGTTGTCAGGGCCTGCAGCTTTTGTGGTGAAATGGGTTTGAAGAGCAACATTTCGTAGCCTTTGCCGATCCATTGCCTGGTATCGTTACCGATTACTTCTTTTTGTATGCGGTAGGCAAACTTTCGCGACAGATCCAAGTAAGCGGAATCGTTCAGCGTGACCAGCGCCTGCAGTGGCGTATTGGTGCGGATGCGTCGCGATACGCAAACCTCTCTTCCCACAGCATCAAAGGTGATCATGGAAGGATACGGTGCTGTGCGTTTCCAGAAAGTGTACAAGGCCCGCCGGTATTGGTCTTCGCCTTCACTCGATTTCCAGTATTCGCCGTTCCAGGGCGACATCCAGATGCCTTCGGGCTGCCAGGGCATAATGCTTCGGCCAAACATTTTTTTACTCAGCACACCGCTGGCGGCCAGGGCCTGGTCGCGGACCTGCTCTGCCGAAAGCCGTACTCTTGCGCCCCTTGCATACCATTTATTGGCGGGATCTTTTTCAAGTGCCTCTTTATTTACGATTGCGCTTTGCCGGTAGGTGGCCGAAAGAACCATCTCTTTCAGCAAACGCTTGGTGCTCCAGCCCCAGTTGTGCATGAATTGCCAGGAAAGATGATCGAGCAAGGCTTTGTGCGAAGGTTCGGCACCCATGGTGCCCATGTCTTCCAACGTTTCTACCAAGCCGGTGCCAAACAGTTGTTCCCAAAGGCGGTTGACCATGGTGCGGGCCGTCAGCGGGTTTTGTTTGTCGGTAAGCCAGCGGGCCAATCCAAGCCGGTTATTAGGTGCACCTTTTGGAAACGGATTTAATGATGCTGGTACGCCGGGTTGTACTTTCTCTCCTGGTACCAGCCAGTTGCCCGCCACAAAAACGTTGGTCGGACGCTGCATTTCGGCCGGGTTGTCCACCATAACCGGTGTGGCCGGTAGGTCTTTTGTCAACAGGTGCCACCAGGCTTTTTGAACGCTGTCGTATCCCTGTTTGCCCCGGCCAGGAAAGGCTTGTGTGAAATAAAACCAGTCGAATTGCATCCCGTTTTGGATCGGTGATTTTAGATTCGGATTGGTATAAGTAAAATAAAGATCGTGGGTGCCGCTTTGTAGCGGAATGGAAATCTTATCGATTTGCCAGCCCTTTGTTTTCGGAACCTGGACGGTGGTGATAACAGGACCGTTCACGCTGTCGCGGTGAATGGTCCAACGGCCACCGGGTAACGAACCGGCATAGCGAACAATCAGTTGATCGGCGCCTTCCAGGGAAACATGGGCCAGGCGGGACGATGCGTTGTTACGAAAGGCCAGCCATTTGGTATCACTCAGCTCACTGTTCAGAAAGCTGTCGGCACGAATAGAGTTGATGGAAGGCTGCCAGGTTTTCAAAAACCGTTTCGTTGCGGTTGCTTCTTTCGCAAAATTGTTTTGCTGCAACCACTGCACGATCGTTTGCAGTTGTTTGCTGTCGGCGCTGTCAAAATGCCGCAGCAGGGGATATTCTGCATGTGTGTCTTCATCCCTGGTGTTGTTGAAGTACGCCATGAACTGGTAATATTCCTTATGAGTAAACGGGTCGTAGGGATGGCTGTGGCACTGCACGCAGGCAAAGGTGGTTCCCATCAGGCTTTGCCAGGTAGTATTTACCCGGTCAATTACCGCTGCAATCCGGTATTCTTCGTTGTCGGTGCCACCTTCGTCGTTGGTCATGGTGTTCCGGTGAAAAGCCGTTGCGATGAATTGCTCATCGGTAGCATTTGGCAAGAGATCACCGGCCAGTTGCTCGGTCAGAAACTGGTCGTAGGGTTTGTCTTCATTAAAGGCCCGTATCAGCCAGTCGCGGTAGCGCCAGATGTTGCGGCCAGCGTCCCTTTCGTATCCTTTGGTATCAGCATAGCGGGCCAGGTCCAGCCACACGGAGGTCCAGCGTTCACCATAGGCCGGCGATGCCAGGAGAGAATCAACCAGTTTCGTATACGCATCGCTGTTAGCATCCTGCAGGAACTGGACAGCCAGTGCCGGGGAAGGCGGCAAACCCGTCAGGTCAAGGCTAACTCTCCGCAACAAGGTGGCTTTATCGGCTTCGGGAGAAGGCTTCAGGTTATTGGCTTTTAGTTTCTCGTAGATAAAATGATCAATTTCGGTTTGGGCCCAATCACTTTTTTTGGCAGAAAACAGCCCCAATAGCGAAGATTCCCGTTTGGGGACCGTTTGTTGCGCCACCGGTACGTAAGCCCAGTGATGCCCCCATTCGGCACCTTGCTTTACCCAGTTGGTCAGGGTTGCAATCTCTTCTTCCGAAAGCGGGTCGTGCTGGTAGGGCATGCGTTCTTCGGGATCGTCTAAGGTGAGGCGGCGGATCATTTCACTTTTGCCGGGATCGCCGGGAACAATGCCGTATGCTCCGGATTTTAATTTGGCCAGCGCTTCTTCGCGGAAGAGCACAGAGAATCCCCCTTGCTTTTTTACGCCGCCATGGCAACTGATGCAGCTTCGGTTGAGGATGGGTTTCACTTCGGTGTTGAAATCAACGGTGGAGTGACCGGTGTTGAAAACAAAAAATCCTACCGCGGCAACCAATACTGCCGTAATCCAGAATTTTTTACGTTGGGCAAACAATCGTCTCATGCTGAAAGGACTCGTTCGGATGAATGTACAAAAAACAGCAGAAATGGGTGTCTTGTGCTATCCCGATCCCTTTCCTGGCAAAGAGTTTACAATAACGCTACCTGATCGGAGAAACGGTTGTATGAAAGGATACTATCATAACAACGTCGCCTCCCGGTCATCGTACAGCCTTTTCCATAAAACGCTGAATTCTCACCTAATTTTACCGCAAACAAGAGTTTGCATGTTGGCCCAGCTCCAAAACGTTTTTTCCGGTGAATTATATTACAAAAACACGGCAGCGCACCAGGCGATGATCATGAGCTATGCCACTGACGCTTCTGTGTACCAGGAGAAACCGCTGGCTGTGGCCATTCCTAAAACGGCAACCGATGTTCAGCACCTGATCCGCTATGCCGCCAGCGCCGGTGTGACGCTGATTCCACGGGCGGCCGGTACATCTTTGGCCGGCCAGGTAGTCGGGAAAGGAATCATCGTGGATGTTTCAAAATATTTTACAGCCATCCTTGAAGTGAACAGGGAAGAAAACTGGGTACGGGTGCAACCCGGTGTGATCCGCGATGACCTGAATGCGTATCTGAAAGAATACGGATTGATGTTCGGTCCCGAGACCTCCACGGCCAGCCGGGCCATGATTGGCGGCATGATCGGCAACAATTCCTGCGGATTGCATTCCATTGTCTGGGGTGATACGAGGGACAACCTGCTTGAAATTTCGGTGCTCCTGGCGGATGGAACGGAAGCAAGATTCACTGACCTGGATAAAAACGCCTTTGAAAAAAAGTGCAGAGAAAAAACTGCAGAAGGTGCAATTTATCATTCGCTTGCAACCTTGCTTGGCAAAGAAGAACACCGCGAGGCCATTGAGACCGGCTTTCCCAAAAAATCGGTACATCGCCGCAACACCGGTTATGCGCTGGATGTGTTGCTCGACCAGTTTTCAGGCGAACAAAACGGTACCATTAACCTAAGTAAACTGGTAGCGGGATCGGAAGGAACGCTTTGTTTTGTAACCGAAGCCAAACTGCGTTTACGACCGCTTCCGCCCAAAGAAAAATGCATTGTCGCCCTTCATACAACTACCATAAACGAAGCCTTGCAGGCCAATATTATCGCTTTGCAACACCAGTGTGCCGCTTCGGAACTGGTGGATGATATTATTCTGGAATACACCAAAACGAATATAGATCAGCGTAAGAACCGTTTTTTTGTAGAAGGCGAACCCAGGGCCATTTTGATGGTGGAGTTTTTCGATGACTCCTTGGATGCGCTGACGGCAAAGGCCAATGCGTTTATCGAATCTGTCAGGGCAAAGGGCTGGGCCTATGCGTACCCGATTTTATATGGCGATGAAACCAACAATGTCTGGGACCTGCGCAAAGCCGGATTGGGTTTGCTGCGCAACGAACCGGGTGATACACAGCCGGTGAACCTGATTGAAGACTGTGCCGTGGATGCGGCTGACCTGCCCCAATACATTGCAGAAGTTGAAACGCTGCTGAAAAAATACAGCGTCAAATATTCCATGTATGCACATGCCGGTGCCGGGGAATTGCACGTGGAGCCGATGATCAACCTGAAGACATCAGCAGGCAAACATCTTTTTCGCACCATTCTTCAGGAGACCGCCGTCATTGTAAAAAAATACCGAGGTTCCCTGAGTGGTGAACACGGTGATGGCCGGCTGCGAGGTGAGTTTATTGCCTATATGATGGGAGAAAAAGCCTACGATCTTTTCCGGCAGGTAAAAGCGATTTTCGACCCCCAAAAAATTTTCAACCGGGGTAAGATCGTGGATACGCCACCTATGAATGAGGCCTTGCGATACACGCAGGATCTTCCCAAAAAAGAACTCCAAACGGTGTTTGATTTTAGCCGGCAGGAAGGCCTGCTGCGCCTGGCGGAAAAATGCAGCGGCTCCGGCGATTGCCGCAAAACCAGCGTGACTGGCGGCACCATGTGTCCCAGTTTTATGGCCACCCGCAGCGAACGGGATACCACCCGGGCCAGGGCCAACATGCTACGGCATTTTTACACCAGCCACTCTTACGATGTGGCGGCCACCGTCAGCGAAGAGGACGTACGGGATGTACTGGACCTTTGTCTTTCCTGCAAGGCCTGCAAATCGGAATGCCCGTCAAGCGTGGATGTGGGAAAGATGAAAGCAGAGTTTACCCAGCAGTACTACGACCGTCACAAACCGTCGTTTCGGGCAAAGCTGATCGGCGGCTTTAACGGGCAAATGAAACTGGCGGCAATCTTCCCGCCGGCTTATAACGCCATTTTCGGAACACCTGCCTTGCGCAGGATGGCCAACAAGGCGGTTGGATTTCATCCTGACCGCACCATGCCACTGCTGCACAAAACCACCCTGCGAGCCTGGTTTGAAAAACAACCGCAACAAACGACAAAACCAACTAACGGCACGGTGTACCTGTTTTGCGACGAGTTTTCCAATTTCAACGATGTGGAAGTGGGACAGAAGATGATTCGGCTGCTTCAGCGATTGGGTTATCGCGTACTGCTGCCAAAGCATGACGAAAGCGGACGGGCCTTTTTGTCAAAAGGATTTGTGCGCAAGGCAAAGGCCCTGGCCATAAAGAATGTATCTGCCCTAAAAGAAATTGTTACAGAAGAATCACCCATCATCGGTATTGAGCCTTCCGCGATTCTTACCCTGCGGGATGAGTACCCCGAACTGGTACCGACCGATCTGCAACCAGCAGCCCGGCAATTGGCGGCAAATACCTTTTTATTTGAAGAATGGTTTTCCCGCGAACTGGCAAAGGGACGCATCACACCGGAGCAGTTCCGTACCGAAACCCGTGAGGTGTTTGTGCATGGGCATTGTCACCAGAAATCACTTTCCTCTGTCAATTATATCATGCAAACCCTTTCGGTAGTGCCGGGCTATAACGTGCAGGAAATTCCCTCGGGTTGTTGCGGTATGGCCGGGTCTTTTGGCTATGAAGAAGAGCACTACGAGGTGTCGATGAAAATCGGCGGACTGGTGTTATTTCCCGCCATACAAAAAATGAGTGCTGATGCCATTATTGCGGCTTCCGGCACCAGTTGCCGTCACCAGATCAAAGACGGTACGGGCAGGAAGGGCAAGCACACCGCGGAGATTTTGTTTGAAGCGCTGGCAACAGGATAATTATTTTTTGCGTGTAGCTGGCCTTTCTGCTCTTACCATTCATCATTTGAAACTCTTGTCTGCGCAGTTGTTGTGAAGGCCTTTCCGATTGCACTGATTGTTCTAAATTACAGGACTTGCCATTTGCAATAGAATCAACAGCATGCATCGACGGTCCTTTCTCTTAAAATCCGGCGCAGCCGGTTTGATTGCCTGTTTGGATCCGGGAAAACTTTTCGGTGGAGCCAGTGATATGTCAGCGACAGATCTGGAAACACGATTCTTGGAACCAGCCCTTTCTGACCATCCCATGGTCTATTGGTTTTGGATGAACGGACATGTTACCAAAGAAGGCATTACGCTGGACCTGGAAGCCATGAAACGGGTAGGCATCGGCGGTGTTTTTAATTTTGACGCCGGTATCAGCATTCCTAAAGGACCCGTTGAATATTTCAGTGCCGAATGGTTGGAACTAAAACGGCATGCAATAACCGAAGCGGCGCGGCTGGGACTGGAATTTGTGCTGCACAACTGCCCTGGATGGTCGGCCAGTGGCGGGCCCTGGATCACACCGGAAAGGGCCATGCAGCAAATCACCTGGAGCGAAGTGGTACTGCAAGGTGACCAGCAGGCGCCGGCACAATTGCCCCTGCCATTTCACAAGCTGAATTTTTACCGCGATGTGGCCGTGCTGGCCTATCCTTCGTTGCCCAGTGAAAAGGCTTTGCAGGATTATCGTGCATCTACCGACAACGGCCCTGTGGACAAGGTTTTGGTGACCGGTGAAAAGTCGGGAGGCGTACTTATACAACCCGCTTCGAAAACGGTTCCCGGGTGGTTGTTGCTTGCATTTGCGGACCCGCACACCGTACAGGCCCTTTCTTTCCAGGTTACAGCGATGGATGTGAATGGGAATGAAGAAGGTCGTACGGCCGTGGAACTGCAGTCCTCTGATGATGGTGTTGCCTTTACTTCCGTTGTCACCATCAGTACCGGGCTGGCCGCAGAACTGAGGGCAGGCTATAAATTCATTACCTATGACATTCCACCCATAAAAGCTAAATACTTCCGGTTTCTTTCTACACAGCCGCGTCGCTTTTCGCAGGTACGCTTTTCGGGCTATACACGGCTACAAAATTTCCTGGAAAAAACCGGTGCCCGGTTTCAGTTTTCCGGCGAAACCACGTCGCCAATTTATAGTGCCGATGCACAACCGGTGCCGGCAGATTCTATGATCGATATGGAATCGGTCATTGATCTTACAGAGCATCTCGATGAAGGCGGCAACCTGCATTGGAACGCACCGCCCGGTAGCTGGACCGTGCTTCGCTTTGGCTATACGGCAACGGGTGCTGTGAATAAAGCAGCGCCGGAAAACGGTACGGGCCTGGAGAGTGATAAGTTTAGTGCATCCGCAACAGACTTTCATTTCAACAACATGCTGGCCCACTTGGGCCCAATGCTAAAAGAAGTCGCCGACATGTGCAAGACCGGGCTGCTGATTGACAGCTATGAAGCCGGTCCGCAAACCTGGACGAAAGCCTTCCCGGAAGAATTTCAAAAGCGCAGGGGGTATGCCATCACTCGGTATCTGCCGGCACTCACCGGACGTATCCTGAACAGCATGGAATACACGGAGCAGGTTCTTTGGGACTTTCGCCGTACACAGGCAGACCTGATTGCCGATCATTATTACGGGCGGCTGGCAGAACGCTGTCGCCAGGAAGGTTTTACGGCCTATGCCGAACCCTATGACAAAGGCCCTTTTGAGGAGATGCAGGCAGGACCGAGGGTAGATGTGAGCATGGGCGAATTTTGGTATGGACTGCATTCTCTGCTCCAGGGCAACAGGGCCGTGGAGCGAACGTCAAAACTGGCGGCTTCGATTATGCATTCCAATGGTAAAACAGTTGTAGGCGCAGAAGCCTTTACCAGCGAACCGGAGTCCTCCCGCTGGCAGGAGTATCCTTTTTCGCTAAAAGCCCTCGGCGATAAAATGTTTTGCGAGGGGGTGAACAAGATGGTCATTCATCGCTTTGTGCACCAGCCCAATCCTTCTGCCCGGCCAGGCATGACCATGGGGCCTTGGGGCATTCATTTCGACCGTACCAATACCTGGTTCGAACAGGCCGGAGGTTGGCTTCGGTATATGGCCCGCTGCCAGGTCTTGTTACGGCAAGGGCTACCCGTAAAAGACCTCCTTTATTTTACAGGCGAAGAGGCCAATGTATACACCCGGGTTCGTACAAATGAATTGCAGCCTTCTCCACCAGCCGGTTATGATTATGACCTGATCAATGCAGAAACCCTACTTCAGAAAACAAGTTTAAAAGACGGCCGGATCCATCTTTCCGGTGGCATGCAATACCGCCTGCTGGTGCTCCAGGATTTCAAACGACTCAGCTTGCCACTGCTGAAGAAATTAAGGTCATTAGTAAACGATGGCATGGTGCTGGCCGGTGAAAAACCAGTAGGCCCACTGGGATTGCTTCCGGCTGCAGATAAAGAAGAGTTTCATAAAATAGCTGATGAGCTTTGGGGGCCTCTCCCCGAAAAGGACAACGGTCAACTTGTGGTAGGAGAGGGAAGAGTCATCTCCTCCCTTTCCCTGTCTTTCCTCTTGCCCTCCCTGGCCAAGGGCCGAGATTTTACCTATACATCCCGTTCCGGAGATGCACCCATTCTTTTTACACACCGGCAATTTGGTAATACAGATATTTATTTTGTTTGCAACCAGCGACGGTCCTTTGAAGATGTCGTTTGCACGTTTCGTGTGAGAGGGAAACAACCGGAAGTTTGGGATGCCACAACAGGCTGCATTTTGCCGCAACCCTTTTTTGCGCAGGAGGAAACAGCGACAAAGGTGCCGCTGCAACTTGAATCCTACGGGGCCGTTTTTGTGGTTTTCCGGAAAACCATTTCCGGTCCAAACTTCCTTGGACTTTCGAGCGGGGAAACCATATTGTTGAATACAAAACATTTTGAAAACCTTTCTCCGAAAACATTCAGGGATGTTCACGGCAATTTTACCATCACCCTTTGGGCAAAACCGGAAATGGCCTGCATGCTACGGCACAGCATTCATATGGGAAATGTAAAACATCCGTATACCAATTATTACGCTATCTACCCATCGGCTGGAAGAGCTCTTTATGGCGAAGGACATGCTACCTGCGGCCTCGCCATCGGCCGTAATGGTGTGGCGGTTTGGGAAAGTGCAGAATACCCCGTGCTGGCACTGGCAGCAGAAATGCCTCTTTCCGGTTGGAGTCATGTAGCACTGGTTTACGAAAATGGCGTGCCGTCAGTTTATGTCAATGGTGCCTTGTTGAAAAGGGGCGAAAGGGCAGGCCTTATTATTCATCCTTCGCTCGGAGATGCCCAATCACAGGAAGAGGCTTCTCCATACAATGGGGATATGACCCAGCCTATTTTGTATCCTCATGTATTGAACGAAAATAAAATCCGGGAACTGGCAGCCGCAGGACAGTCGATTCAAGCAGGACAAGCACCTTTTTACGAGCTTGTTATGCAACGGAAAAAGCCCGCTTTATTGCTCTGGCAAAAAGGAGCCTACAACCTGCACCTGTCTAACGGCGGCAGACAACCGTTTTTTGTAAAAGGTGCCGGTCAATTGCAAATAATTGCCAAAGGCTGGCGGGTGTATTTTCCACCTGGCTCCGGTGCGCCGGCAACCATTCAACTGCCCCGGCTTATCTCCCTGCATCGCCATGCACAAAAAGGGGTAAGCCATTTTTCCGGAACAGCTACATACAGGAATCGATTTTCTGTAGCAAGGGAATATAAAAGCGGAAACCAACTTTTACTGCTCGACCTGGGAAGGGTGGAAGTGATTGCAGAAGTTTTTGTCAATGGGAAAAATATGGGTTTACTGTGGAAGCGACCTTACCGAATTGACATTTCAAATGCTGTCAAAAAAGGCGTGAACGACCTGGAAGTTCATGTCACCAATCTTTGGCCCAACCGGCTAATCGGCGATGAAAGCCTTCCCAATCCGGATGCGTTTACCACGGCGGGCGGCAACGGTTTCGAGCACCTGGCCGGTTCCGGTTTTCAATCGGTGATTGGCAACTCCATTCTTCAATTGCCCGAATGGTTTGTAAAGGGAGAACCAAAACCCAACAATGGCCGCATTGGATTCGCTACCTGGAAACATTATACGGCAAACGATCCACTCCTGGAATCGGGACTGATTGGACCTGTACAGCTTTGGATTGGCGAGGTAGTAGAACTTAAGGCGAACGCCAAATAGAAGCCGTTTGATTTTGAAGAAAGATAGATCGGTTAAAATCTTATTGACCAACGCAGTGATGGCAAATACAAACAATAAAAAAACGGGCACAAGGCCCGTCTTTTTTCTTTCACTCACTCTTATACATTAGAAGCCTACAACTGCTTCGATCACGTATCCGTTGAACTTACCTCCAGAACGGAAGTCGGTGTTAGCTACACCAGCAGCATTCCGCAGGTTTTCAAATCCTTTGTATTTCTGATTAACGATTTCAGCTTTCAGCAACACGTTCCTTGTCAGGAACCAACCGGCTGCAAAAGCAGTTCTGTCAATGTTCACCTCTTCAAAAGTGTTCCAATCTCTGTAAGCAGCTACTGTTGAAGCATTCACTGCAGTTTTCAACATGTCGGCTTTTACTGTGTTGTAACGACCACCGAGGTAGAAGTTTTCATTTTTACCGAAGCGGTAGATCACTTCACCAGCCACTTGGGTCATGTTCCTGTCATTTAGTTCGGACTTACTGCGACCTTTTGCAGTTTCATATGTACCGAAGAATTCCAGGCCACCGACTTTGATCAAACTGTTCAACATCACAGCTGTGATTTTTTTGCTGAAACCAGGATTAAAACGACCGGAAGAATACATGGAAGTTCCGGCTTTAACGGTACCATCGGCTGCATAGTATGTTTCCATGATGTTCTGGTAGTTAGAACCAGTGCGGTCACCGGAATAAAGCGTCAGACCACTACCGGCATTGCTGCTATTGGTGTACAAGCTACCAGACAGGCGTACTCTTAATTTTTCAGCCAGGTTTTTATCAATACCACCTTTCAGGTAAATAGATGGACTTCTTTTTGTATTGGCATCGGTTACGAAGGTGCCAACCTTGGCTTCGCTTACAGAGTCAACATGGCCTTTGATCATACCGCTTGATACACCCAGCATACCAAACAGGCCATTTTTTTGTACATACACTTCACCACCAATTTCAGTAGCAAAAGCGTCAGCAATATTGCCTTCCATGAAAGGACTCGGCAGGGTATGGCCACCATCCGGACGACGGAAGTGTGCATCGCCGTAGTTGATCTCCATGTGACCTACTTTTACCGTAGCTACTTCAAAGATCTTGTCAAGCAGTCTGCTTTTCAGGAATGGGGTTTTGTCAATTTGAATGTAACCACCTTTTACCCAGGCCTCGTTGTGGTGACGGGAAGACAGGTACGTCGTAACGTTCATGCGTACACCGTCGGCCAGTTGCACATCGGTGAAAAGGTTGGCCTGCGAGGTCATAAAACCAGGAGCTACTGCGTATAATCTGTTAGACCCAGTTCCAGTATTGTTGATAGCAGTGTTTTTATGCTCGATGTTCTGGTATTGCATAGTGAAACCGGCACCGAAGCGGATGCGCAAACCATCGAAAGGAATGGTGTCGGCAGCTTTCGAAGTTTCAAATGTGTTGACACCTCTTTTATCATATGGATTCCAGTTGGAAGGTCTCAGATAAACTTCTTTATTATTGTCCTGTGCCTGGGAAACGAACGGCACAGCGGCGGCTATCAGGAGTGCGATGGGAAGAATACTCTTTTTCATGATATTAATTTTTTTCAGGTTAGAATTGATCGTTGTGAACGGAACAGTGTTAGAAAATTGGTATTGATTTAAAAGTGATTAAAAGCGTACGTTGTAGTTGATCGTAAGGTCATCGTAAACCTTCATGACACCCATCATATACTTGGGAGCACTCAGGCCGAATTCAGAAAACTTGATGTTCTTGGTTCCGCTCAGGATGTAGCTGCCATCGGCTGTTTTTTGGCTGTTGGCTACCAGTGTAATGTCACGGGTGTTTCCGGAAATGGTAAGCTGTCCGCGCATGGTCATCTGAGAGCCGTTGGGGGTTGCGCTTAACAGTTTGAAAACAATGTTGGGAAACTTGTCTGCTTTCAGGGCATCGTAAGCTCTTGAGTTCAGCAGGTTTTCATCGCTTTTCAAAGACTTAACAGGCATGTTGAACGTCAGTGGCTGAATTCCCTCCAGTTGCTTTGTGCTGGGGTCGAGGTTTAAGCTGGCCTCCAGGTTGCTGCCGCTGGATTTCATTGTCCATTTGTGAATGTTGGAGTTGCCCAATAAGGTAATATCGTACGAAAAGGATTTTTTAGTGCTTTGTGCATTCAGTTGGCCAGTTACCAAAAGTGCAGTTGCCGCTATAAAGAAGATGCGGATGGTTTGTTGGAAGAAATTCTTTTTCATGATGATGAGTTTTATTGTTTGGCTGTTATTGTTCGATAACAGGACGAAAGTAGATGCGCCAGGACCCGATTTCTATGAGAAAGATGCTCTGCCCAACTGATTATAGTTGGGCTCCGTATGAGAAAAGTCATGTCAATCAAAAGACAGAAATGTCTCTTTATCAGTGCGTATATACATAGTAAAAGCAAAGCAGAAACAGGAAGTGCCGCTATGTAAATCCTTCTGCAATGTCCCAGCGCTATCTGCTGAATAACACATGCAGAGCACAGCAGAATGAAATGTTTATGGTGTCAGGTATTGAAAACAAGGAAATGAATCAGGAGAAGTTATTCTTTTTGAAACAGTCTTATAGATGAATAGGATTTACAGGATCATGCTCTTATTACAAATCATCTGAATGGCTCAAGAGGAGACTGTCATTGTTCTTCACTCTGACTTCTTGCCTACGCATTCAATTTTTTCACGCAAGAGCTTTGAAGCAAGAGAATGGAAACAGCATAAAAAAACCTCCTTATGTTGTCATAAAGAGGTTTTTTACGTGTTGCATTATGGTGCAACGCCAGCTTATCGTTTTAGTTGTTCGGCCAGTTTTTTAAAACTTTCATACGGTCCTTTGTCTACCAATGCATTCACCAGTACCGCCGGAAGGCTGCCGCCAGGATCGGCTTCAAACACATAACTCACATCGAGCTTATTGGGTCCCGACATCGTTACATGCCAGCTATTGGCCGAACGGGGTACACGGATCTTGCCGCTAATGTTATTGATAAAGTCAGGTACACCCACCGCTACAATTTTCAGGGTACGGTTCACCGTGTCCTTAAAGAATTTGATATGCACCACCGCATCCCGGTTCTGTATCGGCCAGGGCAGGGAGGTTTCGGTATAATAATAATATTCAGTAGGGCTAATGCGCTTGATAATGTGCGACCCTTTTGTTTTGTAGATCCATGTTTTGTGGTTCTCCACGTTATTGAGGATCTCGATCAGTCGTTCAAATGTACCTTCCAGGGTACACTGAACTTTTACCCGTTTAAAATTAGATTGATCCATATCTGATTCGTACACCTTGATCCAGCCGTTATCTTTTACCAACGACCATTCGCTCTGGCTGTACGCACTGCCTGCTATCATCAGAAACAAAGGCAATAAAAGCCTGGTGAATAATTGTCGTGCCATATGCTAACATTTAACATGTGCAAGGTAGAAGGGCCAAAATGGTCAATTTATGACCTGTGACAGGCAATTCCCTATCTTTTGTCAGCCGGGTAAGGGGGAAAAATTCATCATTAGACGAGAAAGAAAAGAAGACGCGAAAGTCTGTTTTACCGCCGTAAAAAGATTTTTTACAACCATATAATTTTTCCTGGCGACAAGTGCATGGTTAAGCAAAAGGGTCTAAAAAATGGAGCTTACTTCCGTGCACCCAATTCAAATTATTGCTGAAATATTTTAATCCCTGGCAGCGTTATTTAACCTGCTACCGGTTTTTGATGAAACAAAAGACAAACCTTTACTTTACAGCATGCAGGCATCCGTTCTCGCCAGGCTTGAGGCCTCCCGCAAAGAGTTGCTCGATCTTGGTCTTCGCAACCCACTGATTCATTACAAACAGCCCCGGTCCAAAGGGCTTCAGATTGTACAGGAACGTTCCAACCATATTTTCGAGTTGCTGGTTCGGCAGGGAAAATCTATGTCCTTCCTGGAACAACCCGAAAAGGGCGCCGGCGGACAAAACCTGCTTTGGGAAGAACCTTCTCCCGACAGCCTGCAACTGGCCTATACCGATACCCGCCTGCAAACGGCCGAATCGGAAAGCAGCCTGCAACAAAAATTGCTTAACACCTATTACGCCGCTCGTACAAGCCTCGAAGAACAAGGCGTCAATACGTTATTTATCAGCTTAGGCATGCTGGCCTGGTACGAGGCGGAGAGCAGCGATGAAAAAAGGGTGGCGCCCCTGGTACTCGTGCCGGTTACCCTGGAACGGTCCAGTGCCCGGGAGCGGTTCCGGGTAAAATATTCGGAAGAAGAGATCGGGCATAACCTGTCGCTGCAGGCAAAATTGAAAGTGGAATTTGGCATTCAGCTTCCCGACCTGCCACCAGCCGAGGAACTTTCCTTGCCGGATTATTTCCGCGAGGTGGCCGAAGCTGTTCAGCCGCTGAGGCGGTGGAGCGTGGAAGAAGACCGCATTGAGCTGGGATTTTTCTCTTTTGGCAAGTTCATGATCTACCACGACCTGAACAACGACGTGTGGCCGGAAGATGCCAGGCCTGCAGATCATTCCCTTTTGCAAAGTCTTTTCCTGGATGGCTTTACCGATCCGCAACCTACGGCTGGTGATGATGTGTTTATCGATACGGAGACGCCGGCCCACCAGCTTTTCCAGGTAGTGGATGCCGACAGTTCGCAACTGCTGGCGATGCTGGCCGTGCACGAAGGGCGGAACATGGTAATCCAGGGCCCGCCCGGAACCGGCAAATCGCAAACCATCACCAACATCATCGCCAATGCTATCGGGCAGGGAAAAAAAGTTTTGTTTGTAGCCGAGAAAATGGCGGCCCTGGAAGTGGTGAAGCGCAGGCTCGATAACATTGGCTTAGGGGAAGCCTGCTTGGAGCTGCACAGCCACAAAGCCAATAAAAAAGAATTGCACCAGGAATTAAAACGGGTGCTGGAACTGGGCAAACCGTCGCTGCAAAAATTGCGGGAAGAAGTGGCCCTCCTGGAAAAGGCCAAGGAAGAACTGAATGCCTATTGCGCCGCTGTAAATACACCCATTGCGCAAAGCGGGTTGACGGCGCACCAGCTTTACGGTTATTTATTGGCGTTAGATGAGGCAACCGGTCAAACTGTTTTGCCAAAAATTGGATTGCCTTCCATAGAAGGCTGGAGCGCCGAAAAACAAAAGGCGGCAGAAGCTATGGCCTTGCGTATCCAGGCCCGCCTGGCCGAAATTGGCGTTCCGTCGCAACTCACTTTCTGGGGGACGGGGCTAACGGTTTTGCTCCCGGAAGAAAGCGAAAACATCCGGGCAGCCCTTGGTGAAGCAAAAGGCAGTGTGAGTAACCTGCAGGAAAAAACGGCCCTCGCTGCCGGGGCGCTTGCGGTGGCTGTTCCCTCCAACCGCGAAGGCATCCTGCAACTGGCTGCCTGGATGCAATTGGCAGGGGGCAAACCCGATCTGCAGGGCCTTTCGCTGCAAAACGGTGCCTGGCTGTTGCAACGGGCCGATATTGAAGAATTGCTCACGGCCGGAGCCCAACTGGATACGCTGAAAGGAGCGTATGCAGAACGCCTGCTTCCCGAAGCCTGGAGCCTGGATGTTCTCCCGGTCCGGCAAAGCCTGAAAGAACATGGCAGCAAATGGTATCGCTTCCTGATTGGCGACTACAAGAAAGCTGTGAAAGCCCTGAAGGCCGTCAGCAAAGAAGCCTTACCGAAAGATGTGGAGAGTCGTCTGCAGTATGCAGAAGACATCCTGGCGGCGCAGCGGCTGGAAAAAACGCTGGCAGATGAAGAAGCTTTTATGAAGGAACTTTTTGGCAGCCGTTACCAGAAACGTGGCACCGACTGGGCCACTTTAAAAGCAGCATCGCAATACCTGCACGCTATTCATCAGGGCCTATCCACGCAATCCCTGCCGGTGGCTTTACTGCTCTATCTGACACGGCACGAAGATCCTTCCATTGCTCGTCAACACCACCAATCACTGCTGGCAGCGCTTAACGAACAGGGCAAAGCCGTACAGGCCGTAACCGAAGGCTTGGCTCTGGATGAAGGCGGCCGTTTTGGCGGCTCCTTTCAATACCTGCCGCTTTCCGAACAAAACGCGTTGCTGGAAGGTTGGGAAAAAAAGCTTCCGGATCTGCAGATGTCCATTGCCTGGAACAACCTGGCAGCGCTGGCAAAAGAGGAAGGCCTGCAAAGTCTTTCCGATGCAGCCATTGCCTGGGCTGACGCAAACGGTCATTTGCTCCATGCCGTGCAAAAAACATGGTACAGTTACCTTTTGCAAAAGGCGTATTCAACCTATCCCGCCCTGCGCCAGTTCGAACGGTCGAGCCATGAAGAAGTGATCCGGCAGTTCCGCAGGCTTGACCTTCTTTCGCTGCACTACAACCGTGCCTTGGCAGCGTTAAACCACTGGGAAGAATTGCCCAACCCGGAAGGCGGCGGCCAAGTGCGCATCTTAAAAGGGGAGTTCAACAAAAAAGCAAGACACAAACCCATTCGTGTTCTGATGCAGGAAGCGGGGCATGTGATCCAAGCCATCAAGCCGGTGTTTATGATGAGCCCTCTTTCCATCGCTAATTTTCTTACACCGGGTGCTATGGAATTTGACCTGGTGATCTTTGACGAAGCCAGCCAGGTGCGACCGGTAGAGGCCTTGGGTGCCGTGCTACGGGGGCGTCAACTGGTAGTGGTTGGCGATACCAAGCAACTGCCACCCACCAGCTTTTTTGATACGCTCAATGATACGGTGGAAGACGAAGAAAATGTTACGGCCGATATGCAGAGCATCCTGGGTATGTGCGATGCGCAAGGGGCTCCGCAGAAAATGCTGCGCTGGCATTACCGAAGCCGCCACGAATCACTCATTACACTTTCGAACCACGAGTTTTACGAAAACAAGCTGGTGGTGTTTCCAAGTCCCGGTTCGCGACACAGTATGGGACTGGTGTTTCATCATCTGGCCGATACGGTTTATGACCGTGGCCAAACCCGCACCAATGCCCAGGAAGCTGAGATTGTTGCCGAAGCCGTGATGACACATGCCCGAAAGCACCCCAGACTAAGTCTGGGTGTGGTGGCATTTAGCAGTGCCCAGCGGGAAGCGATCCAGAATGCGCTGGAAGCCAAGCGGCGGGCCACCCCCGACCTGGAAGCCTTTTTCAAGGCCAGTGCTGAAGAACCTTTTTTTATCAAGAACCTGGAAAATGTGCAGGGCGATGAACGGGATGTGATCTACATCAGTATCGGTTATGGCCGCACGAAGGAAGGCTACACGAGCATGTCTTTTGGTCCGTTGAATAACGATGGAGGCGAACGGCGGCTGAATGTACTGATTACCCGTGCCAAGCTGCGTTGCGAAGTATTTACCAACATTACGGCAGCCGATATCGATACATCGCGTACGCAAAGCCGTGGTATCAGGGCGCTGAAAAGTTTTTTGCAGTTTGCCCAAACCGGCCAGCTTCACCTGCCGGCAGAAACCGGGAAGCCGTTTGAAAGTCCGTTTGAAGAAAGTGTCACCAGAGCCCTGGAAGCTCTTGGTTATACCATTCGCCAGCAGGTAGGTTCGCAAGGATTTTACCTCGACCTGGCCATTGTGGACCCCGAACACCCGGGCCGTTACCTGCTCGGGATTGAGTGTGACGGAGCGGCTTATCATTCGGCCCGGTCGGCCCGCGACCGCGACCGCCTGCGGCAACAGGTGCTGGAAGGCATAGGCTGGCGCATCCACCGCATCTGGAGTACCGACTGGTTTCGCAACCCGGAGCGGGAACTGAAGAGAGTAGTTGAGGCCATTGAAAAAGCAAAGGGGGCTTTTTACCTGCAGGAAGATCCGGGTGATGAGGAGGTGATCGAAAAAAGTTTTGTACGCGAAACGGCACGAAGCGAAGATGCAGCCCTTCCCGAATACGAAGCCGCGATCCTGCACCCGGAAATTGCCACCAAGGAGCTTCACCAGCACACGTTGGGCAAACTGGCTGGCTGGATTGAAAAGGTGGTGCAGATCGAAAGCCCGGTACACTTTGACGAGATGGCACGGCGCATGGTGGAAGCAGCCGGCATCAGCCGCATGGGTTCCCGCATTCGCAACCAGTTGCTGCTGGCCACACAGTTTGCGGAAGGTGGTGGCAAGATCGTTCGGCGGGATGAATTTTTGTGGTCCCCGCAAATGCAAAAACCAACCCTGCGCAAACGGGCCGAATTACATCCCCCTTCCAAAAAAATAAAATTCATTGCTCCGGAAGAGCTGGAATTGGCCATTGAAAAAGTAGTGGGAGATGCGGTGGCAGTGCAACCGGAAGCGGCGGTGAACCTGGTAACAAAACTGCTGGGTTTTTCACGGGTAACCGAAGACATGCGGCAGGAGCTGATGGAAGCCATCCGCAAAGCCATTCAGGGGGGCAAAATAGTGTTGGAAGGTGGATTGATGAAGCTGGGCTGATGCTGGTTACGCCTCAATACAAGTTTGTTTCGTAGTAGACTATCTTTTTCAATAGAATAAACACTTGAGAAGAGTATGGTTTTTCACAGCGGCTTCAAATCAGATAAACGCTAAAACGTTTCGTCCGTTAGTTCCCGGTTTACCATAGCGCCTGTGAGATTTCCGGCGGAAACAGCAGCGGCTACGGACCGCATCGGATTGGTATTATCGCCGCAGGCAAATACACCGGCAATGCTTGTTTTTTGAAACATATCCACTTTAATATGGCCTTGTTCTGTCAGCTCGCAACCCAGTGAAACGGGAATACCGGAATGCTGTTCAAAGAGAACTGCAGCATAAACAGCGGTAAAGGATTCAGTGGTACCATCCTGAAAGACCAGATGCTTCAGGTGGCCGTTTTGGTGCACCAGTTCAACAACCTCCTTTTCTATTATGCTTACATTTTTTGTTTGCAGCCGGCTTACCTGTTCTGCCGTCAGTTCTGCTTTGTCTGTGATCAGGGTGACCGTATCCGTTAGGTTGCGTACCAGAGAAGCAAGGTGAAAGGCTCTTTCGCCGTTGGCAAGAATACCCGTTTTTTGACCACGGAATTCATAACCGTGGCAGTACGGGCAATGAATTACCGTGATGCCCCAGCATTCGGAAAACCCTTTAAGGGGCGGCAGCAGGTCTTTTATCCCGGTGGCAAAAACCAGCTTTTTTGCGCTGTACGATTCGCCGGATGCAACGTCAATAGCAAAACCATTATCGGTCTTCTTGCCACTGACAGCAGTGCCGTTTTGAAAGCTGACAGTTTTGTATTGCAACACCTGTTCTTTTGCTTTTGCAGCAATGGCAGCCGGAGTTTCTCCATCCTGCGTGAGAAAATTATGCGAATGGGGTGTTTGCCGGTTACAGGGAGATCCGCTGTCGATGACCAAAACAGTGCGTAACGAACGGCCCAGGGCCATGGCTGCGGAAAGGCCTGCATAACTGCCCCCGATGATAATAGCGTCAAAACTGTTCTTTTCTGTCATGCGTCTGAATTTTCTGTTGGCTTTGCCAGGATAGTGGCACCGGTGACAAGGCTAGCGGCAGGGTTCCTTTCCTGTTGAACGGGTGAAGGAGCTTCAGGCTGCTTCCAATTTTTAAAGGTAATAATCCTACGGTATTCGGTAATATGGTTCATTCGTTTTGAGAATGCGTTTTATTCGCGTCTCGTATCCGCTATAAAATCGTCATGGTTTGGGAAGTGTCGATTACAAGCAGACCATTGCTAAATCCAAAATTTTTTTCGGTTATGCATAGCTGATACATGGCCTGAAGAATATTCTTGCAAAAAGAGTATTATCATCTCTCTTCGGCAACAGCGAGGCTGTACAAAAATATCGGGTGTCAGTCTGAACGGTAACCGATCTTATTCTCTTTGTATAACAATTCTGCAACTTCAAAGTATCAATGCAGGTTGCGTACCACCTCGGATCCGGAGCCACCGCGTAAAATATCCATGTCAGCACCCAGGTGTGCCTGCTGCACATGATCAATGTACAGTTTTACATACCCCCTGGCGGCCATGGGCGGAGGGGCTATCCATGCTTCTTTTCTTTTCTGCAATTCTTCTTCGGATATATCCAGGTGCAGGCGTCGCTGCTCCACATCCAGCTCAATCATATCGCCATTCTGCACAAGCGCCAGGGTGCCGCCAACGGCACTTTCCGGCGATACATGCAGCACTACCGTACCGGCAGCCGTGCCACTCATTCTCCCGTCGGAGATTCGTATCATGTCGCGTATGCCTTTGCGCAGCAACTTTTCGGGCAGGTCCACATTGCCCACTTCGGGCATGCCGGGATAACCAACTGGCCCTACGCCTTTTAAAACGATCACGCAGGTTTCGTCAATATCCAAAAGCGGGTCGTCGATTCTTGCATGGTAGTCTTCCATGGTTTCAAACACCACAGCCCGGCCACGGTGCTTGAGCAATGCTTTTGTAGCGGCCGATGGTTTGATAATAGCACCTTGCTCGCAGAGATTTCCTTTTAAAACGGCAATGCCGGCTTTTTCTTGCAGCGGGTTTTCTATCGATGCAATTACATCCTGGTTATAACAAACCGGTTTGCTGTTGTTTTCAACAAGCGGTTTCCCGTTAACCGTCAAGGCATCGTTGTGCAGGAAGTCTTTCAGTTCTTTGATCACAACAGGCAATCCGCCGGCATAATAAAAATCTTCCATCAGGTATTTGCCGGATGGCTTCAGGTTGACCAACAGCGGAATCCTGCTGCCGATAGCATCAAAATCTTCCAGCGATAAGTCCACGCCAATGCGGCCGGCAATGGCCAGGAGGTGAATGATAAAATTGGTGGAGCCGCCTATCGCCGCATTCACAACAATGGAGTTTTCAAATGCCTGCCGGGTCAGAATTTTTGAAAGCTTCAGGTCTTCTTTTACCATTTCCACAATGCGCCTGCCCGATAGTTGCGCCAGGAGTTTTTTCCGGGCATCAACGGCCGGAATAGCAGCGGCACCCGGCAGGGTCAGTCCCAGGGCTTCCACCATGCAGGCCATGGTAGAAGCTGTGCCCATGGTCATGCAATGCCCGGCACTGCGGGCCACGCCAATCTCCGCTTCCAGTATGTCTTCGGCCGAATAGTTTTCCACCAGCATTTTTTCTTTTACCATCCAGTTGAACGACCCGCTTCCGAGGCATTCGCCTTTGAACCTTCCGTTCAGCATGGCCCCGCCGGGAACAACGATGGTTGGCAAGTCAACGCTGCAGGCACCCATCACCGTAGAAGGCGTTGTTTTATCGCAGCCTGTCAGCAGTACCACACCGTCCAGTGGGTTGGCCCGGATGGTTTCTTCGGTGTCCATGGCGGCCAGGTTGCGAAACAGCATGGTAGTGGGCCGCATGATGGTTTCGCCCAGCGACGTTACAGGAAATTCCAGTGGAAAGCCGCCAGCTTCTATCACGCCCCGCTTGACCACCTCCGCTAGGTCACGCAAATGCCCGTTGCAGGGCGTCAGTTCGCTCCAGGTATTGCAGATGCCGATCACCGGCCTGTCCTTGAAATAATCATCGGGGTAGCCCTGGTTGCGCAGCCAGGAACGGTGCACAAACCCCATTTTATCATTCTTCCCGAACCAATCGTAACTCTTGAGTTTTTTATCCTGTTGCATAAAATCTGTTTTATCCGCTTGCAGCTATCGTGTAAAAAGAAAGACCTGTTGTATAGACAACGGTCTTTCTTTATTGATTCTGCTTGTGAACGTTTTTTATTTATCCCACCAAACCCTTGTGCTTAACTTATCAGCGCCCTGGCGTGCAACGGCTGCATTCACGTTGGCGCTATTGACCGACAACTCAGAGGTTGGATAGGTAAGTCTCCTGATAAAGGTACCATTGGGTACATCAGGATTACTCGGTTGTCCGTAGGGATTTGGCGATAGTGCAGGAAAGCCGCTCCGGCGGAAATTGGCAAAAGCTTCGGGCCCATTTAAGAAGGATGCGATCCAGTACTGTATGTTAATCTTTTCCAGTTCCGTTCCGGCTCCCAACGGGTTGGCCGCCACATAGGCATCCCGGGCTGCGCCGGGTACAGCGGATGCGGCGTCATAGGCGGCCATCTGGCCCATGTGCGCCCTTATGCCGTTCTCATAATATTGGGCAGCCGTACCGGTGGTGATCCAGTTGCGGAAGCGGGCTTCTGCCAGAAGCAGGTTGGTTTGGGCTGCGGTCACCAAAAATACCGGTGCGGAAGGCTTGGCCATGCGCCGGCGGTCAACCTGGCTGTAGTCGTAAAAGCTTGCCAGGCCATCGGCTGTTGCTGCCGCTACGATGGTGCCATTGTCCTTTCCAATGGGCATGCCGATCTGCCGGGCCGGATCCGTGGACCCAACAGCCGGTGTTTGTCCCGGTCCTGAAGTGGCACCAACGTACCGAATAGCGATGGCGGAAAGCCGCGGGTCGGAGGTATTTTTCAAGTGATCCACAAAGGGTTTTGCCAGGTAAAAATTGGCTCCCTCCGTACCGTTAAGTGTAACCCCCATGGGCTGGGTGTAGTTGGCATCATGCGGAATAAAAGCATTGTCGGCATTGGTAAGAATCACCCCGCCGTTGAAGGCAGCCTGCACGGTGGCCTGGGCTTTTGTTGCATCTACTTTGCTGAGACGCATACCTGCCCGCAGAAGGAGGGAATACCCGAATTTTTTCCATTTCTCGATATTGCCGCCATAAAACACATCAGCCGTTTCAATTGTTCCTGTTGGATTCAGGGCAGCCGTTGCATCGGTCAGTTCCTGGATTAATTTGGGATAAATATCCTGCTGCGCATCGTATTTCGGGAAAAAGGTCTGGGTGAAATAGCCTGCACCGGCTTCACTGTAAGGAATATCGCCATATTCATCCGTAAGCACCATGAAAGTGTATGCCTGAAAGATGCGGGCCATGTTGTACAGGTTGGATTTGCCCGGAACGTCTTTCGTCATTGCAATGACATCGTTGGTGTACTTGATAACGTTCTGGTAATAGCCAGCCCAAAGCGGTGCCATGGTTACATCCCGGCTATCCTGGTTAAAGTTGGCTCCCGCCAGCACACCGCCATTGGGCGTTACCATCTGCTGCACAATCCCCACATCAAAGATCAGCGACTTAACGGGGAATGATGCATTGATCACAGCAGTGTTAAGCAACAGTGCAGGGTCAACAGCGGTAGGAGAGGTTTTGTTTTGGTTCAGTTCATCAAAGCCTTTGTCGCAGGCAACGGCAGATGCCATGAGTATGACCAGTAAACTATAGTTGAATATTTTTTTCATAATCGGTGGAGTTAGAATTTAATGTTCAGGTTCACGCCAATACTTCTTGTTGTGGGCAGGCCGGGTGCTTCCAGTCCAACCATGTTGTCGGAACCATACCCAAAGGTTTCGGGGTCAATGTTGTCAACCCATTTTTTAATGATGAGAACATTGTTGGCCACAAAATCCAGCTTGGCACCTTTCACCGGCCATTTGGCGGGAAGGAAGCGGGAGAAATCATAACCAAGTGTGATCTGGCGCAGTTTCCAGTAGCCGCCGTTGTAAATCACCGATTCAACAATCTGCTGCGACCGCAGGTGTTCCCAGTAGGTTTGCACCGGCGCTACAACGGTGTTGTTACCACCAGATGCATTAACGCCTTTGCCGATCACGCCACCATCTCTTCCCTCGAGGGTTCGCTTGTGCAGGCCATGACGAATGGCGTTGAAGTTGGTGCCCGAAAGCATTTTGTTACCCAACTTGTAATCGATAAATACGGAGAGGCCAATGCCTTTGTAGCTGAACGTATTCAGGAAGCCACCTGTCCATTTGGGAAGGCCGCTGCCAAACAGCACAAAATCGGCGGTTCGCTGCGGTAGGCCGTTCGATTGAAAGATCCGGTTGCCCTTGACATCCGTGGCATAGCCAAAGCCCGCAATCTGTCCCATCTCTTCGCCCACAACAAGCCGTACTTCTCCATTAAATACGTGTGTGCCTACCGTGATGCGTTCACCGGGTTTATTGGTAACGATGCTCAATACCTGTGTTTTGTTGTACGATGTATTGGCAGTAAAATCCCAGGAGAAATTGCGGGTCCGTACCGGCGCTAAACTAAGCAGGGCCTCAAAGCCTTCGTTCTTGCTTTCGCCGCTGTTGATGCGGGTGCTCACATAACCGGTAGCATCCGAAATCTGAACGGGTACGATCTGATCCCTGGTGGTTTTTCGGTAAACGGCCACATCAAGGTTGACGCGGTTGTTGAACATTCTTACTTCCAGGCCCAGTTCTGTTTCGGCTACGCGGCTGGGTTTCAGGTTGGCATTGGGTACAACGGTGCCGCTGTTGGCCAGCGCAACGGGTACACCCGCCGGGTTGTTGATAAGATTGGCATTGATGGCGTAGAACAACTGGTTGGAATATGGCGCCACATCGCCATCGCTGCCCACTTCAGCATAACCCAATCTTATTTTGCCAAAGGTCAGCCAGGGGATGGTTCGTAAGGTTTCTGAAAAAACATAGGCACCGGAAATGGAAGGATACAGGATGCTCCGGTTTTGCGGTGAAAGCGTCGAGAACCAGTCATTGCGTACCGTTCCGTTTACATAGATTGTTCGCTTCCACGAAACTTCGCCTGAGCTGTAAAGCGAATTCACGCCTTGCTCCAGCAATGTATAAACAGGGTCTTTTGCCCTTCCGTTTTGAACCGTATAAAGGCCGCGGATCACAAAGTCGGTTACCTGCACATTGTTGATGTCCGATCGGCGTTTCATCTGGTTGCCACCGCCGGTAAGCGCCACACCAAAATCACCAAACTCTTTTGTTGCCGAGACCAGGAAGTCAAGATTGCTTTCACGAAAGCGCCGTGACTCCTGCGTGTAAATGCCGTTTACAAAACCTGCGGGTGCTGGTGACCGTGAGGCATGTCCAGTAGGGAAATTATTGAAGTCTTCATCCCTTGACCAGTAATCCTGTCCAAACCGACCCTGAACAAACAACCAGGGCAGAATATTGTACTTGGCATAAATATTACCAAACACCCTGTCGCGGGTGATGTTGTGAAACTGCTCGGCCAATACCCAATAAGGATTGGTGCGGTTCATAAAACGGGAATAGACGTATTCATTGCCCTGCGCATTGTACATGTTTTCTTTCAGTACACTAAGCGGCATAGTGGTTGACATTGCCATCAGTGTGGTGGGAATAGAGTTGTCCTGGTTGGCGATGTTGGGCGGGTTCCTGTTTTTTTCGTGGGAGTAATTGACACTACCACCAAAACTCAGCTTCTGCGACAGGTTGTAGCTGAAGCCCATGTTCAGGGATTTTCGGTTAAAAGAATTGTTGGGAACAATGCCTTTGTTTTCCGTATTGTTCAGTGAAAGATGAATGCCGCCTTTTTCTGCATTGGTGGACAGCGATATTGTGTTGGAAAGGTTTTGCCCGTGGCGATAAAATTCCTTGATGCGGCTGGGTTGCGCCACGTAAGGCACCTGCAGGTTGTTAAACAGGATATGCGTCATGCCCGGTTGGATCCGTTCGCCAAACGACCATTGGCCGGAGGTAGGATTGGGTGACGTAGGCCGTACGCCATTTTCGCCCTGGCCAAATTCTTTTTGGTAGTCAGTAAAATCCAATGGAGTTTCGTTGTTGTAGTTGACGTTGTAACTGATGCCAAGACCATTGCCGCGGCCTTTTGTTTTGGTGGTGATCATGATTACACCATCCTTGGCGCGGGAACCATAAAGTGCTGATGCCGGAGCACCTTTCAAAACGGTCATGCTTTCAATATCATCCGGGTTGATGCTTGACAAGCCGTCACCGCCATCTGCATACACGCCCCCACCTCTTGTGTTAATGGTGTTCTCGCTGAAATTGCTGTTGTCAATGGGCACACCATTGATAACGATCAGTGGGTTGTTCTGTCCTGAAATGGACGACTGGCCGCGAATGCGGATCTTGGAAGTGCCCCCCGGTCCTGTACCTAATGAGGAGATGTTGACACCTGCAATTTTTCCCTGCAGGGCATTCATCACATTCGGTGTGCGGTTCACCGTTAGTTCCTCCGGTTTTACACTGGTGGCAGAATAGCCCAATCCCCGCGACTGTTTGGTGATACCCAGCGCCGTTACTACCACGGTTCCCATATCCTGTACAGAAGAAACAAGGGAGACGGCAATTTGCCGGCGGCCTTCAACCGGCACTTCCATGCTATTGTAGCCAACATAGCTGAATACCAGCACTGCATTGGGAGCTGCATTAATCTGGAATTGCCCGGAGGCATCGGTGGCCGTGCCGGTGGCGGTTCCTTTTACCGTAACCGAAACGCCGGATAATTTTTTTCCAGTTTCATCGGAAACGGTTCCGGAAACCGGTTGTGCCTGCGCGGCGGCAAAAAACGAAAGGCATAAAAAGGAGAGAAGCAGCGTGAAGCCGGTGAAAAGGCCTGGCTTTGCATTTTCTTTCATGATAGCAAGTAGTTTGATGAAGAAATAAATGATAAGACAATAAGTAACCTCTCACAGTCCGGGAATAGAGTACCAAAGTATTTCCTGTATGAATGAAAAACTTCCAATATATAACGGCGTTGATTTTTGTACATTCCGGTACAATAATTTTTCTTTCTTTATCAGGCCGGCATCGAAGCAAGCGATGTTTTCAGAATAAAGTTGTTGACATGGAAAGGCCTGCAGAAAACATCTTCAATACCCAGAGTGAAGGTTCCGTGTCGGACGATTAATTTTTATCATATTAGGAAGTATATATAAGTAGATGGCGTGAAGAAGCGGGTAGATGCGACAGGATCTTGCGCAGCTTTGGTAAAGAATCGGCACAACAAGATCTTATAACACTACAAGCGGCATTTGAAAAAACAAGGAGGCGTAAACCTGTTGATGGGCAGGGCATGGCAGCCTACCCATTGGTGGTAGAAACAGTGGCGGTATGCGTGGATCGCAACAAAAAATTCGCAACACGAAAGAAAACGTTTCACTATAAAATGCTACGCTATATGATCCAAAAAAGAACCTGCACGTTTCTGCTTTTTTTGTATTGCAGCCTTTATGCTCCAGCGCAAAATGTAACCTTAACCAGTGAACAGGTCAAAACCCTGACACCCGATTGGAAGGGCGAACGCTCAGCCGACGGCAGGCCAAAGGTTGCCGATAACCTGATGGAGCGTCTTAAAAAGATCCGCCTGGAAGAAGCCTGGGGTGTACTGCGCAACAAAGGCTACCAAAACCAGTTTGAAGGCGACTGGATGGTCCTGCATCCCGATTCCGCTATGGTAGGCCGGGTGGTAACGGCACAATACCTTCCACTGCGCCCCGACTATGACAAGATCATCAAAGACAAAGGCAAGACCGAGGCAAGAATAGGCGCCACCAACTCCTGGCCCATCGATGTATTGAAGGACGGCGACATTTATGTTGCCGACAGCTATGGAAAGGTTGTGGACGGCACGCTGATCGGCGATAACCTTGGCAATGCGATCTATGCCAAGTCCAAAAGGGGTGTCATCTTTTACGGTTCGGTACGCGACGTGGAAGGCCTTAGCGAGATCAAAGGTTTCAACGCCTGGATCAAAGGCTATGATCCTTCCTACATACAACAAATGATGCTGGGTGGCATCAATGTTCCCATCCGAATTGGCAGGGCAACGGTATTGCCCGGCGATGTGGCCCTGGCAAAAAAAGGCGGTATTGTTTTCGTTCCTGCACACCTCTTGGAAGAAGTGGTGCTGAATGCAGAATTCATTGGACTCCGTGACCTTTTCGGCCACCAGCGCCTGCGGGAAGGAAAATATACGCCGGGTCAGATCGATACACAATGGACTGATGAAATAAAAAAAGATTTCCTCAAATGGCTGGATGAAAACCCGGGCAAACTTCCCATGTCCCGCGCCGAATTGGACCAGTTTATGAAAGCCCGTACCTGGTAGCCGGCCGCTCTGTTCAAAACAACTATTTTCTAATCCATTTATACCACACAACCATGACTCCCTCCCAAAAAATTCTGCAAAAGCTGGGGCTGAAAGACCCGGAAATGATTGATGATGCCATGCCGGCAAACGCACATACTGACCAGCCAACTTCACCCGAGGAAACGCCGGAAAATCCGCGTCGTTCGTTTTTAAAAAAATCAGCGCTGGGCGGCCTTGCCCTTGGCAGCTCGGTGCTCCTTTCGCCCATCGAAGAAGTGATTGCACAAAGCACACAGAAAGTGCGGCGCTTTTCTGCCCCTTCCGACCTGAAAATAACCGACATGCGCTATGCCGTTACCACGGTGCTGGGACGAACGGCCATTATTCGCATCGATACCAACCAAGGCATCTATGGCCTGGGTGAAGTACGGGATGGCGCCGATGAACGTTATGCCCTTTTCCTGAAAAGCCGCATCCTGGGAAAGAATCCCTGCAACGTGGAGCAGATCTTTAAATCGATCCGGCAGTTTGGCGGTCCTGCCCGTCAGGCCGGCGGCGTTTGTGCCGTGGAAATGGCCCTGTGGGATATTGTTGGAAAAGCATACAATGTGCCTGCCTGGCAATTATTGGGTGGCCGTTACCGTGATAGCATCCGGCTGTATGCCGATACACCCGAAGCCCGGTCGCCCGAAGAGCAAAAAGGGCTGATCAACAAACGCATCAACGAGCAGGGTTACACCT
Organism: Flavisolibacter longurius; assembly: GCA_014163555.1. Lineage (GTDB taxonomy): Bacteria > Bacteroidota > Bacteroidia > Chitinophagales > Chitinophagaceae > Flavisolibacter. The sequence continues at coordinate 347,826 of JACJGO010000003.1, forward strand.
GGCTCAAGATGGACGTTTCCATTGGTGAATTAAGAGGAAAACCCGGCACCGTGGTGAACGGCAAGGTGTGGGAAAACGAAAGAGGCTTTCTGGCGCAATGGGGCGACCAGGATAACTATATGAGCTATGCAAATACCCTGCACCCGTTTACGCAAATACAGATAACAGACAAAGGATTGGATGTGCTGCAACAGGTTGTTGAGAATGTTCGCAGTATGGTAGGATATGAGATTCCAATATCTACAGACCACTATGGGCATTTTGATTACAACAACGGCATCCGCCTGGGCAGGGCCTTGGAAAAATACCGGCTGGCCTGGCTCGAAGACATTGTTTCCTGGGAATACACCGACCAATGGAAAACAATGACCGCTGCACTGGAAACACCCACTCTCACGGGCGAGGATATTTATCTGCTCAAAAATTTCAAGCCCCTGATCGACATCCGGGCCGTGGACATTGTACACCCCGACCTGGCCTCTTCCGGCGGCTTGCTGGAAACAAAACGTATTGGCGATTACGCCGAAGAATACGGCATTGCCATGGCTATGCACCAGGCCGGAACGCCGGTTTCCTTTATGGCCAATGTGCATTGCGCCGCAGCCACGCAAAACTTCCTGGCCCTCGAACACCACTCCGTTGACCTGCCCTGGTGGGAAGACCTGGTAAAAACAACCGATGGTAGAAAACTGATCACCAAAGGCTATGCAAACCTTCCGCTGACAGCACCAGGACTGGGCATTGAATTGAACGATGACGTGGTGAAAGCCCACCTGCACGCAACGGATAAATCCTATTTCGCACCAACGCCGCAATGGAATGAAAGACGTTCGCACGACAGGGTATTTAGCTGATGTGCCGGCAGGGTAAAAAACAAAGCGGCGCATAAAGACAAAAGACCGCTGTTTTCTTTCTACATAAAAAAATCTTTCAGTTTATGCCAACAGCAAAACATTCGGTTTATACGCTCTTTTATTTTTTGGCCGTGGGCTTTCTGCTTGCCTACATCGCCATATCATTTAGCAGCCTTGCTCCTTACGCTGGCTGGCTGCTGATGTTGTTCTTTGTTAGTGTAGCCATTGCTTTCCGCGGCAATAAAGTGCTCCGCGGACTTTCTTACACCCTGGTGATTCTGGGGGCGGTAAGCCTGGCCATGTACTATCCCGATTATTTCAAATCCGCCGGAGATTTTAAATTTTCAGCCCTCATTGTTCCCCTGTTGCAGATCATCATGTTTGGTATGGGCACCGAGTTAAGCATGAAAGACTTTGCCAACGTTGTGCGCATGCCCAGAGGAATCATTGTAGGCATTGCCTGCCAGTTTACCATTATGCCCTTCGTTGGCTTTGCACTGGTCAATATGTTTTCGTTCCCGCCGGAGATAGCGGCCGGGGTGATCCTGGTGGGTTGTTCGCCCAGTGGGCTGGCCTCCAACGTCATGTCTTACCTGGCTAGGGCTAACCTGGCACTTTCCGTTTCCATTACCACTGTTTGCACCCTGCTGGCGCCCTTCCTAACGCCCTTGCTTATGCGTATTTTGGGAGGAAGCCTTGTAGAGATCAGCTTTCTGGCTATGATGTGGGATATCACCAAGATTGTCATTCTTCCTATTGCTGCGGGTTTGCTGTTCAATTCTCTGGTACGGGGCAGGTTTGGTTGGCTGGACAAGGCCATGCCTATCCTGTCGATGGCCGGCATTACGCTGATCATTATTGTGATCACAGCGGCAGGAAGGGATAACCTGCTACAGGTAGGTGCCCTGCTGATTGTGGCGGTGCTGCTCCACAACCTGGCGGGCTATTTCCTGGGGTACTGGTCGGCACGCCTGCTGAAGTTCCCGGAAAAGGATTGCAGAACGGTGGCGCTGGAAGTGGGCATGCAAAACGCTGGGCTGGCATCGGGCCTTGCCCTCACCATGGGCAAGCTGGCCACTACCGGTTTAGCTGCTGCTATTTTCGGTCCCACGATGAATGTAACCGGTTCGCTTCTTTCAAGCTGGTGGCACAACCGTCTGCCGAAGGAAGACATCGAAACCGAAAAAGCAGCAAGCCCGGAGGTGACCATTGCACCGGTTAGCTGATGGCGTTTTCCCTAACCCTGTTTGTTGGCCCTGCACCAAAGTTGGAAGGGTTATTCAAAGCTGGCGACAGGCTGTTTCTGTTTTCTCCATTATTTTAAAATATTTTCAATCGCTAAACAATTGATGTATGAATACACGCCGCGACTTTTTGGAAAAACTGGTCGTTCCCCTGATTGCGTTGCCTGTTCTTACCGGAAGGGCACCCGGTCGTAAAAAAAGCCTTTCTTCCCAGGGCCCTGTATTGCGTGTGGCCATTATGGGATTGGGAAGTTATGGCACCCGGGTGGCCGAAGCTTTGCGGGATTGTAAGCGGGCAAAGCTGGTTGGCGTTATCAGCGGCACGCCGTCCAAGATAACCGACTGGCAATAGAAATACAACATACCGGAAAAGAACTGTTACAACTACCAGAACTTCGACAACATTAAAAACAACCCCGATATTGATGCGGTGTACATCATCACTCCCAACTCGCTGCATAAAGACCAGGCGATCCGGGTGGCCAGGGCGGGCAAGCATGTGATCTGTGAAAAGCCCATGGCGCTCAATGCCCGTGAAGCAGAGGAGATGATCGCGGCCTGTAAAAAGGCGGGTGTGCACCTGTTGGTGGGGTACCGGTTGCATTTTGAACCCAAAACACTTGAGATTATCCGCATGCGCAACGCCGGGGAATTGGGAAAGATCAAATTCTTCCAAGGACTGGCCGGCTTTCGCATTGGCGACCCAAACCAATGGCGGTTGAACAAAGCCCTGGCGGGCGGCGGCGCCCTGATGGACATTGGCATTTACGCGGTGAATGGTGCCCGGTACATGGTAGGCGAAGAACCGGTTTGGGTAACGGCACAGGAAACCAAAACCGATCTGCAAAAATTCAAGGAAGGCGTGGACGAGACCATTCAGTTCCAGCTGGGTTTTCCGGGCGGCGCGGTGGCTTCCTGTTTGTCAACCTACAGCATGAGCTACCTCGACCGGTTTTACCTCAATGGCGAAAAAGGTTTTGCAGAATTGCACCCGGCTACCGGTTACGGTCCCATAAAAGGCCGCACCCACCAGGGCGAATTAACCCAGCCGCATGCCACCCATCAAACGGTTCAGATGGATGAAATGGCGGCCATTATCCTTGACGGGAAAAAAGCCCTTGTACCGGTGGATGGTGAAGAAGGCTTGCGTGACCTCAGGATCATGGATGCCATTTATGCAGCCGCAAAAAGCGGTAAAAAAATGGAAATAAAACAATAAGCGAAGCCGGAACAACAGGCTGCGGTGGTTGAAGGAAAGATGATTTCATCGCATCCCGCAAGCCGGTTTGTTTTTGTTCCTTATATTGAAGGCGTACAATGGACGCAGGAGGGGTGAAACCCGGTGCGCTTTCAATGGCGTATGCCTTGGGCGTACCGCAGATTCGTTGCAGGTTAAATGTTTACAGAAATAAAAATTTTTATGATCCAAATAAATAGAGGAAGGCCGGTTCTGGCCCTTGTGCTGTTTGCAGTTTTGGTTTTACCTGCTATAAAAAGTCAAGGCCAAACAACCTATCCGTTTCAGAACACGGCACTTTCATTTGAGCAGCGGGTGGATGACCTGGTGTCCCGCCTGTCGCTGGAAGAAAAAGTGGCGCAAATGCTGAACGCCGCACCGGCTATCCCACGGTTAGGCATACCCGCATACGACTGGTGGAACGAAGTGTTGCACGGCGTAGCCCGCACACCGTACAGGGTAACCGTTTTCCCGCAGGCCATTGCTATGGCGGCCACCTTTGATACGGTTTCGCTGAAACAAATGGCCGCTTATTCTGCACTGGAAGGGAGGGCGGTTTACAACAAAGCCATCCAGGACGGCCGCGCTGGGCAACGTTATGTAGGCCTTACCTACTGGACGCCCAACATCAACATCTTTCGCGACCCCCGCTGGGGCCGGGGACAGGAAACCTATGGCGAGGATCCTTACCTAACGGGCATGCTGGGTAGCGCATTTGTAAGAGGCCTGCAGGGCGATCATCCTAAATACCTGCTGGCTGCTGCCTGCGCCAAACATTACGCCGTACACAGCGGGCCCGAACCGCTACGCCATGTGTTTAACGTGGCACCAAACAACCATGACCTGTGGAATACCTACCTGCCGGCTTTTCAGCAGTTGGTTACGGGTACAAACGTAGCGGGGGTGATGTGCGCCTACAATGCATTCAAGGGGCAACCCTGCTGCGGCAGCGACCAACTGATGGTGGACATCCTGCGCAACCAGTGGAAATTTACCGGCTATGTTACTTCCGACTGCTGGGCAATAGACGATTTTTTCAAAAACCATAAAACACATCCCGATGCCGCCAGTGCTTCTGCCGACGCCGTGCTGCACGGAACCGACATCGACTGCGGAACCGATGCCTATAAATCGCTGGTACAGGCCGTGCAGCAGGGAAAGATCACCGAAAGCCAGATCGATGTTTCGGTAAAGCGGCTTTTTATGATCCGCTTCCGTTTAGGTATGTTCGATCCGCCTTCGATGGTGCCGTTTGCGCAAACGCCGACTTCGGTGCTGGAAGCGGCCGAACACAAGGCACACGCCTTGAAAATGGCCCGGCAGTCGGTTGTGCTGCTGAAAAACGAAGGCAATACCCTGCCGTTGAAAAAAAGCATCAAAAAAATTGCGGTGCTCGGACCCAATGCCGACAACGCCATTGCCGTACTGGGCAACTATAACGGCATTCCTTCCAACATTGTTACGGCATTGCAGGGCATTCAAACCAAACTGCCCGGTGCCCAGGTAGTGTATGAAAAGGCTGTCAACTTTACCAACGATACTCTGCTGCAATACAACGATATTAGCGGGCAGCTTTCCTGGCAGGGACAACCCGGCTTTGGAGCAGAATATTTCAACAACCGCGAACTGAAAGGTGAACCCATCGCCCGGCGTACCGAAACGGCCATTGATCATAACTGGCAGGAAGGGCAGATCGTGGTGGATACGCTGAAGGCCTATGATTTTTCGGTTCGCTACACAACCGATTTTACAGCCGCCACTACCGGGAGCATCACTTTTGAACTGGAGGCCGATGACGGCTACCGCTTTTTGGTGGATGGAAAAGAAGTAGTAAATGCCTGGCTGCGCAACCGCTGGGGTGCCCGCACCCACCGCCTGCAAACAGTGGCCGGCAAAACCTATCGCCTGGTGCTGGAATATTTCCAGGGCGATGGCAAGGCATCGGTGCGCCTGCGTGCCGGCAGTTTGGTGAAAAGTGATTTTGCGGCCCTGGCCAGTCGCCTGAAAGACGCCGATGCCATCGTGTATGTGGGCGGTATTTCGCCGCAGCTCGAAGGCGAGGAAATGAAAGTGGATTATCCTGGTTTTAACGGCGGCGACCGTACCTCCATCCTGCTGCCGGCGGTGCAAACCAATTTGATGAAAACACTTAAAAGCACAGGCAAGCCGGTAGTCTTTGTGATGATGACCGGCAGCGCCATTGCTACACCCTGGGAGTCGGAAAACATACCCGCCATTGTAAACGCCTGGTATGGCGGGCAGGATGCCGGTACGGCCATTGCCGATGTACTGTTTGGCGATTACAATCCATCCGGCCGCCTGCCCTTGACCTTTTACAGGAGCGACAGCGACCTGCCCGATTTTTCGGATTACAACATGCAGGGCCGCACTTACCGTTATTTCAGCGGCGAGCCGCTTTACCACTTTGGTCATGGCCTCAGTTATACAACCTATCGGTACAGCAATTTGGCTGTGCCTTCCGCTGTGAAGAGGGGCCGCCAGGTAACGGTACGGGTAAGTGTAACCAATGCCGGCCGGATGGATGGCGAAGAAGTGGTACAGTTGTATGTTTCCGGCAAAGGGGGCAACGGGCCCTTTCCCATCCGTTCACTTAAAGGCTTTCAGCGCATTGCTCTGAAAGCCGGCGAGACAAAGCAGGTACTTTTTACCCTTACAAAGGATGACCTGGCCCTCGTAGGCGAGAACGGCAAAACGATTCCGTTTACCGGGCCGGTAACCATCACCGTTGGTGGCGGGCAACCCCATGCCGCTGCGTTTAAAAACAAAACGACGCTACAGGCAAATTTGGTAATTCAATAACGATGATAATGATGATGAACAGAATTTTAGTATTCGCTTTTTTTCTTTTTGGTTTTATTCGCTCCGGAGCGCAGCAGGCGGGGATGTACACCAACCCGATCCTGGCAGGTTTTTATCCTGATCCTAGCATTTGCCGCGCAGGCGACGATTATTACATTGTCAACTCTTCTTTTTCCTATTATCCCGGCCTGCCCATCTTTCACAGCAAGGACCTGGTTAGCTGGACGCAGATCGGTCATGCGCTGGACAGGCCCGGGCAACTTCCCCTGATCGGTGCCGGTGTTTCCCGCGGGCTGTTTGCCCCTGCCATCTCGTATTACAAAGGAACCTTTTACATTGTGTGTACGCTCATCGACAGGGGCGGCAATTTTGTAATTACGGCCACCAATCCCGCAGGCCCCTGGAGCGATCCGGTTTACCTGAAAGAAGTAAGCGGCATCGATCCCTCGCTGTTTTTTGACGAAAGCACCGACAAAGCCTACATTGTTTACAACAGCGAACCGCCGGGAAACAAAACACTTTGGAACGGTCACCGCACCATCCGCCAGTACGAGTTTGATTACCGAAACAAAAAAGTGGTGGGCGAAGAAAGGCTGCTGGTAAACGGCGGCGTGGATACATCGAAGCACCCGGTGTGGATCGAAGCGCCGCATATCTACCATATAAACGACTGGTATTACCTGATGTGCGCCGAAGGTGGAACGGCCTACAATCACTCCGAAGTTGTTTTCCGCAGCAAATCCCCCGAAGGGCCCTTTGTTCCCTGGGAAAAGAATCCCATTTTAACCCAACGGCACCTTGACCGGGCCCGCAAAAATCCGGTCACCACAGCGGGCCATGCCGACCTGGTGCAAACGCAGAACGGCGACTGGTATGCCGTGTACCTTGCGTGCAGGCCCTACGAAGGCGATCATTACAACATTGGCAGGGAAACGTTTTTAAATCCCGTGACCTGGACAGAAGACGGCTGGCCGGTGATCCTGAAAGGGGAGGAGGCCGTGCAGTATCAATACCCGCTTCCGCTGCCGAACGTTAACCCGAAACCTGTCAATCCTTTCAGTGGAAATTTTGTATTCAGGGATGATTTTAACAGCAAGCGCCTGAACTTCCGTTTCACCTTTTTACGAACGGTTACCGATAGGTGGCACAATACAACCGATAAGAACGGCTGGCTAACGGTGCAGTTGCGGCCGCAAACCGTAAGCGGAAGGGATAACCCTTCGTTTGTTGGCTTTCGGCAGCAACACCACCAGGCAGTGGCTACGACGAAGCTGCAATTCACACCGGCTGCTGCAAACGAAAAAGCAGGCATGGTGATCTTTCAGAACGAATCGCATTTTTATTACCTGTGCAAATCCCTGGAAGGCGGTAAGCCTGTTGTGCAGCTTTACAAATCCACAAAAGATTCTATGGAACTGCTGACATCGGTACCGCTGCCAACGGCAAACGGCGATGTTTATCTGCGCATCCAACCAAAGAAGTCCGTGTATGCAACCGCGTATTCCACCGATGGTAAAAAATGGAACTCTTTGCAGGAGGTGGATGGAAAGTTCCTGAGCACTGCAACGGCGGGTGGCTTTGTGGGCAGCGTGTTTGGACTGTATGCAACGTCGCTGGGAAAAGAAAGCCGGAACAAAGCTCTCTTCGACTGGTTCGACTACAAGGGAGAGGATGATGTGTTCAAAGGCCTGGCAAAGGAAAACCGGCCAAGAAAGGACCCGGCCAGGCGTTAATGCCGACAGCTTGTAGGTTGGTCCTGCCAAAAACAAAGGCAGGTGTACGTTAGGTCCGGACTGTATTCCCTGCCTGTTAACTAAACGAGTTCAATAGAAAAAGCCAAAGGAAAATGCACCGTTTTTCTTTGGCTTTTTTGATGTGCAAACCAATTCAAAATAATTTGGTACTATATCTTCTTTTGCCTCCTGACCATGCCCACTTTTTTGTTGAATTAGTATTGTCTTAAACTGGACGGAGGGTTGCAGGGTGGAGTTTCCTGGTAACCCGGTTTCGGCAAGTTCAGCCTGGCTACGATTTCGTTTATAGATACCTGTTATAGGGTCGATCTGGGCATTTTATATTCCCAAGCTCACTTTTCTCTCCTGTTGCCCGGCCATTTATGGCCGGGTTAAGAAGAACGCAACAACGCCAAAACAGCGGCTTTAGCCGAACGGGTCCGGCTAAAGCCGCTACAAGAGAGAAATTGAATAATTGCGCTATCCCCGCGCTAAAGCAGCGGGGCAATCGGAGAAAACAGGAGCAGAACAGAACAGGAATTTCGTTTGATACTTAATGCCATTCCCGTTTCTGGCCGGATGGAAAGGCTTACTCCTTCTAAACCGCATCCTACGAAAATGATTTTGTTCTGTGTTCAATGTTCGATGATTGAAGTTTGATGTTCGATGTTCATTGTTCAGGATTTGTGTTTCGGAGCGGTATGCAGGTTTGCCGTTCGTTTGGACAACCACAAAACCGAACCTGTGTGTCAGGGTAGCCATGTGTAATATCCTTCACAGGCTATTAATGGAAGTTTTTTCTGTGTAGGTTTGAATACTTTGTAGCGGATCCTTTTGCCTGTTGCACAACGTTCCGTGCTGGACATTTCAAAACCTGCAAAACGGCTTTCCACGCTACCTGTAACCAGTGCTAAAATCATAAAACCTTTCCCCATGCTTACCGGACATAATTTTATCGGCTTTGAAAAAGTGGCCGCAGGCGAAAAAAAGCTGCAGGCCTTCAGTACTATTTTGCAATCGCATCTCCCCGGTGAGTTTGTTGCCGCCACGGAAGAAGAAACAGGGCAGGCGGTGGCAAAAGCAGCCGCCGCGTTTGACCTGTACCGACAAACATCCAATGAAGAACGGGCCCTTTTTTTAGAGGCCATTGCCGATGAGATCATGCAGTTGGGAGAAGCGCTGATCGAACGCTGCCACCAGGAGTCGGGGCTGCCGCCAGCCCGCATCACAGGAGAGCGGGGCCGCACCGTCGGGCAACTGCGCCTCTTTGCAGAACTTTTGCGGGAAGGCTCTTTTGTTGAGGCCATCATTGACACAGCCCTGCCGGCCCGTATGCCCCTGCCACGTGCCGACCTGCGCCGCATGCTGCACCCCGTTGGCCCCGTTGCCGTGTTTGCAGCCAGCAATTTCCCCCTGGCATTTTCCACCGCCGGCGGCGATACGGCTTCGGCCCTGGCGGCAGGCTGCCCGGTTGTGGTGAAAGCACACAGCTCACACCTGGGAACAAACGAACTGGTGGCAACTGCTATACTCAAAGCGGCTGAAAGTTGCCGGATGCCCGATGGTGTTTTTTCTTCCCTTGTGGGCGAGGGATCAATACTTGGACAGCAACTGGTAAAGCATCCCCTCATCAAAGCCGTTGGCTTTACCGGTTCGTTCAGGGGCGGCATGGCCCTGTTAAAAGCAGCCGTCAACGAAAGGGATAAGCCCATTCCCGTGTATGCGGAAATGAGCAGCATTAATCCCGTGCTGGTGCTGCCCGGTAAACTGGCGCAGGCAATGGAGGAGGTGGTTACGCAACTTTCAGCCTCCATCACCCTTGGCGTTGGACAGTTTTGCACCAACCCGGGATTGGTGTTTGTGTTGAAAGACGATACCACCGAAGCCTTTGTGCAGGCGCTTGCCAGGGCCCTGCAAAACGTGCAGGCCGGCACCATGTTGAATGAAACCATTTGCGCTGCCTATCACCAAGGGCAGCAGCAACTTTTGTCGGAAGAAGGCGTGGCCGCCGTACTGCGTGGAAATGATAGCAGTGCCCGATTCATGGGTAGCGCTTCGCTGGGGCAAACAACGGCATCAACTTTTATCCAAAACAAAGCCCTGCAAAACGAGGTGTTTGGGCCCGCCTCGCTGGTGGTGGTTTGTGAGGATGAGAACGATCTGCAGGCGGCCCTTCAGGCCCTGCACGGGCAACTAACGGGAACGGTCATGGGCACACCTGAAGATATCAAACGGTTCCGGAGCTGCGTATCCCTGTTGGTGCAAAAAGTGGGACGGATGATCTGCAACGGCGTGCCTACCGGCGTTGAGGTTTCTCATGCCATGATGCACGGCGGGCCCTTTCCCGCAACAACGTTCGCCCATTTTACTTCCGTGGGTACCGAAGCCATCAAACGATTTTTGCGGCCGGTTTGTTACCAGGACTTTCCGCAGGAACTTCTTCCCGCAGCCCTGCAGGATGAAAACCCGCTGCGCATTATGCGAAAGCTGAACGGGGAGTTTACACGGAATGCAGTTGAATAAACAGCCGTCAGCCTGTGGTAAGACTTCTGAAAGTTGCCGTTCTGGAATAGGAACCGAAATGACTTTGAGTGATTAGACCGCTCGTTGCACAGCAATTTTCTTTGCATGCCGGTAAAGACTACCAGGTTCGTTTGCCCATGATTGTGTCCAGTTCTGAACGGGTCATCCTACCCAGTTCGGGGTGCTTTTCCAGCCAGGCCAGAAATGCTGTTTTGATCTCAAAGGTCCATTGGCTGTCGATCTGCCCCGTGGTATATTTTCCCGTACGCACCATTTCAAATCCAAACTGGTCTTTGCGAATCACAAATTCTGCCGTGCTCACCACCTGTTCGGCCAGGTGGGCCGGAACAAACAACACACCTTCGGGCTGAGCGATTACCAGGTCGCCCGGCAGCACAATGGCCTGTCCAATCCGAATAGGCGTGTTCAATCCCATGAGCAGCATTTCTTCGGTAAACGAAGGGTGAAAATCCCGCACAAAAGCATTGAAGCCCCTGATCTTCGATATCTCCAGCAGGTCGCGGGCCGCACCGTCAAACACAACGCCGTTGCCGGATTTGGCGTAAATGGAATTGGCCAGCGTTGCTCCCATAATGCCGCCGCCGCTGATCTTTCCAAACGCATCGGCAACATAAAGGTCGCCTTTCACCAGGATGTCAATCGGCCAGGCATTGGTGTTGCCAGTTCGTCCCTGTTGGGCACCCCTTTCTTTGATGGACTTCTCCACATCGGGCCGGCTGGGCAGGTACATTGCCGTAACGGCACGGCCGGTCATAATGCTGTCGTTCACGGTTTTCCAGGTGCCTTCAAACTGGTTCAGGTAGCCTTCGTTCTTCAACACCGTCCAGGCATCATCAATATAGATTCGTTTGGCCCTATCCAAGATGTCGTCCGGCAGCCTGGGCCGGCCATCGGCAAACCGTTCTCCCTTCCAGGCGGCGGTAAGAAAGACCAGTTCTTCTTTGGAGATGGTTTGCGCCTGAGCAGCGTTCTTCAATCCTGGGCTAAGCAAAATAATCAGGAGGGAAAAAATTGCTTTCATGTGCTGGGACTTTCAGAATGATTGGTGAGAGAAATAAGGACAGGTTTTTTGTTGCTGAAAACTGTTTTTCTGCAAGGCTCTTTCATTATGAAGAGAAAATTTTCTCAAATAAAACTGTTGATCAGGAGCACCATTACTAGGCCCAGGATGGAGATGGTTGTTTCCATCACTGTCCAGGAAGCAAATGTTTGTTTTAGCGATAACCCAAAGAACTCTTTGAACATCCAAAACCCCGAATCGTTGATATGGGAGCCAAACACGCTGCCGGCCCCAACGGCCAGCACCATCAGTTCCGGCGAAACGGTACCACTGGCCACCAGCGGCGCCACGACGCCGGCAGCGGTGATGCCGGCTACTGTAGCCGAACCAACGGTTACCCTAAGCATGGCCGTTACCACCCAGGCAAACACCAGGGGATGCATGCGCCATTTGCTGCTGAAAGAAGCGATATACGCCCCGCTGCCGCTGTCGATGAGGATTTGCTTCAACACGCCACCAGCGGTAATAATGAACAGGATCACGGCAATGCCGGAGATGCCCTTGTTGAGCCAGTCCATCACTGTTGTCATGGGGTGGCCGCGCTGCAGGCCGAAATACGATCCTGCCATCAACACCGAAAACAGGAGAGCAATGGTAGGCTCACCGAAAAAAGTGGCCAGCTTTCGCAGGATGCTTTCATCCGGGAGGGCCTGGTTGGCAATCACGGAAATCGTGATGAGGAGAACGGGCAGCAAAGCGATCAGGAAGCTGGGTACCACCGGTGGCAGTACATCGTATTTTGGCGGCTCGTTCAGCACCAAGTCCTTGTTGCCCCCGGTTTTTACATGGCGCAGCAAGCGGCCCAACAGCGGGCCGGCAACGATCACCGTGGGAATGGTCATGATCAACCCGTACAAAAGCGTCTTGCCCGTGTTTGCATTAAAAGCGTTGACCAGAACCACGGGCCCGGGGTGTGGCGGCAGAAAACAATGCGTGGCCGATAGCGAAGCCGCCATGGGAATGGCAATGTACAAAAGCGGAAGGCCGGTGGTGCGGGCCAGCGTAAAGATCAGGGGAACGAGGATGACAAAGCCGGCATTGTAATAAAGCGGAATGCCGATAAGAAAGCCAGTTGCCAGCACCGCCCACTGGATGTTCTGTTCGCCGAAGCGCCGGATGAGTGTTACCGAGATCTGTTCCGCTGCGCCGCTGATCTCCAGGATCTTTCCCAGTACGGCGCCCAGGCAAAGAATCAGGGCCAGCCCGCCCAGGGTGCTGCTCACCCCTTTTTCAATGGAGGTGAGTACAGCCGCAGGCTCCATACCCATCAAAAAGCCGGTCAGGATGGATACGATCAACAGCGATAAAAAAGGACTGACCTTTTTTGCCGTTAAAAATACCTGCATACCGATGGCGAACAGAAGGATAAGAAATGGCATGGGATTGTTTTAGTGTATGCCTAACCGGGAATGGATAGTGGCGGCATGTGATGATCTTTTTTCAGTTCTAAGAAGAAAATTGACGCTACGCAAAGAAGGGCACATTGGGAATGGCGTGTTTTTTCATGCCATCCTCGTTCATGTCAACACCGATGCCCGGCTTGTTGGAAACCGTGATAAAGCTTTTCTCCACCCATTCGCCCTCGTATTTCACGATCTCTTTGAACATGGGGTTGGTATGGAAATACGACTGCCACTCCATCACCATAAAATTGGGCACAGAGGCACAGACATGGGCACAGGCCATGGCGCCCAGGAAAGAAGCCACCATGTGCGGGGCAAAGGGTACATAATACAGGTTGGCCAGGTTGGCGATACGCTGTCCTTCGCCCAGGCCGCCGGCTTTTTGCAGGTCGGGCATCACAATGTCCACGGCGCCAATTTCCAGCAGCCGCCGGAAACCATAAGCGAGGTAATGGTTTTCGCCTGCACAAATGGGCGTGCTGGTAGAGTCGGTAATTTTTTTATAGGCTTCGGGGTTCTCGGCGGGAATGGGTTCTTCCAGCCACATCAAGTTTAGGGGCTCCATCAATTTCGCCACCCGTTCTCCGGTGGGTGCATCATAACGGCCATGCATATCCACACAAATATCCACGTCGGGTCCAACGGCTTCTCTTGCTGCCGTCATCTGGTCCACCATGCGGCGCAGTTCCATCGGGCTGGCCGTCCAGTTGTAGCGGTCGTATTTTCCTGGATCGCTGGCCTGGTCCAGGTCAAATTTAATGGCATTAAATCCCATATCTTTTGACCGTTTGGCGGCTTCGGCAAAGTCCTTTGGTTGCGGGTTGGTAGATTGATAAAGAGCCGTGTCGCAATACACTCTTACCTTGTCGCGAAACTTGCCACCCAGCAACTGGTAAACGGGAATGTTCAGCGCCTTGCCGGTAAGGTCCCAAAGCGCCGTTTCGATGGCAGACAAAACGGCGATATACATGCCTGCCTGCGCTCCCTGGAAAACACCGCCCTTGCGGAACTCTTCAAAGATGCGGTGAACGTTCAAGGGGCTTCGGCCCTTGAGCCGCGACCCAAACATTTTTACAAGGTGGTACGTACCGGGGATGGCATCCACGCCTTCGCCCCAGCCGATAATATCCTGGTTGGTGGTCATCTTCACAAACAGGCTGCCCCTGATATAGGCACAGGTCACGTCTTTTATGGTAAGATCAGAAGGCGGTGAGGTTTTGGGTGTTTTTTCCACGGCTTCTTCCAGTCCCTGGCCAAAACCGGCTAAAGAAACAAAGGGTGTCATTGCCGCAGCGATGGCTGCTTTGCTAAGAAACGTTCTTCTTGAACTTGACATAAGCATTGAGTTGATCGGGTGAAAAAAATTGAATTCTGTTTGTGCCAATTGCCAATTGTCTATTGCCAATTGTCTAATGCCTCCCGGCCTACCAGGTCCTCTCTTTGAGAAATTGCTGAATGGTTTCTTTGGGAACCGGCAGCTTGTCCATGTGATCGTTCAGCCATTTCGAAAAATCCTTTTCAATGGCGTCGCTCCAGCGGGTATCAATTTGCCCGGCGGTGTAGGTGCCTTCCCGCAGGCGCTGGTGGCCAAACATATCCCGCAGGCGTACGATCTCCGATGTAGTGGCCACCCGCTCGGCCAGGTGAGGCGGAATAAAAACAACTACCCCCATCTTGCCCAGCACTACATCACCGGGCATAACCGTCACCGTGCGGATGCGGGTGGGATGGTTGATGCCTACGATCATCGTCGTCAGGTCGCGGCCCGGGCCTGCACCGGGGTTGTGGTAAGAAGGATCATAGCTGGTATAAAACGACGTAAAGCCGCCGATCTCTTTGAGGCCTTCGAGGTCTCTTATAGCGCCATCGTACACAATGCCGTTGCCGGTTTTGGCATAGATGGAATTGCCCACGTTATCGCCAATGGTAGGCCCGTTGCGCTTGGCGCCAAACTGGTCGGCCACATATACATCACCCTTTACCAGCATTTCAACCGCCCATACGTTCTGCGCCCTTCTTCCTTCTTTTTTCCCGATGGAATCGATGGCCTGCCATAAATCGGGACGGCCGGGCATGAAGGTGGCCGTTACCGCACGGCCCACCAGTACACTATCGGGGTTGATCATTTCCCAGCCTTCGGCTATCTGGTACCGGTAGCCTGCATTGCTCAGGGTTGACCAAGCCTCTTCCACACTAACGGCCTTCATCCGCCGTAAAATTTCATCCGGCACTTTGGGTCTTCCGTCCGGGAACCGCTCACCCTTCCATTCTGCAGTCAGGGCTATAAGGTCGGCTTTAGAGATCTGCACGGATTGTGCATCGATTTGTTTCCATCCCAGATAAAAAATGAAAAAGAAGAAAAGCCGTTTCGTTGCGAACATATTTCTTGGTTTTTGAAAATGAAAAATAGAGCCATCATCCAGTCATGTAAATTCACCACGTACCACTCACCGCAACATTTATTTATCGTCCTGCAGTTCCGCTATGGCTTCAAACTCGTCAAACAGTTTTGTTCCCAGTCGTTCATAAATGGCATAATGCTTCATGTACACCTGGTGGTTTTGCGGCTGGGGCAGAAAGCTTTCCAGCAGGTTTACTTTTTGCGCCGCTTCATCCAGGTTGTTGTAGATGCCCATTTCCGTTGCACACAATAAAAAGCCGCCGGTGGCCACACTGTCGGGACCTGAATTTTGCCTTGCCTTCACCGGCTTGTTGAAGATGTCGGCCATCATCTGCGTCCAGAGCGGGTAGGAGGCAAAGCTTCCGTTGACTGAAAGGCTGTTGATGCAGCGGTGTTCTTCCAGGGTTTTGCCAATACTGTAAAAAGCGTACAGGATGCCTTCGATGGTGGCCCGGATAAAATGCTTTTGCTCGTGCCCGATGTTCAGCCCGAAATAAACCCCTCTTGCATTGGCGTTCCAGATGGGGGCTCTTTCGCCCTGCAGGTAAGGAAGAAAAAGAAGCCCTTCGGCGCCGGGCGCCACACGGGCCGCTTCGTTGGTAAGATTTTCCATGCAGTCTTCCAGGTCAAAGGCTCGTTTAAAATCACCAAACTGTTTGGCATACCATTCAAACACGGCGCCTGCATTGTTGGTGGGTCCGCCCGAAACATAATGTCCTTCGGTCAGTACATAATTGAACAGCCGTTGTTTTTCGTCCTGCAAAACCTCTTTGCCCACCACCCGGATAGCGCCGCTTTCTTCCATGGTGACCGTAGCTTTTCCTTCATGCCAAACCCCGGCACCCAGGGTGGCCATGCAGCCGTCGCTGGAGCCAACAATCAACTTCACGTTCGCATGCAGGCCCAGGGACAACTGGTATTCCTTTTTCAGCTTTGCCGGTGCATAAAACACAGGCACTAAGTCGGCCAGGCGGGATTTGTTGATGCCGGCATACTGCAAGGCATTCTCTTCCCATTGCAGGGTGTAAATGTTCAGCATGCCGGTAGCGGAAGCGATGCTGTAATCCACCACGTATTCGCCGGTGAGCTGCTGGATGATATAGGTTTTGATGGAAAGAAACTTTTGTGTGGCGGCAAACCGTTCCCTGTCATTGTTCTTCAGCCAGGTAATCTTGTTGAGTGGCGACATGGCATGAATGGGCGTGCCGGTTGCGTTGTACAGGGATTTGGCAACAGGAGAATTCTTTAGTTCTTCGGCCTCTTTTTTTGCCCGGTTGTCCGACCATACCATGGCATTGCCAAGAGGCGTTCCATACTTATCTATCGGCAACACGCTATGCATGGCGCTACTGAAACAGATGTTCAACACCTGGTAGTTTTTCGGGTGTACCTTCTCGTTCAAAAAGTTCTTGAGCATATAAAGCATGGTGATGAAGATCTGCTCGGGATCCTGCTCGCTGTAGTTTGGCTTTACATGAAAAGTAGGGAAGGCGCCTTTTGAATGGCCAAGGATGGTACCGTTCACATCAAACGCGGCCACACGGATGGCACTTGTGCCTATTTCTATTGTAATAATGCAATCCATTTCAAAATCGTTTAGTCGGTTGTCAATGTGTTTTTCTTTCTGAATTCGCTTGGCGTATAGCCGGTTAGTTTTTTAAAGGTTGTGGCAAAATGCTGCGACGAATAAAAGCCAACGTCCAGGGCAATGTCGGTGATGTGTACATCGGGGCGCTTCAATAATTTAATCGCTTCAGATATGCGGATGTTAATAAGATAGTTCAGCGGCGAAAACCCGGTATAGTTCTTTACCTTTTCCGAAAAGGCGGTTATACCCAAGCCCACCAGTGCTGCCATTTCCTCCACCGTCCATTGGTGGGAGAGGTCTTCGCGGAGTGTTTGCTCCAACTTCAGGAAGGTTTGCGGAAAGTCGCGCCGTGATTGACTTTGCTGCGTCAGTTGTCTTGCGATCAGGATCAGCAGGTCGTCGATGGACTGGTTGATGCGGGCAGTGTGACCAATTTCCTGGTTGATAAATTCATTGTGCATTTGCCCGAAAAGCGCACCGGCATCTTTTAGCTTTGCTAATACAGGGCAGTTATTCAGCAGGATTATCTTCCAGATGGCCCTGCATTCGCCATCCGTCAGCCGGCTCCAACGGCCAAGTTCCAAATTGTCGTTTTGCTCCGATGGCTGCAGGCCCAGGTGAAGCCAGGATACCGTGCCGATATCCAGCAGGTCCTTTTCCCCGCCAAAGCATTGGCCCGGAAGAATAACGGCAAGGTCGCCGGGAAAAAGAATGTAGTGCTGGTCTTCTATCATCCAGTCGAAACGGCCATCAATCACAAAATAAAAGCGGAGGTAGGGCGAAGTTTCTTTTTTCAGTGAATTAAAATGGATGGTGTTGTTTTTCTTAAAAGCAAATTCAACGATGTGCGGGAAAGCATGAAGCTCCTTACAGTCCTTCTTTAAAACGTATTGGTTCATGCAAGCCTTCGTTTCAGTATTGGAAAATAATTGCAAAACGATATTAATAAGAAAAATGTATCAGCATGTACAATATTCTTCGCTGTGTTATTTTGGAAGTTTTCGTATGGGAAGTAAGGATACTTTGTATTGCCGGGAAACCGTTTATGGAGACCCTGCCTGGAACGGGAACTGCACCCTGTTGAAAAGGTGTCAGAGACCAGGCTGCAGAAAGACAGGTGGCGGTTACCGTAAGTAGGGAAATCTTTGAATGACATAACCCGGTAATTTCATAGAAAATAGAATGAAGGTTCTTTTCGCTTTTCTTCTTTTGCTTGCGCTCCCCAGTATGGCACAAACCACTTACGAAACGATTGGTGAAATAGAGCGTTACGACAGCGCCATCAACGCTATTCTTGCACCCGGCGCAAAGGCCGAAGTGATTGCAGAAGGTTTCCGCTGGAGCGAAGGCCCCCTTTGGGTAGAGCAGGAGCAGATGCTGCTTTTTTCCGATGTGCCGCAAAACAAGGTTTATAAATGGACGGCAGAAAAGGGAAACGAAGTTTACCTGCAACCTTCGGGCTATACGGGCAAGGTGCAGCGGGGCGGTGAAATGGGCAGCAATGGTTTGTTGCTGGATGGGGAAGGGCGCCTGGTGCTTTGCCAGCATGGCGACAGAAGAATGGCAAGAATGGCAGCGCCGCTTGACAAGCCGGCACCTGCTTTTGTAACACTGGCAGATGCATACAGGGGTAAACGCATCAGCAGTCCGAACGATGCTGTTTATAACAGTGATGGTGAGTTGTTTTTTACCGATCCGCCTTACGGGCTCCCCCGGCAAAACGATAGCGATCCGGCAAAAGAATTGGCCTGGAACGGCGTGTACAAAATAAAAAAGAACGGGGCGGTTGTTTTACTGCTAGATAGCCTGACAAGGCCCAATGGCATTGCCTTCTTTCCCGGCGAAAAACAATTGCTCATTGCCAACAGCGACCCGCAAAAGCCAACCTGGTACCTGTACGATGTAAAGGGCGATGCCCTGGAAAATGGAAGGGTCTTCTACAGTGTTGCTGGCTACGACAAAACCCTGCGGGGCCTGCCCGACGGGTTGAAGATAGATAAGCGGGGAAATGTGTATGCATCAGGTCCGGGCGGCATTTATTTTTTTAGACAGGCTGGTAAGTTGTTAGGCATGCTGAAATTGCCCGGCGCCACTTCCAATGTTGCTTTGTCGGCCGATGAAAAAACATTGTACATCACCCATCACACAAAGGTGCTGCGCTTGCAAATGCGCCACTAATTACAAACACGTTATATGAAAATTTACAGAACCCTTACCGGCATCCTGGTGGAAAGCGAAGGAAATTATTTTTTGGTGAAAGATGTTGCATGGGACCAGTTCATCAATGATGATAACCTGCTGGAAAAGTTGCAGCAGGTATGCACCACGCAATCGCCAGTTGACGATACCGCAATGGATGGCCTGCTGGCGCCTATTGGCAACCAGGAACTCTGGGCCTGCGGCGTAACTTACCTGCGCAGCAAATTGGGCCGGCAGGAAGAAAGCAAGGATGCGGGTGGCGGTGATTTTTATGCACGGGTGTACGAAGCCGAAAGGCCCGAAGTGTTTTTTAAAGCCACGGCACACCGCGTGGTGGGACCCAACCAAAAAGTCAGAATCCGCAAAGACTCAACCTGGGATGTGCCGGAGCCGGAGCTGACACTGGTGGTAACATCATCGGGCAAGATCGTTGGCTACACCATCGGCAACGACATGAGCAGCCGAAGCATAGAAGGGGAGAACCCGCTTTACCTGCCACAGGCCAAAACCTATGATGGCTGTGCAGCTGTGGGGCCTTGCATTTATGTAACAAACCAGCCTTTGAGCAGCGGCACCAATATACACCTGGACATTAACCGGGATGGGAAACCGGTTTATCAGGGAAGCATCGGCCTGGACCAGATGAAGCGGACGCCAAAAGAACTGGTATCATTTGTTTTCCGGGAGTGCAGTTTTCCCCATGGCTGTTTGATCATGACAGGAACAGGCATTGTGCCCGAACATGATTTTACATTGAAAAGCGGTGACGAGATCCGGATCTCCATCGATGGCATCGGGACGTTGGTAAACGAGGTGATGTGATGTGAATGTTTATGGATAAATTCTTTTTGTCGTAAAATCAAATTGCAGGAACGAATAGAATTTGAGACGCTGAGGGAATTCAAGGTTTATACTTCCCAAACCACAATCCGGTTTTGTTTCCAGGTTGAAAATATAAAACACCTGATTTGGGGAATACCTAAAGTGTGAACTTTTTGACGCAAGTGAGTCAATAAAAGTGTGGCGGCATGGATTCCAGCATCCCTTGGTTTGAGAACTTTTCCCGGTAGTTAAAGCAGAAGCAATTTTTCGTTTCGATTGTTGATGATGTTTTTTTATGCTTTACTGAATACTGCAAAAGGCGAAGAGAAAAATACACCCACTATGGTCTCGTGTATATCAATATCGCCGATTGTTTCAATCTTTCTTCCCGGGGAATAAAATAACTGATCGCACTTCGTTGCCGTTCCGTAATAATTTGTCTGTATTTTTCAGCTGGCCGCATTTCGCAAAGGCCAAGGCAAAAATACGGTTGACATGCGACTGAGATATATCCATATCCCCTTATTGATTATTCTTTCCGTTTTCACAATGACCTTAAAGGCCCAGGTGGCAAACATTCCTTTGTTTGCCAATTCCACACCCATCCGGGAAGCTTTTCAGCCATTACCTACCGGCGCTGTCAAGCCAGCCGGCTGGCTGCAGGTACAGTTGCGTCAAAACCTGGATGGATTTACCGGTCACCTTGATAGTCTTGTCCCTGACCTTATTTTGAAAGATGATATCTATGGAAAAAACCGTCTCACCCGGCAATTAAAATCAAAGGATGTTGGCGCCCTTGGTGAAGAAGGTGCCTGGCAGGCACAGTTTCTTTGGTGGAACAGCGAAACCCAAAGCAACTGGCGGGATGGTTACCTGCGCACGGCTATTTTGCTGAACGATAAAAAACACCTGCAGCGGGCAAGGGACTATGTGAATCGCATACTGGCCACACAGGACAGGGATGGCTATCTTGGCATTTATGATAAGGACCTGCGCTATTCGTTCAAAAATGAAAACGGAGAGCTCTGGTCAAAGGCAACTTTGCTTCGGGGCTTATTGGCCTGGTACGAACATACAAAAGAAAGGCAGGTTTTGACGTCGATCATACGAGCCGTAGAAAACGTTATGGCCAATTATTCCAAAGACCGTTCGCAGCCATTTTTCTCTGCGAATCCGAACGCCGGTGGCCTGACACATGGCCTTGCCTTTACTGACGTCTTGGAAAAGCTGTATCGCATCACAAAAAACAAAGCTTACCTGGATTACCTGGTTTTTCTGTACCGTGATTTTTCTTCTCATCCACTGAATGAAGATGGGCAATTTGCAAAGTTGCTCAACAGCGGGCTTCCCCTGAAAGGACATGGTGTGCATACTTACGAACACCTGCGCTCTGTTGCCGCTGCATACTATGCTTCCGGCGACAAAGGCCTGCAAACGGCCCTGCAAAATTTTCTGCAAAAAATTGAAAATACCACAACGGTTTCCGGCGCACCTATCGGCGACGAATTTATTGGCGGACGGATGGCCGATGCTGCTACCGGGTATGAATACTGCTCACTGCACGAGCTGTTGGACAGCTACAGCAGCCTGTTAGCAAAAACAGGAAATGCTGTTTATGGGGATAAGATTGAAACATTGTTCTTTAACGCTGCGCAAGGTGCCCGGCACCCAACTGAAAGCGCCATCTGTTATCTTAAAACAGATAATGCCTACGTCCTTACCGGCGGCCGTAACGGCGATAGCTCGGATAAATTCCAGACCCGCTACCGCTACTCGCCAGTGCATAAAGAAGCTGCCGTTTGTTGCGTGCCCAATGCCGGTCGGATAACGCCTTCATACGTGCAAAATGCCTGGATGGTTCAACAGGATACCCTTGTTGCCGTATTGTTTGGTCCATCTAAACTGGAAACAACTATAGGCGGTCAGCAGATAACGATCCGTCAGGATACCCGTTATCCTTATGAAAACAACATTCGGTTTCATATCCAAGCTGCAAAGCAAAAGCCCTTTTTTCTCAAGATCCGGAAGCCTGCCTGGGCAAGCCAGGTAAAAAGCTCCGAAACTTACACCGTAAGGGATGGTTATCTGCTGTTCCAGTTCAGCCGCAGTCCGACACATCCTTTAACGCTGCAATTTGAAGCGCAGGTGCAGGTGAAAAATGATCGTGCAGGCGACTATTATTTCAGCTACGGTCCGCTGGTGCTGGCGCACCCCATTACAGGCACACAAACTGTGACCAGGCAGTACACTGTGGCAGGATTGCAGGAGTCAATTTATACACCGGACAACCTGACCATCTACCGGTTTGCAGAAGGTGAAATAAAAAAGGATGAAAGCCAGGAATTGGTTTTTTACACACAACTGTACAATCCAAAAACGGCGAAAAACGAGCCGGTAACACTTGTGCCGATGGGAACGACTATTCTTCTGCAGGTAACCTTTCGAAAATAAACGTTGCTGAACAAATTTATCTAACGCAGCCTGACTCCTGATCTTCTGTTTGGAGAGGTGCACATCTTTTCCTGTCTATCTTGCCTTGTATACTGTTTACGAATAACTGTTGGCGTTAGCATGTGATGCAAATATTTTATGCTGTCTCTTAAGGCTAACAACTTGCGCCCTATTCCATACTGTTGAGAAGCACTTGCTCTGCATAACAAACCCCGTCTTCCACTACTACCGGAATGGTCACATCCAGGCGGGTACCTTCTCCCGGGCTGCTTTGCAGGCGGAAATCGCCATTCAGAATTTCGACCCTGCTTTGCATGTTGGTGATACCAATGCCTTTTCTTTTTTGCGACACGTCAAAGCCAACGCCATCATCAACAATGGTAAACCGCAATGTGTTATTTTCTACCGTTAAATGGATATCTACCTTTTGTGCATTGGAATATTTTAAAATATTGGTGAGCTGCTCCTGGGCCAGGCGGTACAGGGTAAGGTGAAGCTCATTTTCCATTTCAGAAAAGGAAAGTTCTTTGAAGGCCATGTTGACCTCCAGTTGGCCTGCCAACTGTAAAGATTCCACCAGGTCGGTGAGGGTTTCCTTAAAATTCATATTGCCAAGCGAGGGGGCGGAAAGTTGTTTGGACAGGTTGCGGATTTCGGAAATGGTGCTGTTCAATTGCGCCACACATTTTGGCAGAATCGTGTCTGGCTCTATTTTCTGATCGATGCAAAGTTCGAGGTACAACTTCACCGTTGTCAGGATCTGGTTTACATTGTCATGCAATTCGCGGCTTACTTTCGAACGTTCACTTTCCTGGCTGCGAATGGCCGCCGATGTAATGTACCGGCTCCGGCTTTCCCGCTCTGCATCCAGCTTTTTTTGGAGGTAAACCTTCTCGGTGATATCATTGGCAATACCCAAAATGCGGGGCGGGTCGCCGGGATCTCCTTTAACAGGTATTACCCTGATCTCGCCATATTTGATCCCGGCAGGATGTTGTGCTTCTTCAATATAATCAACAATGCGACCGGATGCTATTGCCTTGTTGTATTGTTCCCGTACCAGTTCATGCGATTCCTGGGGCATGATCTTTTCAATCGGCTGGCCTTCCACTTGTTCGGGGCTCCAGCCTGTGACACTGGTAAACGCTGTATTGATGGTTTCGAAACGAAACTGATTGGCTCCTTCGGCCCGGATCAGCCACATGGGATCAATAGCACTGTTGAAGGCCAGTGAAAGTTGGTGCTCGCTCTTTTTCAACGCCAGTTCTGTTACCACCTGAGTGGTTACATCCTGGAAAAGGGATATGATGTTTACAATGTTACTGTTTTCGTCTTTCAGGGCAGAATTGTACCACTGGCAATAAATTACGGCGCCGTCTTTCGTCAGATTTCGGTTAAAACTCTGGTTGTGACTGGTCTTGCCGGAGGCAATTGCCGTCATGATAGCTTTAACCTGTTCTCTATCTTCTTCGAATACGAATTCATCCAGGTCAAACGGCTCCTGGAAAAGTTCGTGGGGCAGGCAGGCAAAAACCGCTGCAGCACGTTCGGAGCAATAGACCAGTTTCATCTTTTGGTTCCACAGCATGATGCCGAACGGGGTGTTTTCCAAATGTTTTGCCAGGCTTTCCGCATCGATAATTTCATGAAGATTGGGAGGTGTCATACACTCGAGCAGGTGAGGTTAGAAGGTTATTAGTTTAAAATGTTTTACAATATACTGGTGATGGATCAATTTTAATGCATTGATCTTTCAACATGTCAACTGTAAGATGGATTCAATGATCATAGGTTAAAAAGCCGTTTCGATTTTCAGAATGATAGAAGTAAATGCTTTGAGTAAAGTCATCACGAAATAGAGCGAATTTAATTCAATAGGTGACTCAGGAGAATGCTTCAAACAGTTGATGGACTCCGTCTTTTTACCTTGCAACCTCAAAAGATTAAAAGCCGATAGGATGCATGACCGGTTGAACTAAAAGTGCTGGGCCATGAAATTCTTTTAAGCGGGATATCGTAAAACTTCTTCGTAGATTTACGAATAAGTTACCGAACCCATGTTTACCACTTCATACTATAAGATTGCCGGCCGTTGGTACCTGGATGCTCCAACATTTATAGAGCGGGGCGGCAACCCGGATGACCTCGAACGCATTGGCGCTTTTCATGACTTTCTGGAGATGGTGGCCGACGGTGCTTCTTCGGTTGCCTTTCAATGGGATACCCAATTCTTTGAAGGTGCAGATCGTTGTGACTTGGTCGGCACCAGTGGCGGGAATACCGGTGGTTACTACCGGATATCGCAGTACCGGGGAGAGCCTTTGGATATGGAAATTTGGTTAAACACATTAATCTATATCGACCGGGAAGAGCTGCCCCAATCCATCTATTTTAAACTACTTCCGGTTTCGGAGAGTGAAGGATTGTAATCTTACAAATTCTTGCAACAATAAAAAAAGTGGCTGCGCTTTGCGTATTTGTTAGGCGGTAAATATGTAAAGGTTGCGTTGTCCACTGCAGAATTTTCCACCTAAAGCCAACTCCTGCTCCTTCAATTATTTCTTTAACTTTTTCCAGAAATGAAATTGCTTCAGCCGTTGGCTTGTATTTCATAGCTATTTCAATGACCAGTTCTCGACTAACCGCATTGGGATAGTGATCAAGAATTTATTCACTTGCTATGAATTGCATATAAGCATTGATTTTATCCTGAAGCAGTTGAAAGTGCCAGGTTTCATTCCAGGGATGATGGTCTGAAATGGTAAGGATCACTTTTCCTTCAGGAGTAGTTGAGATAATATCGATAATGTCAGTTTGATGAATGCTCATTAGAAAAGAAAAAGTTTTGAAATCTCACCTAACAGTTTTGTATATGCACATTCTTGTTCCAAATTAAATTCATTTTCAATAGCAAGAGCAGCAAGAAATCAAACGTAACCATTTCAATGAAGTAATGAAAATTGGACTCGTTTCATGGCATGAAACTTATCTGCTTTTTCGGTACAAGAAAATTGAATCTCGAAACGTATAAAGAATTATCCATTGAAGGTATCTCCATAGAGAATAGGCCAAAGCTGTATGAAGAAGGGTTAATTCAAACATGTCAAATTATATAAAATAGTGGCTGCTGACTACCTTATGAAGTATCCCCTACAACGTCCCTAAAAAAGAGAAAGCCTCAAATTTCTTTGAGGCTTTTCTGTGAACCCGCTGGGACTCGAACCCAGGGCCCATACATTAAAAGTGTATTGCTCTACCAACTGAGCTACGAGTTCAACCCGTTTTGTGATTGGGAGTGCAAAAATAAGAGCTAAGCCATTTGCTGCCAAAACTTTTTGCGAGAAAAAAAGTTTTTTTTCTGCTACAACAACAACTGCAAAAGCGCCTCTACCATCTGCATTTGTTCCTGCAAGTGTCCATGCTCTGCCTCCACATTCACATAGCGAATATTTTGCCGGCTGCAATAAAGGCTCAGTGATCCATCGTCTTCCACTTTCGACGCCTCTTCCAGCACCACGTTAAAATTCAGGTCCCGCAGGCGGTTGAAAATTTCTTCATCATTGGTCAGAAAAAAATCATCCGGGTCTTGCTGGCTGTTGATATGCACCGGCATCTCACTTCCCTGGTAAGAAAGTATGCTGAAATGTTCGTTTGTATTGTTGTGCAGGGCCACCAAAATTTTACCTGTATCGAGCAAGGCCAGCACAGAATTGCGGAACCCTTTTACGGCAGAAAATGCGGCATCGGAAGTTTTGTTGTACAAAGCCAGGTTGTTGCGGATGCCGTGGTCGCTGAACATGCGGTTGGGATCAAAGCGGTACGCATCAGCTGCCAGCCGGAAAGGAATCAACCGCTCGTTGCCATTCTTTACCTGCACAACCGGGAGCCCCTTCTTTGCAGAAACGATTTGCGCTACCGCTGCGGCGGTGGTTTCATTGCTGTGCAGGTGAACAAAAAGGAGAGGAGTGCTGGTGATATATTGGGTCTTCTGTACAGCAACAGTTGAAAGACCTACCGCTAACACATAGTCGGTAACCAGGGGCACAGGATCGGCTGCCTCCTGCTGCGAGCAGGCTGCCAGATTCAGCGTGCAGGTAATAAATAAAATAAAGGCTGCTTTCAAAACGGTTACGCTTCCAACTCTTTTTTGAGCTTCTGCATTACGTCTGTTTCTATCATCTTTTGTGCCAGCGCCAGCATGTTGCGGAAGGCAATGCCTTTGGAGATGCCGTGCCCGATGATCACCGGCTTCGATACGCCCAGTACCGGCGTACCGCCGTAGTTCTCGAAATTAAACCGGTCGAAGTATTCGTGGTGAATGCCCTTGCGACGGGTAATCTCGAACAGGCTTTCGGCCATTTTCAAAATAATGTTGCCGGTGAAGCCATCACAGACCATCACGTCGGCTTTGTCAACAAAAAGGTCACGGCCCTCTGCGTTGCCCACAAAGTTGATGTGACTGTTTTCTTTCAGCAATCCGTAGGCGGCTTGTGCCAGCAGGTTACCTTTTCCTTCTTCTTCGCCAATATTCATCAGGGCCACGCGGGGGACATCGATGCCCAAAATGGTTTGCGCATACACTGAACCCATGATAGCAAACTGGTTCAGGTGTTCGGGCTTGCAGTCGGAGTTTAAGCCCACATCCAGCAGCAATCCGGTTTCACCGTTTTCCTTGGGTACAATGGTAGAGATGGTGGGCCGTAACACGCCTTCAATGGGCTTCAGTGCATAATGGGCACCCACCAGCATAGCACCGGTGTTGCCGGCACTAATAAAGGCATCGGTTTTGCCGCCGGCTAGCAGGCCAAAGCCAATAGCGATAGAGGACTGTTGTTTTTCCTTTAACGCACGGGTGGGATGCTCGTGCATGTCAATCACCTGCGGCGCATGTACAACACTGTACCGGCCTTGCGGAAGGGTGATCTCTTCAAACAGGGGTTTTATCTTTTCTTCATCGCCGATGAGCACTACCTGTGCTGCTGTTCCTTCGGAGAGAAATTGCTGAATGCCGTGGATGACTTCCCGGGGAGCGTAATCGCCACCCATCATATCAATGCCTATCTTCATGTTGGCCCAAAAATAAAAAATCCATTATCCCGCCAATGAGGGGGAGAATGGATGGTGCAAAAATCTTTTTTGCTTACTTCTTAATCGGTGCAGTTTCTGCAACAACCTGACCTTTGTAGTACAGTTTGCCTTCGCTCACGTGTGCACGGTGACGCACATGGATCTCACCGGTAGTTTTATCCGTAGAAAGCGTAGCCGCTACTGCTTTGTAGTGGGTTCTGCGCTTGGCACTTCTTTGTTGCGAATGTCTGCGTTTCGGATTTGGCATGACTCAGTTATTTACGTGTTATCTGTTTTATTGGTTATTGCTAAGAGACCAAAGGAGAAAAGGAGTTGAAGGATAAAATTCTCCTTACTCTTTTTTGCTCTTTTCCACTCTTAGCTTACTCTTCCAGGTTTTTAAACTTATCCAGTCCTTTCCAAAGCGGGTTTTCTCTTTCCTCTTCGGCCTGTTTTAGTTTGTTCAAGATCTCACGGGCGGCAGGGTTGCAATGCGGACCGTCCATGTTCTCATACTCGCATTCCTTTTGTGTGGGTATGCTCAGGTTTACAAATTCATAAACCATTGAGCCTACATTTAGGTGGCTTTCACCGCGTGAAATATAGTACACATCAGGGTCTTCCTCGGTTTCGTTCATTTCTTCGGGATTGTCCACTGCCTTAACGGTAACGGTAAAATCCTCGAAAAGTGACATGGGAAGATCAGAATTGCAGCGATCGCAAACCACCCTCACGGTACCGCCCACCTGGAAGCGCAACATCATAAAGTTTGTTGTCTTTTCCAGCAGCAGTTTGATGGTGGCGTTGCAGTCCCAGAAATCCTGTTCGCCGTAATCTTCAAAGAAACTGTCTTTTATCTCGTAATTAAACTCATGAACTCCCGGCTTCAGACCCACGAAAGCAATCTCAAATTCACGCCTGCTGCTCATGACTTTACTTTTAAGAGTTTGCGAAGGTAAAGGAAAACGGCTGAAATAGAGTATTTTGCCCAAATATTTTAACGAATCGGCCTGTAAAAACCATGTTCAAAGCCCTTTTTCGCGACCGCTACCTGGTTCTCCTTTTGCTGGTTGCTGTGGGAATCAGGCTTTTTGCAATTAACAGTGCCTGGGTAGAGCAATATTACAGCCTGGGCATTTATCCCCCAATCGCTTCGGTGCTGCGGCTACTTTTGGGATGGATCCCGTTCAGCATCGGCGATCTTGTGTACCTGCTCTCCTTTGTTTGGGTGGTACGTAAAACCTGGCGGCTGATACAACGGATCAGGTGGCGCAAGGCAGGAGAGGGACTTTCCTGGATGCTTTTGCGAAAGTACCTGAAGTTATCCCTGCTTATCTATATTGTATTCAGCCTGTTTTGGGGATTGAATTATTACCGGCAGGGAATTGCCGCCCAACTGAACCTGCAGTTGGAGACCTATTCGGTAGACGAGCTGTTCAACCTTACACTAGTGCTGCAGCAGCAGCTCAATCAACAAGCCGAAAAAGTGGACTCGCTGGAGAGAATCCGGCTCAACAAAAACAGCCTGCTTTTTCAACAGGGGGCACAAACCTTTCGGGCTGCCACCAAAACCTATCCTTATTTCACCTACCCGGTTTCCTCGCTGAAGCCTTCCCTGTTTACACCGGTGGGTCACCTGGTGGGTTTTACCGGTTATTACAACCCGTTTAGCGGCGAAGCACAACTGAAAACCAGCATTCCTGTTTTTTTAAAGCCCTTTGTGGTGTTGCACGAAATTGCCCACCAACAGGGCTATGCCCGGGAGAACGAGGCCAGCTTTGTGGCTTACCTTGCCAGCAAGGCTTCCACCGATGTTGACTTTCTATACTCTGTGTATTTTGAGTTGTACCGCGATGCAATCTATGAATGCCGGTTAACCCCAAACAAAGAACTCACCGAATCTATCCGCAAAAACCTGCATCCCCGGGTGCAGCGTGATAGCCGCGATTTACAGCTTTACCTGTTGCGGAACCAGAATTTTGTAGAGCCTTTTATGTCAGGTGTGTATGACCGTTATTTAAAGCTGAATAACCAGCCAAAAGGAAAAGCAACCTATAATGAAGTGATTGCTTACCTGTTGGCCTATATGAAAAAGTTTGGGGCGGCTGCCATCTAATCGGCCTTATAGTTGTTAGCTTCATAGCTATGAAGAATTGGATGAAACTTGTTATTAGCATTGGATTACCGGTTGCCGTTGGCGCCATTGCCGGATTGTTTACGAATACAGAGGTCAATAGCTGGTACCAGGAGATTGATAAACCCTCCTGGCAGCCCCCGGGTTGGGTGTTTGGCCCGGTGTGGACCGTATTGTATATATTAATGGGTGTGGCGTTTTACCTGATATGGAAAAGCAGCGCCCCGGCAAAAACAAAACGTATGGCCATAACGCTTTGGGTCATTCAACTGGTGTTTAATTTTTTCTGGTCGTTCATCTTTTTCCGGCAGCACCAGATCGACTGGGCCCTTGCGGAAATTCTGGTGCTTTGGTTTTTTATCCTGCTGACCATTATCTATTTCAGTCGCATTAGTAAGCTGGCGGCCTGGCTAATGGTACCGTATATCAGTTGGGTGAGCTTTGCCAGTTTACTTACTTATGCGATCTACCAATTGAACAGTTAGCCGCGTTAACATTATAGGGTTGGCCAATTCCACACATTTGTCTATGAGTAAAAGATTTTACTTATGGGCAGAAAGGTTTCCGGCTCATAGCTTATTCCACTCCCACAAGCCCCATTTTAGTTTATCCGGAATCTTGTAACCATTCTGTTTCAGTGTCAGGAGTATATTGCCGCGGTGATGCGATTCGTGTGAGATTAAGTAAGAAACAAAGGGAATCAGGCCGGTTTTAAACGAAGGAAGCTTGCCGCCATTCTCCCAACTATTGTCAATAAGCTGCCGGATGGAGGCTGCAGATTTTTCAAGCACTTCTTTCAGGCTATCAGGTGTCAGTATCGCTTCTTTCGTCAGCACCAGGCTTTTCTGGTAAAGAGGTTTGGCTACCGATTCCAGCCAGGTAAGACGGGTATTGTGCAGGTGCGCAAATTGTTCGCCGACAGAGCGGCCGCGGGCCGAAAGCGAAACCTTCAGATCGGCTTCGGTAAGGTGGGAGAGCAGCAGGAGGTTGTGTTGCTGATGAATTTCCCAGGCCAGCAGCAGTTGTTCTTTCATAGAGGGCAAAAAAAATCCCCGCCGGGGCGGGGACAATTTATTTAGGAGGCTTTTTTCACTTTCGTGGCTTTTGCCGGTGCGGCGGTTACGCTGTTAGCGTCTACCACTTCGCCGGTGATGTTTACCTGCTTCGGTTCAGCCACACCAGCGAACTGAATATATACTGGTTTGGTGAAGGTGCCCATAGAAGCGGCATTATAACCCACTTTCACTTTGGTGCTGGCACCGGGAGCGATAGGTTCTTGGGCATACTCTGGCGTGGTGCAGCCGCAGCTAGCCCAGGCTTTTTCAATTACTAGCGGCTTGTTGGTCGTGTTGGTAATAGTAAACACAGTTGTAACCGGTACACCCTGCTTGATCTTACCAAAATCATACTTTTCTGTATTCATTTTGATCAGGTCGTCGGCTTTTTGTTGTGCCATAGCGCTGATGCTGACCACAAAGGCGGCGGCGATAAAGAGTAACTTTTTCATTTCTTATTGCATTTGTTGTTTTAAAAAATTAACTGAAGCGTTGGTAGGAGCAGAGCCGGCGGGTGCACGCCAGACGTTTCCTTTTATAATGATTTGTTTTGAGCTGTTTCCGTTGTATTGCACCGTAACCATTTTTTCAAAATGGCCTTCGGCCGCCGCATTGTAACCAACTTTGATGGTACCGGTGGCGCCCGGTGCAATGGGTTCGCGGCTCCATTCCGGCGTGGTGCAACCACAGGTTGCATTGACGTTGTCAATCTTCAGCGGAGCTTTCCCCTTGTTTATAATCTGAAATATATGGTAAACCGGCTTGCCCTGTGGAATGGATCCAAAATCAAACGGGGTTTCTTTCAGCTCCAGGCCTTCGGCAGCCGTTTGAGCATACACCGCCATCGACAGAAGAAAGGAAATAGCCAAGGATAGGAGTTTCTTCATATTTCAGTGGTTCAGATCAAAAATAAACCAAAGATTCATCTTCTGAAAGCCTTGCGGACAATTTGGGTTTTTTTAACGGTGAGATAAACTGCAGAGAGAATGAGGGGCAGAGAGTTTCGCAGAGAAATCTTGTTTATTGAAAGCTTATTCCTGCCATAAGCTGAAAGATTAATACTGGCTAATAAACACAAGTCCTCTCTGCGAAGGCCCCGGCTTCTCCTGTTCGCTGCGGTAAAACACGAACCCCTATTTTTGCGGCATGGAAAATCTAACGGAAGGAGCCGGATCGTTGGAGCAATTGTCGTTCGATCACTTTCGGAACGAAGTGTTGCAGGACTACCGGATGGCATGTATCAGTCGTGAGGCCAGCCTGCTGGGACGCAAGGAGGTGCTGACAGGAAAGGCCAAGTTTGGCATTTTTGGCGATGGAAAGGAAGTGGCCCAGGTGGCGATGGCCAAGTTTTTCCAGCCGGGTGATTTTCGTTCGGGTTACTACCGAGACCAATCCTTTGCCTTTGCCACAGGGCAGGGCAGTGTGCAGTCGTTTTTTGCCCAGCTTTATGCCGATCCCGATATAAACAATGATCCGTATAGTGCCGGACGGCAGATGAGTTCGCATTTTTCCACTCCATTTGTAGATGAAAATGGCGACTGGCTTCCCCTGGCGCAACGCAAGAATATTTCAGCTGACATTGCCCCCACCGCCGGCCAGATGCCGCGTGGCTTGGGCTTGGCCCTGGCTTCCAAAGCTTTTCGGAAAATCGAGGGTCTGAAGCAGTTCACGGAGCTTTCCAACAACGGAAACGAAGTTTGTTTTGTCACCATCGGTGATGCTTCTACTTCCGAAGGGCATTTTTGGGAAACCATCAATGCGGCCGGTGTGCAGCAGGTACCCATGGCTGTGTTTGTTTGGGACGATGGCTATGGCATTTCTGTTCCCAAAAAATACCAAACCACCAAAGGCTCCATATCCGAGGTGCTGAAAGGTTTTCAAAAAGAAGACGGTACCAACGGCTTTCATATTTATAAAGTAAAGGGCTGGGATTATGCCAGTCTTTGCGAAACTTTTGAAGAAGGCATTCGACTGGCCCGGGAAACGCATACGCCGGTGCTTTTTCATGTAGAAGGCCTAACGCAGCCGCAGGGGCATTCCACATCGGGCAGCCATGAGCGTTATAAATCTTCAGACCGGCTGACCTGGGAGCGGGAGTGGGATTGCATCCGCAAAATGCGGGAGTGGATCCTGGCCAATGCCCTTGCTGAAGAAGAAGAGCTGGAGATACTGGAAACCGAAGCCAAAGAATATGTCCGCGACTGCCGTACCAAAGCCTGGGAAGGTTACCTGGCACCTATCAAACAGCAGGTGGCAAAGGCTGTTGAACTAATGACCGACGTGGCGGCAAAAGTACCGGCACTGTCGGCCGAACTGGAAAAGGGAATCAATGAGCTTTCCGCCATTCGTGAGCCTCTTCGCCGGGACGTGATGCGCATTTTACATGCTGCCGTAACCCTCGCCGGCAATCAGGAGGAAGCTTTCTGGCTGAAAAAATTTTATACCGATCTGCAGCAAAAGGCAAAAGAAACTTACAACAGTCATCTGTATAACGAAGGGCCGAAAAGTGCCTTGAAAGTAGAGGAAGTGAAGATAGCCTATGCTTCCGATGCGCCTGTTGTGAATGGCTTTGAAGTGCTGAACCGTTATTTTGATGCCCTTTTTGCCGCCAATGAAAAAGTAGTGGCGTTTGGCGAAGACCTGGGAAATATAGGGGATGTAAACCAGGGGTTTGCCGGCCTGCAGGCAAAATACGGCGAAGAGCGCATCTTCGATACCGGCATCCGCGAACTCACCATCATGGGTCAAGGCATTGGCCTTGCCATGCGGGGACTGCGGCCGATTGCTGAAATTCAATACCTCGATTATTTATTATACGGACTGGAGCCCCTGAGCGATGATGCGGCTACCCTGCACTACCGTACGTTTGGCCGGCAAAGCTGTCCGATTATTGTGCGTACACGGGGCCACCGCCTGGAAGGCATCTGGCACAGCGGCTCTCCCATGGGCATGGTGGTGAATTCGCTCCGCGGCATGTATGTCTGTGTTCCCCGCAACATGACGCAGGCTGTAGGTATGTACAACACCTTGCTCCGCGGCAACGATCCGGGCATTGTGATTGAGAGCCTGAACGGCTATCGTCTTAAAGAAAAATTGCCTTCCAATTTACTCCAGTACACGGTGCCGCTTGGCGTACCTGAGGTAGTAAAACAAGGCTCGGATATTACTGTTGTCAGTTACGGGTCTACCTTACGCATTGCGGTAGAAGCGGCACAGGCCCTGGAAAAAGCAGTCATTTCCTGTGAGGTCATCGATGTCCAAACCCTTTTGCCGTTTGATCTTCATCATAAGATACTGGACTCGCTGAAAAAAACCAGCCGCATTTTATTTGTAGATGAAGATGTGCCGGGTGGAGCTACGGCCTATATGTTCCAGCAGGTAATGGAAGGGCAGGGTGGCTACCGCTGGCTGGATGTGGCGCCACGGACACTTACTGCCAAAGCACATCGTCCGCCATATGGAAGCGATGGTGATTATTTCAGCAAGCCCAATGCCGAGGAAATTGAAACGGTGATCCGGCAGATGATGGCGGAGTAATACGCAGATAATGGAATTCTAAATAAGCAACAAACATGAAACTGACGATATATCAGGTAGATGCTTTTGCCGAAACAGTTTTTAAAGGAAACCCGGCTGCGATTGTTCCATTGGAAGACTGGATTGAGGATTCATTCATGCAGCAAATTGCGATGGAGAATAACCTGAGCGAAACTGCTTTTCTTGTAAAGAACGATGGCGGTTACCAAATCCGCTGGTTTACGCCGGAATATGAAATCGATTTGTGCGGACATGCCACGTTGGCTTCCGCCTATGTGATTAAAAATTTCTTGGAACCTCATATACAGGAAATCCATTTTTCCACACAAAAAGCAGGTGAATTAAAAACCACAGCGAAGGACGGTATTTACACGCTGGACTTTCCTTCCCGCATGCCGGAGCCCTGCGAAACACCGGATGCGCTATTGAAAAGTTTAGGTATCAGCACCGCGGTTGAGGTCCTGCGTTCCCGTGATTATTTTGTAGTGCTGCCCAACGAAGAAGCCGTGCAAAACGTGGAGCCGGATTATACGCTGATGCGTGAACTGGATACCATTGGCGTGATTGTAACCGCCAAAGGACATGAAGCCGATGTGGTGTCACGCTGCTTTTACCCGGGTGCCGGCATTCCCGAAGATCCGGTTACCGGTTCGGCTCACTGCAATATTGTTCCCTACTGGAGCGAAAAGCTGGGAAAGACCAAGCTTTTCTGCCGGCAGCTTTCTCCCCGCGGTGGCGATCTTCAATGCGAACTGGCTGGCGACCGTGTGCTCATGAGTGGAAAATGTGTGTTGTTTTTGCAGGGAGAAATATTATTGTAAACGTACACAGGAAGCAGTTGACAAAGCAATTTAACTGCAAGAGCGAAATAGGTTACGGTGCAGAAATTAAAAAGGCCATTCCAAACGGAATGGCCTTTTTGTATTTAAAAGCTTATTGAACAGTGTAGGTAAAATTGAGGCGATGGTAACCTCCGGCATCTTTTATGATGATGAAACCATCGCTTTTCGTTTTGAGGTAATTGTAATCCGCTTCGGTGAGGCTGCCAAAAACCGATTGCACCGTTTTACCCGATGGAAACTGAAGGCTAATGGTGCCAGGCTGAATGCTGTTGTCGAATTTTACTTCTGAAACGGTCCACTCGGTGTGGTCACTGATAATGTCGTTCTTAAAGTTTAATTGAAAGCTATAGCTGCCGTTGCTGTTTCGTTTGATGACAGCCGATGAAATTTCAGCGGTTGTTGCGCTGAACTGGTAACGGGTATAGCTCACCGCTGCACTTAGCGTTTGACTTTCGTTAGCACCCCAAGATAGTTTAAAACGAACCTGTTTGTTTTCGCCTACCGGAAAGTCCTGCGTGTTCAGAAAAAGCTTTACATACATTTTGCCGTTATCCAGATTCAGGAAGTTAACCTGTACTGCTGCCAAGCTTTTATCGACACCATCAATGCTGTAAGTGGAGGCCGATGGATTGAATTGTCCGGTGTAGGGTTGTATCCATTCCACTTCGGCAGCGTTGTTAATGGTGAAGCTGAAATTGTTTTCAGGTCCGTTATTGGTGGTTGTCTGCACGGCATTGCTCGATACTTCTCCCCCAAAGGGATCTTTGGCCACAATGCTGGTCGCGTAGGCCGTCGATGGATGGAGTCCCTTCAGCACGTAGGTGTATCTGCCATTTACGGCTGCTTCGGTCAGCGGTGTCAGGTTACCGTTGCGGTTGAGAAAATAGCTGAGCGAATCACCGTTGGCATCGGTGGAGGCTGTCCATTTGAGCCTAATGTAAGAGAAGCCATGCTCCAATTCTTCGGCAGCAAAGGCAACCGGCGCCGTGTTGGCTGTTGTTTGTGTATTCAGCGTTTTTTCAGTGCTTTTGCCTCCGGCCGATTTGGCTACAACCTTTAAGGCATAACTGGTTTGCGGTGTCAGGCCTACGAACGTATATACTGTTTGTGTTTGGTTGGCCGAGGTTAATGTGGCACCGTTGTAGATATCGTAGGTTATGGCTTCAGTGGGATGTGTGGCAGCCGTCCACGAAACTGTTAGGCTCTTGTTGGTGCTGGCATCCAATTTTACGGTAAAATCAGAAGGGGCCGGTGAATCAGACGTGTTAAACGTAAAGTTGCTGACCGTCGTATTACCCGATACATCAGTAGCCGTAATCTTTCCATTATAGAGTGTATTCTTTGCCAAGTTGGTTAAGTTGAGCGTCGTGGCCGTCAATCCGGTTGCCGAGGATTGTGCGTTAAGCTCTACTGCATAGGTTACAGCCTCGTTTTCAGGATCTGTAGCGGCTGTCCAGGTCACCGTGGCACTGTTGGATGTCACATTGTTAACGGACACAGAAAAAGCGTTTGGTGGACGATTTGGTTTTTTTTCTTCTTCGTGCTTGCTGCAAGCAATGAGCAGGGTTATCGATAGTAGCACTGCGGCGAAAGGCCGAAGCAAGTTAGTTTGGTGCATATTGATACTTGAATTTTAGCTGCCCAATATAGTGGCGAAAAAAACGAATTAAAAGCCTTTTGATAACTCCAGCAGAAATTAGTGGAAAGTACGTAAAGGCTTATGTTCGGAAAATACGAAGGATGAAAAAACCGGTTCAGCCTACCTGTAAATCTGCCGGCAATGGCGGAGCATTTTTTTACAGAACTGACTCCAATACCGGTCAATACATCAATGAAAAGATGCCTGGTTTTGTAGTCTTTCAAATCTTCCTGCCAAAAGGATTTAGGGCTGCTCTAATTTTTCTATTTCCCGGCGTTGCTTTTCCTTTTCTTTCATACCTGTGTTTACCAAATCGATAAATGCCTTTTCATTTCGAAGGGAATTAAAAAAAGGGTCATGTACAATCAGGTCTAAAGAACCCCAGGGCCAGTCTTCTCGGGCAAACTGCTTTAAATGGGTATAAGCTTTTTCTTTTTGCCCTAACACTGCGTAAATACCGGCTATGTCATAATCGAATGCACCAGTAAATGTACGGCTAAAGCGAACCAGTTTTTGGAACTCTTCTAATTGTTCATTAAACAGAATCATTGCAGTATCGCGTCTTCCCTGCAACCACAATGTATGTGCGTATCGTTGTTTGG
Organism: Flavisolibacter longurius; assembly: GCA_014163555.1. Classification (GTDB taxonomy): domain Bacteria; phylum Bacteroidota; class Bacteroidia; order Chitinophagales; family Chitinophagaceae; genus Flavisolibacter. The sequence continues at coordinate 385,058 of JACJGO010000003.1, forward strand.
CATGAGCAACATTTGGAATTGCAAAGAAAAGCTGACTGAAGTAGTAGGCTGCTTTCCGGTAATCTTTTTTGAATTTATAGTGATATTCGCCAAAAGCACGCAAAGCAGTGCTATCCAACAAGAGCCATTTTTGTGCTGTTGCGAACGCTTTTTCACCCATATTATTTACTGTATACAAATGCGTTAGGTAGGTATACGCTTCAATGGCAGAAGACGACTTGTTATCTGTTTGCAGTGATTTCAACAAAATGGCTTCGGCTTTTTTCAAGTCACCAATAGAAGTATAAAACCAACCCAAGTTGTTATAGTTAAATGGCGTCCAAACCGAGAGGGGATCTAATTGAATTACTTTCCGAAACTCCAGAAATGCTGCCTTGTAGTTGCCGTTTCTTAAAACGATGTGGCCTAATAGACTACGGGCTTCAGAATGGTTGGGATTAAGGGCAATTGCTCTGTCCAGGTAGAAATAAGCTGAATCAGAGTTGCCTATGTTAAAATGGTATTGTGCTACCAAAGTATTCGCATCAGCCGAGCCTTTGTCTATAGAAAGGGCTTTACGGCATAAACCGGCAACGATATGGATATCATTTTCCCTTTCAAATTCCTCGTTTGCTTTATGAATCGTTTTAGCATAATGTCTTGTCCAATACGTTTTTGCTTTAAGTATGTAGGCTTCTGCCATATTAGGGTCAAGGCTGATAGCATTGTCGCAAAGGAGCATGACTTTTTCAAAGGCCATATCATCCTGTTCTACGCTATACGCAAACCGGATGTAGTCTGTATAAGCTTTCTGGTACACTTCCCAGGCAGCTAAATTTTGTGTCGGTACACGATTGAGCCTGTTCTCTTCATCTTGACCCAAGTTGATACTAAGTGCTGTGGTAATTTTTTTGGCAATCTCGCTTTGCACCGCAAATAAATTGCTGACCTCATTTTCATATTCCTGCGACCACATATGGCGGTCATCTCCTGCATGAATCAATTGTGCATTCACTTTTAGTTGGTTGCCATATCGCTGGACACTTCCTTCTAAGATATAGGACACTCCTAGCTCTCTAGCGATTTGCGAAATAGACTTTTTGCTTTCCCGGTATTGTTCAACGGATTGGCGTGAAATCACATGAAGCGCTTTTACTTGTGCCAGGTTATTGAGCACCGATTCCGTCATACCGTTGCAAAACGATTCGTTTTTTTCTTTTTCGGTACTTTCATTCCGGAAAGGTAAAATGGCGATTGATTTATCTACTGTCGCCATTTTATTTTCTTTTGTAAAGAAATAAAGTAAGGAAGCGGAGACAATAACGGCCAAGGCGAGAAGCGTCCACAACAACGGGGTTGCAATTTTTTTTGAGGGCAATACTGACCCTTTTCCTTCTATTTGTTCTGTTTTGGGAACAAGAATTCCAGGATTGGAAACGGCGAAAAGATCGACCGGCTCTTTTACATTTTTAAGTTGAAATCGGCCAACAAAAATTGTTTGAATCTCTTTATGATTTTTAATATCATCCTGAACTTTACCTGAAATAAAGATACTTCCCGGAACAGCAAATGATTCAATTCTTGAAGCAAGATTGACACCATCGCCATAAACATCTGCTTCATCTAATATTATGTCGCCAGTGTGAATGCCTATACGCAAGGGTATTTTGGGTTCCTGTTGCATGGCAAGTTGTACTTCCACTGCTGCTCTGACCGCTTCAATAGCACTGTTGAAAACACACAAAGCACCATCACCCATCCATTTTTGTACGCGTCCGTCGTGAACTTCTGTTTCTTGTGATAATGATTGATAAAATTTCTTCCTTACTCGCAATGCCTGTTCTTCATCCTCCTGCATCAGGGCTGTATAGCCCATAACATCGGCAAAAAGTATAGCAGCCAGTTGTCGGGAAGACATTATACACGGGGTTTACTATGAATTTACACAATTCAGTTGGAGAAAGTGAACTACCAAAAAAGTTTATATTGGTCAGGCCGGAATAAGTTGATAAAATAGATTTAGACAAGAAACCGGCTGCGCATGTCCGGCGTTGGCACCATGCAGGCCTCTTTTTTCCCAAACCATTTGTAACGGTTCCGGGCAATAAGCGTATAGGCGGCATCGCGGATGGGTTTTGGCAGAAGCCAAAACACCTGGGTCCACTGCCAGTACCAGGGCAGGTGTCGGGCCAGTTTCAGGGCAGCGGAGGATTGCCGGTAAACCTTTTCTTTTTCCAAAAAAACAAATGACTCAAAATCCTTTTGGGGAAGGTTGTATGCTTGTAGCAGTTGTTGACCGGCAGCTGATTGCAACGCGGCAAAACGAAAAACCGCTTTCTTATCCTGCTTGATCAAAAAGTTGATGCTTCCGTTACAGAAATTGCAAACACCATCAAACAATACAACCGGGTGGTTATTCATGCTGCAAAAGTAAAACCCCGCAGGTGCGGGGTTTTGGTTATTGTAAATTATGAAACACTTTTTGTACGTCTTCGTCCTGCTCTAGTTTATCCACTAGTTTCAGTACGTCTTCGGCCTGTTCTTCCGAAAGGGATACGGTAGTTGTTGGAATCCATTCCACTTCGGCACTAAGCGTAGAAATGCCTTTTTCTTCCAGGGCTTTTTGCATGGCACCAAAGTCGGTAAAGGCACAGCGCAACACCACCACTTCTTCACCATTTTCGCCGGTTCCTTCCCCCATTTCTTCCAGGCCATGATCAATGAGTTCAAACTCCAGGTCTTCCTGGTTGATACCGGAAGGTGCCAGCTTGAACACACCCATTTTTTTAAACTGGAAAGCAACTGATCCGCTGTTGCCCAGTGCACCGTTGCCTTTGTTAAAGATTGATTTTACATTAGCTACCGTACGCACATGGTTATCGGTGGCGGTTTCTACCAGTACGGCAACGCCGTGCGGTGCGTAACCTTCATACAGGATCTCATCATAGTTGGCCATGTCCTTGCCCTGTGCCCGTTTGATGGCCGCTTCTACACGGTCTTTGGGCATGTTCACGCTTTTGGCGTTTTGCATGGCACGGCGAAGGGCTGGGTTGGTAGCCGGATCAGGACCACCGGCTTTTACAGCAATGACAATCTCTTTCCCGATGCGGGTAAACTGTTTGGCCATCCGGTCCCACCGGGCAAACATGGTACTTTTTCTTACTTCAAATATGCGGCCCATGAAAAGTTTATAATTTAATGATCAAAGTTTAAAGTTATTCCAGTTTAACGTGTTTTGGTTTCTGAAAACGATTAAGCCAAAGGAAAAAATGTTCTGGTTTGTGAGAAGAAAAATCCGGTACAGATTCCTCTCGGTGCAATCCTTAGCTTCTCCTTTTTTCTGCTGTGAAACCGCGCAAATGTACGGTCTAAAAAGAAAAACCCCGCACGGGGCGGGGTTTGCTATTAATTGAAAAGATCATCTTTATTTTTTCTCAAAATCCGATGCTGTTGGAATTGTGTTCGCGAAGCTACGGAGTTTGCTGTTCCGCTTACTGTAGGCAAAGTACACAACCAGCCCGATGATCATCCAGATAAAGGCCACCAGCAGGGTACGGGTATCAATGGCGATGATCATACCGGTACAAATAACAGCACCCAGGATGGATACCACCGGGGCAGCCGGTGTACGGAACGGACGCTGGATAGTGGGTTCTTTGCGGCGTAGAATCAATACACCCAGGCTTACCAGTACAAAGGCAAACAGGGTTCCGAACGACGTAAGATCACCGGCTACGTGGCCCGGTACAAAGGCGGCAAACAAGCCAACGAAAACAAAAAGGATCCAGTTGGCCTTGTACGGCGTTTTGAATTTTGGATGCAGATCGCCAAAGGCTTTTGGAATCAGGCCATCCTGGCTCATGGTGTAAAAAATGCGGCTTTGTCCCATCAGCATCACTAGGATCACCGATGAAAATCCGGCGAGGATGGCGACGGTTACGGCGGTTGACAACCACTCGTATCCTGTCATGTACTGCGAGATGGCGTAAGCAACAGATGCTTCACGTCCTTTCTCCGGATCTACGAAATCTCTCCAGGGAGCCACACCGGTCAGTACGTGACCGAACAGGATATATAAGATAGTACAGATAACCAGTGAACCCAGGATACCGATCGGCATGTCACGCTTTGGATTTTTAGCTTCCTGCGCAGCGGTTGACACGGCATCAAACCCAATAAAGGCAAAGAATACAATGGCAGCACCACCCAGCACACCGCCCCAGCCATGGCGGAACACACCGGTGTATTCGGCGATCACTTCGCCACCTTTGGTAACCGGCGGCGTTCCTTCAGGGATCAAATATGGTGTATGGTTTGCAGGTTCAATGAATTGCCAGCCAATCACGATAAACAGCACAACAATGGCAACTTTCACCACCACGATAATAGCGTTTACCATGGCACTTTCCTGCGTTCCTTTGATCAGCAGCAGGGTTAATAATAGGAGAATGATGAGGGCCGGAGCGTTAATGATCCCTTGGTGTAAAACACCAGCCGAATCGGTAAAGCTTTCAAAAGGCGAGTGCGACCATTCGTATGGAATGCCCCCTCCCAACAGCTTGTTTAAATATTCACTCCAGGCAATAGAAACGGTGGCTGCACCCAGGGCATATTCCATGATCAGGGCCCAGCCAATGATCCAAGCAATCAGTTCACCCATCGTAACATAGGAGTACGCATACGCACTTCCGGCGATGGGAATCATCGAGGCAAATTCAGCGTAACAAAGTCCGGCAAAAGCACAACCAATAGCTGCAATGATAAATGAGATGGTGACGGCAGGTCCGGCGGCTTGACCGGCAGCAGCGGCCGTCCGCACAAATAAACCGGCGCCAATAATGGCGCCGATGCCAAGTGCAATGAGGTTGCCTGCACCCAGCGTTCGTTTCAGGCCTTTTTCATTGTCGGCAGCTTGTGCCAACACCTGATCGAGAGGTTTTCGAACAAATAAACTCATAAAGGAGATTTAGAATTGTGTTTTTTGAGGTCGTAAAATAAAGGAATAAATTTATTGCAGCCTGCAATCTTTTGTTCACGCTTTTCTTTCTCCTCCTGCACCGGAACGGTAAAACTTTCATCAATGGTTTTTTTTTCCCGATATTCGGCCCCTGTTTTTAAATACGCTTATGACAAAGGGAAACCGGCTGACGTTTTACATCATTCTTTCCATGATTTTAGGGGTAGTGGTAGGCTACCTGATACATACGTCAAGCGGTGATGCGGTGAAGGCTCAATTTGCCACCAACATCAAACTGCTTAGTACCATTTTTATCCGTCTTGTACAAATGATTATAGCACCGCTGGTGTTTACCACACTGGTGGTGGGTATTGCCAAACTGGGCGATCTGAAAACGGTGGGACGGGTTGGCGGAAAAGCGATCCTTTGGTTTCTCACTGCTTCGCTGGCATCGCTGCTGATTGGTCTGGTACTGGTGAACATTTTCGAACCGGGCAAATACATCAGCCTCGATCAAAGAGATGTGGCCAGCCTTGAAGACTTGGCCAAAAAACAACAGGGCTTCTCGCTTCAAAACTTCGTGGAGCATATTATTCCAAAAAGTTTTATCGAGGCCATGGCCACCAATGAAATTCTCCAGATTGTTGTCTTCTCCATTTTCTTTGGGGTAGCGGCTGCGGCCATCGGAGAGTATACAAAGCCTCTGATTAAAGCATTGGAAGTGGCCTCGCATGTCATTCTGAAGATGGTGAACTATGTGATGAACTTTGCGCCGTTGGGTGTGTTTGGTGCCATCGCCGCTGTTGTAGCCGCGCAGGGACTGGACATTTTTAATTTTTACATTAAATACTTTTTGTTCTTCCTTGTTGGTATCGCTGTGTTGTGGACGCTATTATTATTGGTTGGTTTTATTATTCTGAAAGGAAGAATGAAAGAGCTTCTGCGCCGGATCAGTGGCCCGTTGCTGATTGCTTTTAGTACTACCAGCAGTGAGGCTGTGTTCCCAAAACTGACGGAAGAACTGGAACGCTTTGGTTGCCGCGACAGGATCGTTGCTTTCGTGTTACCGCTGGGTTATTCCTTTAACCTGGATGGCAGCATGATGTACATGACCTTTGCCTCGCTGGCCATTGCGCAGGCCTATGGCATTGAGCTGCCGCTGGCTACTCAGTTAACCATGTTGCTGGTGCTGATGCTTACCAGTAAAGGCATAGCCGGTGTACCCAGGGCCTCATTGGTGGTAGTATTGGCAACATGTGCTATGTTTAACATTCCGCCGGAAGGTGTTGCACTTATCTTGCCGATCGATCATTTTTGCGACATGTTCCGTACGGCTACCAACGTGGTTGGAAATGCACTGGCCACTGGTGTGGTGAGCAAGTGGGAGGGAGAACTGGATAATGGATAAGGGGGCGCATTGCTTTTATTAAATCCAATCAGATTTTTGCCCATCAAAGTACACGGTAGCGTATTGTAACGTAAATAAGAATTACAGTCATGGGAGTTTTAACGGATATCGTTTTGCTGGCCGGTTTTCTTAATAACCTGGTGGAATGGATTTTAAACAACGGTGGTCTTTTTTTCCTGCTATTTATTGTCTTTGCTGAAACAGGGCTGTTTGTTGGCTTTTTCCTGCCCGGTGATTCGCTCCTTTTTGCTGCTGGCATTTACCTGAAGAAATTTCCCGAAGGTTTTTACAACCTTCATTATATGGTAGTGGTGCTGCTGCTTATTGTTGCATCAGTCGTTGGCAATATGGTGGGATACTGGTTTGGCCGTAAAACCGGTCCGCACCTGTACCAGCGTACCGATAGCTGGTATTTTAAGAAAAAGCATCTGCAAAAAGCGCATGACTTTTACGACCAGTATGGCAAGGGTACTATTTTCCTGGCCAAGTTTCTGCCTATCATCCGCACGTTTGCACCCATTATCGCGGGTATTGTGAAAATGAACCGTGCTACCTTTCTTCTGTACAACATTCTGGGTAGCCTTGCCTGGGTTTTTTCCATGGTATTGGGTGGTTATTTCCTGGAGGCCTGGGTGCTGAAGCAATTTGGTTTTTCGCTGACTGATTATATTGAAATGATTGCGCTTGTGATCATTCTTATCACCACTGTGCCGGTGTTCTGGAAATTATTCTTTGCAAAGAAGCACGTGGTGCCAAAGTCTGATGACGATCCAAATGCTGTATTGTAAAAAATGACTCCATCCACTGCTAAACCTTCCGGCAGCCTTTTCAGTCTTGCTGTAATTGTTGCTGCGTTAGGGTATTTCGTCGACATCTACGATCTGCTGCTCTTCACCATTGTCCGCGAACCTTCGCTGGAAGGACTGGGTGTGAACCTGGCCGATGCGCCTGCGGTCATTGCTGCCAGTACTAAGATCATTAACTGGCAAATGGTGGGTCTTCTCATTGGCGGCATTTTATGGGGAGTGATGGGCGATAAACGGGGGCGCCTCAGTGTGCTCTTTGGGTCCATTCTCCTGTATTCCATCGCCAATTTTCTCACCGGTTATGTTGTTACCATCGATCAGTATGCCTATGCACGGTTTGCAGCCGGTATCGGGCTGGCCGGCGAACTGGGTGCCGGCATTACGCTGGTAAGTGAGTTGTTGCCCAAAGAAAAACGGGGCGTGGGTACATCGCTGGTTGCCGGCATTGGATTGTTTGGTGCCGTCTTTGCCTACTTTACGTACGATTTTACGCAAGACTGGCGGCTTTGCTACAAGATCGGTGGCGGTTTAGGTGTCGGTCTTTTGTTATTGCGGATTGGGGTGGCCGAAAGCGGAATGTTTCACCAGGTCAAACAAACAGGAATTAGCCGCGGTAATATCTTTATGTTCTTCACCAAAGCCAGCCGGATGCGCAAATACCTGCTGGCTATTTTGATTGGTTTGCCTACCTGGTATGTCATCGGCATCCTGGTGAATCTTAGTAATCGTTTTGCAACTAACATTTATGGCGAGAATGCCATCATCAGCGGCAAGGCCATCATGTATGCGTACGTGGGCATTGCCTTTGGCGATATCCTGATTGGGTTGATCAGCCAGTATTTTAAAAGCCGTAAAAAAGCGCTTTATCTTTTCTATGCGTTAACCATCATTACGGTTACCCTTTTCTTCAGCCCCTGGAACAACAGCGATGGCCGGATGTATTTTATTTGCGGGTTGATGGGCTTTGCCACTGGCTTCTGGGCGATTTTTGTAACGATGGGAGCGGAGCAGTTTGGCACCAACCTGAGGGCCACGGCTGCCACAACCATCCCCAATATGGTTCGCGGTGCCCTGCCCCTGATCAACTTAATGTTTAAGGAATTGTTCCAGGATAATTTGGGCTGGTCGCTGGTGAAAAGTGGCGTCATCACCGGAATTATCGTGATCTGCATAACCCTCGTTGCTGCGTATTTTACCGAAGAAACCTTTCACAAAGATCTTAACTACGTGGAAAGGGACGAAGAAGAGCCCTCGGCAGTTAGTATTTAGCGGGTTACCTTCGCAGCCGTATGAAATTTCTCATTATCCGTTTTTCTTCCATTGGCGATATTGTGCTGACCACTCCCGTGGTACGCTGCCTGAAAAAGCAGGTGCCGGATGCTACAATTCATTACCTGATAAAGCCACAGTTCAAGATGGTGATGGAGCCCAATCCTTACATTGATAAATTTCACCTGCTGCAACCGGATTGGGATGCCATGATCGAAGAACTAAAGGCAGAGGGTTTTGATTATATCATTGATCTGCACCACAACCTGCGCACCCTGCGTGTGAAAAAAGCCCTGAAGGTGCCGGCTTCTTCCTTCAACAAACTCAATATCGAGAAATTCATATTTGTAAAGCTGAAGTGGAACGTGATGCCGAAACTGCACATCATTGACCGCTACCTGGAAACAGTGGCGCCTTTCGGTGTCAAAAACGATGGCGAAGGCATGGATTATTTTATTCCCGAAGATCAAAAAGTGTCGCTCAGCGATATTCCCGCTTCACATCATGCCGGTTTTATTTCGATCGTGATAGGCGCTTCGTTCTACACCAAAAAACTGCCCGTGTACAAACTGCAGGAGCTTTGTAAGAAAATCAATCACCCGATCATTTTATTGGGAGCAAAAGAAGAAAGGGCAGAAGGAGAGGAAATTGCTTCCGTTGATCCTATCAAAATTTACAATGCCTGCGGCAAGTTTTCGCTGCACGAAAGTGCCGACCTGGTGCGGCAGTCTAAAGTGGTGATTGCGCATGATACCGGATTGATGCACATTGCCGCTGCATTACGCAAACAAGTCATCGCTATTTGGGGTAGTACCACGCCTTCGTTTGGTATGGTTCCGTATTACGGGAAAAACTTCCTGCAGCGTGTACTGCCACCTTCCGATGACGTACAGGTGCACAAACTCTGGTGCCGACCGTGCACAAAAATTGGCCGGCATAAATGTCCGCAGGGGCACTTCAAATGCATGAAGAATATCTCCATCGACGAGATAACAGACAACCTGGAAAAACGGCTTCGCCACCAATTTTAAGCCTGTCTATGCATCCTCTATTCTCCCATTCCACAAATTGGGAAACTCTGCCTTTGGTTTGATAATTGTTTTATTACCCGAAAACGTTTACATATGAAAACAAAAACTTTGGCAGTCGGTGCATTGGCGATGGTAATTGGGCTAAGTGCCTGTAATGACAATGAAGGGCGATTTCTGAATCTTTCCACAGGGGAAGAAGTGGATATCGTTCGCAATGATGATGGTGAAATGGTAGACCGCGAAACCAACAAACCGGTTTTGTTGTACGTGGATACAAAAGAAAAGGATACGTTTTATGGCATCACCGGTGAAAAAGTGAACGGTCATTTGCGGGTATTGGACAATGATGTGTATGTGTACACGGATGGTGACCAACAGGTGAAGATCGATGGCGATGAATACAAGATTCTGGACGGCGATGCCAAGATCAAATGGGATGCTGACGGCAGCGAGTACAAGTACAAAGACGATAATTTAAAGGTGAAGCAGGATGGCGACGACCTGAAGATCAAACGAGACGGATATACAAAGAAAGTGGATGAAGACGGTGACGTAAAGATTGAAACCCGCGACAAAAAGATCAAGATCGATGGCGAGACCGGTGAGCGAAAAGTAAAAGAGCAAAGTATTTTCAGCAAGGCAAAAGATAAGATCACAGGTGATAATTAAAAAAGTACATCCCCGGTTTACCGGGGATTTTTTTGTCGGTTTGGGTGAGATCCGATTGCAGGCTTAACATACTGTCCATTTTCCTATGGTGTAAACCAACTCTATCGTATCACTGTCAGCAGTGAGGAAATGCCAGTCGGATTCGCAAATAAAACCTGTCTTTACAGCCAACCTTATTTTAATACAATCGTATTTATAAAAAAAAGCTGTAATTTTTGTCAATAGAAATCCAAACGGTAGTTCTCCTCGTATATTCTTCAATAGCATCCGCACTCTATAAATCAACTGACGGTCTTTTGCAGCCTTAACACCACCTGTTTGAACCCTCTGAAACATTTGCTAGCCGAATTGTGACAAGCATTTTGTAAAACAAAACAGGCTTGTCTGGTATTAAATGTATTTCCTAACCAAAAACGATAAACATGAAACATTTCTGTTTTGCACTACTGGGTGTGGTGCTGCTTGCTTGCCAAAAAGATCGACAAGTTTTACAGACGGAGGATGCACAGGTCGCCACCCAGGCGGCTGCTACCAAAAGTGAGGTAACGGGTGGACGACCGATGACAATTCAACTTACAGGCGCTGAGGAGGCACCCGGACCAGGGGATCCGGATGGTTACGGTACTGCCTGGTTAACGTTAAACCAGGGGCAAGGAATCATTACGTACAAAGTTGAGTATGCCAATATCGCAACACCGATGGCCGCACATATCCATATTGCGCCCAGAGGCGTTGCCGGACGTGTTGTGGTGCCGTTACAAGTTGTTAATGGTGTTATTGAAGGCAGTGTTGAAGTCGACAAAGAATTGATTAAGGATATCCGCCAAAATCCCGAGAAGTATTATTTGAATGTTCACAACATGGATTATATGCCTGGTGCTATTCGCGGACAACTCTCAAAATAAAAACTTTCGACTTCAATAAATAGAAATAGGACGGATGTAACTCCGTCCTTTTGTATTTGTTTACGCCGGTAAAATTATTGGAACAGCCTTATTTTATTTCAATCATGCGCGGCGGTTTTTGCCTGGCTTCTTCGCGTTTCGGGATCAGCAGGCGCAGTACGCCGTTTTCATAACGGGCCTCTATCTGCTCAATGTCCACCACGTTTTTCGGCAGGGTAAAGCTGCGCTGAAAAGATTGATAGCTGAACTCACGCCGGGTAAAACGTTCGCCTTCCTTCATTTCGTTTTGGCTTTCAAATTCACTGCCGATGGTTAGTTGGTTACCATCCAGTTCTACCTTAAAATCTTCTTTGCGCATTCCCGGTGCGGCCATTTCCACTTCAAAGGCTTCGCCGGTTTCTTTGATGTTTACCGCCGGAATGGTGGTGTTGGTTGTTGAATTGTTAGCTAACCCCCAATTGAGCAGATCTCTTGTGAAGAAATCGTCGAAGAGGTTCGTCATGTTGTTCCTGTTGTTCCATTTTGTCAGTGACATAGGTACCTCCTTTTGGATTTAGGTTAAACAATTTTTACAGGTAATTTTCAACTTCAGTACCAAACAAAAAATGCTGAAATCATTTCAGCATTTTTGAATATTTGACAGCATCTACCTGTAAAAATTGCAACCGAAACCTGTCTTTTTTGCCTGGTACTTATTGTCAAGTGTCTATTGCTCAGGCGCCTGTCCGGTTTTCGTTGGGCTGATCTGTATCGGTATCACTTTCACTGTAAAGTTTGTTTTCTTCATCACCCTGGCCCATGGCCTCCGAAAACGTTTCGTCACCCGCCGTATCGGTATCGAGGTCGGACCCGGAAAGACTTTGTCCTTCACCAAAGCTGGCCTCATTCAGCGGTTCGCCCTGGAAGTCCACATTGTCCATACGGGCCTGCCGCAGCCGGTCCTCATCTCGGGTGGGCATGTACGTGGTATCCCGAAGGGCTTCTCTTTCTTCACGGGTCACATCAGCTTCATTGCCGGGTGTAAGGTCTTCGCTATCATCCAGGTCAAAAACCCCGCGGCCCTCTTCGTCATCAGAAGATGGTGTGGAATCGGCCATTTCGCCAATGTTGGGTACGTGCACAAATTCCTGCCCCGGAATATCTTTAACATCCGGCAGATCGATGGTTGTTTCTTCGGGTGCCAGCTTTTCGCGGTCCTGCGGGCTATCGGGTAAGTCGCCGGGTATGGAGGATTGATTTTCCAGCCTGTTGTTGGTCATATCTCTTTCCTGTCCGGAAGGGGTTCTTTCATTCGCCATAATACTCGTTTTTTAGACTGCTAAAAATTTTATGCCGATCCAGGCAGCGGGGTAGAAGGTGCCTTCGGCACAGCTTTGGCTGCGAAATCTAAAATGGTGTTATGGGCAAATATGTTTTTAAAACCAATATCAATTGTATTGGCTGCGCATCGCAGATAAAGCCGCACCTCGACAAATTGGAACAGGAAGGACAGATTAAACATTGGCAGGTTCACTTGACCGACCCCGACCATACGCTGGAAATAGAAACCAGCCGAATGGATCTGGAAGAACTTCAGCTTTATGTGAAAAATGCAGGTTTTAAAGCCGAACCCAAACAAACAGCCTAGACCGGCAATTCCTGTTTGCACATTTCGCGGAAACGCCGGAGAAGTTCACATGTGATTTTGTTCTGCGGAAAAACGGTGTCATCAATTGCAGATACCGGCAGGATTTGTTTGGTGGTGCTGGTAATAAACGCCTCTTTTGCCGATTTGAATTCCTCTACTGAAACCGGTCTTTCTTCTACGGTTAGTTCTCTTTTTGCCAGTTCAATGACTTTTTTGCGGGTAATGCCAGCCAATGCTTCTGCTGTGGGGGTTACTAATTTATTTTCGGCGGTCAGCAGGAAGAAATTGCTCCGCGGACATTCGCTTACCCAGCCCTCTTTTGTATAAAGAATATCATCCGCTCCGGCCGCTATGCGTTGGGGCTGCAGCCAAATGGCCATGAGGTAATCGATAGATTTAATGTGCGGTAAGGCACGCTCGTAATTGTAGGAGAGTAGCTGGATGCCTTTCTGAACCTGCTCATCGGTTGGCAAGGCAAACGTATGTTGTGAGATAAGAAAGTTGGGAGACCCAATGTTGAAACCGTCGGAGGAATAACCGCCGGTAAGGCTAAGCCGGACGCCGGTATCGGGCTGATTGTTTTTCCGGATTAGATCGGAAATGGCTTTTTTCAGCGTTTCCCTTTCCAACGCAACGGGCAGATGCATTCCCCGGGCAGAAGCATAAAATCGGTCAAGATGATCGTCCAAAAACAACGGGCTGTTACCCACCAGCCTGAAAAAATCAAAAATGCCGTAGCCACGTTGAAAAGAAAGATCCTTAAAGTGGATCAGCGCTTTTTCTTCTTCAATAAAATGGTCCTGAAAGAAAACCCAGTTTGCCATAGAAGATCAAAAGTAAAGAGGCTCTTGGCAAATCTGCCGGAAGTTTACACCCTATTTTTGCACCTGATTTTAAAGGTGTGGTCTTTAAAACTGCCAATAAACTTCTAAAATCTGAAAATATTTTTGACCTCTTTCTCCGTTTCAGCAATTTTCCCCTACCTTCGCCGTCCCAAAATTTAAGGTTCGTAATGCCTACTATACAACAATTAGTACGTAAAGGAAGAGAAATCATTCGTGCAAAAAGCAAGTCAAGAGCGCTGGACGCTTGTCCGCAGCGCCGTGGCGTTTGTACCCGTGTATACACGACAACCCCAAAGAAGCCTAACTCAGCGCTTCGTAAGGTGGCTAAAGTTCGTTTAACCAACAAAGTAGAGGTGATTGCCTATATCCCCGGTGAAGGTCACAACCTGCAGGAGCACTCTATTGTGCTGATCCGTGGTGGTCGTGTGAAGGATTTGCCAGGTGTACGTTATCACATCGTACGTGGTTCACTGGATACTGCGGGTGTAAAAGACCGTAAGCAAAGCCGTTCTAAATACGGTACCAAGAAGGAGAAAGCCGGTGCAAAAGGTGCCGCTCCTGCCAAGAAGAAATAATCATTTGTATATAACGGCCGCGGTACAGAGTAAAGTTTTAATACTTGAAGACAATCTGCCGTCGCGGTGACTTAAAAATTAAAACAGATGCGGAAAGCACAAGCCAAAAAATTACCGTTAGCACCAGATCCCCGTTACAACGATAAGCTGGTTACCCGTTTTGTGAACAACATTATGTGGGAAGGAAAAAAAAGCGTTGCCTTTGATATTTTCTACAACGCTCTGGAAAGAGTTGCCAAAACTACCGGCGAAGACGGTTATGAAATCTGGCGCAAAGCCCTGGCCAATGTAACGCCTGCTGTAGAAGTGCGCAGCCGCCGGATTGGTGGTGCTACCTTCCAGATTCCTTCTGAGGTTCGGCCCGATAGAAAAATCTCCCTGAGCATGAAATGGTTGATCCGTTACAGCCGTGAAAGAAACGGTCGTAGCATGGCTGATAAGCTGGCTAATGAGATCGTAGCTGCTTCCAAAGGTGAAGGTGCCGCTTTCAAAAAGAAAGAAGATACGCACCGTATGGCTGAAGCCAACAAAGCCTTTGCTCACTTTAAGGTATAATCTTTCAAACGTACCGATATTGAAAAAGCTCCTGAAAAGGAGCTTTTTTCGTTTAAATCGATGAATAAGATGGAAGATGACTGATGACGGATGATAGCAAAGAATGCCATTGGTGGATATTTATTTCCAAATTTGTATACACGGAAAATTTTTGTAAATATGACGATAAACTGCTGCCTTATCCTGGCTATCATCCGTCGTCTGTCATCCATCATCGAACTCCTGAAACGAAAATATCCCGCCAAGCGAAGCGGGATATTTTTTTCTATATATGAGAGTCTGACCCTTAAGAACCGGCATTGCCGTTGTCGGTATCCACACCACCAAAGCCAGATACACCCGGAGCACTGCTGTCCAAAATATCCGTTGTTGGTGTAGTTACTCCTTCAGGTGTTTGTGAACCGGTAGCGATATCAGAGCCTTCGTAACTGCCTGCGCCGCCAATCATTCCACCAGTTGGCGCTGCAGCGGCATTATCGCTGTTGCCACCACGGTTTCTGTTGTTGCCGCCAGAACGGTTGCCACCACCGTTGGAAGAGGAGCGTCCGCCTTTTGCGGCTACGCTGCTGCGTGTGCTTTTACTGGCCGATGCCAGGCCCCTGGAGGAAGAAGAGCCACTGCTGCTGCGGGATGCAGAAGAGCCGCTACGCGATGCCGAAGAACCACCGCTGCGGGTTGCACTGCGACCGCCGCCTGAACTCTTGGCTGCGCCTTTGGAAGCAGTTTTAGAAGTGCCTTTTGCGGCTGTTTTTGTAGCCCCTTTCGATGCAGATTTGGTTGCACTGCCTTTTTTGGCTGCACCACCACCGGAGCGGTTTCCGCCTTTACCGGCTGCTGATTTGGAAGTGCCGCCTTTCGACATCATGCTACCTTTTTTGGCAGCTGACTTTTTAGAGGCAGCTCCTTTAGAGGAAGCTTTTGAAGCAGATTTAGAGGCCCCGCCTTTTTTGGCTGCTGATTTTTTGGAAGCGGCTCCTTTGGAGGCCGAACCTTTGGCGGCTGATTTGGATGCTCCACCTTTTTTGGCTGCTCCTTTCGAAGCGGTTTTAGAAGAGGCTTTTGAAGCGCCGCCTTTTTTGGCCGCACCTTTTGAGGAGGCACTACCTTTTTTTGCTGCGGTCTTTGTAGCACCGCCTTTTTTGGCTGCGCCTTTGGACATCATACCGCCTTTTTTGGCTGCTGATTTTTTGGAAGCGGCTCCTTTGGAGGCCGAACCTTTGGCGGCTGATTTGGATGCTCCACCTTTTTTGGCTGCTCCTTTCGAAGCGGTTTTAGAAGAGGCTTTTGAAG
>JACJGO010000040.1 GCA_014163555.1 Flavisolibacter longurius
ACACCGGGTTCTCTTACCAGCGGTGTTAGCGTGAGTGGCATCGGAACCGTAACCTTGACGCTGACTACCACCAGCGAAAATTGCGGAACAGCAACCGACGTTGTTGTGCTGACTGTCAACGCCAATCAAACGGCAAATGCCGGTCCCGATCAGGCCAAGTGCCAGACAGCTCCTTCAGGACCAACTTCCTTTACGCTTGCCGGTACGGCAGCCAACGGAACCACATCCTGGTCGCAGGTTGCGCAAACCGGTACCGCTACTTCTAATATCACTGCCGGCACAGCCTTGGATGGTACCGTAAGTGTAAGTGGTACAGGAACCGTTACGTTGCGTTTATCTACAACAAGTGACTGTGGTACAGCTACGGATGATGTGGTGCTTACCGTAATAGCCAATCCGCTTATCCCGGTATTGATTCCCACCCCGTATTGCCAGGGCGATTTGTTGCAGGGATCTATCAGTATCAATAATTCTCAGGTTGGTGTAAACTATCAGCTGAAAAATGATGGCGGCAACGTACAAAATGCAAAAGAAGGTACGGGCGGCACATTGACCTGGACAGGTCTGCCTGCTGGCAACTATCTGGTTCAGGCAACAAATTCCACACCTCCTTCTTGTGGTGTAAACTCAGCTCCGGCCGAAGTCGTTCAAAATGGCCTGCCAGGCATTGAGGCTGATAACAAGACGTTGTGTGTAGGACAAACTGTACAATTGACCGGTACAATAAATGGTACAAACGAAGTTGTTGGCACATGGACGGGCCTAGGTGGCGCTGCCGGTGCTGTCAGCGGAAACACCTTTAATGCAGCCGGCCTGGCTCCGGGTACTTATACCGTACGTTACAGCTATACCAATGGAAGCGGTTGCACCAGTTACGACGATGCTACCGTAACGGTAGAGTTCTGCGGCGGTGATGTATATTGTACCTATACCCAAGGTTATTTTGGTAACGAGGGTGGCAAGGCCTGCGACGGCGAAGGCAACACATTCTCAACAGAAGCAACTATCACAAGGGCTATTAATGCACAGGGAGGTATGATTAGAATTGGCGTTGATGGTAATTCAGTTACGGTAACTGCCAATGCAAATGACGCCGCAACAAGCGACGACGTTAAAAAGGTTATCGAAGTGTTACCTGGCGGAGGTGCGGCCAAAGCGTTTACGCATTCCAGCAATGTGGCTATTTCTACTATAGGCGGAAATGCCTGGTTAAAAGGCGGTCGTATCAATAACTCCCTCTTTGCTCAGACACTTACGTTGAGCATCAACATGGGTATCCGCGCTAACCTCGGCAGCCTTGTTTTGGAAGGCGGCAACATTGTTACGGCTGCTCCAGTAGGCGGTTGTGGCGGTACTGATCCGGTTCTGCGTGTTTGTAAGTATGATCAACTTACCGGTGCTCTGATCTCAGTTGAAAACGAATACATGTATACGCCAATCCCAGTTGACGTTGTAAATGCTATCAGCATGACACCGGAAAACAGGACAGTTGCAGGTCTTCTTGATCTTGCCAACAGAGCTCTGGCAAATGTTGATGGCGCACCAAATACAGAAGATGGCGTGTCGCTTTCAGCTATCGCAAGTGCTGTTGATGCAATCAACAATGCATTTGACGAATGTCGGGTGTTGATCGGATTCAATGTTCCGAAATGTGCACCATCAAATCTTACAACTGTAGCTCCGGGTAGCCTGGTTGCCAGAAATGGTAACGGTGCTATGATTGCAGAAGGAATTACAGTTGAACGCCTGAAAGTTTCTGCTTTTCCAAATCCGTTTACGAACTTGGTTCGATTCACCATTGAATCAAAAGTTTCCGGAAAGGCGCAACTGGAAGTGTTTAACATGATGGGCCAAAAAGTTGGTACCGTATATTCAGGATTTATTCAGGCAAATAAGAGTCAGATAGTAGAGTACAGAACTCCTGCTGCGGCTCAGCAAAACCTGATTTTTGTACTGAATATCAACGGCGAAAGAGCAACAGGTAAGTTGTTCAATACCAAATAAAATCATCCTGTTTTAAACCTTAATTAAAAAGGATGCCCGCAAGGGCATCCTTTTATTTTATACTTCGGTGTCAGTGGAGTGACTTTTGGTGAACAGCGTGATATTTCCTGGTCCGGCAGAGATCAGTAATGGCCAGACTTTATAAACCCGATTGTTTCGTGCACATCCTTGTTGTAAAGCCTGATATAATATTTACCGGACGGCAGGCGGGAAACGTCTTTGGAGATCTGCGTTGCTCCTGCGCTACAGTTAAGTATCCCCGATTGAAAATCCTGCCCCGTCAAATTGAAAATGGAATACCGCAAATTCAGCCGCTGCGCTGATTCAATTGCTATGTGAAGATTATCGATGGCTGGGTTTACCAGCTTTATTCTTAAAAGGGCATTGTCTTTCCGTACAACCAATACAGGTTGACTGATGGCTGATTTTCCGTTAACATCGGTATGCTTTAACCGGTAGTAAGCATACCGTATTGGCTGTTTGTCTTCAAAGCTGTAGTTTGTGCCATCAGCTGATCCAATTTTTCCGCTGACCTTTCCAATTGAAACAAATTCTTTACCATTGGCAGATCGCTCAATCTCATAGTGAAATGTAGCGTCGCGTAAACTGGTCCACTTTACTGTATTGGAATGAGGGCCTTTCCAGGCGGAAAAATTTCTGAATTGTTCCGATGCCAGCACACCATATATATTCACTCCCGAAATTTCATAGGAGCAATTGGCACCTGAAGTGCCGTCAATTGCCACATACACATGGGTGCCCGCCGGCAGCGAAGGTGTGGTTGCCTGTATAAATCCACCTGTTCCTGACATGCAGCTTAAGGGAGTAAGGGAACCACAGGTGCCTTGAAAAAATCCGACCTGGAAACCCGAGCTACTGCTGTTATTCCGGTTGTCGCATGAAATATTATTAATGTTGATTAAACAAACGCCGGTAGTCGCTACATAAAACTGGTAAAAAGCCGTGTTGTCTAAAGTAACGGCACAAACATCTGATGCAGCCACCTCGGTTGTTGGCTTATTACAGGCATTGTTGTCGCGGGTGGTCTTGGTGCTTATCGCCAGTGCTCCTGCGCAGTTATTGGTGCCTGGATAATAATGCTGTGCGCCGATGCTGATGGTGCAGGCGGTAGATGTTTTGATCCGCAAAAAATAGGTTGTATTGGAATTCAGTACATAAGATGGCACCGGCGACCAAAGGCCTGCTCCATCGGGTAAACACATACTGGAACTCGATAAGTAAGATCCGCAAAACGGATAAAAAACTATTTCGCAGGGTTGGCCGTCACCTGCTGCTACAGATATCAATGGACAGGATGCAGTGGCATTGGTTGTAAATGAAAACCACGTAACCGGTGAAGCAACGTTTGGTGTACAAATTAAATTCATACCTGTATTAGCCGTACTTGCATAATTGCGTACAATTCCATCCATTGGGATCGGTATTGGGGCAGAACAGGTGCTGCCTTGTGCATGGGTTGTTGTGATCCAGGAAAGCGAAAGGAAAATCAGGACCGCATTTTTCATGGCCATTGGATTTGGTTTTACATTGGGAAATAAAGCTATGCTTCGTTTTTACCAATGTCAATAAATTCTAATAACAAAACACCAAAAGGAGGGTTTTTGCTATTGTTAGCCGTGTTTTTACCAAACGATACGAACCGGAATGGGTCTATAGGCGGCAACGACTGATGGAATGGGATATATCCGACAAGCCTTTACCTATTACTTTTTCACGCGAAAACATTTTTACTGATAATATAGTATAACTGACCTCAAACAAAAGCCCTCTTGAAAAGCGGAAGCCAGAAAGTTGAATAATTAAAAATGATGCTGTGGAAAAGATTTTCTCCGATTTTGAAGGTTTTGCTGTTTGTTTAGGGATTAGCGACCGGCATGCCGATCATATAGCACCATTACTCCATAAATACATAGTTAAGTGCAAAGTATCTGTTACCATCATCTATCACTAAAAAGGCGGAATCTAGCGCATATACCTCTGGTAGACCGGCGATTTTCAAGAGTCTGATACAATGGTCAAAGCTCTCATTGATAGATGACCGGAAGTTTTTTCGAACACAATTTCCAAAAAGGATGTAAATGTTATATGTACGTTATCAACTCTTCAGCTTGCAAAATGTTATTAGTACCTCCAAAAAGATGTTCAATAACTGTTCGGACAGCTCCACCTGAACGATGATAGCCTGTGTTAAAATAATTTCATACAGTGCTGTGTCGATAAATACCAGTAGTGATGTTTTGGCAGGTCACAAAAATTGCCTTATGCCCAACAACCATTACACTAGTCAACCGTCTTTTCTAGGAGGCATTAAAACAAAATGATATTGGTACTGTATTGGATTTGCCTGGGAGCGTTCATAGCCAATGGAGTTCTGGTACCGGGAGAAGTTTCATTTCTTCACGGCGCTACTGAAAGAAAACCACATTGCGCTATTGTCAAATGAATAAACCATAACCACCATAAAGAATTAAAACCAGCTTCTCATTACCTGAAATGTCTTTCGAAAAACTGAAGTAGGAGAGAAGGGAATAGCGCGGCGCTAATAAAAATGGGCCAGGTAGAAACCTTAGCCCGTTTTTAATCCGTACCCTATGAAAACTGAATTAAAGATAGTTGCATTAATAATAATTTCCAATTATTGTTGGTCAAAACACAAAGTGTTTTTAGGCGCCTAAAATCTCTTCTATATCGGTTTTGGAGTACAGTACAACCTCTTGCGTAAGGTTCTTATGACGAATATGTAGAAATGGCTCCTTCCCCTTTTTTAAATCACATACATATACTCGCAAGTCTTTTGGCTTTATGCCGAGCATCAAAGCAGCTTGCGTTTCGCTCAGGTAGTTGGCAGGCTTTGACATTTGGTATTTTATTTTGTTATGTAATTTACGCTATTTCCTAGCAAAACCCCATAAAGCGTATACACGCCAGTTAACAGAAGCTCAACATTGTTTCCATCCCAGTTCCTAAATACACGAACAAAGCCCTTAAAATTTCCTTGCTGCATGGGAGGAATGGGCAGATGTAGATACAAGGGATGGTCCCATTTTGCAACCTACGCAGTAATTCTTTCAGGACTCGAACCTTTCTGAAGAAAGTTTATCTCACCATCTATAAAGAAGTTAAGAATAACCGTTGGCGATAAAGGAGTAAATGAACCTGTCTATGATAGAGTGTAGTTGCAAGCGCCTGATTTTGCCCATTGGCATATTTGGATAGGAGAGATGTATATAGCAACTTCTTGTACTTCACAAATAGCCTTTCAGAAACAGGCTCAGCCACTTCTGAAAAAATAGCACTACTCTCTACCGCGAACCAAGTCTTTTCAAAAAACAATAAGGATACAATCTGCAGGACCTCAACTTTTCATCTCGTTACACAGGTGTTCTTATTCTTGTTTAAGCTCATTTAACAAATTAAATTAGTTATTCTAATAAATTAAATGTAATTTAAATATGATTACTAGATTTTATCAATTCGGGCGGGGTTTCAACTCTGCCCTTTTTTATAAAAGGTGTTTTGATTTAGACCACAGTGTATAGAATTTCCCTTCTGAACACAGTTGCCTACGAAGACCTTCTTCTTAGCTGCTGCGGGTAGCCCCAAAGCATTGACTTCCCGTATTATAACGCTATGCAAAAGCGTGTTTCGCATTGTGGCATTCCATATACCAGAAGTTGGAGCGATCAATTTTGTCAATGAGGTTTATTGGGACGGCAAAAGATCAAAACTCAGCTTGTCCGGTTAGTTGTGTAAGTACCCCTTTTCTCAGACAGTAGTTGTTAGAGTATTTTCGGTTTGAATTGTTTTGTTTTTCCACTCCACAGGAGTCAAGTTGTTCAATCCTTCATGTGGTCTTCTTTGGTTATATTCTTCCA
>JACJGO010000041.1 GCA_014163555.1 Flavisolibacter longurius
CTATCTCTTCCAAGAAACTGGGAGAAACCGCGGAAGGGCACCTGCTCAACCAGCACCAATTCCAAGGCACCTACTCAGAAATGGATGAGGATATTGGCTGGAATGACTTTACCTTGAGAAACTATGATCCACAGGTGGGAAGATGGGTGCAGCAGGATCCCTACCAGCAGTTTGCTTCTCCTTACGTTGGTATGGGTGGCGACCCGGTGAACTTGATAGATCCAAGCGGAGGCTTTAGTATGACAGGCATGGCTGCAGGTGCAGTGCTGGGTGGCATGGTAGGCGGCGTGATTGATATGGTGAGTGGCGGTAGTGGAGGAAGAGGCTTTCTGACCGGTATGGCCATGGGTGCTGCAATTGGCAGTGGTACGGGTTTGGGAACCATGACCAACACGGTGCTGCAATCGGCCAACGCTGTATCTCAGACAATCAGCCAGGCCGGTGCCGCCAAACAGGCTGGGAATGTGCAGGCTGCTAATTATCAATACGTAAATACTGCATTCCATAACAGCAATGAACTGGACTGGAAAGATCTTTACAAAGAGGATTTGAAAGTTATATATAGAGAAAAGAATGGAAGAGAGGGAACGGAATATGAGTTGGGTATTTATTTGGAAGATCGTTTAAATGAAGTCTTTAGAAAAAAAGGGGGACAAATGGTAAGAAATAGAGAGTTATATACCGATGCGGGAGATCGCAATACCAAGCCTGATTTTACGGGCCCGGCGACTTACCTTGACTTTTCAAAAAGGAGATACGTACCGGTTCCAGGAGCAGCAGCAGTTGAAGTAAAGCAGTCTAAAAGAAGAGGCCTATATTTATCATCGAACGATTATCAAATAAAAGGTCACATAGACAATTTACGAGCAAGATTTGCTGCTGAATACCGACACCCGAACTTTAGGGCTGGACTTTTACTGGTGACTACTGCCGATGTAAAACCGTCACCTTCAATGGCTAAGTATGCAAATGACCAACAGGTTAACTTTGCGCATTTACATGCTGAATATGCCGTTGAGCGTTTGCAAAATAGAAGAACGATCTGGCATTTCAGATTTACAAAAATTGCTCAGTAAATAAGAAAGTAAGAAACTTCGATTGCGAAGACGAAAGAATTTTGAACATGCTGTTTAAATTAAGTTGCCTCATTTTTTGTTTTATGCTTAATGAAGCCAAATCACAAATGAACTATAAAGTGCTGCCTACAAAGCAATGTATAGCGTATATAGAATCGCAAGGTTTGACAGTAGATGATTGGGATACTACTTTGTCTATACCAAGCGGCTATGGTTTTCTTTATAGTTTACCTACTAAAGAGATTGTTTTAATTCCTACCAGAACAGGTATGCCCTACGAAGGTTTTATTTATAAAAACAAGGCTGCTTTTGAGCGAATGGTTCAAGAAGACTTTTTTCCACTTAGTGAGCAATATTTAACTTATTGGGAAATGGAGCGGGACAACTTAAAGAGCCTTCCCGCTTCTGTTCCTTATTTTGAAAGCTTGCTTCAGGCGGAATTGCAATTAAATACAGTTTTACGGAATCCGGAAGGTTTGGAAAAAGTTTATCATTTACTGGTAAAGTTTATTAAGGAAAAAAAATCAAAGAACTTGAACGAAAGGGTGGTGCTTGCTTACGCTATTCTTGTAATGGATTATTTGGTTCGAACCAAAGGCGCTGAGTGGGAGATTGCAAAACGGTATGAAATTTATAATTCTTATTTTGATCCTATTGTCATACTGGATGATGAATGGAAAGATGTAGTCGGTAATTTATTTGCAACCTTGCAAGAGCCAAAAGGAAATTACCGTTATTTTAGAGAATCTGCAGGACTATAGTTTTGTAAACTAACTTCTACATTAAATTCTTTAAACTCCCTATTCCAAAGTATCTCCGGCAGCCCTGTCTTGTTCAGGCATCAAAGAAGGGGCTACAGGCGTAAAGACCAACCTAAATGGCTCTCAGCCGTTTGCCGATGCCGTGGCACCGGATGCGACCAACCCCAACGGCAGCAATCCCAAAGCATACCTGAACATCCTGTTCTTTAATGAAAGGTTTGAGTTTGTGCCCGAGGGCAGTACCGCCGTAAGGGTGCAAGGATCGGGCAGGCAGCCCTTACGCTTCTGAACATCCGGGCACCGAAGAACGGCTACTGTTATGTGTACTTATCCAATGAGGCTGGTGAGCATGTGTATTTTGACAACTTCAAGGTCACCCACAACCGGGGCAGGATCATTGAGGAGAACCATTCACACTAAAAATGACCCTGGTTTTATTAAAAATTAACTATCCCGTTGCTCCTGCCCGATTTTATGTTTGTTACTTACACTAATTGTTTCTCACAGCCTGACCCGCTAAACCTATTCAATAAAATATTTTATCTTATTAGCAGGTTTTCAACCGCTCTTCTTTATTTTTAACCACCATGAAACTACACTACTGCTTATTATTTTTTTGCCTGGCTTCCTGTCAATCAGAACCTGAAAATGGTACGGCTGCTGTCGGTACGCCAGTAAAGCTAAGAATTGCGCCGCTTTCATCTTCCAGGCATTTTTATGACATCTCAAATGAAACGGGTATAGAAACAGAGGTGAACGGAAAAGAGGTTGAAACCAAGTCCCGCTCAGATGTAGGAGTTAGCTATAATACCACCCAAGACAGTGCAGGGAACTATATCGTCAGCATGAACTATGATAAAATTCTTGTTTACACCAAAACCGGCGATCAGGAAACAGAATTGAATGCTGACAATGCTTCCATTTCCATGAATCCTGCCGAAAAAATACTGGGCTATTTGAAAGACGCAAAACTGATAGCTGTTCTGGATGAAAAAGGGCAGACAAAAGAAGTGAGGGGTTACAAAGAATTGGGTGATAAAATCACTGCCGGTTTTGCAGCGAATGATACATATGGGAAAGCCATGGCTCAAAAACAGTGGAACGAGATGATACGGCAGCAACTCGTGGACGATAACCTGAAACAGGTGTTCGGCATATTTCCGGATTCGATTGTTCGGATTGGCCAGGAGTGGAAAACAACCACCCGCCATAAAGAGCAGTTCAACTTAACTGTCGATAACACCTATACCCTGAAAGCTGTGAAAGATAGCCTGGCAACGGTTCAGGTAAAGGGAAAAATCCGGAGCGAGAACGGGGCTGCGGGGGATTTTAATACCGATGCTGACTTAAACGGCGAACAGCAAGGTACATACAAAATTAACCTGCGCACCGGCATGCCGGTGGAGGTGGAGATTGCATCGACTGTAGAAGGAAAAATGCAAGCCATGGGGAAAGAAGTTCCACTTGTGCTGCGCAATAAAATAAAAATCAAACGGCGTGGGCAAAATGATTAGATTAATTGAATTCAGTGTTTAGAATTTGCCAGTTAGTGATTTATCGTTGCCACCCCACAAAAGCTATTTGTATTTAATCGGTCTGAATAGTTAATTCCACACGAAAGTAGTGGCCAAAAAACTGAATGTAGAGTTCCGGGTGCTTAAATAAAAAAGTACAATACAAGCTGAAAAACTCTAAACTAACAATGTCAGTGAAAGGGGGTACTTACAGTACTGCGGCGGCTGATTGGCCTTCCCCATCATCTGGCACATTACCTTTCATTCCGAACAGATGATTTCAAAGAACATCGTTTCGTTTCTTTCGGATAAAAAATTTTTTGCTTCAGAATAGATGTCCTGTGACTTGATAACATAGTTAAGAGAAGAAAAATCTATGCTATTCTCCATACTAGGCTGAATACTATCATCGAATAAAAAGAAACTGTCTATTCCAAGTATTCCAATCCCATTTTTTTTACATGCTTCTACAAAAGATAATGCATTGTCTTTCGAAAAGAGCAGGGTTTCACCCCTTATAATGGCTCGTTCTTTAAATTGTTTTTCTATCTCATTCATGTTATTTAGGTATATAGGGTTTAATAATTGTTGGATCAGGTATCCATTTAGGATCTAATCGATCACTCACTTGAATAATTTGACCTGTAATATTATCCCGAACCACGTATGAACCATCCTTAGTAAAGTAAGCTGTTGCGGCATTTCCTGTTTCTTTATTGGTAGCGGCTCTTTTCGTGTAAGGATTATTAACTGTTTTATGTATTAAATCCTTTGTCCAGCCTCTTTTTACCATCTGCTTAGCAATCTTGGCAGTAAAATGTGAAAAGATGGAACTTGCCCCTCTACTACCTAACCAACTTGCTATCCGGCCGCCTATCCATTTAAAAAACTTAGCGGTAGGCAACATAGCAATTGTCCCATCAACCGCGCCCATACCCACACCTTCAGGCCCAGGCCGAACTTTATATCCCAATTCTCTGTATTTCTCTTCCGTAACACCTTTCCTATAATCCAGATACCTTTTTCCATCATCTATTTGAACAACATCATAAGCCTCATCTGTCTTTGTTACTTGAACAGTCTTCGACTTAGTATCAACAAGAATGAAATCATCCAGTCCAGTATTGCCGCCAACGGCACCCGTTGCCATATTCCCGTTTATAAGCATGCAGCCTTGCACGGTGCTATTAAGCAGGCTGAGGGTGGTTGAAACTATACTGATGGCACGAAGAGGAGCACTTACACTATTTGTAACCCGTGTAAAGGTAATTATTACCTCGGCCAAAGTGCCACCTTCCTTGGCAAAACTCAGTGCTTGGCCCACCCCTGGCGGAATAGACACGCCACCCGATGGATCAATCAGGTTTACCGGGTCATTGCCCATGCCGGTGTACGGCGAAGGGTATTGTTGGTAAGGGTCTTGTTGTACAAATCTTCCCACCTGTGGGTCATAGTTTCTCAAGGTAAAGTCATTCCAGCCAATATCCTCATCCATTTCTGAGTAGGTGCCTTGGAATTGGTGCTGGTTGAGCAGGTGCCCTTCCGCGGTTTCTCCCAGTTTCTTGGAAGAGATAG
>JACJGO010000042.1 GCA_014163555.1 Flavisolibacter longurius
CCGGTGGTCTGTTCGACACCAAGAATGTAGGTACTAACAAAGATGTAACTGCTTCTGTAAGCAAAGCGGGTGCTGATGCGGGTAACTATTCAGCCAACACGACGGCTGCTGCGAAAGCTGCCATCACACCGGCTTCCCTGGTGATCGGTATCACTGCCGCCGACAAAGAATACAATGGTAACAGAGATGCTGCCACTACTGCTGCTATCACTAGCGGTCTGGTAGCGGGTGACGTAGTAACTGTTGCTTCTACCGGTGGTCTGTTCGACACCAAGAATGTAGGTACTAACAAAGATGTAACTGCTTCTGTAAGCAAAGCGGGTGCTGATGCGGGTAACTATTCAGCCAACACGACGGCTGCTGCGAAAGCTGCCATCACGGCGAAACCGTTGATTGGAAGTTTTACCGTGAAAAATAAAATTGTTGACGATAATACAAGTGCTGTAATCGAGACACGTTCGATTGATGGAGTAGTTGGAACTGAGAATGTTTCTTTAAGTGGTGGTACTGCAACTTTTGCAACAAGTAGCCCTGGAGTAAACATTCTAGTAACTGGTACAGGATTTACTCTAACTGGTAGCGATATAAGCAATTACAGTCTACCTGTTACCACATTAACTACTAAGGCGACTATTTTCAACGTAGCAACAGTATCGCTTTCTACTCCAGGTCCAGTTCCAGTAAGTACTACAACAGTGACAAATCCATCAACGATCGTAGCAACGATAGGATCAGATGTATTTGAACCAACTTGGAGTTATACTATTCCTTCTGGAAACATTTTAGCAGGAAGCACAACATCATCATTGAGTGTTAAGAGTACTTCAGCTGTGGTTTACGGAGTGTCTATGACTTATAAAGATGGAATGGGTAATCCATTTACAACACCAACAGTATACATTGTATTTTATGATCCTAATGCAGGATTTGTTACCGGTGGTGGTTGGATTGAGTCGAAACCTTTGGAAGAATCAGCTTGTGCCTCTTGTAAATTCATGCGAGCTGGTGGAAAAGCGAACTTTGGGTTTACCTCTAAGTATGAAAAGGGAAGGACTGTTCCAACAGGTAACACTGAATTCCAATTCCAGGCTGGTGGCATGAACTTCAAAAGTTCGAGTTACGAGTGGTTAGTAATTGCAAGTACTAGAGCACAATACAAAGGTGTAGGAACAGTCAATGGATTTGGTAATTATGGATTTTTGTTGACTGCAATTGATGGTGATTTAGCACCGACTAAGACAACTGACAAGTTCAGGATTAAAATATGGGATATTGATAATGGTGGTGCCGTTGTGTACGATAACCAATACGGTTCTGAGGATGGTGCTGTTCCTACAACAGCATTAGGTGGCGGTTCAATTGTAATCCATGAAATAAAATCCGGCAAAACACAGTCTGCCCAAGATGTTCAAGTCGCAGTGAATCCTGCCCTGACACTTGCCAGCAAGTTGACCATCAGTGCTTACCCCAACCCGGCTGTATCGCAGTTCAACATTCGCCTGGAAAGCAATAACACAAGGGAGGCCATCACCCTGAAAGTGTTCAACCAGCTTGGCCAGGTGGTGGATGTGAAACGCAACCTGTTCTCCGGGCAGGTGGTACAGGTGGGTGCCGCGTACAAACAGGGTGCATACTTCGTAGAGGTAACCCAGGGTGAGCAAAAGCAGAACCTGCAACTGGTAAAAACCAACTAAGTTTTCTAACAAAAAGAATACTATGCAAGGTGGCCTTCGGGCCACCTTTTTTTTATGACTTAACTTATCTCATGGCTCTCTCCAAACATTAATTATACCATTAAGGGTAGTAGCAACGTTTCTCTATGATTTAAAATTTACTGGAAGCATTTTGCCTTTGCGTTTACGCATGATCCTGAGTTTACAGCCCTTGATTTAGTGAAGCAGCGTTCTCTCCATTTGAAGTTTTTAGGATAGCTGGCAATATAGATCGCTTTTCAACTTGTAGTCGTCGAAACAGATGTGGTCTTGAAAGATGTGCGCCGCGAATTTTCATAACAAAAGATTCGTCTTTATGGGGCCTTTTATACATCCAGGACGGATATCAACGCCATGCATTTTTGAAGCCGATGTTACATCAGCAAAAAAATAGGTCCATGTATAAAAAAATCTTTGAAAATGTGATTGTTATTACAAGTGTTTCCTATATATTTGATTTACCTTATTTACCCCCTCCAACAGAAACCATTTTTTACCAACGAATCCTTTCCTATGAACGCTCTCAATACAAGTTATTGACTGCTTAAACTACCTTGATCATTGTGAATTGACAGATGTTTTTTGCTGCATGGCACCATGCTGGATAACTTGTTGGATGAATCCATAGTCGCACGTGATCTGGGTGCAGGCTGCAAACAATTTGCTTACAGCTGTTTACAGGCAGGATAAAACAAGTGTTTATCTGCCTGAGATGATCCTACCTACCCTCTGAACGGTTGACCCAATGGGTCAATACTAACTGCAGAATCCTTCTTATAAAACGCCACGGCCGTTTGGCCTTTCTGTTGTTTATCTGAACCGTCAGTATATGTATTCTTTGCCTTCCATTTTTGAAACAGAGGCACTTGTCTGTCATGGCAGCCAATGTGTAAAAAGAGCATTCAAGCCTGGATCTGTCTCATTCTGGACAATCAATCTTGCAAACATATTTTCACAGGCCCTTGGAAAAGCGGCTTTCGTCGGTCAGTTCAAGCCCGTTCAACGTCAGAAAGCGGGCAGCCGAACTAATGGTATAAAATACATAGGAGATAATCTTGATATTTATGTCTTCTCTACGTATTCTCCTTCCTTATTTCCATTTCCCTTTGAAAAAGCACGATTGCTGTTCCCGCCCCTGATGTTTCAGGTCAACCGAAAACTACTATCCATCACCTGTGAACCTAATTCATTCGTCAACCTGTAAACCTTCCAATATGCATCAACAGTTACACAGTTTTTTGCTGCCATTCATTGCAATGGTCAAATTCTTTTTGACAAACATCGGATTGCGAAAACCCTTGCGGTCCTCTCAAAAAGAGTGCATTCCGGTGCGATACCGAAATAAGAGCGGACAAGATAATGTTGTAACAACTTTTGATGCGCATCTTGCTGCTGAATCATTTTCATTTATAGAAACACTTCCAAAACATTATGCTATGCCAACAACTTTACGCTTTCTTTTCATTTCTTTCCCGGTGAAAAGACTTACCTCTTTATTGGCCATTATTTGTTTGTTAATCACTGCTGTGTCCTGGAGTGGTTCTGCTTATGGACAATGTAGCTCAAACAATATTGAATTTAATGGTAGTCAACCTGTTTATAATGGTGCCTGCAATCAAACTAGTTATCAAACTATCAATGGAACAACATCGCCAAATTTTGGTACTCCATATAGGTGGGAATATTCTTTAAATGGTGGAATATATCAAACTGTAACAAATGTTTCTGCTCAGACCAACATTAACTCATTGCATAAAAACGATATTACTAATAATATTATTTTCGTTAATTCTTACCAGGCTGGAACTTATCGTATAAGAAGGGTCGTTACTATTGCAGGAACAGAATGTTTTTCTGAGCCTGTTTATTTATACTATTCTACTGCTGCTGTGCCAGTTTCTGCTGGTACTATTTCTGGAAATAGCTCCGGATGCTCACCGGCAAGCGGAACCTTGACCTTGAGTGGAAATGGTGGTCCGGTTGTTCGATGGGAAAGCACCGCAAGCCCCGTAACCTTGTCCTCTACGTGGACACAAATCAGTAACACTGATTTGAGTTACAGTTTTTCAGATCTTAATACAAGCACCTGTTATAGGGCAGTTGTTCAAAATGCTTGCGGTGGAAATTTATATTATTCGAATGTATTTTGTGTTAATGTATATACATCTACTGCTACAACTATAAGTTACAACAATGGTTCCGGGACCAATCAATTTTGTGCTACAGGTACTGCACCTATTACCATAAGTGGTGTTACTGGAGGGAGTTTTGGTCCTGTACAAGGTTTGGATATCAATACAACTACTGGCGCTATAAATTTGGCGAACAGTACGCCGAATACGGAAAGTAATCCTTTCTATACAGTTACATATAATTTCAACTTCGGGGTAAATTGCTCTGGTAGTGCTACCACTACAATAGTAATTAAAGCAAATCCGACACCTACCTTGAGCAGTTCAGCTACCAACAACACCATTTGTGCCGGTGCCGAGGTGACCTTTACAGCAGGGGGTGGATCAAAGTATGAATTTTTTGTAGATGGTGTTTCACAAGGTGATGCTAGTACAATTAACACCTTCACTACAACATCCTTAACCAATAATCAAAACGTAAAAGTTGAAGTAACCAATGAAAATGGTTGTACGGCGACCTCCGGTGAGATGGCCACGGCGGTGAACCCGAACCTGCCGGTGAGTGTAACGATTGCCTCCAACGATGCGGACAACACCATCTGTGCCGGTACCTCGGTGACCTTTACGGCGACACCGAC
>JACJGO010000043.1 GCA_014163555.1 Flavisolibacter longurius
CTAACAGCAGCTTTAAGCAATTGCGGCTTGACCGCAAAGGCTTAACCAAATATCTTTATGAAGCTTTAGTGCAGTAGTGAGGCTGAAGAACAATGACTGCCGCAACTGCTTAAAGCTGTAAACCGTTATGCGCAATAGAATGAGGCTACAATTATTCATAGTTTTATTATTTAGTTTTTCTGTTTGCGAAGCGCAAATTGAAGTAAACCTTCAATTTCGAGATGGTTGTAAAGGAGAACTTATTGAAGTTGATTATGAACTTTCACAATTAAAAACCGAAAAATTTTATAAGTCTCATAATGGCATAATTTCATTGCCATCAGGTGGTTTATACTTATTGTCTGCTGTATTCAATAGAGGTTCTAATCAAGGCGTTTATGTAACTAACGTTCTAATAAAAGAGAATAATGTATTTAGAGATACTATATCCATCCCAAAGTTGCTGCAGGAATTACCAACACTTCATCAAAAAAAGACCAATTATTTGACTTGTACAGGTGTTGCTGAAGGCAATTACTCAGAGTATTATGATAATGGCGTTAAAAGGTTAGAGGGTTTTTTTAATCATGGTTTGGCTAATGGTTTTGTAGTTACGTATGACAATAAAGGAAACAAAAAATCTAAATTGAAATATCGAAAAGGATACCTTATACGTTCAAAATACTATTAAGCATGTATTGAAATAAAAACATTATACGCATAACATTGGCTTAACTGCAATACAGGCTTTTACTTGTAAATCAACTTAACCAATACTATCTTGCTGCTGAATATAGGCTAAACTGCATGAACACAGACTACCTGCACGGCAGTAAGCCCTAAACGTTGTAAGCAACCTGCATCGAGCGTTTTAAACGTCACTTTTTAAGGAGTTTACTGATATGGCTACTCGGTGAATATTTTTTGCTTGAATTTTTTTTAATAGGTTGCTATATTTAGTGTACTAAACCCCGTTTCTCCTCCTAAAAAGAATTTCCTATGCTTAGCAAAGTTGTCATCTTCTTTATAGTAATCTTCACATCTAAAGCTACATTCAGTCAGGATACAGAAAAATCATACGATTATCCCGTTAAAAGAGGCACTTCCGAATGGTATTCTATCAAAACATATGACAGCTTACGGAAAGTTTGCCAAATTCCTTCTGCCATTGTCGATAAAATGAGCACAGGCACCTTGTTAAAAAGTGTAATTGACTACCCTCTGCTTGGGGACGTCTTTGTTTTTGAAAGCTTCCAACGAGGATTAGAAAGATTGGCCGAGAATTTTGGTGCCTTCGCTGCTATTTTACAACGGACAGATTTGGATGTAACCTTACTTAATGAGTACTCAAATTGGTTAGACAAGAATCTTGACTCTGCTTCTAATTTCAGGAAAGGAGAATACTCAGTTCAACTAAGTTTCGTTGAACTTCTCATAAGTTATTCTTTTCAACAAAAAAAGATTATGAGCGCATAAAACAAGTTGTATTTACATCAACTCTTGCGAGCTTATGATAAGAAGAAAAACAATCCAGAGATTTTTGGTACGATGAGTTTAAGCACTTGTGTCTGGACGATGAACAACATTTTGCTAGCTGATAAAACAACAGAGAAATTTGCGGCAAAGGAGATGTTTATTCTAAAGGGAAATACCTTTTCGGATTCGATAATCGCACAGATAGCAAACCAAGCTGACGTTTTTTTGAAACAAACAAACCCACAAAAAATTGATTAACCACAAAATTATAAACCATGAAAAATTTCTTCACAATTTTCCCTCTAATATGCACATTGGTTCTGACGAGCAATTGCGGGAAGAAAAGTATTAACAATGGCGAGGATGAACAAATTAAAATTACTGCAAGTCAAGTGGTGAACAAAGCTAATGCGGCTTGTAATTCACTGTCTCCCGAACAGTCGCTGCAATGGTTGAATGACATTATCAAGAAAGCAGAAGAGGATAGATTGACAAAAAAGCACATGGGAAACTACATGGGTAAAATCTTTTTAACATCCTATCAAACCCGGCCAGTCTTTTATATAAAGATGACATTAGGGAGCGGTGGCATCTACGCTTACATCTATGACTGCAATGGAAATTCTGTGAGTATTGCTGGAAACGAGATGACTAGTTTTGAGCAACAAGCCCAGCAGGGAACATTGATTTACAGCAACACTCCCTAATCAAAGAAATTCCATCTCCGCCTCAACCTAAATTTCTTAAACTTATGCTTAAATCTTTACTCTTCTCCGTCGCTGTTGGATGTGCAATTACAACAATAGCTCAAACACAAAGCAACGTTAGCACTCCCAAGGGTAGCCCTGTAACGGCATACATAACGCCGGAGTTATCAAATACCGAGCGCACCTATTGGGACAACTATTGGTCAAGTCCTAACCGCACTTATATCCAATATTTTAATGACGGATATAGTTCCTCTGGTAGGTTCAATTGTCATGGGTACGCTTGGAATATGGTAGAGGGTGGACCCCAGTAAGATGGATTGGTTATTATGTTACGACCGATGAAGATGTTTACATGACGGACGGGAGTTATATTCAAGTGTGTAGCGAGACTTATCCGGGAAAAGTCACATGGGTGGGGGGCGACCACTCCGCAGTGACGACTGCAACGCCAGGAAGGTGGATATCAAAATGGAATAAGTATCCCTTGATTGAACATAACAAAGATGACACACCATTTCCTGGAACTCATGCATATTACGTTTCGACAAAAATTTCTGGGGGCAATTCCAATTTGTGTTCGGGAACAAGGGATTTTATTGTGCAAAATGTTTCTGGTTTGACATACTCGTGGACGTACAGCAGTACCTTATCAGCTACTGGCCCCACGAACACCAATCAACTTACTGTGCAACGAAATGGTAGCTCAAACGGTGCTGCTTGGGTGGAAGTGTCAATCACATCTCCGTGCAGCGGCAGCGCCGTTGTGAACAGGGTGGATTTCACAGTTGGGGCTCCAGTCATCACTGGTTACTATACAATTTCATCCAACTATCACCAACCATTTCAACAAACGTTATACAATAACAATTCTCCAATCTGGTTGCCAGCCAATCAATCATTCGGAGTAAATGCTTACGTCACTGTATCGGACGCACAATCTGTAAGCTGGACACGGGCCGGCAGTAGTTATCCCTTCTCATGGGGCTCTAATGGAGCAACGTTGTACTTCTCTGGTTCGGCAGGTAGCACAGCATACAATCAAAGAAATGGTATTTTTGACGCAACTGTAACAAATGCTTGCGGTACGACGGTCGGCACCTATACTTGGCCAGTAATTGTACAAGGCTGGGGATTCCGCATGGCAACTTCGCCAAACCCGGCGTCCGATGTCATAACTCTAACCATTACCGAAGAATCATCAGAAGTAAAAGCTCTTAGCAAAGATGAAGATGTAGATATTGAACTCTATGCATTCAACGGAGGAAATTTGGTAAAAAAATGGAAGTTTAAAAATGACCAAAAGCAGTTCAAATTGAATATTTCAAACGTACAAAGAGGTCAGTATGTTCTTGTAGTTAAGAAGGCTGAATTCAAGCAAACCACACAGATTATCATTGAAAAGTAAGAACACTCTATAACGATAAAAGGAGGAAGCCCCTAATTGGGCTGCTTACAACATTGCATTGCTAAAATGCCGGCTGACGAACATGCAGTCGGCATTTGTTTTGCTCAATAGCTTTGTTCCAGCGTGACCCAAAGCTATTGAGCAAAAGAAGTAAACGTCAACTTTTGTACATTTTTCAGCAGCAGTTCCAAGCAGACGAATCACAGACTTCCGGCACTTCAGCAATGCTTTGCCGTTAGCCCACATATTAAAACGACTTGACCTCACTTGCAAGGCTTGACTTTGAAGCTCTGGAAAAAAAGTCCATTAAGGAATACTTTCAAACAATCGAAACCACACTTAATGCAGACAATCCAGCCGA
>JACJGO010000044.1 GCA_014163555.1 Flavisolibacter longurius
TGGAAAATCCGCTTAAACTGACCACTTGATTTCGTTGGAAGCTGACCATAGCGTTTCGCTCCAAACTGACCACCCCATTTCGCTCGAAGTTGACCACCTGAAGAAGGACTACACCCGGTTGTTTTACTGGTAAAGAATGGAGATGTTGGATGTCAAAACCCCATCTGCCATGGCCAATAAAACAATCCTTATGAGCAGGATCCGCCAAATTCTTCGCCTCTATACCCAGGGCACCAGCAAAAAGAAGATCAGTGAACTAACAGGATCGTCCCGCAACACGGTGAAGAAGTACATCCAGAAGTTCCACCGGGAGCATCTTACGTTTGAGCAGGTTAGTGAGATGACAGACCATGACCTGGAGCAGCTCTTTGGGTCTGTTGAGCCGGTGGTAAAAGACGCTCGGCTTGACCAGTTGCAAACCTTGTTGCCGGAGATGGAAAAGCAGCTGAAGCGCAAAGGCATGACGATTCTATTGCTGTTCGACGGCTACAAAAAGCAATATCCCAATGGTTATGGCATCACACAGTTCTACAAGTACTTCCGCTACTACCTAAAACGTGTTCAACCGGTGATGCACCTGGAGCACAAAGCCGGTGATAAACTCTATATTGATTTTGCAGGTGAGAAGCTCTCGATCCTTGATACCGAAAGTGGTGAAGTCAGGGAAGTAGAAGTATTTGTAGCGGTACTGGGCTGCAGTCAGCTCACCTATGTGGAAGCCGTCTGTAGCCAGAAGAAAGAAGATCTTATTAAAGCCTGTGAGAGCGCCCTGCACTACTATGGCGGTGTGCCAGCCGCTATAGTACCGGACAACCTGCGTTCGGCGGTGAGCAAGAGCAGTCGGTATGAACCGCTGATCAACGAGACCTTTGCTGATTTTGCGGAGCACTACGCCACGGTGGTGCTGCCTGCAAGAGCGTACCGCCCCAAAGACAAAGCCCTGGTGGAAGGCATGGTCAAAATCATTTACCGCCACATCTACACGATCGTATGCAAGGAAGTCTATACGTCACTTACCAGCCTCAATACGGCAATCCGAGAAGCGTTGGAGGTCCTGAACAATGCGCCCTTTAAGGCAAGGGATTACAGCCGGCGCTCTCAGTTCGAGGAGATTGAACGAGCGGCCCTCAAGCCACTGCCCACTTACCCCTATGAGTTCAAGCAGCAGGTGATTGTCACGGTGATGAAAAACGGCCATGCCTGCCTGCATGTGGACAAACATTACTACAGTGTGCCGTTCCGCTTCATTGGCAAAAAAGTAAAGCTGCTCTATACTTCCACAAGGGTCGAGATCTACTACCGCTACGAACGCATTGCCACGCATAACCGCCACTTCCGCAAATACCATTACACCACGCTCAACGAACACCTGGCCTCCGCACACCGTTACCTGAGTGAGTGGACACCGGAGAAGTTCCTGGAGCAGGGAAGGGCGGTGCATGAAGACGTAGCGACCTACATCACCCTGGTCATCGAAAACAAGCAGCATCCCGAACAGGCCTACAAATCCTGTTCGGGTATTCTGAGCCTGGTGCGCAAGGTTGGCGCAGTAAGGCTCACGAACGCCTGCAGAAGAGCGCAGAGTTACGGGGTGTACAACTATCCCATTATCGTGCAAATCCTGGAAAAAAACCTGGATCAGCAAAGCGAAGACGAACAGCAACTGGGCCACACCATGCCCCAACACCACAACATCCGTGGAGCTGAGTATTATGAATGAAGATTGATTTATCCATTTTAAAACAAACAAACCATGAATGCAGACACACTGGAAAAAATGAAGCGCATGCGCCTGTTGGGCATGCACCGGGCTTTTAAAACAAGCTTGGAGGCCTCCGCCACAGAAGGCCTCACTGCAGATGAACTCATTGCCATGCTGGTGGACAGCGAGTGGGATGATCGGCACAACCGCCAAATTGAACGAAGCCTTCGCAATGCCCGCTTCCGCTACAAGGCCACCATCGAACAACTGGAGTACAGTTCGGAAAGAGGGCTGGATAAAAATACCGTGCACCGCTTGGCCGATGGAGAGTTCATCAAAGCAAAAGAAAACGTGCTCATTACAGGACCCACAGGAACGGGCAAAAGCTTCCTGGCTTCAGCCATTGGCAACCAGGCCTGCCTGCAAGGCTTTAAAGTGCTTTATGCCAATGTCACACGCCTCTTTGCGCAACTGAAGATTGCCAAGGCGGATGGCTCTTCCATCAAAGAGCTGATGAAAATAGAAAGACAGGACCTTTTGATCCTGGATGATTTTGGCATTCAACCTTTTGATCAGGGTAGCCGGGCATCACTACTGGAGATCATCGAAGACCGCCATGGCAAGCACTCCACCATCATCACCTCGCAACTACCGGTGAAGCAATGGTATGACGTCATTGGAGAGAAAACAGTAGCTGATGCTGTTATGGACCGCATTGTGCATAACGCAGCACGAGTGGAACTCAAAGGTGAGTCGCTGAGAAGAAAATGGACGAAAAAACAAACAACAGAACAATAACTAAACCGCTAACTTTAGCCTGCCAGTAAACAATCCCGCATGCCTTCTTTCTTCATACAACTTAGGGTGGTCAATTAGGAGCGAAATAGAGTGATCAGTTACAGCGAAATCTCCA
>JACJGO010000045.1 GCA_014163555.1 Flavisolibacter longurius
CTGTGCTGGCAAGAAGAAACTCCAAGAGCAATTCGTCCGAACCGTAGCCTGGTCTTAAATGGTATTTATAGGGTTTTCTCAATGATTGTGCTTTAGTAATGGTTTTGGTTGCTTGCCGCTAACGGTTCAGGTATTTATGCAGTGGTGGCATTCCTGTTCCGCAAGCTATGGTTAAAGGTATGTCGCTGAATTGAAAATCGAAAGCTGGTAACATGCACGTCAGCCACCATTGCATGAATACCATGTTACCTGCCGTTTAGTGTCACACGTAAGGAAGGTCAAAGTAATAGTTCGCCGGGTTCTTTGGGTCAATGTACAGGTCAATGCCCTTTTGCCTGTCAATATACCTTTTTACTGCATCAGCGTTCTGTGTCGTTGCTTGGCTGACAAACTTGTACATCTTGCCACCATATTGCTTGTAAAAAATGATATAAGTCTGTTGGATTTCTCGTGTCTTGTAGTTACGGTTACTGTCATAGAGTGCATCTAACATTTCCATACGAGAGGGCAGACCTTCGCTGATGATTTCCTGCTGATAGCTTCTGCTCTTAACTTCTACATTATCCAGTGTCACTCTTACCTTGTCACCTGTACGTTTAAGCTGTTCAATCTCAGCTAATCGGTTAACGTTGCTGTTGCTGCGTTGATTGTTTAGTTTTTGCAGCTTGTATTTTGCATAGAAATAAGCTCCTGCAACAATCGTAAAAATGCTCAGTACAAACCATAGTTCTTTCAATTGAATCGCTGTCCCTTTGTAGTTCAAAAAGAAAAAGAAGGCAAGCAACCCTACGCCCATCAAGCTATATCCTAAAGGTCTGTTCATTCAAATGGCAGGTAACGGTTTACAGCTTTAAGAAGTAAGGGTATTGGAAAAACTTCAGTTTCATTTACTTCCTATAGCCAAATAAAGATAATTTGTTCAATACATATTCTTCAGCCCTTATTTTTTAAAGCTGCTGTTGTATGCTGCCCTTCGTCATCAAGAGCGTTCCAACTGTCGTTTAACGTTTATCAGTCCTTGCCGTGTGCAAAACGTTTGGTAAGGAACTGAAAACACTGGTCCGACAAGTTGTGTCAACAAATTGCCTGGCGTAGAAAAAGTATGCACTTTGAAGATTGTCTTCTGGTCAGCTGCCTTTTCAATGGTGAAGATGGAAATGCCTTTTTCAACGTGTCCTTTCAAAGTCTCATAGCTAAAGCCAGTTCTTGTCGGCTCATTGATAATGTAGTTTATTCTCACTCCAAAGATGATTTTCTGTGAAAATCTTCGAAAAGGTGGAATGAAGGCTTGCTGAACAATTGTATCACCTACTTGCATTTTCCGATTCTCAGCGTTCCATTGTGTCAAAAAGGTCATGATGCTTGACGGAAAGATTTTATAGTCGAAAAAAAAATCTGTATTTAACTCTGACAGTTCTTTAGTCGTGTCAATTGTAATGACTGTGGTTTTTTCTACCAGTCTTGCTTTGTCGTACTGCATTACAGGCTGTCGCTTCAAGAACTCAAGATGTTGAGCAAATTTCCTCGATTGGTCTGTCAGATAAATTCTCATTGCTTTCAGTAGTCGGCGTCACTTAGGGTAGCATACAACGTCTCAGGTATTGCTGAAGGAAGGGACTTGGCACTCCTGAAGTTGATTAAAGTTATGTTGTCTACAGTTTATTCTTCGGCCCAAAAGTATCACGTCTGCCCTGCTTTTGGCAATACCCTGTTAGGCGATGTTTTACTTCTTCACCAAAGTTGCATTTATCAATTCTGTAACTACAAACCGAGAATTGTTGCTGCCGAGATGACCATATCCCGTCTTGCTTTCATTTTCAAACATGCCAACAGCTTCAATAAGTAAATAAGTGTTATGATAGTTTTCATATGCCTCCCGAAACGCTTTCTTAAACTTCTCAGGCGGACTAAATTGGTTGTGTCCTGCAAATTGCAAGTCAACGCTCAATTCTGTATTGCAGGTGTTACGCTTTACGTTGTTTAGTGACCAATATTCATCAACTCCGCTATAATAACTCTTTAAATACACTTGTTTCCCCTTGTGATTAGGC
>JACJGO010000046.1 GCA_014163555.1 Flavisolibacter longurius
TCTCTAATATATCCAGGAGGGATTGCCCATCAATCATTATGTCCTGGTAATGAACTTCACTTTTTCCAAGTCCACCTTTTCGCACTTTTTCTATGAATTGGAGTGTTTTCATCTGTAGCGGCTAACGTTGAAGCATTGGCGATGTGGCGGTATTAATTGTTCGTCCAGCCGATAACCAATGCTGAATAAATTTACAAATGTTCATTGTTTGTTTTACTGTTCAATAGCGTTAGCTCACGCTGAAACAAAAGCTGATTAGCGATTTATAGCCGATTGCTTGCATGTCGCCCCGCCATATACGCCAATGCACTGTTGGTGGCAGTATTCTTTTACTTCACATTTGATGCTGAAATCTTTCGCCCAGCGTCTATTAAAATTATATCGGGCTTATTTTCGATTTTAAGTTCCTTTAAAATTTTATTAAGCTTGCGCAATTCGCTATTGTCAAAGTACAAAATGACCTTAATAGAATTACTCGTATTGTTTGCCTGTTCATAAATTTCGACTTGTTTGGCAAGATTTTGCTTCAGCTTAGAATTTGAAGCAAGTTTGAATTCGATAAGTGTTTTGTCCTTAGAACCTTTTGAAATAGCATAATCCACCGGACCACGACCATTATTAGCTTCTCTGTTTACGTCAAAGTCCGAAGCAAACCAAGTCAATCGATAGATTATTTGCAAGTCTTCTTCTCTCTTTATTGGCTTCCCGTCAATATAGAAAAGTCTATAACCATCATTGCGTTCAATCACCTGCTTTAGAAATGCAATGCGTTTAAGTGCTTCACTATATGAACTATGAGGGTTGATGTCATAGAAGTTGGTGTTCTCAATTAATTTTTCTACAAATGAGCTTATTTGATGAATAAAAACTGTCTCAACTTCTTGAACCTTTTGCTTTGAGACGTTTTTTGCTCCTTCTTTATTTTCTTCCTTTTGTTTTATATACCACTTAATAATTTCTGGATATTCTCTGATTGTAGCTTGAATTGCCTGAGTTATTTCTTTTTGTGTGTTTTTTTTATTCTTAGGTGGTTTGGGAAGTTTCTTTTGAAAGTAGTTGAAAATCTCACTTCTTAACCGGTCGTTTTGAATGCTGTTACAAATCCTTGTGAAGTCTCCCCTTAGATCGTTGCTGTTGATCCAGTTGTCGTCTTTGGTTAAAATGTCTCTTGGAGTAAGTATTACAAAGTCGCCGAAAATGTATGGTAGAGTAAATTCTTTTGGCATCCACCGTTCAAGCTCATAATCAAAATATACCTTGTCAACCTTGACAATCCGTAGTAATGCCTTGTCGATATGCTCTGATGCAAAACTCTCAGTATAGCTCAGCAAGTAATGTTTAATGAGGTTTGTTGTAAAATCACTTATGTTGTCTTTACCGACGCCTATTTCAAAAAGTCCAGCTTTTTCAAGATGCGAACTCTGTGTGACTTTCTCTTTGCCTAAGTCATCAAACACGATATGCATTGAAGATGACATTGCCCTACCAAATTTTTCACCAAGCCCACTACCACTATTTCCAACTTTACTATATCCAAACCAATTTTGTTTGACTTCGGAAAAAATGTACCAAGACCGTATTTGTGATAGGTCATTCTTTCCAAGTTCGGATTTCGACTTCAGAAAAATTAGATAATCAAGAATTTCAGAGTGAAGCTTTTGATATTCAGGTTTCTTGCTGCCAAATAATAAAAACGGATCGATGAAAAGGGGCAAGTCATTAATCAACGAGACATTAAATGCACCATATTCGTCAAGTTCGTTTGGAGAAATGTTGAAAAAGTCCGAAAAGTAAATTTTCATTTATAAGCGATATTAGTTTGGGTTGCTGCGGTAATATTACCACCAACGGTTTACAGCTTTAAGCAGTTGCGGCAGTCATTGTTCTTCAGCCTCACTACTGCACTAAAGCTTCATAAAGATATTTGGTTAAGCCTTTGCGGTCAAGCCGCAATTGCTTAAAGCTGCTGTTAG
>JACJGO010000047.1 GCA_014163555.1 Flavisolibacter longurius
AGCAGTTCCAGCCTACATTACGCTATTGAGCAACAGAATATATTTTGTACTTTGGTTCTTCAATCAGCTTCAGTTGCCAGGCTTACAATTATAAAATTCCAGCACAGCAGCAAGCCGTTCCTCGTTATGCGGCAGCTTAAAAGACCAACCCGTGCAAATGAAAAGCTATATACTGACCTTTTTATTCCTGACTCTTTTCGCTTGCTCTAGTGACAACAAAACGACAACAAAAGCTTCAAACACTATGCTCAAACTATACAAGCTAATTGACAACAAACTTCACTA
Source organism: Flavisolibacter longurius (assembly GCA_014163555.1). Taxonomy (GTDB): domain Bacteria; phylum Bacteroidota; class Bacteroidia; order Chitinophagales; family Chitinophagaceae; genus Flavisolibacter. The sequence continues at coordinate 286 of JACJGO010000047.1, forward strand.
TTGGGAAACTTGGGACAAAGACGAAAAAACTGCCGTCATTCATTGGGGAATCGTTGGACAACGTGGACAAAATAAAGAAGTTACAAGTGGACTATTTTCGAATTTTAGAAAGGCTGTTCAAAAAGAAATTGACGAAAAGCTAAAGGAAGGTTACACAGAGTTTGACGAAGAAAAAATGGCGTTCTTGGAAGTTGAATTTAAAATTGACGGCTTCGGAACAGAGCAGGACTTGGACAAACGACACAGACTTGAAGATTACCTTAATGAGCTTTTGGGCTGGACAGGACTTGGACATGTCGACGGTGGAAGTATTGGCAGTGGGACAATGGAAGCAGGTTGCATGGTTGTTGACTTTGAAATAGCAAAAGAGGTAATTGAGAGTGACCTTAAGAATACTGAATTTTCGGACTATTCAAGAATATACAGAATGGACGAAGAATGAAAGCCGACCGCATAACATGGTATTGCCAAAAGCGGGGCTTGATAATATCTATAGAGCTGAAGGAAGTTATTGAACATTTGTAATTCTATTTAGCTGTAGTGCTGAATATCCCCGCCTTCGGCAATACCTGAAACGTTGGTGGTCATTGAAAAACCGCTGTTCGTAGAAGCACAATCATAACTAACACAATCACTAATGGACACAGGCGCAGCATCCACGACAATCAGACAGCAACTTATTGACGCTTTTGAACAAGAGTTCTCATTCATTAGAGACAAGTTTGAAATCATTGAATTATTAGCCAATGACACGCCAATGGACTACGAGACAATTGAGTATCTTAAACTTCCATCAGACGATTACAACATCGTTTGGCATCCTGGTGTTTACGCATTCATTGGCAACAACTCTCTTTACCGTGTTGGAGTGAGTATGCATAACAGCAGAGCAAGAGTAATGCAACACCTTGACGCATGCACAGCGAAAGACGGTTATTGTATCTGGGACATTGACAAATTTGAAGACAAGTCAATATTATTATTCAATGTTAAGAGCAAACAGGACCGTCATTGGCTATTAGCGTTGGAAGCATACCTAGAGAGCAAGTTCACTCCTTTCATCAAGGCTGGAAGAATTGGTTGATATGACACCATCAATTCGTGAGACAAACAACGAACCGCCAACATGAACTGTGTAAATTTCCAAGAAAAAAATACAGTTTTTAGGGCCTGACGGACGCATAGTTAGGTTGGTAGAGCGTTTCTGCTTTCATGACGGCAAACACTTGTTTCAACAATTTGTTGCA
>JACJGO010000048.1 GCA_014163555.1 Flavisolibacter longurius
GGAAGAGGTTAAGCCAATATTTCGAAAGAACAAAGGGCGGAGTAAGATGTTAAAACCGCATAAGCTTTGAAGCTTCTCTAACATGATCATCACCGCCCTTTTCTTACCCGATGCTGAACAGTTCAACATGCTTCATGCAAAGCTTGCAGTAGGATCGATAGCACAGTGTAAGATTGTTCTTCCGATGTTGTTTTTGCCCATTTAAAATTACAATCTATTCACCTCAAAACGCCTAATGATGGAAACAAAAAAGCTCTGCTGCGGCATTGACGTTTCGTTCACAACACTGGATGTATGTTATCAAAACAACAAGGGTGAACTTTTTCACCTGCATGTTGGCAACAACAACGAAGGGTTCAAGAAAATCCTGGAGCACACCGGTACTCACTACCACTTCGTCATGGAAGCCACAGGAGTGTACTACATCCGGCTTGCGTTTTTTCTCCATGCTCATGACTGCACCCTCAGTGTGGTTAATGCCCTTTCCATCAAGCGCTTCATACAAATGCACGGCGAGCGAAACAAATCCGATAAGAAAGACGCCGCCTGGATCTGCCGCTTTGCCATCGAACAAAAGCCACCTTTCTGGCAAATGCCCGACAGTGCTTACTTTCAGGGCAAGCAGCTCTATAACACCATTCGCGAGTACCAGGAGCAAATCAAGCGGTTCAACAACCAATTACACAGCCTTGGCCTGTTGCCCATCCAGAGCAAAGACACGATCCGCTCAATCGAGAAAATAAAGGCCACCTTGCAAAAGGAGGTAAAGAATTTAGAGCAAAAGCTGCAGGAACTCCTCGAGCAGTGGCAGCCCGAACAGCTTAAAAACATTAGCAGTGTGAAAGGCATTGGCAAGCGGGCAGCGGCCATGCTGATCATCTTTACACAAGGCTTCAAACATACGCACAGCCACCGACAACTAATTTCGTTTGCAGGGCTCAGTCCTACAGAATACAGCAGCGGCACCAGCATCCAGGGCAAACCCAAAATCTGCAAACGTGGTGGAAAGCCACTGAGGGATGTCTTGTATATGTGTGCCATGAACGCTATGAAAACCAATCCGGCTTGCAAAGCCCTTTACGAACGCCTCAGAGCAAAAGGGAAAACCGGTAAACAAGGCCTAATCGCTGTTTGCAACAAATTGTTGAAACAAGTGTTTGCCGTCATGAAAGCAGAAACGCTCTACCAACCTAACTATGCGTCCGTCAGGCCCTAAAAACTGTATTTTTTTCTTGGAAATTTACACAGTTCATGTTGGC
>JACJGO010000049.1 GCA_014163555.1 Flavisolibacter longurius
ATACCGTTTTGAATTATTAGGTACGGTATATGTGCGGGTTAGGTCATGAAGTGTTTAAACTACAGCAAAGAGATTGGTGAGGAGGTGGAGGTCTTGCAGGGACTGTATCGCAAACAAAGCCGGTCATTGGCACGGCGACGGCTCCGGTTTTTAGTGTTGTTGAAAAGCGGGGCGTGTGCCTCACAAGCGCTGGCCGGTGCCAAGATTGGCATAAAGGCAAGAGCTGCGGAAAAGCTCTGGGCTTTGTACCGCAGCAAAGGTGTTGCAGGCTTGCTGGAAAAGCCACACAGTGGTCAACCACCGAAACTGACCGCAAAAGCAAAAGCAGCCCTACAGAAACAACTCGATGGCAACCACCTTCAGACCCTGCGGGACGCCTGCGCCTTTGTGTTGCAAAAGCACGGCATTGCCCTTTCCCTCTCCGCCATGCATCACTACTTCAAAGCCCACGGCATCAAAAAGAAAACGGGCCGGCCCACCAACGTGCGCAAAGACGCAGCCGGCGAAGCGGTGTTTAAAAAAAAGTCTTTCCCCGCCTGAAGCGACACTATGGTGAGGCCATCTACTTTGAAGATGAAATGCGCTCCGGCACCCGTTCACAATGCAAAAGCCGCTGGAGCAGAAAAGCACACCGGCCTGTGTGCCACATGAAGGTAGGCTACCAGTTTTGCTATTTGTATGCAGCTCTTTGTCCTTTCACTGGACACCTCTTTTCGCTGATTTTGCCCGATATGAGAAAGGCCTCCTTCTGTCTTTTCTCCAAGTACTTCAGTCAACACGTAAAGCGGCGTTACCGAAAGGCGCCGGTCCTCTTGATTGCCGATGGTGCCGGGGCTCACCAAACGGATGTTTGCCTGCGCTATGGCATTACCCTTCAGCGGCTACCCGCAGCCTGCCCGGAACTCAACCCCGTGGAGCGCTTCTTTGAAGAACTCCGCAAAGAAATGAGCAACCATGTCTGCCATACCATCAAATCCGTCGAGAACCACTTGTGCCGGGTGCTTAATAAATACTACCACAACAAAAAACTCCTTATTCAACTATGCCAATACCCTTATACCCGTACCTAATAAGTGAAAACAGTAT
>JACJGO010000004.1 GCA_014163555.1 Flavisolibacter longurius
TTGGCGGCTGATTTGGATGCTCCACCTTTTTTGGCTGCTCCTTTCGAAGCGGTTTTAGAAGAGGCTTTTGAAGCGCCGCCTTTTTTGGCCGCACCTTTTGAGGAGGCACTACCTTTTTTTGCTGCGGCTTTTTTCGTTGCTTTTGCCATGTTTTAATGGGTTTTAAGTAAGGGTTAATAAATTCCGTATTGAAATTACGAATGATAACTTATTTGCAAAAATTGTGCACGGCCTTTTTTACATCACAGTTCTGCCTATCCGTTTTGTAAATGGAAAACAGAAAAGCAGGAATGGAGTGTTGATTCAACTGTCATGATTGCCGGTGTATTTAGCAATGATGTTGGTTTTGTTTTGCAGATGGCTTGCGAAGTGAAAATCATCGCTTTCATTGTCCATTTCTCTTGCGCCATCCCACATAGCGGACAAATTGAAAATCGAGGATATATTTCTCGGTAGTCAACCGGTACATTGCACCTTTCCGACAGCCGTCACGGGACGAACGTATTTCAACCGGATTTAATCTAGGGTTAACGATTTTAGCGAGCTCATTTTGCCGTTTTTGTGGCCTAAACGCTTACCTTTGCGCTCCAAATTCAATTTTAATCTATCATGGCAGACTTGAGATTTCAACGCAACTTTGGTATCGCCGCCCACATCGATGCGGGTAAGACGACCACTACTGAGCGTATTTTGCGCTATACCGGCATGATCCACAGAACGGGTGAGGTGCATGACGGTGCTGCTACCACCGACTGGATGGAGCAGGAAAAAGAAAGGGGGATCACGATTACCTCTGCGGCGGTAAGCTGCCAGTGGAACTTCCCGACCGTTCTGGGTAAAGCTACTCCTGAAACCAAAAAATATTATTTCAACATTATCGATACCCCAGGTCACGTGGATTTTACCGTAGAGGTAGAACGTTCTATGCGTGTACTGGATGGTCTGATTGCCCTGTTCTCTGCCGTTGATGGTGTGGAGCCGCAGTCTGAAACCGTATGGCGCCAGGCCAACCGTTATCGAGTACCGCGGATCGGTTTCGTAAACAAAATGGACCGCCAGGGTGCTGACTTCCTAAACGTGGTAAACCAGGTGAAGGAAATGCTGGGTGCCAAAGCGGTTCCCCTGCAGTTGCCAATCGGTGCTGAAGATAATTTTAAGGGCGTGGTAGACCTGATCAAAATGAAAGGTATCGTTTGGCATGCCGAAACAGAAGGAATGACCTTTGACGAAATCGCCATTCCGGACGATATGAAAGAAGACGTGGAATTCTGGCGTCAAAGCCTGATTGAAGCGGTTGCCGAGTACGACGACAAATTATTGGAGAAATTCTTCGATGATCCGACTACGATCTCTGAAGCCGAGATCCATGAAGCGATCCGCAAAGCAACGATCGATCTTTCTATCGTTCCGATGATGTGTGGTTCTTCGTTCAAAAACAAAGGTGTACAAACTGCACTGGATGCCGTTTGTCGTTACCTGCCTTCTCCGGTTGACATCGAAGCCATCGAAGGTACTGACCCGAATACCGGTGAGCCGTTGACCCGCAAGCCTGATGCAAAAGAGCCTTTTGCTGCCCTGGCTTTCAAAATCATGACAGATCCATTCGTTGGTCGCCTGGCCTTCTTCCGGGCTTACTCCGGTAAGCTGGATGCCGGTTCGTATGTACTGAACGTACGTAGCGGTAAGAAAGAGCGTATCAGCCGTATCATGAAGATGTTCGCCAACAAGCAGAACCCCATCGACTTTATCGAAGCTGGTGATATCGGTGCTGCCGTTGGTTTCAAGGAAATCAAAACAGGTGACACCCTTTGTGATGAGAACCATCCGATCGTTCTGGAAAACATGTTCATTCCAGAGCCAGTAATCTCTATCGCCGTTGAGCCGAAAACACAGGCCGACGTTGATAAAATGGGTATGGCCATTGCGAAGTTGATCGAAGAAGATCCTACGCTGCGTGTAAAATCAGATGAAGAAACCGGCCAAACCGTGTTGAGCGGTATGGGTGAGCTCCACCTGGAGATCATTGTTGACCGTATGCGCCGCGAATTTAAAGTAGAAGTAAACCAGGGTGCTCCCCAGGTTGCCTATAAAGAAGCCTTCAACATTACTGTTGAACACCGCGAGGTCTTGAAAAAACAAACAGGTGGTCGTGGTAAGTTCGCCGACATCATGTTTGAATTGGGACCTGTGGATGCTGAGTGGAAGGCCGAAAATCCTGACAAGCAGTTCCAGTTTGTCAACGCCATTGTGGGTGGTTCTATTCCCCGGGAATTCATCACACCTATTCAAAAAGGTTTCGAAGCCTCCATGTCTACCGGTGTGTTGGCATCTTACCCGGTTGACAATATGAAGATCCGTATTTACGACGGTTCGTTCCACGCGGTTGACTCTGATGCCATGTCGTTCGAACTCTGTGCCAAGCAAGGTTTCCGCGAAGCCGCTCGCAAAGCCAAGCCGGTTCTGCTGGAGCCGATCATGAAAGTGGAAGTTCTGACGCCGGATCAATACATGGGTGATGTTACCGGTGACTTGAACCGTCGTCGTGGTATGATGGAAGGTATGGATACCCGTGCCGGTGTACAGGTGATTAAGGCCAAAGTGCCGTTGAGCGAAATGTTTGGTTATGTAACCCAACTTCGTTCACTGTCCTCCGGCCGCGCATCTTCTACCATGGAATTCTCACATTACAATCCTGCTCCAAACAACATCGCTGAAGAAGTGATTGCAAAGAGCAAGGGTAAAGTAAGTGCCGAATAAGTAATCTTTATTGGAAATACAGATCCCGTCATGGTTTTCATGACGGGATTTTTTTTATAAAAAGGAATTTAAGAAAGCCTGCAACTGTTTAGGCACTGATTTTGTCTAATAAGACAGATAATTTGCCCTTACTCATACTGGTCGTTTCTGGCCTATGAATAACACCAACTGGGTTGATTGTCCTACGGGCCTCCTTTCTGGGGCCCTATTTTTTTTAACTCCTTATTAAACCTGTTAAGAAAAATTTAATCAGAAGGGGCATGAAAACAAATTTCCTAGCCCTATTGGCGATGATTGCTCTTACCATTTCGCTTATCGCCTGTACGAAAAACGATTCTGCCGGCAAAGCCCGCATCCAGGTTGCCCTTACCGATGATCCCGGCAATTACGATGTGGTGAACATTGATGTGCAGGACATCCGCATTAATTATTCCAATGACGATGACAAAGGCTGGGAAAGCCTGAGTGGCGTGAAAGCCGGCAATTACGACGTGTTGCGCCTTGTTGATGGCAAAGACACGATCCTGGCTGATGCGCAAATCAACACCGGACGTATTCAGCAAATCCGTCTTGTGCTTGGCGATAACAACTTTGTTGTTGTTGACGGGCAAACACACAAGCTGCAAACACCGAGTGCACAACAGTCGGGCCTCAAGCTAAACATCCACCAGGATGTGAATGAAGGTGTCACCTACAAACTGTTGATGGATTTTGATGCATCGCGTTCGATTGTAAAAACAGGCAATGGAAAATACAGCCTGAAACCCGTGATCCGCACCTCATTGGAAGCGATTGGCGGCAGTGTAAAAGGCTTTGTGTTGCCAGGCAGTGTTTCTACCGCCGTGTATGCGTTACAGGGAACGGATACCATTACCGGCACCTATACCAACAGCGGCGCCTATATGTTGAAGGGCCTGAATGCAGGAACCTATTCCCTGGCTTTTGTACCTACAGATGCCAGCTATCAAAAGCAAACAGTCAGCAACGTGAATGTAACCGTAAACAACGTCACTACGGTTGATACTGTCCGACTAATTCAATAATTGTTTCTCTTTGACTGTTAAAAAAGCCGGCCTTCGTTGCCGGCTTTTTGCTTGAATGGTGAGTTGTCAATGGTTTATAGATAAAGTAATTGATCACACGTGTTGTAATTAAATAGTGTCAAGTTATAAGGGCTATTCATGCTTCACTTCCTTCAGCGGATCATGAAAAACAAACCAGGCGCCCCATACGGCACCCGCCACGCTGCTTAAGTAAAACAGTAAACTGATGATAACACCCAGGTGCGGATCAAGGTGAAAGTAGGTGGCGCCTTCGGCAAATACAACTTCCCGTGTCCCCAGCCCGCCGCCTAAGGATAGTGGTAAAACCGAAATCACCGAAGCCGATAAAAAAATAAAAATCCATTCCTGGTGATGAAGGGAAATATTCAGCGCAAACAGAATCAAATAAATTCCACCCACCTGTATGGCTTGTACCAGCAGGCCACCGAACAGGGTAGGCCAGAAGCCGGGGAGGAAGTCCCGGAAAAAATTCTTTATGACAAAATAAAAAATAGCAACGGCAGCAAAGGTTCCGGCAATGAGGACTGCATCAAACAGCCAATTATCGAACACCACAATTCCATATCCTGATAACAAAATACCCAGGCCAAGCAGGCCGCTAAGCCGGTCGAGCAAAACAGCCGCACTCGTTTTTTTATAGGATGCATTCAGCCGGCGGTTCAACAAAACAACTTTGTAGGCATCACCACTGATGGAGCCCGGAAGAAACAGGTTGTAAAACATGCCCAGCCAGTAAAGTTTGATGTTTTGCCAGGAAGGCAATTGCAGGTTGATGTTGCTGAAATAAATATTCAGGCGGAATGCGGAAACAATTTTGGAAAGAACATACGCAACCACAGAAAGAAATAACAATGTCCAATTTGCCGATTGCAAAGCACGAAAAGCTTCCGCAAAATCAATTTTCCGGGAGATGTACCAAAAGCACAAAACCGTAACAACGATTTTTATCAGCAGTTGCAGGGGCTTTTTCCATTTCGATCCTTTTTTTTCTTCAACTGTCTCTGAAGGCATTCACTAAATTTAGCTTTTGCAAAGCGGTGCAAGTAAATCGAAAAGGATGAATAAAAAAATAGGGTTAGCTTCTTTCCTGTTGCTCTTTTTTTTAGGGCTGCATGCGCAGGTAGTTTTGAAACGGGGAATGACCATTACAAAATCCGTAAAAATCAGCAAGCGAATCTATTTGCTCAATGGCTTCGATAGTCTAAACAGGGCTGTTCTGGTCATCAAAGGCAACAACATCACTGTAGATTTTAATCATGCCACTTTAAAAGGCAGCAACAATAAAAAAAGGCCCAATGAATTTTATGGTGTTGCGGTATTGATTGAAGGCGGAAAGAACATCACCATCAAAAATCTTTCAGCCAAAGGATACAAGGTGGCGCTCATGGCCCGCAATGTGGATGGGCTGAAAATTGAGGGCTGCGACTTTAGTTACAATTACCGCCAACGCCTGAACAGCAACCAGGAAAAAGAAGACATTTCGGATTGGATGAGTTATCACAGAAACGAAAGCGACGAGTGGTTGCGATACGGTGCGGCCATTTACCTGCGGGGATGCAACAACGCCATTATCAGCGGAAACAAAGTCACCGGTGGGCAAAATGCACTGATGATGACAGAGTGCAATGGGGCCACCATCTACAACAATGATTTTTCTTTTAACTCCGGTATTGGAATGGGTTTCTACCAGAGCAGCCACAACAAGGTTCTGCACAACCGGGTCAATTTTAATGTGCGGGGTTACAGTCACGGGGTGTACAACCGCGGGCAGGACAGTGCCGGCTTTCTGGTATATGAACAAAGCAGCAATAACCTTTTCTATAAAAATTCGGCAACGCACAGCGGAGACGGTTTTTTTCTATGGGCGGGACAAACCACAATGGATACAGGGCAAGGTGGCTGTAACGATAACCAGATTCTTTACAATGATTTTTCCTATGCCCCTACCAATGGAATCGAAGTCACGTTTAGTCGCAACAGCATTGCCCGTAACCGCATTTTTGAATGTGATCACGGCATCTGGGGCGGCTATAGTTATCAAACGGCCATTGCCGACAACCAGTTCCGGTTCAACCGGATCGCTATCGCCATAGAACATGGGCAGGACAATGAAATCACAGGCAATGTTTTTATCCAAAACAAAGAAGCCATTCGGCTTTGGGCAAGAGCGCAGCAGCCATCAGATTGGGCCTATGCAAAATACCGCGATACCCGCAGCAAAGGTTATGTAATAGGCGCCAACAACTTCAGCCGAAACGGTATTGTTTACAACCTGCAGCGTACCGACAGTCTTTCTATTTTCGACAATATTGTAACCGACAATGAAACCAGTTACAAGCTGGACAGCACCGTTTCAAATATTGATTCGTTTCCGCAACGCATTTTCGATACAGCGGAGGTTGATTACAGTTTGCCCAATGGAATGGACGCCTTTAAGGGCAATGGACGCTTGGCCGGTCGGAAAAACATCCGCATGACAGAATGGGGACCTTATGATTTCCGGTACCCACTGCTTTGGCATTCCAATCCGGTTGATACAGGCCGCATAATGGCATTTGAGGTTCTGGGACCAAAAGGAAAATGGAAACTTCTTTCTGCAAAAGGTGTTGAAGCAAACAAAATAAAAACAGATACATTTCCCTCTAAAATCACATTTACGCGGTTAACAGGAGAAAAGCAGGATATAGAAATTATTGCCGAATACCGGGGACCGGCCTTTACCGATCCCTACGGTAACCGCATAGCTGCTAACAGGCCTTATAGGTTCCGATTTAAAAAATTTTTTCAACCGGTAGATTTTACAATAAACTGGTTTGCATTTGACAGTACGACATATCCCATCAAAAATGGTGTCAACTTTACCCGGCTAAAACCTTTTAAGACAGAACAGGCAAAAAAGCTGGATTATGCCTGGTGGGGTGGAATGAAAACAGGAGATACAACCTACAAGCAGTTTTTCACGCTTGCTGAAGGAACCTCCATTTTCGATAAAGGATTGTATGAATTTTCCATAACCTGGGATGACGCCGTTCGGATTTACGTGGATGGGAAAAAGGTGCTGGACCAATGGGATCCCTCAAAATTCAGCTTTGACGAAGCACCCAATAAAAAAGTTCGCCTGGCCCTTGGCGGAAAGCATACCATCCGGGTGGAGCATGCGGAACTGGGAGGCTTTGCAACACTGGCTTTGAAAATTGTTAAAGCAAATCCCTACTGAGGGTTCCCTAACACCTTAGAGGCAAGAGGCCGGTTAAACTGAGTGAAAATCAATTGCATGGAACCAATTTTACCATTGTTTTTCCTGGCAGCTTTACTGAGTTCCTGTACCCAGTTCCATTACATGACTGTTTCCGGCGTAAATGTGCCCAAAAACGACCGGCACGAGCTGGTCAGTGAGAATGACACGCTGCGGGTGGAATACCATTTCTCTCAACACCAGGGCCTGATCGCCATCCGCCTTTACAACAAAACATTAGAACCACTGGAAGTTGATTGGCGGAAATCAGCAATCATTTTCAATGACAAGACCGTTGGTTATTACGATGGAAAACAGGCCATATCCGGCCAGATTGAAACCTCTTCCTCTCGGTTCGCCCGATGGACAAGCACTTCCGGCGATATCAAAGGGGAGATCCAGTCAAGTGAGCAGGTTCAGTTTCTCCCTCCCCATTCTTACCTTGAAAGCAAACCTGTTTCAATCCTTATTACCCCATTGCCAGCTCTGTCTGAAGAAAAAGCCGAAAACCTTTCCTTTAAATATGGCGGGGAATATGTGATCAAATACAAACGGTTCCCCTTTGAACAGGAAAATACGCCAGCCCGGTTTCGGAGTTACCTGACCTTGCGGATTGGAAAAGGAGGATCGCAGCAGGAGTTTGCTGTAGAACACGGGTTTTACATTTCCGAAATCTGGCAAAGCCAAATGCGACCCTTATTCTTTGGCTCATCTCTTGAAAACCGGGGCGATCGTTTCTATGTTGGACCAAAAATCGGCAAAAAAGGCAGGTCTTTAGGCCTTTCTTCACAAAAATTCTTTCGGATTCTTTGTCAGGTTCAAAATGAACCCCTACTTTTGCACTCCCATTGTAAAAAATGGGATTTGAGTATGTCACAACGTATTAGAATCAAGCTTCAGTCTTACGACCACAACTTGGTAGATAAATCAGCAGAGAAAATTGTAAAGACTGTTCGTAGCACAGGCGCAGTAGTAACAGGTCCAATTCCCCTGCCTACCCGCAAGAAGATCTTTACCGTTTTGCGTTCACCCCACGTGAACAAAAAGAGCCGCGAACAGTTCCAGTTGGCAACCCACAAGCGTCTTCTGGACATCTACACGTCTTCATCCAGAACGGTAGATGCACTGTCGAAGCTCGACCTGCCTTCCGGTGTTGAGGTAGAAATCAAGGCGTAAAAGCCCGGACCGACTGAGGTTCAAATAAAAAACCAGTTCTTATCAAATAATTGTTCATCTCTCAACTTCCTTATTTAAGGAAAGAAAAGAGCGCTGAAAAAGAAACTGCGGCTCACACCGCATATTACATATAAACAAGCCCTTCGAGGTTTGTTTGTCTCCGGTACTTCCCCAGACAGTAGTGTCGATTCGGGAAAAGGTCGGATGATGAACCAGGATTGAAGACCCAACTATACCAATGGGTCTGTCTTGCACAACCTTGCGGGGAAAAAACCGCAAAACAAATGAAAGGTATCATTGGTAAAAAAATTGGGATGACCAGCATCTTCGATCCGAGCGGCAAACAAACTGCTTGCACGATTATCGAAGCTGGTCCTTGCGTTGTAACGCAGGTAAAAACGCAGGAGACAGATGGCTACAGCGCAATTCAGGTAGCTTTCGGCGACAAAAAAGATAAGCACGCCACTGCAGCAGAAAAAGGACACTTCTCCAAAGCCAGCACTTCGGCTAAGAAATTTGTAAAAGAATTTCGCAACTCTTCTCTCGAAAAAAATATTGGTGACACGATCTCTGTCGACATTTTCGCTGAAGGCGAAAAAGTTGAGGTGGTTGGTACTACAAAAGGTAAAGGTTTCCAGGGTGTTGTTAAGCGTCATGGATTCTCTGGTGTGGGTGAAGGCTCACATGGCCAGCATGACCGTCAAAGAGCGCCGGGTTCTATCGGTGGTTCTTCGTATCCATCCCGTGTATTCAAAGGCATGCGCATGGCCGGCCGTATGGGTACAGACCGTGTGAAAGTAAAAGGTCTGAAGATTGTAAAAATTTTCCCTGACAAAAATTACATCCTGGTAAGTGGTTCGGTTCCGGGCCACAATGGTTCAATCGTATTCATCCAAAAGTAAGGTCACGCCACCGGCGTGTCCGGTGATTAACACAGTATAATCATGGAAATTAAAGTTTTAAATATTCAAGGTCAGGAAACCGGCAGAACGGTTGAATTGCCTGAAGAAATCTTTGGTATCGAGCCAAATGATCATGCCATTTACCTTGCTGTTAAGCAATACCTGGCAGCCCAGCGTCAGGGTACGCATAAAGTAAAGACCCGTGCTGAAGTAAAAGGTGCCAGCCGCAAGCTGCACAAGCAAAAAGGTACTGGTGGTTCTCGTAAGGGTAACATCCGTAACCCGTTGTACAAAGGTGGTGGTACCATCTTTGGTCCCAAGCCGCACAAGTACGAAATTAAGCTGAACCGCAAAGTGAAAGACCTGGCAAAAATGTCGGCCTTGTCTCATAAAGCAAAAGAAAACGCCATCGTAATTGTTGAGGATGTAAACCTCGATACGCCGAAGACGAAAACCTTTGCCGGCATGCTGAACAGCCTGAAAGTAGGGGAGAAGAAACTGATGTTTGTTCTTCCTGAGTACAACAACAACGTATACGTTTCCAGCCGCAACATCCCGTCTGTATTGACAACGTTGCTGAGCGATGTAAACACTTACGACATTGTGAACTCTGAAGTGCTGGTTCTGACCGAAGGCGCAGCAAAAATTTTTGCAGGACAAGAAGCTGAAGCAACAGCTTAATTACTCAACGTATTAAAAAAGTATTCAGATGAGACCTTCTGAAGTTTTGATAAAACCCATTCTCACCGAAAAGGCCAACGGCCAGCAGGAAAGCCTGCGCCGCTACGCTTTCAAGGTAGCCCGTAAAGCCAACAAGCTGGAAATTAAGAAAGCTGTTGAGACCATGTACGGTGTAACGATCGTAGACGTCAACACAATTGTGGTTCCTGGTAAAAACAAAACCCGCTATACCAAGAAAGGTTTTGTACAAGGACAGAAAAGCGCTTACAAAAAAGCACTGGTAACTGTAGCCGAAGGCGAAACAATTGACCTGTACGCAAACATCTAATTCTTAAAAAAGAAAGGCTTCAACAGCCGCAAATGTTGAAAAAGAAATAAGTCATGGCACTAAGAAAATACAAACCGATTACAGCCGGTACTCGTTGGAGAATCGGTAATGCTTACGCAGAGATCACGACCGATACGCCAGAAAAATCATTACTGGAAAAGAAGTCAAAAACGGGTGGCCGTAACTCTTCTGGTCGCAGAGCAATGCGTTACATCGGTGGTGGTAACAAAAATGCTTACCGTATCATCGATTTCAAGCGTGATAAAAAAGAAATTCCTGCAAAGGTGGCTACGATCGAGTATGATCCGAACCGTACCGCTTTCATCGCCCTGCTGAATTATGCAGATGGTGAAAAACGTTATATCCTTTGCCCCCAAGGTTTGCAGGTAGGTATGACCGTTGTCAGCGGTGAAGCCGTAGCTCCTGAATTGGGTAACACACTTCAGTTGAAGAACATGCCTTTGGGTACAGTCGTTCACAACATTGAAATGCAGCCTGGCCAGGGTGGTAAAATTGCCCGTTCGGCCGGTTCTTCTGCACAGCTTTCCAACAAAGAAGAAAAATATGCTGTGTTGAAAATGCCAAGTGGCGAATTGCGCAAAGTATTGATTAACTGTCATGCAACCGTTGGTGTGGTTTCTAACAGCGATCACCAGTTGCAGTCGATGGGTAAAGCCGGTCGTAACCGTTGGAAAGGTATCAAGCCAAGAAACCGTGGTGTTGCGATGAACCCTGTAGATCACCCGATGGGTGGTGGTGAAGGTAAAGCTTCCGGTGGTCAGCCTCGTAGCAGAAATGGCCAATACTCTCGTGGTTTGAAAACGCGTACGAAAGGTAAGGGAAGCGATAAGCTGATCATCCAACGTAAGAACGGAAACAAACTGGCGAAATAATCAATCTTTTAACATCAGTAATTCGAAATAACACATGGCTCGTTCAATTAAAAAAGGTCCTTACGTAGCAGCTCACTTGGAAGACAAGGTTGTTGCTATCAATGACGGTAAAACCAAAAAAGGTGTGATCAAAACCTGGAGCCGTCGTTCGACAATCACTCCTGATTTTGTCGGTCACACATTTGCGGTACACAACGGAAACAAGTTCATCCCTGTATACGTTACAGAGTTCATGGTTGGTCACAAACTCGGTGAGTTTGCGCCCACCCGGAACTTCAAAGGACACTCTAGTAAAAAAGGATAAAACAAGTGATAAGTGATAAGTATTAAGTGCCAAGCCACCTAAAACTTAGAACTTAAAACTTAAAACTTTAAATAAAAATGGAAGCAGTAGCTAAACTGAGAAATTATCCGACATCACCACGCAAAATGCGCCTTCTGGCGGATCTGATCCGTGGCATGCAAGTAGAAAAGGCCCTGGCTGTTCTGGAGCACAATCCCAAGCATCCTGCCGTGCCTATGCGCAAACTGGTGCTGAGTGCCATCAGCAACTGGAAGCAGAAGAACGAAGGTGGCGATGAAGGTTCTCTGTATGTAAAAACCATCTTCGTAGATGGTGCCAGAACGCTGAAGCGTATGCGTCCCGCTCCTCAAGGTCGTGGTTACCGTGTTCGCAAACGCAGCAATCACGTAACTGTAATTGTTGACGCAAAACCTTAATTCAAAATCGTACATAAAATATAAACATGGGTCAAAAAGCAAATCCGATTGGTAACAGATTAGGTATCATCCGTGGATGGGAATCTAACTGGTATGGCAACAAAAAAGACTTTGCCAACAAGCTGATTGAGGATAACAAAATCAGAACATATCTGAATGCCCGTATCAATAAAGGCGGTATTGCCAAGATCGTTATCGAGCGTACGCTTGGTAAGCTGATTATCACTATCCATACCTCAAAGCCTGGTATCATTATCGGTAAAGGTGGTGGCGAGGTAGACCGTGTGAAAGAAGAACTGAAGAAGCTGACTGGCAAAGACGACGTACAGATCAACATCCTCGAGATTCGGCGCCCGGAATTGGATGCGATGATCGTGGGTGACACCATTGCCCGCCAGATTGAAAACCGTATTAATTTCAAGCGTGCCACCAAAATGGCGATTGCTTCTGCCCTGCGTATGGGTGCTGAAGGAATCAAAGTTCAGCTAAGCGGTCGGTTGGGCGGTGCTGAAATTGCCCGTAGCGAAAAGTTCATGCAAGGCCGTGTTCCCCTGCACACCTTCCGTATGGATATTGACTACGCAAACGTATTTGCACAAACCGTTTACGGAAAGATCGGTATCAAAGTATGGATCTGCCGTGGTGAGGTTTTGGCCAAGCGTGACCTGAACCCCAACTTCATCGGTGGTAAAGAAGGTGAAATGGGCGGACGCAGAGAAGGCCGTGGCGACTTCGGTGGTCGTCGTGATGATAGAGGCGGTGACCGTCGTGGTGGTGGAAACCGTGGTGGTGATGGTGGCCGTGGCCGTCAAGGCGGCGGCGGTGGTCGTCGATAAACCACAACAACAGATCTGCAATTTAGCAGATGTGTGAAGAGAAAAGAAAAGTTCAATTATTAATAAAGATTGGTTTGGTAAGGCGATAACATCGAACACTAAACCTCAAACATCGAACTCAATATGTTACAGCCGAAAAGAACAAAGCACAGGAAAATGCAGAAAGGTCGCATGAAAGGCGACGCGAAGCGTGGTACAACCATCTCCTTCGGTTCTTATGCATTGAAAGCTTTGGAAGATCATTGGATCACTGACCGTCAGATTGAAGCTGCCCGTCAGGCCCTTACCCGTCACATGAAGCGTGAAGGTAATGTGTGGATCCGCATTTTCCCTGACAAACCAATTACCAACAAGCCTGCAGAGGTGCGTATGGGTAAAGGTAAAGGTAACCTGGAGTACTGGGCTGCTGTGGTAAAACCTGGTCGCATCATCTTCGAAATTGATGGTGTATCGGAAGAAGTAGCACAAGGCGCTCTGAAACTGGCAGCCGGTAAACTGCCGATCGCAACAAAATTCATTAAGCGTCACGACCTGGCTGAAGCTTAAACAATATGATAATGGGATAATATGATAATGTGATAATAAAGTCTACAACATTATCACGCCTCATTATCAAATTATCGAATTATCAAATTATCAAATTAGAATACAATGTCAAAGACAGTTGATTTCAAAAAAAGCATTCAGGCGCTGAACGAGCAGGATCTTATTGCCCGCATTCAGGAAGATGAGCTGCGCTTAAAGAAGCTTGAGTTTGCACACGCTATTTCTCCATTGGAAAACCCAATGAGCATCCGCAGCCTGCGCCGGGAAGTAGCCCGTTTGAAAACTGAATTAAAAAAGAAAAAATTAAGTGCATAATACAGCTACGAGCTGTGAGCAGTGAGCTATGAGCCAAATGGTTCTTGCTCGAAGCTCGAAGCTCAAGGCTCAAAGCTTTTAACAATGGCTGAAGCAACAACAAATAGAAATCTAAGAAAAGAAAGAATTGGTGTGGTTACCAGCAACAAGATGACGAAAACCATCACCGTTGCGGTTGAACGTAAAGTAAAGCACCCAATCTATGGTAAGTTCATTAAAAAGACTACCAAATTTCATGCACATGATGAGAAGAATGAAGCCAGCATCGGTGATGTTGTGCGCATTCACGAAACTCGTCCTCTGAGCAAAACCAAGCGTTGGAGACTGGTGGAGATTGTAGAGAAAGTGAAGTAATGTATAGCTACGAGCTACGAGCCATGCGCTACGAGCAGGTAGTACTGATTATAAAATTTGTTTTAAACGCTATAGCTCGCAGCCTGCAGCTCATAGCTCAAAGCTTAAAAAAATGATCCAGCAAGAATCTCGTTTGTCTGTAGCGGATAACAGCGGTGCCAAAGAAGTACTGTGCATCCGTGTATTGGGAAACAGTGGTCAGCGTTACGCCGGAGTAGGCGATAAGATTGTGGTGACTGTAAAAGATGCCATCCCTGCCGGTGGTATCAAAAAAGGTACAGTAGCCAAAGCGGTAATCGTTCGTACCAAAAACAAACTGCGCCGTAAAGACGGTTCTTATATCCGCTTCGATGACAATGCTGTTGTTATCCTGAACGCTTCTGACGAACCTAGGGGCACCCGTATTTTCGGACCCGTTGCCCGTGAACTCCGTGATAAAGGGTATATGAAAATTATCTCTCTAGCACCCGAAGTTCTCTAATAAAAATTTTAAAAACCTCCTCCCGTTGGAATGGGAGGGAAAAAGGAATCATAAAATGAAAACAAGATTTAAACCGAAGTACAACATCCGCAAAGGCGACCAGGTGGTTGTTATTGCTGGTGACGACAAAGACCTGAAGAAGCCTCGCGAAGTAAAAGAGGTATTGGTGGACGAAGGGAAAGTGATCGTGGATGGTGTGAACATTATCACCAAGCACACTAAACCTTCTGCGCAAAACACAAAAGGTGGCATCGTGAAGAAAGAAGCTCCCATCGCTATCTCTAACGTGATGTTGTGGGATGGCAAGCAAGCTACCAAAGTAAAGCGTGAAGTAAAAGACGATAAAAAAGTTCGTGTATCTAAAAAATCAGGAGGAATCATCTAATGGCAACAACTAAAGTATCTCCTCGATTAAAGACTAAGTATCTGAACGAAGTAGTACCTGCCCTGCAGAAGCGTTTCAACTACAAGTCTACGATGCAGGTTCCGCGTTTGGAAAAGATCTCTATCAACCGTGGTGTGAATGGTGCGGTGAATGACAAGAAACTGGTTGATATCGCTATCGAAGAATTATCAACAATCAGCGGTCAGAAAGCAGTAGCGACAATGTCCAAAAAAGACATCTCAAACTTTAAGCTGCGTAAGAACATGCCCATCGGTGCAAAAGTTACGCTGCGTGGTGAGAAGATGTATGAATTCCTGGATCGTTTGATCGCTGTATCACTTCCCCGTGTACGCGACTTCAAAGGCGTAAACGAAAAGTCTTTCGACGGCCGTGGTAACTATACAATGGGCGTAACAGAGCAGATCATCTTCCCGGAGATCGATATCGACAAAGTAAATCGTATTACCGGTATGGATATCACGTTCGTTACCTCTGCTCAGAATGACGAAGAAGCTTATGAGTTGTTGAAAGAGTTAGGAATGCCTTTCAAAAACATTAAAAAGTAAATTCTAAAATAATACACAACTATGGCTAAAGAATCAGTAAAGGCCAGACAACGCAAAAGAGAGAAAATGGTAGCACAATACGCTGAAAAAAGAGAAGCGTTGAAAGCTGCCGGCGATTGGAAAGCTTTGGATGAACTTCCAAAGAACTCTTCCAAGGTGCGTTTGAAGAATCGTTGTCAGATGACCGGTCGTCCCCGCGGTTACAGCCGTTATTTCGGTGTATCCCGTGTGGCCCTGCGTGACATGGCTTTGAACGGTACAATCCCTGGCTTGAAAAAAGCAAGCTGGTAAGAAAAGTTGAAAGGTTAATAAGTTAATAGGTTACGAAACCCCTTAACTTCTCCACTCTTCAACATATCAACAAATCAACTTTAAAAATTATCCAATTGCTCCGGATAAACGGAGTGTAGGAGGAAAAATAACATGGTAACAGATCCTATTGCAGATTTTTTGACAAGAATTCGTAATGCGCAAATGGCCGGCCACAGAATCGTAGAGATTCCGGCTTCTAACCTGAAAAAGCGCATGACTGAAATCTTGTACAACCAGGGTTACATTCTGAAATACAAATTTGAAGATGATAACAAGCAAGGTTTGATCAAGATCGCCTTGAAATACGATGCCGCTACCAAGCAGCCTGCCATCCAATCTTTGGAAAGAGTAAGCCGCCCGGGTCTGCGTCACTATGCGAAGCCTGCAGATTTCCGCCGTGTGAAGAACGGTCTGGGTATCGCTATCGTTTCAACTTCAAAAGGTGTATTGACCGATAAAGAAGCCAAATCACAAAACGTAGGTGGCGAAGTTCTTTGCTACATCTACTAATAGAAGCAGAAAGCTTCAAACGGTTTTTGATACATTAAGCTGAGACTATACTAAGCTGACCGGTCAGAAACTTTAAACATCAAACAACAAACTTTAAACTGATTTTATGTCTCGTATAGGAAAAGCTCCCATTACTGTCCCCGGCGGTGTAACCGTTACAGTAGGTAAAGACAACATAGTGACTGTAAAAGGTCCTAAAGGTGAACTGAAAGAAAATATTGACCGTGATATCACTGTAGAAGTGAAAGATGGTACCATTACCATCACACGTCCTACAGACCAGATTCGTCACCGTGCTTTGCATGGTCTGACAAGAGCCCTTGTTGCCAACATGGTAAAAGGTGTTACCGATGGTTATACCAAAAAGCTGGAACTGATTGGTGTGGGTTTCAAAGCTGCCAACCAGGGCAACCTGCTTGACCTGGCGCTGGGTTATTCGCACAACATTATTCTTGAAGTTCCTAAAGAACTGAAAGTGACAACGGCCCAGGAAAAAGGTCAGAACCCGACCATCACATTGGAAGGTATCGACCGCCAGTTGCTGGGTGCTGTAGCGGCCAAAATCCGCAGCCTGCGTAAGCCTGAACCATACAAAGGAAAAGGTGTTCGCTATGTTGGTGAAATCGTACGTAAGAAAGCTGGTAAAGCGGCTGGTAAATAAATCTGTTATTAGGTTATTGAGTTATTCTGTTATTGCGAAAGCGTTTGACAAATAACTCAATAACCTAATGATTAATAACAAAAAAACGTCCCTGGCAGTATCAGGGATATAAATACAGAAAAATGAGAACAAGCGCTAAAACAACAAGAAGGCAGAACATTCGCTACCGCATCCGTAGAAAGATCGCCGGTACTGCTCAAAAGCCCCGTCTTTCTGTTTATCGCAGCAATAAGGACATTTATGTTCAATTGATTGATGATGATGCAGCCGTAACAATCGCTGCCGCTTCGTCAAGAGACAAGGATATTGCTGCTCAGACAGGAACTAAAATTGAAAAAAGCCGTTTGGTAGGCCAGGCCATTGCCCGCAAAGCAAAAGACCTTGGAATTGATGCCGTAACATTTGACCGTGGCGGCTACCTGTATCATGGCCGTGTAAAGTCAGTTGCTGACGGTGCAAGAGAAGGTGGTCTGGTATTCTAATTTTTTAATTACGTAATTACGAAATAATAAAATGGCAAAAGCAATTTTAAACAGAGTAAAAGCAGGCGACCTTGAACTGAAAGAAAAGGTAGTTGCTATCAATCGTGTAGTAAAAACTACCAAAGGTGGTCGTACGTTCTCTTTCTCTGCATTGGTGGTAGTGGGCAACGAGTCTGGTGTCGTTGGTCATGGCCTCGGTAAAGCCAAAGAAGTTCAGGAAGCAATTACCAAAGGTATCGAAGATGCCAAGAAGAACCTGATCAAGGTTCCCATTATGCACGGTACTATACCGCACGACCAGCTGGCAAAAGTTGGCGCTGCAAAAGTATTGATCAAGCCTGCTGCCCACGGTACAGGTGTAATCGCCGGTGGTTCTATGCGTGCCGTACTGGAAAGCGCTGGTGTAACCGACGTACTGGCCAAGTCTTTGGGTTCTGCTAACCCACACAACGTGGTGAAAGCAACCTTTGAAGCCCTGGCACTGTTGCGTGAGCCGATCTCTGTATCGAAGACCCGCCGCATTGGTTTGAAGAAAGTATTTAATGGTTAATTGTTCACAGTCGACTGTCGACGGTCGGCCGTTAAACTGAAAATAACATGAAAAAGATTAAAATCACGTTGGTAAAAAGCCCGATCGACAGACCTGAGCGTCAGAAGTTGACCCTGCAGGCCCTGGGCTTGAACAAGCTGAATGCTTCGAAAGAAGTAGAAGCCACTCCGCAGATCCTGGGTATGGTGCGCAAGGTTGAGCACATGATCACGGTAGAAGAAGTAGCGTAAGCTGACGATATGGCAAGAAATCCTGCAGTGGCAGGATTCTTGGCTTTACGGAAACTCTATTTAAAACAAGCGAGGGGAGACAAACCCCGTAAGTAAAAATCAAACAAACATGAAACTACACAATTTGCGTCCTGCCAAAGGCGCCGTTCACAAGGAAAAAAGATTAGGTCGTGGTGAAGCTTCCGGACATGGTGGCACTTCTACAAAAGGTAACAAGGGTGGACAGAGCCGTGCCGGTTACAAGCGTAAGCGTGCACACGAAGGTGGTCAGATGCCTATCCAGCGTCGTACGCCGAAGCGTGGCTTTAAAAACCCCGATCGTATTGAATACAAAGTGTTCAACTTAGGACAAATTGAACAACTGCAGGAGAAGTACGGCCTGCAGGAGTTTTCACTGGAAAACCTATACACCAATGGTTTGATCAACCAAACCGACAGAGTGAAAATTTTGGGCAACGGAGAACTGAAATCAAAACTGGCCTTCAAAGTGAACGCGGTGAGCGACAAAGCAAAGCAAGCCATCGAAGCAGCGGGCGGATCAGTTGAGATCGTGAAGTAAAATTGTTTATATTGCAAGGCGCTGCAAAGCGTCTTTTTTTCGTTGCAAAAAACAGATTGAACAAAAGTCAAAAGTAAAGGGTCACAATTCGAAAGGATTCGGCAAGTCACCAGACACCATTTTTACTTTTGACTTTTGAATTTTGAATTCAAACATTTCTCTTCAGTGAAAAATTTAATTAAGACCTTAAAAAACATCTGGAGCATAGAGGAACTGCGGAGTAAGATCCTTTTCACCCTGCTTCTGCTTTTCATTTACCGTGTGGGTACGCACATTGTGTTGCCGGGTATTGATCCCAACGGCCTTTCGGCACTGGAAGATCAAACACAAAGCAATGGTATCCTGGGCCTGATCAACACGTTTGCAGGTGGTGCTTTTTCTCAGGCGTCCATTTTTGCGCTGGGTATCATGCCTTATATCTCGGCTTCGATCTTTGTGCAGTTGATGACGGTTCTGGTTCCCCAGTTCCAGAAAATGCAAAAGGAAGGAGAGAGTGGTCGTAAGAAGATCAACCAATGGACGCGTTACCTGACCGTAGCGGTGACCCTGGTTCAGGCGTCTGCTTATGTTGCTTACCTGCGCCAGATCACGGCGCAAAGCGGCGGCGTTCTTCCCTCTTATATCGATTATTTCTGGCTGTCAACGGTTATGATTCTTACCGCCGGTACCATGTTCGTTATGTGGTTGGGCGAAAAGATAACCGATAAAGGTTTGGGTAACGGTACATCACTGATCATTATGATCGGTATCCTGGCCCGCCTGCCACAAAGCTTTATGCAGGAATTGGGTAGCAAGTCAACCCGTTCCGGTCTGATCCTGGTGTTCATCATCGAGATCGCCATCCTGATTGCCATTATTATGGGATGTATCATGCTGGTGCAAGGTGTACGAAAAATCCCTGTTAACTATGCCAAGCAGATTGTTGGTAACCGCCAGTTTGGTGGTGCCCGCCAGTTTCTGCCCATCAAAGTAAACAGCGCCGGTGTAATGCCTATCATCTTTGCCCAGGCGGTATTGTTCCTGCCTACGCTGTTCAACCTGACAGGTACGGCAACCGGTGAAGGCATCTCGGCTATTTTCCAGGACCAAGCCAACTTTATTTACATGGCTGTTTATGCCATTGTGGTAATTGGCTTTACGTTCTTGTACACAGCCTTGATCTTTAACCCAAAGCAAATCTCTGATAACCTGAAGCAGAATAATGGTTTTATACCGGGTGTAAAGCCGGGTCAACCTACTGCTGATTATATTGGTAGCATCATGGATAGGGTTACGCTGCCGGGAGCCATCCTGCTTGCCTTTGTGGGTATACTACCGGGTATTGCACAGCGGTTGGGTGTTCAGCCAAACTTTGCTACCTTCTTCGGTGGTACTTCGCTGCTGATTATGGTGGGTGTAATTCTTGACACGCTGCAGCAAATTGAAACCCAGTTGCTGATGCGTCAATACGATGGCCTGATGAAGAGCGGTCGTATCCAGGGCCGGACTGTCACACAGGCTTCTTATTAATAAGAACAATCAATTTTTATAAACAGGAACCCGGTAAGATTACTTGCCGGGTTTTTTATGTCCCTTCTTAAACTTTTGGCATACCGCTGTGAAAAAAGCAGAGTATTTTTGCCGGCTCAATGTAAAAATTCAAGGCTATAGCCGAAAGAAAGATCATGATTCATTACAAGAACGAAGAACAAATAGAACTGATGCGGCACAGTGCCATGCTGGTAAGCAAAACGCTGACCGAAGTCGCTAAAATTTTAAAACCGGGATTAAAAACAATTGACATCGATGGTTTTATCGCCACTGTTATCAAGGACTTGGGCGGAAAGCCATCCTTCCTGAATTTTCATGGCTACCCCTTCAATTCCTGTATTTCGGTGAATGATGTGGTGGTGCACGGGTTTCCCAATAAAAACGAATTAAAAGAAGGCGATATCGTTTCCATTGACGTTGGCGTTTATAAAAATGGTTTTCACGGCGACCATGCCTACACATTTATGATTGGCAAGCCTTCCGACGAAACCATTCAACTGGTGAAGATCACCAAGGAGTCTTTATACAAGGGTATTGAAAAAGCAATTGTTGGCAACCGGATTGGCGACATTGCAAATGCTATTCAGGAGCACACTGAGAAGAAACACGGCTACGGGGTGGTACGGGAACTTGTTGGTCACGGTCTTGGCAAGAGCATGCACGAAGATCCGCAGGTGCCCAATTATGGGAAACGTGGAACAGGACCTGTTCTGAAAGAAGGATTAGTGATTGCTATTGAGCCCATGATCAACTTGGGAAAAAAAGAAGTGTACACCGAAGAAGACGGATGGACCGTTCGTACAAAAGATGGTAAGCCTTCCGTACACTTTGAACACGATGTTTGCGTTAGAAAGGGAAAAGCCGATGTCCTTTCAAATTATACAGAAATTGAGAAGGCCGAAAAAGAAAACGGCAACCTTTTTGCTGAGTACTGAGCCTTTGAAAAACCATAGGCTTATGAAGAACTGCTTGGCATTTTTTTTCTTTTTGACCTTATTTACTTCTGTAAATGCACAAACCGATTCAACCGCGAATGACACCGTGCAAATAGCAGCGCCGGATTTTATTTTTGAGGTGCAGGCGGTTGACAAAGTTGTTTTGCTAAAATGGAACGTTGCGTTCAGCGATGATCTGAAGGGCTTCGACATCGAGCGGGCTGAAAATGGCGAGGGAAGTTTTGTAAAGGTTGGCAGCAAACTGGCCATTAGCAAAGGCAGCGATGCGGATTATGATTTTGTGGATGCCACTCCCAAACGAAATGTATTGCTTCGCTACCGGTTGAAACTGATCTCGCAAAACGGCTCCATTTCCTATTCCGATTTCCGGGAAACAAAATTGCCAGACGCCACATTTACGGCCAGACTTAAGCAAAACCCGGTACGCAACAATCTTGAGCTGGAATTGGTAACCACAACGGCAAGGACTGCAACTGTTATCGTCATTGCAAACAGGGGACAGCAGGTTGCCACGCAAACGTTTCGTTTGACGGAAGGTGCCAACCAGTTTTCCATTTCTGCCAATAATTTTCCTTCAGGTATGTATCAACTGGCTATAGAAGCTGGTACGGAGCGAAAAACAATTCCCTTCATCAAAGAATAAATGCAAAAACATTTGGTTGTGATTGGCGGTGGCGCCGGCGGTTTTTTTTGTGCAGTGAATGCTGCCCGAATGGCCCCCAATCTCAAGGTCACCATTCTTGAAAAAACAACCAAGCTGCTTTCCAAAGTAAAAGTTTCCGGTGGTGGCCGGTGCAATGTCACCCATGCTTTGTTTGATATTTTTGAAATGAGCAGGCGCTATCCTCGGGGACAGAATTTCGTCAAAAAATCATTTCATCAGTTTTTTACAACTGATACCATTCAATGGTTTGAAAGCCGTGGTATAAACCTGAAAGCAGAAAGGGACGGCCGCATGTTCCCGGTAACCGATTCTTCGCAAACCATAATTGATTGCCTGATGCAGGAGGCCAATTTGTATGGTGTAGACATTCGGATGAATGCGGAGGTGAAACAATTGGCAATGAGCAATGAACAATGGACAATTGTGCTGGCTAATGGACAGCAATTGCAAGCTAATTTTGTTTGCCTGGCAACCGGTGGCTATCCCAAATCATCCATGTTCGAATGGTTGAAAGATTTAGGTCACCAGTTTGCTGAACCCGTTCCTTCACTATTTACATTCAATCTTCCCAAACATCCCATTACAACCCTGATGGGCGTAAGTGTAGAAAAAGTAAGGGTGAAAATTGAAAGCAGCAAACTGCTGGAAGAGGGCCCGATGCTTGTAACGCACTGGGGATTAAGTGGACCTGCTATTCTTCGCCTGAGCGCCTGGGGGGCAAGAGAACTGGCAGAAAAAAATTATTCATTCAACGTACATATTAACTTGCTGCCTGCATTCAATGAGCAAAGTTTAAAGGAAATGATGCAGCAATGGCGTCATCAACAGGCTTCAAAAAAAATAGTCAATCTGAATCCCGGATTGCCGGCGCGCCTTTGGCATTTTTTACTTTCGCAAGCCCGCATCCAGGATGAATGCAGAATGGCTGATGTGCCGGCAAAAGCGGAGAATAGCCTGATCCGGAACCTGATTGATTACGTTGTGGAGGTTCGTGGTAAAACCACGTTTAAAGAAGAATTTGTAACGGCAGGCGGAATTCTTTTATCCGAAGTGGATGCCAATACGATGATGAGCAGGAAACAACCCAACCTGTTTTTTGCCGGTGAAGTGTTGGATGTAGATGGCATTACCGGCGGTTTTAATTTTCAGCATGCATGGACCAGTGGCTGGATTGCTGCCAAAACAGTTGCAGGGTTGGCTGAAGGATAAATATCTCCGGTGGTCGTTACTTCTGAAACACAAAACAGCTGCGGGTTCACAGGTAACAAACAGACTTTATTTTATTCAATTGCTTTTTGAGCTGCGGTGGACCAGGTACAGTCGGAACGAAAAAAGAAAAAGAAGAAACGTAACCGGCGTAAAAACTAGCTTCTCCCATTGATTTAGGGATTGCATATTGCCAGCTGTATTTACAAAAAACAGCCCCGTCATCAAGCCAAGAGAAACCCGCATTACGGCACGATGCATATTCACTTTCAGCAATCCTGCATATACAGCAATTACAAATACCATCAGCGACAAGGCAATGATAGAAATAGTTTCAAACAACAGCATTTCGGATTGTGAACTAAGCCTTCCGCCCCAGACAATTTCATAGGGAACAATACCACAGATAACCATAATGTGGAAGATGATCATAGGGGTGAGAATGAGAAGCATTCCGTAAACAGCGATTTGTTCAGAAAGGGTCTTTTTCATGCGGGAGAAAAATTTGCCGAATGTAAGTTGTAAAACGAATGTTCTATAGGTTCGGAATAAATATTCGCAGTTTGTTTGTCTTAGTAGCTATACAAGTGATAATAAGAGTCCTCTACAGTAAAGTCCCTTTTATGCATAAAAAGAAATTGCTTTGCTGAACTTCTCCCTAAAGATCCGTTGTTGTCCGCTGCCGGGAAAAGGCATACGATCGGGGTGAACCCGGTAGCCGTTTGCCAAAAGAGTTTCATAACACAGGTCGTAAACATTTGCCTTTATAAGAATGATTGGCGTTTCTTTGTTAATCAAACGGGCCAGGCGATCGGGTAACGCTGCAACTTCGTCTTCAAGCGTACCTTCCAAAAGACTGCAAGGCAGTTCGGAAAGGTCCAGCAGAAAATAGCCATCATCCCGGAACATCTCCAAAAGCTCCTGTTTCAGTTCCGTTTCGCGGCCTGTTGCCAAGTATTGCTTTTTCTGTTCAGGATACAGAATTCCCATGATTTCAAGAAAAAGCGAGTCTTGCCTTTTGACATCTTCAAAATAAAAATGCCTGTCCAGGCTATCGGGTGGTCCTTCGGCAAGCAGTAGAATCCGGATATCACGAGGTTTGTACCTGTTCCTTGCGCTGGCATATCGTTCTTTCAAAAACCGGGTTTCCGCTGAGGAGTTTTTCATTGTAAACAGTTCGTGATGAGACGAATCTAAATCATAAAAGAAAACCCTGCAAAAGGAGCAGGGTTTTCTTTTATGATTTCGGCGTCAAAATCTTATGCAGTGGCGCCGCCCATTTTTTTCTTCAAATTCTCGTCAATGGCATCCAGGAACTGCTCGGTGTAGAGGTAATCTTCACCGGCTACCAGCTTTTTATCCGGATGTACGTTCATCGCCAGGTCTTTCGTCATTTTGCCGCTTTCTACAGTTTCAATACAAACTCCTTCCAGTGCATTACAAAAATCGATCAGTTCCTGATTGTTATCCAGTTTGCCGCGGAAGGCCAGGCCTCTTGTCCAGGCAAAAATGGAAGCAATCGGGTTGGTAGATGTAGGATTGCCTTTCTGGTGTTCGCGGTAGTGACGGGTAACGGTTCCGTGGGCCGCTTCGGCTTCCATGGTTTGTCCGTCAGGTGTTACCAGAACAGATGTCATCAATCCCAGTGAACCAAAGCCTTGTGCAACGGAATCACTTTGTACGTCGCCATCATAGTTTTTACACGCCCAAACAAAACCACCGTTCCATTTCATGGCGCTGGCCACCATGTCATCGATCAGGCGGTGCTCGTAAACAATGTTCGCATCTTTAAACTTTTGTGCAAACTCGTTGTTGTACACTTCTTCAAAAATATCTTTAAAGCGACCATCGTATTTTTTCAGGATGGTGTTCTTGGTGCTGAGATACAGGGGCCAGCCTTTTTGCAGGGCCATGTTCATACAGCTACGGGCAAAACCGCGTATGCTTTCATCGGTATTGTACATGGCCAGTGCCACGCCGCCTTCGCCGCTGTAATTGTACACTTCATATTCCTGTTTGGTGCCGTCTTCGCCTTCAAAGGTTACAGTCAGCTTGCCTTTGCCTTTTACCACGAAATCGGTTGCCCTGTATTGGTCGCCAAATGCATGACGGCCAACAACGATAGGCCGATCCCAGGTAGTGACCAGGCGGGGGATATTTTTAATCACGATCGGCTCGCGGAAAACCGTTCCGTCCAGAATGTTCCGGATGGTACCATTGGGGCTCTTCCACATTTGTTTGAGGTTGAATTCCTTTACACGGGCTTCGTCAGGGGTGATGGTAGCGCATTTGATACCAACACCGTATTGCCTGATGGCGTTGGCGGCATCCACCGTTACCTGGTCATTGGTTTGATCGCGGTATTCAACACCAAGATCGTAGTACTTTATGTCAACATCAATATAGGGGAGAATCAGCTTGTCCTTGATGAATTTCCAGATAATCCGGGTCATCTCATCGCCATCCAGTTCTACCACCGGGTTGGCCACCTTAATTTTTTGTGTCATGAGAGCAGTGATTTTTGAAAAAAATAATGCGCAAAACTAAGGGTTTCGTGAAGTTATAGTACAAAAAATAGTGTAAGTTTATAATGGATCCCATTTCAACCTACAGACAATGGAACCGCTAGAGCTATTTCATTCTTTCCTCACTAAGTTCATTCCGTTAAGCACGGACGAATTTCATAGCATTATTGTACCCCGTATTGAAGTGCGAAATTATAAAAAGAAAACAGTGGTGTCCCCTGCGGGTGAAGTGGATGACTACATCAATTTTGTGGGCAAAGGCCTGGTGCGGAAATACTTTCGCAAACAGGAAAGTGAAGTCATTACCCAAATATCAAGAGAGGGACAGATTATACATTCCCAGGAGTCGTTTTACAGCCGTACGCCGTCTGATTTTGTAGTGGAAACCATCGAGCCTTCCACCTTGCTTTCCATTAATGCAAAAAACATAGAAGCAATTTTTCAAACCAATGCTTCGATGGAGCGCATGGGCCGGCTGATTATAACCTATATCATGATCCGAAACGAACGCTGGCAAATGAGCTTGCTTCAGCTAACGCCCCGTGAACGGTTTCTCCAGTTTGTGCAAAACAATTCCGAACTCATGCAACGGGTGCCGCAGAAATATCTTGCTTCACTCCTGAATATTCAACCGGAAACTTTTAGCCGTTTCAAACATTTATTGAGGGGCGCCAGTACGCCGGCGGACAAGGGTGAATAGTATTGGCAGAAAAGATTTTTCCCATTCACATGTTCATCAAGAAGAGCTTCAGCAGAAAAATAGAACCAAGTCATTCCCAGGTATAAATTATAAAACTGTGGGTCTGTCAAGCAATGCGTTTGACCAATTTCTCCTCGCCAACTTCAAAGATGATTATCTAACAGTAAAGAAAGGGTTATGGCTTCATATTGTAAATAACAAGGAAGCTGATAATCACGAGCAAGAGAATAATTACGATTGTCATCAGCAGCCAAGATTCAACTTTTGCTTCCCGTTTCAACAATCCTTTTTTCTTTTTGGCGGTGCGTTTTTTCAGGTCGCTGTTTAGCTGATCTACCAGTGCAGTGATCTGTTGGGTGTTTTGAATGTTTTGCAGGCCTTCCACCGCATCGGCCTCAAACGCATCATCCAGAAGGTTTTTCTCCACCTCATGCTGTTCGGCTGGCGACAGTTTGCCCTGCAGGTATTTCAGGAGTGTTTCCTGGTCCACCTCAGCATTCAGATTGGATAATATGTCCTTCAGATTTTCGTTCATTTGTTTTTCTGTCCTTGTTCTGCCAGTTTTTTTTCCAAAACTATCCTTAAGTTACGTTTTCCGTTTTGAATGTAGCTTTTTACCTGCATCAGATTGAAACCCGTTTTGGCTGCAATTTGCTGATAACTCATTTTTTGCAGGTAAAAAAGTGTAACACAAACTTTCTGCTCAGGATTCAATTCATCGATTGCTTTTTCCAGCAGATCATACGTTTTTTCATTTTGCAGCAGGTCCTGTTTGTCCGTATCGTTGTGTGCAGGATTGGTTTTTTCCGTCAGCTCCTTTGTTGCTTTATCCTTGTCCCGCAGCCGCATCAGGCAGTAATTCTTTGCTACCATATACAGCCAGCTTTTAAAATAGTCGATCTTGTATTTGGGCACTTCGGTCAGCACTTTCAAAAAAATCTGCTGCACGCAATCCTTTGCTTCTGTTTCATCTTTCAGGTACTTCATGCAAACACCCAGTAAGAGCAAAGTGTAGCGTTGCAGCAAAATGCCGATCCATTCCTGGTTGCCATCGGCATAATAATTTGCCAGCAGCTCATTGTCGGTTATATGTTGGTAGCGGTCGGCCATGCATGTGATAAACGGGAAACAGCAAATGAGAAATGGTATTGGTCATCAAATCTGTCTCCACCTTACGTTTGGATTTCCTGTTTGTATATAAGATGCAATGCCTGCAAATTTGCATAATCAAAATTAAAATCGTTTCATGCAGCCTGCAATTTCTTTGTTATCAGTTGTGCCCATGCGCAAAGAGCCTTCACACAGAAGCGAAATGGTAAGCCAGCTTCTTTTTGGCGAATATGTAAGCCTGGGCGAGGAGAAGGATGATTTTGTATGGGTGCAGTGCCTTTATGACGGGTATGGAGGCTGGGTGCAGGCCACACAGTTAACGCCGGTGGATCAGATAGCAGAGTCCTCAAAGTATGTAGGCAGTACTGAAGATGCAGTGTTGATAGACGGATATACACGCATGATTTCAATCGGTAGTCCCGTTTACCAGCCGGGCGAAGAGATTGTTTTTGGTAAATCACTGGTACAGTACCTGACAGGGAACAAAAGTCTCTGGGATAGCAGCGAAAATAAAAACACTGTCAGCGAAAAGCTGGAAACCGTTTGCCGGCTTTATTTGTACACACCTTACCTCTGGGGTGGCAAGTCCATTTATGGAATCGACTGTAGTGGATTTGCACAACAGGTGTTCAAACTATTTGGCGTGCGGTTGTTGCGGGACGCATACCTGCAGGCCGAGCAGGGTACTGATGTTGAGAGCTTAGAAAATGCAAGGTTGGGTGATCTAGCTTTCTTTCAAAATGAAAAAGGCCGGGTAACCCATGTGGGGATTCTTTTATCCTCTTCCCAAATCATTCATGCTGCCGGGCAGGTTAGAATTGATGAGATGACAAAAGAGGGGATTTACAACAGGGAACGCGGTGTTCAAACACATCACATTCACTCTATCCGGCGCTATTTTCAGTAACGTTTGGGTAGTGCAAACGTCAGGCTGTTGCGCTTTTCAAAATTCAAGGTCACCAGCGGCACACCATCCTTCATGGTTGCATAAATATAGAGCTCGTGAAAGAGTGCTGATTTATCATTGGTAAAGCGGCTGATCCTGTATCCATTGACACCACCACCTTTCGATTCACTCCGGTATTTATAAACATTTTTAAATGCCTCCGTCAACTGTTCATAAAACGCTTGCCTTTCCGTTCGGTGCCGGTTAGAGAAATAATAGGAGACGATTACACTGTAGTTAGTGTCCAGAATGGTATTGGTTTCCGGGTGGCGCACATAAGACGTACTGATGAGAACTTTGACGATGCTGTCCTGGTAAGGAGTAACAGACGTGTCGGAGCGGAAGCGGGAATACATTCCCTTACCACCAACAATGGAATCTATACCAAACAAAGGGGCATTGGTGATATAGTCTGTGGCATGACAAACGGAGTCACCTACCGGAATCCCTAAAAAATAGGTTTTCAAGAGTTCTGCTTTTGTCTGGCTCTTACAGATTATAAAATTCCCAATTAGAAGTAGGAGCAGGATAGCTTTGGGCATCAGAACACTTTTTTTATGCCTTGTGCTACCAATGCAATCACATCAAAGCCCAGCATTTTAAAACCGGTATAAAAAAGTACAATAGCAAAAATGCGCTTGAGTGCTTCTTCAGAAATTGCCAGTGCTATTTTGCTGCCCAAAAAGCCGCCCAACAGAAAAGCAACCGCCATTATTCCCACTACTTTTACATCGATCAGTCCTTTGTTGTAATAATTCATGACGGCCAGAATGCCAATGGGCAGCAGCAGCAATCCCAGCGAAGTTCCCTGGGCTTCCTTTTGTGTGAAGCCCAGGAAAAATACCAGCGCCGGAACAATAATGATTCCTCCACCCACGCCAATCAATCCGCTCAATATTCCAGCCAGTAATCCTATAAGGGACAGGATCAGAAACAGTTGCAGTGTCATGGGTGGTTTTTTGGATTGCATACTTTATGCAAACGTGGTTTTGTAATGTTCAATCGCTTCGTTGATGATCTTGTAAGCTTCTTCTTTGTTCTGGAAGTTTTCGATATACACCTGCTTGTTCTCAAGCACCTTGTATTGTTCGAAATAGTTGCGCAATTCACTGATAAAATGCGGAGGTAACGCTTCGATAGAGTGAATATGATTTACCGAAGGGTCGTTGGTAGCAACAGCAATGATCTTGTCATCGTGTTCGCCGCTGTCCACCATCTGCATATTGCCTATCACTCTTGCTTCTACCAGGCAAAGTGGCTGAATGCTCTGCGAGCAAAAAACCAGGATATCAAGGGGATCACCATCCCAACCCAAGGTCTGGGGTATAAAGCCATAGTTAACCGGGTAGTGAAAGGAAGAGTAAATTACTCTGTCAAGCACCAGCAATCCGGTTTCTTTGTCAATCTCGTATTTCGTTCTGGAACCCTGCGAAATCTCGATCAATCCCATAACTTTTTCGGGTGCATCCGCACCGTGCGAAGCGCCATGCCAGGGGTGTAATACTTGCGTTGTTCTTGCTTTCATGTATGCATTAATTTAAATCCTGTGTACGTGGCCAGCAGGCCAAAAAATATTGTTGCAAAGGTGTAGAGAAAAAACGGAGCAAACCTGCCTTGCTGCAACATTTGCAGTCCTTCCAGGCTAAATGCGGAAAACGTGGTAAAACCGCCGCAGAATCCGGTTATCAGGAACAGTTGTGCAGTTTCATCGTTTTGTTTGCTAAAAAAGGCCCATAAAAGCCCGATCAAAAAACTGCCCATGATGTTAACGGCTAAGGTTCCATACGGGAATGCAGGTCCGTTCAGCCAGCGACTGCAACCATACCGCAAAAGGCTTCCGGCTGCGCCGCCAAGAGCTATCCATAAAAGGTTCATTCCGGTATTCTTGTTTGCGGAAATGAATATTTGAGGTCAACCAGCCAATTATTACCTTGTCGAACCGCTTTCACCGAATCTTTTTTGTTTTTAAAGGAGTTCGAGTATACCACAATCGAAACGGAATCGTTGAGTTTTTTTGTATCGTGAATACGGATGGCTGATTCCCGGTAGCCGCGTTGCTCCATTGGGTCATTGTTGTGCAGGTAAGCTCTTTCCAAGTTATCCAACAATTGCACATTCGACGAATCGGTCACAATAAGGTTACGGGCCTGCTTGTAATTGCCATCAAGCGCCGCACGAATAAACATACGGGCAGCATCCACATCATCTTCCGGCTTGGTAACCGTATTATCATCATTGCTGCCACAACTCCAAAAAAAGGCAAGCAGCAGCAGGGGCGAAAAAAGCTTTTTCATTGCCCCAAAGCTAAGGAGAGAACAGCGGAAATGCAGATGTGCCAATATTCCGGAAGAGAAACGAAAGTGATCTAAGAAATACAGAGTATCGGGCCATGAAAATTGGATGGAAATAAAAGCCTAATGTTTTTTCTATGCTCAAAATAACCCGCAATAAAAAAGTGCCCTGTTACCAGGACACTTTCTCTATTGTCTTTTGCTAAAACTAAACCTTAATCTCTCTCCCTGTCGCGGTCGCGGAAATACTCTCTTCTTTCTTTCCGTTCTTTTTTCTCCTGTTCTTCAATTTCCATTTCCCGCTGGTTTTCCTTGTCGTAAGCTTTCAGGATCGATTTCACAAGCTTGTGACGTACTACGTCTTCTTCGTCCAGCTCAATGTAACCGATGCCGTCGATGTTGCGCAGGATTCGGCTTGCTTTTGCCAACCCGCTTTTCTGGTTCTTTGGTAAATCCACCTGCGTAAGATCACCGGTAATAATCGCCTTTGCATTGGCACCAATACGGGTGAGAAACATTTTCAATTGCAGGTCAGTAGCGTTCTGCGCTTCGTCGAGGATAATAAAACAGTTATCCAGCGTACGGCCGCGCATATAGGCCAGCGGTGCAATTTCGATGGTGCGGGTGCTCATGTAATAGCCCAGTTTATCCGCTGGAATCATATCATCCAGCGCATCGTACAAGGGACGCAGATACGGATCGATCTTTTCCTTCAGGTCGCCAGGCAGGAAGCCAAGGCTTTCACCAGCTTCTACGGCGGGTCGGGTTAGGATGATCTTTTTTACGCCTTTGTTCTTGAGGGCTCGTACCGCCATGGCTACCGCCGTGTAGGTTTTACCGGTACCGGCAGGACCAATGGCAAAGACAATGTCATTTTTTTCCGCCGCGGTTACCAGCCGCTTTTGGTTGGCCGTGCGGGCCCTTACCGTTTTCCCATTTGGACCGAACACCAGAATGTCATTGGGGTTCCGCTCTACAAAGTTGTCTACGGTTTCGGCATCGTCCCCGCCAAGAATCTGTTCGTAATAGTTTTCGCTCATGTGACCATTTCTTTCCAGGTATTGCACAATGAGATCGATTTTTTCTTTGGCGCCATCCACTTGTTCGGGAGCACCACTCAGCTTTAATTGTGTGCCTCGTGAGAGGATTTTTAGGAGAGGAAATTTTCGCTTCAAAATATCCAGTTTGCCATTATTAACACCAAAGAACTCAATCGGATTCACCGTTTCAAGGTTGATGATAGTTTCTCTCAATTCCAGTAAAATTTAATGTTCAAAATCCGTTTTCTATACGGGTTATACTACCAATGTAGCAAGTTGCTCAAGCCTACAAGTTATAACATCTGATGTTAAGAAAATTGTAGTTACCTGTACAGGGTTTGTTAATTAAAAAATAGTGCCATTTATTGGGTGCTGCAAGTCTTTTGGCGTAAAAAGTAATGAACGTTTGTGAATAAGTTTTTCCGGTGTTCTTGGGCAAATGAAGTAGCCGTTGAAACAGGCATAAAAAAACGCAAGCGGAAATTCATCCGTTGCGTTTTGAATTACTTGGTACTGGTAAAAGCTAATACTAAAAGCGTAGGTTCAAACCCATCATCCAATTGGTTCCCGCCATAGGGAAATAATAGTTTTCCGTCACCAAATCTGCGTTGTACAGGTAACTAAAGGTATACCCA
The DNA here is from genome assembly GCA_014163555.1 of Flavisolibacter longurius. GTDB lineage: Bacteria > Bacteroidota > Bacteroidia > Chitinophagales > Chitinophagaceae > Flavisolibacter. Next base: position 32,147 of record JACJGO010000004.1, read on the forward strand.
TTGGGTTCATATTTTTTGTTGAAGACATTGTTTACCTGTAAGATGATGTCAGCATTTTTCAGCATACCTTTTTGCAGGGTATAAGCCAAGCGTACATCTTCTGTGAAGTAACCATTCAACTTTCGACTCTCGTTGCTGGTATTATCGAGGTATTGTTTGCCGACATACTTACTCAACAGATCAATGGCCAAGGGGCGAAACGGTTGAATAGTAACCGTTCCAGCTCCCGTCACTGCCGGTGAAAATGAAATGTCTGTTTCCTTATAACGGATGGCTTGTTGCCCGCCATTGTCATAATCATCATAGAACTCAGTAAAGTTTTTCACTTTGTTCCGGCTCAGGGTCAGGTTTGCGGAAGCTCTTAGCCAATCAGTAAGTACAGCACCTCCCTGCAGTTCTACTCCCAGGCGATAACTGTTGTCGATATTGGTGCGGGTATATGCACCCACGTCATTGATCTTTCCGGTCAGGACAAGTTGGTCCTTGTACTTCATGTAGTAAAAATTCGCTCCAAAGTTGTACCGATTGCTTTTGCGTTCGATTCCAACTTCTATGTCATGCAAATATTCCGGTTTGGGTTGTTCAGCTTCCGATACTTCAAAATCATCCCGTACCGGTTCTTTGCTACCGATGCTATACGATGCAAAGGCCGTCCAGTTGTTTTTGTGATACGTAAAGCCAGCTTTCGGATTGAAAAATGTGTATTGCTGATCAACGGTCAAGCCGGGATTGTTGCGGAAACCATCGATGGTGTAGGTAACGCGGCGCAATTGCAGATCGGCAAAAAACTGAAAAGACGGAAAAAGATTCTGCTGCCATTTTGTATAAACACTGGCGTCATTTTTTACTGCGTTATTATCGTACCATTTGTAATTGTCTTGCGGCAATCCATTCTGCGCCCAAAGGATTGTTCCAAAATGATCACCCAGGTATTTTGATACCGTACCGCCAACAGTTACTTCCGTTCCGGGTTTTGTATACTGTAGTGAGAAGATGGTACCGTAGTAGTCATTGTCCAGCCACAACCGGCGAATGAGGTCCGTATTTTCGATAACGGTATTTCCATAACTGCGGCTAGACAGGCCATAATCGGCGTAATCTTCACCCGCTTTGTACTGCTCATAATACCCTTTGCCACGCACATAAAATAGCCCGGTATTAAACACCCACTCAGGAGTGAACTTTTGGGTAAAGAAAAGCTGGTAATGATCCTGCTTGTAGTTGTCGGTTTCGTTGTCATAGGGTGAACCGGGACGCTCTGTGCCGGCAGAGTTGTATGTTCTCCGGGTTTTCAGATCCACTTTGCTTACACCGTTCCAGGCCTGGTAGGTTTTTTCATTGCCCGAAAAGGTAGTAAATCGCAACGTGGTTTTGTCGGCCATGTAGGCTGCAGAAAAATAATAGGAGCGAAGGTCCGTAGAGGACCGGTCGACATAGCCATCGCTTTTCATTTGCGAGAGCCGCAGGTCTGCCGTAAAATGATTACCGATCAAGCCTGTACCAACACGGATATTGTTTTTAAATGTGTTGAACGAGCCCACACTGTTGTTGGTTTCAAAGTAGGGTTGACGGGCTACTTCCGTCGTGCTTAGATTGATGGTACCGCCAAAGGCACCGGCGCCATTGGAAGAGGTTCCTACCCCGCGTTGGATTTGAATGCTGTTGACGGAGGAAAGCAGGTCGGGAAGGTTGACAAAAAAAGCCCCGTTGCTTTCGGGATCGTTAAATGGCACACCGTTGATAGTCACATTGATACGGGTGGCATCCGTGCCCCGGATACGAATTCCGGTATAGCCAATCCCATTGCCGGCATCTGAATTCACCACCACAGATGGTGTCTGGTTCAGTAAAAAGGGCAGGTCCTGACCGAGGTTTTGTTTTTGAATCTCTCTTTTGTTCAGGTTTGTTTTGGCAAATGGTGCCATGGCTCCCGCCCGGATGACTTTGACTTCCACGGGCAATAATTCGGTGGTGTCGGTTTCTTGTGCAAGTGCAGAAAATGAGGCACTCAGGCCCAGGAAAAAAAGAATCCTTTTCATTTTAAATTAAAATGGTTTAAAAATGAAAGGGAAACGCTGTGAGGAGAAGTAGCACAGTTCTAAGTCGGTAGTTCAAAGTTCATAGTCAGGTAAATTTTTAAACCGGGTCCCGGCTTTGCACTATGAACTGTGGCCTTTGAACTGAAAAAACTCCCTGCGCAGGCATTACCCTGATCAGGTTGTACGGGTGTGATCTCAGCCTTTCTGCGGCAATGATTTTGAATTTGTTGCAGAAAAGCACCCCGGTAACACTGAAAATTAATTTCAGTGCAAAAATAGTGGAGAATTTTTCTCCGGGCCTGTAACTTTTTTAATTGGCAGCCGTATAACAGAAAAACCAAAAATGAAAAAGCTGTTTTTTCTCGTTTGTCTGCTTTTCGGCTCACTGCTTTTGTTTGCGCAAAAAGTGATCAATGATCCCAATGCCGAAGTGAGAACAATCGGATCGTTTACAGGGATTGATGTAAGCAGCGGCATCGACCTTTATCTCTCCCCCGGAAGTGAAGCGCTGGCTGTCAGTGCTTCCAAATCCGAGTATCGGGATCGCATTAAAACCGAAGTAGAAAATGGGATTCTCAAAATCTGGTACGACAGCAAAATGGGACTAAACATCAGCGGCGATAAAAGATTAAAAGCGTATGTTTCGTACAAAACCTTACGCAGCCTGGAAGCTTCCGGCGGGTCAGATGTAAGGGTAGATGGCACCATTGCTTCGGAAGAACTGGTGCTGCGCATTTCCGGCGGGTCTGATTTTTCAGGAAAAGTGGAAGCTGCCAAACTTACTGTGAGGCAGAGCGGTGGCAGCGATGTTCGTATTTCGGGAAAGGTAACTGCGTTGACCGTAGATGCCAGCGGCGGCTCTGATTTTAAAGGCTACGACCTGATAGCGGAAGTTTGTGACCTGGAAGCCAGCGGCGCCTGCGATATCGAGGTTACTGCCAACAAGGTTCTTTCGGCCCGTGCCAGCGGCGCCAGCGATATCAACTACAAAGGATCGCCAACCGTAAAAGAAGCAAAATCTTCGGGAGCAAGCTCGGTTAAAAGCAGGTCATGATCACTTCGAAATAACCTGAAAAAGCGCAGCATCTCTGCGCTTTTTTATTTCAGCGAATCCCCCTAAGACCCATGCAGCTAATAAGTTCATACGTGAAGAGTTCCGCTTGTACTGCGGGATCAGCCTCGACATGTTTTTTGACTTCTTTTTTGTCGCTTAAATTATAAACGCCTATCCCTGCCAGATCACCTTCTTCCTAGGTAATGGGCATAGAGAACGACATTATCCCTTCATCCTGCAAACGAAATAGATGGGGCAGATGTTCGGCCTGGATAATTCGGACAGATTCAGGGGCACCATAATTTTTGCCTTTTTTCAAAAGCAGTAGCGTGTACGGTTTGCCGGTAGCTACCCGGGGCAGTAGGTTTGCCGGAACAAAACCAAAAGGATTTGACATAAGCGTTTTGTCATTATTTGGCTTTAAATGTAGGCGAAACAAGGCGGTTTGGCCATTCCATTAAAGGAATATTTATTGCGAAACGATAAGTTGCATTATTGTACCTTCGCCACGCATTTTTAAACTTAAAATAACATTCGATATGTCAGTAAAAGTAGCCATTAACGGTTTTGGACGCATTGGCCGGCTGGTTTTTCGCCAGATCCACGACATGGAAGGAATTGATGTAGTAGCCATCAACGATTTAACCTCTCCGAAAGTACTCGCTCACTTATTAAAATACGACTCGGCACAAGGACGCTTCAACCAGGAAGTGACAAGCACCGATAATTCTATCTCCGTTAACGGGGAAGAGATTAAAATCTATGCACAAAAAGACCCGGCACAAATTCCCTGGGGCGATCATAATGTAGATGTTGTACTGGAATGTACCGGTTTCTTTACAGACAAGGCGAAAGCTGAAGCGCACCTGAAAGCAGGCGCTAAGAAAGTGGTGATTTCAGCACCTGCTACCGGTGATCTGAAGACCATTGTTTTCAATGTTAACCACGATATTCTGGATGGTTCTGAAACCATCATTTCCTGTGCTTCCTGTACCACCAACTGTTTGGCCCCAATGGCCAAAGTGTTGGATGATACGTTTGGTATTGTGGGTGGTTTGATGACAACCGTTCACGCTTACACCAATGATCAGAATACACAGGATGCTCCCCACCCGAAAGGTGACCTGCGCCGTGCAAGAGCTGCCGCTCAAAACATTGTTCCCAATAGCACCGGTGCTGCCAAAGCCATTGGCCTGGTTTTACCCAGCCTGAAAGGAAAATTGGACGGTACGGCACAACGTGTTCCTACCCTGACTGGTTCGCTTACTGAATTGACTGTGGTTCTTGGAAAGAAAACTTCTGTGGAAGAAGTAAATGCAGCCATGAAGGCCGCTGCCAACGAAAGCTACGGTTACACAGAAGACGAGATCGTAAGCAGCGATATCATAGGTATGGATTTTGGTAGCTTGTTTGACGCTACGCAAACCAAAGTGCTGACAGTAGGCGAAACACAACTGGTGAAGACCGTTAGTTGGTACGATAACGAAATGAGTTATGTATCGCAACTGGTACGTACGGTGAAGCATTTTGCAGAGCTAATTCAGAAATAAGAAATAAAAAATAGAAGCCGGGCAAATCGTCCGGCTTTTTTTTGCTTTGCATTTGAAGCTACCTTTATAGCTATTTCAAAACCAATTTATCTATGAGCAAATTTCAGGAGACCAATTTCCAGGGAAAGAAAGCGCTGATCAGAGTGGATTTTAATGTTCCGTTAGATGCAGAATATAGTATTACCGACGATACACGGATGCGGGCAACCATACCTACCATTAAAAAGATTTTGGGTGATGGTGGCAGTGTGATCTTAATGTCGCATCTTGGCCGGCCAAAAGAAGGCCCAACAGAAAAATACTCATTGAAACATTTGGTTGCGAATTTGAATGATTTGTTGGAAACTGAAGTGCAGTTTGCCGATGACTGTATTGGCGACGATGCTTACCAAAAAGCTGCTTCTTTAAAACCCGGCGAGGTGCTGTTGCTGGAAAACCTGCGTTTTTACAAGCAGGAAGAAAAGGGCGACAAGGAATTTGCGGAGAAACTTTCGAAGCTGGGAGATATTTATGTGAATGATGCTTTTGGTACAGCGCATCGTGCCCATGCTTCTACAGCGGTAATTGCCCAGTTTTTTTCACCTGAGAACCGCATGTTTGGTTTGGTGATGGAAGGTGAAGTGTCCAGTGCCGAAAAAGTATTGCACAGCGCCGAAAAACCTTTCACTGCCATTATTGGCGGTGCCAAAGTTTCGGATAAAATTCTCATCATAGAAAACCTGCTGGAACAGGCAACCGATATTATCATTGGCGGTGGTATGGCCTATACGTTTTACAAGGCGTTGGGTGGCCAGGTCGGGAAATCGCTGGTAGAAGAGGACCGCCTTGATACTGCAAAAGAGCTTATGTCTAAAGCAGAAACCAAAGGAGTGGTGATTCATTTACCTGCTGACTCCGTGATTGCTGACCGGTTTGCAGCCGATGCGGATGTGTCTTCCTCACTAAGTACAAACATTCCCGAAGGTTGGATGGGATTGGACATTGGGTCGATGGCTTGTGATACCTTTACAAAGGTGATTCATGCTTCCAAAACTATCCTTTGGAATGGCCCGATGGGTGTTTTTGAGATGGACAAATTTCAACATGGTACAAAAGCCGTTGCCAAGGCCGTAGCGGAAGCAACCGAAAAGGGGGCCTTCTCGCTGGTAGGAGGAGGTGACAGTGTGGCGGCCGTAAACCAGTTTGGTTATTCCGATAAAGTTAGCTATGTCTCCACCGGTGGTGGAGCCATGCTGGAATATTTCGAAGGCAAAGAGCTGCCCGGCATTGCTGCGGTAAAGTAGGGCAGAATGACAGCTCAGCCGACGTGGTGTGTAATTTGATGTAGAGCTTCAGTAGAAAAAATTATCAATCAAAATTTATACAATGAGACGCACAAGTCCTGCTTTACTGATTATTTTAGGAATCTTGGTTGTTTTACTTTTCCTGGGATGTGGTTCCTATAACAACCTGGTTCAATCTGATGAAACGGTCAAACAAGCCTGGGGGAACGTACAAAGTGCCTACCAGCGCAGGGCCGACCTTATCCCCAACTTGGTAGAAACGGTAAAAGGAGAAGCAAGTTTTGAGCGGGGTACCCTCAATGATGTAATTAATGCCCGTGCTAGAGCTACTTCTATGCAGGTAAACCCGGAAAACTTAACTCCCGAAAACATGCAGCAGTTCCAGCAGGCACAAGGCCAGTTATCCGGCGCTTTGAGTCGTTTACTGGTGACGGTTGAACAGTATCCCACGCTTCGGGCCAATGATGCTTTCCGTGACCTTCAACGCCAGTTGGAAGGAACGGAAAACCGAATCAACACGGAGCGAAACCGCTTCAATGAAGTCGTGCAGCCTTATAATGTAAAAGTGCGGTCCTTTCCCACTAATCTTTTCGCCGGGATTATGGGCTTTAAAGTAAGGCCACCATTTGAGGCATCACCCGGATCTGAAAATGCACCAAGGGTTGATTTTAATACCAATCAGCCATCTGTCAACTTTGACTCAACCGGACGATAGTGAAACTTCCCTGGCAAAAAAAGAAAGAATTCTTCACGCAGGAAGAAAAGGCCACACTGGTGTCGGCAATCCAGCAGGCAGAACAGCGAACCAGCGGCGAGATACGGGTTTTTGTAGAAAGCCGCTGCCGCTTTATGGATGCTGTGGACCGGGCCAAAGAAATCTTCTTACAACTGCAGATGAATAAAACGCAGGAACGGAACGCTACTCTCATTTACATTGCATTTGATGATCACCAGCTCGCTGTTTTGGGCGATGAGGGAATCCATCAGAAAGTGGGGCAAGAGTATTGGGAGCAGGAAGTTGGTAAAATGATCAGTGAATTTAAAAGCGAGCACATTGTAGAAGGCATTTGTCAGGTGGTTTATGATATTGGTGAAGCATTGCAGCGTCACTTTCCATACGATAGCACTACCGATAAAAATGAACTGCCCGACGACATTGTCTTTGGTCACTAAGGAATGAAGAAAGTACTACTAGTTATAGGGCTCCTGATTTCTTTTTGCGCACTGGCGCAGAATAAAGCTATCCCCGATCCGCCCAATCCTCCCCGGTTGGTAAATGATTTTGCCAACCTTTTACCCGACTTTCAGGAAGCGGAATTGGAGCGAAAACTGGTAGCTTATGACGACAGCACATCTAACCAAATTGCCGTAGTAATTGTAAATGACCTGGGTGGAATGGATGCCAACCAGTATGCTACGGAATTGGGCCAAAGGTGGGGCGTTGGCGGACAATCCAAATTCGATAATGGTATTGTAGTATTGATTTCTACCGGCGGTGGGCAAGGAAATCGTGACGCTTACATTGCCGTAGGTTATGGTTTGGAAGGTGCTATTCCCGATATAACGGCTGGACATATCCTTGATCAGTTTTTGATTCCCAATCTTGTAGCCGAACAGTATTATACTGCACTGGATCAAACCACCACTGCATTGATGCAGGCGGCTGCCGGAGAATACCAGGCCCCATCTGGTTACCGCAAACGCGACAAACGCGGTGGCCCAGGCATTGGCCGCATCATTGTCGGTATCATCATCTTTTTTGTTATTCTCTCCATGTTTGGTGGCGGCGGCGGTGGCCGAGGCGGAGGCTATACTTCCCGCCGAGGCTATCGCGGATTTGGCGGCCCCTTTATTTTCCCTACCGGGGGTGGTTTTGGTGGTGGCTTTGGCGGCGGTGGCGGTTTTGGAGGAGGTGGCTTTGGTGGTTTCGGTGGTGGTGGTTTTGGCGGCGGCGGTGCAGGCGGAAGGTGGTAAACATTCGCAGCAACGTTGACTTCAAATGGCCAACCTGTCCAGTAAAAAGACAATTGCAGGAATTCTGTCTGTATGCAACATTCGCAAAGCTTTCACCCTCTTTTATGTAGTTTCCATTAATTTTGGCAGACATGAAAAAGCTGTTACTGTTTTGCGTTGCTGCTTGTTTAAGTGTGGTGGCATCCGCACAAAAAGTTTACTTTTTATACTTGCAGTCCGACGACCAGTCGCCGTTTTATGTGCGCATGGGCGATAAGATACATAGCTCGGCATCTTCCGGCTACCTCATAATTCCAAACCTGACTGATAGCATTTACACCTTTGGTTTGGGCTTTGCCAAAAGCAACAATGCGGAAACATCTTTTTCAGTAACCGTCAATCAGAACGATAAAGGATACGTTATTAAAAACTTTGAAAGTGGCCTGGCCCTTTTTGATTTTCGCGACCTTTCTATTGTAAAATCCAATTCTGTTCAGGCGGGTAATACAGTTTACGAAACAAGATCAGATAATTTTTCAGCGGTATTGTCAAAAGCTGCCAACGATCCGGGTTTATTGAAAGTGCCGGTGGCAAAGAAAGAACCTCCAGCTGAAAAGCCTGTAGAAAAAGAAACGGTTGTGGCCAAGGCTCAGGATGTAAAGCCGGTTGAACCCGAAAAGCCAGTTGAGACAGTAAAAGAAACGCAGGTTGAACCTGCTCCGCAACCGGAAGTGGCAAAACTGACAGAAACAAAACCGGAAGTTGTAACCGGGGTTGATACATCCGCTACGAAGGATATAGCAAAAGAAACCACTATGAAGGAAACTCCGGCGGAAACAAAATCAGAACCTGTAATTACGCCTAGCGAATCGAATTTTAAACGTTCAGTGATTACGCGGTATGCAGAGAGTTCTACAACCGAAGGTTTTGGTGTGGTTTACTTCGACAGGCAGGCTGAGAAAATGGATACCATCCGGATTCTGATACCGCCTTCCAAAGTAAAGTTGGATGATGGTGCACAAACAGCCAGTTTATCCGAAATAGAAAAAAACACCGGCAGCGCACCAGCAGATTCCCGCCAGTTGGATGTGCGGATCGTACAGGAAAAGCCGGAAGCAAAAGTTGTGGAAGAGAAGAAACCGGCTGCCACATACGAAACATCCTTGGCACCCGCTATTGCTTCTTCGTGTAAGGAAATGGCATCGGATAAGGATTTTATAAAGCTGCGCAAAAAAATGGTAGACAAGGATACGGACGAAGCCATGATCGATGAGGCTAAAAAAGTCTTCCGTAGTAAATGTTTTACGGTTGAGCAATTACGGTATTTGAGTACGCTGTTCATGACATCTGCCGCTAAGTATCAATTTTTCGATGCATCTTACAACTACGCTTCGGACAAGCAGAATTTTACCACACTGAAAAGCGAGATTAAAGACGAATATTATCTGAATCGCTTTAAAGCTTTGGTAGGAGAGTAAGGCATGAGCCGTTACTTTATTGAAGTAGCATACAGAGGCACTCGCTACAGCGGATTTCAAATCCAGGAAAATGCAGTCACTATTCAGTCGGAAGTAGAAAAAGCACTGCAAACCTTACACCGTGTTCCTTTTGGCTTAACCGGTTCTTCACGCACCGATGCCGGTGTACATGCCTTGCAAAACTTTTTTCATTTTGATTTTGATGGCGTTATTCATCCCCAAGCGGTTTATAAACTCAATGCGATCCTGCCAGGAGATATAGTGGTAAAAGCAATTCAGGATATGCCTGATGTTGCTCATGCACGATTCGATGCCGTTAGACGTAATTATGTCTACAAGATTCACCGGTTCAAAAATCCTTTTTTAGAGAACGCCTCGTTTTATTACCCGTATAATTTGGATCTTACTCTACTTAAAGAAGGGGCTGCATACTTGGAAATGCAGAACAATTTTTTTGCGTTTTCAAAAACAAACACGCAGGTAAAGAATTTTAATTGCATTATTTATAAAAGTGTTTGGGAAGAAGAAGGGGATTTTCTTTTCTTTTATCTGGATGGAAATCGCTTTTTGCGGGGTATGGTACGATTGGTAACAGCAACACTTTTGAAACTAGCCAGAGGGAAAATTACATTTCAGCAATTTGAAAAGCTCTTCGAACCGAATGGAAAAACGGTATATTCAGTGCCGGCACATGGATTATATCTCCATTCTGTAGTCTATCCAGAAAATTATTTTTCAGCACAGCCACTACGTTTCACGATGTTTTAGGAAATAAAGTTTGATTTCTTTTTGGTTGTTATTGCAACCTTCTTATCTTTGCGTCCGCTCTTCGAAAAAACGGTGATAAACGAAATGAAATCAAAGCTTCTTCACAGAAGTTTAAGAAAAGAAAGTTGTTTTACATTTTGTTCATTCTCATTGACTTATGTATCTTTGCCCTCGCTTTTTGAGGGAAGGGTTTACGGGGAGAAGGGAGTGGAGATGGACTGGATGATCTTCACGAAGTTTTCACAGGAAAAATGCAGAAAAGATTTGGAAGGAATGTATGAGGGGATGTATCTTTGCCCTCCGCTAGAAAAAAGAGGGTGATAGCAGTTCTTTACAGGGTTTACGGGAGAGAGGAGATTAGGGTTCTGGCACTTGTTAAAAGAGTGATAATCAGAAAAATAATTTTGGTGAGAATGAAAAAGGTTGTACATTTGCACTCCCAATCGAAAAACGGTTTACCACAACAAGTGTTCTTTAGATGAAAAATGCGTGAGGCTTCGGGCCTGAAGGTTCACAACCTTGTCACGATCAGACGTCGCAGATGCGGCAAAGTTCTTTGAAAGTTTGGAAGCAACAGCACGTAACTTTTAGTAGTTACAACATTAGGTAGGTCAAGCAAATAACATTCGATGTTTGACTCGTTAATTTTCTTTTTTGAGAATTTTAATAGTCAGTATCAAAACTCATTTACAATGGAGAGTTTGATCCTGGCTCAGGATGAACGCTAGCGGCAGGCTTAATACATGCAAGTCGAGGGGCAGCAGGACGGTAGCAATACCGTTGCTGGCGACCGGCAAACGGGTGCGGAACACGTACGCAACTTACCCATAACTGGGGGATAGCCCGGGGAAACCCGGATTAATACCTCGTAACCTTATGAAGTGGCATCGCTTTATAAGTATAGCTCCGGCGGTTATGGATGGGCGTGCGCCTGATTAGGTAGTTGGCGGGGTAACGGCCCACCAAGCCTGCGATCAGTAACTGGTGTGAGAGCACGACCAGTCACACGGGCACTGAGACACGGGCCCGACTCCTACGGGAGGCAGCAGTAAGGAATATTGGTCAATGGACGCAAGTCTGAACCAGCCATGCCGCGTGAAGGATGAAGGTCCTCTGGATTGTAAACTTCTTTTATAGGGGAAGAAATCTGAATATTCCTATTCAGTTGACGGTACCCTAGGAATAAGCACCGGCTAACTCCGTGCCAGCAGCCGCGGTAATACGGAGGGTGCAAGCGTTATCCGGATTCACTGGGTTTAAAGGGTGCGTAGGAGGGCAGGGAAGTCAGTGGTGAAATCTCCGGGCTTAACTCGGAAACTGCCGTTGATACTCTCTGTCTTGAATCCCGTGGAGGTGAGCGGAATATGTCATGTAGCGGTGAAATGCTTAGATATGACATAGAACACCAATTGCGAAGGCAGCTCGCTACACGAAGATTGACTCTGAGGCACGAAAGCGTGGGGATCAAACAGGATTAGATACCCTGGTAGTCCACGCCCTAAACGATGGATACTCGACATACGCGATACACTGTGTGTGTCTGAGCGAAAGCATTAAGTATCCCACCTGGGAAGTACGACCGCAAGGTTGAAACTCAAAGGAATTGGCGGGGGTCCGCACAAGCGGTGGAGCATGTGGTTTAATTCGATGATACGCGAGGAACCTTACCTGGGCTAGAATGCTAAGTGACCGTGGGTGAAAGCTCATTTTGTAGCAATACACACTTAGTAAGGTGCTGCATGGCTGTCGTCAGCTCGTGCCGTGAGGTGTTGGGTTAAGTCCCGCAACGAGCGCAACCCCCATCAGTAGTTGCCATCAGGTAACGCTGGGAACTCTACTGAAACTGCCGTCGTAAGACGTGAGGAAGGAGGGGATGATGTCAAGTCATCATGGCCTTTATGCCCAGGGCTACACACGTGCTACAATGGGGCGTACAAAGGGCTGCCACTTAGCGATAAGGAGCCAATCCCAAAAAACGCCTCTCAGTTCAGATCGCAGTCTGCAACTCGACTGCGTGAAGCTGGAATCGCTAGTAATCGTATATCAGCAATGATACGGTGAATACGTTCCCGGACCTTGCACACACCGCCCGTCAAGCCATGGAAGCCGGGTGTACCTAAAGTCGGTAACCGCAAGGAGCCGCCTAGGGTAAAACTGGTAACTGGGGCTAAGTCGTAACAAGGTAGCCGTATCGGAAGGTGCGGCTGGAATACCTCCTTTTTAGAGCTTAGCAACTTAGCTAATGGCTGTTGTTTCCAAAAACTTTCATTGATTTAAAAGTTCTTTGTTTTTCTGTAAGTAACCCGACTTTGATGCGGGCTACAATCCTAATAGATCCGTAGCTCAGCCTGGTTAGAGCACTACACTGATAATGTAGGGGTCTCCAGTTCAAATCTGGACGGGTCTACCAAAACAAAAGCTGCCGGCTCAAAGCTCCTGGCTTAAGGCTCGAAGCTAAATTTCTTCAGGGGGATTAGCTCAGCTGGCTAGAGCACCTGCCTTGCACGCAGGGGGTCAACGGTTCGAATCCGTTATCCTCCACTTTAGAAAGCTGTTAGCCATTAGCCACGAGCTACTAGTAAAACAGCCAGAACAAAACAGTTCTTTCAAACTTAGATGATGACAACACAATAGGGTGTTGGTCTACAGGTTCGCAACCTGACCATCGGCAAATGCCAGCAGCCAGCAGCGCACAGCTAAAAGCTCACGGCTCGAAGCTTCAGTGCTTCAAAGTTCTTTGACATATTGGATAATCAATTGAAAAGTTGTTAGACGAAAGAGTCTATTATCGATCACATGAATTCAATCACCAAGTTTTTGGTTGGTCTGAAGCTCAGTGGTCGGGTAACAAATACAATTTCAAAATTTTTAAAGCAACTAAGGGCGCATGGTGGATGCCTTGGCTCTGAGAGGCGATGAAGGACGTGGTAAGCTGCGATAAGCTGGGGGGAGATGCACACAATCGTTACATCCCCAGATTTCCGAATGGGACAACCCACTGCATTGAAGATGCAGTACTCCGAAAGGAGAGCCAACCCCGAGAACTGAAACATCTAAGTACCGGGAGGAAAAGAAAATAAACAATGATTCCCTAAGTAGTGGCGAGCGAACAGGGAACAGCCTAAACTTGGTCGGCGTGCCGACTGAGGGTTGTAGGACCGCATTTAGAAACCTTCTTCAAGCTGAACTTTCTGGAAAGTCAGACCATAGAGCGTGAGAGTCGCGTAAGCGTAAAGAGAAGGGGACGAGCGGTATCCTGAGTAGGGCGGGACCGGAGAAATCCTGCTTGAATCTGCCAGCACCATCTGGTAAGGCTAAATACTCCTCAGAGACCGATAGTGAACCAGTACCGTAAGGGAAAGGTGAAAAGCACCCTAAACAAGGGAGTGAAATAGTACCTGAAACCGTGCGCCTACAAGCGGTCGGAGCTGCGCAAGCAGTGACGGCGTGCCTTTTGCATAATGAACCTACGAGTTGCTCCTCACAGGCGAGGTTAAGTTCTTTACTAACGGAGCCGTAGCGAAAGCGAGTCCAAATAGGGCGATTTAGTCTGTGGGGGCAGACGCGAAACTTTGTGATCTATCCATGGGCAGGCTGAAGGTGTGGTAACACACACTGGAGGGCCGAACTCATAAACGTTGAAAAGTTTTGGGATGACCTGTGGATAGGGGTGAAAGGCCAATCAAACTGAGAGATAGCTCGTTCTCCCCGAAATGTTTTTAGGAACAGCGTTGCATTTTAGAAGTCTATTAGAGGTAGAGCTACTGATTGGGCTAGGGGGCTTCACCGCCTACCAAACCCTGACAAACTCCGAATGCTAATAGATATCTGCAGCAGTGAGGCTGTGGGCGCTAAGGTCCATGGCCGAGAGGGAAATAACCCAGAGTAACAGCTAAGGTCCCTAATACACAGTTAAGTTGATCAAACGAGGTGGGGTTTCTATAACAGCCAGGATGTTGGCTTGGAAGCAGCCATTCATTTAAAGAGTGCGTAACAGCTCACTGGTCGAGAGACCCTGCACGGAAAATAATCGGGCATCAAACTGTGAACCGAAGCTTTACGATGCACCTTTGAGGTGTATTCGGTAGGGGAGCATTGAAACCTGCATCGAAGGTGATGGGCGACCATTGCTGGAGCGGTTTCAAAAGAAAATGTAGGTATAAGTAACGATAAAACAGGTGAAAAACCTGTTCGCCGTAAGTCTAAGGGTTCCTGATCAACGTTAATCGGATCAGGGTTAGTCTGGTCCTTAGGTGAACCCGAAAGGGGTAGCTGATGGAAAGCTGGTTAATATTCCAGCACCAGCATTGCTTTCGATGGGGTGACGCGGTAGTGAAACGTCCGCCGTCTTACGGAATAGACGGTTAAAGGGTGTAGTTATTTTCTTTGTAGGTAAATCCGCAGAGAAAGGCGAACCTGATAGTACCACAAGGCTTCGGCCAAGTGGATAGTGACGCTAATCAAACCGCCGAGAAAAACCTCTAAGGTTAGGGCAGTGCTGCCAGTACCGCAAACCGACACAGGTAGACGGGATGAATATTCTAAGGCGCTCGGGTGAGCCGTGGAGAAGGAACTAGGCAAATTGACGCTGTAACTTCGGGATAAAGCGTACCGCAGCGATGCGGTCACAGTAAAATGGTTCAACCAACTGTTTAACAAAAACACAGGGCCCTGCAAAATCGAAAGATGACGTATAGAGCCTGATACCTGCCCGGTGCTGGAAGGTTAAGGAAGGGTGTTCGGACCGTAAGGTCCAAAGCTCCTGACTGAAGCCCCAGTAAACGGCGGCCGTAACTATAACGGTCCTAAGGTAGCGAAATTCCTTGTCGGGTAAGTTCCGACCTGCACGAATGGTCTAATGAGTTGAACACTGTCTCCTCCACGAGCCCGGTGAAATTGTAGTATCGGTGAAGATGCCGGTTACCCGCCACGGGACGGAAAGACCCCGTGAACCTTCACTACAACTTTGCATTGATTTTGAACAACCGATGTGTAGGATAGTTGGGAGACTGCGAAGCAGGGTCGCCAGGCCTTGTGGAGTCAACGTTGAAATACCAACCTTCGTTTGTTTAGAGTCTAATCCCCTAAAGGGAAACAGTGCATGGTGGGTAGTTTGACTGGGGTGGTCGCCTCCTAAAAAGTAACGGAGGCTTGCAAAGGTTCCCTCAGTACGGTTGGTAATCGTACGAAGAGCGCATCAGTATAAGGGAGCTTGACTGTGAGACAGACAAGTCGAGCAGGGGCGAAAGCCGGCTGAAGTGATCCGGTGGTTCTGTATGGAAGGGCCATCGCTCAAAGGATAAAAGGTACTCCGGGGATAACAGGCTGATCTCCCCCAAGAGCTCATATCGACGGGGAGGTTTGGCACCTCGATGTCGGTTCGTCACATCCTGGGGCTGGAGAAGGTCCCAAGGGTTCGGCTGTTCGCCGATTAAAGTGGCACGTGAACTGGGTTCAGAACGTCGCAAGACAGTTCGGTCCCTATCTGTGGTGGGCGCAAGTCAATTGAGAGGACGTGACCTTAGTACGAGAGGACCGGGTCGCACGTACCGCTGGTGTATCTGTTGTGCCGCCAGGTGCAGCGCAGAGTAGCTATGTACGGACAGGATAAACGCTGAAAGCATCTAAGCGTGAAACCTTCCTCAAGATGAGTTGACTTTTAAGAGCCGTTGAAGACGACAACGTTGATAGGCGACAGGTGTAAAGCTAGCAATAGCAAAGCCGAGTCGTACTAATTGCTCGTACGCTTTAATTTTATTTAATAGACTCTTTTCTCTAGTAACTTTTCAATCCAATATGTTAACCTTATTGTGCTTCGACACGCTCAGCATCACAACTGAGCATCGGATCATCACCTTCTTATGGTGGTTTTGCCGAGGGTGTTCACCTCTTCCCATTCCGAACAGAGAAGTTAAGCCCCTCATGGCCGATGGTACTGCACCACAATGCGGGAGAGTAGGTAGCTGCCATATTTATTTAGAACCCTGTCTTAAAAGACAGGGTTTTTTATTTACTGCATAATAAGAATACTTTTACATTCATTGTTCTACAATAGAACATCCTTCTATTCTTTCACTTTTTTAACTAGCACTTGTAACCAGCTACCCATTAAAAATTGCAAATGAATGCATATTCATTATGCGTGCAACCATTTGGCTTCGATTTTAGTGTCCTTAAAATTATTTCGTTATTTACTCTCCTTGTATCTCCAAAAAACTGTTGCGATATAATTTCCCGATTGGCAGATCCTTGTTATCAATTGTTACGATTTCATTAGAAAAGGATTTTATTTTATTCAGTGAAACGATAAATGACCGGTGAATGCGGATGAATTTGTTTTTACCCAACATTGCCTCAACAGAACTGATGGTTTGTCGGGTGACAATCGTTTCATCGGTTGTAAATATCTTCACATAGTCCTTATTACTTTCGATGTAGAGGATTTCATCCATATATACTTTAACCATTTTTCTTTCTACCCGCACATACATGAACGGAGAAGCAAATCTTTTTTCGTGTGTATGAGAATAAATTCCGGGGTGAAAGTCTTGCTGTCGTTGTGGCAAAGCCTTATTGACGGCTCTCAGGAAGCGGTCGAACCGTATGGGTTTGAGTAAATAGTCCACTACATCCAATTCAAACCCTTCATGCGCATATTCCTTGTGCGCTGTTGTGAAAATAATTTTTGGCACATTTCGCAGGCTTCTTACAAAATCGGTTCCGTTTAATTGCGGCATACGGATGTCCAGGAATATAAGGTCTACAGGGGCGTCCTGCATAAACAGCATGGCATCAATGGCATTACCAAATTCGCCTGTGATGGACAATGAGGGTATGCTCTCGATGTAACGCCTGATCACATCTCTCGCCATAGGTTCATCATCTACAATGAGGCATTTAAGGTTACTTGCAGTTCTGTTAGGCATAAATAATTTCAGTGCTGGGTTGTTTGGTTATCGTTTCTTGCTTTGCCGCTCTTACCAACTTAAGTTCAAGGTCAACAATGAAAACGTCTCGCTCTTCTCTTATCTCCAACACATGTTGATTCTTATACAACAAATTCAACCGCTGGCGTACATTGTCAATGCCAATGCCGCGATTTGCCGGAGCAGATCCGGCAGTGTCGGACTTGCCATTCATCAATTTCATTACCAGTTTGGTGTCTTTCACTTCTACTGTAAAATTGATCCACGGGTTTTGCAACATGCTGCTGGTGCCGTGCTTAAAGCAGTTTTCCACAAATGGCAATAACAGTAGTGGTGCGATGTAGAGGTCTTTTGTGTCGTCGGTAACCAGGTAGTGCACGTCCAGTTTATTGCCATACCGAAGTCGTTCAAGATTGATGTATTCGAGTATCATTTGCAGTTCCTTCTCTAAAGGCACAACCGTTTTTCTGCCCTCGTACAAAGCATACCGGAGAAGGTCGGATAACCCCATGATCATTTGCGAGCCCTGAGGCGATTCTTTTTGTGTTTTAGAGTAAATGTTGTTGAGTGTATTGAACAAAAAATGGGGATGCACCTGCGCGGTGAGCAGTTGTAATTGTGCTTCTGTGTTTTCCTTCTGCAGCTGCAAGCTTCGATGCTGGTGGTGATACCAGTGCTTGCCGAATTTTAGCATCAGGGCACTGGCTGTAATGGAATAAGCGGCTTTGTTCGTAGCCATTAGGGCCATAAAAAACGATGTTCCCGGATCCCGATAGGAAGATGGCACTTTCTCTGGCGGCAAAACCATCTCTAGGAAAGGCTGCATGACATTTCCCACCATAATCAGGTTGAGAGCGCCGCACAGAAACCAGAGCAGAATGATCCATGCAAATCCGGCCAGGTATCTCTTTCTCAAAATAAGCTTGGGAAAAACGAGATAGAGCATCAAATAAACCGTAGGCGCCTGTGTAAATACAACAAAGAAACTTTCGCTGAACGTATAGATCGGGTTTTTAAAAAAAGCCATCTCCTTGTATCCCATGGGGTTGGCAGCATGGGTAAGGGTGATGTAAGGATACCAGATGGCCCAAAAGAGCAGGTGCTGCTTTATGCGGTCGCTTCGTTTGTTGGAAAATATAAATTCCTGAATGCTCATAAAGCCTTTTTCTAAATATAATAAAACTGTTTCATAGATAAGGAGGCAATGAATGGTTTTGCGCCGGACATAAGCGTTTGCCGGACGAACGTTTTTGGTCGCAGATAAAAAGCAATCGTAAAGCTTTTCAACCTGCCGGTCGCACAGGAGACTTTCCATATCATTTGTAGCTCCTTTGGACGCATTAGAGAAATTCAGTATTTCCAGAAAAATAGTTTTGAACTGTTTAAAAATTTTTCTACCAAAATTCATTCGACATGAAACTGTCTTCAAATCTTCTGTTTGTGAGTTCTTTAATCTTGCTTGCTGTATTGAACTCCTGTAAAAAAGAAATTGCCCGGGAGGCTAAAACAGAAATGCCTCAAGAATTTGCAAGTAAAATTCCCAATGATACCGGTTTTGCAGAAAATGACATGGTAATGTTTTGGAATGATAAGGCTAACATGGTTCTTGGCGTGGGTTTTTCTCAGCCGGCACGCACACGTGTTTTTGCAAGAATCCAAATTGCAGTACACGATGCGCTGAATAGCATTAAACCCAAGTATGAGCGATATGCTTTTCATGAAAGAGAACAACATGCCGACCCGGATGCGGCCGTTGCCAGTGCCGCTTATTGGTTGTTGAAGCGAACTACATTAGTAGGAAATCCGCCCATTGATCAGTGGTACAGTGAAAGCTTAGCCACAATTCCGGATGGACAAAGTAAAGAACTAGGCATCGATCTGGGAAAGCGATCTGCCGATGCGCTCATCGCCAATCGTGCCAATGATGGTTTTGCGCAACTGATTATTAATTCTGTTAATTCACCTAACGGCACTAACCCCGGCGAATATCAGTCCACCGTTACCGCTGTAAATTGGATGCCAACACAAACGCAATTTGCCTTCAGAACCTTACCTAACTGGGGTGCCGTAATGAAACCCTGGGTGATAGAAAGCAATCAGCAATTCAGACCTGCGGGCCCTTACGCAGTGAACTCAAATGAATACGCAGCTGATTTTGGTGAAGTGAAAGCTAAAGGGGCAAGAGTTGGCAGCACCCGCAATGCGGAGGAAGAAAAGATTGCGAAATTCTGGAGCGATGACCGGGCCTCTTTTTTATGGAATAATATTGTAAGGAAGGCTATTGAGAATAAAAAGCTCGATGCTTGGAAGACGGCAAGACTTTTTGCACTCATGCATGTATCTATAGCTGAAAGTATCAGCTCTCAACTTAATGCAGCTTATCATTTTTATTCATGGAGACCGGAGACAGCTATACGCCTAGCTGCAACTGACGGTAATGATAATACGGATGCAGATAGCAATTGGTTGCCATTTCTTTCCGAACAGCCGACCACTGTTACACCGCGGGCACCAGGTTATCCCAATAGTTATGCGGCTTATGGGGGCACAACAGCAGAAATATTGCGGTTGTTCTTTGGTTCCGATGAAACTTCAATAGAGATAACGACTACCAGTATCAACCCTGCCATAACTGAGCCCAGGCCCTCTTTTCATTTTTCACGTCTTTCACAAGCAGCCAGGTATAATTCATTGAGCATGATTTATAGCGGATGGGATTTTAGAAAATCGGTGCTTGATGGAGAAGAAATGGGAAAACAAATTGCCGGCTATGTATTCAATAATCATTTTAGAGAAGAATAAAGCGTCTTAAAATCTTCGTTAGATGGCAACGTAAATTTTTGTGGAGCCGATAGATACACATACTTTTTTACAAAGGGAACGATAGTCAGTGGCCACTAGGTAGCCACAGCTTTTTGATCCGGCAAATATTTATTATGCTAACCCGGCACAGCTTCAATTCTTTATTGAGTTTGAAAAGAGACCACAGCGCATGTCATTAGAAACACTATTGCATTGTGGTATTCTAATATACCAGTCAAAACTTATACTATGCAACGCCTGATATTTCTTTGTGTTTTTTTGATAGCTGTTCTTTTTACCTCTTGTAGACCAGACCCACCAGATCCTCCCAAAAATAAAGCGCCGGTTGCCAAGGCAGGAAACGATGTTATGCTTATATATCCTGCAGATAGTATAGTGTTGGATGGAAGTTCTTCGTATGATAGCGACGGAAAGATCACGACTTATTTCTGGACACAACTTTCTAACCCAACTCTGAACCAACTTACTAACCAGGATCAGTCGGTGACAAAAGCAATCAAAATGCTTCCCGGTGTTCATTTATTTGAACTGAAAGTAACCGATAATGGAGGGTTGTTTTCAAAGGATACCATTTCCATAACGGTGCAGGGACGGTCACGCATCAGGGCCAATGCCGGGCCGGATCAGGCGCTAATCATGCCAGTGAATTCAACAATTTTAGACGGCTCCGCTTCCGTTGACTCTTCAGGAGCAGACTTAAGTTTCTATTGGCGACAGCTATCTGGAAACAACAGCAATATCACTAACATGAATCGTGAGAAGACTTCCATTTCATTTTCTCAGGTAGGTACATACCGGTTCGAACTGAAAGTTTGGAATGGAAGTGGTGCTGCCTTCGATACTATGACCGTCGAAGTAAAGGATATGGCAGATTGCAACCCAATCAGAAGGGAGGTGCCGGGAAAATTGAATTTTTTGCACCAACTACCTATAACGGCTCCTAATAGCACGCCAAAAATGCTGACGGTTGGTAACAGGCTTTATATATTATACGAAGCAGATATTTATGTTTACGATGTATCGGCAGGAACTCTTTCGAAAAAGGAATTGGGCATAACAAGATCCTCAATAGGAGCAGTGACTGCCGGTTCAAAGATTTTTTTTACGGATGGTCTTATCCATCATGATTATGACAATGGCCAAAATCCTATTGTATCGGATGTGGTGGGCATTTATGATGCAACGACAGATAAATGGTCAACGGCAAAACTTAGCCAGGCTAGGGCATTCACAAAAGCGGCAAGCATTGGTAATAAAGTGGTGTTTGCCGGAGGGTTAGCCTCGAATGTATTGTCGGGTAGGGTTGATATTTATGATTTGCAAACCAATCAATGGACAACATCTGAATTAGCAGGTGAGCCAAGGGTGATAGAAAGAGTGGTTACTCATCAGGATAACATCTACTTTATAGGCGGGTACACCAAGTGGGAAGATCTCATAGGATGGGGATTTGAACTAACCACAGCAACGCGAACGATCGATGTCTATAATGTGACTTCTGGTCGTTGGTCCATTGAAAATATGCAGGTTAACAGGCATAGTTTCCTGGCAGCAAGTGTTGACGATAAAATTATTATTGCTGGTGGCTTAGCAGGAGCATACCCATATGAAAGACTCACTTCGCAAGTGGAAATAATAAAATTGCCAGGAATGGAACGAAGTACTTCATGCCTTGCAACGCCAGGTGAATGGTATGGAAATGAAGCCGTTGCTCTGAAAGATGGTTCGGTGATTTTTTTCATGAACACAGATAGGGAAAAAAGAAAATTCAATATTTACAATCCACGTACAGGGGAATGGACTTTAGGTGTTCTTGATGAAGACGTTCAAGGCAATTGGCCCGAACTTGCTTCCATTAATAACAAAGTGTATGTACTTATTGGCAACAAGCTAAGCCGATTAGACTATTGAACTCAATTAATTCATTGATTGTAATCGCCAGCCGGCAAAATGAGCTATTTGTTGTTACAATACGAAGTATGGCATATTACGCGAAAAGTGAAGAAACTGATATCAAACAGACATCCAAATTAAAATTCTATGACCACATCACGCTTGCTCTTTCTTTGTTTAGCACTAATGGTTTTTGTGTCATGTGAAAAAGACCCTACCGAGCTTCCAGCCAACAATAAAACACCTGTAGCCAGTGCCGGGCCAGACCATACGATCATGAGACCGAAAGACAATATCATTCTTAGCGGTAACATTTCACATGACTCCGATGGTTTTATTGCCTCTTACGAATGGCAAACTGTTGCTGGTCCAAATTCTCCCAACATGGATAAGAGTCGGGTTTTAATGGCGGGATTGGAACCTTCACAAATGTTTGTATCTAATCTGGAAGAAGGTGTATATCAATTTGAGCTGCTAGTGACTGATAATGATAAAGCTGTCTCCAGGGATACAGTGAAGGTGACTGTACTCCCTGACTCATTAACCCGCGATCCTTCAAAAATGAAAAGATTTGACTACTTGTGGTGGGAAGATGCGTGCACTATTCGTATCAGCAACATCTCGTCCACAATACCCGCCACGGGAAGTTTTCAGGTCTTTATGGCAAGTTATGCCGGAGGTGGACCCATGTCCGGATATGTGGCTTCCAGTGGATGGTATCTGATACAGCCAGCCCGTAGTGCGGGGTTTTGGTATGAAATAACGAATGATGTTTTGATTATACATGCTCCTGCAAACATAAACTGCGACTGGGACGATGCTGTTTATGATGTGCTGATAAGGTGGAACTGATGCAGGCTCTGCGAAACATTTGCCTTCTTTATAAACAGATTTGTCCCGATAACAAATCTGCCGGTTACACTTATAACATTTCAGATTTTAGAATTGGATTTAACCAATAAATAGAATCTGCTGGAAGAGGATCGTTACATCTTGCTTAGAATCGTCACCAAAACTAGGTTACGTAATCGATTTTTTTGCAGCTACTTAATGAAGTGACAGCGTAGAGAGGAATAGTGAAAATGTACCAGCGCCTTTACACATAGGCGCTGGTACATTGTATTATCGCCATACCATCTGATCTAAAGCAATATAGTGACGATCTTTTTTCTCGTCCTTCCAAATGTTATAGCGGGTAGGATAATACGTATTTACAGGATCGAAAAGCTGTGGTTGCCTGATGGCTTTCTGAACGGTTGTTCCTTCTTGTATAAAAGCTATCGAAGCCATAGGCTCCAGAAAATTGACTTTCCCATCATAAGACCCATAGACAAAAGTGTGAGTAAAGGGCTGCCCGTTAAATTCCGGTGAGAGTACATCCATCCAATGTGCCCCCATTCTGGCTTCTCCTGCCGGGGCTTTGACATAGGCCAGAGGAATATAACCAGCAGGCGGGTTGTTGTTAAAGGCTGCCATGGCTTCCGGATAGGAAGGAATGGCCAATCGCTCTTCCAATGAAATTTTATAAAAATGAAAATCAAAATGAGGAACGGAATAAATGCCTGGAGGGGGATGACCTTCTGCCATATAACCCATCGTTAGGTGGTCGAAGGGCATAAGTCCCTTTGCTTTTTGATGCAATTGCAACAACACCTCATGGCCATGGGCATCACCACCTTCGTGCGAATGTTCCTGATGCAACACTCCCTCTGTAAACTCCATGCCGATGGCAAGTGGTTTGTCTTCGTGGCTGATATTTACCCAGCTTCTAACATGGCCTTTACCAAATTGAACTGCCGGACCGTAAAAGGTATTGTATTTCTCTTCTTGTGAACTGCGGGCATTTAAATTTCCTTCGCCCGGAATAACAATTTTTTCCCCGGTTGACAGTTCGTCTTTGGCTGAATGATCAGCGTTCTTCTGGCAGGCGGAAAGCAGTAACACTGTAGCTGCCATTGTCATTAACTTTTTCATTCTTGATTTGGTTTATGTGATGATTAACTTCTGCCTTATTTGTTGCGATACTTAGAAGAAATGTATGAGTGAGGTGGTTCATAGGTTAGCTTGAAGATTTGCTTTCTGTTACGTTAGACACACATCCTTCTATTTTCAGCAATGCCTGGGTTATTTTATCTTCCAGTAATTGTATAAAGGACAATTCGACCCTCAATTCTTTTCCCTTTTTCAGGATAGGGTTATGTAAAGAGGCGATACTAGCTGAGGCATTCAGGCTTGGTTCCACAATAGAAGTTTTGGTTGGGCGATAATCATAACCAAATCTATTTTTTAAGTAAATGTTGTTCTATAAAAAGCGGCAAAATGATTGACTGTTCCCATAGACAACCATTTACTGTCTACGAGTGTGTAAATGATAAGATTCATCGGGCATATTTCTGCGACAAAAGCGTTTTATCGTGCTTAAAAGTTTTTTCAGCGCAGCTAAACATGTTTAGGAATTCGCTTTCCTGTATAATTCAATTATATTTAATTGAATGTTTATATAATGAAACTAACCAGCTTTCTATTCTCAGAAAAAAAGAGTGACCGTGTGGTGCAGCACTTGCTGTTCTGGATCATCTGGTACCCATATATTACACTTACACATGCAGCCCAGCCATTTGGATATCCGGAAATGTCTTTTTTCCGAAACCCCCTCTACACGTTTTCCGAAAGCTTCTTTGTTGTGTTTGGGCAGGCACCTACCGTATACGTGATGCTGTATTGGATATTCCCAGTATTTTTTTTGAGAAAGAGATATTTGTTTGGTGTGATTTTGATTTTAGTGCTTTGGTTTCTAAGTGGTGTGCTGAATATGATCTTGCTGGGAAAAGTGATGCAGCCTTTTCTTTCCTGGGTATTGCCCCCTGAAAATATCCCGCCGATGCCCCGCAATGCCGGAACGTCATTTTTTATGGCAGTTATTGCTACAAACAAAGGCGCTTTCACCATCACTGCCAGTGCGCTGATGCTGAAGTTTGGAAAACACTGGTATCACCACCAGCACCGAAACCTGCAGTTGCAAAAAGAAAAATCAGAAGCACAATTGCAACTGCTCACCGCACAAGTGCATCCACATTTCCTTTTCAACACACTCAACAACATTTATTCGCAGGCGCAAACAGAGTCTCCCAAAAGTTCAAAAATGCTCATGGAACTCTCGGATATTCTGCGTTATATATTATATGAAGGTCAAAAAGCATTGGTGCCTCTACGGCAGGAGCTAACAATGATAACGGAATACATCAATCTTGAAAAGATCCGGTATGGAAATAAGCTGGATGTCCACGCGTTGGTTCCTGAGAGAATCGATGATATATACATTGCACCCTTGCTCTTGCTTCCCTTTGTTGAGAATTGTTTCAAACATGGCACCAGCAACATATTGCAAAACCCCTGGATCAATCTTACAGTTGAAATAAAGGAAACAACACTTATCATGAAACTAATGAATGGGAAGACAACTGTTAAGGAAAATGGACAGTGTAAAGGAGGAATTGGTATTCGTAATGTTCGGCAAAGACTTGAGTTGTTATATAAAAACAAGTATAAACTTCAAATCCGGGAAGATGATGAAGTATTTGTTGTGGATTTACGAGTGGAACTGGTCAGGCTCAAAATAGCTGAACAGCCATATACACTGCCAACAGTCCAAAATGACATCACTTACGCCTCGTGATATATCAGGATATTTATTTAGGGACAACGAAACAATAGTATTAAAAATCACCTGCTACCATTTATGGTTATGAATAATGGCAGAAAACCGACCTTTGGGTATTTATGAACAAGACAGAACGTGTTTTACTTCTTCTCCTTGCTTCGATCAATTTCACCCATATTCTGGATTTTATGATCATGATGCCATTGGGAAATTTCCTGATGCCGCATTTTGATATTTCCACTCAATATTTCAGTACGATTGTAGCCGCGTATCCGATTACGGCATTTGCCTCCGGGCTTGTTACTGCTTTTTTTGTCGACAGGTACGATCGTAAAAAAGTACTCCTTTTTGCGTATGCCGGTTTTATTGTAGGAACTGTTTTATGTGGCTTGGCACCCAGTGCGGTTTTGTTATTATTGGCAAGAGTCATCACCGGGTTATTTGGCGGCTTGATTGGTGCGCAGGTACTTTCTATTATCGCCGATACATTTCCTTACGAAAAAAGGGCACAGGCCATGTCAGTAGTGTTCATGGCATTTTCCCTGGCTTCCATTTTCGGGGTTCCTTTCAGTCTTTATTTAGCAAAGCTGATTAGTTGGCATGCACCGTTTTATTTTATAGGCATCTTAGGAGTGTTGTTGTTACCGCTTTTATACCGCTATTTGCCTTCTGTTTCGGGGCATATAGCGGCGGCTGGAAATGCAAGGCAAAGTATTCGAACCATTCTTTCCAATGTCGTTGGAAACAGGAGCCAGGTTTTAGCCCTGTTATTATCCGGAGGATTGATGTTGGGACACTTCGCTGTCATTCCCTTTATCAATCCTTATATGGAATTCAATGTAGGGTTTTCAAAAGACCAGACACCGCTGATTTACATGGTAGGCGGTACCTGTGCGCTGATCTCTTCCAACATAATTGGCCGGATGGCGGATAAATATGGAAAGTTCAAAGTCTTTACCATCTGCCTCTTGCTTTCCTTGCTCCCCATCTTCTTTATCACCAATATGCCTTCCATTCATTTTTATATGGTGCTGGCGATTTTTGGGTTCTGGTTTACTTTTTCTACCGGCAGAAATATTCCTGCGCAGGCAATGATCAGTACCGTGGTCGATCCTGCAGAACGCGGACGCTTCATGAGCTTTAATTCCAGCATGCAGCAATTGTTTACCGGTTTGGCTTCCATCATTTCCGGCTTTATTGTTTTTCGTGGCCAGGACGGCAGGATTCACAACTACCAGTATGTGGGTTATTTCAGCGTTGCCATTGTGTTCTGCATGCTTTTCATCGGAAAAAAACTTGCCCGGCAGCAGCGGTTACATTAGCATCTAGTTTTCTTTACGCGGCAGAACCGCCGGAACCCGGTAAACCGGATACAGGTTATGCGACGGTTCGTAATAAGGCGACAACTGGTAAACGAAAGCCAGTTGTGCAGAGGCACTTTTTGCAAATGCTGAATCAGCGGCTCTGCGTTGTTCCAGTTGCTGTTTGACGGAAGGATTTTCCCGTAAAAATCTGGCTGCTGTCTCTTCAAATACATAATCTGAAAAGCCCTCTTTTTGTCCGAGAATCGGGTCAAAAAAGTTCCAGGCAAAATAGCTGTCCTCTGCCTGTGGTTCCAGTACTTCAACTAAAAAACGGCTTCCTTTCTGCGAAAGGGAAATATAATAGTCACCCTTGCGGAAGGACACTGTTTTTACTGTTTTCGATACCTGTATCTGCCGGTTGGGGTGATGCCCTTCATAAGGTCGTGGCGCCGATTGATAACTGTCGATGCGGTAAGCTTCCACCTGAATGGTGGTATCGTTTGCCAGGCGGCGCATTTGAATGTTATTAGCCTGTAGTCGCTCAATCAATTTCCACCACCCCTGCGGAATGATATAAGCTTGCGGACGTTGTACGAAAACGGTATCGCGGTAAAAATTATAGAAAGGAATCTTTTTTTCATAGGGTTTGCTTCTGTCGTAATACAGGCGTGGCAAGCCCGAAACCTCGCTGGGCTTTCGGGTGGCTTCATATCCCTTGAAGGTGATTTCCGACCATTGGCTTCGATCGAGCAGCCAGGCCAGCGGCATCTCTTTTTGCGCTTGCTGCGCCTTAGCGGTTTGTTCACGCAACTCACGAATGGTTTTTCCATGCTGCACCGTAAATTCAATGAAACTTTCCATCAAGGCTTTGGTTGCTTCTACCCGTTGTTTGTAAGGTTTTAGCATATGCGTTTCGGGCACAAAAGAAAAAGTATTCCACAGCGTACCATAACCGCTGCCGTAGCGGGGACCGTCGTGAAATTCCGGCCAGCCCTTGTCCGGCGTATCGCCGAAATGATTTACATAAGGCACCAGGTCAAAACCTTTCCTCTTCATCAGCGAATAAAGCGCCGGCTCAAAAGTTTTGTTCATGAAGCTTCCCATTACACCACCCAACTTGTTGTGTTGCGATGAAAGAAGCGTCATGACATGCTGGTAATCGGCACCATTGCTCACATGATTGTCAACAAAAACATCCGGATCGAGGTAGTGAAAAATCTTCGCGAACGTCATGGCATTTTTCGAATCCATTTTGATGAAGTCGCGGTTCAGATCCAGGTTCTGTGCATTGCCGCGAAAACCTTTCTCAACCGGTCCATCCTGGTCGATACGGTAATTTCTGCTGCGGTTAAGAGCGCCCCCAATATTATACACCGGGATGAAAGCAAATACAATGTTTGTTGGCAATTTGTATTTCCCTTGCACCATGTCACGCACTAATAACATAGTAGCGTCGATGCCATCCGGCTCACCAGGATGAATACCATTGTTGATAAAAAGAATATTCTTTTTTTGCTGTCTTGCTTTGGCAAGGTCAAAGTTTTTATCAGTGGAAACGATAATAAGATGAAGCGGATAGCCTGCATCAGTTGGTCCCATTTCCATCATTTTAATCATGGGTGAAGCCGCATCCAGCGCCTTCCACCAGGCAATGATCTCCGGGTAAGTAGGAGATGCACTGCATGCCGATTTTTCATACCGAGTTAAGAATTTCTGACAAAATGAGGTTATGGAACAGATGAGTGATATACAAAGTAACAGTGTTCTCATAGAATGAAATTACTCAAGCGAAAGGGACTTTTATTACAGGGGTTGAAAGTAAAACTGGATGAATAGATTTTATTAAAAATATATTTAATAAAATTATATATTAGTAGAATAAACAACCAAAACATGAAACTGCAATTATTTAACCTTTTCAAAGTTAGAACACTGATATGTGTCACAACGGCTTTTGTTATTATACTTAGTTGTAAAAAGGTAGCTAAAGATAATATACTGCCCAACCCCGATATACATCTTTTTATTTCAGGTAAGCAAGCAATGACACATGAACCCCTAGATTCCGCAGAACTCATAAATTACGTAGCTTCATTTTCAAATCTTTTAAATAAACAGAGCTTTAAAGATTATTATTCATTAGTTAAAGACGAAGTCGATCCATTTAATCCTGAAAATAGACTCATAGATCCATTATTAAGTAACGGAATTTTAAATCTTATTCGAAATGACAAAGTCTTTCAAAAAGAACTTGATTTATTCAGCCAAATCACAAATAGGTTAAATGACAAATACAATATTAAATCGTACACGAAAATGGATTGGGAAAAATTACTGAGAAGCACACACAAAGCCGGAATTTTTCTTTTCCCGGACGCAAAGAAAAAAATAATTGATAAACTAGAAAGTAGGAAGAGGGTATCATCAGCCCGCATATATGACACACCTTGTGCAGACGCCTATGAACAACAAGAACTATTAATTAGTGGATTGATGGTTGGCTTTGCCACATCATGTGGTTTTGGTGGAATTAGTCCCACAGCAATCATTTGTTGGGCTGCCGCTGTTGGGACATACGCTTTTTTACAATATGATTTAGAGAATAATTTTTGGTGCAGGTGTATGATGGAACATTATGGTGCATGCTTGTATTAAACTTACATATATGAATAAAAGTCAATTACGCGGAGTAGGAATTATAGTCGCATCGCTATTTTGCGTCTTATTGAGTTTGCAGTTAGGTGCATTTTCTGTAATAATCGTTCCGCTTATATTTTCTACTGTACTTTTAGTATATGGAATTTTACTGTTTACTCAAAAGGTTCAGCTAGCTCCAAAATCAATCTCGTTCATCGATTTAGGTATTGGCTTGTGTATCGGAGTTATTTTATCAATGTTTGTTCTCTCATTTAAAAATAATAAGGAAACACAACGGCTTAGGGAGTTGGAGACAAAGTTTCAATCAATAAAAAAACATCCCAAATAGGGATGTTTTTTTATTATGCTATATTTTGACGAAATGGTTTATTTAGCCAGGGTATTCACACGTCTTGCCAGCTTGCTTTTCAGGTTCGCTGCTTTGTTCTTATGAATCACACCACGCTTCGCCAGTTTATCAATCATAGAAGCTACTTCAGGCAGTTGCTCACCAGCAGCCGCAGCATCAGTTACCGCTCTCAGATCACGGATGGCATTACGGGTAGTTTTGCCATAATAACGGTTGCGTTCGCGGCGCTTAGCAGATTGACGTACATCTTTTTTTGTTGCCTTATGATTAGCCATGTTCTTTTTGAATTTCGGAGGGCAAATGTAGGGGAAAGATTTGAAAATACAGATTGATAAGGCCAAATTTTTTGTTAACTGAAGCCGCTTTGCGCCAATACCCACCTCTTTCAGAGGCGTTTACACGTTTTCGCTGCCAACTAATCCACGCTTCCGCGGTATATTTGCCCTCCCAATCCAAATTACTCCGCTCATGAAGGATTTTTCGTACATCACGCATTCTCATCCGTCATATATCGAAGGGCTTTACCAGGATTTTGTGAAAGATCCGGAAAGTGTTGACCCGGACTTCCGCCGCTTTTTCGAAGGCTTTGATTTTGCCCTTGCCAGTGGTAAGTCTGCCAATGGTCATGCCGCCGCAGAAGTGGCTCAACCTGCCGGTGCCGCCACAACCGATGCCGGCCAATTGGTAAAGGAATTTTCCGTTTACCAGCTCATTCAGGCTTACCGCACAAAGGGACACTTGGTGGCAGATACCAATCCCATTCGGAAGCGCAAGGACAGGGGCGCCAATCTTGACCTGAAATATTTTGGTCTTGACGAAGCCGACATGGGTAAAACGTTTGTGGCCGGTCGATTCATTGGCTCAGAAGGTGCAACCCTGCAACTGATTCTTGACAAGCTCAAATCGATTTATACAAGCCATGTAGGTGTTGAATACGGTTATATTTTAAAACAAGACCGGCTTGAATGGCTGCAGAAAGAACTTGAAGCAAACTTGGGTGAACCTGTTTCGCTGGAAAAGAGAAAGCGTATCCTGCAGAAGCTGAACCAGGGTGTGATCTTCGAAAAATTCCTGCATACAAAATACATCGGACAAAAGCGCTTTTCCCTGGAAGGTGGCGAAACAACGATCGCCGCGCTGGATTCCATTATTAATACAGGAGCGGAAGTTGGCGTGAAGGAAGTGGTGATTGGTATGGCCCACCGCGGCCGTCTGAACGTATTGGCCAACATTTTAGGAAAGACATACGAGCAGATCTTCAGTGAGTTTGAAGGCACGGCTATTCCCGATCAAACCATGGGCAGCGGTGATGTAAAATACCATCTTGGTTTTGCCTCGGAGGTGGAAACACCCGCCGGCAACAAAGTTCATCTGAAACTGGCACCCAACCCCTCTCACCTCGAAGCGGTTGACCCGGTGGTACTGGGTTTTTCACGGGCCAAAGCCGATTGTTTGTACGACTCCGAATTTGATGCGGTACTACCAATTCTTATTCATGGCGATGCTTCCGTTGCCGGACAGGGAGTTGTATATGAAATCATTCAAATGAGCAACCTGGATGGGTATTATACCGGTGGCACCATTCATTTTATCATCAATAACCAGATTGGCTTTACAACGGATTTTGACGATGCCCGAAGCTCTGATTACAGCACCTCTGTAGCGGCCACTATCCAGGCACCGGTTCTCCATGTAAATGGCGATGACCCGGAAGCAGTGGTGAAATGTGTGGAGATGGCCACCCGCTACCGCCAGGAATTTAATTCGGATATTTTTATCGATATGGTTTGTTATCGCCGTCATGGTCACAACGAAGGCGATGATCCGAAATTTACGCAGCCGCAGTTGTATGCCGTCATCGACAAGCATTCCAATCCCCGCGAAACCTATGTTCAGTACTTGCTGGAGAACGGAAAGCCGGACGCCCAGCAACTGGCAAAGGACATGGAAAAGCAATTCTGGAGCGATTTGCAGGAGCGGCTGGATGAAGTAAAACAAAATCCGCTTCCGTATACCTACCAGCAACCGGAATTGTGGTGGAAAAGCCTGCGTCGTGCAAACGAAGATGACTTCGACCAATCGCCCATCACGGCAGTTTCCGAAGAAAGCTTCCGCCAGCTTTTCAATGGATTGATGCAGTATCCTGATGGCTTTAAGCCACTGCGCAAGGTGGACAAAATTTTACAGGACAAAGTAAAATTGTTCGAGGGCGAACAAAAAGTAGATTGGGCTACAGGCGAACTTTTGTCTTACGGCAGTTTGCTGGTAGAAAATAAAAATGTGCGTATGAGTGGGCAGGATGTCAAGCGGGGAACCTTCTCGCATCGGCACGCTGTTATCTATGATGAAACCAACAACGAAGAATACAACCGCCTGAACCATTTTCAGGAGGGACAGGGAAAACTTCGTATCTATAATTCGCTCCTGAGCGAGTTTGCGGTGCTTGGATTTGAATACGGGTATGCCATGGCAAACCCCAATAATCTTGTGATTTGGGAAGCGCAGTTTGGCGACTTTGCCAATGGCGCCCAGATTATCATCGACCAGTTTATCACCTCTGCAGAGCAGAAATGGCAGCGCATGAGCGGTGTGGTGATGCTGCTGCCGCACGGTTACGAAGGGCAAGGCCCGGAGCACAGCAGTGCAAGGCTCGAACGCTTTTTACAACTTTGTGCCGAATTGAATATGGTAGTGACCAACATCACCACGTCAGCCAATTTCTTCCATGCACTGCGCCGCCAGATGACCTGGCCTTTCCGCAAGCCGCTGGTCAATTTTTCACCAAAAGCCAACCTGCGCCTGCCGGCAACCTATTCGCACATCAGTGAGTTTACGGGCAGCACCCGTTTCCTGGAAGTAATTGACGATAGCTTTGTAAAAAGCGCCGACGAGGTGAAGAAAGTGTTGTTCTGCAGCGGTAAGGTTTATTATGACCTGGCCGAACGCCAGCAAAAAGAATCCCGCACCGATGTGGCCATTGTTCGGGTAGAACAATTGTATCCTTTGCCCTACAAGCAACTGGAAGCCTTGTACCAGAAGTACAACAAGGCTACCTGGTTCTGGGTGCAGGAGGAGCCGCTGAACATGGGTGCCGCCAGCTTTATGCAAATGAACCTGAAAAGTATCAACTACGGCATTATCAGCCGGCAACCCGGTGCCGCAACCGCTACCGGTTACAGCAAAGTGCATGCACAGGAGCAGGCAGAGATTGTGGAAACTGCTTTTACCATTTAAATCACCGGTTTTTATACTACAGAAAAGAGGCTTTCAATGGCCTCTTTTCTGTTTCAGGATTTACCTGTTTATGGTAAGTCATTTTATCCGAAATTTGCGCCACCTAGAATATTGTTATGATAGAAATCAAAGTCCCCACCGTAGGCGAATCCATAAATGAAGTCACACTGGTAAAATGGTTGAAGAATGATGGTGAGTATGTAGAGCGAGACGAAGTGATTGCAGAACTGGAAAGCGAAAAAGCAACCTTTGAACTGAACGCTGAACAGGCTGGTGTACTGAAAACAGTAGGCAAAGAAGGCGATACGTTGAATATAGGCGATACGGTAGCACAGATTGACGAAACCGCAGCAAAGCCGGAAGGAAGTTCTCAGCCAGAAGTTCAAAGTTCAAATCCGGCTGAATCGAAAAAAGAAGAAACCAAGCCTGCAGAACAACCCAAAACGCAGGAAGCCAAACCGCAAACTGATGTAAAAGCAACGCCGGTAGCGTCGGCTATCATCGCCGATAAAAAAGTTGATCCGAAGGCCATTCAACCCAGCGGGTACAATGGAAAAATCCTAAAAGAAGATGTGCTGAGCGCATTGGAAAATCCCGGCCGCAAACCCGGACAGGAACTTTTCAGCCGCGGTGAAGACCGGCAGAAGATGAGCAACCTTCGCAAAACCGTCAGCCGTCGCCTGGTGGAAGCCAAGAATACAACCGCCATGTTGACGACGTTTAACGAAGTAGACATGAGCCGCATCATGGCCATCCGTGCTGCCAACAAGGACAAGTTCAAGGAAAAGCATGGGGTGAACCTTGGCTTTATGTCCTTCTTTGCCAAGGCAGTTTGTTATGCATTACAGGAATGGCCGGCCGTAAACGCCTACATCGACGGCGACAATATTATTTATCATAATTACTGCGATATCTCTATCGCCGTTTCGGCGCCAAAAGGTTTAGTGGTTCCCGTGATCCGAAATGCCGAAAGCCTGAGCATGCAGGAGATTGAAAAGAAAGTGGTGGAACTGGCTACCAAAGCCCGCGACAACAAATTGAGCATGGAAGAAATGCAGGGCGGAACCTTTACTATCACTAATGGTGGTGTGTTTGGTTCGCTAATGAGTACTCCTATTATCAACATTCCGCAATCGGCTATTTTGGGGATGCACAAAATCCAGGAGCGTCCGGTGGTGATTGACGGCCAGATTGTTGCCCGCCCCATGATGTATGTAGCCCTTAGTTACGATCACCGCATCATTGACGGCCGCGAGTCAGTTTCTTTCTTAGTAAGGGTGAAGGAACTCCTGGAAAATCCAGAATTGCTGCTTTTCGGAAAAGATCCGCTAAAAACTTTGCTCGAGATATAAGAATTGGTAGGTTGAAACGTTAAATAAAATAAGATTAACTTACTATCTGAATACTTTACAATGAGAAAACTATTGATTGCTTTAAGCGCAGTGATGCTGGTAACAGTTGCCTGCCAAAAAGAAGCAAGCCTTGAAAATCCCGATCCCACAACAGGCGGCGGAGGCGGAAACACTCCTACCGGACAGCTAACCAGAATGGTGCTGGTTACCCCAACGGATTCTTTGGCATATAATCTTTTTTATGATGCTGCCGGCCGCCTTATTTTTATCGATGCGTCTGCTATCAGCTATACGGAGCAAGTTCGTTTTAAACGGAACGCAAGCGGAATCATAGAGCAAATTGTATTGAAGAATTCCGGGCTACAAAGCGCAAATATTGACAGCGTCGTAACCCGTTATTACTACAATACAGCAAAAAGTCGTTACGAATACGGAATATTTGAACTTGATATATTGGGAGCAACCTATATCGATAGTACTGAATTTGTTTACAATACGGCTGGTAACCTGACCAGCAGAATCAGTCATGCGGGTGGAACAGGGACACAATTTGAACCTGCCGCCATGCTGGAATACACCCAAGCCGGTGCAAATCTGAACAGCGTAAAATCTTATAGCTATTCTGGTTCTGATTGGGATATAGATTATACAATTAACTATTCATTTGATAGTAAAATAAACCCATTGCGACTGGGCATTGAAACCTTATTAATTGATCCATACATTTCACCTGCTTTTGGATTGAATAGCTCCATTTATTTTGGCGCCAATAATGCTACAGTTATCGATTATATTGATCCGGTTGATCCGGGTGAGAACTACAAGATAACAACAACCTATTCTTATAATAGTGTTGATAAACCAGCGGGTGCCACTGCAGTAGAATCTCCTGGAAACTTGAGTTCCTCTTGGCGTTTTTATTACAGGTAACTTATTTATATTTTTTTGGCAAGGTGACTGTTTCCGGTCACCTTTTATTTTGCGGTCTTGGAACATTTCAATGCATCCTTACTTTCATCCTTACGAATCATTAACGATTACAATGGTACTATGCCCTTTGCCACCTGGCTGAAAACCTATTTCAAGAACCATAAAAAATTCGGCTCAAAAGACCGCAAACGGGTGGCCGACCTTTGTTTTTGTTATTTCCGGTTGGGCCATGCGTTGAAACAATTTTCCTTGGAGGCCCGCATCTTAGCCGGGCAGTTTCTTTGCCATCCGAACAGCAGTTTAGTGGCGTCAGTCAAACCGGAATGGGAAACGATGATGCATGCTTCGCCGGAAGAAAAGCTGGCTTTCCTGGATACCCCAGCGATTCAACAACTTTTTCCCTTTCCGGACAGAATAAGCCCTCAAATTGATAAGCAAGCTTTTGTTCTTTCATTTTTGCAGCAACCTGATATGTTTCTCCGCTTGCGGCCGGGAAAAGAAAAAATCGTTGTTGATAAATTAAAAGACGCGGCAGTGCCGTACCTGCAGGAAGGAGCCTGCATTCGGTTGGCTTCGGGAACAAAAGCAGACGAAATCCTGCGCATGGATGAAGAGGCCGTAGTTCAGGACATCAGTTCGCAACAGGTGCTGGAACCCTTAAGGGCACATCTTACCAAAAAGCAGTTTTCGGCCTGGGATTGTTGTGCGGCCAGCGGGGGCAAAACCATATTACTGCACGATGCCTATCCCAAAGCAAGTCTAACGGTTTCAGATATACGGGAAAGTATTATCCTGAACCTTCGCAACCGGCTAAAGCGTGCCGGCATCACAAACTACCGATCCTTTGTGGCGGATGTTTCTTCACCACCGTTTTCCCTTTCGCAGCAGTTTGATGTTATCCTTTGTGACGCACCCTGTAGTGGTTCGGGTACCTGGGGACGAACCCCGGAGCAATTAGTTTATTTCAAAAGGGAGAAGATTGCACATTATGCAAGCCTGCAACATAGCATTGCGGTCAATGCCAGCCGCCACCTGAAAAAGGGCGGATTTTTCCTTTACATTACCTGTTCGGTACTGGTGGATGAAAATGAAGAGATAACAGAGCGCCTTTCACAAACCACGGCCCTGCAGCTTCTTTCGCAACAGTATTTTAAAGGCTACGATAAAAGGGGAGATACGCTTTTTGCAGCCCTGTTTACAGTTTGATAAATTCTTTTGTGGTCAGCCGGATTTTGTCTTTAAAAACCTCGAGGTAATAGGTTCCTTTTGCCAGGTGCGAAACGGGAAAATCAAAGGTTTCTGTACCGGGTAGTTTGCTTTGTTTTTCTACCAGCAAAATACGGCCTTTATTGTCTGTTATCCGGAAGCTGAGGGCGGGTACCGCGTAAGGTGTAGACATGCGCAGGGTTAGTTTGTTGTGTGCCGGGTTGGGCATCAGCGTGTATTCTTCACTGGTCAGGGGCACATTGATCACCGGCGTGGTCGTGCAGGTAGCAGCCAGCGAAACTGAAACCGTATCGATATAATCTGCCGTGGTGCTGGCGGCGGCCGTATCAATCACCTGACGGATACGATAGGTAATGGTACCGGCTTGTATGTTGAGTAAACTGTCAGCAAACTGATACGATTGTGTACTGAAGGTTATTCCTTTTGCCGCCTGCTCGCCGATTTTCGAAAACGCCGCTTCTCCGGGAGCCTTTCTTTCTATCGCGAAGCTCATTCCCTGGATGTCTTTGCTGGTCCATGAAATTGTGTTTTTGCAGGAAGTTGCTGAAATGCTGGTAGTGGCAACTTCCTTCAATAGGATCAAAACAGCTTTTTTCATATCCGGGATGCCATAACCTATGCGGTTGTCGGGAGCTGTAAATTGATTGCCTGCCTGCCTAAGGGTTCGAATGATCTGCATGTTGTTGACCTCCGGAAATCCTTGCCACAGACACGTAGCCAGACCGGCCATATTGGGACAGGCAAAAGAAGTTCCGTTATTGGTTCCAATCGTGTTTCCGGTTGTTTGTACAACCGTGGCCACACCTACAGAAGCAACATCCGGTTTTACTTGCCCGTCTGAAGAAGGCCCATAACTCGAAAAGCCGCCTGGTTGCCCGTTACTGTTAACGGCACCAACCGCCAAAACACTATCAGCATCCGCCGGAGTTGCCAGGTATTTAAACGGTTCGTTCCCCTGGTTGCCGGCTGCATTCACTACCAGCAAGCCTTTTTTGGCAGCCATGTCAGCACCTCTTGCCGCAATGGTGGTGTTCCCATTCAGCTGTGCGTAGGTATGATTAAACTGCGGATCGCTCATGCCATCCGAATAGCCCAGCGAAGAAGAAATGACATCACCGCCGCTGCTGTCCACCCGTTCAGCACCACATACCCAGTTGTGTTCTTCTATAGGGTATTCTGTAGCAGCATCTTCGGTGCGGAACAGATAAAAGCCCGCCTTCGGGGCGGTACCCACAAATTGCGAGGGAATATTGGCTGCGATAACG
The DNA here is from genome assembly GCA_014163555.1 of Flavisolibacter longurius. Lineage (GTDB taxonomy): Bacteria > Bacteroidota > Bacteroidia > Chitinophagales > Chitinophagaceae > Flavisolibacter. The sequence goes on from JACJGO010000004.1 coordinate 69,894, forward strand.
GATAGACATTGCATGCCATGCGAATTGTCTTCGCTGACACTGGTTTCCTTTGCCACAAAATCATACGTGCCCAGTACCTGGCCGTTTTGATTGATGCTGTCAAAAGCTTGCAGGGAATTGTACCGGAAAAAACCGGCATCCAGCATACCGATCACCATGCCTTGTCCACGAAGACCAATATTGTGCAGGAACTGCCCATTGTGAAGGGCAATCTGCGGCAAAGAGGAGCCGTAGTCATAAGCATCTGCGGTTAATTTAAACACCCTTTTTTTCGAACGTTTATTTTTTATAGCTATCGACTGGATTCCTTTGCCGCTTTCTGCCTTACGGGCTGCAATGGGAGCAGCCGTTTCTACAAATGAAAACGTTCGGATCTTGGCCAATGCGACTGCATCCGAGGTTTGAATGGAAACCTGGTTCAGCCATTTGGATACATTCAGGATGGTAATATTGCCTGCCAACTGTACACTGTCGAGATAGCGGGGGGTAACTGGCAAATCGATACTGTCGATAGCGATGCCATGCCGGGTTCTGCGCTCAATAGCCCGGGGCGATAAATAGGCTTCCGGGTTTGAAAAGGTATAGGGAGTGGTTGCCTTGTTTTTGAAGGTAATGATGTACCGGCTAAGCGTTTGCGCTTCACTGTTCGCGGCAAAAAATAAGAGCAGGCATCCAATCAGTTTTTTCATGGCTAGTTATGCTCGATCATGGATCGTTTTACGCCGAAACCGGTGCGGTAACCACTGTTGCCACCGGGGTTTGGCTGGTATTCCCACATGGTCACCTCTTCAAACACAAGACCAATACCTTTGGCATATTGTGCCTTTGCGAAATTGATAAAACCATAGGCCCCGGGAAGATCCACCGGCGCATTGGCGCTTTCGTTGATCTGTTCAACGGAGATGACATCGTCGATAGTGTGCCCGTTTAGGTTGATGGTCTCGCCGGTGTTGGTGTAGGTATAATCCCAGTCGGCCATGTTATCATCATTGCTAAAGGCAAACGTACCGGTATAAGGTTCATCCGGGAGAAAGCGGTTGCCTTTCCAGGTACCTTCCGCTTTTACCGGTGCGGCCAGTCGTACAAAACGAAGATTGTTCTCAATCACTTCCACCGAATTGCGTTGCGGGATGATGGCAAATGTTCCGGCAGGCGCCCAGGGGCCGGTGCCGTTGGCAGCCCGCAGGGACCGGAAAACGCGATAAGCCTTCCTGCCTTCACCATCGGTAAATTCAGCATCCACCTCGTGTTTTTCCTGGTAAGAACGCAGTTCCACCGAGGTACCGAAGTTGGTGAAAACAGTGGAGTCAAGTTGGTAAATAATGTATTTGCCGGTTTGTGTTGGCAGGTAGTCGGAGAGTGGTTCTACACTCAATTCTTCCGTTTCTTTTTTACAGCCCATGCAGGCAACAGCAAATAGCAGGGGAAAAAAGAGGAATCTTGTCAAAGTAACAGTCTTCATGGAAATTGGTTGCTTTTTGGCGAACGGCACTAAAGTAGCAAAAATGTTCAGGAATTAAAAGGATGATAGATGACAGATGGCGGATGAAAGCGGAAAAAATCTTCACTCTCATCTGTCACCCATCATCTGCCATCTATTGTCTTTGGATAATTCCGCCGCCAATCACATCGTCGCCTTCGTAAAAAACGGCACTTTGGCCGGGAGCAATGCCTTTGGCCTTTTCAAAAAAGCGAACGGAAACACCACCGTTTTCGGCTGCAGAGATCAACGAAGCCGAACCTTTGTCCTTATAACGGATTTTGGTAATGGTTTCTATCGGTTCTGTTAGCCCATCGTACTTTATCCAGTTTACTTTGCTCACCCGCATGTCCTCTTTTTCCAAGTCGGCTTCATCGCCCAGCACCACCGTATTGTTATCGGGGTTAATAGCGGTAACATATACGGGTTTACCAAACGTAATGTCCAGTCCTTTGCGCTGCCCGATGGTATAAAACGGGTAGCCTTTGTGCTGTCCAAGGATCTTCCCTTCCTTGTCAACAAAATAACCGCCTGCCACTTTTTCTTCAAGCCCTTCCACTTTCCGTTTCAGGAAACCGCGGTAATCGTTATCAGGCACAAAACAAATTTCATAGCTCTCGCTTTTTTTCGCCAGTTCCGGATAACCAAAGTCATGTGCCATCTGGCGGATCTCCGTTTTGCGGAAAGGCCCTAATGGTAACAGGGTACGGGAGAGCAGGTCCTGCTGCAACCCCCATAGAACATAACTCTGGTCTTTGGTTTCGTCAACACCTTTGCTGATGAAAAAGCGGCCGTTGTCGTGCTGACGAACTTGTGCGTAATGACCGGTCGCAATAAACTCGCAACCCAGGGCATCGGCTCGCTTTAGGAGGGCCCGCCATTTAATATGTGTATTGCACAGCACACAGGGATTGGGGGTGCGACCCGCCAGGTATTCATCCACAAAGTTCTCTACCACGAAAGAGCCAAACTCGTCGCGGATATCCAGTATATAGTGCGGAAAGCCGTGCTGCACGGCTGCCATGCGGGCATCGTTGAACGAATCGAGGTTGCAGCAGCCGGTCTCTTTTTTCGAGCCGCCGCTGGCCGCATAGTCCCATGTTTTCATGGTAATGCCTACCACTTCGTAGCCTTGCTCATGGAGCATCAGAGCTGTAACGGTACTGTCGATACCGCCGCTCATGGCTACCAAAACTTTTCCTTTTTTGCTCATAATGAAGTTGGCAAAGATACGAAGCGGAAAATGTGGTGGCGAAACAAGGTTGTTAAGGTTGCTGCACGCTGTAAACTGAATTAATGCATAAGGCTGAGGGTGGTTGCCGCTTGTACAGAAATGCATCTTTTCATCCAGAAACCGGCCCGATACACGAAAGTTGTCGTAATTTAAAAGTCCCAAAACCAGAAATCATGAAAAGATCTTTACTTCTTCTTCTAACAGTAGTTGCATTTCAGCTTTCCCAGGCGCAAAAACAAAAAAGTACGGCCTACGCCATTACCAGTGTGGAGAAAGGCGCCAGCAAATGGACAGAAGTCCGGCTGGTAGACCTGGCCACCGGCGAAGAAATAAAAACCATTTACCAAAGCGCATCGGAAGCAGAAATACGAAATGCCCGCAGCGGAAAGCCAATTGCTACAACTGCGGCCGATGCCCGCACGGCAGCAAACAGTAAGCCGTTTGCCACCAACTCGGCTGCTTGTGCGTACGATAAAAAGAACAACCGGCTTTATTACACACCCATGGGCATTCCACAACTACGCTATATTGATCTGAAAGCAAAAACGCCCAAGGTTTATTATTTTGAAGACGAGGCTTTTGGTGTAGTGAAAGGCTCCGGCGATGTGGCCTCACAAATTACCCGCATGGTGATAGCGGCTGACGGCAACGGCTATGCGTTAACCAACGATGGTAAGCACCTGATTCGTTTTACCACAAAAAAGAAACCTGAGATTACTAACCTGGGTGCGCTGACCAATGACCTGACCAACGGACGCCATTCCATTCACAGTTATGCCAGTTATGGTGGTGATATGATCGCTGATAAATCGGGCAATCTTTACCTGATCACCTCCAACAACAGTGTTTTCCTGATCAACATCAATAGCCGCATGGCATCGTATATAGGGCGCATCAAAGGACTGCCCCGCGGCTATAGTACCAATGGTGCCATTGCCGAAGGCGCCAGCAGTGTAATTGTCAGCAGCTCCCGAAGCACGGAAGGCTATTTCCGGTTTGACCTGAATACCCTGAAGAGTGAAAAAATCTCCGGCGCGGCTGCTGTTTTTAATGCATCGGATTTAGCCAATGGCACTTTTGCTTTTGAACAAACCGAAGAAGAAAAGCCGAAGGAACAAGTGGCGTTGGCGGAACCTTCTATCATTCAAAAACCAGTGGTTGTTCCCAATACAATCTCCGTGTATCCGAATCCTGTGACATCGGGCTTTTTCAAGATTTCGTTTGCCGACCAGTTGCCCGGACGCTATAACGTACAACTGGTGGACGCCGGCGGTAAAGTGGTAAGTGCACGAAACTATAACCTTGTCAATAAAGTACAGGTTGAGGAGTTTCGACTGCCGCAGCAACTGGCTGCCGGCAATTACCTTGTACGGGTGGTGAATGAAAATACAAAAGCGCCTATCGTTCACCAGGTCGTTGTTCAGCAATAAAATTCTCATGTTTGTTTATAAACGACCCATTTTGGAAGGGTCGTTTTTTATTGCACAATTTCATTACGGAATCACCAGTGTAGTTGTTTGTGAAGGTGTAACCGTTTGGGGTTTGAAAGCCAGTAACTGCCGCAGTGAAAGAATATGCAGGAAGATTGCCGATGAAGCCAGGAACACAATCAGCACACCGGGAAAATAAGCCGCCAGTTGCATGGGTTCGTACACCCGGAAAGGAGACGGCATGGCGGGTATCACAATCGTAAAAATATTCACCAGCGAAAGCAAACCAAGTATGTTGAACAGGGTGCCCCCTTTTTTTGCCCATGCCGTTTGCCGCGAAACAAGATAGCCAAAGGGAATGGCCAATACGCCTATCCAGAGATCATAGTTTCGGCCATGTATTGACAACTCAACCGGGATGATTTTTTCATTGGCAAACTGTATAAACGCCAGCTCAATAAAAAGCCGGTACACGTGTACAAAAACCAGCATGGCCGGCGGAATGAAAGGCAGAAAACTGAGGGCCCCGCTTTGTTCTGCCCTGCTCAAAACAATAACACTGAGCAACAGCGGTACAAACACAAATAGAAACCTGGGCGGCGTGGTAACAGCTTGGAAGAACTGGTTAGTGGCCAACAAACAAAGCAAAAGCATAAAAGCAGTATATACAGCTGCAAAGCCGCGAACCGGTTTTTTAAATAATTGAAATTCCTGTTGCGGTGCTTTTTGCTTCACTAGTTGCCAGATGCGGAGATAATAGACTATCAGGCCGGCGCTAAGCAGTACCAGGCAAAGGTTTGGGATGGAAAAGGAATGGAATGACATAAGCGTTGTTTTTATTACCCTCAAAATTCAACGCTTTCAAAACGAATCTTCTTGCCAATTGGCAAGAAATCAACGGGTGGCCAATTCTTTGCGGATCCGGCTAAGCGAGGTGTCGGTGATGCCAAGGTAAGAAGCAATATATTTCAACGGCACATGCTGGAAGATCTCGGGATGGGATGAGAGGAGAGAAGCATACCGTTGTTCCGCTGTTTGGTTAATCATGGAAAGGGTTCGCATTTTCAGCGAAACCAGGGTTTTGACCAGGATGGCACGGCCGGTTTCCCGAAAAGCAGGAAGAGCATGAAAAAGTGTGTTCAATTCTTCAAAGGAAAGCGTCCAGCCGGTGCAATCTGTCATGGCAATAATGTTCTCCTGCGAGGGTACCCGCTGAAAGAACGAAGCTGCTTCAAATACAACGTTGCCGGACGTATAAAAATTGGTGGTGACCTCTGTGCCTTCGGTATCAAAAAGAAAAGACCGCAACATGCCTTTTTCCAGGAAAAGATAATCCTGGCTCCGGATACCTTCCTGCAAAAAATAATCACCTTTTTTCATCTGCAACGGGGTGAAATGCGCTGCAATTTCCGTAGCAATGGCTTCTGAAGAGGGATAAATACTTTGAAAGAATTTCCGTAAAGCAGTGGTGTCAGGCGCCGTCATAACGGATTTTGTTTTGTCGTAATTTTTTAATTGCGGGCCCAGTAATCAACAACAAGCACTTTATCGAGGTGTGGCTTTAATACTTCTACAAAAGCCTGGTGAGCGGGATGCGGAAGATAGATGGCCCGGTCGGCTTCGCTGGCAAATGTTACCAAAAAACAATGGGTGAAACCCTGGTTCAGGTTTTCCGGGCTGTTATTTAGTCCCCATTCAAAGCTTTTTATTTCCTTGATTTTTGAAGGCAAGGCCCTGAAGGCTTCTTCCACTTTTTTCACGTCACTCTCTGAGCTGGTCTTTTTAAATGAAAACAAGACAACATGCCGCAGTTGTTTGCCAGCTTGATTTTCCGTTTGTGCAAAGAGTGTTGCCGACATTGTAATCAGGATAAGCAAGGTTAGATAAATAGATTTCATGGCGCTGAATTTATGATTCACATTTCACTGGGATTAAGTTAGTCCAAGCTTTGCAGAAATGCGGCATTTTCTTGCTTTCTCTTTCAGCCACAGCTTTTGGGTTCCGGCTGGAATTTTTCAAAATAGAACTTCCCGTCGAAAGGCTTTACTTCCGCAATGCCAAAATCAATGGCCACTTTCATAATGTAAATGCTTTCAATGCGTTCGTGCAGGGTTGCCATCAGCTCACGAAACTGTTTGGGTGTGCGGGCCCGCTTGTAATGATTGCAACGCCGGCAGGCCGGCATCAGGTTGGCCTCGGCATGCACATCTTTTTTAAAGCGATTGGAATAAAACCGCTCCCTGCACTGCGGCAGGTAATGATCCACCTGCATGCTCTTGTATTCTATCGGTTTGCCACAGTAGGCACAACAACCACCAAATTTCTGGTGAACCCTCTCTCTAACTGCTTTTGCCAGCGCCATGTACAACTAAAATATGCAGAGCAAAATACGCTGTTCCGAATTATAAAAATTACTGGTGGAAAACATTTACCGCTCCAACAGGATATCCCTTTCAATGCCCACCTGCTCCAAAAAAATATCATCATGCGATACCACCACCAAGGTGCCCTTGTAGTCGTTGATAGCGGCTGTCAGGATCTCGATGTTTTGAATATCCAGGTTGTTCGTGGGTTCATCCAGAATCATCAGATCCGGCGCCTGTTGCGATATGGTCAGGCAACAAAGCATCAGCCGCATTTTTTCGCCGCCGCTTAAAGCGTTGCAGGGTTTTTCCCAATCATCTTTGGTGAATAAAAACCGGTCAAGACGGATCTTCACTTCATGCTCCTGCAAAGCCATGGTGTTAAAACCTTCGGCCTGCTTATACACTGTCTTGTGGTTATTGATCAGCGAATAATCCTGGTCGATATAGATCGATTTGCCAATGCCCCGGTAGATCGTACCGGTTGGCGGCGCCAGTTCACCCAGAATCAATCGTATCAGCGTTGTTTTTCCTGAACCGTTTAATCCCTTTAGCGCAATCCTTTCACCACTCCTAATTTCCAGATCGAGGTTTTGGGACCATAGCAACTGATCGTGAAAAGTAAAATTGATATTCTGTGCACTGCATAAAATCTTACCCTTGTGCAGCGAAGAATGATCGAAACCGAGCCGCATTTTATCAACATCCGGCAGTTCTTTGCGCAAGGTCTGCAGGTCCTGAAACAACCCGTCTATTTTTTCCTCGTGCACGCCTTTCAGTTTCGAGGTGCTTTTTTCGGCCCTGTTCCGCAAGGTGTTCATCATGATGGTGGGCACTCCGGCTTTTTCCTGCTTTTTCTTTCCACGGGCATCCAGCCGTTGTTGCCGTTCCAACGTTTCGCGGCTTTTTTCTTTTGCTTTTCGTAAGTCTTTTTCTTTGCTTTTCACATCATGATGCAGCGCTTCCATTTCCAGCTTTTTTTGCGAAGCATAAAAATCAAAATTGCCGCCGTATACCGTGATCCCACGACTACTTAATTCACACACAGTATCCAACAGGTTTAGCAATTTCCGGTCGTGACTCACCACCATTACCGTGCAGGAGGTCTGGTTGATAAACCGGTAAAGTTTTTCACGGCCTGCAGTGTCCAGGTGATTGCTGGGTTCATCCAGTAGAACCAACTTGGGTTGATGAATATCGATACCCGCCAGAAATACTTTCGTTTTTTGTCCGCCACTGAGACTGCCCATCTTCTGTAACAAATCCAGCCCATCCAGCCCCCAATGGTGAAGGGCTTCCTGGCAACGTTCTTCAATCGTCCAGTCATCATCTAAAACAGTCATGGCCTCTTCAGTTACCTGGCCTTGGAGAATGGCTTTTAAAGCTGCTAATTTGTCTGCAATCTGCAGGGCCTCTGCTACACTGAGATGATTATACTGTCCAAAATGCTGCGGCACAAAATAAGGGGACGCTTCACGAATCACTTTTCCGCCGGAAGGAGAAAGGCTGCCTGTGATGATTTTTAATAGCGTTGATTTTCCAACCCCATTGTTTCCAACCAGCGCCAGTTTTTGATGAGTTGCCACTGTAAGCTGAAGGTTGTCGAATAAAACGTCTCTATTGGGATGTTGGTAGGAAAGATTTTGCAGAATCAACATGATTTCTTTTTAATGATGAAGAATCGTGCAAGGCGTGATGCTGTGTGCACGTTTTATCAACCGGAAGAAATCAGATTCTACATTGTTTTTTGTTTGTCTTGAAGACTGCAAATATACACCCTCTCCTGAAATGGAAAATTACCGGCATCATCACAACTTATCTTGCACTAATCACCACAAAAAAAGCCACTCCAGAGAGTGGCTTTGTCAATTGTATTTTAAAAGCTTAGAAAGCTCCTTTTTCTCCTGCTTGTTGCATGGGGTTCGGACCTGTGCTTTGGCCTCGAGTGGCGCCCTGGCGCATTTTGAACGCCTGCAGTCGCGAAGGCTGTGCTGGCAAGCTACCCCAGGCATTGTTGGATTCATCAATATCGGCCGTTTCCCGCATTGGATCCAGGCGAATGGAACCAACTTCTTTATCCTTGGCATAGGCCTTTACCACGTGGTTTTCATTGTACCGCCAAACCTGTGCAGGAATGCGGTCTACTTCCTTGCTGCCATCTTTGAAAGTCCATTCTATGATAAGTGGCATCGGTAGCCCGCCTTTGTTGCTAAAGCTGATTTCGTAAAAATGTTTGTTGCGCAGCTTTTCCCTTGTTTCGGCATCCAGCTTATCGGCCCGTTGCGGAACGGTGATGGTAACAGGGGTAGAATCGTAAGGAACAATGCCACGGTCGTACTTCCAGTAAAAATCACGCAGGCTGGTGTCCACATCCGTTTGAAACTTGATGTTGGGATCCTGCAGGTTGCGCAGACGGGAAATATCACCGGGCCAGTTAACCATCGGTTCTGCCAATCTTACCTGGCCGGTACGTTCCCGCATACTGGCTGGAATTTCGGCATCCAGGTCAGCCTTGGCATATTTCACTGAATCGATGGCAATGTCCACCACGTCGGTGCTGTAAAACCATCCCCTCCAAAACCAGTCAAGGTCTTCACCACTGGCATCTTCCATGGTGCGGAAAAAGTCGGCCGGCGTGGGATGCTTAAAGGCCCAGCGGCGAGAAAATTCTTTAAAGGCATAATCAAAAAGCTCACGGCCCATGATGGTCTCCCGAAGGATGTTCAACCCGGTTGCCGGTTTGGCATAAGCGTTGGGACCGAAATTGATGATATTTTCCGAATTGGTCATGATGGGCTCCAATTGGTCTTTGGTGAGCTTCATGTAATCGGTAATGAGGTAGGCCGGACCACGGCGGGAGGGGAAATTGTTGTCCCACAACTGCTCGGTAATAAACTGCACAAAAGTGTTCAAGCCTTCGTCCATCCAGGTCCACTGCCGTTCGTCGCTGTTGATGATCATCGGGAAGAAATTGTGACCTACTTCATGAATGATCACCCCAATCATGCCATACTTGGTGGCTTCGCTATAGGTACCGTCCTTTTCGGTGCGGCCATAGTTAAAGCAGATCATCGGGTATTCCATACCGTTAGCCGCTTCTACACTTTGCGCTACGGGGTAGGGGTAAGGAATGGTAAAATCGGAATAGGTTTTAATGGTATGCGCCACAGCTTTTGTAGAGAAGGGGCGATAAAGGCCATAGGCTTCTTTTCCATACAGCGACATACACATCACCTTTTTGCCTTCTACCGTTACCGGCATGGCATCCCACACAAATTTGCGGCTGGAAGTCCAGGCAAAGTCACGAACGCTGTCAGCCTTGAACAGCCAGGTTTTGGTGCCCGTGAGCTTTTTGGTTTCCGCCAGTTTGGCTTCTGCCAGCGTTACAATCTCAATGGGGTCTTTGGCGGTTTGTGCTTTCTGCCAGCGGCTGTATTGCGCAGGCGTCAGTACCTGCTGAAAGTTTTGTCCCATGCCGGTTGAGCCTACAATATGGTCAGCCGGTACGGTCATTTGTACTTTGAAATTTCCAAACGTCAGCGCAAATTCACCGCGACCGGTAAACTGCTGGTTCTGCCATCCTTGGTAATCGCTGTACACGCAAAGACGCGGATACCATTGGGCAATGGTGAAAAGGTAGTTGCCGTCTTCAGGAAAGTATTCATAACCGCCACGTCCGCCCTGAACCATACGGTCGGAGATCTTGTAGTTCCAATCGCAACGGAAAATGAACTTGCTGCCCGGCTTCAATGGTGCCGGAAGTTCTACCCGCATCATGGTTTTATTGATGGTATAACGCAGGGCTTTACCGGCGGCATCAGTGAGTTTGATAATGTTGAAACCAAAATCATTCTTTTGTTTTGAAAGCTTCAGCAGGTCATTGGCGTCGGTTGCACGACGGGGCAAGGTATTGCTGGTTTGATAATTGGCGTTGTTCTCGGAGCTGTGCTCGTTCTCGTCCAGTTGCAACCAGAGATAGGTCAGCGTTTCGCCTGAATTGTTGTAATAGGTCACCGTTTCAGAACCGGTCAGCTTCAGGTTCTTCTCATCCAGTGTTGCCTTGATGTCGTAGTCGGCACGTTGCTGCCAGTACTTTGGACCCGGCGCCCCGCTGGCCGCCCGGTATTCGTTTGGTGTGGGCAGAATGGTGCCCAGTTGCTCAAACTTATTTCCGTGGTTGGAGCCGGGATTGTTCTGGATAACCTGCGCCCAGCCGGTGGTTGCCAGGGCAACGCCGGTGAGTGCGGTCATCACACGTCTTATGGTTGTTTTCTTCATCATATGTTATTTGTATTCAAAGAGTGTTTACGTGGTAAGTAGATTTCGTGCCAGAATGATTTTAGAGCCGTTTGCTCCGCATCGCTTCCGGGAACCCGTTCCAACGCCATCTGCAGCGAAAGGCTGAAAACGGCCGCCGAAAGAAAGATGACCCAGTGCCGGCGCTCTACTTTAAAAAGCTGGATCAGGACCTGTGCCAGTACCAGCATCAGCAAAACCACAAGGATCTGTCCCGCTTCCAACCCAAGGCTAAAGCTGAACATAGCCAGTGCAAAACTTTGGTCGGTAGCCAGAATCATCCGCAGGGTTTCAGCAAAGGCCATCCCGTGAATCAGCCCGAAGAAAAGCGCCAGGAAATAATTGATGCGAACTGCTTTTGGCGTGAAGGATTTTTGAAACAGGTTAAAAATGGCCGTCAGGGCAATGGTGCAGGGTACCAGAAATTCAACGGTAGCAATGTCTACCCGAACCAGTTCTTTTGCACTTAAAAAAAGTGTAATGGCATGACCGACGGTAAAAGCTGTAATGAGAATCAGCACCTGCTTCCAGTCTTTTAAGAGGTAAATAGCCGAAAGGGCCGCCACAAACAAGATGTGGTCCAGAGCTTCCAGGGTCATGATATGGTGCCAGCCGATGTTGAAATAAAAACTAAAATCGTTCATGTGCGTTCCGGATCAAAGAAGATGGTTAACAAATAACCATAGGTTTCGTCATGATTTGTTATTCCTTCTTCCTCATCAATTTTTTAACCTTTCAGAGTATAGCGTGCTTAAAAATATGGCAGAAATTTGTTTGCACCGTAAATCACGTCCAGAATGACCATTCTTTTGCAACTCTTTTTCATTCTCCTGTACCCATTCACTGTAACCGAACAGCCAGGCGATAAAGAACCGAGCGTTCACCCGTTTTATGTTTCCGTAACAGAGGTTACCCAAAACAGCACGGCCCGGTCGCTGGAGGTGAGCTGTAAATTTTTTGCCGATGATTTTGAAGAAACCCTTCAGAATGCCTATAAAACGCAGCTTGATGTTACGGCAGACAGCGAACGGCCAACATTCGACAAGTTGATTCCCGATTATGTATCCAAACGCCTGCAAATGATTGCCGACGGAAAGCCCCTGAAGCTTTCTTACATTGGCTATGAAAGGGACAAAGAAGCGGTACATTGCTACTTTGAAGTCACTGAGCAACCGTCGGTAAAAAGCCTGGCTATTATGAATACGCTGCTGCACGATTTCAAGCCCGAACAGATTAATATTATGCATGTAACCATTGGTGGAAAACGTCAAAGTGTCAAGCTCGACTATCCCACCAACAAAGCTGGGTTCAAATTTTGATGGTAAGGTTCACTCATCAAAAATCTTTTAAACATCTATGAAACCAGCTCCAAAACCCATCAAGCGCAGCAAAGAGCTTGTCCCGCTTTCCAAAGAACACCACGAAGGCCTTTTATTCGGATGGAAAATAAAGCAGGGTCTCCGCAACGGCACGGACCTCAGTGTTATCTCTGAATTTACGCAATGGTTCTGGGAAGCTGACCTGGAGGAGCATTTCCGGCGGGAAGAACAGGTATTGGTTGTGCACCTGCCATCAGAAAATCCTCTGGTAGTGCGAATGTTTGACGAGCATGAGCAAATTGAGGCGCTTGTTCGACTAAGCGCAAATGTTCAGGATGAGGACATTTTTATACAATTGGCCGACACCATTCATAATCACATCCGTTTTGAAGAAAGGGAGCTCTTCCCTTACGTGGAAGAAACACTTCCACCACAGGCCATGGAAGTCGTCAGCAGGGAGTTGCTGCAAGAAAAGCCGCATTCCCGTAAATGGGAAAACCCATTTTGGGAGGGCAAAGAAAAAAATAATTCATAAACTCTTTTGTCCGGATGCAGGAAGCAATGAGAAAGCTAAACTTTATTTTTTGAGTCTTACCACCTGGCTACAATTTTAAAATTGATGAGCCTTGGCGTAAGCCGGTTGGGAAGTGTAAAAATGTTGTTGGCAAAATCTTTCACCAGTAAATACGAGATGGTATTGGGCCGGTCGATTAGATTGAAGATCTCCAGGCTGGCCCAGATGTTCTCAAAGTTGCGGAAGGGGGAGTGGCTGCGGCGGGAGGTTTTTTCACCATCCAGCAGCAGGGCACTAAAGCCAATGTCTACCCGTATATAGGGTTCAATGCGAAGCGCATTGCGGTAGCGTACATTGCCGGGAATATTATAGGGGAGATTGGTGCCGTAAAGGGTATTGATATAAACCTTAAAATTTTTGTTGGTAGCCAGGTAATCCTGGAAAAACATACCAAAGGTGATCGTTCTGTCGGTGGGCCGGCGAAACCAGCCACCTTCCACGGTAGCGCTGTCAATGGGTTTGCCCAATGAGTCTACAGTATAGGCTGTGTAAAAGTCATTTGTCAGGTTTTCCCGTGTCCGCATCAATCCTAGGCTCACCCAACTTTCAGCATCTTTCACCAGTTCACCAAACAGGCGCATCTCAATACCGGTTGCATAGGCTTTGGCATTGTTCTCACCGGAATAACGGATCCGTACGTTGTCAATATCATACGGCACCACGTTGGTCATGTGCTTGTAATACGCTTCGGTGCTAAGCCGTAGCGGCCGGTTCAGTGCAAAAAAATTATAATCCATGCCGGCTACAGCCTGCCAGCTTCGTTGCGCCTTCAACGCTGAGTTCAGGGTTCCGTCATACCGGCGCAGTTCACGGTAAAACGGCGGCTGGTGATAAGCGCCTCCGGCCAGCCGGAAAACAATGTCTTTTTCCCAGCCCGGCTTCCAGGAAGCACTGGCCCGGGGTGCCAGCAGCCATTCTTTGTTCAGGTCATTGTAATTGAACCGCAGACCCCCCTGCAGCGTGTAGGTGCTTTTACCGCGGTTCAAAACCACATTGTCCTGGATGTAGCCATTGAACTTATTGATGGCAAGATCGGCCGCGGATTTGGTGACTTTATTCAACTGTAGCAGGGCCGGGTTGTAAGGCAGGGAATAGCCAGCCGAATCCTGATATTCCCATTCGTTCAGCTTGTCGTTGATCAGGGTGCGGTTATACCCCAGTCCCCATTGGATAAGATGAGCACCTTTTGTCAGGCTGCCTTTATGCGAAGCGTTGTAGTCAATAATGTTCAGGCGGTTACGGGCGAAAGTTTGGTAAAGCCCGCCACCCAAAGGATTGACGATAGAACCAAAGGTGGAGGAACTCTGGTCAAAATCGCGGTCGCCAAAAAGGTAGGCGCCGGTTATATCGATATTCTCGCTTTCGTTGTTCTCAAAGCGGGAAAGGAGCCATTTCAGCCTTAAATTTTTATTAGCCTGGTAAGTGGTAGAAAATCCCAACATCCCGGTGCTGTACTGGTCTTTTTCCCGGCCATCAAAATAAATATCCACACCAAGGTTAGCTGTGAAAAAAGGCGAGAACACACTGGAGGTGAGTTGACTGGTTTGCGGGATCAGCGAAAAGCGGGTGGCCGAAATATTTCCCAGCAATTCCATGCTAATCCGGTTGCTCAGTTGGTAGGTAAAAAGTCCCTGCAGGTCAGAAGAAGAAGGCACATAGGAGCCTACCGTTTCTTGGCTGCTCAGCAGGTTGCGATTGCTTCGGTTGCGGGCACCCACCAGGTACGTAAAACGTTTTCCGGCCCCTTCGAGGTGAAGCCCTTGTTCCAGAATGCTGATATAAGCAGAGCCGCCAAATTTTTTCGGGGTCGTATACTGGATATCCAATACCGAACTCATTTTATCGCCATATCGTGCTGAAAAGCCGCCATTGTAAAAGGAAATGTTTCGCACCATCTGCGGATTGATAAAGCTCAGGCCTTCCTGCTGCCCGCTACGAACCAGGTAAGGGCGGAAAATCTCAAAATCGTTTACGTAAATGAGGTTTTCATCATAACTGCCGCCGCGAACATTGTATTGCGAGGTCAGTTCGTTGTTAGAGCCCACAAACACTTTCAGTGCTCCTTCCACACCCATAATCGGTGACGGCAGGTTGATGATGGATTTGGGATTGGGACGAATTAGTCCTACTTCGGTGCGTTCCCGCTGGTCGCGGACAATCACTTCCTGCAGGGTGGCTGCGCCGGGTTCCAACCGGATGATGATCGTTTCTTCTTCGCCTTCATTCAACAAAAAATTACGCTGGATGGCCTTGTAACCACTGTACGTAAATACCAGTGCAAAGGCCCGGTTGGCCGGTACAGGGAGGCGGAATGTGCCGGAGTCGGAGGTGGTAATGCCTTTTTGTTGCCCCAGAATGGAAACTGAAACGCCTGTAAGCGTGGCTTCGTTTTCATCCACCACGCGGCCGGTTACGATGGCGCCTTTTTGCGCAAAAAGCGGAAGCGAAAAAAGAAACAGGAAAAAAAGCAGCAGGTGGTTTTTGTTCACAGAACCAGATTTGGGGCTAAAATAATCCATCCAAGCGAATACAGCCTTTCCTAAGGCCAACATAATTCGACGGAAAAGCCCTAATGGCATGCGAATTGTCCGTTTTTAGAAGTTTAAAAAAAGGAGTGTGTATGCGAACAGACAAAGGACAACCATCAGGTACAAACAAGAGTGACAAGGGGACCGGGATTCCTTCAAAATTTGACAAAGACCAGCAACGGGATAAAGACCTGACACAGGAGTATACGGAGAATGACCAGGAAGTGTCGGACAGTGTGCGGCAAAACAATCCCAACCGCAATACGGATAAGCCCGATGCAACCAATATTGGTGGTTACCGGCAGTAAGAATAGATACTAAAAAGTAGGCAGTAGGCAGTAGTGATAAAACGTCATAATTTGTTTACTGCCTACTCTTTCATTACCGGCCGATGTCTTTTAGTTTTTGAATGGTTTCGGTTGGATTGGATGAAGAAAACACGGTGTTCCCGGCCACCAGCACATCCACGCCGGCTTCTACGAGTGCATTGGCATTTTCAACGGTTACACCACCATCAACTTCAATTTTTACAGGCAACCCTTTTTCATCGATCATGCGACGCAGGGTTCTTATTTTTTCGTAGCTGTATTCAATAAATTTTTGTCCGCCAAAACCAGGGTTTACACTCATCACCAGCACCATATCCACATCCGCCAGAATATCCTGCAGCACTGAAACCGGTGTGTGTGGATTGATGGCCACACCGGCCTGCATTCCCAGTGATTTAATCTGCTGAATATTTCGGTGAAGGTGGCGACAGGCCTCGTAATGAACCGTCAGCATATCGGCACCGGCGGCTTTAAAATCCTCTGCATATTTTTCCGGTTCTTCAATCATCAGGTGCACATCGCAAAACTTTTTGCAGGCTTTGCGAACCGCTTTCAGCACCGGAAGCCCGAACGAAATGTTGGGAACAAAACGGCCATCCATCACATCAAAATGCAGCCAGTCGGCACTGCTTTCATTGATTAATCTGCATTCGTCTTCCAGGCGTAAAAAATTGGCGGCAAGCAGGGAGGGAGCGATGATGGGCATGTGTGCTTTTTTAAATCGGCCGCAAGATAAGTCAATAGGCAATAGTCAATAGTCAATATGCAATTAGCAATGGGCAATAGGCAAGTCCTGTTATTCTGGTGCCCTTTCTAAATTTTCATCAAAAACATTCTCAGTTGCCTATTGTCAATTGTCAATCGCCTCCGCGGCAGTTTTTGCTTCGGTCATGGTTTTATCCAGGGCAAAGGCCCTTTCGAAATTCATTTTTGCATCTGCTTTGTTGCCCATGGCCTCCTGGGTTTTGGCTACCCAAAAATAAAAATCGGCGGTACCGGGTGAAAGCTTTTGCCCGGTGGCAAAGGTTCGCAGGGCTTGTTCGTATTTTTTTTGTTCCAACAGCATTTGACCTTTATCGAGGTAGGTATCTAGAAAATTATAGTTGGCAACAATTGAGGAATCATAATAACGCAGTGCCTCTTTTTCGTTTCCTGTGTTTTTATAGTAGGATGCTTTGATATACCAGGCACGGGCAACAGTTTCTGTTTTATCGTATTTGATGAGGGTATCGGTGAGAAAGAGTGCTTTCGGGCTTTTGGCCTCGGCATATTCATAGGCCAGGTTGTAGGCAGTTTCCTTGTCCCGGGGCTGAAGTTCATACGCTTTTTCCAGCAGGGCCAGGGCTTGCTCTTCCTGCCCTTGCTGTTTTAAAATTTCCGCTTTAATGCCGATGGCATCTAACTGCCCGGGAAACTTTTGCAGCATGCTGTCTGCAATGGCCAAAGCTCTTGCTGGCTGCCCGGCTTCCTGGTACGAACGGGCCCTGCTCACCTGTGTAGCCAAACTGTCCATTGTTTTTTCTTCCGATGAAACGTTTTGTACGGAAGTTGGTTCTTCATTGCTGCATGAAAAGAGCAAAAACGAAATGAAAGCAAAGAAATAAATACGACCCATGTTTCAAAACTATTGCATGTGTTTTTCCGAAGGCCAAAAAACTATCCCGGAAACTGTCAGCAGCCAATATTTTTGCAATGCTTTTGCAAGTCGGAAAATCATCATTATGAAATACGTTTGTTTGTACTTCGGTCTTTTAATACTACTTTTTACCTCCTGCAAATCTGCAAATGTTGCCGCCCTTCCGACAGATGCGGTGAAAGATACCCTTCGTTATCCCGAAGAAAAATATTTCCGCAATGTGCAGCAGCTCACCTTTGGCGGCGATAACGCGGAAGCCTATTGGAGTTATGATGGAAAAGCCATCGTGTTTCAGCGCACCTCGGTAAAAGATGGTATTCCCTGCGACCAGATCTTTTACGGAAAACTGCCGGAAAGGGGAAAGAAGTTTACCTATCAACTGGTAAGCACCGGCAAGGGCCGCACTACCTGCGCTTTTTTTACAAAGGACAACCAGCATATTATTTATGCGTCTACACATGAAGGCAGTGAGGCCTGTCCGCCGGTACCCGACCGCAGCAAATACGGCAACCGGTACATCTGGCCCTTGTACAGCAGCTACGATATTTATATGGCCGACCTGAAGGGGACCATCGTCAAAAAATTAACCAACACACCTGGCTATGATGCCGAAGCCACGCTGTCTCCTGACGGAAAGAAAATGATTTTCAGTTCTGTTCGCAACGGCGATCTTGATCTCTATGTTATGGACCTGGCAAGCGGCGAAACCACTCAGGTTACCAACGCATTGGGGTATGATGGTGGTGCCTGGTTTAGTCCGGACGGAGAAAAGATTATCTGGCGGGCCAGCCGTCCGAAAACAGAAGCAGAGATCAAAGAGTACAAAGAGTTGCTGGCGGAAGGACTGGTTGCTCCTACACAAATGGAGGTATTTGTGGCCAATGCCAATGGCAGCAATGCAACGCAGGTGACAGCCTTGGGGCAGGCCAACTGGGCGCCCAATTTTAAGCCGGACGGCAACATTATTTTCTGCAGTAACCATGAGTACAAGCGTGGATTTCCTTTTAACATGTACGTAATGAAAGCTGATGGATCGGGCATGGAAAAGATCAGCCACGACAAAGGCTTTGATGCGTTTCCCATGTTTAGTCCCACCGGAAAAAAGATCATTTTCTCCAGTAACCGCAACAACGGCGGTACCCGGGATACCAATATTTTTATTGCCGATTGGGAAGAGTAAGATGGATGGTTTTGCGATTGATGGGTATGGAAGAACGTTACCTGTGGTAAGGTGAAACGGACAGTCATTCTTTTATTCTGTAATCATCACCCGGCATACTCATTTCCCGCCTATCTTTGACCCAATCAAAATCAACAGGCATGGATATGACTTTTTACAACGTAATGTTGCATGTGCACAGTGTAGGTCGATGGGTAGTTTTGCTGCTGCTGCTTTTTGCTATTTTCAACAGTTTGATTGCCGGTAGCCGGCCTTATATCAAATCCGATAATCGTCTTGGGCTTTTTCTTACTATTGCGGCCGACCTGATGTTGCTGGTAGGTATCTACCTGTATGTGGTAGGGCCAAGAGGCTATAAAATGTTTCAACTGGAAGGCGGTATGGGTGCGGTAATGAAAGAACCTACCACCCGTTTTTTTGCTGTGGAGCATTTGATCGGTATGCTGATCGCCATTATCCTGCTACATATTGGTAAGGCACAGGGTCGTAAAGCCATGAGTGACCGGGCTAAGCACCGCCGCACGGTGATCTTTTACCTGCTGGCACTCCTGATCATACTGGTTTCCATCCCATGGCCTTTCCGTACCGTGGGGGCAACGAGTGGATGGTTCTAAAGGCCCCTGTCCCCGGTGGGGAACTTAGGTCTAAATGACTTTTGTTTTTCAATCAACCTGTTAGCAATAACTTTCGTTGTAATAAAAAATGCCTGTTCTAAAAACAGGCATTTTTTCATGTACTTACGTGAAGTGCTGCTATTGATCGTCTCTTTCATTGCATGTATAAATACTGGCATCAATTATTGAAAATCCTAATTATTTTGCTGTAAGAATAGATGCGTGTAAAAATGTAAAATCGATCTATGTTCCCCCACTGGGGGACAGGGGGCTTCCTCTCATCCCCAATTCAATCACTTCGGCATCCTTGATGTCAGAGCCTTCGATAGTGAAGCGCAAAAGGGTTCGCACCTTGTGCCAGCCCTGGTTGCCGGCTGCACCGGGATTCATGTGCAGGCATTTGATCTTATCATCATACATCACTTTCAGAATATGCGAGTGGCCGCATATAAAAAGCCGGGAACCGGTGTTCTGAAGGTCCTGTTTGATGCGGGGCGCATACCGTCCCGGGTATCCGCCGATATGCGTCATGTACACCTTCACGGCCTCGCAGGTCCAAACCAGCTTTTCCGGGTAAACGCTTCTGACATCATGGCCATCAATGTTGCCAAATACTCCTTTGAGTGGCAGCCCTGTATTTTCCTGCAACCGGTTTGCAATTTCAAGGGAACCAAAATCGCCGGCATGCCAGATTTCGTGGCAGGAAGCAAAATGTCCGTAAATAGCCTCATCCAGGTAGTTGTGCGTATCCGATAGCAATCCAATCCGGGTCATTTTACAATAGGTTTGTGACGTTGATTATGGTTTGTTTATTGCAATGATCAGTAATTTTATAGGCTTTATTACTTCTTACCGAAAATAACCGTTATGCTGGCATCTGCTGATGTGAACGAACAAACAATTTTTCAGACCATCGCAGATGATGCACCGGTTATGATCTGGATCACAGACCCCACAGGGTACTGCACCTACCTGAATAAACAATGGCTTGAATTCACGGGGCAAACGCTGAAGGAGGGCCAGGGTTTGGGCTGGACCAACGCGGTTCATCCCGACGATCGCGAAGCTGCCGGCCAGGTATTTATGGAATGCAGCAATGAGCAAAAACCTTTCAATTTTGACTATCGCATACGTCATAAAAGTGGCGAGTATCGCTGGGCCATCGATACGGGCAAACCACGCTTCGATAACGAAGGCAATTTCCTCGGCTTTATCGGTACCGTTACAGACATTACCGAACGCAAACTGGCCGAAGCGAACCTGCAACTGAATGAAGACCGGTTACGTATCACCATCGAATCCACCGAACTCGGAACCTGGGATTTTTATCCTGAACACGGCAGGCTGAATTGGGATTCGCGATGCAAGGAAATGTTTGGATTAAAGCCGGATAGTTTTGTTGATTATGCAGTTTTTTTAAAAGGTCTTCATCCGGAAGACCGGGAACGGGTGGATGCCATCGTGCAAAACTCACTGCGACCGGAAAGTGGCGGTTTTTACAATACGGAATACAGAACCATTGGCCTGGAGGATGGCAAACTGCGCTGGGTTTTGGCAAGAGGAAAAACATTTTTTGACGAAAGCGGAAAAGCTGTTCGGTTTATTGGAACGGTGCTGGACATTACGGATAAAAAAATTGCCGAAGAGGCGCTGAAAATGCAGGCCCGTGTGCTGGAGAGCATGGATGAAGGTGTTTCGGTATCCGACGAAGAAGGGATCATTGTTTATACCAACGCAGCCGAGGAAACCATGTTTGGTTACGAGGCCGGCGAACTTCTGGGACAACATGTATCCGTGCAAAATGCATATGACCCGGAAGAAAACCAGCGCATTGTTTCTGCAGTTATTGATGAAATAAAGCAGCATGGCGTTTGGAATGGCGAATGGCACAACAAGCGAAAGAACGGGACAACATTTTATACGTACTCACATATTACCCTTCTGGAGTTGGGCGAACGAAAAGTGATGGTTTGTGTGCAGCGGGATATAACCGAAGAGAAAAAATACAAAGAGGCGTTGCAGCGAAGTGCCGAGGAGTTGGAGAACCGTGTGGTTGAACGAACCCGTGAGCTGAAAGAGGCCAATGATCAACTGGAACGCTCAAACGAAGAACTGGAACAGTTTGCCTACATTACGTCGCACGACTTACAGGAGCCGCTGCGTAAAATAAAAACCTTTGCTTCCCGCATCGAAGATGAATTGTCAGGTTCGGACCAGGTGATGGCACAGAAGTACCTGGCGAAGGTGATCAATTCTGCCAATCGCATGTCGGTGCTGATTCGTGATCTGCTGAATTATTCGAAGCTCACAAGAGAGGGCCGTAACATAGAGCCGGTAAACCTGAATGAAATTGCGGAAGAAGTGTTATCGGACCTTGAGGTGCTGGTGGCACAGAAAAAAGCCACCATCAACTTTACCAACTTACCGGTGGTAAATGGCATCCGGTTGCAATTAAGCCAACTCTTTTTTAACCTGATCGGGAACAGTTTAAAATTTGCCCATCCTGATGTGCCGCCGGTTATTGCTATTGATACGTACACGCTAACGGCTGCTGAATCTACTGCCGTTGGATTACCCGCTGCCGATTATGTTGCTATTCGTTTCAAGGACAATGGCATTGGCTTTAACCCGTCTTACAAAGAACAGATCTTCGAAATCTTTCAGCGCTTGAATTCAAGAGACAGTTTTGCCGGAACGGGCATTGGATTGGCCCTGAGCAAGAAAGTGGTCGAAAATCACCGTGGCCGCATAACTGCCGAATCCGAAGAGGGGAAGGGGGCTGCGTTTACTGTTTACCTGCCCGCAGATTGATGGGTGTGGAAATGCGGTGACAGGAGAGTGGTAGGGGTGCTCTCTGCTGCCAATCCGGTTAGGCCAGAAGCCTTACCTTTAAGCCAACATTGCTTCTGTATGCCGTTTCATCGAAACTTTACCTATTGGATTGACAAGCGCCGGTGGAAATATGTCTTTCTACTACAAACCCTTGAACTTTCCTATTCTGCATGATCCCTTCTGCAGTAGGTAGATCTGCACAACTGCAGCTCATTATCCAATTATCACATTATCGCATTATCACATTTGCTTATTTTCTCATTTTCAAATTTGCACATTCTCATGCCTTATTACTATAAACTCGGCCAGATCCCGCACAAGCGCCACACACAGTTTCGCAAACCCGATGGCAGCCTGTACTCGGAACAGTTGTTTTCCACGGAAGGTTTTTCCAACGATTATTCGCTTCTCTACCATGTCAATCCGCCTACACAGATCATTAAAACCGAAAAACCGGTGGACGTGGCACCGAAAATTGCCGAAGAAAAAATGCTCAGCCACCGCAGCTTCGACGGGTTTAGAGTAAAGCCGGTGAATGATTACCTGGAAAGCCGTGTGCCGGTGCTGGTGAATAACGACGTACACATTGTATTGGCAGCGCCACAGCAAAGTGTAACAGACTATTTCTATAAAAATGCTGATGCCGATGAAATGATTTTTGTGCACGAAGGCAGCGGCGTCCTAAAGACCATGTACGGCAGCCTCCCGTTTGCTTATGGCGATTACCTGGTGATTCCCCGCGGAACCATCTATCAGATCCATTTCAACGACCAAGCCAACCGCCTCTTTATTGTGGAAAGTTTCAGTCCCATCCGGTTCCCGAAGCGGTATATGAGTAAATATGGCCAGTTGCTGGAACATTCGCCGTTTTGCGAACGGGATATTCGTCCGCCGCAGGACCTGCAGACGCATACCGAACGGGGTGACTTTATGGTGAAAACCCAAAAGCGCAGTATTCTTTACAATATCCATTATGCCGGTCATCCCTTTGATGTAATCGGCTGGGATGGGGCCTGCTATCCCTTTGCGTTTTCCATTCACGATTTTGAACCCATAACCGGCCGGGTGCACCAGCCACCGCCGGTGCATCAAACCTTTGAAGCAGCCAATTTCGTGGTTTGCTCCTTTGTACCCCGCTTATTTGATTATCATCCGGAAGGAATTCCTGCTCCGTATAATCACAGCAATATCGACAGCGACGAACTGCTGTATTATGTTGACGGCGATTTCATGAGCCGCAAAAACGTCACCCGGGGCATGATGACCTTGCACCCGGCGGGCATTCCGCACGGACCACATCCCGGCGCTGTAGAAAAAAGTATCGGTGCAAAGGAAACAAAAGAACTGGCAGTGATGGTAGATACCTTTCATCCGCTGATGCTGACAAAACAGGCATTGGAAATTGAAAACGATGGGTACGTCATGAGCTGGGCGGAGTAGAAAGAATGGCCTTGCGAGACAACCGAAACCAACGCCACCCACCAAAATAAAAAAAGCTCTCAACCGATAAGTTGAGAGCTTTTTAGTGAATGGGCTTGTCTTACCAATGCTCACTACGCCGCAACGTGCCGCGTTTATGAATTCAGCTTTTCCATTCTGAATTCCAGTTTTTTATCTTTTTTGAAATATTCAATTAACAGTACCGTGCCGGGTTTGCCGGGAAGTATAACCAACTGGCTGGCTTCAGATTTTAAATTTATCTGGTCGGTAGTAATCTTGCCTTCATTGTAGTTGATGGAATGAAACACCATGCCTTTATACCCTTTGCTTTTTTCATAATCGGTATAAGCGCTGTTAAAGGAGGCATTGTTTTTCCCCATTTGCGTGTAGTTGTAATCAAAGGCACCATACGCCTTGGCAAACAAAGCCAGTGAGTGCGGCGATGAAAAGTCGGAGCCGGTTCCCAGGCTGAAGTTGTTTGAATTTTTTTCGTAAATCTTAGCCTTGGTCAGGTCAAAATCTTTTGAAAGTTCAAGCATCATCATGTTGGTTACTTTCAGTTTGGTAACACCGGCGCTGTACGACTGGGTTAAAATATTCAAGGCAATCCCAACGCCATCGGCCACTTTCTTGTAGCCTTCGCCAATGGCAAATATTTTTCCATCTTCGGTTTGCATCAGCTTGTGTATGTATACATAGCCCATGTCTTCAATGCGGCCTTTTTCATTCACTGTAAGGTGCTTGCCCAGGTCTTTTGTCCACGACATGTATTTGCTCCTCACAATCTTTCCCTTATTATCCATCATCCAAATGCCAAGTCCCTGGCTTTTATCCTGCATAATTCTTTCGGTTCCTTCGTAATACAGGCCGGTTATCAAAAACTCATTTTGGTCTTTCAGCATATAAATATTCATGGGGTAAAGCTGGTGTTTGCCATCCTGGGTGCGCACTTCAAATACTTTTTTGCCGGTGGCAAGGCTGATCCCCAGAATGGTGGACTCAACTTCTTTGGACATCAGCTTTTCTTTGGAAAGTACTTCCACCAGTGCTATGGAGTCGTTGGCACCTAAATACTGGGCTTGTGTAAATTTGCCGTCTTCCAGCGGATCGTAGGTCCAGCTTTTTTTCTTGGCGGAAGAATAAAAGTTGATGTCGTAGGTGTATTTCTTATTCTCCCGTAACGGTGTAATGGAAAGGAAGCCTTTTTTCGGAATGTCGAAAACATTTTTGTTTTCCGACTCTTCGCTACTGCTCGTTTTTAACGCTTGTTTGAAATAGGCTTCTGACTTTTTATCCAATATCTTGGTATAGGTATAGGTTTGTTTTCCCTCCATATTGTACAGGCGATAATCCAAAGTGTTTTCTTCGTCGTTGTAAAAAAGAAAACTTATCGCATCACCGTTGTAAGAGGACTCCAGCAGAACTACGTCTTTTGAGTCAGTAAACTTGATGTCTTTACTATTTTTTAAATTTTCATCAAGGATCTGCAGGGTGTATTCATTTGTTTTTTTGTCAATCTTGTCAGACTGGTAGAGGAAGTAGTAGCCTTTTATTTGTTCATTCTCCTGGATGGTGCCGGAGCCTCTCAACTTAACAGAGTATACTTTGTCAACCGTAAGCTTTTGAGCGGACAACTGCAGGCTGAATGCCATAAAGGCGAATAGGAAGTAACGGACGTGGTTCTTGTTCATATTGAAGATTTAAGAAAGTTTGGATTTGAATTATTTGTCAAAATGGTTTTTGCTGGTAACCCAGGCGGATACAAAGTCTTTGTTGGTGCTGAACTGCGGCTGTACCGCTTCCAGGTAGTAATAGGAAAGGGCGGCCAGTTCTGAAAGGCGGATATTCTGAAGAAGGCGCAACAGGTTGTTGTAATCTTTGGTATAACTGTTGTCGGGCAGATCAACAATCTTTCCTAGCTCATGCGCTTTTTGCCGGGTGTAAATTTCATTCAGGCACCTGCCTACCATGGTATGGAGGAAAACATCATCCGGCTTTTTGTTCAGCATTTGCAGACCCAAATACAGGGCCTTGGATACACGGTTCGACTGAAAGCAATGCTCGACAATCTCGTAATCGAATTGATTTTTTAACCGGTCGAATTTCGCTTTGTCCACAACAAATTTTTTCCCTGTTGTTTTCTGGTAGTGCTGCTGTTTCTGCTGCACCGCTTTTATTCGGCTTTTGCAATCGGGGTGCGTCTTTAGCGAATCCGTTTCATTGTTTGCTTCTTCTGTACTTTTTGTAAAAAAGAGGCTCTCAGATTCCAGCCAGCTTTTCTTAAAGGGGTATGAAGTAAAGTGAAACCGCTTTTCGAGTTGGAGAGGGGCACTGAATTTGTCCGTCTCTGCTGTGTCCAGTAAAGCCAATGTGCTTACAACTCCGTTCAGGTCAAAAGGCGTGTTCTTCATTAATTCCAGCGCCATGGAGTCCGCTGCCTGCTCGTATTCCCGGCTATGGCGGCGGCTGCGGAAAAGCAGGCATTTTGCCAGTTGTTCCAGTTGCTGGTTCTGCCGGTACGCCGACTTTTGAATGTTTTTAAGCTGTTTCTGAAATTCATCGGAATACACCGTGTTCACGTACTTATGTATGGTGCTGTTTCCGTGGTCTAATAGATAATGCGCCAGCTCGTGGCAAAGCGCAAACGCAACCTGCGCTTCGTTTTCCATCCGGTGAAACAGCCCGATATTGAACAAAATGGTTCCTTCGCCCATACTGTACGCATTGGCTGCCGCGGATTTGGAGAAGAGAATCCGGATTTCCCGGCTGTTGAGTGAAGGATTGCCTTTGAAAATTTCCTTTGCCAACGCATTCAGGTAGTAGTTTGCTTCGTCTGCCGTCAGTATTTCCTTTTCGGTAAAGGAACGGGTTATCAACTCGTGCCGTTCTTTGTAAATAGCAGCGAGGTATTTCCTGAACTTTCCGTCAAGGCGGGCAATGTCTTCCTTGTTTCTCTTATTTATTTCAGTGAGGATATTTTGTTCGACTGCCGGGATTGTTTGCCAATGGGGTAAAACCTGACTGGCTGAACGTTGTAAACGGCAACAGGCCGAACAACAGCAGTTTCCATTGTTTGGGATTAAGCAGCATAATTTTGGTGTGGGGTGCTAATGTAATACCCGCAAGCGAGACTTTATATTGGTTGTGAAGATTTTATTGAAGCTAAACGACCATTTGAGCCTTTGTGGGAAGGATAGGGGCAGAGTTAGAACGTACAACTGCCATCTGTGCATTCGGGTTTCGAATCATTTCCATAATATCTATCCTGATGTATAATTATAGTTTACCGGTGGTTATTTTTTCAGCCGCAAAGCGTTAGTAGAAGGTACGCAGCTGGCAGTTTGCGGAGAGATGATGAATGGATGGCGCAGTTCAACCCTCTTTTCTACGACTCACTGCACGCTTTTGCATCTTCAGGCAGAATGCGGTTTTCATCGGCAACAGTTGCCGGTAGTTTTGGTGAAAACAAACAACAAGTTTATGAAACCAATACTATTTGCAGCCCTTGCCACATTCTTATTAATCAGCTGCGGTCCCCAGATTTACAAGTCCACCGAACTGGATGGCGCTCTTTCCAAACACAAAACTGTAGCCATCCTTCCGGCAGAAGTTACCATTCAACTGCGCCCCAACCAGGCCAAAAGCATGACACCCGAACAAATGGAAGACATGCGGGTAAAAATGGCGTATGATATCCAGGAAAAAATGCAGGGCTGGTTTTTGCGCCGCGGCGAGAAATTCAATTACACCGTTTCCTTCCAGGATGTGATCAAAACCAACTCCATGCTGAAAGAAGCCGGTATTTCGTATGCCGACCTGAGTACAACCGACCGGGCTAAGATCGCTAAGGTCTTGGGTGTGGATGCGGTCATGCAGGATCGGCTGAACGCGGAAAAGCCCATGTCGGAGGGTGCTGCGGTAGCAGTGGGCCTGCTGGTAGGTGCCTGGGGCAATACCAACAAAGTGGCCACCACCATTAATATACACGATGGGGCTTCGGGAAACCTGTTGTGGAAATACGATTATCAGGCTTCCGGTTCGGTAGGTTCTTCCACAACCCGCCTGGTTGATGCCCTGATGCGCAACGCCACTAAAAAGTTTCCTTACGCGGCCAATTAACTGAGCGTAGTGAAGCTGAATTCTAAGTAAAAACCTTCTTTATCCGCCATTCATTATACACCATTGACAAACTGCTTTTGAACAAATCCAGCCGGGGTAATCCCCGGCTTTTTATTTGCAGTTATGCAATACCCTTTGGCCAAATTGGCATTTGTGGTTATTTTAGAATGAACTAAAAACGGACAGATATGATTAAAATCTCAGATTTAAAAGAAGGCGATGTAGTCAAAGTAATTGATGAAGGAGTAGAGCGGGATGGCATTGTAACCGATGTTGACAAAGAAGAAAACCAGGCCCAGATCGACAACGGGATCCAGGAGTTCTGGTACAATCCCGATCAGATTATTCCGGTACCCATGACCGAGGAACGGCTGATCAATATCCTGGGTTTTGAAAAAGAAGAGACGCCGGAAGGTGTAAAATTCAAGAAAGGTCCTTTCCGCCTGGTGGTGCATGATCCGGGGAATTACACCAATCTCGACATTTGGTACCGTGAAGATCACCGCCATTTCAATCATGCCTTGTACCTTCATGAACTCCAAAATCACCATTTGGATATGACCAAAGTGCAGTTGCACAGGGTGGCGGCTCATTAAAGAAACAGTCCGTCAAACGGTCAAAAGCCTCGTTTTTTCAGCATTCAGGGCAGATTGCCGGTGGTTAGGTGCCTGAAAAAGCGAAAACTTCTTAAAAAATTGGGAAAATATAAAGGAGAAGAGCAGGAAAAATTCTGCTCTTTTCTTTTTATAGCTGAAATATTATATCTTCGCGCCTCCAAATTCTGTATGTCAAAACAGCCATTAATTAAACAGGACGGAACGATCATCGAAGCTTTGTCGAATGCTATGTTCAGGGTTAAGCTGGAAAACGGTCACGAAATTCTGGCAACGATCTCTGGAAAAATGAGGATGCACTACATACGGATTTTACCCGGTGACAAAGTAGGGGTGGAAATGAGCCCTTATGATTTGTCGAGGGGACGGATCATTTTCAGATATAAATAAGCTATTAGCTGGTCATCCTGAGCGTGTCGAAGGAAGCTGTTAGCTGTTAGAAATACAGATTGTTTCATTTGCTAAAGGCCAGAAGCCAATAGCTAAAAGCTTAAATTAACTATGAAAGTTAGAGCATCTATCAAAAAAAGAAGCGCAGATTGCAAGATCGTGCGCCGCAAAGGGAAGCTTTACGTGATCAACAAAAAGAACCCTCGTTACAAGCAAAGACAAGGATAAAGAAGCTGTGAGCAATCAGCTTCGAGCTGTGAGCAAAGCGCTCAAAGCTCAAGGCTCAAGGCTCGTAGCTGTTTAAATTTTAAAGTAAAACAGTAAATACATTATGGCTCGTATTGCCGGCGTTGACTTACCAAAAAACAAAAGAGGCGAAATCGGTCTGACCTACATCTTCGGTATTGGACCCGCTACTGCCCGTTACATTCTTGACAAGCACAGCATTGACAGAAGCAAAAAAGTGCATGAGTGGAATGATGATGAACTGGCAGCTATTCGTGGTACCATTACTGACGAACTGAAAGTGGAAGGTGCCCTGCGTTCAGAAGTGCAAATGAATATCAAGCGTTTGCTGGATATCGCTTGCTACCGTGGACTTCGTCACAGAAAAGGTTTACCGGTAAGAGGTCAGCGTACCAAAACCAATAGCCGTACCCGTAAGGGCAAGCGTAAAACGGTTGCTGGTAAGAAGAAAGCTCCGAAGAAATAAGAAATGAGCTACGAGCTGTCAGCTTTGCGCTATGAGCCTTTTTTGCTCGCAGCGCAAAGCTCATGGCTCGCAGCTTTTTCTATATGCACCTGTCATTACCAGTTCAACTACGGATACCCGGTGCAGGAGGAGGGTTGAAGTGGGTTCTCCGCCTCGGGGGGAGGATAAGTAAATCACAACAAAGACTACCTAAGTAATCATGGCAAAAGCACAACAAAGCGCAAAAGCCGCTGCGAAAAAAAGGATTGTAAAGGTTGATGCCTACGGCGATGCCCACATCAACGCTACGTTTAACAACATCATTATCTCTCTGACCAACAAACAAGGCCAGGTGATCTCCTGGTCAAGTGCCGGTAAAATGGGTTTCAAAGGTTCTAAAAAGAACACTCCCTATGCCGCACAAATGGCATCCAGCGATGCAGCAAAAGTTGCCATCGACGCGGGTGTGAAAAGAGTGGATGTATTTGTAAAAGGCCCTGGTGCCGGTAGAGAAAGTGCCATCCGTGCACTGGCTCAATCTGGTATCGAAGTAACCTCTATCAAAGACGTTACCCCGCTGCCGCACAACGGCTGCCGTCCTCCCAAGAAGAGAAGAGTATAAGTAGATGACAGATGGTGGATGACAGATGATAGCAGTCGATTAAAACACTGTCATCGGTCATCTGCCTACTGTCATCCTTCACAACATATTGAGCCGTATAGGTTTCATTTAACTAAAGGGTGCTTCATTAATTTTTACCGCTTTCAACGATGAACGCACCGGTTTTTAAAAAGCGGAAATGAAATAAAACTATGGCACGTTACAATGGTCCTAAGACCAAAATCTCCCGTATTTTCGGTGAGCCCATCTTGGGCAATGGTAAATGGTTAGGTAAAAATTCTAACCCTCCCGGTCAGCACGGCGCACAGCGCAAGCGCAAGACGTTGGGAGAATACGCTCTTCAGCTGCGTGAAAAGCAAAAAGCCAAGTACACATACGGTGTTCTGGAAAAGCAATTCCGCAAAACCTTTGAAGAAGCGTCTCGTCGGAAAGGTGTTACCGGTGAAAACCTGATTAAATTATTGGAAGCTCGTTTGGACAATACCGTGTTCCGCATGGGTATCGCTCCGAGCCGTCCTGCTGCACGCCAGTTGGTAAGCCACAAACACGTTACCGTTAACGGTGAAGTGGTGAACATTCCTTCTTTCCAATTGAAGCCCGGTGATATTGTTGCCCTGCGCGACAAGGCAAAGGATAACACAGCCATCACCAGCCATGTACGTGGCCGCAATCCTAAATTCACATGGGTTGATTGGAATGAAACTGACCTGCAGGGTACTTTTATTACGTATCCTGAAAGAGACGCCGTTCCTGAAAACATCAAGGAGCAGCTGATCGTGGAATTGTACAGCAAGTAATCAATAATGAGTGATCAGTGATGAGTGAAACTTCCTGTAAGGATACACTCATCATTCATCACTCATCACTCATAACATCAAATCTGAAATAACAAATGGCAATTTTAAATTTTCAGAAGCCCGACAAAATCGTTCTTCAAAAAGTTACTGACTTCGAAGCACAATTCGAATTCCGTCCGCTGGAGCCAGGTTATGGCGTTACCATCGGAAATGCGCTGCGCCGTGTGTTGCTGTCTTCCCTGGAAGGCTATGCAATTGTAGGTGTAAGAATTGAAGGCGTTGATCACGAGTTTGCAACGATCAAAGGCGTTTCTGAAGACGTGGTGGAAATCATCCTCAACCTCAAACAAGTTCGTTTGAAGAAAGTGGTTGATCACGACGTTCAAACAGAGAAGATTTCTCTTTCCATAAAAAACCGCGGTGAACTTACTGCCGGTGTATTTGCCGAAGGTACCCAGTCGTTCCAGGTGATGAACCCGGAGCTGCTGATTTGCACACTGGATCCTTCTACTACACTGGACATTGAAGTAACCATCGGTCGTGGCCGTGGTTATGTTCCTGCAGAAGAGAACAAACCAAAAGATGCGCCGCTGGGTTATATCCCTGTGGATGCCATCTATACGCCGATCAAGAATGTAAAATACAGCATCGAGAATACCCGTGTGGAGCAGCGCACCGACTATGAAAAACTTCTGATGGAAGTTACTACAGACGGTACCATTCACCCGGAAGAAGCTGTTAAACAAGCTTCCCGTATTCTGATCCAGCACCTGATGATCATCACAGACGAGAATATCACTTTCGATACCAAAGAAGAGAAGAAAGAAGATATCGTTGATGAACAAACGCTGCAACTGCGCAAAGTGCTGAAGACACCACTGGAAGACCTCGATCTTTCTGTACGTGCCTTCAACTGCCTGAAAGCGGCCAAGATCAACTCCCTGAGCGAACTGGTACAGTACGAGCAGGAAGACCTGATGAAGTTCCGCAACTTCGGTCAGAAATCACTGAGTGAAATCGAGCAGGTATTGCACGAAAGAGGTCTGCACTTTGGTATGGACCTGAGCAAGCTGGGTGTGGATAAAGATGATTTCTAATGAGCAAATGTGCAAATGTGAAAATCTGAAAATGAGATTCGCAATTGCACTTTTCATAAACGTAGGCTGCAAGTCCTTGACACGGTGCAGCTGAATATTTAATCACTAAGGTTTGAAGTAAGAAGAGGAGAAATGGTAGCCTAAGCCCATTTTCAAATTTTCAAATTTTCAGATTTTCAAATTCAAAAACGTCATGCGTCACGGAGACAAAATCAACAACCTCGGTCGGAAGAAAGAGCACCGCGAAGCGTTGTTAAGCAACCTGACTTGTGCCCTTATTCAGCACAAGCGTATCGTTACCACATTGGCCAAAGCAAAAGCACTGCGTGTCTATGCTGAGCCGCTGATCACAAAAGCGAAGAAAAACGAAACCCACCAGCGTCGTGTGGTGTTCTCTTACCTGCAGGACAAAGTTGCCGTTGCAGAACTGTTCAGCACCATTGCTGAAAAAGTAGCCGGCCGTCCCGGTGGTTATACGCGTATTATCAAACTGGGCACACGTCCTGGTGATAACGCGGAAATGGCTATGATCGAACTGGTTGATTTCAACGAAATCTACGGTAAAGCAACTGCTGATAAGAAAGAAGGTGCAAAACGTACCCGTCGTGCCGGTGGTAGCCGTAAGAAAGCTACTGCTGAAACAACAGCCAACCAGGAAGCTGCCACTACGGAAGCCCCTGCTGCTGATGCTAAGGCTGCCGATACAACACCGGAAGCTACTCAGCAACAACCTAGCTAATGATTGTTCATTTTCTGATAGAAAGCACCCTTACCGGGGTGCTTTTTTTATTTTACGAACATATGGCAACACTACTTCCACTTCTTGAATCTGCGCAGTATATTGGCGGCTTAAAACTAACGTCGTATGAGAATGCTTTTCCTGCTTACAGCCCTGTTCAGCGCTTTATTTTCGTTTGCCCGTGAACGTGAAGACTCAACCGAAATGCTGCTGGCCGCCATGGCACAGATCGACTCCATTGAAGCAAAACTTCATTACAAAACCGGTGCCGTCACCCTGGAGAATGGCATGGCTACCATCAACATTGCCCCCGGCTTTAAATTCCTCGATGCCAAAGAAGCCCGTTATGTACTGGAAGAAGTGTGGGGCAACCTGAAAGGCCAGACTGCGCTGGGAATGATCCTTCCGGCTGATGCCAAAGTGGCCATTGCCGATTATGCTTTTATTGTGGAATACGATGCTATCGGTTATGTAAAAGACGAAGACGCCGATGACATCAATTATGACGACCTGTTAAAGGAGATGAAGGAAGAAACCATTCAGTCCAACGAGGAGCGCCGTAATGCCGGCATTGCCGAAATGAACCTGATTGGCTGGGCGGCCAAACCGTTTTACAATAAAGAGAAAAAACTGCTGTACTGGGCCAAAGAGTTTAAGGTGGGAGATTCCGAAGAAAATACACTGAACTATGATATTCGTGTATTAGGCCGCAAAGGTGTATTGATTCTACAGGCCATTTCCGGCATCAGCCAGTTGGACAGCGTAAACAAAAACATCGACAACATCCTAGGCATGGTTGCCTTTAACGATGGTCACCGTTACCAGGATTTCGACTCCAATGTAGATGATGTTGCCGCCTGGACCATCGGTGGTCTTGTTGCTGGTAAAATGCTGGCAAAAGCAGGGATTTTGGCACTGATCCTGAAAAACATTAAACTCATTATTTTAGCCGTTGCCGGTATTGGTGGCGCTGCCTGGCGCTTCTTTACCGGAAGGAAGAAAAAAGAGGAAGAGGTGCTGGCAACGACTGAGCCGGCTCACGCCGAAGAGGTGCAATCCTAAGAATGTGAAAAATATAACCAAAAGAAGCCCTGCAGATCGCAGGGCTTCTTTATTTTTGCGCAATTTGTTTTAAAAATGACAACTCAACGTGAAGCTTTACTGGTGCTGGAAGACGGCACAACATGCCGGGGACAAGCCTTCGGCGCTATTGGTACTACGGGTGGCGAAATCTGTTTTAACACGGGTATGACCGGTTACCAGGAAGTGTTTACCGATCCCAGTTACTATGGACAGGTGCTGATCATGAACAATGTGCACATCGGCAACTACGGTGTGAAAGACGAAGACGTGGAGAGTGACAGCATTAAGATCAAGGGACTGATTGGCCGCAACCTGGAAGAACTCTTTTCCCGCCGGCAGGCAAAAGGCTCGCTGGACGAGTACCTAAAAAAACAAAACATTGTTGCCATTGAAGGCGTTGATACAAGAGCGCTGGTGGCGCATATCCGCAGCAAAGGCGCCATGAACTGTATCATCTCGTCCGAAATCCTGGACGCAGAAGAACTCAAAAAGAAGCTGAAAGAAGTGCCGGATATGGGAGGCCTGGAACTGGCGTCAATCGTCAGCACGCAAGTGCCTTACGAGTTAGGCGATCCTTCTTCTGCCATCAAAGTTGCTGTGTTGGATTACGGCACCAAGCGAAATATTCTGAACTGCATGGTAGAGCGTGGCGCCCATGTAAAAGTATTCCCGGCCAAAACACCCGTGGAAGAATTAAAAGCGTTTAACCCTACCGGTTATTTTATATCTAACGGTCCCGGCGATCCGGCTGCCATGCCGTATGCGGTAGAAATCGTAAAAGGAATTCTGCAGGAAGACAAACCAACGTTTGGCATTTGTCTCGGCCACCAGTTGCTGGCGCTGGCTAATGACATCCCAACCTTTAAAATGCACCACGGTCACCGCGGTATGAACCACCCGGTGAAAAACCTGCTGACCGGCCGTTGCGAGATCACCACACAGAACCATGGATTTGGTGTAGATCCGGAGGCGGTGAAAAATGCCGAGCACATCGAGATTACGCATGTGAACCTAAATGATAATTCCATTGAAGGGATCAAGGTGAAAGGCAAACCGGCTTTTTCGGTACAATACCACCCGGAAAGCACACCGGGTCCCAATGACAGCCGCTACCTGTTTGATGATTTTATCCAGATGATCAAAGAACACGTAAACACGAATTAATACACGAATTGCACGAATTTAGACGGCTCCAACTGGAGCCGTTTTTTTGTTTCTGTGAAATCAGAATAATTTGTGTAATCTGACTATCTATTTGTGTTTACATGTTTCCAGAATTAATGACTACACGTCTTTTGTTGCAGGAGATCAAGCCGGATGACCAGGCCTTTGTTTTTGAAGGGCTCAGTCATCCGCAGGTGATTCCTTTTTATGGTGTTCGGTACGATTCGTTTGAGGCAACAAAAGCACAAATGGATTGGTACAAGCAATTAACAGAACAGGGCAGCGGACTGGCCTGGAAAATGGTGGAAACGCAAACAGGAGAGAAGATCGGTGTCATTGCCACCTATGCCTACAAGCCGGAACATAACAAAGCCGAAGTTGGTTTTTGGTTGTTACCAACATTCTGGAACAAGGGCTATGCAGCAGAAGCACTGCACACTGTCGTTGATTATTGGAAAGAAGAAAAATCGCTGCACCGGATGGAAGCCTTTGTAGAAGAAGGCAACACCGCCAGCAGCAAACTCCTTGAAAAATGTGGCTTTCAGTACGAAGGCACCATGCGTGACTGTGAGATAAAAAACAGCACCTATATCAGCCTGCGCATATATTCCATGATTCTAACAGAAGAAATGGATTCGTGAAATTCGTGTTCTAAATTCGTGTTTACATGAAGATCGCTATCATCAACGGACCCAATCTCAACTTGCTCGGAAAACGGGAGCCCGATATTTACGGCAGTGAAACGTTTGAAGGCTATCTCCTGCAATTGAAACAAAAATACCCGCAGGTAGAATTCAATTATTTCCAAAGCAATATTGAAGGAGAACTCATTAACGAACTGCAGCGGGTGGGTTTCGACTATGATGGCATTATCATGAACCCCGGTGGCTATACCCATACTTCTGTTGCCATTGGCGATGCCATAGCTGCCATTAAAACCCCGGTGGTGGAAGTGCATATCTCCAATGTGCATGCCCGGGAAGAATTCCGCAAGCTTTCACATGTTTCCGGAAAATCAGCAGGCAGCATTATTGGGCTTGGACTGAAGGGATATGAACTGGCTTTACAGTGGTTTCTCCAATAAGTTCGCCGGCTGTTTTGGTAATGTCCTTGCTTAACTGGTGAATAAATTGCAGTTGTTCTTTTAAGAGCTCGTCGTCATCCGCCTGTTTTGTTTCTCCTTTTACCTCTTCTTCCGGCAGCGGAAGTTCTTCGGCTTCGCCAAACTTTTTGCGGCCTTCATCCAGCTTTTTGTAAACCTTTTTCGACAGGTGTAAAAGTTCAGGAGGATAACCCTTGCGGTCTTTGGTCAAAAGCGTGGTACCAATGTTGGCAACATTGGAAAAGAAAATATGATTCAATACGACAAACTGCTGCATCAGTGATTGCGAGCTTTGTTTGCTTTTCGGTTCCGACAGCATTCGCTGAAACGCCGCAGAAAGGTTGGCCGAATGCAGGTACACTTCCTTCCGCGCTACTTTGTATTCGATGGTGCTAACGGTATGACCTGACAGTGCTTTGATGATCTTTTGCAGGTACAGCATGTTGGCCTGTAAAATATCCCGCATGTGGTTTTTCAGTTGTTCCCGCTCCCAGCTTGGGAAGAGAAAATAGCTGGCTGCAAAGGCAATGGCACAGCCAATCAGTGTATCCAAAACCCGTTCCCAGGCAATCACCCGGAACTCGCTGCCGATAAAGGAAAACAGAATAAACACATACGGCGTTACACTCAACACCATCGCCAGGTAATTCAGGCGCATAAAGGTGTAAGTTGACAGCATGAACAAAACCATGATGAGGAACAATGCGGTTTTATTTTCCACCAGCAACAATACGCCAACGCCAACGGCGGCGCCGATTACAGTGCCGATAATGCGTTCAATATTGCGTTGCTTAGTTAAACTAAAAGCTGGTTTGATGATAAAAGCGATTGTCAGCAAAACCCAGTAACTGTGATTGCCATAGGGCATCAGTTGAATGATAAAATAGCCCACTACGCAGGCAGCACTGACGCGGATGGCATGCCGGAAAGCAGCTGACTGAATATTCAGGTTGTTGGCAAAAATTTTTGGATCAAGGGGTTGATGTGTGATGAAATGCGAATGATCAACACCGCTTCGTTTGCGTTTGATGCCGGAGGTAAAATATTGTTCAATGGAAATAATGCCTCCTAAAAGATTCCGGATATTGACCACTATCTTGATCAGGACCACTTTGTTGATACCTTCTGCCAACGTAATGGCATCGATCTTTGCTTTCAGGGTTTTGATCTCTTTGTCATAATCAAAGCCTCTTTCAAACGAGGTATTGGTTTGAATGGCAATGCCGATGGCATGCAGTTCGTTGACAAGCTTTTTCAAGGTATCATGAATAAGGCTCAGGGCACCCGAATCGCCATAGATTTTTCGCAGCGATTTATAATCGTAGTAAGATGCCGTGATGTCTTCAAACAGGTCAACCGTTTCCACAAACGTGAAAACCAGTTTGCGACTGGCATCAGTGGATTCGTTGACAATCTTTCGTGTTTTGAAAAACACTTCCCGTACCAGGTCCTGCTTTTCGTTGACCACGATCTGCTGCGAAACCATGCGCTTGTAGTCGGTCTCCAGGTCGGTGTTGCAATTGTAAAAATCGGCGCGGATGGAAAGGTAATTGGCCACTTCACGAATGCACTCACCCAATGCCCGCTGCGCACTGCGGTAAGGCAGTATCCGGTAAAGCAATAAACTCAGCGTAAAATAAAACAGTCCACCTGCTAAAATATAGCTCGCATGGAGCAGGATGTCGCCTGATTGAACCGGGTTATCCATGGTCAGGATCATTACCAGTAAAGCCGTGTTTCCGACACCGGTAGCCCGCTGTCCGTACACTACAAACATGGAAAAAAAGAAGGTCACCAGCAGCACCTCTATGCCCATCAGCAGTGGGCTAGTGCGGGCAAAGGCAGTTAGGATGGCTGTAATAAAAGCCAGCGACATGGCGATCAGCATGCCATTACGCTTGTTCAAAATTGGTCCAGGCGAATCGGTAAGACTCACAACCATTGCACCCAGTGAAATAGTAAGACCAGTTTGAAAATAGCCAAGATAAGACCCCACCAGGGCCGGGATAAGAATAGCAACGGTAGAACGCAGGCCATCGGCAAAGGCCTGGCTATAAAAAAAATACTGTACTTCCTTTAGTGTCTGGTTCGTCATGTGTCATCTCCTGCAAATAGTCTCAACCAATTTGTGAATACCATTCCTGTTTTGCTGTGCGAAGGTAAATCCGACCATAGCGAAAGTACAAGTTGTGGCTTCACAAACTGTTCTGATCCTGAGCGTTCATTTGGGAAAAGCTCTCTTCTCTGGCTGCAAGGATCAGACCGTTGATCCTATTAACCTGATCAAAACAAGGTTAAATGAAGCTAAACCTGAGAACTCTCAACCTGGTTAAAAACACTGCTCAAGAATAAAGAATGAAAGGCTAGTTTTCTTTACACTACGCATGAAAATACCTGTTGTTTACAAATCCGCCGAAGAAGCCTTGTCTATTATCCAATCCGGGAACCGTGTGTTTATTCAGGGCAGTGCCCAAACGCCAACCTGCCTTTTGCGGGAGTTGGCCAAGCAGGCGCCACGGCTCAAGGATGTCGAGTTGGTGTTTATCTCTGTTTATGGCGATATCCATGTAGACAAGCCCGAATATGTGAAAAGTTTTAAGATCAATTCTCTGTTTGTATCGGCAACCATTCGAGAAGATGTACGGGAAGGGCGTGCCGACTATGTGCCGGTTTTCCTGAGCGAAATCCCCAATCTTTTTACGCAAGGCATCCTGCCAATTGATGTAGCCCTGGTACAGGTATCACCACCTGACCAACATGGCTATTGTTCCCTGGGTGTTTCGGTTGACATTGCCCGATCGGCGGTGAACACGGCGAGGTATGTGATCGCACAGGTCAATCCGAATGTGCCGCGTACCCATGGCGATGGTTTGATTCACAGCAGTCGCTTTTATGCCATGGTGGAATGCAATGAGCCCTTGTATGAAAACAGTTTTGTTGAAAAGACAGGCCCCGATGAATTGCGGATTGGTGAATTTATCGCCAGCCTGATCGACGACCGCAGCACGTTGCAAATGGGGATCGGTTCCATACCCGACGCCGTCCTCCGTTCGCTTTCCA
This sequence comes from Flavisolibacter longurius, assembly GCA_014163555.1. Taxonomy (GTDB): domain Bacteria; phylum Bacteroidota; class Bacteroidia; order Chitinophagales; family Chitinophagaceae; genus Flavisolibacter. The sequence goes on from JACJGO010000004.1 coordinate 108,627, forward strand.
ATCACAAAGACCTGGGTGTGCATACCGAAATGTGTAGCGACGGTATTGTGGATCTTTTTGAAAGGGACATCATCAACAATAAATACAAACGCATCCATCCCAACAAAGCCGTCACCGGTTTTGCCCTGGGAACACGAAGGCTCTATGATTATGTTGACGATAACCCCGCGTTCAATTTCCTGGATATTGATTATGTAAACGATCCGCATATCATCCGGCGCAACAACAAGATGGTGGCCATCAACAGCGCCATTGAAATTGATATCACCGGACAGGTAGCTTCGGATTCGATCGGTACTTATCAATATTCGGGTGTAGGCGGACAAATGGACTTTATGCGGGGTGCGGCCCTCAGCGAAGGCGGGAAACCGATTATTGCCCTGCCTTCCCGCACGGCGAAAGGTGTAGCCCGCATTGTACCATTCTTAAAACCCGGTGCCGGTGTGGTCACCACTAGGGCGCATGTGCACTACGTGGTAACGGAATACGGTATTGCTTATTTGTGCGGAAAGAACCTGCGCCAGCGGGCAAGAGCTCTCATTGGTATCTCCCATCCCGATGACAGGGAGGCATTGGAGAGATCCTGTTTTGAGCGGTTTAAGATATTTTGATATTGGATATTGGGATATTTAGATATTGTTCAAAACAATCGAATCCTGTAGGAATCGGATATCCCAATATTCTAATTCCTTATCACTAGTCAATTCGATTGAAAAGAAAAGCCGTTCGCAAGGGAACGGCTTTTCTTTTTCCAAATTCAACCTAAATCATCTATCCTTTTTCCTGACTTTACGAAGCAACGGAATGGCGCACATCCAGTATGGTGAAGGTTTTTCTTCCGGCCGGTACCTGCCAGCTTACCTGTTCGCCTTTCGGGTAGCCGATAAGGGCAACACCTAAGGGTGACATAATGGATATTTTCCGTTGCTTGATATCAGCTTTTTCAGGGGTAACCACCATGAACTCCATCATCTTGTCAGCTTTTTCGTCTTTGATGGTTACATAACTGTTCAGCCGCACCACGTCGTCCGGCAGTTCCTCATCTTCCACCACTTTTGCTTTTTTCAATTCAGCTTCCAGTTCTTCAGCATCATGCTGGTTACAGGTCATTTTCCACTTGTTGCTTTTCAACGACAGCATGATGATTTCATAATCATTTTTCGACAGTGTCAATTGTATTGCGGTCTTTTGCATATTTGGTTAATTTAATATGGTTTGAAACTTATTTTTAACAGCGCTGCTCTTCTGCGGGAAATAAATCTGGTCGAAGCTTTTTGTGTCATACTGATTCACCCGTCTGAAAAATTTATCTGGCTGTACGTCTTCTATGGATCGGAAACCACAGGCTTCCATGATCTCTTTTGTGGCTTCAATTGTTTTTGCATGAAAATTGGCTACCCGTACCCGTTTGTCCGCCGGGTCCAGTCCTTTGTACAGGGCAGGGTTTTGCGTAGCCACGCCTACCGGACACCGGCCGCTGTCGCAAACAAGGGCCTGGATGCAGCCCAGTGCCATCATCATGCCCCTTGCACTGTAACAGGCCGAAGCACCCAAGGCAAATGCTTTCAGCATGTCAAAGCCGGTAATGATCTTGCCGGCGGCTATGATCCGTATGCTGTCGCTCAATGCAAAGCTTTCCAGGGTTTGCTTGACAAAAGCCAGCGCATCGTAAAGAGGCATTCCCAGGCTGTCGGTAAACTCGAGCGGCGCGGCACCGGTGCCACCTTCCGCACCATCCACGGTAATAAAATCGGGAACAATGCCGGTATTGGTTATAGCATGGCAGATATCTATAAACTCCTGCTTGTCCCCGATACAGATTTTAAAGCCCACCGGTTTGCCGTTGCTCAATTCGCGGAAAAGCTGAATAAATTCTACCAAGCCTTCCGGTGTGTCAAATTCGGCGTGGCGGGTTGGTGAGTGCACCGTTGTTTGGGGCACCACCATGCGGATGGCGGCAATCTCCGGCGTATTTTTCGATGCAGGGAGAATGCCTCCATGTCCGGGCTTTGCCCCCTGCGACAATTTCAGTTCAATCATTTTTACCTCTGGCCGCAGCGCATTTTTCCGGAATGCCATTGAACTGAATCGACCATCTGCATCGCGGCAACCAAAATAACCGGTGCCGATCTGCCAGATTAGATCGCCGCCGTACAGGTGGTATTCACTGATGCCACCTTCGCCGGTGTTGTGCGCAAAGCCACCCAGCCTGGCGCCTTCGTTCAACGACCGGATAGCTGTCTTGCTCAGGGCACCGTAACTCATGGCGCCAACGTTATAAATGCTCGCATGATAGGGTTGCAGGCATTGCGAGTTGCCGATCCAAACCCGCAGATCTTTTTCCTGCAATGTGACAGGATAAATGGAATGGGCTGCCCATTCGTATCCGGGCACAGACGGGTCGGCCTGCATACCAAAGGCTACGGTTTGTTTTTCGTTTTTGGCCCGCTGGTAAACGATGGAGCGTTGACGCCGGTTAAATGGTTTCCCATCCAGGTCGGCCTCAAAAAAATATTGCCGCAGCTCGGGCCGGATCTTTTCAAAAAGATAGCGCAGATGGCCTACCACCGGGTAGTTTCGCAAAATAGCATGTTGTGTTTGACGGGCATCCCGTATCGCCAGCAGGAGCAATGGAAGCGTGAGCAGAAGCCACCACAAAAGGTCACTGCCAAACAAAACGGCCAATGCAGCAACCGTTGCGTTGATGATACCCAACAGCACGACAATAAACCTGCTTAAAGGAATGGTTGTATTGTTCTTGTTCATTGTTAACACGGTTAAGGCAGCCCCAAATTGCTCTGAGGAACTGCCAATCATTTTTATAATTATTTATGCAATTTTTTTTACGGGCATAGGGATCATTTTCGAAAGCAACATCTCCCAGTGCCTTGCTTTTTTCTCAAGTCTTTCCAGTTCGTGAAGACCATTTTTCCTGTGTTGGTAAAACGGTATCTCGATGGATGGCTGGTTGCCTTCCCGCTCAAAGTGCAGGGTAATCAGCTCAAGGTAGGTTTCCAGTTTTTTGGCCCTTAATTCGCCGCCTTTGATGGTTCCGTATTGCTTGATGACGGAACAGCTTTTAACGTCTGACAGCGCTATCAATTCGGCATGGGAGTTTCCATCTTCTGTGCGCTTTGTCACCAGAATCTTCCTGTTCATTCCATCCAAACCAATAATGCGGTCATGCAGAATTTCCTGGCTGGAGAAAGTCAGGTCATAACGGGTTCCTAGTTCACTAAATTGATGCAATAGACGGTTCATACGCTTGCGTTTTTCTTTCCGGTAAATTGTTAGCAACAAGCGGCAGCTACCCAACAGGATAATTGCCGCCATCACTGCCATGGAAACGGTTGCCATAAATCATGAGTTGATGGTAAATGGCTTCAGCCGTTTCAGCCTTGGATGTTTCCACCCTTTCACAAGCGGGTACAGGTTTGCCGCAATCAGGAGCGGCACCGTTACATAGAGCAGGTTATACCAGCCGGGATGAGACGTAAGGCCATATTTTAACGCAATGGCTGAAAGCAAAACCAGGAGCAGGATCACGGGTTTATAGACCGGGGATCTGCCAACATTTTGTTGCATAACAGTAAATTTTACAGGATTAATTATTGGGTAAATAACTAAACAGCAAAAGTTTCCCAAGCCTCTCTGAAAGGTTTAGGCTTGGGCCATCGTTTTAAAGGCCTTGAACGTAGAGAAGTAGTAAAGTTGCGGGCAGAAGGGGACAAACTCCGGGAAAGACCAAGTGTAACAATCACTCATGTCCACAATGAGGCGTTGCGCCACATAGGAAGGTTTTCTATGATTGTTTTTGTTTGTCATCTATACAAACATACAACTTTAAATTATGAAAAATCGGTTAAGAAATGGTAGAATGAGGATTGCCGGGAAAGCAGAAGAAATAGCGTCAAAGAGGAGAAATATTGGGCTTTTCATAGGGATTGGCCGGAAGTTTTAGCAATATTTTGCGCACAAAAAGAGCCGTTCTAACCAGAACGGCTCTTTTATCAGGATGCAATGAACAATTTACTTCTTTACTTTATTTTTTCGTTTCAGATTTCTTTTTCTCCTCTTTTTTCTTCAGCCAGTCTTTATCGGTTTGCAACCCTTGCACATCATCCAGTTTGGCTACGTAAATGCTGCGGCCATGGGTCCCCAGAACAATCTCATTTTCGCGTTCCTGGATGGCAATGTCGTGAACCGGTACTGATTTGGGCATACCGGCATTCCAAAGCATAAAACTTTGGCCGCGGTTAAAACTAACATACAACCCACCATCCGTTCCTACGTACAGAATGTTTTCATTCTTTGGATCTTCCCGCACTACATTGATGGGTTCCAACGGAAGGTCCTTTCCAAGCGGTTTCCAGGTGGCGCCATAGTCTTCACTCACATAGAGGTAGGGGGCAAAATCATCAAAGCGATAGCCGTTGAGTGTAGCATACACTCTGGGTTCTTTGTAGCGGGAGGCAACAACGCGGCTAACCCAAAGTCCTGACGTTAACGGCGCATCCGTCATTTTGGACGGTTTGTTGTTGACTAACGTCCAGGTGTAACCGCCATCTTTTGTGGCCTGAATGTTCCCGTCATCAGTGCCAGCATAAATCAGCCCAAAACGAAGGGGAGACTCAGATATAGTTGTGATGGTGCCATAGGGAACGTTTCCGCCCTTATCACCCCGTGTAAGGTCACCCATGTTTACCATGCTGTCGCCACGGTTCATTGAGCGGAAAAATTTATCGCCGCCAAAATACACTACATCCTGGTTGTGCGGGGAGAGCACAATCGGCGACTGCCAGTTAAAGCGATACGGTTTTTCGCCCATGGAATGGCGTGGCCTGATGCTTTTTGCCGTTTGCCGGGGTTGTGTGCGATTCATACGGGCATAGCTTCCAAATTGCGAACCGGTGTAGGTTGTCAGGTTATCGCGTTTGTCTACCTGCACCTGCATGCCGTCGCCACCCATCAGGCGTTTAAAACTGTAGTCTCCTTCTGCATGCCAGTCGGCCGATTCGCGGTTGTTGGAGGGGCCGTACCATACGCCATTGTCCTGCAAGCCACCGTAAACATTGTAAGGTTTAGCATCATCCACTGTGATGGCATAAAATTGTCCAACCGAAGGCGAATTGGCCAGGAACCAATTCTCCCCTTCGTCGTAAGTAATGTTCACACCACCATCGTTGCCATTGATCAGGTGCGAATCTTTTTTCGGATTTACCCACAATGCATGATGATCGGCATGTACATTGGGTTTGTCCATGCTCTTCCAGGTTTTACCACCATCGGTGGAAAGAATAGAAAGCAGTCCCAAGGCATATACTTTATCGGGATTGTAGGGTGAGGTATACACCTTGGCGAAATAATAGCCGTACGACATGTTACCGGGAATATCTTTTTCATGCGTTCTGCGCCAGGATTGGCCGCCGTTATCACTTCGATAAATCTCCATGCCAATTGGTGTTCCTTCAAACCCGGTGTTGATGTAGAGATAATCGTACAAAGCCGTTGCTTTTAACTGCCCTGTTGCCACCTGTTCTTTCAATTGTTTGGCCGAATACCGTCCCTGCAGGCGATAACGTTTCAACAGCGTATCAATCTTGCGTTCTTCCAGCCGTGCAAACTGCTCTTTGGTAAGATTGTTCAGATCGGCCAGCGCATACACCAGCGTATCTTTTTTGGCCGTATCGGGTTTGTCTTTCTGGTTGTCAACAATAGCATAAACAATCTGTGGGTTTTTGGGAAAAACAGCCAGGCCGATTCTTCCCAACTGCTCATGCTGCGGAAAACCGGCAGCGCCTTTGGTTATGTTTGTCCAGGTGTTACCGCCATCGGTGCTTTTGTAGATACCGGTGGTTTTACCGGCCGCTTCAAAGTTCCAAGCACGACGGGTACGATACCACATGGCTGCGTAAACCTCGTTCGGATTTTGCGGGTTGATGTCCAGGTCTACGGCACCGGTATTGTCATCCACAAACAGCGTCTTTTTCCAGGTCTGTCCGCCATCCGTTGTTTTAAAAACACCCCGTTCGCTGTTGGGAGAGTATAGGCGTCCGAGTACAGCCACCCAGGCTGTATTCTCATCCGTAGGGTGCAATTGAATTTTACCGATATGGTGCGAATCGGGCAGGCCAATCCATTTCCATGTTTTGCCTTTATCGTTGCTTTTGTAAACGCCCATGCCTGCATAGGAGGAACGGCTGCTGTTTACTTCGCCGGTGCCTACCCAAATGGTGCCCGTTTTCCAGTTCACGGCAATGTCGCCAATGGTGAGCACATCAATGCTGTCGAAAACCGGTGTAAACGACTGGCCATTGTTGCGGGTGTACCAAACCCCGCCGGAAGCATATGCTGCAAAAAACTCGGTTGGATCATCAGGATTGACATCAAGATCCACCACCCGGCCACTCATAACGGTAGGACCAATGTTGCGGAAAGAAATACTGTTGAGTACGGAAGCTTTTTCCAGTGCAGCCCGTTGCTGTGTTACTTTCATCCGGTCTTCAGCCGGCGTGGCTTTGCTCTGAGCATTTGACAAAATACTAACGCACAGAAAGGGAACGAGTAGGGAACAATAAAGTAGTTTTGCTCGCATAAATGCAGTCTTTTTTCGTTTATTCGTAAAGAGTCAAACATACTAAACTATGCGATACATCTTTTCCTTTATCCTCTTGCTTTCCCTTGGTGCCAATGCCCAATGGAAAACCTTTACCATTGGTGTGAAAGGCGATACCCTGAATCGTGTGGACATGCAGAGCCGCAAGCAAGGTCCCTGGGTAGTGCAAGTGCCGGAACTCCGAGGCGAAAGGGGCTATGAAGAAGAAGGCTTTTTTGTGAACGATAAAAAAGAAGGCCGCTGGGTACGGTATTCGTCCCAGGGCGATAAGCTGGCAGTGGAAAATTATCGCTGGGGACAAAAAGACGGCCGCTGCGAATATTATAACAACGTGGAGGATTTGGTAAGAGTGGAAAGCTGGCGGGCCATTAACCCGAATAGTCCATATGACACCATACCGGTAACGGACCCGAACAACCCCAATAAAGTGATTCGCTACGAGATTGTAAAAGTGGAAAGCCCTTCGGTAAAACACGGGTTCTGGCGTTTTTATGACCCGGGTACAGGAAGGGTAGAAAAAACCGAACAGTGGCTGTTCGACAAGCTCAAAAAAGATGATGACGAAGAGGAGATTGATGTAGCCACGGTGGCAGCCGACGGTACACAAACCGTGGCCAAGAAAGAAGCAGAGCCAAAACCCAAAGTAAAGCCCAAAGAAGTGCTGGAGTATGAAAAGAAAAATTCCGGGAAAAAGAAAATCAAAGTTCGGGACGGAAGAACGGGTTAATACCTTGGTCTGATGATAACAAAAAGCCTGAAGTTTGTCGCTTCAGGCTTTTTATTTTTTTGAGCTCACTTGTAGTACCTTCTCACAATCCTGCATCGACAACTTCTTTCACCCCCTTGCTGTAAGGCGTTACCGTAAATTCCGGAAAACGCTTTAGGAACCTGGTGCTGTCGAAAAAATAATCCTGTTCGTTCTGGTATAGCATCTCCACCATTTCCTTCATCAGCGGGTTAAAAAGTCCCATCACCCGGATCATGAATTTGGGAATGGTCATTGCTTTTGGTTTCACCTGCATGGTATCGGCAAAAAGTAGGATCCAGTCATTGCCAGTCAGTTTTTCATCGCTGGTAGGCAGGTGCCAAACCTGGTTGTAAGCATCCGGTGTATTGCCCAGCAAAGCAGTTGCTCTTGCCGCATCGGGTGTATAGGTAAACGAGTGAATCTTTGTGCGGTTACCCATCCACACGGCCGTTTTTCCTTTGGTAAATGGCTTGTACACCGTTTCCTGCAGCACACTGTTGCTAATGCCCGGCCCGTAAAAATCGGCGGCACGTACAATCATTGCCGTTAGATTCCCGTTTTTTACTTCATCCATCAATTGTTGTGCAATGGCGGCTCTTACTTTGCCTTTTTGGGAAGACGGATTCACCGGCGACGTTTCGGTTAAATGACCAACAGCCTTTTCATCATAGAGATAAACATTGTCGAAGAAAACCAACTTTGCGCCATGCTGCTTGCAGGCCCTAATTACATTTTGCATGACCACCGGCCATTGCGTCTGCCACACTGAAAGTTTATACGGAAGCCCCGCTACCAGGTACACAACAGAGGCGCCGGCAACCGCATTGTTTACGGCAGTTTCGTCCAGCAGATCGGCAGAAACGGTTTCATCGCCTTCATTGACTTTTTCCGGTGTGCGGCTGACGATCCGTATTTTATGGGTGTATGTTTTCAACTCCCTGGCGAGCGCTGTTCCTATGGCGCCACCGCCACCTAAAATAACCTGCATGCGTAAAAATTAGTTGGCCGCAAAGTTCCGGTTAAAATAATTGCGGAAAAAAAGCAGTTGAAATTGCACAGCCTTTGCCCAATAGGCCCAGTCGTGTTTGCCGGGCCGCTCGGTATATTCGTGCGGAATTTTTAGCTCCAGCATTTTTTGGTGCGCCATGCGATTCATCTGCACCACAAAATCTTCGGTGCCGCAATCAATGATGATTTCAATGCTGTCTTTTGGATACTGCTCCATTTGTTTCAGGATGGAATAGTCGCGGTAACGCTCCTTGTTGGCCGTATCACCCAGCCGCCTTTCTACATGATAGCCACGGGTGATATACTCAATAGTCAGGGCGCCACTCATGCTGCCGCAGGCGCCAAAGAAAGCCGCATGCCGGAAGCCAAGGAACAGCCCTCCATGGCCACCCATGCTCAGCCCCGTAATAGCTCTTGCCCTGCGGTCTTTGATAACGGGATAATTGGCTTCAATATATTGCGGTACTTCTTTGGCGATGTAGGTTTCATACCGCATGCTGCTGTCCACCGGACTGTCAAAATACCAACTGCTGAATTCTCCGTCGGGACAAACAATCACCAATCCAAATTCATCGGCATAACGAGTTAAGCTGGGAACCCTTCGTACCCAGTTGCTGTAGTTGCCACTAAAGCCGTGCAGAAGGTAAACGGTTGGAAATTTCTTATCCGTTTTTTTTGTGGTGCCCGGCGTGATCACAACACAGTTGCGGGCCTTGTTCATGCTTGTGCTGAAAATGGATACCGTATCAACAATGGCAGCAAAACCGGAAAACGAAGCAAAAAAGAGGAGTGTGACAAGAAGAAGTTTTCGCATTACCGAAAATAGTGAAAGTCAAACGCCTGCAGGGAGAAATCAAGCGCAAAAAAGCCTGATTGAAAAGCCTGTTTTGTGTTTTAACCTTTGCATTTGGGCCTCTGTTCGACATTTTCCGGAAAAACTTTTGCTCGCAATAGTTCCCCCGCTTATTTTTGCGGCTCAATGAATAAAAACGTACATATCCATCATCATGCACTGCCTAACGGGTAAGCTGTGATGTGATCTGTCATCTTATAAACAAAGGCTTACCCAACGGTAGGCCTTTTATTTTTTTCGTATGAATTTGAAATTAGCCATTCAAAAATCCGGCAGGCTGCACGAAGACAGCATCAAACTGCTCAATTTATGCGGCATCGCTGTAAAAAGCGGCAGCAACCAGTTGCGGTCACTGGCTGAAAATTTTCCGCTGGAAGTTTATTTTTTGCGCGACGATGATATTCCGCAGTATGTAGAAGATGGCGTAGCGCATATCGGCATTGTGGGCGAAAATGTGTTGTTTGAAAAAGACAAGGAAGCCGAGATTGTGGAATACCTGGGTTTTGGCAAATGCCGTCTTTCCATTGCCGTAAACAAAACCGATGCGTACACATCCCCTGCATTTTTACAGGGAAAAAAGATTGCTACCAGCTACCCGGTGTTGACGCAGCGTTTTCTGGATGAAAACAGAATTCAGGCTGAGATTCATGAAATCAGCGGTTCTGTAGAACTAGCGCCGGGCATTGGTCTTGCCGATGCGGTGTGTGACCTGGTCAGCAGCGGCTCCACGCTTTTTATGAACGGACTGCAGGAAGTGCAAACCATTTTAAAAAGTCAGGCGGTATTGGTGCGCAATAAAAATCTTAATGCCGACCAGCAAAAAATCCTTGACCAGATCCTCTTCCGCATTCGTGCCGTTAACAAGGCAAAGAACAATAAATATGTACTGCTGAACGCACCCAACAGTTCGTTGCAGGAGATCATCCGGTTATTACCCGGTATGAAAAGTCCTACGGTATTGCCGCTGGCCGACAGCGACTGGAGTTCCGTACACAGTGTACTGCCGGAAGATGAGTTCTGGGAAAAGATTGAAGCCCTGCGCAATGCCGGTGCGCAAGGAATTTTAGTAGTACCGATTGAGAAGATGATCATTTAATGTGCGGATAAGCAGAATTGCGGATTTGCGAATAAAGTAACCGAAAAGCGATGCAAGTAAAAATCAATCCAGAAAGGAAGGAATGGAAGCAGATTTTGCAACGGCCCTATGCCGATAATTCGGCTGTGTTGCAATCGGTGCAGGAGATTTTGGCGGACGTGAAGGAGAGAGGTGATAACGCTATACGGGAATTGACAAAGCGGTTCACCGGAGTTACACTTGATAGCCTGCGGGTTTCTGAAGAAGAGATCAACAGTGCAGCCAGCCGACTGTCAGAAGGTTTAAAAGCCGCTATTCAGCAGGCCAAAAAAAATATCGAAACCTTTCACCAGCCACAGTTGGGAACAACGGAAATCATCGAAACCATGCAAGGCGTTCAGTGCTGGCGAAAAAGTGTTGGCATTGAAAAAGTCGGGCTTTACATTCCGGGAGGAACCGCACCACTTTTTTCTACGGTGTTGATGCTGGCCGTACCGGCAAAACTTGCTGGCTGCAAAGAGATCATTCTTTGCTCACCCTGTGATAAAGAAGGCCGTCTGCACCCGGCAATTTTGTATGCAGCGCAGCTAACGGGCATTACGAAAATCTTCCGCATCGGCGGTGCACAAGCCATTGCGGCAATGGCCTATGGAACGGAAAGCATTCCGGCTGTGTATAAAATTTTTGGTCCGGGTAACCAATATGTAACCGCAGCCAAGCAACTGGTACAAATGCAGGGCATTGCCATCGACATGCCGGCGGGTCCCAGCGAAGTTTGTGTGATGGCTGATGAAACCGCCAATGCTGCTTTTGTTGCGGCTGATTTGTTGTCGCAGGCAGAACACGGTGCTGATAGCCAGGTGCTGCTGGTGAGCAATGACGAAAAAGTTATTCGTGATGTACAAGCGGAATTAGAGAAACAATTGGCGCTTCTTCCTCGAAAGGAGATGGCACAAAAAGCACTGGACAACAGCAAGGCCATCGTGGTACAAAACTGGGATGAGGGAGTTGAACTGGTAAATGAATACGCTGCTGAACACCTAATCATCAGTTGTGCCGATGCGGATGTTTTAGCAGAACGAATCACCAATGCCGGTTCGGTTTTCATTGGCAATTACTCGCCTGAAAGTGTAGGCGATTATGCCAGCGGCACCAATCATACCCTGCCAACCAATGGTTTTGCACGGGCCTATAGCGGCGTGAGTGTGGATAGCTATGTCAAGAAGATCACTTATCAGAAACTATCGGCAGAAGGCTTGCAGAACATTGCGGAAACCGTGATTCAAATGGCGGAAGCGGAAGGGCTGGAGGCGCATGCTAACGCTGTAAAAGTTCGCATAACAGGTGAATAGAATTGTTGCCGTACAAGAGTGCGACGCAACCGCCGTTTATTAGTACCACAAAAGCTAAGTACATAAAAATGAGTTTCAATTTACATAATCTCATCAGGGAGAATATCAAAAACCTTAAACCTTATTCCTCTGCCCGTAGCGAGTTCAGTGGGCGTGCCAGTGTTTACCTGGACGCCAACGAAAACAGCTTTGGGTCGCCACTAACGAAGTGGTATAACCGTTATCCCGATCCGCTGCAATGGGAAGTGAAAAAAAAGCTTGCCGCCATTAAAATGGTGGATGCTGAAAATATGCTCCTGGGCAATGGGAGTGATGAATGCATCGACCTCCTGATCCGTGCTTTTTGCGATCCGCAGCGGGATAACATTATCATTTGTCCGCCAACCTATGGCATGTATGAAGTGTATGCCCACATCAATGATGTTCCGGTAAAAGAAGTGCCACTGACACCAACCTATCAGCTCAACCTGGAAGCATTGGAAGAAGCGGTGGACGGGGACACCAAGGTCATTTTTTTCTGTTCGCCCAACAACCCAACCGGCAACAGTCTTGACCGCGAAGACATTGAAATGGTGCTGAACAATTTTGACGGCATTGTAGTGGTGGATGAAGCTTATATCAATTACAGCCGCAGCCGTTCGTTTCTTACCGAGTTGAAAGACTATCCCAACCTGGTGGTGATGCAAACATTCTCCAAAGCCTGGGGGCTGGCGGCCCTGCGTTTGGGAATGATTTATGCGTCGAAAGAAATTGTAGAGGTACTGAACAAGATCAAGCCTCCCTACAACATCAACCAGGCCACGCAGGAGCTGGTGCTAAAGGCGCTGGACAATTTGCAGGATGTCAACACCATGATCACCGAAACCGTAAAGCTTCGGGACCAAATGGTAAAAGACCTGGTGGCAACACCTACTGTTCAAAAGGTTTATCCTTCCGACGCCAACTTCCTTTTGGTGAAAGTAACCGATGCCAATGCAATCTATGCCTGGCTTCGCGAAAGGGGCATCATTGTCCGTAACCGCAACAATGTGCTGCTTTGCGAAGGTTGTTTACGCATTACCATTGGTACGGAACGGGAAAATGCAGCCTTGCTGGAGGCGCTGAAAAATTATAAACAGGACTAACGTATTTTAGTCGCTCTTTCAATGATACAACCACAAATGAAAAAATTTCTGACGCTGGCACTTGCCGCAACCTTTTCTTCAGCCGCTATTGCACAAACTGCAAAAGAGGTGACTATCACCCTTCCTGCCGGCTTTCGCACTGCCGTTGTAGCCAAAGACCTTGGCAGGGCCCGGCACCTTGCTGTAAACAGCAATGGTGATATCTACATTAAACTCGAACGCCTGAAAGGCGGCAAAGGCATCATTCGCCTGAGCGATAAAAACGGCGATGGCCGAATAGATGATACTACCGGGTTCGGGACCTACATTGGTACAGGCATCGCTATCAAAAATGGTTATCTCTATGCTTCGTCGAACAGTGAGGTGTACCGGTATAAATTCAACGGTGCCAATGTGGATACGGCCAGTCGTGAAACGATTGTTACAGGTTTAGTAGACCGCAGGCAACATGCGTCCAAATCCATAACACTGGACAATAACGGGAATTTGTATGTGAACATCGGAGCGCCGTCAAACGTTTGCCAGGAAAAGGACAGGGCAACCGGCGAACCCGGACAGGATCCTTGCCCGCTGCTGGAAACCACCGGCGGGATCTGGCAGTTCAAGGCGGATAAACTGAATCAATCCTATGCCGAAGGCGTCCGTTATGCAACGGGTTTGCGCAACGTGGTCGGACTTGATTGGAACACTGCCACCAACACCTTATTTGCCATGCAGCATGGCCGCGATGGCTTGCAGGATTATAAACTTTTTCCCGATTCGGTAGCGGTGGAATTGCCTTCGGAAGTAATGGTGGAAGTCACCAAAGCCGGTGATAATTTTGGCTGGCCCTATTGCTTTTACAACCAGTTTGAAGGCAAAAATGTACTCAATCCTGAATACGGCGGCGATGGCAAAACAGTGGGCCGTTGTGCCGATGTAAAGCAACCGGTAGTGGCTTTCCCTGGTCACCTCGCACCAAATGCATTGCTGTTTTATACTGGCAACCAGTTTCCTGAAAAATACCAAAACGGTGCTTTTGTGGCTTTCCATGGTTCGTGGAACCGTACACCCTTAAATCAGCAGGGATTCTTTGTTGCGTTTGTACCGTTTAAAGATGGCAAACCATCCGGTAAATGGGAAGTATTTGCCAACGGTTTTGCCGGCAGTGAAGCCATCACCGCACCACGGCAGGCCGTGTACCGTCCCTGTGGCCTGGCACAAGGTCCGGATGGATCGTTGTATGTTTCGGATGATGTAAAAGGAAATGTTTGGAAAATCAGTTATGCCGCGAAATAAAATGAGGATGAAAGCTCTTGTATTGCTGTTTTTGCTGCTGCCCTTTTTTGCTGTAGCACAAACGAAAAAAGTTCAGAAGATACCTGGGACAGCTACCACTGCCAGCCTGCAACAGTCTATTGGCAATGGGAAGACCGTGTACACAACGTTTTGCCTTTCCTGTCACCAGGCCGATGGTTCCGGCGTGCCCAATTTAAACCCGCCGCTGATTCAAAATGACTGGGTGTTGGGTCCAAAAAACGTGTTGATTGAACAGGTGTTGATGGGCTCAAAAGGAAAGGTGGAAATTGATGGAGAAACCTTTCACAATTCCATGCCACCGATGGCTCACCTCACCGATCAGCAGATTGCCGATGTGATTACGTATATACGTAACAGCTTTGGCAACAAAGCCAGCCGTGTAGCGCCGGCTGAAGTAAAAGCACTCAGAGCAAAAACTAAATAATACGCTGTGAAGAAATGTTTGTTTATTGACAGGGATGGTACGATGATCAATGAATTCCCGCCCTTGTACCAGATCGATTCGTTGGAGAAAGTGACTTTTTATCCAGGGGCGTTGAAGTACCTGGGAAAGATTTATGAAGAGCTGGATTATGAATTTATCTTGGTGTCTAACCAGGATGGACTGGGTACGCCAACATTTACGGAAGAACAGTTTTGGCCGGCCCATAACCTGGTGATCAATACCTTCAAGGGTGAGGGTATAACCTTTAAAGAAGAACTCATTGACCGCAGTTATCCCGAAGATGGACTGGACACCCGGAAACCGGGGATTGGCATGTTCAAAGCCTACCTGAATAATAAGGACTATGATATACCAAATTCCTACGTCATTGGCGATCGGATTACCGATGTGCAACTGGCAAAGAACTTAGGTTGCAAGGCTATCTGGATTAAAAACAATCCTGATTTAGGCGGCGCGGAGATCAACAATAAGCCGGAAGAACTGGAACAGGTGGTTGCGCTGGCCACAACGGACTGGAAAGAAGTTTACGAATTCCTGAAAAAGGAAGAAAGAACGGTAGTGCATACCCGTAAAACCTCGGAAACGGAGATCACCATCGAACTGAACCTGGACGGCAGCGGGAAGGCGTCTATCCATACAGGTTTGGGCTTTTTCGATCACATGCTCGATCAGATTGCCCGCCACGGATTAATCGATCTTCGCATTGAGGCGAAGGGAGACCTGCACATTGACGAACACCATACAATTGAAGACACAGGTATTGCGTTGGGCGAAGCCATCGCCAAAGCCCTGGGTGACAAACGCGGAATCGAGCGGTACGGGTTTGCCCTGCCGATGGATGAAGCCGAAGCCAAAGTGCTGATCGATTTTGGGGGACGAAACTGGATTGTCTGGAATACATCTTTCAGCCGGGAAAAAGTTGGCGATATGCCGACGGAGATGTTCTTTCACTTTTTTAAATCTTTCTCTGATGCGGCAAAATGTAACCTGAACATCGAATGCAGGGGAGAAAACGAGCATCATAAAATTGAAGCGATTTTCAAAGCCTTTGCAAAAGCTATCAAAATGGCCGTGAAAAAAGACCCGTTAAAGAATTATTTGCCCAGTACCAAGGGTGTTTTATAAGACTTTCGTAATTATACAAGTAAGAATTTTAAAAGGAGCTTTGTAAGCTCCTTTTTTATGTGATTTCATTTTTAGGTACATTCCTGTTGCAGAAATAGTTTTTAACGCATATCAAGCGTGATGAGAATTGAAACCATTACCACAGTTGCTGCGCATTCAACTTGAAAACAATGAAAGCATCTCCCTTAACAATCGGGCTTTTTGGCGTCGGCCTCGATACCTACTGGCCGCAATTTGATGGCTTAAAAGAAAGGCTGGAATCCTATCTGCAAATCGTAGCCAACCGGTTGCAAGCCATGCATCCATCCGTTATTAACCTTGGTTTGGTTGATACAGCCGAAAAGGCTTTTCGGGCCGGAAAAGAATTCCGGCAACAGGATGTTGACATCATCTTTTTGTATGTGACTACGTATGCTTTGTCGGCAACCGTACTGCCGGTGGTACAGCGGGCAAAAGTGCCAGTGATTATCTTAAATCTGTCGCCTGTTTCTTCGATTGATTATGCTGCTTTCAACAAGACGGCTGATCGGGGAAAGATGACAGGCGAGTGGCTGGCGCATTGTTCACCCTGCGCCGTTCCTGAGATCGCCAATGTTTTTAAGCGGGTGGGTATTCCCTTTTTCCAGGTAACAGGTCTGTTGAATAAAGAAGATGCATGTTGGAAAGAGTTCGAGGAGTGGGTGGAAGCGGCCGCCGTGATGTGTAGTATGGCAAACAACCGGCTGGGTTGTATGGGGCATTATTACAGCGGCATGCTAGACATCTACAGCGATCTTACCCTGCAGTATGCACAGTTTGGCGGCCATATTCAATTGCTGGAAGTAGATGAATTGGCCGCTTTGCGAAAGGAAGTAACAGCAGAACAAATAAGGGCTCGGGTCAATGATTTTTTTACATCGTTTGATGTGCAAAAGGATTGTGCCCAAGACGAGCTGGAAAAAGCCGCCAAAACATCCGTGGCACTGGATCAATTGGTCGATCGTTATGGACTGGGCTCAATGGCCTACTATTACAGCGGCACCGGAAATGCAGACAATGAGGAAACCATTTCCTCCATTATTCTCGGCAATTCTCTTTTAACCGCTAGAGGCATTCCGATTGCCGGTGAGTACGAGATCAAAAATGCACAGGCCATGAAGATAATGGACAGCTTTGGTGCAGGCGGTTCCTTTACTGAGTTTTATGCCATGGACTTTGATGAAGATATTGTTCTGATGGGGCATGACGGTCCTGGTCATATTGCCATTGCGGAAGGCAAAACAAAAGTGCGACCCCTGGGTGTTTATCACGGTAAAGTAGGCAGGGGATTGTCGGTAGAAATGTCCGTGAAAAACGGACCGGTAACGCTTCTTTCTGTAGCTGAAAAAGGAGGAAAACTCATGTTGCTCATTGCGGAAGCCGAATCTGTACCGGGACCTATTCTGGAGATCGGAAACACCAACAGCCGGTATCGTTTCCCAATAGGGGCGAGAGCTTTTGTCACTGCCTGGAACAGTCATGGCCCGGCTCATCATTGCGCCGTTGGTATCGGTCACATTGCTTCTAAACTAAAAAAGCTGGGCGCTTTGCTGCATATGGAAGTGGTCCAGGTTTGTTAGTGCCTTGTCTTTATTTGTAGACGTAAATTTTTCCGTCTTTCATGACAAAACTGAGGTTGCGAATGGCATTGATGTTTGTGGTTGGATCGTCTTGCACCGCAATGATATCGGCTAGCAGACCTTTTTTTATTCTTCCGATCCTGTCTGCATAACCAAAAACATCGGCATTTACTGAAGTAGCTGATCTCAGAACAGCAACCGGCTTCATGCCGTATTCTACCATCAGGTTCATTTCTCTCCAATTATCCCCGTGGGTGAAAACACCCACATCGCCACCCATGCTGATGGTGACACCGGTTTTTACCGCTGCCCCAAAACTTTTCTTTTTTGCGGTGATGCGGGCTGGTTCAGTACCGTCACCTTTTTTCCAGCCACCGTATTGCGCAATGGCATCACCGGCAGCCAGCGTAGGACAAAACGCAACCCCTTTTTCTTTCATCAGCCGAAAGATTTCTTCGTCACCTTCATCCCCATGTTCGATTGTGGAAACACCGGCCAGCGTGGCGAGCCGCATACCTTCTTTGGTGGAAGCATGCGCTACTACTTTGCGGCCGCCGGCATTTGCTGTTGCCATAATCCGTTGCCATTCTTCAGTAGTAAACGACGGTCTGGCCTCACCGTTAGGTCCGTACCGGTAATCAGCATATATTTTTATCACATCTGCGCCCTTGCCCATTTGGGCCCGAATGGCGCTTGTCAGTTCTTCCAGTCCGGCTGCTTCTTCTGCGCCTTGTGGCAGGTCAAGGTCAGGATTGCCAAAGTTGGGTCCATAACTGCCCTTTGCCACGATGGTCCGGGTGGCCACAATCATGCGTGGTCCGGGTATGATCCCTTTTTCAATACTCTTTTTCAATCCCACATCATCATAGGCAGCACCTTCGGTGCCAAGGTCACGAATGGTAGTAAATCCGGCCAGCAGTGTTGCCTTTGCATGGTTGACGGCCCTGACAGTGCGTTCGGCACGGCTTTCCCGCAGTACCTGGTCATTCCAGGAGGTTTCGTTGTAAGGATGGAGAAAAAGATGTGAATGGCCTTCGATCAGGCCCGGCAGGAGCGTGGTGCCTTTTAGCTCGATAACACGAGTATTGGCCGGCAGCTTAAAAGTCATGCTACCTGCGGCTTCTATTTTGTTGCCGTGTACGAGCACAACCCAGTCGGTATGCATCGCTTCACCATCAAAAACACGGTCCGGTTTTAGAAGATAAAAACTATCGGTTTGGGCAAAACCTGCTGTGGCTATGCATACAAAGAGAAGGAACAAAATTTTCATCATGGGCTAAAGTTATCCGAAAACAAAGACCGCTTCAGGGATGAATTTCAGCAGTGGAATTTTCTGCTAACGCAATCAATGGTATATTTATGCAAACAAAATAGTCAATATGTCGATCTTAAATAACAACAACAAGAAATCCAATTCAAAGCAGCAGGGCGCCAATAAAAACGCGGCTGGCAATAATTCAAAGTTTATTAAGTCGGCCTCTTCCAAAACGCCAAATGTGACAAAGAAAGTGCGTTCAACGGGTGCGAACAGGGGTAGTTAAGGCATGGCTGTAAGCCTTGCTGAATAGAATTCCTGACCGTACAAGAGTGCGACGCAACAGACGCTAACTAGTAGTACTTCTGCTTAGTCTAAAAAAAACGCCATCGAAACCGATGGCGTTTTTTGTACGATAAACTTTTATCTTATCTGGCTTCGGCCATATCCGGAATCACTTCCACTTTGTAAGCACCCGCATCCAGCTTGGCTTTTGTTTCGCTAAAGGCTTTCAGGGTATCTTCAATATCCTGGTCGGTATGCGCCGCGGTTGGAATCAGGCGATAGATAATGTGTCCTTTCGGAATCACAGGATACACTACAACCGAAGCGAACACACCGTAGTTCTCACGCAGGTCCATTACCATTGCCGTAGCTTCTTCCACGCCACCTTTCATGTACACCGGCGTAACCATGGTATCGGTGTTTCCAATGTCAAAGCCACGCTCTTTCAAACCGGCCTGCAGTTTCAAGGCATTGTTCCAAAGTTTTTCCCGCATTTCGGGCAGGTTGCGCAGCATTTCCAGGCGCTTCAGGTTACCGAGTGTAATCGGCATCGGAAGGCTCTTGGCAAAAATCTGGCTGCGGATGTTCCAGCGGATATAATCAATGATCTTGCGATCGCCGGCCACAAAGGCACCAATGGATGCCATTGATTTGGCAAACGTAGAAAAGTACAGATCAATCTGGTCCTGCACACCCTGCGCTTCACCAGCACCGGCACCGGTAGTACCCAGCGTACCAAAACCGTGGGCATCGTCCACCAGGATGCGGAAGTTGTATTTGTCTTTCAGGGCAAGAATTTCTTTCAGTTTACCCTGGTCGCCGGCCATGCCAAACACGCCTTCAGTGATCACAAGAATACCACCGGCACCTTGCTTTTCAATCACAGCCGTGGCACGCTGCATTTGCTTTTCAAAATCTTCGAGGTCGTTATGCTTGAAAACATAGCGCTGTCCGGGATGCAGGCGCACACCGTCAATGATACAGGCATGGCTTTCGGCATCGTACACAATTACATCGTGGCGGCTGCAGAGCACATCAATAATGCTCACCATACCCTGGTAGCCGTAGTTCAGCAAACAGGCATCTTCTTTTCCTTCAAATTCGGCCAGCTCTCTTTCCAGTTGCTCGTGATAATTACTGTTCCCGCTCATCATGCGGGCACCCATGGGGTATGCCAGTCCGTATTGCTCGGCGCCATCGCGGTCGGCCTTGCGAATGTCGGGGTGATTGGCCAGGCCTAGGTAGTTGTTCAGGCTCCATACAATCACTTCTTTTCCACGGAATTTCATGCGGTTTCCAATTTCACCTTCCAGCTTGGGGAAAGCAAAATAACCATACGCTCTTTCACGGTGCTGACCCAGTGGGCCGTAGTTTTTCACGAGACGTTCAAAAATGTCTGCCATAGTTTGTTAGAGGTTTGAGGTTTGACGTTTTGTATTGTTATGCAGAACGCCAAATCTGTTACAAATACATTTTAGTTATTGGTTAATGTTGTCCGAACCAGGATACGAAAACCTGTTTGGATAGCCAGGATTTCTCATTTACACGAACGATTCGGTGGAAAGTAAATGTTATATGAAACTTCTACGATCCTGTAAATCCTGTTTCAAACGATCTTACGGTTCAGAAAATTGCCGCAAAAATAGGGAAATCGGGCTGAAAGGGCCTGCCGTGCCGGTTTAATGGCGCTAAAATGACGGTGGGATGGCACTGAAAATAAGGCCAGAAAGGATCAGCGAATCAATTGAAGGGCAATTTTCCAGCCTTTGGGTTCGTGGCGCCAGATGCGCAGGTAGGCATCTTTTTTCCCGTTGAGAAGCGCCGTGCCATAAACATAACCAAGGTCGCCACTGGCGGCAATGCCATTACCGAGGGCCGAAAATAAAGTTTGGCCTTCTGTTTCCCGGTTGGTTGCCGGTTCTTGTTTTGCAGTTTGCATAAGTCCTGTTCCTTCCCGGGCCTGGAGCGATGTTTCGGAGAAAAAAAGCTGGTAGGCCCTTGCTGAATCCATTTTGAACAGCCGGATAAAATCCGCTTCTGCTTCCAGCATGGTAATTTCTACCCCTCTGCGGGTTTCCACTTGCTGGGTTATCACGGCGCTGTCATCCTGTTTAGGACCGGTATCGGTTCCGACATCAAATAAGAACTTCCACTCACCGGACGCCTTCTTTTGCCAAACGGTGAAAAAATAACCGTTTGCTATCACGGGATCTTCGGTTGTGGATGGCTGAAAGGTCCAGGGTCCGCAGGTGTAACCAAAATCGCCGGAGGCTGCAATCTCAGCATACCGTGGCCGCCAGTTGAGCACACCAGGCTTATTTTCACGGTCCCGCCAAAGCTGGAAGCCATTCACGGGTTCACCTCTGCTGAACATGATGGAGTTGCTGTCAGCAAATTGTAAGAATGCTTCTTTGGTGCCATGCAAAACCGAATACATTGCAAAACTTTTTTCTGCGGCAATCATTTCAGCCAACCCTTTTTGTGCAAATGCATTCTTGCATAAGAGAAGCAACGAAAAAAATAAGTACTTTTTCATATCCCTTGTTTCTAAAAAAGAATTCGTGAAGGTTCATCTGGTGCAGCCAGTATTTTTGTCAGGTAAATCTAAAGAATGAAAAAGAGTATAACTGCTTTTCTTTTAGTGATCGTATCCTTTGTGCAGGCGCAGACGCCTGTAAAACCAACCAAGCCGAAACTGGTTGTGGGCATCATGGTTGACCAGATGCGATGGGATTACCTCTACCGCTTTCAGGAGCGCTACGGCGAGGGTGGTTTTAAACGTTTGCTGGGAGAGGGATTTAGCTGCGAGAATACTTTTATGCCGTTTACGCCAACCTATACGGCGGCCGGCCATGCCAGCGTGTACACCGGAAGTGTGCCTTCGCTTAACGGCATTCTTGGCAACAACTGGTTCAACCGGTATACCAATCAATATGTGTATTGCACCGATGACAGCACCGTGAAAACGGTTGGTTCTTCATCAGCAGCCGGCGAAATGTCGCCACGCAACATGATCGCCAATACCATTACTGACGAATTGCGACTGAGCACCAACTTTCGCAGCAAAACCATTGGCATTGCGCTGAAGGACCGTGGCGCCATTCTTCCTGCAGGCCATGCTGCCAATGCGGCGTACTGGTTCGACGATGCTTCCGGCGGCTGGATCAGCAGTACGTATTACATGCAAAGTCTCCCCAAATGGATGACGCAATTGAACGCCAAAAAGCTTCCTGAAAGTTACATGGCCAAAAGCTGGAAAACCCTTTACCCGATTGAAACCTATGTGCAAAGTACAGCCGACGCCAAACCTTACGAAGGCGCCATCCCGGGTGAAGACAATACGTTTGAACATCGCACCGATACCATAAAAGGTGCCCGCAGTGCGGCCTTCCGTGTTTCACCTTACGGCAATACGTTCACCTTTGATGCGGCAAAGGCGGCCATCGAAGGCGAGAGCCTTGGCGGCCGTGGCATTACGGATTTCCTGGCTGTTAGTTTTTCATCACCGGATTATATCGGTCACACCTTTGGCCCTAACTCCATTGAAGTGGAAGATATGTACCTGCGCCTGGACAAGGACATGGCTGATTTTCTTTCCTATCTGGATACGAAACTGGGTGAGGGACAATACCTGCTTTTCTTAACCGCCGATCATGCCGTTGCGCATGTGCCGGGTTTTGCATGGGAAAACAAATTGCCTGCGGGTTTGTCCAATTCTACAGCGATGCAACGGTCACTCAACGAGGCACTGGTAAAAATTCATGGACAGGGTGTCTATATTCAATCCATCATCAATTACCAGGTGTTCTTGAATCGTGAAACCTTGCAGGCAAAAAACCTGGACAGGAATTTGGTGAAACGCCAGGTGATTGATATTCTGCTGACGCTGCCCGGTGTTGAAAAAGCCCTGGACCTGGAAAATATTCCTGCCGCCGGTTTGCCCAAACAGGTGGAGATGATGGTGGTAAATGGCTACCATCAAAAATATAGCGGCGATGTGCAGTTTGTTTACCGTCCGCAGTGGTTTGAAGGGGGCAGCAGGGGCACAACACATGGCTCCTGGAATCCGTACGATTCGCACATTCCCTTACTCTGGTATGGTTGGAGCATTAAACAGGGACAAAGCAACCGCGAGGTTTACATGACCGATATAGCTCCTACGGTAGCCGCCCTGTTGCAGATACAAATGCCAAACGCCACTATTGGAAAAGTGATAGAAGAAGTAAGAAAAAGCCTGGATTGATGGCGACAATACTGGTAACTGGTGCCAACGGATTTTTAGGCTATTATCTGGTGCAGTAGCTTTTACAAAAAGGTCACAGAGTTGTGGCCACGGGGAAAGGAGAGAGCCGGATTCCTTTTCGTGATACAAATTTTACATACCGGCAACTTGATTTTACAAACAAAGAAAACGTTGCCACCGTTTTTGCTCCATTTAAACCGGATGTGGTGGTGCATTGCGGTGCCATTTCCAAGCCGGATGAATGTGAGTTGAACAGGGAAGCAGCATTTCTATCCAACGTAACCGGAACCATCAACCTGCTGGAAGCCGCAGCTGACTTCAGGTCCCATTTTATTTTTATGTCCACGGATTTTGTCTTTAGCGGCGAAAAGGGTTTTTACAACGAAGAGGATGAACGGGGGCCGGTTAACTATTACGGACAAACGAAATTACTGGCAGAAGACGAGGTAGCGAAATACCCGTTTTCCTGGAGCCTTGTGCGGACGGTGTTGGCCTATGGTAAAACTTTTTCAGGAAGAGAGAACATTGTGACCAATACGGCGAAAGCGTTACGGGAAGGACGCCGGCTGAAGATATTTGACGACCAGTGGCGAACGCCTACCTATATTGAAGACCTGGCAGCAGGCATTGTATCCATCATTGAAAAAAGGGCTGGCGGCACGTATCATCTTTCCGGTGAGGACCTGCGAACACCTTATGATGTGGCTGTGGAAACGGCTCATTTTCTCCATCTTGATACTTCGTTAATTACAGCCGTGAAAGCAGAAGAGTTTGACCAGCAGGCAGCACGGCCACCCAAAACCGGATTTGATATTTCCAAGGCCAAACGTGACTTGGATTTTCAACCACTTACGTTCTCGGAAGGCCTGCGCAAAACGTTTCAATAAGCGTTAGTGAGAATCCCGATACGCTTTTTCGCCGGCTTGCAGAGCGATGGGTAAGGCGTTTTCTTTTGGCGGAATGGGACAGTTGTATTTGCCGCTCACATAGGCGCAATACGGATTATAGGCTTTGTTGAAATCAAGCAGCACAGTATTGTTTTGAATATCGGCTGTAGTCAGATCCATATAGCGGCCGCCTTCGTAGGTTTCGTCCGCATTGGTAGCATCGGTAAAAGGCAAAAAAAGATAGTTGCGGTATTCTTCCCGCTTCAAAAGGTCCTGCGACTGGTAAACATGCAATTGCAAAGTTTGTCCGTTCAACATAAAGGAAAGTGTTCCATAAACTTTGTACACCTTGTTGATCTTGCCGGAGGTTGGAAACGAAAGCCACTGGCTGTTTTCCGCTTTTTTAAAATGGGCCACTACCTGGTAATTTTTACCGATAGGATAAAACGTCATGTTCGACCGGTCTTTGCCTAGCACCACTTCATGCTTTTGGATATAATTTTCGCGAAAGGTTCGCAACGAATCCATGTAGGCATCCTGTGCAAATGCACCGATCGAAAAATTAAGTACCAGGAAAAACAAAAAGAATTTCATTGGTTCACGAAAGGTTATCAAAAATAAAAGAGGGAATTGTTTCACGTCTGACATTTCACGTTTGACGTCCTCAGCTCATCATCAATACGTTCACACTACGCTGCAAAATGTTAAATGCAATTTCTGCCATCAGGTTTTCTTTGTCCAGCGTTGGATTGACCTCGGTGATCTCCAGGCAACAAACCTTCCTGTTTTGCATCAGCTTACTCACCAGGTCCTCGGCCTCCCGTTCCCGCAGGCCATTGCTGACCGGCGTACCGGTTCCTCTTGTCAGCGAAGAGTCCAGGCTGTCTACATCAAAAGAAACATAAATGTCGGAGCAATCGCTGA
Organism: Flavisolibacter longurius; assembly: GCA_014163555.1. Taxonomy (GTDB): domain Bacteria; phylum Bacteroidota; class Bacteroidia; order Chitinophagales; family Chitinophagaceae; genus Flavisolibacter. The sequence continues at coordinate 133,464 of JACJGO010000004.1, forward strand.
AGTAGCGGGTAAGGGAGCGAACAATATTCTCCACGCCTTTGTTCCGCACTTCCTTGGTGGTGATCACCTTCATTCCATATTTGTCAATCAGTGCTTTCTCCTCCTTTTCATAATCCCGCAGCGAAATATAAACGATGTCTTCCGGTAAAACCTTGGGAGCGATCTTGCCCATATTTTTCAGGTAATGCCATTGTTTGGCCGTTTCCGGATCCAGGTCATGCACGGCACATTCGCGGTTGTCTTCGTTGATGGCAACTGCCAGTGGCATGCCGTGCATATTTCCCGAAGGCGTTGTGTAAGGCGTGTGCAGGTCAGCATGTGCATCAATCCAAATTACACCCAGTTTGCTTTTGGGCTTCGCCATTTTAATACCGGCAATGGTACCGCCGGCAATGCTGTGATCACCGCTCAGCACAACCGGAAAGAAATTGGTTTTGATCGATTCCAGTACGGATTTGCTGACTTTTTCATACATGGATACAATGCCTTTAATGCGCTTGGCATAAGGTGATTCGATAGGTTCGTAAAGAAGTTTGTTGTCGTGAGGTATTTTTTCGGAAGGAAAGTGAATGAAAAAGCTGCTCATAAAATCCAGTGCTGCAATCTTAATGGCCTCTATTCCAAGGGAGGCACCCCGGGTACCGGCGCCAATCTCTGATGGTACTTCAATAATCTTAATATTCTTCATATAGCAATTTTGTGTGAGCGGAACCACAAAGCAATTCTCTGCGGTTCGAAGATAGGCGAAGGGTGTGGCCGTTCAAAATAACCGCTATGGGTAGATCATGCCGGATATGTATGGCGTCAGCCATACGTAAATATTGGGATACTATTGGTAGCGATTGAAATAAGGCAATCGATTTACTCGGTGCATACAGTTAGAATTATGTAAGGATCGATGGTGCCTGGAGAATTTGCAATGAAGACTTGAAAAGTGTATTTTATAAGAACCGGTAGATGAAAACATAACTATGATTCGCTACTATACAGAGTCGCAACTCAAAAGCCGGCTGAGGAAGGAAGAAAACCTTTTTCAGCCGCCTAATTATTGCGAGAGTAAACGTTTTTATTCGTGTGCGGCCAGCACGGGCACTTCGGCTTCGTACACAAGTTTGCGTGTATTGTTTCCTTTTATAAGATAATTGAAAAAGCTTTTTTTCCGAGGGAAGGTCAACACCATGTCAATTTTTTTGTCGGAAATAAACTGCCGCAGGGATTCATGAAACCCGAACGTTTTAATGAAATGAAATTCGGGCTGGTATTGAGCAAACATTTCCTCCAGCATTGCTTTCTGGGCCACAGCTTCCTGGTCTAACGAAATATAGAGCTCACTATTCACATTCACGATGTGCAATGTGGGGCGGAATAAGTTGAGAATTTTTTTCACCGGCACCAGTGGAATCACCTGTTCTACATCTTTAAAATCGCAGGCAATGGCTACGCTCTGCACGCCTCTATAACCAAACCCCGGTGGCACTACCAGTACAGGGCAAAGGTTTTGAACGATCATTTGCAGCGAATAACTGTCCTCTATGATCTTCAGCCGTTCGGTTACAGACATGATCACCAGGTCGGCATCTTCGTAGCGCACAAGCCTCGATAAACTGCCGATAAAATCGGTACCCAGTTCCAGGCGTGTTTCAATCTTGATGGGAAATTGAATTTGCAGGGTTTCTTTTAACCATTCCAGCCGGTTGGTGGCAATTTGTTCTTCCGTTTCGGTTCGGTACATGTGAAACAGGAGCATGGTAACGCCATACCGGCCCTCCAGCATTTGGGCGGTAAATTCGGCAGCGTTGACAGATGCGTCAGAAAAATCGACTGGAACAATAAATTTCATGACCTTGGTTTGCCCACAAAGCTGACCAATCCGTTTGGCAGTAGGCCTGAAGTTCTTCACCGCACCGGCTGATTTTACTCAGGATGATTGCCGGTTTTCACCTTTCGTAATTGCTCTAATGCTTCAGAAAGTTTTTGTTGCAGATCTCGGGTGTCTCCATAAATAACCTGGAGGTCGCTAAGTCCTGCAACGGTTGTGGAATGTTCGGCCTGTTGCGACCGCAGATAAATTACAGGTTTGTTTTTCCCCTTTGCATAACCAGCTTCCACTCCAATGCCGATGCCTTTTTCGGATGTTTCAGCCAGCAACAGGTCGCAATGGTCGATGTCTGCAAAAGCCTGTTGCATCATGCGTTGCTCCTCCGTTGGAGAGAATTGATAAGCGTCTACAAAAACAAACGGTTCATGGCCTTGTTCCTGTAGAACGGCTTTGATGGCTGCCAGAGCCGGTTCAAGTTCCTGTCGTTTGGAAAAGCTGATCGAAATGTAAACGGTCATGACAAAAAGAAGAAAAGGCTTAAAACTTTTTCCAAAAATAAAGGCAAAAACCTGTGGCGAGAGCTTTGCAAAGGCAAGCTCTCGCCAGTCTAAACGATTTACATTTTATGGTGGCTATTTTGCCAAGAAACGGTTTTCCGTAAACTGGCGGATCCTGTGCTGATGCTATTCTTGCGAATATTTTTCTATATATTCTGAATTGGATGCAAAGCAGTTCCGATTCTTTTTCCACTCCGCTACACACCTGCCTTGCAGGGCTTGTTAAACCCCGTCAATTCTAGGCCGCAACCGTTATATTTGCTGCCTTCAAAAACCTGAAAAGTGCGTTTAAAGTCTTTAGAAATTAAGGGATTTAAAAGTTTCGCCGACAAAACCCAGGTGAATTTCGATGAGAATATCACCGGGATTGTGGGTCCCAATGGTTGCGGTAAAAGCAACATTGTGGACAGCATTCGTTGGGTAATCGGCGAGCAGAAAATCTCGCATCTCCGATCCGAAAACCTGGAAAGCCTGGTGTTCAACGGCTCTAAAACCCGCAGTGCCTCTGGCCTTGCGGAGGTGAGCCTGACATTTGAAAACACCAAAAACCTGCTGCCCACGGAATTCAGCACTGTTACCATCACCCGCAAGTTTTACAAGAATGGTGAGAGTGAATACCGGCTGAACGATGTGCAATGCCGCCTGAAGGATATCCAGAATCTTTTTATGGATACCGGTGTGTCTACCGACAGTTATGCGATCATCGAACTGGGGATGGTGGATGACCTGATCAAAGACAAGGACAACAGTCGCCGCCGCATGCTTGAACAGGCCGCGGGTATTTCGATTTATAAGACTAGAAAGAAGGAAGCAAAGCAAAAGCTGGATGCCACTGAACAGGATCTGGCCCGTATAGAGGACCTGCTGTTTGAGATCAACAACCAGTTGAAAACGCTGGAGAACCAGGCCAAGAAAGCGCAGAAATATTACGAGATCAAAAAAGAATACCGCGAGGTGAGCATTGAGCTGGCCAAAGCGGCACTGGAAGGCTTTAATCTTACCTATAAAGACTTAAACGAAAAGCACGAAGAAGAAACCGACAAACGCATTGCCCTGGAAGCGGAAATTGCCACCGGCGAAGCGGCGATAGAGCAGGAGCGGGTAGGGTTCATTGAAAAAGAACAGGAACTGCATGCTTTGCAGCAGTCGTTCAACGAATTGGTACAAACGCTTCGAACCCGGGAGAATGAAAAAAACCTGGCGACGCAGCGCTTACAATATTTACGGGAGCGGGAGGAAAACCTGACTCAATTCCTGAGCAAGGCCGAAGGCCAGATGACCGGCATTGAAGAAAGCATTGCCTTTACACAAAAGCAGATCACGGAAGAAGAAGAAGTGCTTCAAGGGCTGGTAAAACAGTTTGAAGAGTTACGCAAAGAAGTGGATGCCAGGAGAAGCGTAGTGGATGAAAAACGAAACATTGTCAATCAACTTCGCTCATCTTACCAACAAGTGCAGCGCAGCCAGTTTGATGCGGAGAAAAAAGTGGCCGTTGCCGATACTTCGATTCAAAACCTGCAGCGTACCATCTGGCACATGGAAGAAGACAAGGCGAATCGTGAAGACCAGATTGCCCAACTGCAAACCGACAAAGCCGCGAAAGAAGAACAGCTCCTTTTCAAGCAAAAAGATCTGGAACAAATCCAGACGCATCATAACAATACCAAAGAGCAGATCCTGAAAACACAGGGTGTGCTGGAAGGCCTAAGAGCCACACTGGCTGTAGAGAACCGAAAGCTGGATGCAAAAAAGAACGAACATGACCTGCTGAAGAGCCTTATCGACAGCATGGAAGGGTACCCGGAAAGCGTGAAGTTCCTGCACAACAACAAAGGCTGGAACCACACAGCACCCATTCTCTCCGACATTATTTATGTAAAGGAAGAATACAGGGCGGCGGTTGAAAACGTGCTGGAACCTTACCTGAACTATTACGTGGTTGCTAACCTGCAGGAAGGCCTGCAGGCCGTGCACCTTTTGGATAACGCCAAAAAAGGAAAAGCCAACTTTTTCCTGCTCGATAAAGTCACCGGCGTTGCGGATAATGGCCACCAGCCGGAAGGCACCATCGCTGCCATGGACGTTATTGAAGTAGATGCGCAATACCGTTCGCTGGCGGAACAGTTGCTCAAGAATGTTTTTATTGCAGAAGATGAATCGGTACTGGAGGCCAGCAATGGTTCCATCATTCTGGAAAAACATGGCAAGTATGTAAAAGGCGCCTATACCTTATCGGGTGGTAGTGTTGGCCTTTTTGAAGGAAAGAAGATCGGTCGTGCTAAGAACCTGGAAAAACTGGCCGAAGAAATTGCCGCGCAAAAAATAGTGGTGACGGAATTGAACAGCGAGATCCAGACCCGCCACAATGAAGTGATTGCTTTTAACGCCGATTTGAAAGAAGGCGTGATCAAACAAACCGAACGCGAAATTCAGCAACTTAGCAATGAGTTGTATGGCTTGCAAAACAAGCTGGAAAACCTTCAGCATTCGCAGGCTACTTCGCAAAACCGAATTGAAGAACTGAGTGAGCAACTGGAGAATACCAATCTTTCCATTCAGAATGTGCGGAATGAATTGGGCGAACTGAATACGTCGTTGTCGCAGTACGCGGAAAGCCTGCAAAAGGCCGAAGAAGAGTACCGCACCATTGAAGTGGAATACAATACGCTGAATACACAGTACAACAACCTGAACCTGCAGGTTACCCGCCAGCAAAGCAAGATTGCCAGCCTGAAACAGGAATGGCAGTTCAAGAGCAATCAGTTGAATGATCTGAAGACACAAGTGGAAACCAATACTTCTCAGTTAAAGATCACGACAGAAGATATCGTTCAATCGGAAGATGCGCTGAAGGAAATTGAAGAGGGGCTGTACGGTTTAATGCGCCGCCGCGAAACCGAAGAAAGTGCGTTGAACGAAGCCGACCAGTTGTATTACAACCTGCGCAACCAGTTAAGCGAAAAAGAAAGCCTGCTGCGCCAGAAGGTAAAAGAAAAAGAAGGCATTGAGCACCTGCTGGCTGCCATCAAGGACAAACTGAATGACCTGAAGCTGCAACTTGCCGGAACGAAAGAGCGCCTAAACGTTGAATTTAAAATAGCACTGGAAGATATCTTGGACGAAGGCCGTTCCGGCGAAGTACCTGTGGAAGAGTTGCAGGAAAAGGCCGACAAAATGAAAAAGCGCCTGGAGAATTTGGGCGAAGTCAATCCTACAGCGATTGAGGCCTTTGAAGAAATGCGCAAGCGTTACGAGTTTATCGTGGAGCAGAAGAATGATCTCGTAAACGCCAAGCAAAGCCTGATGCAAACCATTGCCGAAGTGGAAACAACGGCCAACCAGAAATTTCTCGACACTTTCAACCAGGTACGGGAAAATTTCATCAAAGTATTCAAAGCCTTGTTTACGGAAGATGACCAGTGCGACCTGATTCTGGAAAACCCCGACAATCTTGCCGAAACCGGTATTGATATCATGGCAAAGCCAAAAGGAAAACGACCGAGCAGCATCGGCCAGTTAAGCGGAGGAGAACGAACTCTGACAGCAACGGCTTTGCTATTCGCCATTTACCTCATCAAACCGGCGCCGTTTTGTATCCTCGACGAGGTGGATGCGCCGCTGGATGATGCCAACGTGGGCAAGTTTACCAAGATGATCCGTGAGTTCAGCAACAACTCGCAGTTCATCATTGTAACCCACAACAAAACCACCATGAGTGCAGTGGATGTGATTTATGGTGTAACGATGCAGGAGCCTGGCGTAAGCCGGCTGGTGCCGGTGGATTTCCGAAGCCTGAATTAAAAGATAGGCGAGTAGCAGATAATTTCCAAGGTAGAAAAGTCTTTATCTGAAAAACCTCCTGAATGATCAGGAGGTTTTTTATGTCATGTCAGCTGAAATGATCTGTTGTTATTTACGCTTGGAGAATTTATAGACGGTTGTGGATTCAAAAGGCTTCCCTGCTACCAAAATGGTATTGGGAAAATTCGACTGATTCGGGGAATCCGGAAAATGCTGTGTTTCGAGGCAAAAACTGGTGCGATAACTGTTGGGCAGCACGTCTTCGGTAAAGTTGCCGGAGAACAATTGTACCCCGGGTTCGGTGGTGTAGGTTTCCATGACTATACCCGATTGATCGCCTTCCGCTCTTGCTGCCAGCGTTAGTTCGTTTTCGCCGTTTTTGTTTAAAACAAAATTGTGGTCGTAGCCACCTCCGATTTGAACCTGTTCTTCGGCTTTTTCGATATCTCTTCCAATTTCTTTATGCTGGCGAAAATCAAATGCCGTTCCGTCTACTGGTTCCACGCCGGTTGGTATGAGGGCTTCACTCACCGGCGTATAGTGGTCGGCGTTAATGTGGAGTTGGTGATGCAGTGCAGTGCCGCTGCCATTCAAATTAAAATAAGCATGGTTGGTAATGTTGAATGGCGTATCGGCATCGGAAGTGGCTTTGTAATTTATTTCCAACGCATCATCTTCTGTTACCGTAAACCGAACATAAACATCCACATTGCCGGGATAGCCTTCTTCGCCATCACCGGAAAGATAGCGCAGCATAACACTGTTTTCACTTTGCTCGGTCAGTTCCCAAACTCTTGCATGAAAGCCGGTTGGCCCACCGTGTAAATGATTAGGCCCGTTGTTCACCCGCAGGGTGTACACCATGTCATGTAACCTGAATTCTCCGTTTTTGATGCGGTTTGCGTAGCGGCCAATGGTAGCCCCATGGTAAAATTTCGGCGGCAGGAAATAATCCTCTAACCGGGGAAAACTTACAATAACATTGACATCGTTGTAAAGTAGCTCAACCAGCCTGGCACCATAATTACTGATGCCGGCCCGCAGTGCCTTCCCGTTGGAGATGGTGATGGCAACCACTTCGTTCCCTTCTATCGTTGTTTCAAAATTTTCCTTGATCATGATTTCGGTTTCAATTCGTAAATCTCGTGTCCCTTTTGATACTTTGGAGAGAACATCAACGTTAACGTTACCTACAGTTTCACGTCTCACGTTTGACGTTTCACGTCCCTACCTTTGCTTTTCAAATATAAACAGGCTTGAAGCATCTAAAGGCACTCAATAAATATTTCTGGAAGTACCGGATTCGCTTAAGTATCGGTATTCTCTTCATTGTGATCTCCAATTATTTTGGCGTGCTAGCACCACAGATCACCGGCTTCATCCTTGAATATGTGCAGCGCAATCTGCCCGGTTACCGACCCAAAGATCAACAGCGATCGTACGATGTGCTGGTGCAAAAATTTATTGATGCCATAGAGAACCTGCCCTTAACACCGCTCACCATTGTTCTGATCAGTGGTGTGGTGATCCTGATTACAGCGCTCATTCGTGGTTTTTTTATGTTCCTGATGCGGCAAACCATTATTGTGATGAGCCGCCACATCGAGTACGATCAGAAGGCGGAAGTGTATGACCATTACCAAAAGCTGGACGCTACATTTTACAAAACGCACAGCACCGGCGATTTGATGAGCCGGATGGCGGAAGATGTGAGCCGGGTGCGGATGTTTACCGGTCCCGCTATCATGTATTTTATCAACCTGGCCACGCTGATTTCACTGAGTGTTTATTTTATGCTGAAGCGGGATGTGGAACTCACACTGTATGTGCTTTCGCCTCTACCCATCCTGGCGGGAACTATTTATTTTGTCAACACCATCATCCATAAAAAAAGCGAAGCGGTGCAGGCAGCGCTGGGTAGCCTTACTACCACAGCGCAGCAGGCCTATTCCGGCATTCGTGTGATTAAATCCTTTGTACAGGAAAGAGCCATGCAGGCCGCTTTTGAAGAAAGCAGCGAACGATACCGCAGCGGTGCCGTAGGCCTGGCAAAAGTGGAAGCCCTGTATTTTCCTTCCATGACGCTTTTGATTGGGTTGAGCACCCTGCTCACCATCATGATCGGGGGTATTTATTACATCAACGGCAGCAAGGGAATTGATTTGGCAACCATTGTTGAATTTGTTATCTACATCAACATGCTGACGTTCCCGGTAAGTGCCATTGGCTGGACGGCCAGCATGATCCAACGGGCAGCTGCTTCGCAAAAACGATTGAATGAGTTCCTGGATAAAGAACCGCAGATAAGGGATAGTGCCAATCCTGCTGATCTTGCCTTGTCGGGTGATATTCGCCTGGAGAATGTTTCTTTTACGTATGCGCATACTGGTATTGAAGCCATTCGCAATATAACGCTGCACATCCGGCCCGGCGAACGCATTGCTGTGGTGGGGCGCACCGGTAGCGGTAAAACCACACTGGCACAATTGATCCTCCGGTTGTATGATGTTTCAAAAGGAAAAATCCTGCTGGATGATGAATCGATCGACAACATAAAACTGGAAAACCTGCGCAACCAGATGAGTTATGTGCCGCAGGATGGATTTCTGTTCAGCGACAGCATTGAGGCCAACATCTCGTTCGGCACCAAATGGAAAGACCCGGAAAAAGTAAAAACTGCGGCTGGCCTTGCAGCGGTAGCCAGGGATATTGAAGGATTTCCCAAGGGATATGAAACGGAGATTGGGGAGCGGGGCGTATCGCTCAGCGGCGGGCAAAAGCAACGCATTTCCATAGCCAGGGCCCTGATGAAAGAATCTCCGATCATGATTTTTGATGATTGCCTCAGCGCTGTAGATGCCCGCACCGAAAAAGAAATCATCAATAACCTGGCGGGTTACCTGCAAGGCAAAACATCGGTCTTCATTACGCACCGCGTATTTAACCTGTTTGGTTTTGATAAAATTATCGTGCTGGAGGAAGGGGAATTGAAAGAAGAAGGGACGCATGAAATGCTGATGCAGAAACGCGGAATCTATTATCAAATGTACCAGCGACAACTGCAGGAAGAAGAAATCGGATAAAAATTTTCGCAAATTTGGCTGTTCGGAAATCGTGGTTATATTTGTAAGCAAGTATACCAAAACTCATTTCTATTCACTGTAAAACTCAAAACTGTGGCGTACGACAACAACGACAAGAAAATGGAAAGCATTTACAGCAAGCGGATCAGAGCTGGCAAAAGAAGAACCTATTTCTTTGATGTTAGGGCAACCCGTGGTAACGACTATTACCTTACCATCACTGAGAGCCGCAAACGCTTTAATGACAATGGCTACGACCGTCACAAAATTTTCTTGTACAAGGAAGACTTTAATAAATTTATTAAAGCGCTGAACGAAGCGGTTGATTACGTGAAAACACAGTTGATGCCTGATTTTGATTTTGATGCGTTCAACCACGATGATGTAGAAGGCGAAGGAGAGGAAATAGGTATTGAAGTAACCGAAGTTCGTGCTGAGGTTCATTCGAAGGTTGTGGAACCTACCGTAAGTCCGACACCAGCAGCATCAACAGAAGATGTAGACAAATGGTAAGAATCCCAAATAAACTGTAACCCTGCAAAATGCGGGGTTTTTTTATACCTATCTCTAACACCAACCTACGATAATTTATGGAAACCAAGTTGCTTGCTTTGCTGTCAGCAATGCTGCTGGCAGTTCCCTCCACCGCTCAAATCTTCTGTGGCTTTGATGAAGTTCACCGACAAAAGCTACAAGCTGATCCTTATTTTCGCCAGGCGGTTCATGAAAATGAAAAAAGGATTCAGCACTATATATCCAAAAACAAACGGTCTATAACTGCCCGAACGACCGGGGAAAGACCTGCACTTTATACGATTCCGGTAGTGGTACATATAGTGCACACCGGTGGCAGTGAAGGGTCAATTTACAACCCTTCCGATTTGCAAATCCAAAGTGCAATCAGTTACCTTAATAAAGTTTACAACGGCTCGTATCCGGGTATAGAAGGAATTGGCGACATCCAAATTCAGTTTGCTCTTGCTGTACGCGATCCGTATTGCAACCCAACCACCGGTATTGTTCGGGTAAATGCAAGTTCAATAGCTGACTATAGTACTAATGGGGTTAGTACCACTTACGGTACAACCCCAGGCGTTTACGAGTTGAGTATCAAAAATCTTAGCCGCTGGGATCCTTCGCAGTATTATAACATTTGGGTGGTGAACAAAATCAACGGGAAGGATGGCTCTGCCGGAAGTTTCCTGGCTGGTCTTGCCTACTATCCCGGCGCGACTGCACCTTACGATGGTACCACTATATTAGCAACACAAATGGCGAGTGGTATGAAAACATTGCCGCATGAAATAGGGCACGCCTTCGGCCTTTATCATACTTTCGAAGGATCTGCAGATCATAATTCCTGCCCTGTGAATACGGATTGTAGTGTAGATGGCGATAAGGTTTGTGACACTGATCCTATTGCTGTCAACCAATTCGGCGGTGTTACTGACTTCACCTGTCGCACCGGTATAAACCCTTGTACTGGTAATAATTACAGCAGCAATACTGAGCACAATTATATGAGTTATACAAACTGCTATAAATTATTTACCCCTGGACAAAAAGGAAGAATGCTTGCTAACGCCGAAGGCCCCTACCGAAAAAGCCTTTCTTCGTCGATGGCTTTGTCACCTTCTAACATGGTAGCGGCATATGGCAGGCCGGTGATGGCTCTCTGTGCACCAACTACGGGATCCAACGGTCTGACTGCGAATTATGCCGGCATCCTAAGCATCGACATCAATAATAAAAGCTTTGGTAGTTCTACGGCGAAAAACGACAATGGTTATTTCGACGGGACTAATAGTTGTCTGAATTTTGCTCAGCTAATAAGCGGTTCGAACAACACTTTCCGTGCAACGGTCTTAGGAGCAAATGTAGAGCAATTGCGAGCTTGGATTGATTATAACAACGATGGCAATTTTGACAATGCCACTGAGGAGATTCTTTTTACTTCATCCATTGCAAAAGGCGATGGGGTTGCCATTGCGAATTTTACTGTTCCCGCGTGGGCAAAACGTTATACCATGCTGCGCATGCGAGTGATTGATGAATTGGCGACACTCTATGGAACGTCTGCTATTGGTGATGCATGTTTCAATTCGATGTATGGCCAGGCAGAAGATTACTCTGTTTATATTGCTAGTGGGGCGCTGCCAGTCACCCTGGTTAGCTTTGAAGGCGCGGTGAAAAATAATGTTGTCCATCTCTCATGGAAAACCGCTTCGGAAGAAGGTGTGAAAGATTTTGAAGTTGAAAAATCAACAGACGGTAACAACTTTGTTTTAATCGGAACTGTTGCTGCTGAAAACGAAAAAGCATTGCATACCTATCACTTTACCGATGGTCAACCAGCAGAAAACAATTATTACCGGCTGCGCATGAATGACCTGAGTGGAAGCGACAAATGGAGTCCGGTGGTAACCATTCGCTACACCGGTTTGCCGCAGCGGGTTACTGTGGTGAACAATCCGTTTGGCAATCATTTGGAACTATCTTTTACGAAACCGGCAACATCCATTCGTCTGCAATTGATCAATACAAATGGAACACTGGTTGCAGAAAAAGCTGTGAATGCTGTACAAGGACGATACCAATGGAACCTGCCAGCAAACCTGGCCCGGGGCACGTATGTCGTAAAAGCATTGGCTGACGATGACGTATTTGTAATGAAAGTGGTGAAACAATAATTTGGTCACATAACAAGTAAAAAGCCTGTCGTATCGACAGGCTTTTTTATGCGTGAATGCAAAGTCGTATCAACACTTTATTCTTCAACTCTATGACCGCATTTGTTTGAATGCATTGATCAATCCATTGGTAGAACTGTCGTGCGAGGAAATAGAGACATCGCTTTGCAACTCCGGAAGGATCTTGTTGGCCAGTTGCTTGCCCAGTTCAACACCCCATTGGTCAAAAGAATAAATGTTCCAGATCACTCCCTGCACAAAAATCTTGTGCTCGTATAAGGCAATCAGGCTGCCCAGTGTAAGAGGTGTTATCTTTTTTACCAGGATGGAATTGGTAGGCCGGTTGCCGGGGAAAATCTTGAATGGCGTCAGGCGGGCAATTTCTTCGGGATTCTTGCCAGCTTTTAAAAATTCCGTTTCCACCTCTTCTTCGGTTTTGCCATTCATCAGGGCTTCCGTTTGGGCAAAAAAGTTGGAGAGCAGTTTCGGGTGATGGTCACCGATAGGATTGTGCGATTGTGCCGGCGCAATAAAATCACAAGGAATGATGACAGTGCCCTGGTGAATCAATTGGTAAAACGCATGTTGGCCGTTGGTGCCGGGTTCTCCCCAGATTACCGGACCGGTGGCGTATTCCACTTCCTCTCCGTTTCGGTTAACACGCTTTCCGTTGCTTTCCATATTTCCCTGCTGGAAATAGGCCGCAAAGCGGTGCAGGTACTGGTCGTAAGGAAGAATGGCTTCTGATTGCGTACCGAAAAAATTGATGTACCAGAGTGAAATCATTGCCATCAAAACCGGAATATTTTTTTCCATTTCGGATTCCCGGAAATGCTCATCTGCCGCATGGGCGCCTTTCAACAAGTCCTCAAAATTTTCGTAGCCAATTGTCAGGGCAATGGAAAGGCCGATGGCACTCCACAGGGAATAGCGGCCACCTACCCAGTCCCAAAACTGGAACATGTTGGCCTTGTCAATGCCAAACTTCACCACTTCTTTTTCGTTGGTAGAAAGCGCTACAAAATGTTTGGCGATGTGGGCCTCATCACCGGCCGCCTTTAAAAACCAGGCTCTTGCCGTGTGGGCATTGGTCATGGTTTCCTGCGTGGTAAATGTTTTGGAAGCAATCAGGAACAGGGTTTCTTCCGGGTTTACCTTTTTCAGAGTTTCGGCAATATGCGTACCGTCCACATTGGAAACAAAATAAGTTTGAATACCATCCACCCAATAAGGTTTCAACGCTTCGGTTACCATAAACGGCCCTAAGTCACTGCCGCCAATTCCTATGTTTACAATCGACCGAATCTTTTTACCCGTGTAGCCTTTCCAGTCGCCGGTATGAACCCGGGCACAAAACGCTTTCATTTGTTCCTGCACGGCCTTTACCCCCGGCATCACGTCTTCCCCCTCGCTGTAGATGGATCGATCCGAAAAGTTGCGCAAGGCTACATGCAGTACCGACCGGTGTTCCGTTTCGTTGATCAATTCACCTTCAAACAGAGCTTTGATGGCTTCCGGCAGCCGGCAGCTTTTTGCCAGTCCGGCCAGCAGCGAAAGCGTTTCTTCGGTTACGATGTTTTTTGAAAAGTCGATCAAGATATCATCGAACCGGTGCGAAAATTTCTGAAAGCGGTTTGCATCCTGCGCAAACAAATCCTTCATATGGATTTCTTTCATGCTTTCTGCATGACGGGAAAGGTCTTTCCATGCCGCTGTTGTTGTGGGATTGATCCTGGGAAACATAGTGTGTTTGGAGTTTGGGTTAGTAGTTTGGCGTTATAAAGCGTCGATTACTTCAATTGTTTTTTTGATCATTTCTGGAGAAATATCCAGATGGGTGACAATGCGGACCTCGGTGGGGGAGATGGCATACCAAAGAATGTTTTCTTCTTTCATCCGGGCCACTAGGGATTTTGGATCGAAGCGGCTTTTTACTGAAAAAATAATGATGTTGGTTTCAACGGGCAATACCGTTTCCACAAAGTCTTTTCCCTGCAGTGCTTCTGCCAACTGTATGGCATGCTGTTGGTCCTTTTCGAGTCGTTGTACATGATTCTGCAGGGCATAAATACCAGCTGCCGCCAGGTAGCCGGCCTGCCGCATGCCTCCGCCAAACACTTTACGTACCCGACGGGCCTTTTTAATGAAAGCGGCATCGCCCAGAACCAAACTGCCCACCGGGCAACCCAGGCTTTTGCTCAGGCAAATGGAGATGCTGTGGAAAACCTCGCCATACATTTTTGGAGATTCTTTTTTGGCCACCATTGCATTAAACAGACGGGCACCGTCCAGGTGCAGTATCAATCCGTTTTCGTCACAAACCTGGCGAATGCGGCGAATCTCCTCAAAATCGTAACAGCTTCCGCCACCCCGGTTGGAGGTGTTTTCCAAGGAAACCAAACTGGTTCTTGCCTTGTGTACATCATCAACATTGATGGAAGCGGCTACCTGTTCGGCCGTCAACAGGCCACGGTCGCCGTAGATTAGTTTTACCTGGGCACCCGCATTCAGGGCTATCCCGCCCCCTTCATATTGATAGATATGTGACGAAACATCGCAAACTACTTCATCCCCGGGCTGGGTGTGGCATTTAATGGCAATCTGGTTGGTCATGGTACCGGAGGGGCAAAACAGGGCGCCTTCCATCCCAAACATTTCGGCGGCCAGACTTTCCAGGCTATTAATCGAAGGATCTTCTCCAAAAACATCGTCGCCCACCGGTGCCGAAAACATGGCAGTCTGCATTTCAGCGGTGGGTTTGGTGACGGTATCCGAGCGGTAATCAATAATCATCGGCCAAATTTAATCAGTTCATGTGCAAGGCTAAGCAGGGGATGTGCAAGAAATCAAAACTTTCCGGGTTAAGCCTACTATAAACCATCATTTATATAAATAAAAGGAGGAGCAGTTTGAAATCGCTGATTTCAATTCAAGCATAAAAGGCGTTTGCTGGTCACAAATTTCCGGCGTTTTGCCCCTTTTCAGCTTTATCCCAGTTGCGGGTCGGGTAGTTTCGGTATCCCAAATCACAATTTATGCGTACTTACCATTCATCACCGGATTCTCCCATTAATACCAAAACCCCTGCGTGCAGTAACCAGAAGAACTGCCATGCGTCATATTTCTGTCAGCAGCTTGCCGGTCATCCTGAAAAATCGACGTCTGTAACAAAACAATGTACTTTACATTGCATAGTACCTAAGTTTGACATGAAATTATTAAAGACAAGTACTAAAACTGCATAAAATGAAACAGCTTTTCTCACTCTTGACCCTCGTTACGCTTTTTAGTTTTGCTGCACAAGCACAAAAAGCCGGTCAGGTTTCCGGTATTGTAAAAGACGGTACACAGAAAACAATCGCTTCGGCTACGATTGCCTTACTGGCTGCAAAAGACTCTTCCACTATAAAACTGGCCGTTGCTTCCAAAGAAGGCAGTTTTTCTTTTGATGGTCTGGCCGATGGCCGGTACCTGGTATCAGTATCTGCCTTAGGACATCAAAAAGCGTTTTCGCCCCAGTTTGAAATCAGTTCAACAAAAACCGAAATCCAACTGGCAGCCGTTCAACTGGTCCCTCTTTCCAAAGCCATGGGCGAAGTGACCGTGGTAGCCCGGAAGCCCCTGGTGGAACAAAAAATCGACCGCACAGTCGTAAATGTGGATGCATCCCCAACTAATGTTGGAAGCAGTGCCATGGAAGTGTTGGAAAAATCCCCGGGTCTTTCCGTAGACAAGGACGGCAACATCAGCCTAAAGGGAAAAGCCGGTGTGATGGTAATGGTAGATGGCCGCCCAACCCAACTCGGTGGTCAGGACCTGGCCAACCTGCTACGCAGCATGAACGCCACAGATATTGACCAGATTGAGATCATGACCAATCCGCCAGCCAAATTTGACGCAGCCGGGAATGCGGGTGTCATCAACATCAAAACCAAAAAGAACAGGATGATGGGATACAACGGCACCATTAGCCTGAATTACGGCCAGGGAATTGTTCCCAAAATCAGCGAAGGCCTCAACTTTAATTACCGCCAGGGCAAATGGAACCTGTTCACCAACCTGAGTCATGGCTATCGCGAAAACCGCCAGCACCTGGAGATCCAGCGCAATTTCATCAACGAAAGTACAAAGTCGGTCGTATCGCGTTTTGATCAGGATGCACACATGCGTGGAAGCCGTTCTTCATACAGCGGTAAACTGGGCGCCGACTATTTTGCTTCGAAAAATACAACACTGGGTGTGGTGGTGTCAGGTTTTTCCAATCCCAGCAAATTCCAGAACAACAACTTTACGTCTATATACAATCCAAACCGCGTACTGACCAGCCAGACAAGAGCCTTGTCGCTGCAGGATGAAACCTGGAAAAACTTCAGCACCAACCTAAATTTCCGCCAGGTGCTGGATACGACCGGGAAAGAATTGACTGCTGATGTGGACTATATTACCTACGATGCCAACAGCGATCAATCCCTGAGCAATTATTATTTCGGCAGCAATGATGAATACCTGCAAAAAGGTGATACGTTGTATGGCCGCCTGCCACAGAAGATCGACATCTACAGCGGTCGTGTGGACTATACCATGCCGCTGAAAGGTGGTGCCCGTTTTGAAGCAGGCGTTAAAGCAAGCTTCGTCAAAACCGATGCAAATGCCATCTACGATACGGTGCACAACGCAGCCATCATCCGGGATCGCAACCGTAGCAACCATTTTATTTATGAAGAAAACATCAATGCTGCTTATGTAAACCTGAGTGGTCCGCTGGGAAAAAAGTGGAACGGTCAATTGGGCTTGCGTCTGGAAAACACCGTTGCCAAAGGTGCGCAACTGACCACCAACGAAACCTTCAAACGTAACTACACGCAGTTGTTCCCTACCGCTTTCCTGCAGTACAAGGCCAATGAAAAAAACAGTTTTGTGTTGAACTATGGCCGTCGCATCCGCCGCCCCAACTACGAAAGCCTGAACCCCTTTATTGAGTTCCTGGATCGTTATACCTACCAGCAGGGTAACCCGAACTTGCGGCCGCAATTCAGCCATAACATTGAATTGAGCCACAGCTTCAAAGGATTTTTAACCACTACCCTGAATTATACGCAAACCAACGACATCATTCAGCAGGTGCTGGAACAAAATGAAGCGACAAGCGAAACCTTTGTAAAGCAATCGAACCTTGCCAACCAGCGCCAGTTTGGAATTTCAATTAGTGCCAACAAATCAATTAACAAATGGTGGACAAACAGCATTTATGTGAATGTTTTCAACAACCGGTTTGAAGGTGTGGTGAGCAATGAACTGGTAAAGTTTAATGGTACGATGTTGATGCTGAACGGTACGCAGCAGTTTAAACTGGGCAAAACATCTTCTGCCGAAGTGAGTGGCTGGTTCCGGACGGCGGGTATTGAAAGTGTTTTTCAATCAGCGGCTGTGGGTGGACTGAACCTTGGTTTCAGCCAGCAGATCCTCAAAGACAAAGGCACCATCCGTTTCAACGTTCGTGATGTACTCTATTCGCAACGCTTTCGGGCAACCGCAAAATATGGAACCGTCGATGCCATCATCAACGAAAGAGGCGATTCCAGAGTAGCAACCATCGGTTTCACCTATCGTTTTAGCAAAGGAAAAGTAGGCAATGTGAAGCGCCGGGCCAGCAGTGCCAACGATGAACAAAACAGGGTAGGACAGTAAGTCATACAGGGCAAAGTGCTTCCTGACCGAAGCGCTTTGCTGCTTTTTTTCATATTAACAATTGGTGCTATTCATACCGGAAAATTACCGCTGGTACTTTCATCACGTTACAACTCCATTTCATCACAATTCAATAGCAGGAGCAAAAGCTTTTTCAAACTTTTGCACTGCACAAACAAAACCAACCACCATGAGAAAAACAGTTTTCCTGACGGCAATCTTCTTCCTGACCGGCCTTGCTGCCTTTGCACAAACCGGCGGAAAGATTTCAGGTACAATCAATGATGAAAGCGGAAAAGCATTGCCGGCAGCTACCGTTTCGCTACTGAAAGCAAAAGATTCCTCCCTCGTAAAAGTTGCCATAACCGATAAAGCCGGCCACTTTGATTTTATCAATATGAAAGAAGGCCGCTACCTGTTGTCGGTTACTTCTGTTGGCTTTGCAAAAAGGTTTGGCGTTCCCTTTGACCTGACAACCCAGGATATGGCCGTACCAACCTTTTCACTGGCATCATCCGCAAAAGCAATGAACAATGTAGTGGTAGTGGCCCAAAAGCCGTTTATCGAAAGCAAGATCGATCGCACCATTGTTAATGTGGAAGCATCGCCAAGTAGCGCTGGTGCCAGTGCACTAGAAATCCTGGAAAAATCACCAGGTATTTCCGTCAACACGGATGGCATCATTTCGCTTCGCGGAAAATCGGGTGTGATTGTAATGCTGGATGGCAAGTTAACCTATCTCTCCGCCGCTGACCTGGCCACGCTGTTGAAGAACATGCCGGCCACCCAACTGGATCAGATCGAGATTATGACCAACCCCTCCAGCAAATACGATGCATCAGGTAATGCCGGTGTGATCAACATCAAAACTAAAAAAGGACGGAACAATGGGTTTAACGGAAGCCTGACGCTAGGTGCTACTACTTCTATTTACCGCTACAAAGGCACTACGTATTTTCTGCCCAAATCGCAGAACAGCTTCAACTTTAATTTGAAGCAGGGAAAGGTGAATCTGTTTGGCAATTACAATCCCAACTATTTCCAGGGCCGTAATACCATGATCTTCGACCGGAACTTTTCGGAGAATGGTGTGATTACCGGTTCATCGGACCAGGAAACAAAGTTCCAGTTTTCCAGCACCAATCATTCCCTGAAACTGGGTCTTGATTATGCAGCCAACAAGAAGAACACATTTGGCGTTGTACTGAGCGGTTTGGTAGCGCATGGCAAACCTTCTCCTACAACCCGGTCAACGCTTCGCGATGCTGTCGGAAACGTAACCTCGGTCATGGTTTCCAATACTAAAAACGATAACTGGTTCCGCAACTTTAGCGGGAACCTGAACTGGAAACATACATTCGACAGCGCCGGAAAAGAACTGACTGCAGATTTCGACTATGTGCGGTATGCCAACGATGCAAACTCCCTGCTGGCCACAGATTTTTACAATAACGCCGGCGTAAAAATGGGAGACCTGCTGTTGCAGGGAGATATCCCCGCCAACATTCACATTTATTCCTTCAAGACGGATCTTACGATTCCGTATAAGAATGGCCGGCTGGAAGCAGGCCTGAAGAGCAGCTTTGTTTCCAACGACAACCTGGTAGATTACAAGCGGCAACTAACCGATAAAACCTGGATGATCGATAATCGTTCGAACCATTTTATTTACGATGAAAACATCAATGCGGCCTATGTGAATGCCAACAAGCAGTTGGGAAAATGGTCGTTGCAAGGCGGATTGCGCATGGAAAACACCAATGCCAAAGGTCAGCAGGTAACCAACGATTCGACCTTTACCCGCAATTTCACCAACCTGTTTCCCAGCGCTTTTGTGAGCTATGGAATCAATAAAAACAACAGCCTCACCCTGTCGTATAGCCGCCGAATTAACCGTCCAAGCTACCGCGACCTGAATCCGTTTACCTTCTTCCTGGATTCGCTGACCTACCAGGTGGGCAATCCTTACCTGTTGCCGCAATTCACGCACAATTTGGAATTGAGTTATGCTTTCAAGAGTCGCTACATCCTTGGGTTGAATTACAATCACACCAATGATGTGATCTCGCAGATCATGCGGCAGGACAATGCTAAACAGATCACTTTCCTTACTTCTGAAAACGTAGCAAAATTCCGCAACATTGGTGTGTCCATCACCATCCCGGCCGCTATCACCAAATGGTGGAACACCAACTTCTTTACCAATATTTACAACAACCGTTACGAAGGCATTTATAACAACGAACCCATTGACATTGCCTACACCTCGTTCAGTGCCAACCTTTCCAACACCTTTACCATCAAGCCCGGATTTACAACGGAGATCAGTGGTTTTTACCGGCACAAGGCTGTCGATCAACTGACAGTTGTAGAGCCTTTATACCAAATGAGCCTGGCGGCTTCCAAACAGATCATGAAAGGAAAAGGTTCGCTTCGTCTCAATATCCGTGACCCGTTTGCCTGGCAGCGGTTCCAGGGTAAAAACCAGTATGGCGATATTGATATGCGCTTCCGCAATTTCCCTGACGTGCGGCAGGTTACGGCCACCTTTACTCTTCGTTTTGGGAAGTCGACCCCACAAAACCAGCCCCGCCGCCGCAACTCCTCTTCGCAGGAAGAGCAAAGCCGGGTAGGGCAGGGGTAGGAAGAGAGAGCGAGGTTGAGATCAAGGTTTAGGATAAGAAACAATACTTGTATATAAATTTTTAGATTCTCATGTGCATGCCGGCTCCCCTTTCCAGGGGAGCTTTTTATTCCCCCTGTCCCCCTAAAGGGGAGACTTAGATTTGTCAGGCTGCTTCTTCTTGGCCATTCTTTTAGTAATACTTTTTTGGAAACAAAAATGCCTGCGTTTGAGTGCAGGCATTTTTGTTTTTATGGACTAAGCTGAAGTGCTACTATGAATCATCCGTTGCGTCGAACGCTTGTCCATCTGGGAATTCTATTCAGCAAAAGTCAAAATCATACTGCTGTAAGAAAAGTTGAATTAGCAAAAGTCTCATCGATCTAAGTCTCCTCTTTAGGGGGACAGGGGGAATTTCTTATCTTCATCGCCCAAAACCCATTACTCGTATGCCTTCATTTGACATTGTTTCCAAAGTGGACGTACAAGCCCTTGATAACGCCGTAAATGTGACCAAAAAAGAGATCACTAACCGGTTTGATTTTAAAAACGCCCATGTGGTCATTGACCTGAATAAAAAAGATTATAAGCTAATGCTTGAAACCGACGATGACATGAAAATGCGGCAATTGATCGATGTTTTGATCAGCCGTGCCCACAAGCAGGGCATTGCTCCGGAAGCATTTGATACTGCAAAAGAAGGCTACCAGAGCGGCAAGGTTTGGAAAAAGGAAGTAGACGTCCGGAACGGGCTGAAGCAGGAAGACGCCAAAAAAATCGTCAAGCAGATTAAAGACTCGGGTTTAAAGGTGCAGGCTTCTATTATGGATGACCTTGTTCGGGTAACAGGCAAAAAAATCGACGACCTGCAAACCGTCATCCAGGCTTCAAAAGGCTGGGACTTAGGCATTCCGGTGCAGTACGAGAACATGCGAAGCTAAAAGAAAAGCCATGAGCTGTGAGCTTTGAGCCGTTTGACAGGCTCAAGGCTCACAGCTCATGGCTCGCAGCCTCTCTTTCACCCTAGCTTAACAAAAAACTTTGGGCGGGATGCGGTTTTTTTGTGCTGGATTCCCTACTTTTGCGCCTTCAATTACAGCACTAACACGACGTTTAATAAAACATTGATATGAAAAAGGGTCTTCATCCGGCAAATTACCGTTATGTTGTTTTTAAGGACATGAGTAACGGTCATAGTTTTTTAAGCCGCTCAACGGCTGCAAGTAAAGAAACCGTTCAGTGGGAAGACGGCAACGAATACCCCCTGATCAAATTGGAGATTTCCAATACCTCTCACCCTTTCTTTACCGGTAAAAATGTACTGGTAGATACAGCCGGCCGTATCGACAAGTTCAAAAAGAAATACGCCAAGAAATAAGTTTCCCGGCGTTTCAAATATGCTGGTCCCACCTCTTCAGGTGGGACTTTTTTGTATTCCCGCCAGTCTCCACAGATTGATACAAATCATTTTCGCCTACCTTCGGTCAGAGGAACGATTCTACTAAGCACAATTGCCCTGTCCTATGCGTAAGATTGTTTTTACGGAAGAGTTTTGCACCCCGGGAAATCTTTTTCCGTTCACCTTAACCCGTCAGATCCAGGATATCCGGGTGGGCATACTAACCATTCGTGAAAAATGGGAGTACAGTCTCGGGCTCACTTCTTACGACAAATTTGAAGACGATTACAAGGACCTGGAACGATCGGTACACATTCCAGAGATTGTAGGCGATGATTTGCTCTACCTCATTCATGGCAATGTGCTTCCTACCAAAAAGATCATCAAACAGGTGAAAAAGCTGAAGGCTGGTGAGTTTTTATCCGTTCCCGAAAAGGAAAGCGTTGTGTATTGCATCTCGAAAAAAGAGGTGGTGGATGAAAACCGTATTAAGGTAGGGAAGCCAGTGGAAGTGGAAGAGGTAGTGAAAGAAATCAATTATCCCTGGAATATTTTTGGCCTGAATACATGGGCCATTGCCCAGGATTTTGCTTTGCTGACCGAAGGCCGCAAATCGCAGAAAATCTCCGGCACCAACAATGTCAGCAATCCTGAAAATGTTTTTATTGAGAAAGGCGCGGTGGTGGAATGCAGTTACCTGAATGCGCAGGAGGGCCCTATTTATATAGGCAAAAATGCACAGGTTATGGAAGGGTCGTTGTTGCGTGGACCGTTGGCTATCTGCGAAGGCGCTGTGATAAAAATGGGGGCAAAGCTGTATGGCGGCACTACCATTGGTCCGTACAGCGTGGTGGGAGGTGAGATTAAAAATTCTGTCATCTTTGGCTATTCCAACAAAGCACACGACGGGTATATGGGTGATGCCGTAATTGGAGAATGGTGCAACTGGGGTGCCGGCACCTCTAATTCCAACATGAAAAACAATGCTTCCGGCGTAGTGGTATGGACGCCGGGCGGACAGGTAAACGTAGGCTTAAAATGCGGTGTGCTGATGGGCGATTATTGTCGTACGGCCATCAATACGGCTATTAATACCGGAACGGTGGTTGGCGTTTGTACCCATGTTTTTGGAAATGGCCTCACACCGAAATACATTCCTTCTTTCTCCTGGAGCAGCGATGGCTTGCAACGCTATGAGTTTGACAAAGCCCTCACCGACATCAATAACTGGAAAGTACTAAAAGGAACGGCCCTGACATCTACTGAGAAAACTATCCTGAAACATATCTTTGACCACTATTAAAAACAGTTCACCAGTTTACGGGTTCTCACGTTCGCAAGTTAAAAAGGAATGAACCTAGGAACGAGTGAACCTGTGAACCAATTAAACCCAACATTATGCGTAAACAAATAGCTGCAGCCAACTGGAAAATGAACCTGACACTGGAAGGAGCTCAATCGTTACTGGACACAATTTTGAAAGAAGAGATCAAGCCGGCCGCCAATCAGCAGGTGCTTTTTGCCGTGCCCTTTCCTTACCTAGCTATGGCAAAACAAAAGGTGCAAAAGGAAGGCTATGCCATTGCCGCCCAAAACTGCAGCAACAAAAAAAGCGGTGCCTACACCGGCGAAGTGTCCGTGGAAATGTTACGTTCCATCGGCATTGATTACTGCCTTGTTGGCCATAGTGAGCGGCGGGAATATTTTGCGGAGACCAACCATGTACTGAAAGAAAAAGTTGACCTCTGCCTGGAAGCCGGAATCACACCTGTTTTTTGTTGCGGAGAAGCCCTCGAAATAAGAGAGCAAAACACGCAGGATGATTTTGTGCGTGTGCAGCTGGAAGAATCTCTTTTTCATCTTTCCGATGAACAGATCAAAAAAGTAGTCATTGCCTATGAACCCATTTGGGCCATTGGTACAGGCAAAACCGCTACCGCTGAACAGGCACAACAAATGCACGAGGCCATTCGTTCTGTATTGGCTGGCAAATGGGGACAGGAAACCGCTAATGAAATCACTATTCTGTATGGAGGAAGTGTGAAGGGAAACAATGCACAAGAGTTATTTTCTTCTCCGGATGTTGATGGCGGATTGGTTGGTGGCGCATCCCTCCAGGCGCCGGAATTTATTCAGATCATCAAAGCATTAAAGCATTAAGCCCACAACACAATACCAGATCGTGGTTGTTCAAAAAAACCATGTGTTGCTGCAGTTTTTGAAACTGCGACTGGTGGTGAATGGAATGCACATCTACAATCTTCGCAAAAACAAACCCATCCTGGTTACCATGCCCTCGAATCCCTCGCGGATCGTGGTAACGGATGGTTTTCATATTACCCGGCCGATGGAGTTGCGCTACCGGCAGCAGATCGCTTACTTTGATATTGTTTGCGCCATCAACAATGATGTACTGGTAGGAGGTGCCATCTTTATGGTGATGTTTTTTGCTATGGGGGCAACATCGGGAGTGTTTCTTTTACAACTATTCAGCATGCTGCCGATTATTACCCTTCTTTTTTTGTATTACATCAAGCGAAAAGAGTTTATTCAGATACGGCCGGCGTAGGGTTGACCGTTTTCGGCAAGACTGCCAAGAAATTATCCAATTTCCTGGCTATATTTTCAATGGCAAACTGCTTTGCATTTTTTATGGCTTCCCTTTGAATTCGGTATAAATCTTCGCCTGTGAGATGGGTGATAAACTGGATCAATTCTTCGGGTGAAGAATGCACAATGGTTTGCAGCGCCAGTTCTGCTGGTAAGAATATCTCTGCGGGTAATAGCAATGGTTTCCCAAACCGGACCGCATCAAAAAAACAGCCCGAACTTTTCGTGAGTCCATACTGTTCCGGCAGAGGTGATTCTTCTGCAAACATTTTCTGTAGGGGTGCATATACAAAATCACACCGTTCAAGCTGTCGGTCATATTCTTCCTGTCTGATGTGCGCCTCTTGGTAAGTAATAAAAGTTAGCGCTGGCGTTGATAACTTTTTCAACTGTTCTAAAACCGAACGGGAAGCGGAATCCCTGGCTCCTCCTAAAAGAATGATCTCAAGTTGTTTGTTTTGCGGATCCCATTTTTTCGCCAACTTAAAAACTTGTTCATAGTCGCGGCGCTTGGTATCAACAGAGCCGGGGATGACGATAACCAGTGCGGATCCATCTTTTACGGGTGGGCAAGGCATGCCATTGAAGAAACTCCCCGATATACAACCTACAGGCCTAGTGGGATTATACTTGTTTTCAATATAGGTTTTCGTGGAGGTCAACAGCGTAGAAAAGCTGTTGACAGATTTGGCCAATAATTTTTTACCTAAAAAGTTCAAGCTACTTCTGGGTTGCAAGCGGGGCTTGGGTCTGAAAAAGCTGTTGGCATCATGAATGGTGAGGACTGTTTTAATATTTCGCAACAGGCGGCAAAGTGCTCCAAATAGCAGGTAATGATGCGACACTGTCCCAAACCATAACACGTCTACCATTTTTTTGCGACAATACCGGTAAATGGTAGCCGTATTGCGCATTTTTCCCCTTTCTAAAATTATCCAATCAATGCGCTGGATTTCCTCCTCCGAAAGCAAAGCATGTAAAGAGGCTACTACCTCGGCCGACATAAACAAAGAAAGCTTGTGTTGCGAGAATGAAAATGCCTTTACAAGCGTGTACGTTGTTTCAAAGTGCTCAAGATCGTAAATGGCTATCTTCATGAAGCTGTTAAATTAATATGTTTGTGACGGCCACACGTGTAGCGCCTAAAAAATACTTACCGTGAGTGTAAAGAAAAACCTGCTCTATACCTTTCTTCTTTCTCTTAGCCAGGTTTTATTTCCGCTTTTATCAATTCCCTATATCTCAAGGGTATTGACACATGAGGGTATTGGCCGGGTTGGTTTCATTGATTCGCTGACCTATTATTTTATTGTCATAGCTGAATTTGGAATCGTTACCTACGGCATCAGGGAAGTAGCCCGAAAACGTGGCGATCCCAATGGATTGAAAAAGCTGGTGTCGGAACTTTTGTCGCTTCACATTATAACGTCTTTGATCAGCATGGGCATTTATCTTGTGCTGCTGATTGCTTTTTACCGGCAGGTTGAAGATATCCGGTTGGTGTTTTTCTCCTTGTCTTTTTTACTTGTCAATGCATTTTACTGTGAATGGTATTTCTGGGGAACGGAAAAATTCAAGTACATCACCATCCGTTCTCTTATCACCAGAATCTTAGGGTTGGCTTCCATTTTTTTGCTGGTGAACAAGGCAGAAGACTATATTCTTTATTATGCCATCATTGCTGGTACGGCAGCCATTAATCTTTTGTGGAATTTCTTCCGGTTATCAAAAGAAGTAGGCATCAGCTTTCGCAGTTTGCAATGGCAAAAGCATCTTTCGGCAGTTTCGGTTACCTACCGGATAAGTCTTGTGTACAGCGTGGTGATCATGCTTGATAATGTTTTTCTACAACTGCTGAGCACCAGTATTGCCGTGGCTTATTACATGTTTGCAGCAAAGATCGTCCGTATTGCCAGTGCCCTTGTTACAGATACCCTGCTGGTAATGTACCCACGGACCGTTACACAGGTTTATAACAACAAAAAGGAAGAAATGCAATCATTGGTTCAGCAATCGGCCCAGATTATTGTACTGACAACCATTCCCATGGCAATTGGCCTGATGCTGCTTGCAGATAAATTAACCCTGGTTTATTTTGGCGCAGCCTTTTTACCCCTGGCTGTTAATCTCAAAATATTGAGCTTGTATCCTTTTTTAAAAGCGTTTGGCCTGTTCTTGAACAAGCAATTGCTGATGCCATTCGACAAAGAAAAATTTGTGTTGCGTGGATTGACAGTTGGAATGTTTGTCTTTATTGGTTCCACCATCCCACTTTCGAGTTATTTTGCCGATAGGGGAATGAGCATTTCAATCATGCTATCTGAACTGGCAGTCGTCGGTATGAATGTTTTTTACACCCGTGAGAGTGGCGTCAAAATTTCAAAGATCGTTTTTGCCAATTGTCTCCATGCTATTTTCGGTGCCTTGTGCTTTGTACCGGTAATTTATTTTGCGGAGCAGGTAAGTGCTGATCTGTTGGTGCAATTAATATTGGCAATTGTGCTGTGTGTGGTGCTGTATTTTATTGTTCTAATCCTGGTCCGAAATACGTTGGCGCTACGGTTGGTTCAGACTTTACAATTTCAATTCACCCAAAAGCAAAGGTCACGTGAAGTGTAACGTCAACAGGAAATTCTTTATCCAGGAACACCTGTTGCGGGAAGGGCTTTTTCATGGCGGAATCGGCAACAAGCAGATCGAAGAAATTCTGCTGCAAAACGGTTATCAACCGATTGCTTTTCCATTCACCTATGATTTTTCATGGAAAGCAAAATTGTCACGTACATTTTTTTTAAGCAAGTTGCTTTTTGCTTTGCCGGCAAATGCTTCGATTGTTTTTCAGTGGCCGTTACATGCCAGGATTCACGTATGGCTGGTAGAATTATTGCGGCAACTGCGACCTTCCATTCAATTGATTTGTTTCCTGACAGATATTAACGGCTTAAAGGATAATGATCCACACACCTTGCAAAAGGAACGTAAATTGTTCAGGCAACTCAATTGGTTTATCGTTCATAACAAGGCGATGGAAGCCTGGTTGCTGCACCAGAACCCATCCGCTAAGATTGCCCTTCTTGAATTTTTTGATTATACCGTAGCCACTTCTTCTTTTGATCGCAGGAAAAGCAAAGAGATAGCTTTTGCCGGGTATTTGGGCAAAAGCCTATTTATAAAAGACCTGGATAAGCTTCCGGGAATTCGTTTTTTCCTGTATGGCGCTGAAGAAACATTTTTGCTGCATAAGAAGCACAATGTGCATTATAAGGGCGTTGAGTCGCCTGAAAATTTACCAACGGTTATAGAGGGTGCTTTCGGTTTGCTTTGGGACGGTGACAGCATCGACGGGCTAGCCGGAGTTTTTGGTAACTACAACCGGTATATCAGTCCGCATAAATTTTCACTCTATGTTTTAGCCGGTCTCCCGGTAATTGCCCATGCTGACGCCGGCGCTGCATCATTAGTGCACAAATACAATATTGGTTTTACGGTGAGCACTTTGACGGAAATGGAAAATGCCATTGCAGCCATCAGCGATGAACAATACCAGGAGATGCGAAAGAACTGTTTAGAATTAGCTGCTCTTATTTCAAAAGGCGGGTATCTTTTGAAGGCCTTGGCGCAAATGGAACTTATGCGTTCATCCGGACAACCAACTCAAAATGATGCTGATTGAAATGCGCTAGATAGGAAAGTAGGTCTTTATGGGGTATAAATTTTTCAAACAACAGTTTTTCATGTACCGCGATATTGAACTTAGCCCCAGCATCAAGATGTAAGAACAATTGAATGTTTTGCTGCAGTTCTTCCTTAAAATCCGGGAGCAGGCATTCGATACTGATAAAGGGTACCGGCTGTGACAACCCTTTCATAACTTCCAGTTCATAGCCCTCCACGTCAATTTTAATAAAATAAGGAAGCCCGTATTTGCTTATTAATTTATCAAGGGTAGTGGTTTTGACAGGAACTGATTTTTGAAACTTTATTTTCTCATTCCATTTTTGAAGGTTGTCGCTTTCCGTTACCTCTTTAAATTTTGCATTGAGGGTATTGAACGCAGACGCTTCATGATGAAGGAACATAGTACCGATACCTTCTTCTGCGCCGAGCGCCACGTTTTCTAGAAAAACCTTGTTTTTTTTATGACGGAAACGTGTCTTTAACACCTTGTAATTGGTAGGGTCGGGTTCGCAGCAAACAACCTTTTCTGCAATTTGAAGGAAAGCGGCCGCTTTGTGCCCATCATACCCGCCAATGTCAAATACAAGGTTGGTAGACGGTAAAAAGGACCTGTAAAAATCGATTTCCTGCTTTTCCTGTTTTATGGCTTCGGACTTAAAAATGGACTGGTAACAATAGAAAAGTGTGCTGTACCGGAGATGTGTATAGTATCCTGATTCAACAAGGATTTTTTTTAAGCGATTTTTCATCAATCCTCAAAGTAAATCATTTCCTGTTGTTTCATCCCGGATACCGAAAGCGACCCATTTCCACTGCAATGTGGAGCTTCACGAGCATGGTTAAAAACGATCATCATTATGGATTTTAAAAAAAATGTAGCCGATATAGGGCTGTTTTTTGGCAGACTTAACAAATTAAGGCTTGAATGGGCACCTGATTTTTGGATTTTGCGCCCTATCTTTGCGCCTCTTCTGTAAAAAGAAGAGACATTGTTCCGAAAAGGCTCCCTAAGTTTCTCCCGGTGGAGAACGCCTCAAGGGCAGAACAGAAAAGCATTAAAAAATGCCAAAGGTTAAAACAAACTCCAGCGCCAAAAAAAGATTTAAAGTAACGGCTACTGGAAAAATCACACACCAAAAGTCTTTCAAGCGTCACATCCTGACCAAAAAATCAAAAAAGCGGAAACGTGCATTGGGTAAAGATGGCGTGGTAGCAAAAGCCAACTTGGATTTTGTACGCCGCCTGTTAGCCCTGAAGTAAGCTGCTGGCCTCTTGGCCGCTCCTGACTTTGAATTTTAAACTTTGAACATTTAAACTGATTAAATATGCCTCGTTCCGTAAACGCTGTTGCCTCCAGAGCACGCAGAAAAAGAATTTTAAAACAAGCCAAGGGTTTTTACGGCAAACGTAAAAACGTATATACCGTTGCCAAAAACGTTGTAGAAAAAGGGATGACCTATAGCTATGTAGGTCGTAAACTGAAGAAAAGAGAGTACCGTCGCCTGTGGATTGCCCGTATCAATGCGGCCGTTCGCGAAGAAGGTCTGACTTACTCACAATTCATCAACGCACTGAACCAAAAAGGCATTACCCTTGATCGTAAAGTGCTGGCAGACCTGGCGATGAACAACGCAGAAAGCTTTAAGGCACTGGTTGCCCAGGTTAAATAACCCTGCGTTATACACATTGTTGAAAGCTGCTTCAAAACGAAGCGGCTTTCTTTTTGCATATATGTTACTTTTGTGAAAATCTTTACAACACACTGAACAATCCTTTCAACTGTCGATGAATAATACCTACATTGATCTCGTTCAGCAGACCTTCAATTTTCCGCAACCCGGGCTGGACGTTAAAGACGGTTATCTGCAATTTAACGGCCTTGATCTGAAAGCACTGATCGCAAAGTATGGCACCCCGCTTAAGGTCTCTTACCTGCCCAAAATCGGCAGCCAGATTAACAAAGCAAAGGACATGTTTGCCAAGGCTTTTAAAAAGCATAAGTACGAAGGGGAATATTACTACTGTTATTGCACCAAAAGCTCCCATTTCAGCTTTGTGGTGGAAGAAGCGCTGAAGCACGGCATTCACCTGGAAACCTCTTATGCCTACGATATAGAGATCATTAAAAAGCTCTATGAGAAAAAGAAGATCACAAAGGATATATTCATTATCTGTAATGGTTTTAAGCAGAAAGGCTATACCCGTCGGATTGCCCAACTGCTCAATGGTGGGTTTAAAAATGTCATTCCTATTCTCGACAACAAAGAAGAATTGCAGGCCTATCGCCGCTCTGTTCGGGTACCCTTTAAGGTGGGCATTCGTGTAGCGGCGGAAGAAGAGCCAACTTTCCCGTTTTATACCTCCCGTCTCGGCATCCGGGCCAAAGACATCCTTGAGTTTTACGTCGACAATATTGAAGGCTACGAGGACAAGTTCCAGCTAAAAATGCTCCACATCTTCCTCAATAAAGGCATTAAAGACGATATCTATTACTGGTCGGAGCTGAACAAGATTATCAACCTCTATTGCCAGCTTCGTAAGATCTGTCCTGAGCTGGATTCGCTCAATATTGGCGGAGGCTTCCCCATCAAGCACTCACTTGGATTTGAATACGATTACCAGTTCATGATCGACGAGATCGTAAGCAATATCAAGGCGGCTTGTAAGCGCACCAAGGTGCCCATGCCGAATATATATACCGAGTTTGGAAGCTATACGGTAGGTGAAAGCATGGCCCATATCTACAGCGTGATTGGTGAAAAAGTACAAAACGACCGCGAAAACTGGTACATGATCGACTCATCCTTTATCACCACTCTCCCCGATACTTGGGGGATCGGTGAGAAGTTCCTGATGCTGCCTATTAACAAATGGGAGAACGAATACCAGCGGGTGGTGCTGGGAGGAATTACCTGCGACAGCCATGACTATTACGACTCCGAGGAGCACATAAACGAAGTTTTCCTGCCCAAGATCAACGGCGGCGATGAACCGCTTTATGTTGGCTTTTTCCATACCGGGGCGTACCAGGACCAGATCAGTGGCTATGGCGGGATCAAGCACTGTTTGATTCCTTCGCCAAAACACATTATCATTGAGTATGACAAGAACGGTAAGTTGGAAGACTGGGTTTATGCCAAGGAGCAGTCGGCCCAAAGCATGCTGAAAATCCTGGGATACATCAAGTAAGATTTTCCTTTCTTATAAGTATAATATTCTGACAATATTGTAGAGAATTGGGTTAGACTAATAAATCGCTGTTTTCGGGTAATGGACACAGAATCATATGCCCCTCCTGAACAACACGAAAAATTGAGATGGTAAATGGAAAGTCACAACCCGGGATTTTGGAATTGTAAGTGAATTTAAAATATGATTCAGCATGAACAACACTCTATAATGCAAAAATCCCGCTATCAGCGGGATTTTGATTAGTTACCTAAGACTTTATTCCGGGTTTCTTGTTTGCTCCGGTTTAATTCTTCGCGGGATGGTCGTTGTTGCTGTGGTTGTTGTATTACAGGGCTGCGGCCATAATAGCCACGGTTACCCCGATAATAACGCCCGGGAGAAGCGCCATAATAACCCCCATAACGGGACCCATAGGTTACATCATAATAGCGACCGGTATAAGGATCACGTTCCAGTACTACTGTACCATGGTAAGGGTCGTCCACGTAAACGCGGTTACCCATTCGATTTGACCGGTAAGCATCGTCAGAACCATTGCCGGCAGCACCCATGGTGGCACAACTGGCCATCACGATCACCACACTCAACAATCCCAATAAAAGTTTGATGTTTTTCATGAATGGTTGTTTCCTCACCTAACGACAAATATGCAGCCAATTGTATGCGAAAAGGCGTTCCTACAGCAGCTTAAATTAATATTAACAAGCTGTAAAAGAATACGTTAAGCAGAAGTGAAGAGGATGTGAAAGCTCCAGACATTTAGCCATTCAGGCGGTACTTTTTATTCACTTTCGGGCTGTTAAAATAGCGGTTCAGTTCTTCTTCTGACATGTCGTTAGTAAACTCCAGCGGCACATCAATCAGTTGCATCTGTACCTGCTTTAGTTCGTCTTTCAGCCGGTTGATTTTTTTCACAATATCAGGGTCCTTATCGCCAAGTACCTGGTTGTCCTGCCGCATGTACTCCAGGCGCTTTATAGAGGTGCGAATGGCTGATGCCTGATTCTGATCGATGGGCTTATTGGGGGCAGAGGCTTCTTTGATAGGAACCATAGCCAGCCCAACACTTGGGAGGATCTTGCCCGTCCGCTGATCAGAGGAAGAGCCTGATGTGGAGAGAATTGTACCGGTAAGCGAGGTGGAAGCCGATGTGAGGTCAAATGCTACCCGGGTATTTTTAGTTCGTTTCAGCTTTTTATCCAGTTGAAGAAAAGTAAATTTTAATTGCAACACATAACGGTCTAGGCTTTTTACTACTTGCTGAAACTCTTCACGTGCCAGGTTCTGGTTCAGGGCATCCCGTACGATAATCCGAACCTGTGTGGTATCCTTTACGCCCATTTTGGTACTTCCGATAAAGTTGAGTACAACTGGTTTTACTTTTCCCGAATCTGTATCCCTGGCAAAATCATAACCAGGCGTCCACGAAAACTCGTCACCACATTTTTGCACGGTTCTGTAATTGGTAATCGGAATAGAAGATGTCATCAGGATGCTTTCAATGGGAAAGCTGCCCGTCTCGCACAAAACCTTGAATGTAATCGTTTCAGCTTCATCAATCCAAATGGTGCCACTTACGGTTGGTTTTACTTCTGATGGTATAATCTCTGTATTAAAGAAAACAATATTAAAGCTGGTGTCCTTTTTATCAGCCGGGTCGTAAAGGTTTTGTACGCCGAGGACTACTTTATAGGTAACATCATATTTCAGCCGGCCCGAGAGAAAATATGCCTTTTCCGCTTTGAACGAAATAAGGCCATTGTCTTTTCCAATGCGCAGACCTACCGGTGCATTTTTCAGGTACCAGAAATAATTATCGGGGTTTTTATTGATCTGCAACTGGTATTGCAGTGATGAGTCCACATGCAGTGTAAAAAATGGATTTAGATTGGTTATGCGCAGTGTTGTATCCACATGCATCGGAATTGTCGGTGCAACCAGAACCGTGTCCTGCTGCAAGGGTGGCAATGTATCATTTTGCGCTTTCAGGGAAAGGTTAAGAACAAATAAAAAAAAGACACAAATCCGGGTTCTTATTTTATTGGACTTCATTATGGCTGCAAAATAAAGAAATTAAATCCTGCCTTCTGAAAAGACTGCATTCAGAAGAGGGCAGGATGGCAATTCCTGTTAACGAAAAGAAATAGAGAAATCGTTTACGAACAGCGTAAAAAAACAGACCCCCGTGGAAACGGGGGTCGATAAACCAAAACCAACTGCTTATGAGAAAATCGTTCTGAAATATGTTTATTGAATCGAGATCTGTTTGGTTGCAGGTTTGACTTTTTCTTTCTTCGGTAAGTTTAATGTCAAAACACCATTAACATATTGTGCAGAAATCGCTTCTGCATTGATCTTTTCATCGACTGTAAAAGAACGTTTGAAAGAGCTGTATCTGTACTCCCTGCGAACAAACTTTTCATCCTTGTTTTCTGTTTCTTCTTTTTTCTCAACAGAAATGGTGAGCAAATTGTTCTCCAGGCTAATTGCAAAATCTTCTTTGTTCCATCCCGGTGCTACCACCTCCAGCACATATTCATTTTCCGATTCGCGAATGTTCACCGGAACGCTTTTGTGCTGTTCTCTGTACATAGACGAGGATGGCAGAAAAAGGTCGCTTAGCAAATTGTTAAAAGCAGGATTGCCATTGGCTCTGTTGTTATACCGTACAACTGTCATGATAATTTATTTTAGAGGTTTGTAATTTTTGAATACACTCTCTTCTTTTCAAATGATATACCGGTCAATATTTCACTGCACTTTTCTGACAGAAGTGCATATTGGTGTTGATTTTTTCTGCCATATTATGCAAAATGTTATTCCTTTCCCGCAATGATTGCAGTTCCGTAGTTTTGCAAAAAATTTTTAGATATGTATCCAATACAAATAGTACAACCCATGAAAGAGGAACTGACAGAAAATGGGTTTAAAGAATTGTTGCAACCGGAAGATGTAGAGGCGCAGTTGAAAGAAAAAGGTACCACTCTGATCATGATTAATTCCGTATGCGGCTGTTCAGCCGGAACGGCTCGTCCGGGTGTGCTGATGGCGGTGGCCAATGCCGAAAAAAGGCCAGACCACCTGACCACAACCTTTGCCGGTTATGATATTGATGCGGTGCAGACCCTTCGCCAGCACCTAATGCCTTACCCACCTTCTTCGCCTGCCATTGCGCTGTTTAAAGATGGTGAACTGGTTCATTTTATCGAGCGTCACATGATCGAAGGCCGCTCGGCACAAATGATTGCCCAGAACCTTCTGGCAGCATTTAACGAGTATTGCAACTAAGGCTCCCTTACCCGTTTACAGTTTACCGTTTACCGTTGCTCTAACAACGGTAAACGGTAAACGGTAAACTTTAAACTCTCTTATGTATCCTAACCTCTACTACGTTTTCAGAGATCTGTTTGGTGTTGAGCTTGGCTTTCTGCGTTTTATCAATTCATTTGGGTTTTTTGTTGCCATTGCCTTTCTGGTGGCGGCGGCGCTTCTTGCCAAAGAGCTTCGGCGCAAAAGCAAAGAAGGACTTTTTCAGCCTACCGAACGGAAACTGGTAGTAGGCGGGCCGGCTACCATTGGTGAACTGGTTACCAATTTCCTGCTGGGCTTTTTGTTTGGTTACAAAATTCTGGCTCTTTTTATCATGGGTTCCGAAACCATCCAGGACCCGCAATCCTACATTTTCTCAGGAAAAGGAAGCCTTTGGCTGGGATTGCTGACAGGTGGCCTGTTTGTGTGGATGAAATGGCGGGAACGCAAAAAGCAGCAACTGAAAACGCCGGAAGAGAGGGTAGTCCGCATCTGGCCGCACGACAGGGTTGGAGATATCACCGTTATCGCTTTGATCGTTGGCCTGTTGGGAGCCAAGTTGTTTGACATATTTGAGAACTGGAGTGATTTTCTGAACCACCCGGCCGATTATATTTTTTCGGGTGGCGGCTTAACCTTTTATGGTGGCCTAATCTGCGCAGCCGCAGCCATTATGTATTATGCGAAGAAGAATAAATTCAGCATACGGCACCTGGCCGACTCGGTGGCTCCTTCCCTGATGATTGCTTATGCCATTGGCCGCATTGGCTGCCAGGTAGCCGGCGATGGCGACTGGGGTATCTACAACACTGCCTTTAAGGTAGACCCTTCCAATGAGATTGTAGCGGCACAACCCAACGAATTTCGGGATACGCTGCTGGCCAATGCTGCTTATTTTACCCGTTATTACGGAAGTCTGGATTCAATCCCTCACACCAATTTTCCCAAGCCGTCAGCTTTGGGTTTTTTGCCAAACTGGATGTTTGCTTACCAGTTTCCGCACAACGTAAACCGGGTAGGTGTTCCCATCCCCGGGTGTAACGATCAGTTTTGCAATCAATTGGCAGTACCGGTCTTCCCGACGGCGTTTTATGAAGTCATTTTTTGTACCATCCTTTTTTTCATTCTCTGGGGATTGCGCAAGCGGCTAAAGCCCTACGGGGCCGTATTTGCCCTTTACCTAATTCTAAATGGACTGGAGCGATTCCTTATCGAAAAAATCCGTGTCAACAATAAAATGGACTTTCTCGGATTTCAACCAACACAGGCAGAAGTCATTTCACTTGGGCTGATGCTTGCTGGTGCAATTCTTTGGATTTTTCTCTGGCAAAAGAATCAGGCCAACCCCAAAAAGGTGTGAATAACTTCCGCGCTATCCCATAAGTCTGTTGTCCTAAGTCAAGCCTGACAAGGTTTCCGCTTTAGAAGAGTGTAGTACAATTTTTGTAGAAAAGAAAAGTCGCGTCTGGCTATGAGAATTGCCATTCGCACTGTACTTTTGCCGATAGTCTTGGGCGGTATTAACCTTTTCATTGCAACTATCCGTATCTGTACATTGTCATTTATTCATTCATCTTTATAACTCAAGGAATTAATTTATGAGGCAGCTAAAAATTGCTACCCAGATTACCAACAGGGATTCGCAGGCCGTAGAAAAATACCTTCAGGAGATTTCTAAGATCCCGATGATTACTCCGGAAGAAGAAACTACCCTGGCCCAGCGGATCAAAATGGGCGATCAGCGGGCATTGGATAAACTGGTTCAGGCCAACCTTCGCTTTGTGGTATCGGTAGCGAAACAATATCAACACCAGGGTTTGTCGCTGAGCGATCTGATTAACGAGGGGAATCTGGGATTGATAAAAGCCGCCCAGCGTTTTGATGAAACCAAAGGTTTTAAATTCATCTCTTACGCTGTGTGGTGGATTCGTCAGTCTATTTTACAGGCTTTGGCCGAGCAGGGCCGTCTGGTGCGTTTGCCTCAGAATAAGATTGGAACATACAACAAGGCCAACAAGGCTTATATGGCATTTGAGCAGGAGCATGAAAGGGAACCGTCAACCGAAGAACTGGCTGACATTCTGGAGATGAGTGAAACCGAGATCAACAATATTTTTCAAAGCAACACCCGCCACACGTCGCTGGATGCCCCTGTGCACGAAGCGGAAGATGTGGCTATGGGCGACCTTTTGGAAGGCAGCGACGATACGGATGATGATGTGATGAAAGATTCGCTGCGTAACGAAATTCGCCGGGTGCTGAAATCATTGTCGCCCCGCGAAGCCGAGATCGTGAATGCCTATTTTGGGCTGGATGGCGAAAACGGAACAACCATTGAGCAGATTGGCCAGAAATACGATCTGACCAAGGAGCGCATTCGCCAAATCAAGGAAAGAGCTATCAAGCGCCTGCAAAAAGCCCGCTATAGCAGTGCCTTGAAAGCGTACCTGGGATAATTCTTCTGCGGAAGCAGGAAATTAAAATAGCAAATTGATGGGTTTTAAACAGCCTTTGTCATTCCTGACAGGGGCTGTTTTTTTTACCCTAGTCTTTTAAAAAGTTTTGTAACATTTCTTCCCGCTTTTGCTGCTCGGAAAGCTTACGGTATTGGAAACCAAAGAACCCGGTAACGACCAAGGCCGCTAACAAGCTGATGCCGCTATCCGTTACTGTAAGCCTGTTGATGATTTCTATAAAGTACATAACGATAGGATTATACTTTATCAGAACAAAAGCTTTGCCAGCATAAGTTACGGCATTATAGTAGGAAAGAGTCTGGAACTTACCCACGTTTGTGCATTTCTCAGCCTTCATTGAGTTCCGTGACTTTACTTCAAAAAGCAAGAAAAGCGTTAAGCGAAACAGCCTATCTTCGCACCCACTATGACACAAGAGCAAATTAAAGATATGAGGGACCGTGTGCTTGTCCTGAGGAGGTTTCTTTGACGTCGAGAACCGCGAACAAAAAATAGCACAAGACAAACAACTTTCTCTTTCTCCCGGTTTTTGGGATGATAATCAGCGGGCTACTGCCATCCTGAAGGAAATCAAGCTGAATGAATTCTGGGTAAACCTATACACCGAGGTGGATACCGCGGTGGAGGATTTTGCCGTCCTTTTCGAATTCTGGAAAGAAGGCGAAGGCTCGGAAGAAGACGTCAAAGCTGCCTACGAAAAGGCCATTGCAGCCATCGAAGAAGCGGAGTTTAAAAGTACGCTCAACCAGCCTGAAGACGAGCTGCCTGCTGTTTTGCAGATCAACTCTGGCGCTGGTGGTACCGAAAGCCAGGACTGGTCGGAAATGCTGGCCCGTATGTACCGCATGTATGGTGAAAAGCAAGGCTGGTCGGTTACTGTTCTGGATTGGGTGGATGGCGATGGCGCCGGTATCAAAACCTGCACCTTTCAGTTTGATGGGCCCTTTGCTTATGGTTTCCTGAAAGCCGAAAGTGGTGTGCACCGCCTGGTGCGTATCTCGCCATTTGACAGCAATGCCCGCCGGCATACTTCCTTTGCATCGGTATTTGTGTACCCGCTGGTAGATGACTCCATCAACATCGAGGTGAAAGACGCCGACGTGAAAATGGAAACAGCCCGCAGTGGTGGCGCCGGTGGCCAGAACGTGAACAAGGTAGAAACAAAGGTTTTCCTGACACACATTCCAACGGGTATTGTTGTAGTTTGCCAAACCGAACGTTCACAAATTGGCAACCGCGAAAAAGCCATGCAGATGCTGAAAAGCCGTTTGTATGAAGAAGAGCTTCGCAAGCGGGAAGAACTGAAGAATGCGGCCAACGCCAACAAGAAAAAGATTGAGTGGGGCTCGCAGATCCGCAGCTATGTTTTCCATCCGTATAAAATGATCAAAGACCACCGAACCGATTTCGAAGTAGGCAATGTGGGTCCTGTGATGGATGGTGAACTGGACGGTTTTATCAAGGCTTACCTGATGTTGGAAAAAGAACAGGAAGTGTAAGAGAGTCAGGAGTCAGGAGTCAGGAGTCAGGAGTCAGGAGTCAGGAGTCAGGAGTCAGGAGTCAGGAATAAACTTTTGAAGATAGAAACAGATCATTCTGTATTTACTCTGAAGGAGTGCCGTGTTTCTGGCAACGGCATAATCCTTCGTAAAAAACATTAGCTGGCAAACGCAAACAAACAAAACTGCGCATGAAAATAAAAGGTATCAACGGCTGGAACATAGCTCAAATCCAGGACGAAATTTCTGGGGGCGGTAGCTTCGTTCAATACACTTGGTGTATCTCGTTGTTGGTAGTGACCTACCGGTACCGGTCACCTGTATATTTTTTGTGTAAAAACCAAAATGCTTTTATCAAAGGTTTACCGTTTACCATCATTACGCTGTTATTTGGGTGGTGGGCTGTTCCTTATGGGCCTTATTATACACTGGCTTCGATTTACAAAAATGTTGCGGGCAAATGTGTAACCGATGTTGTTATGCAGCGCCTTTACCGGCAAACCCGGGGGCATGTATTTGAATTTGAAAGGACCAAGCAGATGGCATTGGCATAATTAATCATCTTAGAAAACAGTATACCATGAATTTTGGCTATTTCTCTTATCCTTTACCGATGAACGAACCGGTGCTTTCGTATGCTGCCGGTACACAGGAAAGAGCGGCACTGAAAAAAACACTGGCTGAACTAAAAAAACAAGAGATCGATGTACCCATGTATATCGGCGGCGAAGAAGTGCGTACAGGAAAGCAGGTGAGTATGTATCCGCCGCACGAAATATCACATACCTTGGGTCATTACCACGCCGGTGATGAGAGCCATGTAAAGCAGGCTATCGATGCTGCCTTGGCAGCAAAAGAAGCTTGGGCCAATATGGCCTGGGAAGACCGGGCCGGGATTTTCCTCCGGGCGGCCGAATTGATTGCAACGAAGTACCGTTATCATATGAATGGTACAACAATGCTGGGCCAAAGTAAAAACGCTTTCCAGGCCGAAATTGACAGCGCCTGCGAACTGATCGATTTTCTGCGCTTCAACGTACACTTCCTGAGTGAGATTTATAAGCAGCAGCCCATCAGCGGTCCGGGTATGCATAACCGTTTGGAGTATCGTCCGCTGGAAGGGTTTGTGCTGGCCATTACACCATTCAACTTTACGGCCATTGGCGGTAACCTGCCAACCAGTGCAGCCATGTGCGGCAATGTGGTTGTGTGGAAGCCGGCGCATACGCAAGTGTATTCAGCCCAAATGTTCATGCGCATTTTGAAAGAAGCCGGCTTGCCGGACGGCGTGATCAATCTTATTTATGTGGATGGTCCTACGTTGGGCAAGGTTTGTTTTTCGCACCGCGATTTTGCCGGTGTGCACTTTACCGGGTCGACAGGCGTATTCAATCAAATGTGGAAGACCATAGGTGAAAACGTTGCTAACTACAAAAGTTATCCGCGCATTGTAGGCGAAACGGGCGGAAAAGATTTTGTTATTGCACACAGTTCCGCCGATCCGCAGGTTGTGGCAACGGCATTACTGCGGGGTGCATTTGAATACCAGGGACAGAAATGTTCAGCTGCCAGCCGTGCTTACATTCCCTCTAACATGGCGGAAGAAGTCAAACGTTTGCTGGTAGAAGGCGTGAATTCTTTTTCGATGGGAAGCGTTGAAGAATTTGGAAATTTCGTTAACGCTGTGATCGATGAAAAGAGCTTTGATAAGATTGTCAACTACATCAACAATGCAAAGGCATCAGGCGATGCCAGCATTTTAGTGGGAGGAACCTTCGACAAAGCAAAAGGGTATTTTATACATCCCACCGTTATCGAAGCAAAAGATCCGAAATATGTTTCGATGTGCGAAGAGATCTTTGGACCAGTGCTTACCATCTATATATATGATGAAGCTTTGTTTGGAGAAACCCTGCACCTGGTTGATGAAACATCACCCTATGCATTGACAGGCTCTGTAATTGCCAACGATCGCTTTGCGGTGGAACTGGCAACAGAACGTTTGCGCAATGCTGCCGGTAATTTTTATATCAATGATAAACCTACCGGTGCCGTAGTGGGACAACAACCATTTGGCGGAGCCCGGGCCAGCGGTACCAACGACAAAGCAGGGTCGATGCTGAACCTGTACCGTTGGTTAAGTGCCCGTACAATCAAAGAAACCTTTGTGCCGCCTACCGATTACCGCTACCCGTTTTTGCGAGGCGAAAGTGAAGGCATCTAAAGTCGATAAACCATCATCAACAATTGAAAAAGGCGCTGAAAAAAGCGTCTTTTTTTATGCCCTCGCATGAAGCGTCAATTTAGATGTATGAAGTGCTATACTATCGGATGGATAATTTTGAATCGGCTCGTTGATGTTTCATCTTTGCAGAAGAAAATTATTAACCTACAAAAAACAAGAAAACATTCTTATGAGAAAAGTTTTTATGACAATGGCTGCAGTAGTAGCTATCGCTTCTGCAAGTTTCGCACAAACAGGAAAAAATGAAATCAGCGTTGGACCTGAAGTTGGATTGCCAACAGGTGATTTTGGCGAAGCCTTCAAGCTAGGTATTGGTGGTTCTGTAAAAGGATTATTTGGCATCGGCACGGCCGGTCAGGTAACTGCTACAGTTGGTTACACCTCTTTCAAAATGAAAAACTCTTCCGAAGAATTAAGCTTGACTACCGGCCTTCTACCCATTCTTGCTGGTTACCGTCATAATTTTGGTGGCTTTTATGTGGAACCTCAACTTGGTTATGGAATCATGCGGGTAAAGGCTAAAATGTTTGGCGAGTCGGGTAGCGATTCAGAAGGTGCCTTTACCTGGGCTGCCGGTGCTGGCTATCAGGTCGGTGGAATCGATCTAGGGCTTCGTTACCAGTCTTCAACCAAGGATGGTGGCAGCGTAGGATTTTTCGGACTTCGCGTTGCAAAAAGTTTCTCACTGGGTGGTGCTAACTAATTAACCAATTATTCTTCTCAACACTAAAAAGAGGCCGGATCACCGGTCTCTTTTTAGTTTATCTCCTTTTATTCAAACGGGTAACTATTAAAGATAGAATATACTACATTATAGCATTCCTTTAATAATGTAGTGCCTGCTTTTATTATTTACGGCCTCTTTTTTGTTTTTAGCATAGAAATAAAACGCTAACTATGAAAAAGATCAGTTTTCTTGCCTTCTTCGTGATGGTTGCTTTTGCCATGCAGGCACAAATTCCCGGCCTTGGTTTAAAAGGTGGCGTTAACCTTGCCTCCTGGTCAAACAACGGTAGCAGTGTGAATTACCAGAACCGTGTTGGCTTTAATGCCGGCCTTTTTGCCAATATTAATGTCAGTCCCAATTTTGCCGTGCAACCCGAGGTTGTTTATTCCAGCCAGGGAACAAAATACAGCATTGGAGATCAGGATCACAACCTCCAAATGAATTATATCAACATTCCTGTAATGCTACAGGCGAAAGTGGGTGGTGGACTGTATGCCCAGGCTGGTCCGCAAGTGGGAATTTTAATGGATGTGAAGGATAAAGTTGACGACATTGAAACCGGCTTTTTCTCGAAAGATGATTTTAAATCTACAGATGTATCGCTTGGCTTTGGATTGGGTTATTCCGGCGTTTCTCCCATCGGTTTTGATGCCCGCTATAACCTTGGCTTAACCAACATCAACGAGGCTGGCACCAACAAGATTAAAAACAACGTGCTGCAAATTGGTCTTACCTACAAGTTTGGCAGAGGGTACTAAGTAAAAGCAACAACTTTGTCAGGCCGCAGCAATGCGGCCTTTTTTTTGATAAAATGGAAGCAAAATTTTTTTATGAAGAAAATCAATGCTCTTGTTGTAGCCATGCTGGTAAGCTTTGCCGCAATGGCGCAGGATGAACCAAAGTTTGGTATCAAAGGAGGTTTAAATGTATCTACGTTGAATTATAACAACGGAACAGATGCGGACTGGAAAACAGGTTTTCATGTAGGTGGGTTAGCACATATCCATTGGACGCCATCTTTTTCTCTCCAACCGGAAATATATTATTCCAGCCAGGGCGCAAAACTTCCTTATGACGCAAATAATAAAATGGTTTTAAATCTCAGCTACATCAATGTTCCCTTTTTGCTGCAATACAATTTTGCCAACGGCTTTCGCTTGCAGGGTGGACCCCAAGTTGGCTTTTTGGTGGGTGTAAGCGATAAAGTTGGTGACCAGGAACTAAATCTTCGCAAGACGAGTGATTACAAAGCGGTAGATATTTCCATACCGGTAGGCTTAAGCTACCTTGGTTTTTCGGGCTTTGGTGTGGATACTCGCTACAATATTGGTCTTACAAACGTCAACAAAACAGATCCTGGCACGGCAAAAAACGGCGTATTTCAGGTGGGAGTATTTTATCTTTTTGATCATAATCACAAAACAAAATCAGCAACGAAAACAAAGCGGTAGAAAAAGTAAATCACCTGTTTTCCACACCTGTTACATTACGGCCCCTTTTTTGTAAAATCATTAGCTGCAAAAAAATATGCGTATGAAAAAGATTAGTGTAATTGCTTTCGCATTAGTGGCCAGTGTGGCAGTAGTAGCGCAGGAAACCAATCCACAGTTGAGAACACCACGGACCAACAAAGTGCATTTTGGATTAGATGCGGGTGTTAACCTTGCCCGGTTAGATGCCAATGAAGGAGATTTTGCCAGCGGTGCAGCCCCTTCTACAAACAACAAAACAGCCTTTCATGTGGGTGCATTTGTGAATGTTCCGATTGGGGGCATGGTGTCTTTAAAGCCGCAGTTGATCTACAGTAAGCAGGGAAGTAAGCTTCGTGAAGGCACAACCAATTACGAAGAAGACCTGGATTATCTGTATGCAGCACCCGTAACCTTACAGGTAATGACAAAAGGTGGGTTTATCATTGAAACAGGACCTATGCTGGGTTATCTATTGAGTGGCAGCCGCGACAACATTACGGCCAATACCACAGCTGACGTAAAAGACGCCAGAAAGGATCTTGACTTTATGTGGTCTGGTGGAATTGGTTATATGTCCCGCATAGGACTGGGTGTGCATGCCCGTTATAACCACGGTTTTTCAAACGTATTGAATACCGATGATGATGCCCTGCAGACATCAGGAAAACTTCAGAACAGAGTTGTTCAAATTGGGCTGATGTATCATTTTGGCGGTCATAAGTAATCAATCACTAAACAAATTAAAAAGGCTCCGCACTGCGGAGCCTTTTTTGTGGATGCAGTGCAACATTCTTTTCTGCGGGAATGCCTATTTTTATCAAAATTTCCTTCTTGAAAACGCTCCTGACCAACCAACAGATCGGTTTAACTATAAAACGTCTTGCGCATCAGCTTCTGGAGAATCATGTTCAACTGGCCAATACGGTGATTATTGGACTGCAGCCCCGCGGCGTCTTTTTGTCTGACAGAATTGTGGACGAGATCAAGCAAAGCGGCGAAGCCAGTAACATTGCCTACGGCAAGCTGGATATTACATTTTACCGCGATGATGTGCGGAAAATGATCCATATGCCTAACCCTATGGACATACATTTTTCGGTGGAAGACAGAAATGTGGTGCTGATTGATGATGTGCTGTACACTGGCCGAACCATACGTGCTGCTTTGGATGCCTTGATGGATTTTGGCCGTCCGGCTAAAGTTGAGTTAATGGTGCTTATTGACCGCCGCTATAGCCGGCAGTTGCCAATTCAGGCCGATTATATTGGAAAGTCGATTGATTCTATAATTACCCAAAAAGTAAAAGTCCTGTGGCGTGAAAAGGACGAAG
The DNA here is from genome assembly GCA_014163555.1 of Flavisolibacter longurius. Taxonomy (GTDB): domain Bacteria; phylum Bacteroidota; class Bacteroidia; order Chitinophagales; family Chitinophagaceae; genus Flavisolibacter. The sequence goes on from JACJGO010000004.1 coordinate 177,663, forward strand.
AAGATAAAGTAGTGTTGATTTAGGAGTCAGGAATAATCTTTTGAAGATAACAATGGATCATGCTGCATTTATTCCGAAGGAGTACCGTGTTTATAGAAAGGGAAAGAGAGGAAAGTAAAATGGCTCCGAAGGAGCCACGTGTTTTTATATAAGAAAGCGATCCCTTCATTAAACAATAGTTTAAATGAAGACTTCTAAATCAAAATTGAAAAAGCCCTAAGCGACCTTTGCGCTTTCCACTATATCCATCATTGAAATAGCCAGGTGGCTTTCATCATAAATGCATTGCCCGTCGCGGATCACCAGTATTTGTGGCGACTCATGGTGCACACGGAAAACTTCAGAAATCTTGTTGGAAAGGGGCCGGTGGGCCAGCAAGTCTAAATAATAAAAATCGATTCCAGCCGGTTGTTGCGCTTTTTGCAGCCGTTGAAAGGCCACAGAACTGATCGAGCACCGGGTGCTGTGTTTAAAAATTACCTGCGGCTTATTGCCGGATTGGGTAATGATTTGCTCCAACTGCTCCTCATCCGTAAGATGAATCCACTGCATACACAAAAAATGTTAAAAATCTTAAATAGCGGATTGTACCGAAGTAGTTGCTTCTATTTTAATGCCAGTTGTGTTGGGACAACCATACTTGCGGGAGGCGCAAGAGGTAATTGTAACAGCAGTGAGAAGGATAACGGTTACGTAAACGAGTTTGTTTTTCATAATATAAGAAGTCTTTGAGCAGAAACGAATTAATTTGCCCGATATTTTACAAAAATGGCAAAACTACCAGAGTTTTGCAAGTCGGTTTGGTAAAATTCACAAAACCAAAATAATATAATCTTCTCCAAAACAGTTAGCACGATTCTATGAACATCCATTTTATATCGATCGGTGGCAGTGTTATGCATCAGTTGGCGATAGCCCTCAAGCGCAAAGGATACAAGGTTACAGGCAGTGACGATGAAATCTTTGAACCCGCAAAAAGCAATCTTCAGGCTGAAGGCTTGTTGCCGGAATCCATCGGATGGAACCCAAATTATATTTACAAAGACCTGGATGCTGTCATCCTTGGAATGCACGCCAAGGCAGACAACCCTGAACTCGCCAGGGCAAAAGAACTAGAGCTCCCCATTTATTCTTTTCCCGAATACATTTATAAGGAAAGTACCGGAAAAACAAGGGTAGTGGTAGGCGGTAGTCACGGAAAAACCACCACTACGTCAATGATCATGCATGTGTTGCGGCAAGCAGGACAAGAATTCGATTACCTGGTTGGGGCAAGACTGCAGGGGTTTAACCAGTCAGTAAACATTACCAATGCACCGGTGATTGTTTGTGAAGGCGATGAGTACCCGGCCAGTGTGGTGGAAAAGCGTCCGAAGTTTCATTTTCTGTTTCCACATATTGCGGTCCTTACGGGTATTGCCTGGGATCATATCAACGTATTTCCCACCTTTGATTTTTACCTGGAGCAGTTTGTCATCTTTATCAGTAAAATTGAAAAAGGTGGTCACCTGATCTACAACCAAACAGATGAAACATTGCGCAAACTGGTTGAACAAAACAAGCGTAATGATATTCATTTCCATCCTTACCGGGTACCGGAACATACCATCACCGATGGTGTAACCACAGCTTCTTTCAATGGCGAAAAAACGAGCCTGCAGGTATTTGGCGAACATAACCTGCTGAACATGCAGGCTGCTTTCCTGGTGTGTAAAGAACTGGGTATTGATACGGTAAATTTTTCCCGGGCCATAGGAAGCTTTACCGGTGCGGCTAAGCGTCTTGAATTGATTTATAAAAACAATACAACTGTTTTTTATCGCGACTTTGCACATGCGCCTTCAAAAGTGAAAGCCACGATTGAAGCGGCAAAAGCACAATTCCCCGACAAAACACTGATTGCCGTTTTGGAACTGCATACATTCAGTAGCTTGAATGAAGCCTTTATGCAGGAGTATAACGGGGCTTTGAACAACGCCGATGAAGCGGCTGTTTTCTACAGCAAACATGCACTGGAATTAAAGCGAATGCCCGAACTGAAAACCGAAGCAGTGGAAGCCGGTTTTTCCAAACCCGGTTTAGCGGTAATCAACGAACGAAACGCATTGGAAGCCTGGTTACAAAACCGCGATTTTACCAATAGTGTCGTATTGTTTATGAGCTCCGGCAACTACGATGGCTTTGATGTTGCGGCGTTTGCCGGGTCAATTACGGCAAAAAGCTAATTTGCCACCATGAGAAATCAAAACGATTACCTTTACCGCCTTAATTAAGCTACGCAGCGATGTTACAACTGAAAAAACCACTTGCTTTTCTGGATATTGAAGCGACAGGGTCAAATGTGTCAACCGACAGGATTGTTGAAATTGCAATCGTAAAATACCTGCCCGACGGCTCTCGTACCGTAAAACGGAAGATCATCAACCCACAAATGCCCATTCCGGCTGCTATTACGGAAATCCATGGCATCACGGATGAAATGGTAGAAAATGCGCCTGTTTTCAAAGCGGTGGCTCATGAGATCAAACAGTTTTTAGATGGCTGTGACCTGGCCTGCTACAACGCTTACCGCCTGGATATTCCCATGCTGGTGGAAGAGTTTATTCGTGCTGATGTAGAATTTGATGTTCGCAACCGAAAGCTGATTGATGTGCAGAAGATCTTTCACACAATGGAACAGCGGACACTTTCGGCTGCCTATAAGTTTTATTGCAACAAATCACTGGAAGGCGCCCACGGTGCCGAGGTAGACGCGGCGGCAACAGCCGAAATACTTTTTGCACAATTGGAGCGTTATCCTCAATTAGGGAACAGTGTAGATACAATCATAAAAGCCGTAGGCGAAGACAACATCATTGATTTTGCCCGTCGTTTTACCTACGACGAGAAAGGCGTGGAAGTATTCAATTTTGGCAAACACAAAGGCCGCCCGATTGCAGATGTACTAACAGCAGAACCACAATATTACGATTGGATGATGCGTGGCGAATTCCCGGCCAATACAAAACAAAAGCTGACAGAAATTTATACCCGCATAAAGCTTAAAAAACGCACAAGTTAAGTTCGTGGAAAAACTGGTCATTATTCCCACTTTCAACGAAAGGGAAAACATTGCCAAGATTTTGCAGGCCGTTCATGACCTGCAGCAGGACTTTCATGTGCTGGTGATTGACGACGGCTCGCCAGACGGTACAGCGGATGTAGTGCGAGAGTTTCAAAACCGTTACTCAAACACGCTTTTCCTGGAGGAACGTCGTGGTAAACTGGGCCTGGGCACTGCCTACATTCATGGTTTTAAATGGGCATTGAAAAGAGGCTACCAGTTTATTTTTGAAATGGATGCCGATTTTTCACACAATCCAGCTGACCTTCCCAGGCTTTACCAAGCCTGCAAGCACGAAGGGGCTGACGTAGCCATTGGTTCCCGTTACGTGAAAGGAGGCGGCGTATATAATTGGCCCAAAAACCGAATCTATTTGTCCATGGGCGGTTCAATGTACACAAGGGCTATCCTTTGGACCCCGGTTCGTGACCAGACGGCCGGATTTGTTTGTTTTCGCCGACAGGTACTGGAAACCATTAATCTTGATGAAATCCGGTTTGTCGGTTACGCTTTTCAGATCGAAATGAAATTTGCCGCATGGAAGCTTGGATTTTCGCTTAAAGAAGTTCCGATCCAGTTTACCGACCGCCAGTTTGGCGAATCGAAAATGAACCGCGGTATCATCAAAGAAGGTGTTCTGGGTGTTCTGAAACTGCGTTGGTACAGCTTCTTTACCAATTACCGTCGCCGGGTAAAAAGCAAAGCAATCGCTGCGGAAAAACTGGTGTAATATCCCAGTGTACTAAAGCGTTAATAAGACAATTGCATTATTAAACCGATAAATCTATATCTATGAAAAAAATTCTCTTTCTCTTCTTGTCTGCCGCCACGATTACTTCTGTTGAGGCGCAGGGAATCAAAGGCCTTTTGAAAAAAGTAACAAAAGATTCCACTGTCAGCCAGATCATCCCAGTTAAAAACACGGGTTCTCTCAGCAATGACGACATCATCAACGGGCTGAAGGAGGCCTTGAACGTTGGTGCCGGCAACAGCACATCAAAACTTTCAGCAGTAGATGGTTTTTTTGCGGATGCAGCCGTTAAAATTCTTTTGCCCGATGAGGCGAAAAAAGTGGAGCAAAAACTCCGCGCCATTGGTTTGAACAAGCAGGTTGATAATGCCATTCTCTCCATGAACCGTGCAGCCGAAGATGCAGCCAAATCAGCGGCACCAATCTTTCTGAATGCAATCAAAGGCATAACCATCCAGGATGGAATAGGGATATTAAAGGGCGGCGATTTTGCAGCTACCAATTATCTCAAATCCAAAACGCTGGCACAACTTACCGAAGCTTTTCGCCCGGTAATTGAACAATCCTTGCAAAAGGTTGATGCGACCAAACATTGGAACACGCTTTTTACCACCTACAATAAATTCAGTGCGCAAAAGGTAAACCCGGACCTGACTGCCTATGTTACTGAAAAGGCCATGACCGGTATTTTTTACCAGGTAGGACAGGAAGAACAAAAGATTCGCAAAGATCCTGTTGCTCGAACCACGGACCTGCTGAAGAAAGTATTTAACTAAGAGTTGAAAGAGAAAAGGAGAAAAAGGAGGTTGGTTAAGCCTCTTTTTTCTCCTTTTCTCTTTATGTCCTCTCTTAGCTCAGAAAGTATAGCCTACCGAAAAGCCGGCCCGCAATCCTGGCAGGGCCCCTTTAAAATCAGCCATAATGCGCTTATTTTCCCGGTCAACCACTACAGTTGTATTCTTGCGGATAAAGGGAAACTGGGCGATAAATTCCCGGGTCACCATTTCAGCATCTTTTGCTTCATAGTACGTCCAGGGTGCCGGGTTTAAAATTTCGGCCGCCTTAAAGGAGTTCGTTGCAGAATTGATTTCAGGACCGAGGAAAAACAGGTCCAGCACAAACCGTTTCCCAATAAAGAATTGTGTTCCCAATTGGATGCCCACACCCACTCCGTTGTAATTGTTGGTGAAGCTAAATGTTGCGGTCCGGTTATACAGGTTTCCGGCACCAGTGCCTTCACTTGTATGATGCACATACTTGAAGAAGGGCTCGAAATAAAACCCACGCATGTGTTTTTTAGACAAATAAGTACGGTAACCGGCAAGAAAAGAAGTGGCCTTTAGTGAAAAACCAACGTCTCCGTCATCGTAGGTAAATGTATGTTTAACTTTTACCGGCAGGCCGATTTTTGCTGTCAGGGAGTTTCGGCTGCCAAAATTATATTCAGCTTGTAAGGAAAGGCTGCCGACAATCAGCCCGGTAGGTGCCCATTTTACGGAAATATTTGGTTGCAGATTTGGAATGGTATCCTGGGAAAATGCAGGCAGGAGAAAACATAGCAAAAACAAAAGCACAATTGTATTCTTCATAGTAATTGGTTGCCATTTAAGAGACAAAAACTGAGCAGAACGCTGCACAAGAAAAAGCCTGTCCGGAAAAAGGACAGGCTTTTTCTTGTGCTTACCTTGATTATTACAAGTGAATGGCTTCGCCATAAGCCACTTCAATAGCATCTTTGATGCTCTCACTGATGGTGGGGTGCGGATGAATCGCATCCAGCACTTCGTGGTACGTGGTTTCCAGCTTGCGGGCCACTACGGTTTCTGCAATGATCTCCGTTACATTGTAACCGATCATGTGCGTACCCAGCCACTCGCCGTACTTCGCATCAAAAATTACTTTCACAAAACCTTCGGTATGGCCGGCGGCAGAAGCTTTGCCCGAAGCACTCAGCGGGAACTTACCCACTTTGATTTCATGCCCTGCTTCTTTGGCTTGTTTTTCCGTCATGCCGACAGAGGCAATTTCAGGCGTACAGTAAGTACAACCCGGCACATTGGCATAATCCAAAATCTGTGGCTGGTGTCCGTATTTCTTTTCGCCAAAGGCAAAATTTTCTACGCAAATAATGGCTTCTTTGGAGGCTACGTGGGCCAGGGCCTGTCCCGGTGTACAGTCGCCAATGGCGTAAATACCCGGAACATTGGTTTGGTAGTATTTATCGGTAACAATGCGGCCTTTGTCGGTTTTAATGCCCAGTTCTTCCAGGCCAATGCCTTCGATGTTGGGTTGAATACCCACGGCGCTCAGCAGGATGTCGGCTTCCAGCACCTGTTCGCCGCTCTGCGTTTTAATGGTAGCTTTTACACCATTGCCTGATGTGTCCACTTTGGTCACTTCGCTGTTGGTCATGATGTCAATACCGGCTTTCTTGAAGTTTTTCTCCAGTTCTTTGGAGATGTCTTCGTCCTCCACCGGAACAATACGTGGCATAAACTCAACGATGGTCACCTTGGTGCCCATGGTGTTGTAGAAATACCCGAATTCAACACCAATGGCGCCGCTGCCCACAACGATCATGCTTTTGGGCTGCTGGGGCAATACCATCGCTTCGCGGTAGCCAATGATCTTTTTGCCGTCAACTGGCATAGAAGGCAACTGGCGGCTGCGGGCTCCTGTCGCCAGGATAATGTGTTTGGCTTCTACGGTTTGTTTGCTGTTGTCGGCAGCGGTAACCTCAATTTTGCCTTTGGCAACCAGTTTACCAAAACCCATAATCACGTCGATCTTGTTCTTGCGCATCAGGAACTGTACGCCCTTGCTCATTTTATCGGCAACACCGCGGCTGCGCTTAATCACGGCTTCAAAGTTGTGCTGACCGGTGGCTTCAATCCCGAAATCCTTGGCGTGCTTGATGTATTCCATCACCTGGGCGCTTTTCAGCAGCGCTTTGGTAGGAATACAACCCCAGTTCAGACAAATTCCTCCCAGACTTTCCTTTTCTATGACAGCGGTTTTAAAGCCAAGCTGTGCGGCGCGGATGGCAGCTACATAACCGCCGGGACCCGAACCAATGACAACTACATCGTATGCCATGTTGATTTAAAATTTAGGTGTAAGATTGATTTCTATAGCTGCATTCCTGCCGCTTTTTTCGCGTGGCGAAGCTAAAGGAAAAAAGGCTTTTTGTCAAAAGAAGCCCAATGACAGGATTGGCCGTAAGTTTGCTCAGCAAAAGGCATGGATATCTTAAAAGAATACCTGGAAGAGTTGCTGGATCTGAAGCGGACCGCTACCATCACGTTCCGGGATGTGGATGGCGCCGTGGCTACTTTCAAAGGGCATATTGTCAAGCTGAGTGAAGTGTCAGGCCGGGAGATTATTGAGACGGATGCAGGCCTGGTGATTGGAGCTGACCAAATATTGGAAATTAATGGCCGTCGCTTCGAAAACATTTGCTAAACTTTTCAAAAGGATAAATTTTCTCCCTGATTCATACCGTAGTTTCAACGGATTTCCCTACTTTTGCCGTCCAAAATTTTTCCAAGTCATGGCCCGAGTATGTCAGGTAACAGGTAAGACGCCGATCGGAGGAAACAAGGTTTCTCACTCCAATATCAAAACAAAGCGTCGTTTTTTACCGAATTTGCAAACAAAGCGGTTCTTCTTAGCGGAAGAAAACAAGTGGATCACGCTGAAGCTGACCACAGATGCTATCAGAACCATCAACAAAAGAGGATTGTATAACGTTGTAAAAGAGCTCCGGGCTCAAGGTCAACATATTTAATTAGCAAATGTGCAAAGGTGAAAATGTGATAGGTCACTTCCATTTTCAAATTTGCTAATTTTCAAATTTTCAAATTAGCTACAATGGCAAAGAAAGGAAACCGCGTACAGGTAATTCTGGAATGCACTGAGCAAAAAACCACGAGTGTACCTGGTACCAGCCGATACATCACTGAAAAAAATAAAAAGAACAACCCTGAGCGTTTGGAGCTGAAGAAATTCAACCCGAACCTGAAAAAGGTGACTGTACATAAAGAGATCAAGTAATTAGCAAATGTGCAAATGTGAAAATTTGAAAATGGTTTTCTTCATTTGCTCATTTTCAAATTTTCAAATTTTCAAATTTTTATAAAATGGCAAAAGCAGCTTCTAAGAACGCGAAAACCAAAGATGCGAAAGCCGCCGCTGAGGCAAAGAACTGGAGCAAGGTAATTCGTGCTGTGCGCAGCCCGAAGACCGGTGCGTATACTTTCAAAGAGCAGATCGTTCACAAAGAGAAAGTGAAGGATTTCCTGGCTCAGAAATAAGGCGTGGCTTCATGAAAATCATTGGAAAAGCTGTCATCGTTTGATGATGGCTTTTGTTGTTTATGGTACCCAACAGGTTCGCTCCATTGATCTTCCGTACAGTGTGTGCTGAGCGATGTTAAAGCATCGCCATCCTTTCATCATTCCGTAATTCTATTCAACTTATTTTTGATAAAACAGATAGGGTGGAATTGTTTACACCAGTTCAGGGCTCAATTTTATATTTAATCTACAGAAGAAAAAACAGCATTAAATAATACAAACAACGAAATGGGATTTTTCAATAAACTGTTCGGGAAAAAAGAAAAAGAAAGTCTGGACGAAGGGCTGCAAAAAACCAAGGAAAACTTTTTTTCCAAAGTAACAAAGGCCATTGCCGGTAAAAGCACAGTGGATGAAGAAGTCTTGGATAACTTGGAAGAGGCCCTGATTACAGCCGATGTAGGATTGGATACTACAGTGCAGATCATTGATCGCATTGAGCAGCGGGTATCCCGTGATAAATATGTCAGCACGTCAGATCTGAACAAAATTTTGCAGGATGAAATTGAGGCAACCCTGGTGGATGCACCGTCTTCCAACAGCTATGCGTTTGACTCTGATCTTCCCACAAAACCCTACGTGGTGCTGGTAGTAGGCGTCAACGGCGTGGGTAAAACAACCACCATTGGTAAGCTCTCTTACAATTTTAAAAAAGCAGGCAAGCAAGTGTTATTGGGCGCTGCCGATACCTTTCGGGCAGCGGCGGTTGACCAGCTCACCATCTGGAGCGAACGCACCGGTGTTCCCATTGTAAAGCAGGCCATGGGCTCTGATCCTGCTGCCGTTGCTTTTGATACCGTGCAAAGTGCCATGTCGCGGGGAACGGATGTGGTGTTAATTGATACCGCGGGTCGCTTGCACAACAAGGCTTACCTGATGGATGAGTTGAGTAAGATCCGGCGCAGTGTACAAAAAGTTATTCCCGGTGCGCCGCACGAGGTGTTGCTGGTGCTGGATGGTTCAACCGGGCAGAATGCGCTGGAGCAGGCCAAACAGTTTACGGCCGCTACCGATGTATCGGCGCTTGCCATTACTAAACTGGATGGAACCGCTAAAGGCGGTGTAGTGCTGGCCATTGCCAACCAGTTTAAAATTCCGGTGAAGTTTATTGGTGTTGGCGAGAAGATGGAAGATCTTCTGGTGTTCGACAAACACGAATTTGTAGACAGTCTGTTTAGCTTAAAAAGCGAATAATAAAAAGAAAGAACCCTGAACATTTGCTCCGGGTTCTTTCTTTTCAGGCTCTTACTTCTTTTGGAAGCCCTTTTTCCTTTGGTTCCAGCGCTATCGATTCATGTGTATAGCGTCGGAGTGCATCTTCCAGGGAAGGTAGCAGGATGCCCCTGCTGCTGGACAATACACTGTATTGCGGTCGTTTAGCTGCGTACTCCAATTCTTCTGCCGGAACGGCCTGAATGTGTTTGCGGTTCAGGTTAAAGCGGTCGGCGATTTCATTGGCAAAATCAGCCCAGCTTAATTCGCCGTTGTTCGTTAAATGCCAGATTCCTTTTTCTCTGTCTACCAACAAATCCAGTGTTGCATGCACCAGGTCCGGAACATAGGTTGGAGAGATCATGGTATCTTTTGCAACAACTAAGTTTTCTTCATTCAAAAGATTACGGCGTACGCTAAATGCAAAATTGAACTCATCCCAGGGCCCAAAAAAAGAGCTGGTTCGAATGATCAGAGCTTCCGGATTTTTTTGCCGAATAACTTCTTCCGCCTGCGCTTTGGAAAGTCCATAGGTGTTTAGCGGATTCGGTTTATCGTCTTCAAGATAAGGCGTCCTTTTCGCCCCATCGAATACCAGGTCACTGGAGAACGTAACCAGGGGAATGCCATAGTGAGCTGTTACCATGGCCAGATTTAAAGCCCCCATTGTATTTGTTGCAAAACAATCTTCTTTTTCTCTTTCCGCATCATCAACCCTTACAAATCCGGCAGCATTTACAATAGCCCAGGGTTTGTGTTTTTCAACAGCATCCTGAACGGACATGACATCCGTGATATTGCAGTCTTCCCTTCCAAGAATCTTATAATGAAGAAAACGATCTTCACAAATACGGGCAAATGCATTTCCCAGTCTTCCTTTTTTTCCAATGATAAGAAGCGGGGCACTGCATTCCGATACAGCAGATGTCAGGTTGTTAAGAAACGCCGGTTTGTGAATGAAGCGGGTAGGTCGCTGCCACCAACCCTTATCAGCTGACAAAGGATGATCAATGCCGGACGTTAGATTCTTGACATAGGAAACCAATGCTGTTGGTCGCGGATGGCCATTGCGCACATCAAACACTCCCGGTTCATAGTCTCCTTCGGATTCGGTTAGTAATTTGTTCCAACCAAAAGAACCGAGCATGGCCCACATCGTGATGGCTTCAATCTTTACCCCGTCTGAAACCAATTTTTGGCAATGGTTCCAAACATATTTGAACCACCGCAGTTGTTCTTCCCGGTGGCAATGCAGGTGTACTTCGGTAATAGCCAAAGGACGTTTGTATCTTTCCCATGCTTCCCTCAGGAGAACACCCAGCCCGGTTTCTTCTTTTAGATTGACCCGCACAGCTTCTACATCAGCATATACATGCCGGCCATTGCCACCATGTGTGTGTGGTGGGTAGCGGTTCAGTCTTCCATCCAAATACCGTTCGGAGGTGAGATAATGATTAAAGCCGAATATATCCGGCACACACTTGTTTTCCTGGAAGAAATAGAGATCGTTTTCGGTTATGCCGCTTTCACGCAGGTAAAACCACATTGGGTGTTCACCGGTTACGCGGCCGCAAAGTAAATCATAGGTTAGCCAACGGCGGTTGTTTTCAAAATCGGCCTGGTATTGTAAGCCTTTGGTGCTGTACGTTTTACCTAAGTCTTCGGTTTGTACCAATTTTGCTTGCGGGTTTATTTTACGAATAGCCTGCATCGAAAGTACCACACCTTTCATCTCATTGATGAGCGCTTTCAGAAAACTGGCATCATCTGTTTTGTGCGGATACCAAAAGCCATAGAGCCCACTGAACCTTGCTGTGGTTAGTGGTTCATTAACAGGGGTGTAATACTGTATATCCGGGAACTGTTCAGCTACTTTTTCGGCATATTCTGCCAGTAGGTACGGAAACTGATCATCCAGTAAATGTGTAAAAGCAGGCCCGCTTCCATGATGAACCAGGCCTGCAATGACATCAATATTATGTGCTTTTAATTCCCCGAGCTGGTTTTGTGTCCAGGTCCAGTCGATAGTGCTTTCCCGTTGCGGTTGATGTTTTTCCCAAAGAATGGGATAACGAATCTTTCGGATGCCGGTTTCAGCCAGTTGTGCAATGTCGCCTTCGCGGGTATAATGACCACTGTAGGCAAGCTGGTCAAAAAACCTGTCGTGCACCCGGTTGATCGTGCATTCAATTCCACCCCAAACTTCCGGATAGTTGGTTGTTTCTGTTGCCTGCATATGTTTTCGTCTGTGTTGCAATGCTGGTCGTGAAGTATATTTTACTGTTCCCCACGTATGCTATGCAATCAAACGTACACACCTCCTTCCGCTGCTTTTATCGTTGTGTTCTGTGGCAGGGCTGCTTCAATGTTTCGTACCATCTGGCTCCAGGTTCTGTCCCAGGATGTGCCTTCCAGGAAGGTATCCACTTTCCGCATCCAGGCAGACCTTCTTTTCTTGCTCAGCTCAGCTTCGGCTGCTGCAATAAATTCGGCGCTGTTGTTTACAATATGCACCAGTTTATTGTTGCCATAAGGTGAAACCACATCACGGATAGGCGTTGAAATAACCGGTTTGCCGGCTGCCAGGTATTCCGGCGTTTTTGTCGGGCTGATAAACCGCGTGGATTCATTGATGGCAAACGGAATCAGGGCAACATCCCAGCCAGCAATATAATTCGGCAGCTCCTCGTATTTTTTTCCGCCCAGGTAGTGAACGTTAGCATGTGAAGGCAGGGTAGCCGGATCAATCTTTACTACAGGCCCGAGGAACACAAACTGCCAATCCGGTTTTTGTTTTGCCACTTCATCAATCAGCGCAATATCGAATCGTTCGTCAATGACGCCGAAAAAGCCAAAGCGTGGATGCGGAATGGCCTTCTGGTCTTCAGGATCTTTGCGAATTTTTCTTGCCCGGCCGAAATGCAATTTATCGATGCTGCTGGGAAATGCATAGATGTTATGATGTGCATTTTTCTTGCTTTCATAAATACTATGGCCACCCGTAAATACAACATCGGCTTTGGTAAAAAGATCTTTTTCGAGCTTTGTCAATTCAGGCGGGGCAAACTTAAAGGCCGCAAGTTCATCCATACAATCATAGATTACCAGTTCCGGTGATAAATGATCGGTGAAAGGAAGGGCCATCGGTGTGTAGTACCAACTGAAATAACGTTTCACCTGCATCTGCCGCAGCAAACTGCTGATGAAAGCCTTTTGCTGGCTAATGACATCTGCACCATTTTTACGATGGCGAAGATGTGGTGTTACCACGTAAAGGTTTTCATTGTAGTTTTCAATGTGCAACTTGTCTTCGCCATCATGAAAAATAGGCTCTTCTATAAAGAAGACACGTTGGTGTTTTGAAAAGCGGCTCAACAAATGATTTGGACGTTGAAAGACAAAACCCCACCGCAAGTGGGAGAAACAAAGTAAATCGACTTCATGCAGGAAAGCGCATGATACTTCTTCTATGTTCTTGATCATGCGTTTATAATTGCGATTTACATGCCAGCAATTTTCTATAGGTAATACAGAATCAACCTGTAAGATGAAAAATTTCATGTAGAAATTCGTCCTCAAATACAATAGAATGGCATTGCAGAGATTGGGCCAGAATAAAGAAAGGCTGTTCAGTGAACAGCCTTTCTTTATGAAGAATTTCCGCTGCACTAAATTTTAAAACCAAGCGTCAGCAAAACTTTTCCGGTAGTGTTGCGAAGATCGGCATTAAAGTAAGGTGCATTCTGCAAGCGGTATGCAACGTTTACATCTTTGGTCATCGAATGCACATAGGTCGCATCAATAAAGAAACCTTTGTGACGGTAACCCAAACCTCCGCTAAGGTTTAACCGGTTTCCATTTTCGTTATTGATGTTTTTGTATGGGCTTCCGTAATAAGCAACGCCGGCCCGCACCATGAACGTGGTAAATTTCAATTCGCCACCAGCCCTGAAGTTGAAAGCTCCTTTGTACGCATTTCCTATAGCCGTGTTGAGGGATTTTAAGTAATCAACTGTTTCCTGATCAGCAAAGCCATTTTCGTTATCGGTAAAATACCGCGACATACCATACGGAACATATTCAATATCGGCTGTAAGAAAGCCGCGCTGGCGGGTTACATCCTGCACTTCGCGAATCACATAGGACACACTTCCCATTACTTTTAGCGGTGTCATATGAATGTACTTGAATTCCGAACTCTGTCCGGTTACATCTTCAATCGACTGCACCATTGTACCGCCATAGCCTTCCGTATCGGTGGTTATCTCGGCTGTGTTCCTGTCCGTTAAGGTGTAAAAAGTAGGGGTGTGAAAGGCAAAGCCTAGACGCCAGTATTCCTGTGGTTTGTAAATAAGCCCACCTTTCAGATTGATACCGGCTCCACGTGTAGAAAGTCCCTGTTTAAAAAGGGCATAATTAAAGTTATTGTTCTCGTTGTTTGTAGCATCAACTTCTAAGAATTCCATCTGCCGCTCATGGCGCAAAATGGGAATGCCGATAGTACCACCCAGCAATACTTTGTCGCTAACGTTTGTGCCTATACCCAGCGCAAATTCTGTTATACCCCCGGAGGAGTAAACTGTATTCTGCTGCAGCAGGCCGGTAGCAATGGGTGCCCGTGTTTGAAACTGATAATTCGGCTGCGTGCCACCAATGGTATCAATCCAATATGTGTTAAAGGCCAGCGAAGTACCGAAAGGAAAATTGCCTGCTACGGCATTTGCATCGCGTATGTTTCCATTCCTGATTTCATCAAGAAACGATTGTGAGTAGGAGCTTTGATTGTTCTGCCCGCGGTAGTAAAAATTGTTTTTAAAATCAGCCGTTTGGTTTACGGCAATACTTACAGCGGTGCTGCGCCGGCTGCGGCCATCGCTGCCACCAAAAATAATCCCTGAAGTTCCAATCGCAAATTTGTTTGCGGTTGAGTCTTCCCTGCGACCCAAATAAGAGGCTTTGGTTTTGCCAAAGCTGTATTGTGGTGTAAAGACGATATCACCCGTGCGGTAAAAGCCAAGGCCTGCAGGATTAACGAATGTAGCGGTGATGTCACCACCCAGTGAGCCCATCGCACCACCAATTGCCTGGATACGTGCCGTTCCGCCTTGCACATTCCAGGAATAGCGTAAGGCATCTTCCGGGCTTTGCGCTGAAGCGATGCCACCGGCAAGAACTGAAAAAATGAACAGTATATGTTTTTGCATAAACAAATATTAGAGACGTACTGGCAAAACAGTAGCAGGAGATGGTTTGATCCATCAATTTCCTGCTACGTTCCTGAAATGATTTGTAAAACGAAAGCTTAAAACTTCCGAACCGGAGCCCGGCTGCTTCCACTGCTGGAAGAACCGCTGTTGCTACTGCCGCTGCTGCTGCTGCTATTGTTATTGTTGCTGCCGCTGACAGTTGTTTTTCCTGAGCTTGAAGAGTTGTTGCTGTTATTATTGCCGCCGAAAACATCTCTTAGGAAGCCGCCGGCGTTGGAGCCGCTGCCGCGATAATTATCATTGCTGCTGCCGGAGCTGCCGAATATTCTTCCGTTATTTCTGGGCACATTCGGATTATTGGAATTTCCGTTTCTGTCAAAAACATGAAGATTCGATGTGCGGGGCTTGTTGTACTTAGGATTAGTATTTCCGTAAACTACGCCTGAATAATAGGGGCTGTAGTAATAAGGGTTGTAATAGTACGGGCTGTGATTCCAGTAGGTATAGCCGCTGTTCCACATCCAGGCGTTGCGGTTGTAAAGATGATAATTGTAATTGTTGATGCGATAATAATCATTGTAACGATAATAGTTATTCCTGTTATACGCATAATAATCATAATCGTCCAGCAAACCGTAACGGCGATTGGAGACCTTCATGCGCAAGTAACGGTCTTCCCGGTCCAGTTCATCATTTCCATAGCGGCGGTTGTCGTCACGCTTTTCCACACGAACATATTCTTCCTGTGGACGCTCGGGTGAGAAATAAACATCATCCGGAGTTTGCCCGGATTTATAAACAGAAGAACAAGAGGCAAGAAAAGCTGCAATCGTCAAAAAGGGTAGATATGATTTCATGGCAGATGATTTAGAGGTTAATATTACTTTTGCCATCGCACAGTAAATTTCCACATTTTGCTGTTAAACAAAAGATAATTAAAGTTACATGGTTTTGCGTGCAAAAAGCAGTTCACAACAACTGATTTTTAGGAGCAAAAAAATAGTAAAACGCTTTACTATAAAGCCTTCCGGACGCAGAGCCTAAATGCCAGAAACAATCATGAGTAAAGAGCTGACATCACGATCCGAAGATTATTCGCAATGGTATAATGACCTTGTCATCAAAGGCGGGCTGGCCGATTATTCGGCTGTTCGTGGCTGTATGGTCATCAAGCCCTATGGCTTTGCCCTTTGGGAAAACATGCGTGACGAATTAGACCGTATGTTTAAAGAAACCGGTCACCAGAATGCCTATTTCCCCTTGTTCGTTCCGAAAAGTTTATTTGAGGCGGAAGAAAAAAACGCCGAAGGTTTTGCCAAGGAATGTGCTGTGGTCACCCATTACCGCTTGAAAACAGATCCGGCCAACAAAGGGAAACTGATGGTGGACCCGGAAGCCAAACTGGAAGAAGAACTGGTGGTTCGCCCCACGTCGGAAGCCATTATCTGGAATACCTACAAGGACTGGATCCAGTCTTACCGCGACCTGCCTATCCTCATTAACCAATGGGCTAATGTAGTGCGATGGGAAATGCGTACCCGGCTGTTTTTACGAACTGCCGAATTCCTGTGGCAGGAAGGCCATACAGCACATGCTACCAAAGAAGAAGCCATTGCAGAAACAGAAAAAATGCTGGAAGTCTATGCAACGTTCGCAGAACAGTTTATGGCCTTGCCGGTGATTCGTGGTGTAAAAACACCCAGCGAACGATTTGCCGGTGCAGAAGATACCTACTGCATTGAAGCGCTGATGCAGGATGGGAAAGCGCTGCAGGCCGGCACATCGCACTTCCTGGGGCAGAACTTTGCCAAAGCGTTTGAAGTAAAATTCTTAAGCAAAGAAAACAAGCAGGAATATGTGTGGGCTACCAGTTGGGGGGTGAGCACTCGCCTGATTGGTGCGCTCATCATGGCGCACAGCGATGACAGTGGGTTAATGATGCCACCACGCATTGCACCTTTGCAAGTGGTGATTGTTCCCATTTATAAGGGCGAAGAGCAAAAAGCGCAGGTAGATGAAAAGGTGCAGGAACTGATGAAGGAATTAAAAACAGCCGGCATCCGCGTGAAATATGATGATAACGATAACACCCGTCCGGGATGGAAGTTTGCCGAATACGAACTGAAAGGTGTACCGGTACGCATAGCCCTGGGTGCAAGAGACCTACAGAATGGTGTAGCCGAAGTGGCCCGAAGGGATACAAAAGAAAAATCATCCATAGCACTGCAAGGACTCGCTACGCACATTACAGGATTGCTGGAAGAAATTCAGCAGAACCTTTATAACCGTGCCCTAGCCTTTCGCGAAGAAAACACAACCAAAGTAGATACGTGGGAAGAGTTTGTAAAAGTGCTGGATGAAAAGCCCGGATTTGTTTCGGCGCACTGGGACGGCACAGAAGAAACCGAAGAAGCCATCAAGGAAAAAACGAAAGCGACCATTCGTTGCATTCCCCTGAACAATGTTCAGGAAGAAGGAACCTGCATCCTGACAGGGAAGCCTTCTTCGCAACGGGTATTGTTTGCGAGAGCCTACTAATACAATTAACGCAATGCAATGGGCAATTGGTAATGGCTACGAATCAACCATCACCGATTGCCCATCTTCTTTTGAAAATCTATCTTTAGTATAAACCCAAACGCATGGAACAAAATTCCTCGCTTTTTTCGCTCACCATCGATCCGCTTGCCAAATCGCACTTGCTGGAAACGGCAAAATGGGCCCGCTTTTTAGCCATTGTAGGATTTGTATTTCTGGCATTTGCAGTTTTATTGGGTGTTTATTCAACGGTTACGGTCAACCGGTTTGAAGAAGATTATCGCGAAATGGGAGGATTGGGATCGGAGGGTGTTATGAGCTCCGCCGGTACAGGGGTGGCTGTGATGTACATCATCATGGCCGTAATCTGGTTTTTCCCCTTACTATTTACACTTCGCTTTGCCAACCAAATGCGTAATGCATTACAAGGAAATAACCAGGAACTGCTCAGTGCATCTTTTCATAACCTGAAAGTCTGTTACCGGTACCTGGGTATCATAACGGTAATTTTTCTTGTGATGATTGCCCTTTCGATGCTGTTCGGCATTATGGGAATGGCGCTTAGTTAGCAGACAGATAGTTGTAATCTTTCAGCAGCACTTCCAAAAATGTTTCCGGTTCCATTGAGGTTTCAATTTTCAGGTGAGATTTGATCTTTTCGGCAGCCATCATGGCCATAGTGGCGTCTTTGTGTTTGCGGGACGTATCAAGAATACTTTTCAGCGAGTTAATATCACGGTCGCTCAGTTGCATGATTTGCGGGAACTGCGGAATATAACTGTCTTCCACTTCCCGGAACACCGTATCGGATATTTTTTCGTTTTGTTTGGTATCAATCAAAACCGTATGTGCCAGAATATCGCCGAGGCGCTGTTGCTTGCGGGTGTTGACCAGTATCAGGTCAGCCACCAATAAGCTCATGGAAATAGCCATGCCCCAATAAACCTGCGGGCCAAAGATTTGTGCGTAGGGAACCATCATAATCATCATGATCAGCGAAACATCCATGGTGCGCATCAGCCAGCGGATAATAAACTGGCCAATGGAAGGACGACCACCATTTTCGGAGACCACCTTTATTCCCAACAATTTTTTCCCGATGCTTTGTCCCTGCATGGTGATTTCCAAAATAACATGGTACAACACAAACGGAAGGAAAAGCAACAAGCTGATGGCCCAAACTTTCATGTTGCTGTCATCACCACGCATATAGATCGTTAGCCAGTTGAGCAGTCGTAAGGCTACAATCAGGTAAACGATCTGGATGATAATATCTATCACCCAGGCCGCCAGGCGCCTGTAAAACGGGGGTGCCGTAAACTCAATATCAATATTGAAATGTGTGGCAATGCGAACAACACTCATGTTTCAAATATAATTTTTGTTCGGCTATTTTGTCGCCTTTTCCAATGCTTCGCACAACCTAAAAAAATAAAAAGCCCGCACAAGGCAGGCTTTTTCCTATAACCAAAAACGAAATCTTATTGCAGCATTTTAGCAATGTTCTGTACCGGGAGCGAACCTGCAATCTGCGCCACTTGCTCCTGCGTTGCACCCGGTGCTTTTACCGTGATGAGGGAGCTGCCAAGAGGCAGTTGCAATTCGTAGCTAACATTGTCGCCATCACCATTCTTAGTGACAAGCGCTTTGTAGCCGGAGATCTTGATCACTTTGTTGTCACCCGTATTGCCAATTAACGGAATGGACAATAAACTGTTGATGCTGGCAATCAGCGGCGAGTTGCTGATAATCTCAATGCTGATGTTTTTGTTTTCATCCATGCTGTTACTGTTGTATTCCTGCCCGTACTCCCTGTGTACCACAACACCCAAAAAGCCGGAGGCGCCTGATACATTATCCTGTTTGGTAACAGCCGGTTTGTCAAGAATCGTTTCCGGTAATGATTTCAGTACTTCTTTGCCGATGATGATATCCAGTTCGGCCAGCATTTGCTGAAGGGCAAAACGGGAATCATCCAGTTTTTCTGCATCATAGTTGGTGCGGGCATCGCCGGCCAGCTTTTTAAATGATGCTGGGTCGCCTGTAGCCATAAATACCGCTTGCGTGGCAGCCGTACTGGTGGATTTGGCGGGTGCTGATTTTTGTGCTACTGGTGTAGCCGATGCTGGTTTCGAAGTGGTTTTCTTTTGTGCATTGCTGTTCGCCATCACAAAAAGCGAAAAGCTGAAAAGGAAAATATATTTCATGATAAGTTGCATTTTGGTGGTGATTATTTTTCTCCGAGTTTGGTTTTGATGCCATCAATGTCAATTTCTTCGCAGGCTTTCATAAACTCCTGCTCGGTGGCAAAGTTGACGCCTTCATACACCAGCAGGGAAGTTTGTCCAAGCGGTACACTCAGCTTATAGCCCGATCCGTCGCTGTATTCTACAACTGCACGGTATCCTTTGATGCGGGTTTGTTTCCAGTTTTGCTGACCACCGGTTTGCTGTGCATACCCCATGTTGTTGAAGTAAAGGTTGATGGCCTGCATCCAGGCTGCATTGTTGGTGATGGTAAACCGCAATTCTTTGTCGTTGTTCTGGTATTCGCGTTTGATGGTCAGACCAACCCATCCCCAGCCAGTGCTGGTTACCTGGTCAACCTTGGGATCATACGGAAGAGTGGCAAGCGTTTGCGGAAGCGATTTTAAGATTTGCTGCCCGATCTGCATTTCTACACCCAGCATGGCTTGCTGAATAGCATAACGGGCCTCGCTGTATTTACCCTGACCAAAAGTGGTTTCTGCAACGGTTACGTTTTCTTTTACATCCGGAGGCGTCACCACCAAACCACCACCGCCTTTGTTGGATGGATTGCTGTTGCCCGGCGTATTGGTGTTGTTTGATGCGCCGGATGATTCATTGGTCTGCTGGTTATTGTTGTTACCATTGGTCGTATTAATAACCTGTTCTGCTTTTTGTTTTAATTTCTTAAGAAACTGGGCTTGCGAAGAGTTGAAGCATAAGCAACCCGCCAGTAGCAAGCCAAGGGAGATGATTCGCATAGTGTGTATTTTTTAGGTTGATCAAAACAAGTGAAAAAGGTCTGCAATCAGAGGGCAGGAAGTTGGTTTTGAGCGATAGGAGTGGAAAGGGTAATTTAAATGTACTGAATTCTTTTTGAGTACATACCGTGCTCATACTTACCACATCACTTAAGCCTGAGCTTGGATACATGATGAGGAAGGAGCCAAAATGGAAACCGATTCGGTGCAGTTCCAGTTTCGAAGGTTGGTTACTCATTTTTCACATAAACAGAAGAATTGCTTCTATCCAGCGAATGTATTACTCGTGAACATACCTTCTATGCCAGGAAGGGAAGGTTTTTGTATGAAGTGTGAGAATTGATGCATGTACTGTATGCACAGTTTCAGGAGTTCTAAAAAGATCCGTTTCAGAGGGAGTTTAACACGGAAGTGCTGGTTCCCTGAACATGCTGCTTAAAGTCTTTTGGTGTTGGATTATTTGCTTTTGCGGAGTAGACGGGCAACTACAACCATCTGTCGTCCATCTTCAAAGCAAACGAGCATCGAACCGTTTCGACCACGGATGCATTTGCCATTCTTTCGAACAGCGTTGCAGCCTTTCTTTTTTAGTGGGTCAGACGTGTTGCGGTCGCCCAGATACACATATTCCATATCGGGAAGAAATGACGCTTTGCAATTTTTTTATTGATTGCTGAACGTGTAATTGTATTCCACTTTACCCGTCAGCTCTTTGTCCTTGTTAAAGATTTCTTCCCTTGTCTTCAGGCCACGGTCGTTGAAACGATAACGCCAGATCAGGTAATCATTGCTGTTTTGAGAGATCGTGGTGCGCTGTATCAAATTATTTTTCACGGAGTACTCAAACATCTGCTCCGGCAGCAGGCGGGCTGCTTTTTTATTGTACCGCACAATATCTGTCAGCCGGTTTTTGGCATCGTAGTAATAATAGTAAGGTTCTTCTTTGATAAAGCGGCGGGTTTCCTGCTCTTCAATCACATTGCCATTCTCATCAAGCACAAAGCTTACAACAGAAGTATCCTTCCCGTTTTTAATGCGCAGCATTTTGCTGATGCGGCCCTGGCCATCGTACTGCCAGATGTGATCATCCGTTTTCAAGGTTGCCAGCGAATCGCCAAACTGTGTATGAATCGCCTGGAGCTGCCCTTGGGAGTTATAGCGATACGTTGTTGTACTTACATGGCCAGCTGCAGAATCTGTAGTCTTTACCATTCTTCCTTCCTCGTCAAAAAAACTTGTCAGGTAAGAGGCGGGTAGGTAAGGTGTTTTGGTGATGGTAAACAGGCTCTTTGTTTCCGGCATAAAGGCCTGTTGTACAGAAAGATCATCCAACGGCGTATTGTTTACGGTATAGCTTTTCATTGTAACCTGCTGCACGCTGTTGTTGCGGTAATTGGAAACAAGAGCATTGCTTTCTTTAGTGCTTATGATGTCCTTGTAATAATATTGCGATGCAGCCGGAAACGTCAGAAAAAGAATGGCGGCGGACAGGAGTGTTTTCATTCCAGATATTGTTTGCTTCAAAAATAAATCTTACAGCATGTACAGCGTGTGGCTATTCGGTGAAGTGCGACTTTTGTCCCTATTTTTAAGAAATTTTTTTACGTGAGCCACCAACCAGAACGAAAAGAAAAAGACTGTTTAAACTGTGGGGCCCAGGTAGCAGGGCGGTATTGTCATCGCTGCGGCCAGGAAAATGTGGTTACACACCAGAGCTTTTGGTCATTAACAAAACATTTTGTATACGACATCCTGCATTTCGATGGGAAATTCTTTCATACCATCGGCTATATTTTCTCCCGCCCGGGTTTCGTGCCACGGCAGTATGCCGAAGGCAAGCGAATGCGGTATCTTGATCCAGTTCGGATGTATCTTTTTACGTCGGCAGTTTTCTTTCTGGTATTTTTTTCATTCGATTCTATAAAACTCAACAATAATGGTCTTTCGGGAAAACTTGACAACGACGACCGGATAGAACTGATAGAAGATTATGAGAAGAGAATACAAAAAAATCCGGCTGACTCTTTCTTGCAGGCACGAATTACACTTTTAAAAGACACAACGCAACCCATTGACCTTGATGCCCTGGGTTGGTGGGAAAATGAATCCTTTATTGGGAACAAAAGTTATGCTTCTGTACAAGAGTACGATTCCATACAGAAAGCTTTGCCACCAGTACAAAAGGATGGTACGGTTGAGCGGTTTTTTAATCGTAAGGGTATTGAGTTGAATAAGCAATACGGAAGTGGTGGTAAAGTGGTACATGCTTTTTGGGATACCTTCTTGCATCAGTTGCCCTACCTACTTTTTGTATCCCTGCCCTTTTTTGCCCTGTTGTTAAAGCTGCTTTACATACGACGGAAAAACTTTTATTACAGCGACCACGCCGTTTTCACGCTTTACCATTACATTTTTAGTTTTATTCTTTTGCTGATGATTTTTGCATTAACTGCAATAGGCGATTGGTCGGGCTGGGGCATTTTTTGGTTTTTGCGGGCCATCGTCATTATGGCCTTTCCGGTGTACCTGTACATTGAAATGAAAAATTTCTACCGCCAAGGAAAGCTCAAAACTTTGGGTAAGTTTTTATTGCTGAACTTTATGGGGATGTTTGTGCTGTTCCTTTTGTTTATTCTATTTTTAGTATTCTCCCTGTTTAAATTGTAATATATGACAACGAGTGGTGCAGCCTTTGAACGGTTAGTGAGAATTATGAATGACCTGCGGGAAAAATGTCCATGGGATAAAAAACAAACCATCCAAAGCCTGCGGCAGATGACGCTGGAAGAAACTTACGAATTGGCCGATTCCATCACAGACGAAAACTGGAAAGGCATCAAAGAGGAGTTGGGCGATCTCTTGTTGCACATTGTGTTTTATGCGAAAATTGGAACGGAGCAAGAGCAATTTTCTATCGAAGATGTGATCAATGGTGTTTGCGAAAAATTGATTGTCCGCCATCCGCACATTTATGGCGATGTGCAGGTAGAAAACGATGAAGACGTGAAGCGAAATTGGGAAAAGCTTAAAATAAAGGAAGGCAAAAAATCGGTGCTTTCCGGTGTGCCCAAAACGCTGCCTGCCCTTGTAAAGGCCATGCGCCTGCAAGAAAAAGCCAAACAGGTAGGCTTTGAATGGGAAAACAAGGAGCAGGTTTGGGAAAAGGTCAAAGAAGAGGAGGCTGAACTGCAGGAAGCCATGCGAAGCAGCGAACAGCAAAAGGTGGAAGAGGAGTTTGGCGACCTGCTATTTTCGCTGGTAAACTTTGCACGGTTTTTGAACATTGACGCCGAAAATGCCCTGGAAGTCACCAATAAAAAATTCATCAGGCGTTTTACACAGATGGAAGCCGCCGCCCAGGACACTGGTAAACCACTAGCCGAGATGACACTGGAGGAAATGGATGCCATCTGGAATCGAATCAAACGACAGCAGGATTGAAAACCTTCCGCATTCATAACCGTCATTTTCGTTTACGCTATTTTTTCTTATCAGCAGTTGCCCTGCTGCTTTTATCGTTTTTAACCGCCTGGTTCTTTAATTCCTCCATTTCTGTAGCCCACCAGAAACAAAGCCTGCAGCAGTTTATTGCAAAACAGCAGCAGGACGCCAATGCGCTGATGTCCGATCTGGTGTTGATGCGCAAACTGGTACGAAAAGAAGCAACCAAAGAGGAATTTGAAACCCTGACGGCAAAGCGATATGGCTTTTTTATTTTCCAGGAAACGCTTTCAGAAACCGACGCTCCTGTTTTCTGGAATACACAAAGGGTGACGCCACCACCACCTCAATACGACAGTAGCAGCTTGGTTACTTTTCAGAAATATTTTAACGGTTATTATGTGGTGCACAGGCAACGACTGGATCTTCCCGGCATGAGCAATACCATGGTAGCGTATGCAATGATCCCTGTGCTGACCCGCTATCCGTTTGAGTCTAATGATTCCAGGACAAATTTTGCCCACGACAGAAATGCAATTGAAAAAATTGCCATTGCCGAAGGCAGAACAGAATTCCCTATTGTATCATTTGATAAAAAGGTATTGTTTTACCTGAAGGAAGCGCATGAACAGGATGAGGCCAAGCCGGATATGGTCACGATCGTTCTTCGGCTTACGGTATTTCTTTTTCTACTGATTGCGTTTCATTTTCTGGCGGTTTATGTTTTAAAGAAAAAGGGAAATCTTACCGGTATTGTTTTTCTGGCCCTGGGGCTGTTAGTCCTTCGTTTTACGCTGTACTATTTTCCCGGTTTGCTTTCGTTGCGGTCCTTTTCACTTTTTGACCCTTCTGTTTACGGTTCCAATTTTTTAAACCGTTCGTTGGGTGATCTGCTGATCAATGCCGTTATGATTTGTTGGCTGATGCTTTTTGCCTGGAACTATCTGGGCCCCCTAAAAAAGCTGCCATACTTCCTGAATGGTAAGAAAGTGGTTATTGCCGGTGTTGTTGGCGTTTTCGTATTGCTGTTTATAACCTTCCAGCTTGCCACCATTGTGCACAACCTGGTAATGAACTCAAAGATTTCTTTTGACGTTACCGACTTCTCCAGTATCACGGTTTATACCGGTTTCAGTTTTTTGATTCTTGCCCTGTTGTCACTTAGCTATTATTATTTTACCCGCCTGCTTTTCCGGGCTGTATTGATGGCTATTCCCAACCTTGTGCATTTATATTTTGTGGTGGCATTGATGGGACTTGTGTTTTTGACGTTTCAGTCCAATCAGGATGACTACTCATCAGTTCTTTTCCGGCTTCCTATTTTGGCCTGGCTGGTGGGCTATACACTCATATTAACACAGGAGCAAGCCATCATTAATCGCTTTCGGGTTACTATCGCCGGAATTTTATTTTGGGCGTTTATGTTTTCCGTTTCTCTGGCGGCGCTCATTATGAGCAGTAACCGGGAACGAGAGCAACGCCTCTTAAAAGGGATGGCTGAGAAATATGAAGAGCTCTGGGAACCAACAAAAGAAAAAACGCTCAGAATTATCCTGCAATACCTGGATAACCGTTATTTAAATACAAATTTTCACCGCTTCTATAATTACCAGGATAGCTATGACATTCGTGATAGCATCGCTACTTCGCAGATTACATCTTCGTTCAGTAAATACAGCATGAATATTTACCTGTTCGACTCTGCCGGTACCGGTATCAACAATCCGGATAGTCGGTCCTATGCCGAACTGGAAAATATTTATACGGTACAAAGTAAACCCGCCGGCGCTGGTGACCTCATGTATTACGAAACCTCACTTTCTGATTTTGTGTATATCGTAAAGCGGGAAATTTTCGACAGTACAAAGCTCAAAGGCATACTGTTTTTACTGGCACGGCCGCGTAATTTCTCCGGTAGAACTGAACTGTTGCCCGAGCAGTTTCGCCGGGGTAAATTCGAAGAACGGTACACTCCATCCATCCTGGCCATTTACAAGAATAATAAACTGATACAGCAATGGGGAACATATCCTTTCCTCGTATCCCTTGCGCCACAAAACATTCCCGCAGCACAGGAGGCGTTGATTGAAAAAGATGAGTACAATGAACTTTGGTACAAAGGCTCCAATAAAAAGATCATTGTTGTTGTAAGTAAAAAAGAATCACTGATCGAAAGCATTACCTTGTTTTCTTACCTGTTTTGTTCTTTTTTGTTTATGATTGGCATTATACGCTTGTTTGAACTTTCAGCCCAGATCATCCGGTCCTGGCCGGAAATAAATATCTTTTCATCGCTGAGCATCCGGTCGCAGATTCATGCAACAATCATCTTTATTTCCATCCTCTCGTTTCTGATCATTGGTGTGGCTACCATCTCTTATTTCGTGCAGCGCAATGATCGAAACGCCAATGCAAACCTGAACAAAACGGCCACTTCTACGCATAGTGAATATCAGAAACTGATTAAAGACCTGGACCTAAATTTTACCAGTGTAAACTTTCCTACCCTAGCAGGGAATGAATCCTTGCATCTGGGTGTCGATGAAATTTCTACCGTACATGGTCAGACTGTAAATGTTTATGACATTGATGGCAACCTACAGATCACATCTGCCAAGGACATTTACACGCCGGGAGTGCTCAGCACAAAAATGAATCCGCAAGCTTATTTCCATCTTCGGAATTTGAACCAGGCGCAGTTGGTACAGATCGAACGTCTGCCTGACCTTGAATACCGCAGTCTGTATATGGCCATACGCAATGCTAACAATGATACCTATGCGTATTTGAATGTGCCTTCTTTTACATCGGCCGATGAATTGAACCAGGAGATTTCCAACTTTTTGGTGACCATCATTAACCTGAATGCATTTATTCTTTTGATTGCCGGTGTTGTGGCCCTGTTTATTACCAACCGCATTACCCGTTCTTTCTCTATCATTGGAAACAAGATGAAAGAAGTTACATTGGGCAAAACCAACCAGGAAATTGAATGGAGTAAAGACGACGAGATTGGTGAATTGGTAACGCAGTACAACAAAATGGTGCATCAGTTGGAAGAGAGTGCATCCGCCCTTGCGAAAAGCGAACGTGAAGGTGCCTGGCGGGAGATGGCCCGGCAGGTGGCACATGAAATTAAGAACCCGTTGACGCCAATGAAGCTGAGTATTCAGTACCTGCAAAAGGCTATTCAAAATAACCAGCCCAATGTACAGGAACTGACCACTAACGTTGCCAGTACCCTCATTGAACAAATTGACCATCTTTCAAAAATTGCTGCCGACTTTTCGCAGTTTGCCAATATTGGAAACAAGCGTTTGGAGCGAATAGACCTGCACAACGTGATTGGTTCGTTGCTTGACCTGTTTTCAACCAACCCCAAAGTGGATGTTTCCTGGAAGCCTGTAAGTCATGAGGTATTGATGCAGGTAGATAAAACGCATATGAATCGTTTGTTTACCAACCTGCTCACCAATGCGGTGGATGCCTGTTCGGAACGCCAGCAATGTATTGTGACAATTACGGAAAAAATTGTTGGTAACGATTTTCAGGTAGCGGTTGCCGACAATGGCGATGGCATTCCGATGGAAATGCAGTCGAAGATTTTTACGCCGAATTTTACTACCAAAACTTCAGGTACAGGCCTCGGCCTTGCTATGTGCAAAGGCATTGTAGAACAAGCTGGCGGTCGTATTTGGTTTACAACCGAAGAGGGTGTTGGAACGACATTCTTTGTGCAACTGCCTTTAGCAGCCTCCTAGACCAAAGCTTTTTAGGGAAATGGAATCATCATGGAAAAAATTGCAAGTTTCATAACTAACTACGTTGTAATTTCTTTCTTTTTGTCTCAGCAAGAAATGTTTCAAATTCCTGTAGACTAAAAGAGCTGAGGTTTTTGGCTGTTGGTAAACCACCTTTTTGTGCCACTAGGGTTCCGTATTTTATATAATTAAATTCTTCCAATGCATGGGCATCGGGATTAATGGAAAGCAACACACCTTTTTCCATGGCGTAATCAATCCAGCGCCAGTCCATATCCAGCCGGCTGGGAGAGGCATTGATCTCGATAACAACATTATTCGCTGCACAGGCATCAATGATGGCTCTGTGATCAACCGGATAGCCCTTACGCCGCAACAGCAAGCGGCCCGTCATGTGACCAAGAATTGTTGTGTACGGATTAGTAATGGCGCCCATCAATCGCTGCATGGCCTTCTCTTCATCCATATCCAGGTTGCTGTGGACTGAAGTGATCACAAGATCAAACGTGGATAGTGTGTCGTTATCATAGTCCAGTGAGCCATCACCCAGAATATCACATTCGATGCTTTTGAAAATTTTGAACGGAGCGAACTTTTCGTTGAGGCTGTCAATGTAGCGGTGTTGTTCGCGAATACGTTCTTCGCTCAAACCATTGGCATAATAGGCTGCTTTGGAATGATCGGAAATCACCAGGTACTCAAAGCCAAGCCGGATTAGTTCTTCTGCCATTTGCTCGATGGTATAGCCGCCGTCGCTCCAGTTGCTGTGCGAATGAACCAACCCTTTGATTGAATTGGTTTCTACAATGGCAGAAAGCTTTTCATTCGTGATGGTTTGAAGAACCTCAGGTTTTTCCCGCAGGTAGGGGGGGAGATAGGGAAAGCCTGCCGACTGAAAAATAGCTTCTTCTGATTGGGTTTCTGACCAGGCATTATCGATAGAAAAAGCAGCGAGGAATTCTTCACTGCTACTTGTTCTAAACAGTGTTGCATAAAACGTATCAGGGCTTGCAAAATGAAACAGGATCTTCAGTCTTTCTTCTACACGGAGTAGTAAATTGTCAGGGCCTTCGGTTAAAATTTCCACTTGGTCGTTCAACAGGTAATCAATCAACTCCCGTTGGCCGGCAGTGGTCACCCATTCCAATTGGCTGATCACTTCCAACTGCCGACGGAACTCGCCGGTAATGGCTGTTTGCGCATCCGGAAACTTTGCTTCCAGTTTGCTTTGCAGGGCCAGTGCAAAATCTTCGACGTGTTTATACAGATAGCTTCCCTTGTTTTCACTGGCAAAGGCAATGGCTTCAAGTATTTTTTGCTCGGTCTTTTCACCAAATCCTTTTTTACTGGCGATTCGGTTTTCACGACAGGCCTTTTCCAGTTCTTCAATGGTATCGATCTTCATTTCTTTCCAGATCACATTGATCTTTTTCGGACCAAGGCCTTTGATGTTCATCATTTCCAACACACCGGTTGGTGTTTTCTGCAACAGTTCCTGCAAGGCCTTTAGTTCACCCGTTTGTAAAACTTCAACAATTTTTTTTGCTGTGCTGTCGCCTATCCCGCGAATGGCTGCAATTTGTTCCGGGCTCAGGGCAGAAAGTTCCTGCGGTGCCTTTTCAATCGCAAAGGCTGCGCTGGCGTAACTTTTTGCTTTAAAAGCGTTTTCACCATGAATGTCCATCAATTTGGAGAGGAGGGAGAACTGATCGGCTATTGCGTAATTATCAACCACGGGATAAGCGGGATTTAAAGTAATGAGTAAGAATGTTGATTGTAAAAATCGGTAAAATAAACGTTCGATTCCGTAGGAGAAGTGAGTTTGGATAAGAAGCTAGCAAGGCAAATAAAATAATCCTGTGCACAAAAAAAGTCCCGGCAAAACCGGGACTTCTATACATTTCAAAACTGTGTTCTTATTTGCTGCTCTTCTTAGCGGCTCCTTTAGAAGAAGCTTTGCTGGCTCCGCCTTTCTTGGCAGCGCCTTTAGAAGCACTTGCTTTTTTAGCGGTGCTCTTAGAAGCTGTTTTAGAAGAGGCTTTTGAAGTGCTTCCTTTTTTAGCGGCTCCTTTTGAAGAAGCACCTTTAGAAGATGTGCTCTTAGAAGAAGCTTTGCTGGCTCCGCC
This sequence comes from Flavisolibacter longurius, assembly GCA_014163555.1. GTDB lineage: Bacteria > Bacteroidota > Bacteroidia > Chitinophagales > Chitinophagaceae > Flavisolibacter. The sequence goes on from JACJGO010000004.1 coordinate 207,164, forward strand.
TTTCTTGGCTGCACTCTTAGTTGCACCACCTTTAGAAGAAGCTTTGCTAGCGCCACCTTTTTTAGCAGCACTCTTAGTTGTGCTTTTCGATGCACTCTTCGAAGAACTCTTTGCAGCTCCTTTCGAAGCGCTTTTGCCTGCAGCTTTTTTTGCTGTTGCCATGTTGTTTTGAATTTAATGGTTAGTAAAAAATTACAGTAGTAAAATTATACAAAAAATTTAACTACCAAACTTTTTACACAACCATCATACCAAAACAGCTTAGGCAGTAGCTTCAGAAGGAAGAACAGAAACAAAAGTTCTGTCGTTCTTTCCTTTTCTGAATTCTACAACACCGTCTGTGGTAGCAAATAACGTGTAGTCTTTACCGACACTTACGTTTTTACCAGGATGATACTGCGTACCGCGTTGACGTACGATGATGTTGCCGGAAATAGCAGGCTGGCCACCAAAGATCTTTACACCCAAACGTTTGCTGTTTGAGTCGCGGCCGTTCTTTACACTACCTTCCCCTTTCTTATGTGCCATGGTTCAAGAAGTTTTTTTGTTTACTGATGAATACTTTTTGTTTTCTCAACAAATGTTGATAAAAACATTAAGCAATGTCGTTGATTTTAATTTTGGTGTACTGGGTGCGGTGACCTTTTTTCTTACGGAAACCTTTGCGGCGTTTTTGCTTGTAAGCAATTACTTTATCGCCCTGCACCTGATCAAGGATCTCTGCCTGGATCTTAACGCCGCTGTTGGCGAAGGTCAGATTGCCATTGGCATCGGCCATAATCACATCAGAGAATTCCACTTTAGCACCGGCATCGCCGCTGATTTTGGGGACGTACAAAGTCTGGTCTTTTTCAACCTTAAACTGCTTACCGGCTATTTTTACGATTGCGAACATAACGGTTCAAAAATTAGGTGTGCGAAGGTAAGGGAAAGATGTGAAATCGTAAAAGATAGGCGGAAAAAAAGCAGAACCGGCAAAAACTTTTAACGTTTAACACGATCTTCTTGCCGGTGAGATTACAGCTTGTTTCGCCCAAATTGGTGTAGGTTTGTGCGCCTTTTCATTATCATGAAGATAAAATCATTCCTCGCCAAGCCGTTTGCTTCGTATGTCTCCACCCGAATCCGTCGGGGCAGCCAGTCTGCACTGGCCGACCAGGATGCGGTGCTGAAAGACCTTCTGAACAGGGGGAAATCTACCGAATTTGGAAAGGAACACAAACTGGATGCAGTTTCGGATTACGCCGGTTTTAAACAGGCGGTTCCTATCCGCGATTATGAGGGCATCCGGCCTTATATCGATAAGATCAAAGAGGGCAAACACAACATACTTTGGAAGGGAAAGCCAATTTACCTGGCCAAAACCTCCGGCACCACTAGTGGTGTAAAATACATACCCATCACCAAAGATTCCATTTCCAACCATATTAATACGGCCCGCAATGCCTTGCTTTGTTATATGTCCGAATCGGGCAACACGGCCTTTGCCGATGGAAAAATGATCTTTCTTTCCGGTTCGCCGGAACTGGAACGAGTGGCCGATATACCCACCGGTCGGTTGAGTGGCATTGTCAACCATCATATCCCTTCGTACCTGCGCCGCAACCAGTTGCCTTCTTATGAAACCAACTGCATTGAAGATTGGGAGACGAAGCTGGATGCCATTATCAAGGAAACCATCAGCAAGGACATGACACTGATCAGTGGCATTCCGCCATGGGTGCAGATGTATTTTGACCGGTTGGAAGAACGCAGCGCCAAAACGGTAGGCGAGTTGTTCCCAAACTTTTCGGTGTTGGTGCATGGTGGTGTAGCCTTCGAGCCGTACAAGGCAAAACTGATGCAGAGCATTGGCCGCACCGTCGATACTATCGAAACATTTCCCGCTTCGGAAGGTTTTTTTGCTTTTCAGGATTCGTTGAAAGAAGAAGGACTTTTGCTGAACACAGCCAGCGGCATTTTCTTTGAGTTCGTCCCGGCCGCTGAAATCTTTAACGAAAACCCAACAAGGCTTTCGCTGCACGAAGTAAAAGTGGGAGAGAACTATGCCCTCATCGTGAACAGCAATGCCGGATTATGGGGTTATAATATTGGCGATACGGTCAAATTTGTAAGCACCAATCCATATCGAATAGTGGTGACAGGCCGCATCAAACATTTTATATCTGCCTTTGGCGAACACGTGATAGCGGAAGAAGTGGAACAGAGTTTGCTAAAAGCAGCCGCGGAAGAAGGGGTACGCATCACCGAATTTACCGTGGCTCCGATGGTGCAACAGGGCGAAGGAAAAAGTTACCATGAATGGTTTGTTGAATTTGAAAGTGCGCCGGCTGATCTGGAAACCTTTGCTGTAAAAGTGGACCAGAACCTGCGGAAGAAAAATATTTATTACGATGATTTGATCCGGGGAGCCATTCTGCAGCCCTTGCGCATTACAGAAGTACAGCGAAGCGGTTTTGTAGAATACATGAAGTCGATTGGAAAACTGGGCGGACAAAACAAAGTGCCCCGGTTAAGTAACGACAGAAAAATTGCAGCCGATCTTTCCAAATGGACAAAACAATTAACAACCCCGTAAGATGTTTTTATTTTGTAACGCAATATTGACTTGCTACCATCCGCTATGAATAATCACAACGTTTCCGTCAAACGCATTGCCATCTTTGGTTCCACCGGTTCCATCGGTACGCAGGCGTTGGATGTGATTGAAAAAAACAGGGATAAATTTTCGGTAGATGTGCTCACCGCCAACGGAAACGACACACTTCTGATTCAACAGGCCCTGGCCTTTCGACCCAATATTGTTGTTATCTCCAACGAACAGAAATATTCTCGCGTCAAAGAGGCGCTGGCGCAAACCGATATCAAGGTTTTTGCCGGGGAAAAAGCCCTGGAGGAAGTCGCCTCCATGGATGTTTATGATGTGATGCTGGCAGCCATTGTAGGATATGCCGGTTTGAAGCCTACGATGAATGCCATCAATGCCGGCAAAACCATTGCATTGGCCAACAAGGAAACGCTGGTGGTAGCGGGTGATATCGTGATGCAAACGGCGTATGAAAAACGGGTGCCCATTATCCCGGTTGATTCGGAGCATTCAGCCATTTTTCAATGCCTGGTAGGAGAAGTAAGAAATCCGATTGAGAAAGTGATCTTAACTGCTTCCGGTGGTCCATTTCTGGGCCGGAAGCCTAATTACCTGGTAAATGTAAAACGGGATCATGCTCTCCAACATCCTAACTGGACCATGGGTGCTAAAATCAGTGTTGATTCGGCAACCCTGATGAACAAAGGGCTGGAAATGATCGAAGCCAAATGGCTCTTCAACCTGCGCTCCGACCAGATTGATGTGCTGGTGCACCCGCAAAGCATTATTCATTCCATGGTGCAGTTTGAAGATGGAAGCATCAAAGCGCAGATGGGCCTACCCGACATGAAGCTGCCAATACAATATGCATTGGCCTTTCCGCAACGCATTCCCAACGATTTTCCGCGGACCGATTTCAAACGCATCCGCAATCTTTCGTTTGAGGAACCTGATATTAAAACCTTCCGCAACCTGGCGCTGGCCATTGAGGCGTTGGAGAAAGGTGGTAATCTTCCCTGTGTGTTGAATGCAGCCAATGAAATTGCAGTATATGCTTTCCTGCGCAACCGCATCGGCTTCCTGGATATGACGGATGTAATTGAGCAAACAATGCAGAAGATAACCTTCCTGAAAGAGCCTTCGCTGGATGATTATCTTGAGAGTGATGCGGAGGCCCGGCACTACGCTGCAGACCTTATCAAGCTGTAGTTTCCGCTCTTCCTTTATAACGAACAATTATACTTTCCCTGCTTATATTGCAGGCTATTAAAATTTGAACGGGGCGTTTTTTGCGGCATTTTTCTGTACCAGAAATTTGTAGAAGAAGGATTAGAAAAGCTTGCGACCGTCAACGTTCATATCAATTTTCAACAAGCACTTCCGTCCTCACCCAAAAGCGGAAGAATGTATGACAGATTAAACATGATGACGCTTTTAGCTGTAGACTGGTCCGCATTATTTGCCAACATCGGGCAATTTATTTTAGCTTTTTCCATCCTCGTCGTTCTTCACGAATTGGGACATTTCCTGCCAGCCAAATGGTTTGGCTGCCGTGTTGAAAAATTCTATCTTTTTTTCAATCCCTGGTTTTCACTCTGGAAAACGCAGAAAGGTGAAACGGAATATGGCTTGGGCTGGGTTCCATTGGGAGGTTATGTAAAGATCTCGGGGATGATTGACGAAAGCATGGACAAAGAGCAAATGAACCAGCCCCCACAACCCTACGAGTTCCGGGCAAAGCCAGCCTGGCAACGACTGATCATTATGCTGGGAGGTGTAACGGTGAATTTTATCCTGGCGCTTGTTCTTTTTGCCATGATCCTTTTTGTCTGGGGTGAAGAGCGACTGCCGAATGCTAATGTGAAATACGGAATCATCGCCGATTCGCTGGCCAAAGCAGCCGGGATTCAGGACGGTGACAGAATCACCTCCATTAATGGACAGCAGCTTTCCTATTTCGACGATTTGCCAAAAGGCGTTGTGCTGAACGAACGTGTAACACTTGGTGTAAATCGAAATGGAGCAGATACAGCCATTACCTTACCGCAAGGATTTCTTTCTAACCTGACCAAGCGCCAACTGGCTGTTTTTGTGTACCCCCGGGTACCCATTGTGATCCAGGATGATCCGGAAGCAAAATATGTTGCCGGCGAATTGCAGGAAGGCGACCAGATTGTAGCGGTAGATGGAAAACCTGTTTTCTTTTTTGATGAATTTGTGCGATTGAAGCGTGACATGAAAAATCAGGATATTGCGCTTACTGTTTTGCGCAATGGAAAGGACACCGCAAAAGTTATTGTCAGGTCAAATGAAAATGCACAGGTAGGCATACAAACAAAAGATCCTTATGAACTCCTGGGTTCTGAGAAAAAAGAATATTCCTTTTTCGAATCCATTCCGGCCGGTATCAATTTCGGTGTGGATCGTTTGAACGATTATGTTACCGGTATCCGGCTCCTGTTTACTTCCAAGGAGCACAAGGTTTCCGACAACCTGGGAAGTGTGATCTCCATTGGAAAAACCTTCGGTGGCACCTGGGATTGGAAGCGGTTTTGGATGATGACCGCATTTTTCTCTATTATCCTTGCCTTCATGAACATCCTTCCCATCCCGGCGCTGGATGGTGGTCATGCATTGTTTACGTTGTATGAAATCATCACAGGCCGCAAACCCAGCGATAAGTTTATGGAGTACGCACAAATGGCGGGTATGGCGCTGTTGCTGGGACTGATGTTGTATGCCTTTGGCCTCGATATCTGGCGGATATTCCGGTAGGAGCCTCCTACCCTCCATAGAGGGGAGTGCCTGCCGCACAAAGCCTTGAGAATGCAATCTGCTTTTTAAGTTTTTCCAAACCTGAAATGCGATGCCATTTCGTTATCTTTGTGTGCTTTAAACTGTGACAGTTTCAAGCTTAGGAAACTGTGAACTATGAACTTTAGACTTTGAACTACCAAACGGGGGTGTTTGGTTTTGACAGCATCGATCTTTGAAAGTGTAAGCATGCCGAGCGTTGGATAATTAGCTCGTAAATCTGAATATTCAAACTACAAATGGCAATACTCAGTATGCCATGGCTGCCTAATCAGTGATTAGTTAGTCATTAGGGCCGCCGCGCAGGTTTGTCTCTTACCAAGCGCCGCCGCCGACTTAAAAACAAACAGGGATTGCGGCAATCGAAGGCTGTGACGATTGCTTAAGTACCATCCAGCTACGGAGATGATTGGTTTGTTCTGCCCCGGCCATTTCCCGACAAGCAATGCAGAAATAAGCATGTAGAAAGCTTTTGGATATCATGTTTGGACACCGGTTCGAGCCCGGTCACCTCCACACAGGACCCTTTTTAAACACTTGTAAAACCGACTCTTTCAATTCTATTGATTGCAGTCGGTTTTCTTTTTTTGCACTATACGATTTCCCGCCGGTTAGGTTTTTGTTAACCTTCGTTAAGGTTCTATTAACATGGGCTGCCATAAATTTGGTTGCACCAAAACTAGGATTCATGCGAAACCGCCTATTGCACTGCTGTTTGCTTTTCCTCTGCAGCATGCGTATTTTATCTCCGGCACATGGGCAATTGCAAAAGATTTATCTCCATCCCAAAGCGGCAGGCACCGAAAAACAATCACAGTTTGTAGATTCTATACGTTTTATTCCGTTAGAAGTGAAAGAAGGTGTTGAACTGGGAGCATACAATGGTGTTACGGTAACCGAAAACCATTTCCTGGTTATCAATTACCAGGAGAAGATGCTGGTACTCTATGCAAAAGACGGCTCATTTGTACGACAGATCAACTTTAAAAAACTTGGCGATAATGTTTACCCCAACTATAATGAGGCGACGAATAAAATTGTGTTTTTCGGTCACAACAAAAATTATTCGCTCACACCAAAAGACGAAATCAAGATTAGGTTAGACTGGAGCAATCCTCGCAATAAAAAATATTTTCGGAAGTATATCATCGACCTGTCAGACAGCACATTTGCCATTAAGAGGGAAACGCCGGAAGAAAGCGATGTCATAGGCGCAAATTATTATTACGATGACTATTTCTGGCAGGGAAGAATTACAACCAGTCCACTGTTCAAAGACAGTCTCGATCATGAATTTTCGCTTTACAAAGACAAACAGTTAGTGAAAGCTTTTTTCCCATACAACCGGGTAAATGAACCCCGTTTTTTATATGTAGAAGAAGGTGTTCAGCTAACCAAAACCGATAAGGCTTACACATCATTTGTTACCCGCCCTTTTTGCGATACCATTTACAAAATGGTAAAAGACAGCCTGTTTCCGGCCTTCCACATGGTGGTACCTTTGGAAAACAGCCTGCCGGCTACCTTTTTCACCCAGCCATTCCGGAACAAGACCGAACGTGAAAATTTTGAAAGGAATAATGCATGGACACTTCACCAGGTGCATAATTTTTTTGAAACCCCACAGGTCGCCTATTTCGCGGTGCGGTACATGCGAAATTTTGATTTTTATATTTACCACAAGCGGACCAATACTACGTACAAATCCAAAAACATAAAGGCCGACAGCAACCACTATAACTTGCAGTTGTTGAGTGATTTTAGTGTGCAGCGAAAAGGAGCTACATTTTATAAAACACAGAAAGCGGGTGACCTGACTGCTTTTTTTGCGAGCAATAAAACCATCTCGGTACCCGAATCGCTGCAGGCATTTTTAAAAAGCAACCCACACAGTACAGCCCCTGTCATTGTTGAATTCAAACTCAAATAGCAATTTGTGAAGCAGACCTTTTTTCTTTTTTTGTTGTTTGGCCTGTTCACGACCGCGTTTAGCCAAACCGGCAAGTTAACCGGCTCGGTAATGGATGCCGAAACCAAAACACCTTTGGAACTGGCAACCGTAAGCATTGCAGGCCCGGACTCCAGCATGCTTACTTACCAACTATCAGATGCCAGTGGAAAGTTTACATTTGAAAAGTTGCCCCTGCAAAAAAAGCTATTGGTAAGCATTACCTACACAGGTTACCTGGGACACTTTGGAACCATTCAACTCGAACCAGGCAAAGTGGATACGCTGGCAGTTTACCTGGCGTTGAATATGAAAGATACCAACGCCATTGTGATCACCACTTCCGTACCTGTGCGGATGAATGGCGATACGCTGGAAATAAACCCTGCTGCCTTCAAGCTAAAACCCGATGCCGTAGTTGAAGAACTTCTGAACCAGGTTTCGGGCATCACCATCTGGTCCGACGGCTCCATCACCGTTAACGGAAAAAAAGTGCAAAACCTGCTGGTTGACGGCAAGCCTTTTCTTGGCTCAACCGACACCCGGGTGGCCACCCAAAACCTGCCAAAATCCGCCATCGATAAAGTTCAGTTGTACCAGGAATACGACCGGAACAACATCGGGCAGCAACGACAGCCGCAGGATTCATTGCTGACGATGAACATCAAGCTGAAAGAAAGCAGCAAAACCGGTTATTTCGGCAAAGCCGGTGCCGGCTATGGCACAACCCGTCGTTTTGAATCGGATCTTTCGTTTCAGCTATATAACAAAAGAAGCAGTGCCGGTGTTGGCGGTGGTTTCAACAACATCAATAAAAACATCGGTAACCTGCAGGAGTTATTTCAGAACAATACGTACCGCAACTTCAATCCTAACCTATACAGCGTTGGCCGTTTTGGTACCAATGGAATCAATGAAAACTATTCTTTCGGGGGCGTGGTTACACACAACTTTATTGAATCCGCCAACAGCCGGCAGAATAACCGTCTTACTATTAATTACAATTTATCGGGAACGAATACATTGCTCCGCGACCTGAACCTGCAAAACAGAACAACGCTTGAAAACCCGCAGGTTATCCGGGAAGAAGGTGAGCAAAACAGTCGCAGCAACAGGCGTGGCCTGGGTGTGCAGTATGTAAAAACAAACAGCTATAACGATAACCTGAATGTTAATGGCAATTTGAACAATACAAATGACAGGGGAGAATCAACACCGCTTACGGAAGTAAGAGATACGGCCGGTTTGCTGCAAAGCACCAACCGCATGCTTACCCAACACAACCGCCGGTCGGAGGATGCTTCGATGTCGCTGCGGTTTGCCAAGTCTGACCATGATGACCCGCTGAAAGGTTTTTCCGTGCAGTTCAATGCCCGGAATGGTAGCTCTGTTTCAGAAAGAGATACTCGAAGTGTATTTCAGTCGTTCACCAATGTCAATCAAAACGCTTCGTACAACCGCCGCTATGATACCCGCAACGAAAATTTGAACCTTGACGGCAACTTTGAGTACCTGGGTTTTAAACGGCTGTTGCTGGGTCGCTATAATTTGTTTGGCATTGATCTTAACTTTTCGCAGACGCTTCATTACAACCGCTCTACCACGATGAGCAGCGTTAGCGATTACGACAGCACAAACAAGCAATATATCGCCAACAACAATCTTTCCAACAGCAATAAACGTGAACTGCTGGAATATTCTCCTTCCTTATCGTTTTCCAAAGGCTTTTATAAATGGGGCGAGTCATACCACAGGAATCTGAACCTGCGGGTGATGCTTTTTGGTGAATTGAAATCTGAAAAAAACCAGTCTTCGTTTATCAAGCGCAATTTGGACCGCTCGTTCCGTTTTTTCCGCTACAATGGCAATGTCAATTATCAATACAACAAGCGGGATAAGTTCAATACCTACGCTTCTGTCGGTTATTTTACCAATTATGAATATCCTTCTGTAGATCAATTGTACACCATTGTTGATGATATCAATGCTTATGACATCCGCATTGGTAATCCGCAATTGCGAAACAGGCAACATCACAACTTCAACCTGAATGCAAATTTTAATACGCAAAATCCAAAGTCGGATTATTCTATCAATACCAATGTCAGTGGTAATTACAACCGGTCGGTGAATCCGGTTTCGGACAGCATCATCAATGACCCCTCCGGCAAGCGGATCTCTTATTTTATCAATGCCGATAAAAGTTCAAACCTGGGGCTGAACTATAGCCTCAACATTTCAAGACGCTTTAAGAAAAACAGCTTGCAACTAATGTACAATGGCCAGTTTAGCGCTGGTAGAACTCCCAACTATGTGGATGGTATTTACAATACAAGTCATACCGGCAACCTGTCCAACCAGATAACCTTGCAACTTTCACTTGGCCCTGTATTCATTGTAAATCTGGGCCAATCTTTCCAGCGTTACCGAACAAGGCAAACAGCCGCAGGTCTAACGTCGTTTACTAACAAAAGCAGTACAACTAAAATAGGCGTGGTGCTGAATTATCCGGCCAATTTTACCTTCAGCAGTACCCTCGATCTTGTGGCCAACTCCAACCTAGATAAACCCACGGTCCTTTGGAATTCTTTTCTTACCTATCGGTTTATGAAACAGCAGGGCGAGTTGAAACTTTCGGCCATGGATATCCTAAAACAATACCAGAACATCACCAACAGTGTGAGTGCCTATGGTACCACCACCCGCATCACAAACGGACTGCAGCAATTTTTCCTGCTCACGTTTTCATACTACCCGCGCAAATTTGGAAAAACCGGAAACCAAAGACCAGCGCAGGAAATAATGTATTAATATGATGGTGAAGACAAGAAGAAAAGATTTCTAAACTATCGCCAATGGTTTGCATTAATCACATCGTATAAATAACGATTCATACCTTGTCAAAAAAAAGCCCGGCATCACCGCCGGGCTTTTTTTATGTTGTAATGGTCATCCCTTTTACTTCCGCATAGGCAGGGTTACACCGGCATGGATACCAATGTGATTCAGGTTCGACAATTCGTCTGTCTTGAATGGCATTATGCTGTACGAGCCACTGAGGGTAAAACCCGATTCGCCATGTTTGCGAAATGGAATGTACACACCCGCATGTGCTCTCGCGGCAAAGCCAAATGAATTTTTTTGTTCCGATCCGAATTCACCTAGATAATCATTGTAATTCACCAGGTTTCCGCCAATACCCAATCCTACGTAAGGTTGCACCGTTTTACCGGGTGAAAAGTTCCATTTGCTCTCAAAAAGGATAGGAATCGTCTGAATGGAGTAAGAACGTACGGCTGAAATATCGCTTCCGTCGGATAGCTGGTAAAGTGTCCGATCTTTTTTCTGGTAAAAATCCTGGTAACCAACTCCGCCGCCGAGGGCCAAGTTATCATTGATACCAAAGTAAATGGCCGCCCGTACACCACGGGGTGACACATCGGGAACAGCAGTCTTTAATGAACCTGACGGAATGCCCACACTATACTGCACCACAGCCTGGGCAGTGCCCCGGTATTGTGACTGTGCAACCATCCCCGTAAATAAGGTTGCTGCGATTATAATTCCTATTTTAATATTCTTCATTTTCTACTGATTTATTGATTCGTTCGTAAATAGGGCGACTGTTCAAATAGTGCCTGAACCCCGGTTGTCAGGGCCGTGCTGGTAAAAATGCCAGATCCCCTGATCAGTCCATTCCACACGACGTTGATACGATTGTTGGTGGCAGCATTTTTAAGGTCAAGAAGGTCAACGCTTAACATTGCTTCTGTGCTTTCAACAAAAGCATAGGCCGGCGGGTATCCGTAACCGTAACCTCCGTACCCCCAATAAAACGGATCGTAAAAGCCACCATAACCACCCCAATAGTTACCCAGGTCAACCAGGTTAGTGGAGGTGTTATACAACCGGCTAACATTGATACCTAAGTCGGGCGACTGATTCCTGTTTACCCGGACGTAGCCCCGGCTTTCCATAGCGCCCCGCACGGCAGCCAATGCATCCAGGTCGGCAGCACTGGCCTGGCCGCCAACCATATTGTTGTTGTCAATGATGTACACCGAGTCAGGGATACTGTAAGTTTTGTATCCATTAAAATTGGCGTTGTTATCCCTGTTGGTAATATAAATTCTGCTCTCTTCCGCGGTCAGGTTACGCATAGGGTCTTTGGTGCAACTGCTGAAGGCCAGCAGTGTCATTGCTGTCATCAAAGCCCATCCTGTTCGTTTCATCATGTTTGTTCGTTTTATATTTCGTTACAAAGCAAGTGCCTGAAAAAAGGCACCCAATCCATATACAAACGATCTGTATAATCGCTGTATTGTCAGCATCTTGTTAATGTAAAGCCTGGTGAATGGCCGGTTTGCAATAACCAAAAAAAGACCCCTGTAGAAACAGGGGTCGCAACCAAAACTAACTGCTTATGAGAAAATTGTTACTGCTTTTGTGAGATGTAAAACTAATCCGAAGAAAGTAAAAATGATGTTACAACCTTGTTACGGGTTTGAAAAAATACGCACCAACAGGGATTCTGCTGCTAGGGCGCTACATGTTTCTGCTTATTTTGGCGACACCCCAGGGTACAATTTCCTGCCGTTTAAACCATCAGCGATGATGTTTCAACTAGGTAAATGGAATGTATCAATTGATCACCTCGCTTTGTTACTACCAATTGTCCTTACTTATATATTAAACAAGAAGAACAAGTCATTGTTTAAAACTATCTCTAACAATTGGAATGACAGCGGAGAAACAATCTCACCTATAGAAACGGACGGATCAAACTACAGAAAAAGTGTGTACCTGTTAAATCGTACCGGTAATGAAGCTTCCTTTCCCTTTTCGTTTTGCTGGGTGAGACTGAGATGGTCTGTCTGAACCGTTTCTAGCCAAACCTTGCCCGACCTTCTGAATACCTGTACCGGAAGGCCGTGTTCTTGTTGCAAACGCTGTTCAAAAGCACCTACGGAAAGTTCAGGAGAAAAATGAAAATCACCTTCAGTTAGTGTTTGCAATTGCCCGGATAAAATAGCGTTGTCGGAAAGCTGGAGTGCCGGATCAGAATGTTCGCCTTCGTCGTGTTTTTGAAGGAAGAAAGCAAGCTTTAAAAAAGGAAATAACGTTGAGAACTGGTCTTTAACTTCCTTCACCGTAGTTTTTTTACTGATAGAAAGTTGCATGGTTCCTGGTTTTACAGGATCAAAATTCAGTGGAAAAATCAGCAAAAAAAGAGAGAAAGGTCATAGCGCTTACTGATTTCTATCATCTGAACTTCTAGGACAGAAGCATGCGCCATCAAACAGGTTGTAAAAGGCTCAGGTTTTCCCTCTGGTGTTTTATACCTTCAATACAATCTAATCATAATTTATGCTGGACATTGTCATTCAAGCCCGGCCTGCCGCTATCGGGCATGACCTTGAAGTCCGCCGTATTTTGCCTTTCCGGCAACGCCGTATGGTGGGTCCTTTTATTTTTATGGATCATGCCGGCCCGGTGGATTTGGATCCGGACAGTTCCGCCTCGCTGGATGTGCTGCCGCATCCGCATATTGGTCTTTCCACGGTTAGTTATCTTTTTGGCGGGCAGGTTATGCACCGCGACAGCCTTGGTGTGGAGCAGGTCATCCGACCGGGAGAAGTTAATTGGATGACGGCCGGCAGCGGAATTGCCCATTCCGAACGGTTTGAAGATCCGGCAGCTCTTGCCGGTGGAACCCTGGAAATGATTCAAACCTGGGTAGCCCTTCCTGAAAAGGACGAGGAAGCTGCTCCATCGTTTTTTAATTACAAACCGGAAATGCTTCCTGTTTTTACCGATACCGGTGTGTGGATGCGCCTGATTGCCGGAAATGCTTATGGATTGCAAAGCAGCGTCCAGACCCATTCTCCGCTGTTTTACCTGCATGTGGTTCTGCAAAAAGGAGCCCGGTTTGGTTTGCCCAAACAATACCCGGAACGGGGATTTTATCTGGCGAAAGGCAGTATTGAGATTGGCGGGGTTCAATATGGAGCTGGTCAGATGCTTGTTTTCAGTAAGGGTGTTGATCCTGTTATGGTGGCCCGGGAAGAAACGACCCTGATGCTGCTGGGAGGTGAACCCTTGGGACAGCGTTTTATCTGGTGGAATTTTGTTTCCTCGCGAAAAGATCGGATCGAACAGGCAAAAGCCGATTGGCAGGAAGGAAGGATCCTGTTGCCACCCACCGACAATCAGGAATTTGTGCCCCTGCCGGACGACCGCTCAAAACCGGCAGCATCGGCGCCGTCACCGGAGCCGTTGTCCTGAAGACAATTTCAGCACATGCATTATGCCGGAACTAACGCTATGGCTGAACCGAAATCTGTTCTATAAGAAAGTGTAGTTAGGAAAGGTGACCAATCCAGTGAGATACAATCAACTAACCGTTACGATCAGAGGTGAAGCAGTAAAATACAATGGGATAGGAATTAGAACTGACGATATAGATCCGAGAATATCCAAGTTTCGGGTAAGCCTAATCGGTAAGTGGCTACCTTACATTTTTTGTTTATATCGTGACGGTTTTTACCTCTTCTGCCTTGTAGTTGTCGAGGGCAAGTGAACGTTCAAATGGGGTAAGACTAGCCGTTATGGTTAAGCGAACCGTATTAACCGTATAACTTTTTGGCTGGATCGTTTTGAGAAATTGGGCAAGTTCGTCCAGCGATCTGAACCTCAGCACACAGGTCTTCTTCATAGAAGCATGAAGTTAGTGCTTGATAATGTTGGAGTTACATAATAAAATAAAAAGATGATTACAGTTAAGAGATTTTATGCAGAAACTTAAACAAATGCACTTACCTTTGGTGTTCTTATAAGCAGTTAGTTTTGGTTGCGCCTCTTCTTTCTAGAAGAGGCTTTTTTTATTTCTAGCGTAATGGGGCAAAAAGAAAGCCCCGTTAAGCGGGGCTTTGGACAGAATAAATTTGGTTGCGACCGGCAATGAATCAGGCAGTCATTGATTCAACAATAGTGGCGCCATAAACACGTACAGCTGTGTTGATTTCTGCTTCTGGAAACAATCCCCGCAGAACTTTTTTCTCAAAATCCATCTGGCAGTTCTTCGCATTACTGCTGCGTTTGAAAAGGCAGAGCTTGTTGAGGCTGTCAAAAAGGATTTCTACTTTTTTCATTGATAGCTTGTACTGTTCTATGAATGGTGGCTTGTGATACAAAGCTATAGTATTGGGGTAAGGGATATTACTTATTTTAGGTTAGCAGGCTTAAAGCTTCGGCCAAACACTGAATCTGTGTATTGAATGGGTTTTCACTTAATTAACACCAGCCCTGTTGAATAATTGTAGCGCAAATTAGTTGTTTGTGTAACTATTGATTTCTTCCTTGTAATAAGCAAGGATAAACATCATTTCTTTGTTTTACCGCTTTTCAAAATACGGAATCTCATCCTGTGATACGGCTTCTTTTTGCTGCCAATAAGCCAGCGTCACCACCTGTCCGTCTCTTGTTTTAAGTAGTCGTCCAAAAACAGCATTGACCGGATTAAAGGTTACATCCGTTACCCCAACAGTAAATACCGTTGGCGGTGGAGGGGGTGGAGGTGTCGCCACTTCCTCGGTAGGAGCTGGAGTTGGGGCTGCCGCCGGCGCTGCTTTGGGTGGAGCACTTGGTACCACGACAACAGTATATTTGTTCCATTCCAGGAGGTCTTTTAGAAAATCCACCCGTTCCTGGGAGGCGTTTTTTTCGACAATGGCACATTTTACGCCATCCAGTTCTTCAAATTCATGGTTCTTATTAATGGCCATAACAGGTTGTTTTGAGAGGGTTTGCTTTCAAGATTCAAAGCGCTTAATGCAAGCCGCGACTGAGTGAATGAATGTATTCGTAAATCCAGCCAATAAAACCAACGGCAAGCACGCCAATCACACAGGCATATAAAGCAAGCCGCGGGAATAAGGGAATGGTGATCTTTTCAATGGGTTGCTCATTGGGATCCATAAAGATGGCTTTTACCACCCGCAGGTAATAATAAAATGAGATCACCAGGTTCAGCGCAGCAAAGGTCAATAATACATAGTTGGCTTTGGCTGCTCCCGAAAACAAGAGAAAATATTTCCCGAAAAAGCCTGCAGTTGGCGGTACACCGGCCAGCGAGAACAAGGCAATCGTCAGCACCCAGGCCAATATAGGATTTGATTTGTAAAACCCTTTGTAATCGGAGATGCTTTCTTTGCCGGTAGCTGCACTTACAACCGATACCACCCCAAAGGCGGCAAGGTTGGAAAACACATAGATCAAAACAAAATAAACCACCGAGGCGGCACCATCCTGGTTGCTTCCACTGATACCAATAAGGATAAAACCTACCTGCGCAATGGAAGAATACGCCAGGAAGCGTTTGAAATTATTTTGCCGGATGGCAAACAGGTTTCCGGTAAAAATGGTAAGAAAGGAAAGCGTTGCGATGATCAGGTACCACACGCCGCCGATAGGCCTGAAAACAGAATACAATACCGAGACAAATACAAACAGAACCGCACCTTTGGAAACGACGGAAAGAAAAGACGTAACCGAAACCGGTGCACCTTCATACACATCGGCCGTCCACAAATGAAAAGGAACTGCGGAGATCTTAAAGGCAAAGCCAGAAAGCACCAGGATGAAGGCAAAGATCTGCAGGTTGTCGCCAGTAATGCGTACCGGCAGTTCGGAAAATATAAGGGTGCCTGTTGTGCCATAGATCATGGAAATACCAAAAAGCAACAGGGCTGAGGCAAAGGCAGAAGAGAAGATCAGTTTCATTGCCGCTTCGGAAGAACGCCGTTTGGTTAGATCAAAATTTGCTGCCGCTGCCAGGGGGATGGTTGACAATTCCAATCCTAAGTAAAACATCAGGAGGTTACCGCCGGAGATCATAAAGAACATGCCTAGTAAGGTGGAGAGAAGCAACATATAAAATTCCGGTACATGCTTGTGATCCTTGAGCCAGGAATAGGCCTGCAGGGAAATAATCAGCATTGCCAAGTTTAAAATGTTTTTTTCCAGCACCATCAGGCTGTCCGTTCGAAACATTTCGTTGAACAAAACACCTTCCCGGTTACCAAAAAAGCCGGCGATCAGGTTCAGGAGCAGCAACACGTTTACAATATTCAGATAACTTTCGTTGCTTCGGTCTTTTCCGAGTTTGAGGAAAAGCAGGAGAAAAAGAATCACAATGATTGTCATTTCCTGCTTCATCAATATAAAGTAGTCTAACCACATGGTTGAAATCATTTAAGCGTCGTTGTTTTGACTAGTTGTTGCATGATTGTTTCTGTGCCGGGAGTGATCAGCTCATTGATCAGGAACGGAGCAATGCCAATGACCAGGATGCCCAATATCAATACACCGGCAGCCAACTTTTCATTCCAGGTAGCATCCGGAATGGTTTCATACGCATTGCTCATGGGGCCCATGATAGTTTTTCCAGTTGCCCTAAGAATATACACTGCCGTAACTACAATAGAGGCGCAAGCTAAAATCGTTGCGGTGCGGTACCAGCCATCCGGGTTTTGCCAAGATCCCATAAACACCGTCATTTCGGCCACAAAACCACTAAAGCCAGGTAGACCTAGTGAACATAAACCGGCAATGACAAAGACGGTTGATATAAATGGCATCACCTTCAGCAATCCTCCCAATTGTGCCACTGTCCTTGTGTGAGTACGGCTGTAGATCATGCCGATGGCGGCAAAGAATAGGGCTGTCATCAGGCCATGCGATACCATCTGCAAAACAGCACCGTTGATGGATGTTTTGGTGAGCATGCCAATACCAAGCAGCACAAAGCCACAATGGCTGACCGATGAATACGCGTTGATGTATTTCAGGTCGGTCTGCATCATGGTGGCGAAGGCGCCATAAATAATTGCTATCGTGGCTAACAAAATAATAATCCAGGAATAGGACTGCGCTGCATCGGGCATCAGGAAGGTCGCCACACGAAGGCAACCATATCCGCCCAGTTTCATTGATATACCGGCCAAGAACATGGATGCGGCCGTAGGCGCCGAAGAGTGGCCATCCGGCACCCATGTATGAAACGGAAATAAAGCCGTAAACACACCAAAGCCCACAAAGGCAAACGGAAAGAAAAATTCCTGTATGCCGAGTGGCAGGTTCATTTGCGAGATCTGCATGATGTCAAACGTGCGGGTGGCATAATAGATGCCGGCTAGCCCAACAAACACGAGGGCCGATCCGCCCATCAGCATCAGGGCCAGCTTCATGGCGCTGTATTCTTTTTTGCCGCTGCCCCAGATTCCGATCAGGAGAAACTTGGGGATGACCGCCACTTCCAGGAAAAAGAAAAGCGTAAACAGGTCCAGCGAAATAAAAAAGCCATAAGCACCGATGCTTAGCAATTGCAGCAGGAAGAAGAATTCTTTGCTGAGCGTTTCCTGCGTCCAGGAAACTAGGATCCCGGCCAGTACCACAAATGCGGTTAGCAGGATCATGGCAATGGAGATTCCATCCACACCGACACGGTAATAAATTCCTAAGGGCTTAAACCAGGTGTAGCTGTTTTCAAACAACATAGGCGCAGTGGTAGTGGCCCGCAGTTGCCAGAATTCTGTCAACAAATAAAACGAAAGCGCCAGTTGTACAACAGCACCTGCCAACGAAACCGTACGCACTTGTTTTGAATTCCTGCAAAAAAGGGTAGCCAACGCCGCGAGCAGGGGAACAATGATCAGAAGGGATAAGTTCATAATGCGTTAGTTCAAAATATAAACGTATAAAATGACCAGTGCTGCCACACCCGCAAAGAAGTACAGGGCATAGTGCTGTACTCTGCCGGACTGCACTCCTTTAATCAGGTGAGAAGTTGATGCGGTTACATATGCCAACCCGTTCATCATGCCATCCACCACATTCCGGTCGAACCAGGCCGCCGGACGGCCTACCAGGTTGAAGATGATTTTTTTGGTAATGAACAGGTATACTTCATCCACATAAAACTTTCGTTTGGCAGCGGTGTAAAAGCCTCCCAATCCGGATGCCACTTTAGCTGGTTTGTTGCTCTGTGTTTTATAAAGACTGGCTGCAAGAAGGATGGACAGCACTGCCAGGGCAACAGGCGTGATGGAAAACACCAGGTCGAGGTGGGTGGCCTGGGGAGCGCCATCAGATGTAACAAAACTGGAGAACGGTACAAACCCTGCGCCCACTGCACAAACCGATAAAACGATCAGCGGAAACTTCATTGAGGTGGTGCCTTCACCATGATGGGCATGCCCTTCAAACGGCTTGTTCCAGAAGATAGAGAAATACAAGCGGAACATATAAAAGGCAGTCAGCGCCGCTGTAAAAAGTGCTACGAAATAAACGGTCTTGTTGCTGTTATACGCAGCCAGCAGAATTTCTTCTTTGCTAAAAAATCCTGAGAAAGGAGGAATACCGGCAATGGCCAGGCAGGCAATTAAAAAAGCAACATGGGTCACCGGCATCAGTTTACGCAATCCGCCCATGTCCTTCATGTCGTTGCTGTGCACCAGATGAATGACAGCACCGGCTCCCAGGAAAAGCAGCGATTTAAAAAAAGCATGTGTGAAAAGATGGAACATGGATCCCGTGTAGCCTAATCCGTTTTCACCACCGTAGCCTGAAATGCCCAGGGCAAACATCATGTAACCGATCTGTGACATGGTAGAGTAGGCGAGTACCCTTTTGATATCGGTTTGCGTGCAGGCAATAACGGCAGCAATAAGGGCAGAGCTTATACCAACCCATGTTACCAGTTGCAGTGCTGTTTCGTCGAGCGAAAAGACTGGGAACAGGCGGGCTACCAGGTACACGCCGGCCACTACCATCGTGGCCGCATGAATGAGGGCCGAAACCGGTGTGGGGCCTTCCATGGCATCGGGTAACCAAATGTGCAAGGGGAACATAGCCGACTTTCCGGCGCCTCCCATAAACACAAGGGCCAAGCCCCAGGTAAGCGCCGAAATGCCCATAAACGAAGCGGTGGTAATGCTAATGAATTGCGATGATTGCGTGGACGTCAGCCGTTCAATGAGCGTTCCGAAATCCAACGTCCCGCCGTAGAATCCTAGGATCAATATGCCAATCAGGAAGCCAAGATCTGCAAAGCGGGTAACGATAAAGGCTTTTTTGGCAGCAGCTACGGCCGAAGGCCTGTCATAGTAAAAACCAATCAGGAGGAATGAGGATACGCCTACCAGTTCCCAGAAAATATAGATCTGGAAAATGTTGGAGGATAACACCAATCCGAGCATGGAGAAAGTAAAGAGAGAAAGAAAGGCAAAATAGGTTGAAAAGCGTTTTTCACCTTTCATGTACCCCAGGCTGAAAATGTGTACCATCAGCGAAACAAAACTTACCACCACCAGCATCATCACCGAAATGGGATCGAGCAGGATGCCCATGTCAATGGAAAGGGAAGGTGAGAATTGCAGCCAGGTAAATTTCATGGCCTCTATCTTCTGGTAAACACCAGCCACCTTACCATCCACAAAAAAATAATGGTATGCCGTGTAAAAAGAAAGCAGGGTAGAGGCCAGCAGCGAAGCGGTTTCAATCAAACCGGCCGATGTCGAAAAACGGTTTTTCCCGGCCAGTCCCAGCACCAAAAACGTAACCAGCGGTATCAATGGAATCAGAAAAACATATTGTTGGTAGCTCATAGCAAAACAGTTAATAATCAAGAGTCAAAAGTTGAAAGTCAATATCACAATATCTACTATCGAATACCTAATATTTCAACTCAGCCGCATCTTCCACGTCGATGGATTTATGGCTGCGGTAAAGATTGATGATGATAGCGATGGCAACGGCAGCTTCGGCAGCCGCAATGGTGATGATGAAAACCGTAAAGAACACACCATCCAGCTTATCGGGATAGAGGTATTTGTTGAACGCCACAAAGTTGATGTTGACACTGTTCAGGATCAGTTCTATGGACATCAGCATGGAGATCAGGTTGCGTCGTGTAAATAGCCCGTACATGCCAATAAAAAAAAGCGCTGTGCTCACAAACAGGATGTGTGTTAAAGGAATTTCACTCATGATGTAACCTCCTCTTCAATTGTTGTTTTGGAAACTACCACTACCGATTCTTCCGGTGCTGGGGTTAGGTTGTTCTTTTCAACGGGTGCCTCTTTGGGTTCGGCAGGTTTTGTTTCCGTTGGCTTCATGGCAATCACGATGCAACCGATCATGGCTGCCAGCAGCAGGATGCTGACCACTTCAAACGGTAACAGGTAACCGTGTTCGGTGGGACTTAGCATCTGTGTTCCCATGTCGCTAACGCTTACTATAAACGGCTTTGTAGAAGGCTGGAAACCGTATTGGCTTATCAGGTTGTAGCTCGCCGCAAAACCAAAAAGCACAGCCAGCACAGAAAACAAGGTTTGTTTCAATGGCGGCTTTGGCAGCTCTTTCCCGGATTCATGTGTAAGGAAAATGGAAAAGATGATCAGGACAACAATGCCGCCTACATAAACAGCAATCTGCACCGCGGCGATAAACTCCACCTGCATCCAGAAATACAGGGCGGCAATGCCCACTAATGAAGACAAAAGGTAAATGGCGGAACGGAAAATCTTTCGCGATGTAACGGCCAGCAATCCTGAACCCAGGATGAGGGCCGAGATAGCATAGAATATAATAGCAGACGTACTCATTATTCAACTCCCTCCCTGAGCTTAGAACCGGGTTGATTTAACTTTTTCAGCAGCATGCTGCGATCAAAAACGCTGTGTTCAAAATTCTGTCCCATCTTAATGGCACTGGTTGGACAGGCTTCCACACAAAGGCCGCACATAGTGCAGAGCTCCAGGTGGTACACAAATGTGTCCAAGGCTTTTTTCTTTTTGCCCTCAGGTGAAACATCAAACTTGGTGATGATCTTGATGGTAGCGTTCGGACAAGCAAGTTCACAGGCGGTACAACCGGTGCAGGCGTGCTCGTTGTTCTCGTCATGCGGCATCACCACTTCGCCCCGGAAACGTTCTGCCATCTGCAGGGTATCGCGGTTATCGGGATATTGCTCGGTAATGATCTCCTTTGGGTGTACAAAATAGTACCCCGTCCGCTTCATCCCTGTCAGCAGGGATTTGGTAGCGTTGAAGATGTCCGAGAGATAATTTTTCATAAACATAGAAGCCCCCTGTCCCCCTTCAAGGAGGAACTTAGATTTAATCAGGTTTATAATGTTGTTTCACTAATTTATTTCAATCTTTCAATTCATTTTGCTAGAAGAAAAGAAAGTTTTTTCATAATGCTTAATCCGCCTAAGTCTCCCCTTTAGGGACACAGGGATTAGAAATGCCATCCCAGTATGGCCACCAGTGTTACAAGCAACAGGTTGAAAAGGCTGATCGGCAATAAATATTTCCATTCCAGATTCAGCAATTGATCGATGCGCAAACGCGGAAAGGTCCACCGGAACCACATGATCAGGAAAATCAGGAAAAACGTTTTTCCAAAAAACCACACGGAAGAAGGGATGTAGTCCATGATATTGTTGAACCCTTCCCAACCGCCAATGTGCAGTGGCATCCAACCGCCTAAAAAGATAGTGGCGCCAATGGCACAAATGATAAAGATGTTGATGTATTCTGCCAGGAAAAAAAGGGCAAACTTCATCCCTGAGTATTCCGTATGAAATCCCGCTGTCAGTTCGGACTCGGCTTCAGCCAGGTCAAACGGTGCCCGGTTGGTTTCGGCTGTAGCTGCAATGATGAAAATAACAAAGGCAATCAGCACAGGAATGTGTCCTTTGAAGATCCACCAGCCGTTTTGTTGAGCATTGATGATGTCTGTGATCTGCAAACTTTCGCTCAGTACAACAATACAAAGAATCGAAAGGCCGGCAGAAAGCTCATAGCTGACGATCTGTGCTCCACTGCGCATGGCGCCTAATAGAGAATATTTGTTATTGCTGGCCCATCCTGCCATCAAAATCCCAATGACAGAAAGAGAAGAAACGGCCGTTATGTATAACACGCCAATGTTGATGTCCCAGATTTGAAAATTATTAGCGAAGGCGATGGGCGCCAGCAGCAACATGGCGACGATCATCACCACAAACGGGGCAATGTTGAACAGAAGCTTGTCAGCACCATCCGGTGTGAGGCCTTCTTTCAGGATCAGTTTCAACGTGTCGGCGGATGTTTGAAAAATTCCCATCGGCCCAACGCGGTTAGGGCCAACCCGGATCTGCATCAGGGCAGCTACTTTTCGCTCCATCCATACGAGCAAAAGTCCCAGCACGGCAAACAAGCCAATGGCCAAAAGAATAATCATCAGGCTTTGAAGAATAATCACCCAGGTGGGACTGAAATTGGCACTGAGCCAGGCCTGAATACTGTTTGTTATGCCGCTTAAACTAAACATAGAAGTTTGGGGTTTGGTGTCTGGGGTTTGGAGTTTGCCATGACGCTGAACAGCAAACCCAAAACGTTAAACTTTTTATCTGTCAATATCCGGAATCACAAGGTCAAGGGTTCCCATGGTCGCCATCAGGTCGCCGATCTTACTGCCCTTTACCATATGATTCAGGGCCGACAAATTGGAAAAGCCCGGTGAGCGGAATTTGATCCGGTAGGGTGTGGTACCGCCTTCGCTGACGATATACACGCCGAGCTCACCTCTTGCCGTTTCGACCCTTGTATAATACTCACCTTTCGGGAGCTTCAGCACGGCTTTTGTTTTGGCCTGGAACTCACCTTCCGGTATATTATCGATCAGTTGTTCAATGATGCGGATGGATTGTTTCATTTCACGGATGCGCACCAGGTAACGGGCAAACGAGTCACCAGCTGTTTCCAACACTTCGTCAAATTCAACCTGGCTGTACACTTCGTAAGGATAGAGTTTGCGGATATCACAGTTTACACCGCTGCCACGACCTACCGGTCCTGTACAACCGAAAGAGATGGCATCTTCTCTGGAAAGTATGCCAACACCTTTCATCCGGGCCTGAAAGATCACATTGCCGGTTACCAGTTCATCATATTCGTCAATGTATTTTTTAAACTGCACAATAAATGCTTTCACCTTGCGCACAAAATCGGGATGAATGTCGGCCATGACACCGCCGGGCACCATGTAGTTCATGGTAAGTCTTGCCCCACAGGTTTCTTCCATGATAACCGTGATGGTTTCCCGTTCGCGGAAGGCATAAAAGAAAGGTGTAAAAGCACCGAGGTCCATGGCCATGGCACCCCACCACAATTCATGCGATGCAATGCGGGTCAGTTCGTCCATGATAACACGGATGTATTGGGCACGCTGCGGTACTTCTACCTGCAGTCCTTTTTCAACCGTCAGGGCGCATGCATGGTTGTTGATATGCGCCGATAGGTAATCCATGCGGCTGGTAACATAAATAAACTGCCGGTAGGTAAGGCTTTCGCACATTTTTTCAATGGAGCGGTGGATGTAGCCCAGGTGCGGTTCTACATTTTTGATGGTTTCACCGTTCAGGGTGATCACCAAGTGCAAAACACCATGCGTAGCCGGGTGCTGCGGGCCCACGTTGATCACCAGTTCACCTTCCGAACCGTTGACGGCTGTTTGCCTGTTGTCTTTCAGTATCTGCGTTTCCGTGTACATGATTTTTTTGTTCGAGGTTCGATGTTCCGTGTTCGCTAAAACTTTTACTTAAGTATTCTCTATTCCTGATACATTGAGTGATAGGTAAGAAACTATTCGTGTAATTCGTGCTATAATCCGTGTTTACAGTTTGATCATATTCACAGGGTCTTCAAAATCTTTTCGCAGCGGGAATCCTTCAAAATCATCTGTCAGAATCAGCTTACGCAGGTCGGGGTGATTGATAAACTGCACGCCAAACAATTCGGCTACTTCCCGTTCGTGAAATTCAGCCGTGCGCCAGATGTCGGCAACCGTTTCAATCTGCGGATTCACACGGTCTGTTTTTGCTTTTACTACCAGCGTATGCCGGTGTGTTGTGGATGTCAGGTGATACACCATTGTCAGGTGTGTTTTCCAGTCGATGCACGTAAGGCAAAAAAGATAATCAAGATCGAAAGGTGCATTGCGCAGCCATTGAGCCAACCGCCGCCATTCAGTAGTTTCAATGTTGATGGTAAGCCATTCGCCGGATTCATCATAGGTGGCGGCAGGGAGGATGCTGGTGATAAACTCTTTGCATTCTTCGTTTGTCATGGCGCTAGTTTTTTTGATCACGGATCTGTTCTCTCGTCCAGCCGTTTTTGATTTTTTCCTGCAAGGCAATGAGGGCATGCAGCAAGGCTTCAGGCCTGGGAGGACAGCCGGGTATATACACATCCACCGGAATCACATGATCTGCACCTTTCACTACGGAATACGTGTTGTAGAAAAAGGGGCCGCCACTGATGGCGCAGGCACCCATGGCAATCACGTATTTGGGGTCAGCCATTTGATCGTACAGGCGTTTGAGAACAGGAGCCATTTTGTTCACAATCGTGCCGGCAATGATGATAACATCAGCCTGCCGCGGCGTGGCTCTTGCCACTTCAAAACCAAAGCGGGAAAAATCATATTTGGCAGAGGCAACGCTCATCATTTCAATACCACAACAACTGGTGGCAAACGTGAGCGGCCAAAGCGAATTGGAGCGGGCCCAGTTAATCACATCCTGCAGGGTAGAAGCAATAAAACCACCGCCGGGACCCTGTACCACCTGGCCGGGAAAATCTTTGTTGTGCTCCCGGATTTGTTCTCTTACATCCATTTCAACGCTCCTTTTTTGTGGGCATACAAAAAGCCCATGAATAAGATAAAAATGAAGATGCCGATTTCAATGAGTGCAATGATGCCCATCTTCTTTACCACAACCGCCCAGGGATAGAGAAAAATAAGCTCCACATCGAAAATGAGGAAGAGCAGGGCAAATAGATAGTAGCCGACATTGAACTGGTTCCAGGGCGATGTGTTGGTAGGAATTCCACATTCGTATGGCTGGCCTTTTTGAGGGTTCATGCTCCCCTTGTTGAACAGTTTACCGGCCAGGATGCCCCCTGCGGAAAAGAGAATCGCTGCAATCGTTAGAATGATCAAGGAAAATGCTCCCATGTTAGTTTTTTTAGGTGAATGGGAAATGGGTTACATTTCGCAGTAAATTACGACATGCATGTCTTTTTTCAATTTATTCTTAAAAAATAGTCCACGTTTTATCCCCTGAAAGAATTTTATTCAGCGGCACTTTTCCCCCGCGGTATTGCATGCGCTTTGTGGTTTCGATCAATACTTCATCGTAGGTAGCTCGTTCTTCTGCATACAGCACACCAAATGGTCGTGGGAAAGGTGAACCGTCAGGAGTCGTCATATCCATAAACCGCGAAAGGATTGTGGCTTTTGTTTTGTCCGTTTCATCATGCACCCAAAGGTCATTTACGCCTTCATCGGAAATGGTAGCAATCACCGGTGTCAGGCCATCAAAGCGAATGCCTTTGTCCTGGTTTTTACCAAAGACCAGCAGTTTCCCGTGCTCTAAAAAGATGGCGTCTTCACCTTTTGTTTCTTTATCGGAATAGGCGAAAAATGCACCGTCGTTGAATACCGGGCAGTTCTGGTAGATTTCTACGAACGAAGTGCCGCGGTGATGATGCGCTCTTTTCAGTACAGCCTGCATGTGTTTCGGATCGCGGTCCTGTGTACGGGCCACAAATGATGCTTTTGCACCCAAGGCCAGCTCTGCAGGGTTAAACGGTTCCTCTATAGAACCGTACGGCGATGTTTTGGTCACCTTTCCTTTTTCGGAAGTTGGTGAATACTGGCCTTTGGTGAGGCTGTAAATCTGGTTGTTGAAAAGAAGGTAGTTAACATCAAAGTTTTTCCGCATCAGGTGGATAAAATGATTGCCACCGATGGACAGCGCATCGCCATCTCCTGAAACGATCCACACACTTAAATCCGGGTTAGCGGCCTTTACGCCGGACGCAATGGCGGCAGCCCTGCCGTGAATGGAGTGCATACCATAGGTATCCATGTAATAGGTAAACCGGGAAGAGCAACCGATGCCGGAAATAAACACAAAATTCTCTTTCGGAATGCCCAGGTCCGGGAACACGGTTTGTACTTGTTTTAGAATGGAATAGTCGCCGCAACCGGGACACCATTTCACATCCATGCCCGAAGCAAAATCTTTCGCGGCAAGTTTCGGTATATCTGGAATCGGTGCTTGCATATGGATGGCTTAAAAAAGTTCAACAATTTTTTCTTTCAATTCGGTTGTCGTAAACGGCATTCCCTGCACTTTTGAGAAGCCGATCGCCGGCAAGAGGTATTTGGCGCGAATCAGTTGCAACAACTGGCCGCTGTTCATTTCCGGTATCAGGATCGTTTCATAGCCGTGCAGCAATTCGCCGAGGTTCTTCGGGAACGGGTTGATATAACGGAGATGAATGTGTGCTACATCAAAACCTTCTGCCCTCAATTCCTTTACGGCCGATTTAATGGCGCCGTACGTAGAGCCCCAGCCCAGTACCGCCACTTTCGCAGTAAGCGTACCGCTATCCGGTTGAATACGTGGAATGCTGTCTTCTATCTTTTTTACCTTGGCAGCCCGCAGCCTTACCATGGTTTCATGGTTCAGTGGCTCGTACGAAACATTACCCGTTTTATCTTGTTTTTCAAGGCCACCAATGCGGTGTTCCAGGCCGGGTGTGCCCGGTATGATCCAGGGCCGTACAAAATTTTCATCCCGCTGGTAAGGCAAGAGTTCTCCGCCTTCCGGCAATTCTTTCATGTATGCGCTCTTAATGTCCTGCAGCATTTCTTCCGAAGGGAACCGCCAGGGCTCGGAGCCATTGGCAATATAACCGTCACTCAAAAACACAACAGGCGTCATGTGCTCAACGGCCAACTTGCAGGCTTCAAATACCGTTTCAAAACAATCGGAAGGAGAGGAGGCGGCTACAATGGGCAGCGGCGCTTCGCCGTGACGGCCATGCATGGCCATCAGCAGGTCTGCCTGTTCTGTTTTCGTGGGTAGTCCGGTCGATGGACCGCCGCGTTGTACGTTTACCACTACTAATGGAATCTCCAACATGGTGGCAAGTCCCAGCGCTTCGGTTTTTAGTGCCATGCCAGGACCGGATGTTGTGGTAACAGCCATTTGCCCTGCATAAGAAGCGCCGATGGCGGAACAGATGCCTGCAATCTCGTCTTCGGCCTGAAAGGTTTTAACCCCGTTGGCTTTATATTTTGATAATTCCTGTAATATATCCGTTGCCGGTGTAATGGGGTACGATCCCAGGAAAAGCGGGAGCGCAGCTTTTTCAGCGGCGGCAATGAGGCCAATCGCGGTTGCCTGGTTACCTGTTATGTTGCGATAAATGCCCGGCGGCAGTTTGGCCGGTTCTACAACATACTGTGTTGAAAAAATCTCGGTCGTGTCGCCGTAATTCCAGCCGGCTTCCAGTGTTTTAATGTTGGCAGCGGCAATCTCCGGCTTCTTTGCAAATTTTTCCTGTATGAATTTTTTGGTATGATCCAGTGGTTTGTCAAAAACCCAGAACAGGAGGCCCAGGACAAACATGTTCTTGGAGCGTTCCATATCCTTGGCGCCAAGGCCCGATCCGGCCAGGCAGTCCCGTGTGAGTTTGGTAACATCCACTTTATGAACGGTATAGTTTGCCAGGCTGCCGTCCTGCAACGGGTTTGCGCCTTCCGGGTATTTCGCCAGCAAGAGGTTTTTGGTATCGAAGCCCTGTGTATTGGCAATAATGATTCCGCCATTTTTCAGGCGGGGCAGGTCCACTTTCAGAGCGGCGGCATTCATCGCCACCAGTACATCATACTGGTCACCAGGTGTATAAATCTCGGTACTGCCAAAATGAACCTGGAAGCCTGAAACGCCAGCGATGGTGCCTATCGGGGCACGAATCTCGGAAGGATAATCGGGAAACGTGCTGAGGTCATTGCCCAGGAGGGCTGCCGTATCGGTAAACTGCATGCCGGTTAATTGCATGCCGTCACCCGAATCTCCGGAGAACCGGATAACGATCTTGTCTACCTGTTTTTTTGAGAGCCGTTTTTCGATTGCTTCCATTTTGTAAGTTTATACGTTAAGCGTGGAGCGATTCTTTTTTCGCCAGCAGTTGATCTACGGTTTCCTGATAGGTTTCATCGGGTACACAGCAGTCAACCGGGCAAACCGAGGCACATTGGGGCTCTTCGTGAAAGCCCTGGCATTCGGTGCATTTTGAAGGAACAATGTAATACGTGTCAACAGCTAGGGGTGCATTGCGCTGGGCGGCTTCCACAACGGTCCCGTCAATCAGAACATAGGAACCGCTGGCCGTAGTGCCATCAGCAACCGACCATTCGATACCTCCTTCATAAATAGCATTGTTGGGACATTCCGGTTCACAGGCACCACAGTTGATGCATTCTTCGGTGATTTTAATTGCCATGGTAGATTTGTTTTGGTGTACGTTTCGTTGTTAAAAGAAGGTCGTGAGGTGAGAAAATAACATGAGTAATGTCAACCAATAATGTGATTTATGCCCAATCTTTTTTCCGTGTAAAAGCAAATCTTGGTTGTCTAAAAAGGATACGATGGAGAAGCGAATCAGTCGTTTTATCAAAAGCCAAAAAGTGGCCACCATCTGCTGTGTAGATGCTGACAATAAACCATATTGCTTTAGCTGCTTTTATGCATTTGATGAAAACAAAATGCAGCTATACTTCAAAAGTTCAGCAGGCACGCATCATATGCAACTGCTCAAGGAAAAGCCTTTCATTAGCGGTACCATTCTCCCTGACAAACTAAACCCGGCTGCATTGCAGGGCATCCAGTTTAGCGGGTCCCTGATCGACCGGATTGAATGTGCTTCCGCCAAATCAGCTTACCACCTGCGGTACCCGTTTGCGCTGGCAATGAGCGGAACAGTTTACACAATTGAATTGCAGTGGATAAAGATGACAGATAATACACTGAGTTTTGGAACCAAGCTGATTTGGGAAAAGCCGGTTGTTGTTGCTTGCTGACTTCTACGCATTTCAACAGGAAATTTAATTGCCTGCAAGACCAAAGTGTTTTGCAGCGTATCATTTCTTTTTTTATAACGTTTCAGCTTACACGTATATCATTCCCTTAGTTTTTTTTGAATCTACTGTTGCTAATCAATACCATTCGTGTAAACCTGTCCATACTCTTGTTGTCTTGTGACAGAAATCATTTTTTTCGTTTTTAGGTCGATTTAGCTTTCGCTCCTTATCTAAATCTTCTCACCATGCAACCTGCTATACAGAAAAGTCCCACAAATGATTTGTTGCCGCAAAAAACATCCTTCTCCGTAATGGATGGTAACGAGGCAGCAGCTTACATCGCCTACAAAACCAGCGAAGTTTGTGCTATTTACCCCATCACACCGTCATCATCCATGGGAGAGTGGTCGGATGAATGGAGCAGTGATGGAAAAACAAACATCTTCGGCGAAGTTCCCAGGGTGATCGAAATGCAAAGTGAAGCCGGAGCCGCCGGTGCCATCCACGGAGCGTTGCAGGGTGGAACACTGGCTGCAACCTTTACCTGTTCGCAGGGATTGCTGCTCATGATCCCCAACATGTATAAGATTGCCGGTGAGTTAACACCAACGGTATTTCATATTGCAGCCCGAGCGCTGGCCACACATGCGTTGTCCATTTTTGGTGATCACAGTGATGTGATGGCGGTTCGCTCTACAGGGTATGCCATGTTGTTTGGCAGAAGTCCGCAACAGGCGCATGATATGGCCATGATTGCCACTTCTGCAACACTACAGGCCAGCCTTCCTTTCCTTAACATATTCGATGGTTTTCGCACCTCGCATGAACTGAACGAAGTGGAGATCATTCCGGATGAAATTATCCGGCAGCTGATCAGCGATGAAGATGTAGCCCGCCATCGTAGTCGGGCATTAAATCCTTCCAACCCGTTTATCCGCGGCACGGCACAAAATCCGGATGTGTTTTTCCAAAGCCGTGAGGCAGCCAATGCTTACCATTGGAAAGTTCCGGACATTGTAGAAGAAACCATGAACCGTTTTGCGGCACTGACAAGTCGGCAATACCGTTTATTTGAATACCATGGTCACCCAGAAGCAGAAAAGGTAATCATCATTATGGGATCGGGTGCCGGCGCTGTGGAAGAAACCGTTGATTACCTCAATAACCTGGGCGAAAGAGTAGGCTTTCTGCATGTGCACCTTTTCCGTCCTTTCTCAGTAAAACATTTTATCAGTGCGCTGCCGCAAACCGTAAAATCCATCGCTGTTTTGGATCGCTGTAAAGAAACCGGTGCCATTGGTGAACCTTTGTATATGGATGTGGTGAACGCCTTTCATGCGGGTTGGGAAAATGAAATGCCAAAAATTATTGGCGGACGCTACGGGCTTGCTTCCAAAGAATTTAACCCGGCCATGGTGAAGGCCGTGTTTGACGAACTGGATAAACCAAAGCCAAAGAAAAGCTTTACGATCGGCATCGATGATGATGTTACCCATACCAGTCTTCGCTACGAGAGATCCTTTTCACTGGAAGAGCAGCACCTTTTCCGGGGCTTGTTTTTTGGATTGGGAGCTGATGGTACGGTGAGTGCCAATAAGAACACCATCAAAATCATTGGCGAAGTAACCGAAAACCATGTGCAGGGTTATTTCGTTTATGATTCCAAGAAATCGGGTTCACTTACCACATCGCACCTGCGTTTCAGTGAACGGCCGATTCAATCAACTTACCTGATCCAATCAGCCAATTTTATTGCCTGTCACCACTTCAATTATTTGCAGAAATACGATGTGCTGAAAGATGCTGAACACGGCGCCACCTTCCTGCTGAATTCACCTTTCGAAAAAGAAAAAGTGTGGGATCAATTACCGAAAAAAATCCAGGAAGAAATCATAGAGAAAGACCTGCGTCTTTTTGTGATCAATGCTTCCCGGGTGGCAAAAGAAACCGGTATGGGATCCCGGATCAACGGAATTCTGCAAACCTGCTTTTTTGCCATCAGTAACGTGATGCCCAAAGAAGATGCCATCGATTATATTAAAAAGGGAATCCGCAAGAGTTATGGACGCAAGGGAGAAGCCGTGGTGCAGAAAAACTTTGATGCGGTAGATAAAACATTGGATAATTTATTTGAAGTGGATTACTCAGCCTATGCCATCGGCAATAAGGGTGTTGAAACCCTGAATGTGGAAGGAGCAGAACCCTTTGTGCAAAACGTGCTGACCCGCATTATTGCCGGTGAAGGCGACGAACTTCCGGTAAGTGCTTTCCCTGTTGATGGAACCTATCCGTCGGGAACCACCAAATACGAAAAACGCAATATTGCCGACCAGGTACCCGTGTGGGATCCATCGCTTTGTTCGCAGTGCGGCAAATGCTTTTTCGTATGTCCGCATGCTGCCATCCGGCCAAAGGTTTACGACAACGAACTGCTAAGCGATGCGCCGGCTTTCTTTAAGCATACGGCACCAATCGGCAAAGAGTTCATGAAGGACAAGGAGGCTTATACCCTGCAGGTTTCGGTAGAAGATTGTACGGGTTGTAATCTTTGTTATGAGGTCTGCCCGATCGAAAGCAAAACAGAGCCGGGTTACAAAGCCATCAACATGCAGGATGTGTTGCCCTTGCGGGAAGCTGAGCGGCAGAACTGGGATTTCTTCCTATCACTCCCCGATATTGACCGCACAAGGGTTAATCGCAGTACGGTAAAAGGCTCGCAGCTACTGGAACCGCTCTTTGAATTTTCCGGTGCCTGCAGCGGATGTGGCGAAACGCCTTATATCAAACTGCTGACCCAATTGTTTGGCGACAGGATGATGGTGGCCAATGCCACGGGTTGTTCCTCCATCTTTGGCGGCAACCTGCCAACAACACCCTGGACAAAGAACAATGAAGGTTGCGGACCGGCATGGGCCAACTCTCTTTTTGAAGACAACGCGGAATTTGGATTGGGTATCAAACTGGCCAGCGATCAGAAAAGAGTGTATGCGCAGGCCTTGCTGAAGAATATGACAGCGTCCCTTGGTGAAGAACTAGTGACAGCCATTCTTGTCAATCCGGAAACTACCGAAGCGGAAGTGATGCAACAGCGCAGGGATGTGGTAGAACTAAAACGACGTCTGCGAACACTGGAAGCACCGATGGCAAAACAACTGCTAAGTGTTGCTGACTTTTTGGAGCGCAAATCGATGTGGATTATTGGCGGTGACGGTTGGGCCTACGACATTGGTTTTAGTGGACTAGATCATGTATTATCTACCGGCGAAAATATCAATATCTTGGTGCTGGATACCGAAGTGTACTCCAATACCGGCGGACAAAAATCAAAATCAACCCCGATAGGTGCCAGTGCCAAGTTTTCCATCAAGGGAAAAACCAGCGGCAAAAAAGATCTGGCCATGCAAGCGGTGGCGCATGGTACCGCCTATGTTGCACAAATTGCTATGGGTGCCAATGATGTACATGCGCTAAAGACCATCTTGGAAGCAGAAGCCTATCCTGGTCCTTCGCTGGTGATTGCCTACAGCCATTGTATTTCGCATGGTTACGATATGTGTCATGGTGTGGATCAGCAGGCGCTGGCTGTGAAGACGGGTTACTGGCCCCTGTTCCGTTACAATCCGACAAAAGAAAAGGGACAACGATTTGTGATCGACAGTAAAAATCCATCTGTTGCCCTTGATGAATTTATGTACCATGAAAACCGGTTTGCTACCATTAAAAACAACTATCCTGAAAAAGCAACCGAATTCCTGGGTATGGCCAACGAAGCGGTTCAACGCCGTTGGGAACGATTGGAAGCGCTGAAAAATCTCTGATTTTAAAAGAGAAGCCATTCCGGTCGCTGTGAAAAAAATCCGTTTGGGAAAGAAATTTCTGAAACGGATTTTTTCATTTCAGGTATTGGGTATAGGGAAAGAAAATTACTAAAATGCAGGACAGGAGAGGGTTTTAACCGTTTTAAAAATGTTTTGGCATTCGTAAAAGCAAATAAAAAATGGTGGCAATCCGAGAGGAGAGAAATTTATTTTCGTTGTGTCAGTGATTCATAAAGCAAAGCAATCGTTAGACAAGCAAAGCATTCATCGTAGCGTCAAAAAAAGAATCAAGAACTTTTCATATAGCAAGCAATCGTTAGCGTCCGCTGTTTCTACAGTGGACTTTCTTTTACAAGTATAGAGCTTTTTTTGAGAAATTAACGTTTCGTAAATTTTTCTTTTCCATTTGTTTTCGCAAGAAGATTAATTCGCTCAGTGTAAACACTCTAAACTATAGGAAAAAATCTAATCTTCAAGCCAATATTTTCACTGCTGGATAGTTTTCAGAATTTCTTACAAAACTGAAGACCATATTCATGAAGTGCTGTTTTCTCTCCGTGCAAAAGTTTCCTTTATACATGGCTGCATTAATACAGTTCAGCCTATTAATTAATATTCTTTATTGACCGTATTTAGCCTTTATGGCAAGTCCTAAATTCTATTCTTTTTGCATAAAAACTCTTTCTTTTTTAATAGGTTAAAACATAATTGGCATTGGCAAATGTTCCTTCGGATGAATGAAGATATGCTGCTTTCCATGCGATCATTCTTCCTTCAATTTATTCAGAAAAAAATCTTGTGTGGGTAAGATTAGATGGGATAAAGTCCTACTGTACAAGAAAGGTTTGCATGAAGCGGCTAGGCGCTATTTTGATGTGTAAAACACGAAGTTTCCTGTCCATTTTATGTGGAAAATTGGGACTGGCTTTTTTCAGGGGCAAACTGTAATTTAGAACTATGAAAATGCATATTGCTGCCATATGTTACACGGAGCGGGAACTGGATCTGTATGTGTCACAGTTAAAATCGCAGGGATTTGAAAGCCTGAGCGAAATAAAAAAGGCAGAAGACGGCAGTTTCTACCTGGTGATGGCAAAGGCCTCAAAATTTGACCTTCCTGTTGCAGAAAAAACAACCATCGTTGCCGACGCTGTTCCTGCCTGATATTTCTCATCAGTTACTAACAAAAAAAAAGTCCACTGTAGAAACAGCGGACGCTAACGATTGCTTGCTATATGAAAAAATGTTAGTTCTTTTTTTGGATAGGTGCCGTATTATTTGCTCCTCTGATACAAATGTAGTATAGCCAGTGCCGGAACGGGGGCAAAGTTCACGTCTTTACTACAATCGTAAAACTGTTAAAGAATTTGCTAAAAGCCTTGCCTGGTAAGGATTTTGGCAAATTATAATTACGATTGTAAAGCCGTTTCATACCAGTGAAAAATTTGGCTGGCCTTATATTTGTCTAGGGGTTTTCCATCAATATTTTCAGGCGGTTGTGGTGCCGCAACTGGTTTTTTAAAACTATACAGACATGCATACAAGCTTCCGAGATCCCAAAAAAATTGCCCTGGTTGCCCACGACAGTAAAAAGTCAGAACTGATTGATTGGGCTTATTATAACCGATCCATTCTTTCGCAACATAACCTGGTGGCGACGGGAACTACCGGCACTATGCTGGAAGAAAAGCTGAATGTGCCTGTGAAAAAATTGCTGAGTGGTCCTTTGGGTGGCGATCAACAGTTAGGTGCCATGATTGCCGAACGAAATCTGGATGTCATCATTTTCTTCTGGGACCCCATGAGCATTCAACCGCACGACAGTGATGTAAAAGCACTGATCCGGATGGCCGTAACCTGGAATATCGTTCTGGCCTGTAACCGCACAACCGCCGATTTCATTCTCACCTCTCCGTTACTGAATGAAGATTACAAAATTGCCGAGCCGGATTTTTCTGAGTATCTGAACCGAAAGTTAAAAGCATAAGCAGCCGAAGGAAAGCTGATACTTTTGAGCGCTATGGATTTGTTGCAGGTTTCTCATTTGTTCAAATACAATGGTACCACCGCGGTGTTGCATGATATTGATGTTTTGTTTCCCAACTTTCGCCGCCTGGCTATTGCCGGTGAAACGGGATCGGGGAAAACAACGCTGCTAAAAGTTGTGGCCGGCCTTCTGCAACCCGACAAGGGGGAGGTACTGTTTGAAGGGGTGCGGGTACTGGGACCAAATGATAAACTTTTGCCCGGCCATCCACGCATCGCCTATCTCTCGCAACATTTTGAGTTGCGCAACAATTACCGCCTGGCTGATTTCCTGGAGATGGCCAGCACCATTGGCGATGAAAGAGCCAAACGCATCTACGAATTGTGCCAGATCGATCACTTGTTGCAACGAAAAACTGACCAGCTTTCCGGGGGCGAACGGCAACGGGCCGCACTGGCCCGGTTACTTACTACTTCACCCCGTTTGCTGCTGCTGGATGAACCCTACTCCAATCTCGATGGCATTCACAAGCAAACATTGAAAGAGGTGATTCATGCGATTGTTTCCGAAGAAAACACTGCCTGCATTATGGTGTCGCATGAGCCGCAGGATGTGTTGCCCTGGGCCGAAGAAATTCTGGTGATGCAGGAAGGTAAGATCGTACAGCAAGGCACACCCGAAAAACTCTATACACAACCGGTAACGGAATATGTTGGCGGGTTACTGGGTGATTATAACCTGCTGGCTGCTGAAGATTTTCTGGCAGATGCTGCAGAATTGAACGGTCAGCAATTGTTCATCCGCCCTGAACGTATATCGCTGCAAAAAGATGCTACCGGCAAGGGACGGGTGCAAAACATTACGTTTTACGGAAGTTATGTATTGATTGATGTTGCCTACGGCGAAAAGCTGATCAAAGTAAAAGCGCTCTATTCTACACTGGAAAAAGGAGACCCTGTCAGTGCATCGGCCTCTCCCGATGACCTTTGGTATTTATCATGAAGCATCAAACGAAAAAGACATCTGCGATTGCGTAACAAACGTATCGAAGTTGTTTGGCGCCAGCTTACTTAAATTGCTAATCTGATAGACTGCAGATTCCTGAAAACGGCTGGTGACAATCATGTTCACGCCACTGGCATGGGTTGTAAAAAGCTCTTCCACCAGCTTCGGGCAATTGTTGTTACGGGAAAGATGCGAAAGAAAAAGATGCGTCAGTTGCGGGGAACGGTATTGCTGAAACAGTTCCAGTGCCTGCCGGTTAGAAAGATGTCCCTGCCCACCGCGAATCCGGTTTTTCAAATACCAGGAATAGCTGCCGTTCAGCAACATTTCTTCATCGTAATTGGCTTCCAAAAAAGCAGCATGACACTGGCTGAAATGCGTCACCACATTTTCGCAGGCACGGCCGATATCCGTGATCACGCCGATGTTGACGCCATTGCCTGTGATGGTAAAACTATAAGGGTCAGCTGCATCGTGGTGTTTGGAATAAGCTGTGATGACCAAATCGCCAATCACAACCGGAACGTCTGCCGTGAAATGGTGCAGCAGCGATTTTTCAAACCGCAGTTTGCTGTTGCGCAAAGTAGGGGCCGAAATAAAAATGGGCAGGTTGTGTTTTTTAGCCAGGATAGGCAGCCCGGAAATATGATCGGTGTGTTCATGCGAAACAAATACAGCCTTCACATTTTGCAGCGAAAGACCGGAACGTTTCATGCGGGTTTCAATCTCTTTGCAGGAAACACCAGCGTCAACGAGCACGGCCTCCGTTTCATTTCCCACATAATAGCAATTGCCATTACTTCCCGATGCTATGGAACAAACTGACAAACCCATACGCCGGCAAAGATAAGTGCCCTCTTTTGGTACGACAAGATTGCTCATGGCGGCAAAGCCTTAAACTTTGCCTAAACCAATGATTTCCCGTTTAAAAAATTTTGCCCGGAGCTTGGCCTTTTGAGCAATTCGGAAAGTTTTAAATAAACAGGATTGATTTTTCCTATTTGATGTAAGGCTTGTGGGGAAGACCGACAAAGAGAAAAAGTAAAACCACAACCAGTATGATGGCCATTGCAAAAATCCATTTGCCGGCAAGCCGGTACTTTTTTATTTTTTCATTGACATAGTTCCTTCTTCTGGCGTCGAAAGACATAGTAAATGTTTTTTTAAAAATAGGCAATAATGTTTTTCATTTTACTGATTTAGAAGGGTTAGGGTGGGAATCATGTTAAATTATGGTTTACCAATAAAAAGGCCCGGCATTGCCGGGCCTTTTTATTGGCGTGTCTGTTATAAAGATGTCCTTTGCTTTGCTGCAACCCGGCTTTCCGCTTCTGCACCTTGTTTACAGAATTCGATCAGGTCCTGGTTCAGTTGCTGCCGGTGCGTATAAAAAAGTCCATGCGGTGCTCCTTCATATACTTTGTAGGTAGCCCCGTTGATCATT
The DNA here is from genome assembly GCA_014163555.1 of Flavisolibacter longurius. Classification (GTDB taxonomy): domain Bacteria; phylum Bacteroidota; class Bacteroidia; order Chitinophagales; family Chitinophagaceae; genus Flavisolibacter. The sequence goes on from JACJGO010000004.1 coordinate 244,754, forward strand.
TGTACCGTTCGGTCGCTGCTGGCTTCTTTTGGCACAATGGCATCGGCATCGCCATGAATAACCAATGTAGGCAGGTTAATCGCTTTCATATCCTGCCGAAAATCAGTATGCCCAAACGAGAGAACACATTGTACCGTGGCACGTGGCAATGCTACCGAAGCCAGGCTGCGGTAATAGTCCAGCATCGGTGTACTTACCGGTTTTTTCAAAAGGCCAACGCCAAAAAACTTCTTCCCAAAATCATCCAAAAAGGCAATCCGGTCATCTTTGACCTGTTCTATCATATCGGCAAAAATGGCGGGGTCTACGCCATCCGGGTTATCATTTGTTTTGCCCAGGTAAGGACCAATGGCGCTCACCAACGCTATTTTGGCAACGCGGTCGGAGCCATAGCGGCTTAAGTACCGTACCACTTCGCCACCGCCCATAGAAAAGCCCACTAGTACCGCATCCCGCAGGTCAAGTTGTTCCAGCAGGGCGTGCAGGTCATCGGTCAGTGCATCGTAATCATAGCTGTCCCAGGGCTTGCTGCTTTTGCCAAAACCGCGGCGGTCGTATTTAATCACCCGAAGGCCGGCTGCTACCAGGTCGTCGATCTGGTATTCCCACATGTCCTTGCTGAGTGGCCAGCCATGAATCAGAACTACCGGCCGTCCCTTTCCATAATCTTTATACGAAATCTGAATTTCTTCACCCGTTGAGGCGTCTTTTGAAGTAATGTATTTCATCGCTTTTCATTTATGAGGAGATTACTTCATACGAAAATTGTTCCGGTAGAAAAGCGTGTGGTTTTGTTCAACAGAAGGAGAAGCCTTGCTGTATATTTTGAACAGGCGAATGGATGAGTTCTATAGTTTGAGTAAAATGCAGGACAAGCGGCTATCAGGCCCGAAGCGTACTGATTTTAAAATTCATGATTTGTGCAATGGAAGCAGCCCTTTTTTTGGCTTCTTCCGCTTTTTCACCGGCAAATCGTTCATCGATGGTTTCGCCGAACAAAAAAAGCCAGCGGGAAAAATGGGATTCATCAATAGGCAATGAAAGGTGCTTACGCATGGGATTGCCGTCAAAACCTCTTTCGGCAAACAGGATGGCATTCCAGAAAGCATACATGCGCTGCAGATGGGCCGGCCAGGCCTCCGCAGGTATCTTGCTATCGAAAACCGGTGCCAACAAGGCGTCTTCTTTTACCTTTCCGTAAAATGCATCTACAAAGGCCCGGATGTCTTCTATGGTTTCAATGTCTTTCATGCTGCACAATTTCAATGGCCGCAAAGCTGTAGCAATTCTACCGTTCAAAGACTGATTGCTGTCAGTATTCTGTAAATGTTTCCCTAAAACACCGAGCTTGACCGGCTAAAAATGTTCCAGCGATGCCGGTAAACTATTGAAAATAAAAACTATATTTAATACATCCATTCCTTGTGAGAAGTGTCCTTTCCCGTGAAGCATTCTTCAACCCAAAAAGAATTCTATGGCTTCCAAAAAACACTACCTGCTAACCCCGCAAGAGTTAAACCTGAAATCCTATCTCCGTATTTTGTTTTTTATTTACCTGGGAGGCGTCTTTGTGTACCTCTTGCCGGCGTTGGGCCTATTGCCTTCCTTCCTGGCGCCGTACCCGTTTCTGGTTGATCCGGCATTTGCCAACAATTCCGTTATTAAAATGGGGCTTTTTGCAGCGCTTTGTTTTGTTGCTGCCGGTGATGTGCGGCGCTACCTGATTGCGGTGGAAGCCGTGATGGTGGTGATGGCTCTGGCTGTGCTTTCAGGATTGATACTGATCCTGTTTGCGTCGAATAATTACCTGATTCAGGTGGGGAAGGGCACGGTTTCCATTAGCACCTTGCTCATTTATTCTTCCATTTTTGATGCTGTTCTAAATGGGCTTCTCATTGTGATGTACAACAAGGCGCAAAAAGCCAGATATGGATTGCATTATTTTACGCCGATGCAATTCAGAACCCTGGAGGCGCTGGCCGATGTGCTGATCCAGGGCGAAAACGAAATGATTTCTTCCCGCCAGGTGGCGCTGAATGTTGATCGCTACATGAGTTCTTTTCTTGCCAAAACAAAATGGGTCAGTAAGCTTGCCATGACAGGGATTGAACTATACCCGCTCGTTTTTCTCAAGCCGCCCACATCGTATATGCGGCCTGCCGACAGAAAAGCGTTTCTGGAACGGCACTTTTACCAGAGTGTGGCCTTGCGGTTGGCGCCACCTTTTATCCGTATGTTGGTGCAAGCCATGATCCGGATGGGAAAACAGCTTTGTTACATGGGCTATTACAATGATGTCAAAGTGCATTCCTCCATCGGTTATGTGCCGTTTTCAAAAAGGTCGGACTCAGACGCAAGACTGGCCGATCTGCCTTATGAAAATATCCAGCCTTTGCAAGTGGAAGGTGAAAAAGATAGCAAAGGCGATGTTATCGATTGGGACGGTGTTGTCATTGTGGGAACTGGTCCCGGCGCATCCATAATGGCGCATGGTCTGGCTGAAAAAGGCATCCCGGTATTGATGCTGGAACGTGGCGAACACACCGACACCAAAGAATTTACCGAAGACGAAATTGATATGGTTTCGCGGTTGTATGCCGATGGAGCACTGCAACTAGCGTCTGATTTTCGTTTCCAGGTCATTCAGGGCAGTGCCGTGGGTGGATCCAGTGTTGTAAACAATGCCGTTTGTTTTGATACCCCGGATGCGGTATTGGATCGTTGGAATGACAGGAATGGGATTGACGCAGGGCTGGACCTGAATCGATACAAACAGTGCAACCAGCATGTAAATGCACTCATCGAGGTGAACCAGATTGATAATACGCCTAACACAATGTCGCGGGAAGAATACCTGAACCCCGGTGGTGAAAAATTCAAACTTGGCATCAAAGAATTAGGCCTGGATGCAGCACCCAATCAAATGGATTCTGTTGCAGCCAACATTCGGCAGTGTGTGGGCTGCGGTTATTGCAATATTGGTTGCCGGTGGGGTAAGAAGTTGTCGATGCTGAACAATGTTCTTCCTAAGGTGCAAAAGAAGCTTGGTCCCGATAAGTTCAAAATCATTGCCGGCTGTGAAGTGGTAAAACTAAAGTCAAAAGGCGCAAAGATTACTTCCCTGATCGGGCAGTTCAGCAATGGCCGGAAAATAGAAGTGAGGGGTAAAACATTTGTCGTGGCCGCCGGTGCGGTTTCGTCCAGTGTTTTGTTGCTGCGTTCCGGCATAGCCCAGGGCCGTGCCGGCAAACGGCTTTCGTTTAACATTGGTTCGCCCATGTCGGCCGTATTTCCGGAGATCATTAATTCCTATCGTGGATTGCAAATCTCTCATTACTTCAAAATGGCACCGGATCGCGGTTACATTTTCGAGACCTGGTTCAACCCGCCGATGTTTCAAAGCACCATCATGCCAGGCTGGTGGGATGAACACTGGAAAAATATGCATCGCTATAACCGCATGGCCTGCACCGGTGTGTTGGTGGGCAGTGATTCGAATGCCGAAGTGCGGCTGGGTGGACTTACCCGGAGAGAGTTCCGGTACACACCCACAAAAAATGATTTCGATACCTTGCTGGAAGGACTGCAGATTGCCGGTGATATTTACCTCGCTGCCGGTGCCGAATGTGTTATTCCTAATACGTTCAATTATTACGAATATGCCTCACCGCAAGCCCTGAAAATGCTGAAATACGATGTGAAAGACCACAGTGACATTACTTTGGGTACAGGGCATCCGCAAGGCGGCAACATCCTGAGTCGTAACCCTAAGATTGGCGTGGTGGATGAACAATTGAAGGTGTATGGCTACGACAATCTTTTTGTTACCGATGCTTCCGTATTCCCGACGGCTGTTGGTGTGAACCCGCAGATTTCAGTGATGACGATCGCCGATTACGCCGTTCCGTTTGTAGCGGAAACCATCAGTGCCGGTGGTGTGAAAATTATTTCCTCAGAGCTGACAAAAGTTTAAATCATTTACGCATCCTTCAATCATTTTTATGAATGCAATTTTTGGTGAGAACAACTCTATTTGGGATTACCTGCTCGTACTGCTTATTTATGGATTGATGTTTCTACTCATCCGGGCTGCTAAACCCAAACTTGAATTGAATTACAGGGCCAATTATTTTTTCCTTTTTGGCCTTTGGGCTTTCCTCATGTTTACCGGCAACTATCTTTTTTACCGGTTGGGTGTAATGGCCTTTCTGCCCTGGATGAATAACCTTATGCATTCGGTGATCTGGGTAGGGGCTTGTTTGGGGTGGCTGTATTACTGCACATTTGAACGGCCGCTTTGGGAGCAATTCCTGCTTTTCGCCTTTACTTCATTTATTGTAAAAATGGCCGAATTCATGCTGCTCGGCACCTGGAGTATGGAACGTTATCTTGGCATTGAAAGTCCGTATGCGTACATTATCGTAATGAGTCTTGTCGATGGTTTTTACCCCATCATTTCGCGTTGGGTGCTGAATGCCCTGGCAAAACGATCACGGTTTGGAGTTTATGTGCCAGCCCGTCTTTGAACTGGGATTAGTGGGAAAGGGGAGATGGATTGGGATGATGCAAGGTGGTCGGGTTGTACTTTTTATTGGTGAAGCGGTGAAATTCTAGACGCTTACTGCCAAAGTTTATCAGAAGACCGATTTCTAGGTTATATGCTTCCAGGTAATTGATGGCCTGTGCCAAGTGAACATCCTCCAATTTGGTGATCGCTTTTAATTCCACGCTGATTTTGTTCTCAACCAAAAAGTCAACCCGTCTTGTTCCTATGTGCTGATCGAGGTAAAAGACTGGCATTTCGTATTCCCGCTGGTAAACCAGTGGAATCGCTTTCAATTCTATTTCCAAAGCCCGTTGGTAAATAACCTCCTGAAAGCCACAGCCCAGGCCATTGTGAACCCGGAAAGAAGCGCCAATAATCTTTTCAGTAATCTGAGCGTATTTCAAATCAGCCATTCCCTAATTTATCCAAACACTCCCATAAATCCAATCCATCCCAGTTCAGACTAATTCTTACTTTGCAACACCGCGGTCTTTTTCGCCTGCCAGCTTTCGCGGCTTTCTTTGCCCAACAAACCATTTTCCGAAAGCATCTTTCGCAGCGAAGGTTCCAGCCCGGCAATGGTGGCTTTTTCTTTGATGCGGTAGGTTAGTTCGTCATAGGCATTCTGGTCAGGGATGGCGTAGATCTGCGAGGTAAGAACGGTGTTCATTTTCGCATGCTTTTGCTTCAACCGCCAGATCACAACAATGATCACAAGTGCAATAATTCCCACCACTATCAAAAGTGAAGTTGCATTTCGTTGAATAAATGAAAGATTATCCTGCAATGAGGGGTTGACATCATTCTTCAGGCGATAGGCAATGGTGACCATCGCTGTATCTACAATGGCACGGATGGCAGCATTGGTGCGATCGTTTAACAAGCTGTCCCGGAGGGCTGCGATGTTATTACGAAGCGGTTCCCCGGTTATGCTTTCCCGCAAGTTGGCAACAGCAAACTGCAACCTGTCATTCAGAATTTCATTCATAGCCGATGCAGTCAGCAGACGTACCTTTTCTCTTGTATCCGGACCCAATAAGTTGCTTACGGTTAATTGTACATCACGTGTAATACCAGCAATATTGTTTTTCAATCTTTGTCCGGTGGCTTCTTCCACTAATCGGGCTGTGTATGTTATAATCCTGTCCGAAAGAAGGGAGTCCAGAATACGTTTTACGGATTGGTTGGCACGATTTCCCGCCGTATTGACCACAGAATCCACCAATCGTGTTAGTGTTGATTGGAAAGCCGGATCGCTCAGGCCCTTGTGCACACCCGAAAGCAGGTTTTTGGCAATGGCTTCGGTGTTTTCGTTAAAGCCCTTCCCGGTATCGCGACCGATCTTTTGAAAATTGCAGGCAGACAACAACAAGAGCAGCAGGAGTGTAGAAAACGTCAATTCTTTCTTCATAAACCTAGGTTTTAAAGTTTGCAGAGAAGGAAACGGACCAATTTTCAGGTCATCTTTTTGTCTTGCAGAGGATGCGCTTTAAAAGAAGGAAGCAGTAGCTCTATTAAATGTAAGATCAATTTGAAAAAACCACAACAGAAACACGTGGTTTGTTGAAAAATCGATGTAGCTCTTGACTACGCAAAAAAGGCACTTGCACCTTCTTCAACAATGCCACCAAATTACGAAACTGCATTCAACAGAAATATTATCTTGTTGGGGTGTTGTTCAGCTTATTAAAAGGGTATGCAAGACTAACTGTCAGGATCTGTTACCGAAAGGTTGTGGTGAACAAGCAGGAATGGCTGAAGGCAAAAGGTCCGTTGCTTTTAGCCTGTAATCATCCCAACTCATTCCTGGATGGTTTGCTGCTGACTGTTTTGTTTGAAGATATTGTTTACTCGCTGGCAAGGGGCGATGCTTTTCGTAAACCCTGGCATGGCCGGTTGTTACGCTGGCTGCATCTTTTACCTGTGTACCGAACCAGTGAAGGGGTAGAAAACCTGGAGTTTAACTATACTACCTTCAAAGCCTGCAAAGAGGTTTTCCGCCAGGGTGGAATCGTCGTTATTTTTAGCGAAGGACGATGTGTGAATGAGTGGCACCTGCGCCCATTGCGCAAAGGCACAGCACGACTGGCAACCAGTGCATGGGAGGAGGAGATTCCACTGACGGTTCTTCCCGTGGGATTAAATTACAGTGACTTCCGCACTATCGGCCAGACTGTGTTTCTCAACTTTGGTCGCCCACTGAACCGGGAAGACGTTATGTCGCATCGTACCGATGGAAAAATGTTTCTCACGTTTAATGATCAATTGCGGTCCGAATTGGAGAATCTGGTTTGGGAAATAGCGCCTTCGGATACAGTGAAAAAGGCACGGCTTTTTCCTTCCTCTGTATCGCTTTGGAAAATAATCCTGCTGGCAGCGCCTGCCTTTATTGGTTTTGCAATCCATGCGCCGCTTTATTTTGCAGCAAAAGCGGTTACCAAAGCTTATTTCAACAACGATCATTTTGATAGTGTACTAGCCAGCCTGCTCATGCTGTCTTACCCGATTTTTTTGCTACTTTGTTTTTTGGTGATTGGATTGTTTTGGAATTGGTTCGTGGCGCTGGCTGCCCTGTTCATTCTTCCGTTTACGGCCTGGAGTTTCATTCAGGTAAAGCCAAAATAAAGTCAGAACTTGATATTGGTACAAGAAAAAACCCACCGTGGAAACAGCGGGTTGATCTAACGATTGCTTGCTATATGAACAATTTAAATTCTTCTTTGCCGGGCGGCACAAAACACTATTTTGCACCTTTTTTTAAAGATAGCCAACAAGAGGCGTTGCTTGCGAAATAGATTTAGGGCAGGTTTACAATACAAAATTCCTGAAGAGTTCGTTAAAAGCCTTGCCTGTGGCGCATTTTCGAATATTTTTGATACGATGCCCAACCGCTCTGTCGATAGCTTGTTTCAGTTAATTCATTCCCTGCAGAAAGGTGAAAAACGCAGCTTTAAGCTTTATGTAAAGCGCAACTCTTCCAACGAGGATCTGAAAATGATCCAGCTTTTTGATGCGATCGACAAACTGCAGGAGTATGATGAAGTTGTGCTGCTGAAAAAGCTGCCTTCCATCAAAAAACAGCAGTTGTCCAACATCAAAGCTCATCTTTACAAGCAGATTTTGACAAGTTTGCGCCTCCTGCGCAGCAATGAAAATATTGACATTCAACTGCACGAGCAGTTGGATTTTGCCAAGATTCTTTACAACAAGGGTCTTTACCTGCAAAGCCTGAAACTGCTGGAAAGGGCAAAAGACATTGCCCGGTTTTACCACCAGGATAGCTTTTTGATCCAGATTATTTCGCTGGAAAAAAAGATTGAGACCCTTTACATCACCCGCAGTATGCAGAACCGGGCCGACACGCTTTCGGCCGAAGCAGACGAAGTGGCGGAGAAACGCCGGCGGATTACGGGACTTTCCAACCTCACCCTGCAACTTTACAGTTGGTACATCAATAACGGTCATGCCCGTAATGAAAGGGACGAAGAAGGGGTAAAGGACTTCTTCAAAAAACATTTTCCCAAAGGGCTGGATGGAAATGGTGGCTTTTACGAGAATCTTTATCTGTGTCAGAGCTATTGTTGGTATGCCTTTATCCGGCAGGACTTCCTGATGTATTACAAATACACCCAAAAATGGGTGGATCTTTTTCACCAGCACCCGCACATGCTGCCTGTGGAAACCGGCCATTACATCAAAGGCATCCACAACCTGCTGAACGCCCTTTTTGACCTGCGGCATTACCAGAAATTTGAAACGGTGCTGGACGAATTTGAAGCCTTTAGCCAGTCGGAGGTTGCCAATGCCAATGACAATAACCATATTCAAACCTTTGTTTACCTCAACACGGCCCGCATTAATTACCATTTTATGGTGGGCAGCTTTCGGAAGGGGCTCTCGCTGGTGCCTATGATTGAGGAAAAACTGGAAGAGTATTCCCTTTACCTTGACCGTCACCGGGTGCTGGTGTTTTACTATAAAATCGCGTCGCTTTATTTTGGCAGCGGCGACTACGAGACCTGCATTGATTATGTGCAGAAGATCATCAACTGGAAAGTTGACCTGCGCAATGACCTGCAATGCTATGCCCGCCTGCTGCACCTGATGGCGCATTATGAACTGGGCAACTATGACCTTATTGAATATTTAGCCCGTTCCGTTTATCGTTATATGTCGAAGATGGAAACCCTGACCGTGGTGGAGGAGGAGATGTTCCGGTTTTTACGCAACCGCTTTCACCCTTCAGGTGTTGGCTTGCACCGGGAGTTCTCCCTGCTGCTGGAGCGGATCAAACGCCTGGAAAAGAACCGTTTTGAAACCCGGGCATTTGCTTACCTGGATGTCATTTCCTGGCTGGAAAGCAAGGTCTACAATAAGCCAATGGCGCAGGTTATTTCCGAAAAATATGGGGTGAGCAAGCGACGGAAACTGGCTGCCTGAAAAAAGTTTCTGTAAGTAATTACCCTTGGACGTCGTTAGTTGATTCTGCTGAAACGCAGGCTGGGCAAGGGTTTTAACGGCTTTTCAACAGTTTTCGCATGGGAGGGGTTGATGATTTTTGATTATATATTGACCACTGTCAATTGTAAGTTTGTATAGTCAATCAAAAATTATCCAACTTCTTCAATCGCTAGACTATGAGCACCACCACAAACACTACGCAATCTACAGTCAATGCCTCTTTCGTTGTTAATGCTATCAATGGTGAAGTAAAGGTTATTGTTGCCAACCAAAAAGAAGAAGAAAATACGAAACAGGCCCAACCCATCAGCGGCTTTGCCAAAAATACCCGCTATTCAATTTACAACAACGGCGGTGGCTATACCGGTTTGTAAGCCCCTCGGGTCTTTGTTGACGGCCGTGGTATTTCGACTTAAATTTTTATCGTAGACAAAGCGCACCCTGGCGCTTTTTTCTTTTGTAGAACTCATGAAGAGACGGTGATAAACATCGCCGGCCATGATTTCCAAGAGGGCCGTGTTGGGAGGAATCGACCCTTCGTTTTCTGCAATCATTACCACTTCCACCATCGGTGTTTCCAGGCTTACCCGAACCATGGTGGTAATGGGTTTGGTGGAAAGTTTTTCGTGCGACAGTACTGTTTTACCGTTTACTGTAACTGAGATGGAATCGCCATCAATGGTGGCATTGTCATAAAACCGAAGCCGGATTTCGCCGGTATCCACTTTAATGGTTGGAATCATTTCTTCCTTAAATACAGGCGTTGTGGTACGGGCCAGGGTAATGGTACCCCCGGTTCCGCAATCGATGTTGGTGCCCTGCAGTTTGCCCACCCAGTAACCTTCCAGGTATTCCATGTTTCCTTCTTTGCGATAGGTAAGATTGAAGCGTTTCACGCAGATGCTGCATCGGTCCACCAGTTGCTGGGCCGTAACGGCACCTTCCTGCACCACCAGTTTTTTGGTTTCAGGATCGTAATAGCCGCTGGCATCTTTCCGGATAAAATTGTTTTCATCCATGAAATGATACGAACTGCCGTAAATGCCGTCGCCTACCATTTTGATCTGCAGCTCAAGGTTGTTTTGTGCAAAACAGCCGCCTACAAAGGTCAGGGATCCTTTCCAATAACCGTCAACATCCTGCGCCGAAAGGAGAAGGGTTTGTAGCAGTACGAAGAGGAGGAGCAGGCGTTTTTTCACTGAAGGGAAATTAAGAACAAAAATTAAACCGAAGCCGAAGAACGTGTTAAAGGTCGCAATATGATTGTTGAAAGCGCCAATACCTCCATCAAAGGCAGAAAAGCCATCAGCCGCGGGTTGTCAGCAAATAACGTGTGAAGGGCTTGATTTATTTGCCCATGTGCATAACTGCTGACGAGCGGCTGATGGCAGATCGTTTAGGAAAGGGTTGCCTCAGAAGAAATTTCAGTATTCAACAGCTTGGAGATCGGGCAATTTTGTTCAGCGTTCTTTACGCATTCTTCCCATTTTTCCTTGCTGATTTCCGGAACGCGGCCGCTCACCGTCAGGTGGGATTTGGTCACCGATCCGTTTTCAAATGTAATCTGGCATTTAGTTTCCAGACGCTCAGGAGTAAAGCCTGCCTCACCCAGTACAAAACTCAGCTTCATGGTAAAACAACCGGCGTGGGCGGCGGCTACCAGTTCTTCGGGATTGGTGCCGGTGCCTTCCGCAAAACGGGAGTTGAATGAATACTGGGTTTCCTGCAGAACCGTACTTTGGGTGGTCAATGTACCGTTGCCTTCTTTTCCGGAGCCGTTCCAAACGGCTGTTGCATGTCTGATCATATTTCCGATTTTTTAGGTTAATAAAGATAGGAAGGAGTTTGGAGTTTGGAGTTTGGAGTTTGGAGTTTGGAGTTTGGAGTTTGGAGTTTGGAGTAAACATTTAAAGATAGAAACGGATCGTTCTGTATTTACTCCGAAGGAGTAGCGTGGTTATAGGAATGGGATAATAGAAAGAAACAGGCTCCGAAGGAGCCACGTGTTTCTGATGGAACCATGGCTCAGGGGCACAGAGGATCACTGAGCTCCCCAGTGTTCTCCCTGTCTCTGTGGTTCATAATAGATGAATAGAATTACCAGCAGCACAAGTGTGCGACGCAACAGACGATGCATCGACTTACTGTCGCTGGCACCATAAAAAACGTCTTTGTACGCTAAGCTTTTTTTATAGTTTCTCACTCTTTCGCCCATCGCAGCCACCACGACAAACGGTTCAGGCGGATGGAGGCATATCGCTCTTCTTTTGCACCAAAAGAGCTGTAAAAAAATGCAAGGTTCCGGAGATCACTGCCTTCGAAATCAAGCAGTAAGTTTTGCCCGGCATGATCGCGGATAAAAGCGTCAATCAGCGCATGCGATGCTCCCAATGTGCGGCCATTGGGATGATTGCCCACCAGAATATAATAGGCTCGGTTGTGTGAAAAAAGAAAAACGGCTGATGCCAACAAATCGCCACCGGCAGAAACGATCCCATAGGTTTTGGCCATCCCTTGCTCGAATAAGTCCTGATGCAAAACCTTAAAAGCAGCAATGTCCTTGTCCGGTACAGGCAAAGCCTGAAAATTCATTAACGCAATAATATCGTCCAAAGCAACGCCGGTAACCGCTTTGCCGCCATATTGGTTGCTCTTCCGGATGTTTCGCCGGATGTTTTCGCGGTAAGCTTTGTGAATGTTTTCGTAAGAACCGTGCAGCGGCAATACATAGTTCAGCCGCTGCTGCAATTCATAACCAGGAAGGGCAAACAGGTTTTGATGATTCAGGGAAAATTCCCAGAACCGGAATTTTTCCGGTATGGCAGCCAGAAAAGAATTGACGATCTCTGGCGTCAGGCTTTTTCCAAACACGCCCAACTGCGCCGTTAAAAAAGGAAGGTAGAGGTAATGTATCCCCCATTTTTTCCGCCAGGGAAGCGGCATCACATATTCATAATCATTCCATACAAGTGCATCCCAGTTGTCGGCCATCTTATCGAGATAGAAGCTGAATCCATAGATCAATCCGTTATCGGCATTGCTGATGCACTGGTTCCATGCTTCTGTATCCAGTGCATCTCGTTGCAGGTAGCGTATGGTTCCTGTTGCCATGGTTAAAACTCCAGTTCGCGGTTGATCTTCCGAAGGCGGTTGTTATACAAGTTTACGCTGAACGAAATGGTTTTCAAAAAACGGTTGTCCGTCAGCGTGGATTTAAAATAATCCCGGTACACCCTGCTGTAAAGAATGGGTATATACACATTCACTGTTTCCTGCAGGAAGGAAAGCTGCAGTCCGGCGTCAAACAGAAAGCGATCAGCATTTTCGGTGCGGTCCCAGGCTTCGGCATAGGTGCCCACATCGGCAAACACACGGAGCGGAATTTTAACCGGCAAAAGAGAAAGCGGATTTACCTTATCAGGTACAGTCGTAACAAGATTTATAGTAGTCAACCAGTTGTCGGTTTTGCCAATCTTTTGCGCCAGCATGTCGGTTCTAACTTTGAAGGCACCATCGCGGATCATAATTTGCTGACTGGGCAAGCCATCAAAGCGGTTGCGGCCGATAAAATAATCGCTGTAGGTGTAGTCTTCATAACCTCTAGGACCGGTTAAATTCAGGTGGTAGCGATCCGTAGCAAACTGCCGGCTCACCGTTTTGGTACCGAGATAACTGAATTTTCCTGCGAAAACACGTACTGCAAGGCCGCCGCCTTTTGCATAATTGAAAAAATAATTTCCGGTAAATGTGGTGCGAATAAAGTCCTGCGCCTGTTCAACCTGGAGCGTCGCATCATAGGGATAGAGAGCACGGTCATTGCGCAACATGGCCTGAAACTGGTTCAGGTAGCGGTTTGTTTTCTGCGTTGTATAGTTGTATTGAATAACCGTATCGGTGGGGGAGAGAATGCTGTCAACTGTGATACGCAGGTTTTGTTCGCCCAGCAAAAATGTTTTCCATTGTAGGTATTTTGTAACAGTACTTGCCGGAATTTTTTCTTTGAACGTAAACCGAAAGCCCGGAACCAGTTTTACTAAACGCATTCGAAAGGTTTCGCTTTCTGTAGCGTTGAATTCATCCATATGAAACGATGCCGCATTCAGAAAAACATCTGTTTTACGGATAGCGCCATTCGACGGAAAAGACAGGTTGATTTTACCGACCCCGGTAAATGTTTTGCTGCCTGTTGCATACAAGGGGACGGCCAGAAAATTCAGTCTTGCTCCTGGTGATCCGTAATTGGTGAACAAGCCACCAAGCATGAGCTGATCATATACATTGTAGCCAATAGCAGGTGAGAGGACAAACACATTTTTGGTAGGAGCTTTCAGGTATTGGTTGATGGCGCCTTTTTTAAAGGGATGAAGAACTGCAGTGCCCTTCAAGCCGTTTCCGGGTAAAAGCCCTTTTTTATCTAATTGCGCTAATGTTTCTTCTGCAGACGCTCCCAGGGCATCAGTAACCATTGCCTTAAAATCTTCGGGCTGGGGATGTTTAAATTTCCATTCTTCGTAATAGCGGCGCATCATGGCATCAAACGCTTCTCTGCCCATTTGTTGTTCCAGTGCATGCAACCATTCCGCCGTTTTATGATAAGCGGACAGGAAGTAATTGATGCTGCTGAATTCATCGGAAGGCGTGGCAATAGGCTGGTCGGTTTTGTTGAATGCTTTGCGTTGAAACAAAACTTCAGCAGCCCTTGACTGTGACCCCCACTTTTCGGTCATGTACCGGTTCTCATAATACGTGTTCAAGCCTTCATCCAGCCAGGGATGCTGTCGCTCATTGGTAGCCAGGATGCCGTAAAACCAGTTGTGGCCAAGTTCATGTGCAATGACACCATCCAGCGATTCTGCCGATTCCGGAGGTGCAATGACGGTGATGGTAGGATATTCCATACCCCCGTCCATACTTTCGGGACCCTGCACCACGGTTGCCACATCATAAGGATACTCCCCCAACGCAGCCGAATAAAATCGCAAGGCCTCTTTCGCATACCGGACGCTCTGGCTCCACAAATCTTTTTGTGAAGGCGTGTAAAACGAAGAAACCGTGATGATGCGGCCGGAAGTTAATTGCAGCGTGTCGCTTTTTGCGATAAAATCGCTGTTGGCAAAAAGGGCAAAATCATGGATGTTCTCCTGTTTGTAGTGAAGTGTCTTTGTTTCCTTCGCTGCAGGAGGGACAGGTGGTTGTGTTTTCGTTTTTATGGAGCGGGTCTTTTGGGTTGTGCGGGGTGGCTTTGGTGTTTCCGGCAACGAATAGTTTTCACGGGTCTTCAGCCATGCTATTTCTTCTTCATTTTGCAGCACCCCTGTTGCGGTTACCACATAGATTTTCGGAACGGTAATACGAACATCAAATGAACCAAACTCGCTGTAAAATTCGCCCTGGTCGAGGTAGGGCATGGGGTGCCAGCCTTTGCGGTCGTACACCGCCGGCTTGGGATACCAGTGCGTTAGTTGAAAGCTTTGACCGTCATAACCGCCGCGGGAAAAATTGTATGGCAGTTTTACATGAAACGGTGTAGTAAGGGTAACTTTCTGCTTTGGTGGCAGGGGCTGTGGCAACACAACTTTGATGATATCAATGTGCTCGGGATGGTCTTCGGTTTGCGCCGTGACGCCAGCGACTTTGAAATCAAGACGATTGATGTAGCCGCGCTGCTCTTTGTCTGAAAAATAAAAACGGGTGTCGCCATTGCGAAGCTGTTGCTCACTGAAAGCCGTTTTGTCGTTTTTATAAGCATTGGGCCAAAGGTGAAACCAGATAAAACGCAGCGTGTCGGGGCTGTTATTGGTGTACGCGATTTGCGCAAAGCCATCCAGGGTTTTTTCCTTATCGTTGAGCGAAACATCGATGGTATAAGCAACGTGTTGCTGCCAGTACGTTTGGGCAGAAGCGCTTATGAGCAGGATATTGGTTAAAACGAAAAGAAGGCAATTTTTCACGGGTACAAAATAAGTAAAATCCCCCTGTCCCCCTAAAGGGGTGACATAGGTTGATCTGTTTCTACACATTTCGTCTTTTCTGACAGCATAGTGTTTTGTTGTTTTGCTGAATAGAATTGCCAGCCGTACAAGTGTGCGACGCAACAGAAGATGCTAGTGGTACTTCAGCTAAGTACATAAAAGAAGAATGCCTGTTTTATGAACAGGCATTCTTTATTAAGAGAAACGTATTGTTTGATTAAAGACTGAAAAATAAAGGATCTGATAAACCGAAGTCTCCTCTCCAGGGGGACAGGGGGTGTGAATTACAACTGTCCCTGCTTATTTAAAAGGTCAAAATACGGCGTCAGGTCTTTGCCCAGTTCTTTTTCCAGCACCGCTTTAAAATCTTCCGGGTAGGGATGCTTAAACTTCCACTGGTTGAAATAAGCCTGCATGGCTTTGTCAAGAGCCTCGCGGCCAAACTCGATCTCGAAATAATACATCCAGACGGCGGTTTTCAGGTAGGTAACAATGCCGTATTCTTCCTTGTTGGCAAAGTCGGCTGCCGGTGTTTCAATCGGCGTTTTCATTGGGATCTGGTTCATGGCGTTGTAAAGAATTGATTGAAACTCGCCCACGGGTTTCTTCTTTACTTCTGCCGGGATCTGGTTGCCGAAAATGCTGTTTGCCTTCCAGCGCTCCGCTTCGTAGCGAAACTGGTAATAGGTATTCAGGCCTTCGTCGAGCCAGGCATGAGCCCGCTCATTGGTGGCCAAAATACCGTACATCCAATTGTGTCCCACTTCGTGTGCTATAACGGCATCCAGCGAGGGCTCATCTGCATCCGGAGAAGTGATCAGGGTGATCATCGGGTATTCCATTCCGCCCGACATATCGTTCTTGGGACCTTCCACCGCTTGTACTACCGGGTAGGGATATTCGCCAATGTACTGCGAATATTTCCGGGTGCTTTCTTTTACATAGCTGGCGCTGTTCGCCCAGTGTTGGTTTCCATCCGGATGATGGAATGTAAAAACATCTACAGTTTGCGAAGGCAGTTGAAGCGTGTCGTAACGAACGACAAAGTTTTTATCGGCAAACCAGGCAAAATCATGCACATTATCCGCTGTATAGCGCAGGGTTTTTGAGGCACCGGTTGCTTTGTAGGCCACTTTGTTTGTTCTGGATTTGGCGGCAACATTCGCTTTGCCAATAGCTTTGTACTGTGACAGTTCCGCCTCGTTGTGCAGCGTACCGGTGGCCCCAACAATATAATTCGACGGCGTGGTGATGTTCACGGCAAAACTTCCAAATTCGCTGTAAAACTCGCCCTGGTCGAGGTAGGGCATAGGATGCCAGCCTTTACGGTCGTACACCGCTGGCTTGGGATACCACTGCGTAACAATATAAGATTGCCCGTTGTGGCCCGAGCGGGAATTGTAGGTCGCCAGCTTTGTGTAAAACGGTGTGGTCAAGGTAATCTTTTTGCCGGGCTCCAGCGGTTGCGGTAAGAGCACTTTGATCACATCAATATATTCGGGATGCGATTCGGTTTGCAGGCGTTGGCCATTGGCAGTAAAATTCAGGCTATCCATGTAGCCTTTATCAGTGATAGCCGCCAGGCGCTTGGCGCCGTCTTTATCTTTTATCACCTGTTTGGCAAACGCGGTGCTGTCGTTTTTATAGGCATTGGGCCAAAGGTGAAACCAGATAAAAGTGAGGGCATCCGGGCTGTTGTTGGTATAGTCAAGCGTAAGTGTTCCTTTCAGGCCATGTAGCTTATCGTT
This sequence comes from Flavisolibacter longurius, assembly GCA_014163555.1. GTDB lineage: Bacteria > Bacteroidota > Bacteroidia > Chitinophagales > Chitinophagaceae > Flavisolibacter. Next base: position 261,481 of record JACJGO010000004.1, read on the forward strand.
CAGTGACACATCAATTTTATAATCCACCCTTTGCTGCCAGTAGTCCTGTGCATGCGCAAAGAACAACAGGCTGTTCGCCATCAAAAGAAGAAAAAGTTTTTTCATGTAGAGCGTTTAAGAATAGAGGGTAAAATAATAAAAACCATTGTGTTGGCGTAAGATAGTGTGTAGGTTTAACGCCATTCTCACAGAATTTAAAAGCTGTGGTGACAGTACGGAAAGAAATCGAGACCCTGTCCAATCAATCTTCCTTTGCAGCGATATAAAAAAAGGCCGGTAATCACCCGCCTTTTTATTTTGTTCTCACTATTGTTTACCGGAAGCCTTCCATCAGCCAGGCATAAAATCCCGGGAATTCCTCTCGCCAGGTTTCTTCACTGTGTTTGCCTTCTTCGCCGATGCTGGTTTTCGTATCCAGTTTCGATTTTTGTTTCAGGATTTCTGCATGTGCCAGCAGATCCGGTACCATGCTTTCGCTTTCCTGCTGACCCGCATAAAAATACATGCGGCCTTTTGCTTTTGCGGCCTTTTGTGCGGCGTATTCTTTCATCTGCGGGTTCACCCAGAAAGCCGGAGAAAACACACCGGCTGCACCAAACCGGTTCGGATATTTTAACAAGGCATAGTAAGAAATCAATCCACCCATCGAACTGCCGGCAATGGCGGTAAACCGTGCACTTTTTTTTGTGCGGTAATGATTGTTGATATATGGGATCAGGGTTTGTACAAGGAAATCCACATACGCATCGCCTTCTCCTTTTCCAAATTGATCGGTATCAAAAGGCGCATATTCATTGATGCGTTTTTCACCGGCATGATCCACTGCCACCACGATCATTTCACCCACTTGTTTTTCCAGCGTATCCAGTGCTTCGTCAATTCCCCATTCGCCAAAACCGGATGTGGCATTGTCGAATAGATTTTGCCCGTCGTGCATGTAGAGTACCGGGTAATTTTTCTTTGTAGTGGTGTAAGATTGAGGAAGATAGATCCAAATTCGCCGGTTGCGGTTCAGTTGCGGCATATAAAACGCCGAATCCAGGATATGAACATTTTTTGATGCGGTGGTTTCTTTTGCTTTTTTCGGAAAATGGCTCGCCCAGTGATCGATTTCAACCAGCACGGTGGTGTCTTTTTCTATGCTGATCATCCGGTTCTCGGTGGGAGCGCCACCCATACCTGTTTCCACGCCATCCCAATTGCCAAGGGTAAATTTATATTCAAACATACCCTTTGGTAAGTCAAGAGTAATGCCGCTTTTTTCATTGTGCACAACGCCTGCATGTCTTTTGTCACCGGGGTTCCAGCGGTTGAACGATCCGGCTACATAAACCGTATCGAAAGGCTTGTGGTAAGAGGGGAGTCGTTTAAAAACAAAATGCACATGGTGTTGTGCATTTGTCAGTATGGTGAACAGTAAAACGAGGAGGGCTAAGCAGCCTTTTTTCATGCGTTTTATTTCAGAGTTTGCAAATAGGCTTTCACCTGTTCGTGAATGGGAGCGCTCAGTGGCACCACCGGCAACCGCAGGTGATTTTGAATAATTCCCAATTCGCTTAAAACAGCTTTTACACCAGCCGGATTGTTTTCTGCAAACAGGAGATCAAAGCCCTGGAGCAAACGGTTGTTGTAGCTGCGGGCTGTAACAAAATCATTGTTCAGCGCTGCCTGCACAAGACGTGAAAAATCTTTCGGGAAACAGTTAGCGGCCACGCTGATCACGCCATCCATACCGCAGGCAATTTGCGCCAGGGCCAGGTTGTCATCGCCGCTTACCACCATAAATTCCTGTGGCTTGTCGCGAAGAATTTGCATGCACTGCGCCATGTTGCCGCTGGCTTCCTTTGTACCCGCAATGTTGCTAACTTCATTGGCCAGTCGAATGGTGGTTGCAGCTGAAATATTGCTGCCGGTGCGACCAGGTACATTGTACAGCAAAATGGGTTTTGTGGTAACCGAAGCCAGTGCTTTGTAATGCTGGAAAATGCCTTCCTGCGACGGTTTGTTGTAATACGGACTGGCCGAAAGAATGGCCACCGCTTTTTCAACCGGGAAGGTTTCAATGTCTTTAATGAGCGATTGCGTATTATTACCGCCAATGCCAATTACAACCGGAACTCTGGCGGCAACAGCAGAAAAGGTGGCTTGGATAACATCGAGCTTTTCTTCCCGGCTCAGGGTTGGTGTTTCGCCTGTAGTGCCCAAGGTGACCACGTACTGAACACCACCGTCAATCACAAAATTGATCAGGTTTTCAAGGGCTGTAAAGTCAATGCTGTTACCTTCTTTAAACGGGGTAACCAGTGCTACACCAGTTCCTCTTAAAATATCGCGAAGCATAATTTGTTATCTGTTCCCGGGTGGGAGTCTGTTCTTTAATTTTTAATTATTGTTCCACTTGAAGGTGTCACGGCAGGACATGCCAAGGGCATGTCCTTATGGCTGGCTGCCCTCGGTGTTTTCCTCTTCCTGAATTGCTGGTTCAACGGTTCCCGCTGTTTCTTCCCAGAAACCCATTTTGCCGAATTTTTCAATGCGGCCGTTCACACGGTCTTCCGCAGGAATGGTCTTCAATTCAGCGAGAACTTTAAGCAGGTGTGCTTTCAGGATCTGCGCCGCCTCGTCATAATCCCAGTGGGCACCGCCGGCGGGTTCGGGAATAATATCATCCACCAGGCCAAAGCCTTTCATGTGGTCTCCGGTGAGGCGAAGCTGTTCGGCCGCCACTTCTTTTTTATCCCAACTGCGCCAGAGAATCGACGAGCAGCTTTCGGGAGAGATAACCGTGTACCAAGTGTTCTCCATCATGTACACCCGGTCGCCTACACCAATGCCCAGGGCACCACCCGAAGCGCCTTCACCAATGATCACACAGATTAAGGGCACCTTCAGGCGAATCATTTCATAAATGTTGCGGGCAATGGCTTCGCCCTGGCCGCGTTCTTCGGCTTCCAGTCCCGGATACGCACCCGGGGTATCAATTAGCGTAACAATGGGCTTGTTGAATTTTTCGGCCAGCTTCATCAGGCGCAGGGCTTTGCGGTAGCCTTCGGGATTGGCCATACCAAAATTGCGCATCTGCCGCGTTTTGGTATTGATGCCTTTTTGTTGTCCAATGAACATTACTGTTTGTCCGTCCAGCGAAGCAAAACCACCCACCATCGCCTTGTCGTCCTTTACATTGCGGTCGCCATGCAGCTCCACAAAATCGGTGGTCATTTTCTCAATATACTTCAGGGTATAAGGCCGGTCGGGATGACGACTCAATTGGACCTTCTGCCAGGAGGTTAAATTTTTTGTGAGTTCCCTGCGCCGCTCCAGAATCAGTTCTTCCAACTCCGTTATCTTGTCGGCGTAGTTGATCTTTTTAGCTTCCTGGGCATGTTTCAGCTTTTCTATTTCATCAATCAGGTCCTTGATCGGTTTCTCAAAGTCCAGGAATTGACGGTTTGCGTTTGAAGGCATATACGATTTTAAAAAGTGGCGGTAAATGTAAGCATCATTAAGAAAACAGGAGATGAGAATTTACCGGTGAAAGGCGGGCAGGCGCTGAATTCACGCAAGGGGATATACGGCGTTTTTTCATTTACCGGGATCGGGGCAGCACGATTTACACTTTTTTGTTGTGGGTATAGGCAGAATAACTTTGCTTCCAGCAAGGTAGTATTTACGATTTATGCTGTGATCTTTACTTCCTTTGGTTGGGGTACCCGGCTGCGGATCTGCCGGCGGAAAAGCCAAACCTGTTTGACGTTTTCAACCGGAATAAGAACCTGCGGCGCCACGTCTTCGTTATCGGAAATCAGCACCCATTCGGCAGCGGATTTTTTATAAATACGCTTGATCAGGAGCTGATCGTTTGTGAGGATGACGTACACGAAAAAATCTTTAATGTCATTCCAGTCTTCGTGCGGAACCATCGTAGCCAGCACAATATCGCCGCTGTTGAAGGTGGGTTCCATACTGTCACCATCCACCTCAAAATAGCGCCATACGGCACCAATGGGGTTTACTCCCGGCGGCAGCGAATACTGTTCCAGGGTATCCATATAGTCTACCTGTTCAAAACCCTTTACATAGCCTGCCTGCGCTTTGATTCCTACCAGCGGTACCAGGTAGGTAGAATCGCCGGTTTTTTCTTCCCATAATTGTTGGCGAAACGAACCGGTTTTCACCTTACTACCAGTCTCATGTGAACTTTTACCCAAAATGTTCACTTCGCCTGCCGAAACGCCCAGCGGGTTTTCCTGGAGGAACTTCTGAAGCCTTGCTGCGGTTCGTTTTGACACGTTCATCCTGCCTTTTTCCATTTTATTGACCACCTCGCGGGTAATCCCCAGCTTCCGGGCAAAATCAGCTTGGTTGAAACCTGCTAATTCTCTGATTTCCAACAAATTGTAAGCGTCAAACATGGCGTTAAGTATTTGTGAAGAAAAATGTGAATTATCTGTTGATAATGTGAATTTTTCGTATCTTTAATCTTCACAAATCTACAAAAAAAGTTCACATATGCAAATCATGAAAAATACAACGAAAGACTTCCGGTTTACTTTTCCGCTGAAGCATAAAGTGGTTCGGGATTTAAAGATCGTGACAGAGCATGTTGGTGACCTGCAGGTAGAGGGTGTTGGCTATTTCAATCCTTCGGCTTCACGTCTCGACATCTTTGACCGATATACTGTGGACATTGATGCCATTCGTTGGAACGGTACCAACATCAAAGAGGTGCTGGAGATCACCGGCGGTATAGAAGAAATCATTGAAGCCTCCATTCGCTACTTCGCCCATGATTTTGAAGGCAGCATCGGCCAGGCAGCGTAAAGGTGAGTGGTCTGAGGTGAATGGTACATATTGCCTTCACACATTACCGGTCCACTCGCTACACAACATTCGAGTACGATTTAAATAATATAAATAATGGAATTACGGAAAGCAACCAGAAAAAAAGCAAAGATCAGATTAGGACTGTCGGCCGTATCGGGCGGCGGTAAAACATATAGCGCCATTTTGGTAGCCAAAGGCCTTTGTGGCGATTTGGGCAAAGTAGCGGTGATCGATACCGAAAACGGTAGTGCTGACTTGTATGCACATTTGGGTGATTACAACGTGTTGCCGCTAACGGCGCCGTTTACACCGGAGCGTTATATCGAGGCTATCCGTGCCTGTGAAAAAGCCGGTATGGAAGTGATCATCATTGACTCGATCTCTCACGAGTGGGATGGCAAAGGTGGTTGTTTGGAGATTGTAGAGCAGTTGGGAGGTAAGTACCAGGACTGGGCGAAAGTTACACCGCGCCACCAGGCTTTCCTGGATGCGATCATTCACAGTTCGGCCCACATTATTACTACCGTTCGCCGGAAGCAGGATTACGAAATGGTGAAGGATAACAACGGCAAGGTGAAAGTAGAAAAGGGCGGACTCAAAGAAATTACCCGGGAAGGTTTTGAGTACGAGCTGACGATTAATCTGGAACTGGACCTGAAACACAATGCCACCGCGTCGAAAGACAGAACGGGCTTGTTTATGGGAAAACCAGCCTTTGTTCCTTCGGAAGCCACTGGCGAATTGATTGCCAAATGGTGTGAGCAGGGCGAAGAACAGTTCAATGTGATTCAGCCAGGAAGCGACTGGTACCAGAAAGTGGATACCTGTGCTACGCACAAAGAGTTGGTGGAACTCTATCACAAGAACAAGAACGAGATCGATACCAATCCTTTGTTGCAACAATTAATTGCAAACCGTAGAAACCAAATCAATGGCAAAACACTTAGTGCAGCCTGATACGCTTCCCACTATACGGGAAGGGTTGAATAAAAAGCAGATCGCAGAACTGGCCGACAATTCTGTTGACCAGTTGCTGGAAGAGGGCAATGTCTTCCAGGTAGCTGAAGCCTTGGCTGCCATGGAAGAATTTGTAAAGACGGTGCGGAAGGATGAACGGTACATCCAGTTTTTGCGGGATGAACTGGCCAAGCACCACGGGCGGCTGATAACAGCATCGGGCGCCAAGATTGAAATGTGCGAAGCCGGCGTTTCCTACGACTATTCGGGCAATGCCGAATGGCGGGAACTGGAAGCGGAGCGCTTCGAACTGGAACGAAGAAAAAAAACATTGGAAGAAAAACTGCGCCTGCTGGCACCCGGTCGTGTAGCCGTTGATCCGGAAACCGGCGAAATACTGGAAGGACCGCAGAAATCGTCCAAATCAACTTACCGAATAACACTGGCAAGATGACAAAAACAATTTATCAGGAATGTGTAGAGATTGTACGGGACCTGGTAGGTTTCGAGCCGCTTTATTTTGAATCGGCTGTGGAAGTAAAACTGTCGCCGCATACGTTTCCGTTTGCTGCCTGGGCGGTTTGTGTGAGTCCGAATGACGATCTCTATGTCATGGACAGCGATGAGCAGTGGCACCAGGCAGAACTGAGCGACTTTAATGCAGCGCTGGTGATTGGCAGCTTGTACCAGCGGCTGAAACTGATGCGCATCAATTATGCAAAAGCGTCGTGATGTGAAACTGGAGAAGTTCACAAGTTTACGGGTTCACACGTTCACACGTCGAAAACTTCAGGAGCTATCTGAAGAACTGGTCGAAAATAAAATGAAACGACAGTTTCACGTCTGACGATTCACGTCTCACGTAAAAAGGAGTTAACCATGAATAACGAAACAACCATCATACCCATTATAGGGCAAGAGCCGGAGCTGAAAGCGGCCACCGGTAAGCGCTATGTCCGTTCGCTGGAATACGAAGTGATTGCCAACCTTGCCATGAAACAATTTGTGCAGGACGACAAGATTCACTTCGAAGGCCTGCTTTCGATACCGCTTACGGAGCGGATTCCGGGCTTGATTAATGACTATGGCTTGAAAAGGGCGCATCGCCTGATCAAAATGGTGCTGCAGGAATTCTGCTACAGTATTCCCCTGCCGAAAAGCGCCAAGCTTTCCGACACCAAGATTGCTGCTTGCGCCTGTGACCTGATCCTGGCTGCCCACGAAGACCAGTTAAGTTTGGAAGACCTGATCGTTTTCTTCGAAAGGGCAAAAGTTGGCAAGTATGGAAAATTCAAAGGCACGCTGACGCATTTCAGCATTATGCAAAAACTGGAGCAGTACCGCATAGATCGTTCGGCTGCTTACCGGGCATTGAAAGATGCGCAGGAGGCCAGTTTGAAAAAGATGAACAACATTCCAAGAATTGGTGATACAAAGTCGATTGGTGAGATCCTGCAACAGGCAGAGGTCATCCCGATGACGCAACGAAAAAGTGGGTAAGGAAATGTGAGACAGAGGAGCGGTTATCGCTCCTTTTTTTTTGGAATTAGTTTGCCGAAACCAAACATAAAAAAGCCTGAGTGCAAATCTCTCGGGCTTTTTTGCGGACCGGACGGGACTCGAACCCGCGACCTCCGCCGTGACAGGGCGGCATTCTAACCAACTGAACTACCGATCCTTTTCCGTTGGGGTAGCAAAATTTGGATTGTTACTACCTAAATTAGTTTCCACGCTTCAAGAGTACCTTCTTTTATTAGCGAGAAAAGTGTGGAAACCCAAGAATGCAAATTCAGTATTTATAATCTACCTTTCATGGCTATTCTTAGTTGTGAGGTCCTCATGACATCAACTTTAACTATTGCTTCTTTTTGATATAAAAAATTACAACAACGGAGAAGGGAGCAAATCTGTTTAGATGAATACTAAATATTTCTGTCGTTCTAACGTAACGTGTGAGCTGTTTAGGAGGAAATTGATTCGGAAGATTTGCGTCTTAAAAAAGCAAAACCAAGTAAATGATCGCTATTAACAATAGACGTTTTACCGCTTCTAAGTGGTTTCATCCCACCTTATAGTAATTTTTATTTAAAATATATAAGCAAAGTCTCAGATGACCGCTGTTTAGCTCAAAATGCTTATCTTGTCAGCTTATTCTTCATCTAGAGGGTTATTGCTAACTGTTTAATACATCATGAAAATACTGTTTATAAGCTTACTCGCTGTATTGGTTTTTGGATATGCCCAATCCCAAACCTATTATTTGGACCCTGTAAATGGTGACAATGCTTACACGCCTGCACAGGCCCAAAACCCTTCAACGCCATGGAAAAACTTTGCTGCCGTCAATACGCACTCTCTAACCGTAAGTGCAGGAGCTCGTTTTAGGTTAAAAGGTGGTCAGTATGGTCCAGATATGCTTTCTTATAACGAAATTCCAATGACCCTTGCCATTAATTCAGAAAGGGGCTGGGTCGGGACAGATAAAAATCCCATCATCATTGAAGCCCAACCAGGGCAAATGCCGGTGTTTACGACCTACAAAACTGCGAGCAACCCTATACCTGTGGCAGGAAAGCCTAACGTCTTTGCTTACGTAGTAGATGTGTTTGAAGAACTCTCCATAGTGGAAATAGATGGGCATGTACGATCCTGCGGAAGATACCCAAAACGAACGGAGACCGAACACAGGGGGTACCTGATGGGACGTGAAAAAAGTGGAGGGGGGTACAATCAGACAGCTACCATAGAAGCTTCATTTATTCCTTCTTATGATCTTGTAGGGGGTGATGTTGTGATTCGGAACTCTGATTATATTGTATCTGTCCATCCGATTACGGCGCAAACTTTTAACTCCATCGATTTTTTCAATGTGGCCGAACCCGGAATCGAAGAAGGCTTTGGTACCTATTTTCAGAATCATCTTAACATTCTTAGCGAGAATTATGAATGGGCGCACAAGCGGGGCACAACAGATACACTTTATGTTTATTTTGCTGACGGTAACCCGGCAAATCATACAGTACGTTATGCTTCCTCCAACTTCGTTTCTTGGGTGTTAAAAGGAAAAAGCATCCAGTTTAAAGGGATCACGTTTGAAGGGGCGAATATCCATGCCGTAAAAATACAAGAGGTACAAAAGATTAGTTTTGAATCCTGCCACTTCAGAGGCGCCGGACGAAAAGCCATCTGGCAGGTAAACGGCGCGGAATCTACTGTGATTCGAAACAGTACCGCCAGGCATTGTTTGGCCGGTGGATTTGATTTGGCAAGAGAAGCCAACTGCATTGTCGAGAACAACAAACTGGACAGCATAAGTGTGTTTAACACAAGACCTACCCGGAATGCAGAAATTAATGCCGGGAAATTGGTGAATATCTTTGCTGAGGGAATGTGCGGAGATGCTGCAATTATTGCTGAAGGTAATAACTCAAAAATCAACAATAATACCATTTTTTATGCGGGATTTAATGGTATCAACTGGAATGGTGCATCAACAACTGTTAACGGCAATTTCATTAATTATACGCAGCTTCGGGGAAAGGACGGCGGAGGTATTTACTCGTACAACATTGGCCTCCCTAGTTATACAAAAACGCAGGTAAGAACCATTAGCAACAACACAATTTTAAATGTTGTGGGTGATCCTGGTGGAACGGCTGACAATACCTATTCGCCAGTCTTCGGCATTTACAACGATGATGAGACAAACCAGGTGAAGATTATTAACAACACCATTGCCAATGCGACGAGAGCAGGTATCTATAACCACCACACCCAATACATTGCCGCAACAGGAAACAGAATTTTTAACTGCGAATACGGTTATTATACCCGATACGGTGATAACCAATCAACAAAGCTGCCTGTGGAAAACACATTCTCCGGTGACTTGGTTGTCAGTAATGCAAGCGGACAAATACAGAACAGTTTTACAGTGGTGCAACAGGGAGTTTTTTCTTCAATTACACCTGCACAGACAGCCAGTATGCGCGGAGTGAATTATTTTGCATTTGATGAGAAGCAAGAACGGGTCTTAATTTATAATCCCGCTGCTGAGTCTGCATCAATAAGTTATAATGGTGGACCGTATAGGAATATTTTAACGGGAGCAGCCATAGGAGCCAGTCCTTTGCCGATGGCAGCGTATTCATCAATTATTGGATACAAGGCTAAAACTCAAACAAACAGAACGTCTGCAATTACAAACAATAGCTTCACAGAATTCCAAAATCCCATAAGCAGTCTAACATTAGCACCCAATCCAGTGAATAATACTCTCTCTATTAAATCCAATGGAAATACTGATCCATTGACAGTAACCTTATTTGATATAACGGGAAGAAAGCTGATCGCAAGTGCTAAGTTTACTACTAATTACCAGCTTGACTTTAGCAATCACCAAAAAGGGACTTACATAATTTTACTTACTAATAGTAAAAGCAACTTTCAAGAGCGAAGGGTGATCATTAAGAATTAAAAAATGGCAATGAAATCATGTGCAGATAACTGCGATTTCAATATTGTTGAATAAGTTTTCGGCAAGTAATAATACATTCCTTATAAGTGGAAATCTTTTTACTGATTCGACTCCAAGACAATGTTTTTTCTGAACATATGACTAAAAAAGGCATTGAATTGATTTCACGATACAGGTTCAATGTCAGAAGAAAGGACTTTTAAGAAAACAGTGCGCCTCCCTTTCAATGAGCCGGGGGAGCATTTCCTCTCAACTCTATATTCTTGGAAAAGTTAGGTTTCGCTATGTACAAAAGGAGAACAACTTCCAAGACCTTATCAGCTTACCTAATATTTTTAATTTGTTTTGAGATGAGTTTTCATAATCAGTACCTTTTTACTATTTGAAACTCTTTACTTCATTCTATTTTGAAGTCTCCTCAATTCTGCTATTGATAGAAGATGATCGGAAAAGTTATTTCCATTTCTTTTGATAAAAAGCCTGGTTATAATTTAACTTAAACTGTGTTTTTATTTCCAGCAGTTCCCAGTCAAAAGGCAAATTTTTTTGCAAACCTTAAAGTGCAAAGCAGAGGTGAAGGAGTTATGTATTTAGGTATGCGTGGAATAAATTTTAAAAGCGTTAGCTAGATGAAACTCAACTTGCTAACGCTTTTTTGCGGACCGGACGGGACTCGAACCCGCGACCTCCGCCGTGACAGGGCGGCATTCTAACCAACTGAACTACCGATCCTTTTCCGTTGGGGTGGCAAAAATAGGGGTCTTTTCTTTTTCACCAAAAACAAAAATGAAATTTTGAAGATTTTTTTTTCTGTTATATGATGTCGGTAAAGGTTGAAAAACAGGAGTAATACAATTCCCTTTTGTTCTTTGCACATAAAATTGAATCAACTTCGTTTGTGTGTTTTTCCCTTACTGCTTATAACATTTGCCACTTGTCCATTCTTTTTGCCAAGCCCAATAAAATCACGTAGCTTTTAGGTACACTAAAACCAGGAAAAATGGGAGCCAGGGTATTCTTGTGGGTTTGTTTTGTCATGGCCGCAGTGGAAGGAATTGCGCAGGCAAGCCAGTGCACCTTCAAGCCACCTTTTTTCAAAATGCATTTTGGCAAAGGCGAGGTGAATGATGTTACACAAGTTTCGCTGGCGCACTACAGCAGGGTGTCTACAACCTGTCCCACCGATGGTCACTATTCCTATACATCGTATACGTCGGATTGTTTCCGGGGCGATTGGCATACCCTAGAAGCCGACCATACACCTGGTGACGTGGATGGCAACATGTTGCTTGTAAATTCTGCCTACAGCGAAGGCGTTTTTTTCACCACCCGGGTGAAAGGCTTTAAATCCGGTACAACCTACCAGTTTGGTGTGTGGCTGATGAATGTGTGCCGCCCCACTAGAAAATGTCCCTTTCCGCTGCTGCCCAATCTTCTTATCAGCCTGCAAACGCCAGGTGAGAAAGTATTGGCGCAATTTTCTACTGGTGAAATTTCCCGGCGTGAATATCCCCATTGGACACAGCACCGTGCCCAGTTTACGGTGCCGGCTACTGCCACAGACCTGGTACTGGTAATGCGCAATACGGCGCCGGGTGGTTGCGGAAACGATTTTGTGATGGATGATATCACCTTCCAGGAATGTGTAAAAACAGACGCCGTTCAAAAAACAATTCCCAAAAATGTTCCTGTGGTTACAGCCAAAAAGGTTCCGGCGGCCAGCCCTAAGCCAGTAAAAAAAGCCACACCGGTTGCCAAACCCATAGTGCCGGTCGAGCAGGCCGTGGTGAGCAGGCCTCAGGAAAAAGTATCGGTAGAAGTGCCAACGCAACTGGTGTCGCAAAAGATTCCGCTGGTGCCGGTTCCGGTAATTTTAAAACAGCGTACCAACCAACTGGTCCGGCAAATAAGGACCGAAGCCGGTGAGATCCGGATCGATCTGTACGACAACGGTCAGATTGACGGCGACACGGTGAGTATCTATCACAACAATATCCTGATTGTGGACAAACAATTGCTTTCCCGGAAGCCCATCACCTTTGTGATAAAAGTCAACAATCAGCAGCCGGTGCATGAACTGGTGATGGTGGCCAATAACCTGGGCAGCATTCCGCCCAATACCTCGCTCATGACAGTAACGGCAAAGGACAAACGTCACGAAGTTTTTATCTCCTCCACGGAACAAACCAATGCCAAAGTTGTCGTCCGGCTCAATGACGAAAAATAAACCCTTTGCTTTTGGTGCTGCCTGCAATCATTGTCTTATTCTGACAATAGCTGGAAGCATAGTTATTTCACTCTGCCGCTGATGGAACAGTTATTTCAGAAGACTTGTTCTGTGGCAGGCCTTTCCTGATTTTCAACTTGGAGTCATTTCAGGGGTTGTGCAGTAAGAACCTGCATCCAATTGTAACTTTGTTGTATTGCCGGTAGTAAACCTAACAACAAAGAAAGCTGTTGTTTACATACCGGGCAATCTTTTCCGTACAGGCTGAAAACAAGAGAGATTAAGGCTGGGATTTTTATTGTTGCTGCCTTAGCAGCAGACAAGGTTTTTTGACAGAAAATAAAAAGAGTTTTTATGGATGAAGTAAAAAAAGTGGTGGTGGTTGGTGGCGGCTTTGCCGGTATCAATCTCATCAAAAAATTAGCAAAGGACAAACGCTTTCACATTACCCTGGTTGACCTGAACAATTACCATTTTTTCCCGCCTCTTCTTTACCAGGTTTCAACAGCTTTCATCGAGCCTTCCAACATCAGTTACCCGTTTCGGCGCATGTTTCAGCAAAAGGATAATATCCGCTTTCATATGGGTGCTATGGTTCGGGTAGATCCTGATTCCAATACGATCCAAACCACACATGGTGTGCTGTCGTATGACTACCTGGTGCTCTGCTTAGGCACGGAAACCAATTATTTTGGAATGGAGAATGTAAAGCGGTCGGCACTGCCCATGAAAACCATCGATGAGGCCCTGAATCTGCGCAATACGCTTTTGCTGAACATGGAGCAGGCGGTAAAGGCAAAAGACAAGGCTGAAAGAGATCGTCTTTTAAACATCGTGATAGCGGGTGGCGGCCCGACAGGAGTGGAGCTGGCCGGTATGCTGGCCGAACTTGGACACAACATTGCCCGTAAGGAGTATCCTGAAATTCAGGATTTTGGAACCCACATCCACCTGGTAGATGCAGGCCCTGTCCTATTGGCGCCCATGAGTGAAAAAGCGCAGAAGGAAGCGAAAGCTGTTTTATCAAAACTGGGTGTGCACATTATTCAGAACGTAGCCGTAAAAGATTATGTTGACGGAAAAGTAATCCTGGCCGACGGGCAAACCTTGGAAACCTGTTCGCTGATCTGGGCTTCGGGTGTGATTGCCCGTGAGGTTCCCGGTCTGCCTAAAGAGGTGATTGGCCGCGGACGCCGGGTGTTGGTGGATGCGCATAACTTGGTACAGGGCGGCACCAACATTTTTGCGCTGGGCGATCTTGCTTTGCAAACCAGCGATAGCCGGTTTCCCAATGGTCATCCCCAGGTAGCACAGGTAGCAATACAGGGTGGCGAAATGCTGGCAAAAAATCTTACGCGGGCCCTCGATGGTCAGCCGATGAAACCCTTTGTTTATAACGACAAAGGCAGCATGGCAATCATCTCTAAATACGAGGCAGTTGCTGATCTGCCAAAAGTTTCGTTCAAAGGTTTTTTTGCCTGGCTGGTGTGGCTGTTTATTCACATTATCCCGCTGATTGGATTCCGCAATAAAGTGGAACTGGCCTTTAGTTGGTTCTGGTCGTTTCTTACCAATGATCCAACACTGCGACTCATTATCCGGCCAGATAAAAAGCAAACGCAAAAAGAAGTGGCTGGATAAGAGCATTGTGGAAATAGGGCTGCTCTGGGGTTTGCGCTGAAATGTCTTTAGGTTTTTAAGGAAGGATCATCTGCTGTGGTAAATGGGAACGATGGCTGGTGTGCTTATTTTATTTATCCTACATCAATTCCAATGGCAGCGCTATCTGTCATTGAAAATTTAGAACAATGAAAAAACCGGTGAATTCCTATCTGCATATTTACATGAAACAGGGCCTGCTTTTCGCTATACTATTTGCTTCTCTGTGTGTACTCAATAGCTGTAAAGACGGTCCGGATGACCAGAGCCGCAATGGCTTCCCGCAGGCAGAAGCCGGCAAACGGTCCACAACTTCGGGCACGGTCAATTTTGTAACGGCTGCCAGGGCCGTGACACCCGGGGTGGTGCACATTAAAACGTTGTACGAAAGTGGCGGTGAGGCGGCTTCATTTTTTGGCGGCAGAAGAGCACCATCGGCCGGTTCCGGTTCGGGGGTAGTGATCAGCGCCGATGGGTATATTGCCACCAACAACCACGTGATTGAAGGCGCAAGCCAGATTGAAGTTGTCTTTCCTGACCGGCGATTATTTGCTGCCAAACTGGTTGGCCGCGACCCGGATACGGATCTTGCCCTGTTGAAAGTGGAGGCAAAAGACCTTTCGTTTGTGGCATTGGGCAATTCTGATGATGTACAGGTTGGCGAGCCCGTGTTGGCAGTTGGGTATCCCTATTCGCTTAACACAACGGTTACTGCCGGTATTGTCAGTGCCAAGGGAAGAAGCATCGGCATCATCAACCGGCAAGGCTCCTCTTCGCTTTCTGAAGGCGTACAATCCAGTACCGCCATTGAATCGTTTATTCAAACCGATGCCGCCATCAATCCGGGTAACAGCGGTGGCGCATTGGTTAATACAAATGGCGAGCTGATTGGCATTAACACAGCCATCGCTTCGTTAACCGGTAGCTATGCAGGGTATGCCTTTGCTGTGCCGGTCAATCTCGCCAAAAAAATTCTGGATGATCTGAAAACTTTCGGAAAAGTAAAGCGTGGTGTATTGGGTGTTTCTTTTCCTTCACCGGCAAATGAAGAGCAGTTCCTGCGGCAGCAAGGCATTAACCCGGGCTCGGTAAAAGGTGTATTTATCACCGGCATCCAGGAAGGAAGTGCTGCAGATGCAGCCGGCCTGCAGGAAGGTGATATCATTCAGCAGATCGATAGTGTACCGTTGTTTTCGTCAGCAGAATTTTCTGAAATGATAGCCCGGCACCGGCCCGGCGATAAAGTCGAGCTCACGTTTATGCGTAAGGGCAAATCCCAGAATGTCACCGTTACCCTCAAAGGAGAAGAAGAAGCACAGGCAACAGCACAGCAGTCGCTGGAGGCGATCTATGAAAAGCTGGGGGCCCGGTTTGCACCGCTTACCCCGGCCATTCAGGAACGTTTTGATCTGGAAAGCGGTGTGCTGGTTTCGGAAGTAGCTGTTGGCGGTTTTTTTTACCGGTTGGGTATTCCGCCCGGAACCATCATTGCCTTTATTAACGGCCGTGCCGTTACCAGTCCACAGGATATAGAGCAGGCCCTGGTAAATGCGCAAAATGGAAGGGTTCAGTTGCTGGGGATTGCTCCGGATGGTTCCCGAATTGCATTTAATTTTTCGTTAGGGGCCTGATCTTGTGAGAGAACATTTTGGTTAATCCTTTTTGCAGCGATAGCCTCCTGTGAGAAGAGCATCCAGTACTGTTTTCGAGGACAATCTTTCCCTGCTTGCAAACGATCGAACGTTTAAACTTGCTATATGTATAAAATTGCCATTCTTTCTGCCAGTATCCGCACAGGACGGAAAAGCCACCGTGTCGCCCAGTATCTTGCCGCCTATATCCGGGAACAGGCCATGGCAGAAGTGGATATGCTGGATTTGCAGGACTACGATTTTCCCCTCTTTCACGAACGGTTGCAGTACCTGCAAGATCCGCCGCAGAAGGTTTTAGAATTCGCAGATAAAATAGTAAAGGCAGATGGCATATTGGTTGTAACACCGGAGTACAACGGTGGTTACCCGGCCGCCCTGAAAAATGCTGTCGATTTGCTTTATCCGGAATGGAAGCGCAAGCCGGTTGCCATTGCAACCGTTTCGGCTGGTGCTTTTGGTGGTTCGCAGGTAGGGCCAGCCATTGCGTTTACCTTTTTAAAGATCGGTGCCCTGGTTACACCTGCCGTTTTCCGTGTTCCCAAAGTGCAGGATGCTTACCAGGAGGGTGGCGTTCCCGTAGATAAGGAAACAACCGATAAAAGAGCCAAGACCTTCCTGGATGAATTTTTCTGGTGCGTGGAGGCAGCAAACCGCATGCAAGCATCGCAGTAAAGCATGATCAATCGCTTATATTGTTTAGTTGTTGAAAGCACGAACCCTCACCATCTAAAAGCATATATGTTGCGCGGCATAGAAACACCTTACAGCAGAAAATGCTTGCTTTCCATTTCCTTCTCACTTTTCAGAAAAGTTAAATGGAATGGAAACAGTAAAAAGTACCATAAATGCCCTGAACAGTTCCATGTACAGCCCGATGGTCGGAGTACCTTTGCTGCATACCTGAAAAGAGCAGCATGGCAAAGGCTTACATCCCGGTTTATGACATTTGTACCATCGATCAGCGGGCACAAAAAGACCTGCTGATCGAACGTTTTGGTGCCTACCTGGAGAAGCATTACCAGCACTTGCAACGTCCGCACCGGCACTCGTTTTATCACCTGGTGTTGTTTACAAAAGGGAAAGGGACCCACACCATCGATTTTGAGAAATTCGACGTAAAGCCTTTCCAGATTTATTTTATGATCCCTGGCCAGGTGCATAGCTGGCATTTTGAAGGGGACGTTGACGGATACATTGTTCACTTCAATGAAGCACTGTTTACCGATTTTCTGCAAAACAGTCACTACCTGGAAAGGTTCTATTTTTTCCAGGGTGCAGCCGAAGATGGTATTTGCCAATTGCCTCCAGCCATTCAGGATCAGGCAGCCGCTTTGTTTGAAGCCATGTTAGCGGAGATCAGCGAAGGAAAAGAACAAAACCTGGATATGATTCGTTTGAAGCTCCTGGAATTGTTCATCACTGTAGACAGGAATTGTGTGGGTAAGAAAAAGACCAACGTGCCCCAACAAAAGCTAACCCTGCTCCGAAGTTTTCAGGCTCTGATTGATAAACATTTTCGGACTATCAGGCTTCCCAAAGAATATGCGGAGTTATTGTATGTAACCCCCAACCATTTGAATGCATTGTGCCAGGATCTGTTGGGTAAAACCGCAGGGGATCTCATTCGCGACCGCGTAGTTTTAGAGGCAAAACGGCTGTTGACGAATGCTGATATGACCATCACGGAAATTGCCTATGACCTGAACTTTGGAGACAATTCCTATTTCAACCGGTTCTTTAAAAAAGGCGTCGGCATGACGCCTGACGCCTTTCGAAAAACATTTCTTCAAGCCTAAAACGATCTTTTATGTGTGCAAAAACGCATGATGATAAACCTAATGTTTTCCTTAGCCTTTCGGCATCCAAGTGTACACGGTGCCGGCGAGGAGATATGTTTCAATATAAGAATCCCTACGATCTGAAACATACCATGAAAATGAATGAGCAGTGCCCTGTATGCGGACAACCGCTGGACATGGAGCCCGGCTTTTATTACGGCACCAACATGATCAGTTATGGACTGGCCTTGCTGGTTTGTATGGCTACTTTTTTCCTTTGGTGGGCAGTTATTGGTTTTTCGCTGCAGGACTCCCGTTTTTTCTGGTGGTTGGGCATAAATGCTCTTGTATTGATTGCCTTGCAGCCTCCATTGATGCGCATTTCACGAACTGTATGGCTGGCGTTTTTTGTAAAATACAGTCCGCGTTGGCGTGAAGGCGATATTGTGGCACAGTACAGTGTAAACAAAGAGCACCAGAATAATTGGTAGATACTGTGTAAGCTTTCTGTGTCGGACCTCACCACCTTTTTGTTGGGTCAATCCTCTGTTGAGTGATGCCGCAAAGCCAGCTAGTTTTAAACCATTTTTGTGTAACGATAAAAGACAGTAATATGCGATGGCTACTTAAGATCTTTCGTTTTCTGCGACCGAAGAAAAACTGTTGCCGGTAAAATTTTGCTAAACCTGATAGAAGTCATAAACAGTTTCTTTCTTCCCTGACGACCTTTGTAACGCATGAAAAAGCTGCTGATCATAATGCTGGTATTGGTGTATGGTCTCTCCGCCAGCGGAGCGACGATCCACCTGCATTATTGTTGCGGCGAGTTGGAGAATGTTTCCCTTACAACAGAACACAATCCTGATTGTCCGCAAGAAGAAGGTGATTGGAAAGGCTGTTGCGACAGCAAAAAACTGGATCTGAAGATCGAGTCCGATCAAAACCTGGCAGCAAAATGGACAGCAAACTTTTTCTCCCTGGATGTAGCTGTCATAAACACGGAATTTCAATTTTCATACATTCCATTCAATCCCGCATTTGAGACGTTTCCAACTGGTCCACCGCTCAAAAGCAGTGTTCCGCTTTTCCTTCGCAACCGTGTTTTCCGCATTTGATTGCATGATGTTGATGCACACCTGAACAGTGTTGCATTTCTGTTTCAAAACATCCTGTTATCAAATCTTTTTTTATGAAATCGATTCTAACTTTATTCCTGATAAGTTTTCAATTCCTATTCGCTGCTACGGCATCTGCCAACAATCAATATTCCGCTCCACCTTCTGATTCCACCATCGTCTTTCATGTGGCTGGCGTGTGCGAAATGTGCAAAAAGCGCATTGAAACAGCTGCCATGGGCAAAGGCGTTACAATAGCCTCTTGGGATATGCAGGGCAAACACCTGACTGTAACCTACAACCCGGCCCGCACAAAACCCGGAAAGATCAAAGCCAGAATATCGGATGCAGGCTATGACACAGACAGCCAAAAAGCCGATGACCGCACCTATACACAACTGCCCGAATGCTGCCGCTACCGCGAGTTTAGCAGCATGGAAGAAATGTACAAGATGCAGACTGATACGATTGTTGTGATGGAGGTGGACACAACCGATAAAGCAGCTGGAGCGCTGGCAATCCTGCCTGCCGAGGTATACGGCACTGTGAGTGAACGAGACAAGGACGGCCAGTTAAAGCCCTTGCAAGGAGCCAGCGTCGTTTGGCTGGGTACTGGTATGGGAACGTCCACCGACAGCACTGGTAGTTTCAGGCTAAACCGCAAGAGCGAACAGCAAAAACTTGTGATCAGTTATGTAGGCTTGCAAACAGATACCGTCACTGTTAATCACAAGGGGGAGGTTCAGGCTGTCCTTTCGTCCGGTAAAAACCTGCAGGCAATCCGAGTCTCCGCCGGTGGCCGGCCTTCTGTATTTGTCAGTTCGTATGAGCCTGTCCGTAAGATCATCATTTCGCAGAAGGAACTGCAAAAAGCAGCCTGCTGCAACCTTAGTGAAAGTTTTGAAACCAATCCATCCGTGGACGTTTCCTTTAATGATGCCGTTACCGGGTCCAAACAGATTCAGTTACTCGGCTTGTCGGGAAACTATACACAGCTAACGGTGGAAAATATGCCCGGTCCCCGCGGGCTTGCCACAGCACAAGGGCTGAACTTTATACCCGGTACCTGGATCGAATCCATTCAACTGGTGAAAGGCACGGGGTCTGTGGCTAATGGCTTTGAAAGCATGGCCGGACAGATTAATGTGGAACTGAAAAAGCCGCAAACCAGTGAGCGCCTTTATGCCAATGCCTATGTAAATGATTTTGGTAAAACAGACCTGAACCTCAATCTTTCCCAAAAGGTGGGGCAGAAGTGGGGTACAACCCTGCTGCTACACAATGCATTTTTAAACAACAGCAGTATTGATTTTAATGGCGATGGTTTTCGAGACCTGCCAACCGGAAATTTGTTCAGCGCTGTAAACCGCTGGCAATTCACAAACAACAAAGGCCTTACTGCGCACATGGGCGTAAAGTTTTTAGATGATCGTAAAACCGGCGGGCAAACCATCTTCAATCCTACCCGGCACAAGTTTTCAACCGACGTGTATGGCTTGCAAATCGATACCAGGCGGGCAGAAGCCTTTGGAAAGATTGGCTATGTATTTCCGGAAAAGTTGCACAAGAGCATCGGCTTACAGGTCTCCGCCTTTCGGCATGAACAGGACTCTTATTTTGGCCTGACTACCTATGATGGGGAACAGAAAAACCTGTATTCCAACCTGATCTACCAATCGCACATTGGCAGCGACAGGCATCGTTTCCGGACGGGGATCAGCCTGGTGTACGATCAGTACAGGGAGGCTTTTAATACGCAGGATTTTCAACGCAACGAAGCTGTTTCCGGCGGTTTTTTTGAATATACTTTCAGCCCTTCCACCACATTCAACCTAGTGGCCGGCGTTCGCGAAGATTACAACAGTCTTTACGGTTGGTTTACCACACCGCGGCTGCACGTCCGGTACCAGCCCTTTACCGGAACCGTGATCCGCGGCAGCGTGGGCAGAGGCCAGCGCACCGCCAACATCTTTGCCGAGAACAACAGTGTACTGGTAAGTTCACGGTCGGTGAACATTCTCACTTCCACTACCGGCAAGGCCTATGGGCTAAATCCTGAAGTGGCCTGGAACAAAGGCGTAAGTGTAGATCAGAAACTGCGCCTGTTTAACCGGGCGGCTACAATTAGTGCTGAATTCTTCCGCAATGATTTTAGCGATCAGGTAGTAGTGGATATGGAAGACCCCTCTGAGGTGCGGTTTTATAACCTGCAGGGTGATTCGTATGCCAACAGTTTTCAATCGGAGGTTTCGTTTGAGCCATTGCGCAAACTGACCCTTCGCCTGGCTTACCGCTATTTTGATGTAAAAACAACCTATGGCAACCAGTTGCTTCAAAGGCCGTTCACAGCAAAGCACCGCGGTTTTGCCAACTTGGCTTATGAGATCAGCAACTGGAAATTCGATTATACCCTCAGCGCCAACGGCCGCAAACGCCTTCCCTCCACCACAGACTTACCGGAAACTTACAAGCGAGATGCCTATGCGCCGGCTTACACGGTTATGAATGCCCAGATCAGTAAAACGCTTGGCAAGAACAAAAACATCGACCTGTACATTGGAGGCGAGAATCTCACCAATTTCTTTCAGAAGGATGTGATTACTGCTGCTGAACAGCCCTTTAGCAAATACTTTGATGCTTCGCAGGTTTGGGGACCGGTGAATGGCCGCATGCTGTATGGCGGCTTCCGGTTCACACTTAAATAAAACGAAGAGCCCTCCAAACGGGCTCTTCGTTTTAATACAATGATGATGATTTATTGCTTAACCAACAGGCATCTATAAGTGAAAAGGTGCCTACCGGTCAAAAACTTTCCGCATTCCGTAAACAGGTTTTACCGAATTTGAAAATAATTTAACGTAATGAAAAAGAGTTTTGTGCCCCAGCCTATAGGCATAAATGGGGCTATTCATGAAACAAATCCTCTTTTTCCTCTTCTTTACTATTCATTCTTTGACGCTTTTTTCACAGGCAACCAGCACGGGAAGCATAAAAGGAAAGATCACAACAGCAGATGAAAAGCCTGCAGAAGGTGTTTCGATTTTGCTGAAGAATACGGCCCGGTTTGCCGTAGCCGATAATGATGGCGTTTTTACCATCAATGAATTACAAGCCGGCCGCTATATAATGGTGATAAGCCTGGTTGGATACAACGATTATGTACAGGAAGTAGCGGTAGAGGCTGGTAACCCCACAACTGTTTCGGTACAACTCGACCTCTCTAACCGGGAGTTGAACGAAGTCGTTGTCATCGCCAATAAAAACAGTTTCAAAACCAACCGCCTTTCTGGGGCGCTGCGGCTGCAAACACCTATTCTCGAAATTCCGCAGAATGTGCAGGTCGTTACCTCCCGCCTAATTTATAACCAGCAGATTTTTGACATGCTGGAAGGCGCTACCCGTAATGTAAGTGGGGCCACCCGTGTGGAGCATTGGGACAACTATGCCCGCATTTTTATGAGGGGCAGCAATGTTGGTGCCTTTCGGAATGGGATGAATGTTTCCACTACCTGGGGACCGCTGACGGAAGATATGAGCATGGTGGAGCGGATTGAATTCGTAAAGGGCCCGGCCGGGTTTATGCTGGCCAACGGCGATCCCAGCGGGTTTTATAACGTGGTAACCAAAAAGCCCAGCGGCCGTACCAAGGGTGAGGTTAGTCTTTCCCTGGGCAGTTTCGATTTTCAGCGGGCTACAATCGACCTCGATGGTAAGCTTTCCAAAGATGGAAAACTGCTCTATCGCCTCAATGTAATGGGACAACTCAAAGGTTCGCACCGGCAGTTTGACTTCAACAACCGTTATACTGTAGTGCCGGTACTTAAATACCTGTTGGATGAAAAGACCGCACTAACGTTGGAGTATACACACCAATTTTCGGAGGTTAATATCATTGGTTCCAACTACTCTTTTTCCAACAGGGGCTATGCCGATCTGTCGCGGAATTTTACCACGGCCGAAGCCAATCTTCCCAAAACAAAAATGAACGATCGCAGTGTGCTGCTGGTGTTTGACCACAAGATCAACCAGGACTGGAAGTTCACGGCGCAGGCGGCCTATTTTAATTACCAGCAGGAAGGTGCATCGCTCTGGCCCTGGGGATTTGATGCGGCCAACGACAGCCTGATGCAGCGCGGCATGTCGAGCTGGGATATCCTGGGCATGACCAAGATCGGGCAGATGTTCGTAAACGGCGAAACCAGGACCGGCAGCATTTCTCATAAAATACTCGGTGGCCTTGACATCAGCAACAAAGATTATTACCACGATTGGAACCAGGGCGGCGCTGTGGGAACAGCCGACTTCAATATTTACAAACCGGTGTATGGCAATGCCTCCATTCCCATCTTCGACCGCAGCAAAAACCTCCGGGAGCGGGGCGTACGGTATTACAACGGTTACAAGGCTTTGTATGTGCAGGATGAACTGGGCTTTTTTGCCAACAAGTTGCGCCTGACCCTGGCCGGCCGGTTTACCCAACTGAACACGGGAGATGTTTACAGTGGTGACTACAAAACCAGCCGGTTTACGCCGCGGATCGGGCTTAGTTATTCCATCGGTAAAAACACCGCTGTTTATTTTGTAAAGGACGAATCGTTTATAGAAAATTACGGAGCCGACTGGCAGGGCCGTTCCTTTGATCCGATTGTGGGCAAGAACATGGAAGCAGGTTTTAAGCGGGACTGGATGAATGGAAGGTGGAATTCAGCTATTTCGGTTTATCGCATCACTCGTGACAATGTACTGACCACTGACTTTGACCACCCGGTACGGGACGCGAACGGACAACCCACCGGCCAGTATTTCAGCCGGCAGTCCGGCCAGCAGCGAACAAGAGGGGTGGAAGCAGACATTAAAGGACAAATCGTAAACGGCCTGGATGTAGTAGTTAACTATGCATATACTGAAGCCAAAACCACAAAAGACAGCGATGAAAAAAATGTTGGCAGGCAGGTCCCGGGGTCAAGCCGCCATGTGCAAAACACCTGGCTGAATTACCGAATCGACAAGGGAGTGCTGGCTGGGTTTGGCATATCGGCAGGCTACCAATACCAGGTCGGTCGTTCACCCTGGTTTGTTTCTGATGGTACTGTTCTCGATCTGCCCGATTATTTCCGCGTCGATGGTGGCATCAACTACCAAAAAGACAAGATCGGCTTTACGCTTTTTGTGAACAATGTGCTCAACAAATACCTTTATTCAGGCGGCTATTACGACTGGAGTAAGTTTTATTACTGGCAGGCAGAACCCGGTACCAACTACCGGTTCAGCGTGAATTACCGATTTTAAACCGGCATCGCATTATGACGATAAAAAAAATATTTGGCAAACTGCATCTCTGGCTGGGACTGACTTCCGGACTCCTGGTTGTTTTCCTGGGAATAACCGGCTGCATGCTGGCCTTTCAAAAAGAGATTGAAAGCTTTACCCTTTCCTACCGCGAGATCAAACCGGAGCAAAAAGAATTTTTACCACCATCGGTACTGAAAGACATCGGTGCCGCACAACTTCCCGGCAAGCACCTGCATGCTGTTTTGTACGAAGGGAAGGACCGGGCAGCGCAGGTTATCTTTTACCAGTTTGAACCGGAGGAGTATTACCACATTGTTTATGTCAATCCGTACAGCGGAGATGTGATCAAGGTAAAAGACATGAACAAGGATTTTTTTCGCGTGGTAACAATGGGACATTATTATCTCTGGCTGCCACCGCACATTGGCCAGCCGATCGTGGCGTCGGCAACATTGATTTTTGTGATCATGATGATCACCGGGCTGATTCTTTGGTGGCCCAAAAGCAAAGCAGCACGAAAGCAACGCTTTACGATCAAGTGGAATGCAAAGTGGCGCAGAAAAAATTACGACCTGCACAATGTGCTGGGTTTTTACATGACATGGGTAGCCATTATCCTGGCCTTGACAGGATTGGTCTGGGGCTTTCAATGGTTTGCCAACGGGGTGCACAAAGCTGCTGGCGGCGAAACGTCGCTGGTTTATATAGAGCCGGTTTCTGATACCACAAAAACCTACAACCTGCAGCAACCCGGTATTGATGTAGTCTGGGAGCGGATGAAAAAAGAATATCCCAATGCGGAAATCCTGGAAGTGCATGTACCGGAAACAGACGCTTCGCCCATTGCAGCCAATGCCAACCCCGATGCTTCCACCTACTGGAAAACGGACTACCGGTACTTTGACCAATACACGCTGGAAGAGTTGCCGGCACAAAGTATTTACGGGCGGTTTCCAACAGCTGTTGCGGCGGATAAACTCATTCGCATGAACTATGATATTCATACGGGTGCCATCTGGGGTTTACCGGGCAAGATCCTGATGTTTTTTGCCAGCCTGATAGCGGCTTCTTTACCCATTACGGGTTTTTATATCTGGTGGGGAAGAAAATACAAAAAGAAGAACAAAGGCGCAGAACCCATTGCAGTACAGCCGGCACTCGCCGGCGCTATATAAAGCCAAGTCTTTTTTGCAAGCTCTTGTTAGCTACGATAAAAAAAGACCTGTGCCGGAATGAGTTGATTGTTCAACCGCTATCCGGCACAGGCCTTTTTTTAGGTGGGATAGATTTACACCTTTACCAGGTTCCCTGCTACATATCGCCACAGCGGACCGTTTTTGGAATGGATTCTTTCCACTTCCTTCTGCTGTTCCAGGTATTGTAAAATCGTCTCCGCTTCCGCAATGTTTTTGTTGTTCAAAACGGCAAACTCTTTTGTGGTAAGCGAGCCATAATTTTTCAGCACGGTATCGTATGAAGAGGGAGCCGGTTTCGGCTTTGCATCGGGTATCAGTTTCAGCAAGGCCTGAACATACACCTCATACGGTTTGCTGCCGTAAACCTTAAACCGGTTGTCTTCTTCATCTATAAAGAAAATTGTGGGAAAACCCCTGACACCCCATTCCTTTGCCACTTCCAGGTCCTGCATAAACAATGCCTCTGCACTGGTTTCATACGCTTTTCTGAACGGCACTACATCCAGGCCTGTTTCCAATGCTGCCTGTGCCAGGTGTTCCCACCGCGTAATATTTTTCTTTTCAACAAAAACCATTTCCCGCAGGCGACGCAAAAACCGAACGGCTTTTTCTTCGCCCTGCAGTTGGGCGGCTTTTACCGCAATGGAGGGTGGGTACGAAGACGTCAGCGGATCTTCGGTCCATACATCACCATCAATGGGCATTCCGTACTGAGCGCTGGCTTCGTCCCAATGCTGCGCTACATCGGCGGCACTGCGCACATCCCTGCCACCGTATTCATCCCAGCTTTTCAGCAAACCACCCATGCGGTATTCGATGGAAAAGTAGTCGCCATAGGCTTGCTTTAACTTGCGCAACTGCGGCTCTATGCCCCAGCAGGACGAGCAGATCGGATCGGTAAAGTAGAGCAAACGCACCGGCTTTACAGCCTGCTTAGAGCTTTGTTTTGTTCCTGTATCGATGATCTCACAGGCGCCTTGTTCTGCATCACAAGACATCAGTGTTTGTTTTTGCTTTTCCATGCCATTTCGTTTAATGTTTCTATTATGCGTAAACCCTTTTCAACCGGGACGGTACAACACTCGCCTTTAGGTGTTTTTTTGCAGCCTGTGCCATGGTAGCAAGAGCTGCCCCCATCATGATAACATCTTTCAGTACCAACCTTCCTGCGGCACTCAGGTAGGGAAAGCCATGTTCGGCATCGCCCAGCGGCTGCACCCAGGTTTCGGGGGTGGTGACAAGAAAGGAAAGTGTGACAAATGACATCAGAAATGCCAGTAAACTGCCCACGGCAGAAACGCCGGGCCGTACCGGGTATAGTGCGATCAGAATACCAATCAAAACGATGAGAGCCCCAAGCCCGTACGAAAAGGCGTACGTATTATTTTCTTTGTGCCAAGCAATGTTCTGCGGCTTGTATTCACCCTCACGATTCATGTAAGACTTGTATTCAGGTGATGGCTGGCTGTAAAAAAAACTCATCACCGGACTGTTTGCAACGAAGGGCACTATGCCTACGGCTTCGTAGCGGAAGGCTTTTAATCCGCCAATCCAAAGCAATACGATAACGAGGCCAATCCGGGCCAGGTGAATGCCTGCATTTTGCAAGCCGGCTGCATAGTGAAAAAACTTCGTCATGATAAGAATCGTTGATGGTTTTAAAGCACAGAAATCTTATTGATAAACCGCGAGGGTTGGATCTTCTACCGATCGGTTGGCAACAGCTTTGTTCCGCTTGGGCTGAATCAGGTAATCCAACGAATATTTACCGCTACCCGTAAATAACAAGCCGGTAAAGATGGCCAGGTAGAGAGCTGCCATTTCTTTTTGCGCAAACGGATCGGCCGCATGAATCAATAACACAGCAACAGCCATGGTAATGATCAGGGGAATAACGGCTAGCTTGGTTCCAAGACCTACAATCACCAGCGCGGCACAGATCACTTCGGCAAAGACAGCCAGGGCCAGTGAAAGTTCGGGGCTAAAGCCCAGGACCGGTGGAAACTGCGACCTGTTTCCCGCCAACAGCATTTCCATTTTAGGAAGGCCATGCGTTAACATCATAATACCAAATGTTACCCGTACAAAAAGAAGGGCAAAATGAATTCCGTTGGATGATTGGTTGACTCCGAAAATCTGTTTCATATACTTTGTTTGGTTTTGAAAAAATGATTCCCTGTTACGGCCGGGAAACCGCTTTAGAATAGCCATGACCGTTACGGTCATGGCAGGAAATAAAATGCTTATTGGGCTAAATAACCGCCATCAACGGGATAGTAAGAACCCGTGACAAACGAGGCCCTGGAAGAAGCCAGCCAGAGAATCAGTTCAGCTACTTCTTCGGCTTTGCCCAGGCGGCCAATGGGATGCAGGCCAATCAATGCATTCAGCGTTGCCTCGTCCAGAGAATCCAGGAGCGGGGTTTGAATATAACCCGGTCCGATGGCGTTTACACGAACACCTTTATCGGCATACTCCAGGGCTGCGGCTTTGGTTAAACCCACCACGCCATGCTTGGCGGCTACATAGGCGGGAGATTGCCGGGTACCGGCATGTCCTAAGATTGAAGCCACGTTGATGATGCTGCCACCTTTTTTCAGCATAGCCGTAATCTGGTAACGCAGGCCATAAAATACACCGGACAAGTTAATGTCGATCACCTTTTGCCAGCCTTCAACTGGGTACTCACCGGTAGCCCCCAAAGGACCACCAATGCCGGCATTGTTAACAGCAATATCCAGTGAGCCGTACTGCTCAATGGTTTTGGCAACCAGCTTTTCATTGTCTTCCACAGAAGAAGAATCGGCTTTTACAAAAAAGGCTTCGCCGCCTGCTTTTTTAATTTCTTCTACAGCTTCCTGTCCGCTCTTTTCATTAATGTCGGCTATCACTACTTTTGCACCTTCCGCTGCCAGCAGGCTTGCCGCAGCCTTTCCAATTCCTGAACTTGCACCGGTAATGATGGCGACTTTATTCTCCAATTGTTTCATGATCGTCTGTTTTACGTGTTAATCAATGTTGTTACTGTTCATCTAAAGGCAAAGCTGGGCGGGTTACTTTATCCTGGCTGTTGTGTACTTCCATCTGGTCATTAATACTGTCTGAAATTGCCTTTTCCACTAACCCGCTTTGCCTTCTCCGTTCCACTCATTGTGCTGTTGCACCCTTACTATTTTTTTCCGCTACTATTGTGCCGTTGTCTAAGGACTGAAGAGTCC
This sequence comes from Flavisolibacter longurius, assembly GCA_014163555.1. GTDB lineage: Bacteria > Bacteroidota > Bacteroidia > Chitinophagales > Chitinophagaceae > Flavisolibacter. The sequence continues at coordinate 289,876 of JACJGO010000004.1, forward strand.
ACTTATTGTACAAACTCACCGTCGGCTTTAATGCGAACTTCATCGCTCACCATGGCAGAAGGGAATTTTTCGCCGATGCCAAAATCAGAACGCTTAAGAGTTCCGGTTAACTGAAACCCTGCCGTTTGTTTTTTGTTCATGGCGTTTTCAACCGTTCCGTTGTACACCAGGTCCATGGTTACCGGCTTGGTAATGCCGTGCATGGTCAGGTTACCAGTCAGCTTGTATTTGTCTTTGCCTGCCTTTTTCAGCTCTGTGCTTTTAAAGGTGAGGGTAGGGTATTTCTCTACATCGAAAAAATCAGCGCTTTTCAGGTGATTGTCTCTGGCTTCCACACGGGTGTCAATGGAGGCAACGTTTGCTGTCAGCTCAAATACCGCATCGCTGAAATCGGGCTTGCTGGATTTTACATTTACATCAAAATCATTAAACGTACCGCTGATTTCCGAAATGCCCAGGTGGGTTACGGTAAAGCCCAGTTGTGAGTGGGGATCATCGTTTTTCCAGATTCCGTTCATTGTGGTAAAGGCCGTCAGCAGAAGAAAGGCCGAAAAGATCACTGTCAGTTTTTTCATGTGTGTTTTTTTTTATTGATTAAGAAATTAAGATCAGTTGTGTAAGATTTTGTAACCGGCCAGCCAGTTGTAATTGTATTTCTGGCTGAGCTGGATAAGGTGCAACTGCATGCTTTCCAGCATCCGGCTTACAGTCAGGTCACCGGAAACGATCGGGTTGAAACCTGCCGTTTGCACCAGTTCCGAAACCGTTTCCAGCGCATCCGCATCGTTGCCAGCGATAAAGGCATCCACCTGTTGTCCGTTGATAACGGGGGAGGCAAAATCAGCCGCAAACGTGGTGTTAAAGGCTTTTATGACCTTTGCATGCGGCAGGGTTTTTTGCAGCTCTTCGGCTGCACTGGAATCACCCGGTGTAACCATTCCCGTATAGGTTTCGTTCAGCGGGTTGGCAATAGAGATCACGATCTTTTGATTTGAAACTTCCCGGATGCGCTCCGCAACTTCTGCCTGGGCTTCAAACGGCACAGCCGGTATAATCACGTCGGCTTCCCAACTCGCTTCACGGGGGCAGGTAATCCCTTCAATATCGGCGGTGGGGGTTTCGGCTTCAATGGCCTCCACCAACGCCTTCAGCTCCTCCTGCCGGCTGCTTTTTAAGAGCAGGCGGTAGTTGCCTTTGGCCAGGCTTTTTGCCAGGGCAGAACCCATGCTGCCGGTGGCGCCTATGATTGCTATGGTTTGTTTTGTTTGCATTTTGTTGAACTTGATAGTGCAAAGCTACCAATGCCGCTATGGCCCACCGTTGCGATGAGGCAAGAAATGGCATTGACATTTATCAAGGAAAACCATAGAACTATATCAAGAGATTTGAGATGTATTTACCAGAGAGGGATAGAAAATGGAAAGGAGGGAAAGTCGTAGAATATTGAGAGAAGTCCTCCACTATGCCGTATATTATTTCAGGAAATAAATCTGAAATTACAGGCGCATGAAGTGAGTAGGGTAGTTCTTTTTTTTAGATATAATCTCTCTTAGCAGTTGTATCTTTTATTTCTGTTAGCAACGCCATTTACCCGCTGAACAAGTAGACACGATCCGGTTTATAAACATGATAGTGCATGACAGGCGGCAGAGGGTGCTGCGCTACTTTTAAAAAACAATATTGTTTGCTATATCCCATTCCATATGCAAGTAATCTTAGGCGTTATTTTCCACTTTATCGGCGGGTTTGCTTCGGGTAGTTTTTACATGCCATACAAAAAGGTTCGCGGTTGGGCATGGGAAAGTTACTGGATCGTTGGCGGCTTGTTCTCCTGGCTGATTGTTCCGCCGCTGGCGGCTGCACTCACCATTCCAAACTTCTGGGAAATCATTTCGCAATCTGGCAGCACAACTTTGTTCTATACCTATCTCTTTGGCCTGTTATGGGGTATTGGTGGTTTAACGTATGGCCTGGGTGTACGCTACCTGGGCGTATCACTTGGCAGCAGTATCATCCTGGGGCTTTGTATGGTGTTTGGAGCATTGATCCCCTCCGTGTATTACCAGTTTAACCCGGCAGAGGGAAAAGATACCATCGGGGCTATTGTGAGCAGTGCATGGGGATTAACCGTGCTGGCCGGACTGGCCGTTTGCGTGCTGGGTATTGTTTTATGCGGCAAAGCCGGCACCATGAAAGAAGCCCAATTAAAATCCTCATCCGATGGTGGCGGTGATAATCCCAAACCGGTTTTCAAAAAGCAACCTGCGTTGGTGGAAGAAGACGGTAACCCGGTTGCCACAGGGCCTTTGCAGGGTGCTGCCTATGCTGAGATAGCAGTGGAAAAACCCGTAGCCGTTACCATTGACGGGCATGGTGCAAGGGCAACAGCCACTGAATACAAGTTTGGATTGGGATTGACAGTGGCCATCATCTCGGGTGTACTGAGTGCCTGTTTCAATTTTGGTCTGGAAGCCGGCAAGCCGATGGCTGATGTTGCCAACAGCCTTTGGAAGGCGGCCAATCCTGCTGCTACAACGGAGTTTCTGTATCAAAATAATGTGACGTATGTCGTGATTCTTTGGGGCGGACTGACCACCAACTTTATCTGGTGCATGGTGCTCAATGCCCGTAACAAAACCTTTGGCGATTATGCCAACAAAAAAACGCCCCTGTTACGCAACTACCTGTTATCGGCGCTGGCCGGTACCACCTGGTTCCTGCAATTCTTTTTCTACGGCATGGGCGAGAGCAAACTGGGGAACGGCGCTTCAAGCTGGATCCTGCACATGTCCTTTATTATCCTGGTGGCCAATGTATGGGGTATTGTTGCCAAAGAATGGAAAGGCGTGACACCCAAAACGCGGACTACCCTGATCACCGGTGTGCTCACCATCATTGCCGCCGTACTGATCGTAGGATACGGTAACTATCTGAAAGGATAGGCGGATCCTGTTCTGGTTTCTTGCTGTTTTATGGTTGATCTAGAAGGTGTCATGAAGCAGTAGGTTGCTGGCTTATCCAAGTAAAAAATAAAGTACTGCCATCGACGCAGGCAAATTAATTTTTCAATGTGAAATGGTTTGACGATTCTTTCAAATCACCACATTTTCAACGTATCAAATTCAACAAATGTCTCTTACATCAACATTTAAACATGTTAGCTACCTCTGGGATGAGGCCCGTGCAGCCGAACTGGCCGGTGATGAAGTAGGTCTCTTAATTTACCGTTCCAACCTCCTGGGTGCCGATCTGCGGCTGACCAATTATGGTGGCGGCAACACCTCCTGCAAAGCGATGGCAAAGGACCCGCTTACCGGGCAAGACGTGGAAGTTATGTGGGTAAAAGGATCGGGCGGCGACATTGGTACCCTTACCCGTAGCGGTCTGGCAGCACTTTATGTAGACCGCTTGCGCAGTCTGCAAAACGTTTACCGCGGACTTTCCCACGAAGATGAAATGGTGGAACTGTTCAATCACTGTATTTATGACCTGGCGTCCAAGGCGCCTTCCATTGATACGCCTTTGCACGGTTTTCTTCCGTTCAAACATATCGATCATCTGCACCCTGATGCAGCCATCGCTATTGCCGCCGCAAAAGACGGTAAGCGCATCACCGAAGAACTGTTCAGCGGAACGATCGGCTGGGTAGACTGGCAGCGTCCGGGCTTCGACCTGGGCCTGAAACTTAAGCAATGCCTCGATGAGAACCCGGGCATCCGTGGCATTATGCTGGGATCGCATGGACTCTTCACCTGGGGCGATACGGCTTATGAATGCTATATCAATTCGCTGGAAGTTATTGAACGCTGCGCCGAATACATCGAAGATAATCTTGGGAAAAAAGGCCCTGTGTTTGGTGGTGAAAAAGTGGAATCCCTGCCAAAAGAAAAACGATTGTCCCAGGCCGTTAAACTGGCGCCGGTGTTACGTGGCCTTAGCAGCTCCGCGTCGGTACAGGGTGGCATGATCGGGCATTTTACCGACAATGACACTGTACTGGAATTTATCAATTCAGTTGACCTCGACCGGCTGGCGCCGATGGGTACTTCTTGTCCGGATCATTTTTTACGGACAAAAATTTCGCCCTTGGTATTGCAACTGCAGGCAGAGGAAGATTTAAGCGATACAGGTGCGGTGAAGGCAAAACTGCAGCCGCAGTTTCAGGCCTACCGCGACATGTATGCCGCTTATTACAACAATTGCAAACATCCCAATTCACCGGCCATGCGGGACCCGAACCCGGTGGTGATTCTTTATCCCGGCGTGGGCATGTTCACCTTTGCCAAAGACAAGGCAACCGCCCGTGTAGCTGCCGAATTCTACCAGAATGCCATCAATGTGATGCGGGGTGCGGAAGCCATTTCGGAATACACGTCGCTGCCACGGCAGGAAGCCTTTGATATTGAATACTGGTTACTGGAAGAAGCCAAACTTCAGCGCCTGCCAAAGCCAAAAGCATTGAGCGGCCGCATTGCCCTGATCACCGGCAGCGGTGGTGGCATTGGAAAAGCGATCGCGAAGAAATTTGCGCAGGAAGGCGCTTGCGTTGTCATCAGTGATAACAACCAGGGCCGCCTCGACGAGACCAAAGCGGAGTTTCTGAAAAGTTTTGGAAAAGATGCTATCACTGCCGGTGTACTGGATGTGACAGATGCGGACAGTATACAGGAAACATTAAATGGTGCTGTTCTTATGTTTGGCGGTGTTGACATCATTGTTAATAATGCCGGGCTTTCCATTTCAAAACCGATAGAAGCCCATACAGACGCAGACTGGAACTTGCTTTATGATGTGTTGGTGAAAGGTCAATTTATCGTCACGCAAAAAGGAATGGAGGTAATGCGCAAGCAGGGCTTTGGTGGCGATGTTCTGAACATTGTAAGCAAAAACGCCCTGGTAAGTGGACCGAATAATGCCGGTTACGGCTCGGCAAAAGCTGCACAGTTGCACCTGAGCCGCCTGAACGCCGCCGAATTGGGAGCCGACAAGATCCGTGTGAATGTTGTCAACCCGGATGCCGTGATATCCGGATCAAATATCTGGAGCAATGGCTGGGCCGAAGGGCGGGCCAAAGCCTATGGCATTACGGTGGATGAATTACCCACTTATTATGCCAAACGTACCTTGCTGAACGAGGTAATCGAACCGGAAGACATTGCTAATGCCTGTTTTGCCTTTGTGGGCGGACTGCTGAATAAATCCACCGGCAATGTGCTGAATGTTGATGGCGGTATTGCTACGGCGTTTGTCAGATAAGTATGGTTTGTGGTTTGGCGTTGTGGCAAGATTCATTTCGCTATAGCCCATCAATTTAATAGCCGGCGCCGACTCTAAGACGTTAAATCAAAACTGAGATTAATAGTGTCACAACAACCATCAAGATAAACCTAAACACCAAACCTTAAACTCCAGACTTCTCATGCGTCTTGCTTTCAAAATGAAACTCTTTCCCGGAAAGGAAGCCGAATACAAAAAGCGGCATGATGAAATTTGGCCGGAACTGCAGGCGCTGTTAAAGCAGGCCGGCATCAGCAACTATTCCATTTTCCTAGACAAAGAAACCAACGACCTCTTAGGTGTGCTGGACATTACCGATCCGGCAAAAATGGATACCTTGCCGCAGCAGGAAGTGATGCAACGCTGGTGGGCTTACATGGCCGATATTATGGAGTCGAATGCGGATCATTCACCGGTAAGCATTCCGCTCAAAGAAGTTTTTTATTTACCCTGAAAGATTGCTTTATGCTGATTGAAAAATACAAGATTGAAGAAGCCAATGATTCAATAACAGCAGCGCACCAGCGCCGGCTTGATTTTGTTTCTGCAGAAGTTGGAAATACCGACGATATTCTACAAAAACTGGTGGATTTCCAGGTGGCGATTCCCTCCTGGGCCCTGGGCACCGGTGGTACCCGTTTTGGCCGTTTTTCCGGTGGCGGCGAACCCCGCAGCCTCGAAGAAAAAATTGAGGACGTAGGCCTTCTTCATCTTTTGAATCAGTCCAGCGGCGCTATCTCCCTGCACATACCATGGGATATACCGCAAAATCCATCCGCCATCAAAGCATTGGCAGCGCAGCACGGGCTTCGCTTTGATGCGATGAACTCCAATACCTTTCAGGACCAGCCCGGCCAGGCGTTGAGTTATAAGTTTGGCTCTATGCAGCATGCCGATAAGGCTGTGCGCAGGCAGGCGGTCGAGCACAATATTGATGTCATTAAATATGGTGTGGAGCTGGGGTCGGAATCACTGACCGTTTGGCTTTCCGATGGCTCTTCATTTCCCGGTCAACTGAACTTCCGCAAGGCCTTTCAAAACACATTGGAAAGCCTGCAAGAAGTATATGCGGCGCTGCCTGATAACTGGAAGATGTTCGTGGAGTACAAAGCCTTTGAACCGAATTTTTATTCGATGACAGTAGGGGACTGGGGACAGTCGTTTACCTATGCCAATAAGTTGGGTCCGAAAGCCTATACACTGGTGGATCTTGGCCATCATCTTCCCAATGCCAACATCGAGCAGATTGTATCGCTCCTGTTGATGGAAGGAAAACTGGGCGGTTTTCATTTCAATGATTCCAAGTACGGTGATGATGACCTGACAGTTGGCTCCATCAATCCTTATCAACTTTTTTTGATCTTCAATGAACTGGTGGAAGGCATGGATGCAAGAGGCATGAACCATGCAACAGATCTGGGCTGGATGATCGATGCTTCGCACAACATCAAAGATCCGCTGGAAGACCTGCTGCAATCGGTGGAAGCCATACAGATTGCATATGCCCAGGCCCTGCTGGTTGACCGGCAGGCGCTGACCCAGGCACAGGAGGAGAATGATGTGGTAAAAGCGCAGGAAGTGTTGCAGAAAGCGTACCGTACCGATGTTCGTCCTCTAGTGGCTGAAGCTCGCAGGAGGGCCGGGGGTGCGCTGCAACCGCTGGAAGTTTTCCGCCGGTTTAAAATCAGGGAAGCGCTGATCAGCAACCGTGGCAAAAAAACAGTGGCCACAGGTTTGTAATTTTTGTATAAGATAATTCACACCATTTACCATTCATTCTCATTCCACGCATGCTTGCACAACCGGTTATAGCGGTGATTGATGTTGGAAAAACCAACAAAAAACTCTTCCTGTTCGATGAAGATTACAACATTGTTTTCGAACAGTCTGCCCAGTTTTTTGAAACGGTGGATGAGGATGGTGATCCCTGTGAAAATATTGAAAGTCTTCGCCTGTCGGTGTTTGATTCCCTGCGTTCAGTGTTTGGAAAAAAAGAGTTTGATCTGAAGGCCGTAAACTTTTCCGCTTACGGTGCTTCATTTGTTTATCTTGATAAAGAAGGCCGGCCACTGACGCCGCTTTACAATTACCTCAAAACATTCCCGGATCATTTACACAAGCAGTTTTACAACACGTATGGGGGCGAAGAAGCGCTGTCATTGGCAACAGCTTCACCCATATTGGGCAGCCTAAATTCGGGCCTGCAATTATATCGCCTGAAATATGAAAAGCCGGAAATATTTGCGCAGGTAAAGTATGCCCTGCACCTTCCGCAATACCTGAGTTATTTGCTAAGCGGAACTGCCACTACCGATACTACCAGCATTGGTTGCCATACCATGCTTTGGGATTTTCAAAAACGGGATTACCACAAGTGGGTTTATGCAGAGGGGCTGCACGAAAAGTTTGCACCGATTGTGTCTTCTGATGAAACAGTGAATGCTGTTTTCCCCGGAAGCAATTACAAGGTGGGCATTGGTTTGCACGACAGTTCTGCTGCGCTGATACCCTACCTTGTCAATTTCAATGAACCATTTATCCTGATTTCAACAGGTACCTGGTGCATTAGCCTGAATCCGTTTAACAATATATCACTCACGGCCGAAGAATTGGCGCAGGATTGCCTTTGTTATTTGCAATACAATGGCAAACCGGTAAAGGCGTCCCGCCTGTTTGCGGGCAGAATGCACGAAGAAGGTATCAGGCGGCTGGCCGATCATTTTCATACGGAAGTGGCCCGTTACCGCAGTGTGCAGTTTAATCCTGAATTGCTGCCGCTTTTGCAAAAAGGGGCCGGTGACTCTGTTTCAACGGTACCTGCTTTTGAACTGCAGGATCTTTCTACTTTTTCTAGCTACGAAGAAGCGTATCATAACCTAATGGTTTCCATCATGCAGCAGCAGATTCAATCAACAGCGCTGGTGATCAAAGGCTCGCCGGTAAAACGATTGTTTGTGGATGGTGGTTTCAGCAAGAATGCTATCTACATGCATCTCCTGGCGGCTGCCTTCCCGGAAATGGAAATCTTTGCCGCTTCTATGGCGCAGGCGACATCACTGGGAGCTGCGCTGGCCATACACAAAACCTGGAATCCAAAACCGGTTCCTACCACTCTTATCCAACTTCAGTTTTATTCCGCTAAGCAGGAACTAACGCTGTAAACATGCCGTTTAGAGATATATGAGATAACGATAATGTATATCCGGGAACGATTGCGTAAATAGTTCCTGTTCCGGTTAAAAAAAAGCTAAACTTTCAGGATGCCGCAGGATAGTTCCTTTGCCTGAATAGCTACTTTAGTGATGCTGAAAGAAAGCAAATCAACGACTGCAGCGATTGCGAAATAATGACAACGGCTATATGAGAATTATAACTTTTTTAGTTTCCGGACATCACCCATTGATCATAGAAAATAAGGTTGCCATCGGCAACAATACCAGAATACCTGTACCTGATTTTCCTCTCACGGAAATAAGTTATTTGCCTGTATAAAAATTTCAATAGAGTCATTTCTTAAATGAGCTACCTGACTATGAACAGATCTTTCAAGATGCTTGCTTTTTGCCTGCTGGTGCTTGTGGCAGCGGAAGGATGCAAGAAAAAGTTTGACGAGTATTACGAACGTCCTGCCGGACTTGAGCCTCCCATTTACCAGCAGTTGCAGGCCCGTGGCAACTTTACCAATCTATTGGCTGCTATTGACAAAGCCGGGTATAAGGAGATTTTAGGGGCAGCGGGATACTGGACATTTTTTGCACCCCATGATTCAGCCTTCCAGGTATATTTCAAAGAAAATAATATCACTGGGATTGATAAGCTTGACAAAGCGGCCTGCCAGAAGATTGTTACCTACAGCCTTGTATACAATGCATTCAATAAAGATCGCATTGATGATTTTCAGAGCAACACCGGTTGGGTGCCCAACCAGGCTTTCAAGCGGCGCACGGCTGCATACACAGGTGTTTATGACGGGAAGGATACGTCCGGGAATGCCATTAAAGTCATTTCAGCCAACCGTAACGGCATCAACTTTTATATAGAAGCCGATAACAACAACAAATACATTCCCATTCTGACAACAGCGTTCATGAGTGGCAAAGGCCTTACGGCAGGCGATTATACTTATTTCTATCCCAATACAACGTTTACAGGCTTCAACGTAGCGGATGCGGTGGTAACAGAAAGTGATATACCTGCAGAAAATGGTGTCATCCATGTTGTGAACAAGGTTATCACAAGCCTGCCAAGTTTGGATGAATACATTGGTTCCAATCCTGCGTACAGTGAATTCAGGAAACTTTTTGATCGTTTTTTGGTGAACTATGCATTGAATGCAGCCTTGACACAAAAGTACCAACTGCTCAACCAGGGTACACACCCGGTGTATACAAAAGTGTATGCCGCAGCGCTTGCATTTTCGCCCAATAACGAAAACTTTATGAAGCTGACCGACAACGATGGCCAGGCAAATTCGTACAGCATGTTTGCGCCTACCAACGATGTGTTGAAAGCCTACATAAATGATGTGTTGCTTGAAAATTATCCCAGCAAGCGTATTGAAGATCTTCCCATCAGCATCATATACGATTTTGTAAATGCCCACCTCTGGCAATCGGCTGTGTGGCCTTCCAAGTTTGGCAGCACATTTAATTTTCTGGGCGAAGAGGCCCGTTTTGATGCGGCATCGAATGTAGTAGACAAAAAGATATTAAGCAACGGTATTTTTTATGGCACCAATAAAGTGCAGGAGGCCAATGTATTCAGCAGTGTGTTTGGTAAGGCTTATCTCAACCCAAAGTATTCGATGATGACAAGCCTTTTGAACCAGGAACTGAAGTTTACGATCTCCAATATTCGCCGTGATTACACTTTGTTCCTCGTCAGTAACAAGGCCCTGAACGACTCGGGCTATTATGCCGACCCAACCGTAAGCAACACGCCAAACGAACAATGGCGTTACACTCCCCCCGGAGGCGGTACAACCCTAACCGGAGGTTCGGCCCTCGTGCGGCTGTTGCGCATGTTGAATCTTCATGTGGTGGAAAGAAACCTGACAACGCTGGCAACAAGCGGTGTGGCACAAACAAAAGGCGGAGAATTTATCAACTTTGCAAACAACCGTGTGCAAGGTGCCGGCAATGCGGATTTTGCGTCACCGGCTATTGTTGACAGCGTAAAAACTGCAAAAAACGGTACGGTCTATTATATCGACAGGCCACTTAATTATAGTAACGCAGCCATTGGAACTTACCTGCGAGTTTTAGGTACAAATTCAACGTCCCCTTTCCATTATTTCTGGCGGTATGTCAGCAGTACAGACCTGTATAATACAGCTACCAATGAATTTGTTTCTGGTCCATCCACCGGTTCGTTTTATACCTTTTTTGTTCCAGGTAAAGGAGCCATAGAAGAGGCCATCAGAGATGGATTGTTGCCGGGCACTGTTTCCGGTACGACTGTTACGCCGAAATTCACAGGACATACCCAGGCAGAAATCGAAAAAATCAAAAAATTTGTGCTGTATCACATCGTTAAAAAATCATTTGGTACGGACGGGCAAGAGAGTGGATCAGTAGAAACATTTTTCAAAAATGGGTTGGGTGATGCCGGCAATGTGTTTGTGAGCAATACAACGGGCACAAGCATGACAGTAACGGATATGAACAACCGTATGGCCTCCGTGGTAATGGGTACCGGTACCAGCAACCTGCTGGGCAACCGTATTATGATTCACCTGATCAACAATTATTTAAAATATTCGGAATAATCGATCCGCTAATCATTAAGGGTTATGATGAAATCTATTCAGAAAATCGTCTGTATGCTTGCTGTTGCCGCTTTGGGTACGCTGCAGGCGGCATCGCAATCGGCACCGGCCACCTCTGCTACGGATAACCTGGTGAAAGGAAAGGTTGTGGACAAAAAAACCAGTGAGCCCATTGGCGAAGTATCCGTGGCTGAATTGGATGCTGACGACAGGGTTGTTAAAAGCACAAAGACGGATATTGAAGGCAATTTTGTACTGAAAGTAAACAGCCTGCGAAACCGTATTTCGGTATCACACATCGGCTACAAATCTGTAACCCAGTCATTGGGTGGGAAAACCACCCTCAACTTCCAGTTGGAAGAACTTAATTCCAACATGAACGAGGTGATTGTGATTGCTGCCCGTACGGTTGACAATGGCATGATGGCGGTAAAGGAAAAAAACAACACGCTGGCAACGGCAAGAGTAAGTGCAAGAGACCTGGAAGAAATGCAGGCTGCCAGTATCGATCAGGCCTTGCAGGGCCGCCTGGCCGGTGTGGACATTACCGCCACCAGTGGTGATCCCGGTGCGGCGATGAACATACGCATTCGCGGGGTTTCGTCTATCAGTTCTACCGGTAACCCTATGATTGTTGTAGATGGAATGCCATTTGAAACGGAGATTCCGAGTGATTTTAATTTTGGCGCTGCCGATGAACAGGGCTATGCGCAACTCCTGAATATTTCTCCCGCCGATATCCGCGACATCACGGTGTTGAAAGATGCGGCTGCCACATCGGCCTGGGGATCCCGTGCGGCCAACGGTGTGCTGCTCATCACAACCAAACGCGGATCTGCCGGAAAGCCTGCTATCAATTATACGTTCAAAGGCTCCACTTCTGTGTTGCCCGACCCGGTACCAATGCTGAATGGCGACCAATATTCAACACTGATCCCCGAGGCCTTTATGAACCGCCTGGGTACAACCATGAACTCACAATCGGTGCGGGAATTCAACTACGATCCGAACGATCCGTATTGGTACAACAACTACAGCAACAACACCAACTGGGTAGACGAAATATCCCGCCGCGGTAGGGTGCAGGATCACAATATCAGCATGACCGGTGGTGGTGAAAAGGCCCGCTACTATGCATCTATCGGTTATTTCGACCAGGTAGGTACTACGCTAGGTACGGCACTCAAACGCATCAACACCCGCATCAACCTTGATTACAACATTTCGGAGAAGATCAAAATCTTCACCACCATCGCGTATACGCATACCGACCAGGCCCGCAATTACATGAGCACGAACGACGGGGCCATTCGCGGTGTGGCCTATATCAAGATGCCTAACATGAGCGTATTTGAATACGACGAGCAGGGCAATCTTACCCCCAATTATTTTTCACCGGTTTCCAATGTGCAGGGTACCTACTCACGCATCTACAACCCGGTGGCCATGGCTTCGCAGGCCAAGTATGGCATCATCGGTGAACGGATAGTTCCCCGCTTCCAGATGAATTACGATATCATCCGCCGGGTACTCCGGGCCAGTTTTGACGTGCAGTTCGATATCAACAACACCAAGAACAATTCCTTTCTGCCGCAGGTGGCAACTGGCCGTCCTAATACGGAAACTGTTGTTAACCGGGCCTACGATGGCGACATCGATGTGTATAATGTTACGACCAAGTCAAGCCTTGCGTATACACCATTTCTTAAGAATGAAAATCACAGCGTAAACGCTTACTTCAACTTTTTCACCTCCGATTACAAAACAATGAACCAGGAAGTAATGACGTCCAATACGGCTTCATCACTTTTGCAAACGCCGGTTGCCGGATCCAGAACACAGAACGAAGAACTTCGGCTGGTTTCGGGTTCCTCGCAAACCCGCAGCCTAGGCGCTGTGCTGGGTGGTTCGTATAGCCTCATGAAGGATCGTTACATTATCAATGCAACCCTGCGCGGCGATGCCAATTCCCGCTTTGGCCCCAACTATCGTTATGGTTTGTTTCCCTCCATTTCTTTCCGCTGGCGGTTATCGGATGAAAAGTTCCTTCGGGGCATCAAGATGCTGGATGACCTGAGTTTCCGTGCTTCGTATGGCGAAAGTGGCGAAGCGCCGCGTTATGATTATTCTTTCTTTAACCGGTATTCCACGTTTTCGTGGAGCTACCTGGGTCAAACCGGTGTTTATCCTTCCTCGATGGAGCTGAAGAACCTGCGCTGGCAGACCATAAAAGGAACCAACGTTGGTGCAAACGTTTCTCTCTGGGGTGGCCGTTTCCGGTTAGATGCCGATGTGTATCGCAACCGCACTGTAGACCTTTTCTTCAACGGCCTTCAAATCGCTTCCTACACTGGCTACAATAGTGTGAACATGAACGTGGGAACACTGGATAACCAGGGCTGGGAGATTGCTGTTTTTACACAACCTTACAAGAGCAAATCAGTGGTAGTTGATTTTAATTTCAACCTGGCTGCCAATGAAAATATTATTCGTGAGATCTCAGAATTTTATCCTTCCTCAAGGGGCGATGTGACCAAACTGGGTGAATACCTGCGCCTTCTTCAGGTAAACAATCCCTTCGGATCATTTTACGGCTATAAGTACAAAGGCGTTTATGCAGACCAGGCGTCCACCATTGCGCAAAGCGCAGAAGGCAAGCCAATCATTGGTCCCAACGGACAGGTTGTGTACATGCGCTTTAATTATCCCAACGTTGATTATGTTTTCCAGCCGGGTGATGCCATGTATGAAGACGTGAACAATGATGGCAACATTAATTATATGGATGTTGTGTACCTCGGCAACTCCAACCCCAAATTGGTCGGTGGCTTTGGTCCTTCCGTTACCATCAAGGGCAAGCTGAAAATCTCTACGTATTTCAACTTCCGTTATGATTATGACATTGTGAATGGCACCAAGATGAATACAACAGCCATGTACAATTTCGATAACCAAAGCACGGCAACCCTGCGTCGTTGGCGCAAAGAAGGAGATGTAACCGATATGCCCCGTGCCGTGATTGGTGGAGGCTACAACTGGCTGGGTTCAGACCGGTATGTGGAAGATGCCTCTTTCCTGCGCTTCCGAACCATCACTGCCCGCTACACGTTCGACCAGAAGATGCTGGCCCGGTTGAAGATCAAAAGCCTGAGCGCCTACATTACGGCTGAAAACCTTTATACCTGGACAAACTACACCGGCCAGGACCCGGAAGTAAGCGCTTCCGGTTCAGATCCTTTCCGCATGGCATACGATTATTCCATGACGCCGCCGTCCAAAAATTTTGTGATTGGTCTCGCCGTAGGCTTTTAATAAAAAACCGCTTTACCTAAATAAGAAAAGGCAAACAATGAAGAAATTTTTTTCCATAACCATTTTGCTGATCCTGGGCACCACTTCCTGTAAAAAGTGGCTCGACCTGAAGCCGCAGGACGGTATTGTAGGTGATGAATTCTGGAAGACCAAAGAACAGGTGGAGGCTGGGGTAATCGGTATATATTCTTCCCTGCTGACGGAAACGTCAGGGAACTCAATAGGCCCGGTTGAATTATTTTTTCTATGGGGCGAGGCCCGTGCGGATATGGTGGTCCCAGGGTTCAGGGCTTCTGCGGAAGAACTGGATATCGTCAACATGAACATTCAGCCTAATAACCGCTTTTCCAACTGGCGGATGCTGTATCAAACCATCAACTATTGCAATACGCTCATTCAACTGGCACCAGGCGTTTTGCAGAATGACAACACATTCACACAGGAGCAATTAACCCGTGCGGTGGCCGAAGCCAAAACCATCCGGGCCCTGATGTATTTCTACCTGGTCAGAACCTTTCGCGATGTGCCCCTGAAACTGGATGCCACGATCAGCGATGAGGACATCGAACCCATTGCCAAATCGAATGCAAATGTGGTACTGGAACAAATTGTTACGGACCTGAAAGAAGCAGAATCAGGCCTTCCTTTGAGTTATGGCAACCAGGCAGCTGACAAAGGCCGTGTGACCCGATATGCTGCCAACGCTATTCTTGCCGATGTGTACCTGTGGATGGAGAAATATGCGGAAAGTGTAGCCGAGTGTAACAAGATCATCAACTCCAACCGGTACGGATTGATCGGAGGTGGCCAGTCCATCTTCGACGAACTGTACCTGCAGGGCAATTCCAGTGAAAGCATTTTTGAGCTGCAATTTGATGTGCAAAAGCTCAACCCGTTTTTTGGTATGCACCATCCTACCACCCGCCGCTGGGGCGGAGCGCCACACCTGATGGACCAGGTGTTTGGTCCTGATGATCCCAATACAGTGGAAGTGGAGCAGGACCTGCGCAGCATTGGCACTTCGTTGCGGGGTTCTGATTTTACAATCTGGAAATACATCGGTGCCAACAACACCGCCACCTCAATTCGTTCGGCCGATCAGTCGTTTGCCAACTGGATCTTTTACCGTTATGCCGATGTTTTGCTGATGAAGGCCGAAGCCATCAACCAGATGGATCAGCCGCTGGACGCTTCGCGACTGGTAAAGCAGATCCGCGAAAGAGCGCAGGCCTTTGACTTCAACAGCACCATGGACTCTACGTCAAAATCCAGCATGGAAGAATATATTTTACAGGAACGTCAGCGTGAATTTGCGTTTGAAGGTAAACGTTGGTATGATGTGTTGCGGAATGCAAAAAGAAATAACTACGCAAACCTGCAATACCTGTTGGAAGTAACAGCAACCAGCATACCGGCCGACCGGCAGCAGGCGGCTTTCAACAAGATCAGGGATTACAACAGTCATTACCTGCCCATCTTCCTTTATGAAATGCAGACCAACAAATTGCTGGTGCAAAACCCCTTCTATAAATAATTAATCAATTGCTATGAACCGGAACGTTTTGTTTTCCCTTGTTCTGCCTACGATTGTTGCTGCAGGCCTGCTGTTGCAAGCCTGTAAAAAAGTTGAGATCAACCCGTACACAACGGAAGATGTCAACATTGTGGGGTATTTGGCAAAGCACCCCGATTCGTTTTCCCTGTTTAAACAAATTCTTGAACGCACCGGGAATGCGGCCTTTTTGAATGCCTATGGTGCCTATACAGTTTTTGCACCAACCAATCACGGGGTGAAAACCTGGCTGACAAAAAATAACGCGTCTTCCGTAGAGAGTGTGAGCATGGATAAGCTACAGGACCTTGTAAAATTTCATCTTCTGGTTGACACCATTACCACTGGTGTTTTCAAAGACGGCAAACTGCCGGTGGCCACCATGCTGGGACAATACCTGGTAACAGGCGTAGGCACCAAGGATGGCGCTTCCAGCTATCTAATCAACCGGCAGGCCTTTGTTTCGCAATCCAATGTGATTGTTGGCAACGGCATTATTCATGTTATCGATAATGTGCTGGAACCTTCCACACTTACCATCGCCAAACAACTGGAAGCAAAACCGGAGTATTCCATTTTTGTTGAGGCCATGAAAGCCACCGGCTTTTATGATCGGTTAAATACTGTTGACCCGGATACCACCAAGCGTTGGATGAGTGTAATTGCAGAAAGCAACCGTGCACTTGCCGACAGTGGCATTTCTTCTTTTGCTGCTTTGAAAACAAAATATTCGCAAACAGGCAACCCGGCTTCTCCCAGCGACAGCCTTTACATGTATATGGCTTATCACATCATGACGGGTATTAAGTTCCTGGGTGATATCATCACCTCTCCGGCACACGTTACACTGCAACCACAAGAGGTGGTTAGCGTCCAATACAAAAACCAGGAAGTGGTAATCAACGAAGCGGAGTTTAATGGTGTGTTTGAACCGGGTGTTCTGTTGAACCGTACAGGCAGTGACAATGCCGCTACCAATGGCGTTTGGCACGATGCCCAGGCACATTACACGCTGAAATACCGTAAACCCACGGCTGTGTTCTGGGATGTTGCCACCTTCCCGGAAATTTTGAAAATGCCGACGCATTACAAAAAGCAAAACTTTACCTGGACACGCCAGTCTGAATCCGACCAGCCCTTGCAGGACATTGTATGGGGATGGGGACCACTGGCAGGTACCAATACATTGACTTATTACTACAACAGTTCTTCCAGCAACAGCATCACCGGACGTGGCGCCAATAATTACGATGCCATCCAAATGCCGATGGGCTTACCCAACCGCCCGATATGGTGGGAGCTGACGACACCACCGATCGTCAAAGGCAAATACAAAGTTTGGATCTGTTATGTACAGCGTAAGCAGTCGTCCAGCTCCAACCAGCTTTGCCAAGTTTCTATCAACGGCGATGTGATGGCCAACACCATGAATTTTACGCTGACCCGTCCTTCGGGTACTGATGCCGAACTGGAAGCCATTGGCTGGAAGCGTTACACCGAAGGGACCAATTCGGTATTGGCCGGAAAGTTAGTCGGCGTCTACGATTTTAAAACCACGCAGCGTCATACCATTCGCTTTACCCCATTGGCCGGTACACAGAATGACAATTATTTGGACATGATCCATTTCATCCCCATCGATGAGCACCAATACCTGCCGCGGTTTACCGGCACGGGTGAAAAGATCTACGAATAATTCAAAATAGTTAAACGAAAGAATTTTAAATACTGCAAGAATGCGAAGTATAGGAAAGAAATTTTTCATGGGTCTGTCACTGACCGGTCTTCTCTTTGCCGGTTGTAAAAAGTGGGACGATCACAATGCTGTTACCGATGCGGCCCTGGCGAAAACACTGGCCCAGCAAATCAGCGAAACGGCAAACCTGAGTACATTTTCAGGCCTGCTGGCAAAGTCGGGTTATGATAAAGTACTGGCTTCGTCCAAAACCTTTACCGTTTATGCACCTACTAACGCTGCCTTGCAAAATCTGGATCCGGCTCTTGTCAATGATCCGGCCAGGCTGCGGGCTTTTGTTGAAAACCATATTGCCACGCAACGTTATTTTACGACAGACACCGACACGACTCGCCGCATACCGATGCTGAGTGGTAAATACCAGAGTATCCTGAATAAAACGATCAGTGATGCTGCCATTGTGCAAGCAGACACCTATGTTGCAAACGGCGTACTGCAGACGGTTGACAAAGCCCTGCCGGTTCTGAGCAGTACTTGGGAAACACTGGCCGCCAGCACGGAGATCCCTGCGGCACAGAAAGCTTACATGCTCTCGCTTTTCCGCAATGTTTTTGATGCAACCAATGCGGTGCAGATAGGCGTAGACCCCGCCACCGGTGCACCCGTGTACCAGACAGGCACAGATTCCATTCAGACCAATCTTTTCTGGCGGAACGTGTATGACCTCCGCAACGAAAAAGAGGAATATACTTTGTTTGTACTGACCGACGCCGCCTGGAATAGCGAACTGGATAAGTACAGACCCTTCACACAAACAATTACCGGCAATGCAGACAGCACGACCGCATTAGCCAGTTGGGCTGTAGCAAAAGATCTGGCCATTCGCGGCATGCACAAGAGCGCCGGTGCTACCGATACCCTACTGTCTCGGTACAATGTAAAAGTGCCTCTGGAAAATGCTTCCATTGTCAAAACCATCAAAACCAGCAATGGCGTTATTTATGTGATGAACAAAGTGGATGTGCAGCCGCGCCATAAGATCCAGCCCATCATCATCCAGGCAGAAAACTACCGCACCACCAGCATTGATCGTCGGGGCAACACGTTTTTCCGCGACCGCTTTAATCCGCTTACCGGCACCAACTTCCGCGACGTGAATGTATTCAACCACGGTACGGCCCTGTTCAATATGAACTACCGAGTATCCAATGTTTTTGGCGGCGTAAAATACAAAGCCTACTGGGTAGCGTTGAATGATTTCCAAACGACTGCTTTTTCGCAAAAGCTGGCCGTTGGCACACCTACAGCCAATACGTTTACCCTGCAGAATGCAAACGGATACACGGTTGTCAATCCCAACGAATACGCAGAAGTATTGTTGGGTGAAACCACTTTGCCAACATATCATTCCGTACTGGATGTCTTCCTGACGGCTGCCAACAGCACAGCGGCGGCATCAAACCCAATCGTGTGTGATTACATCCGACTTGAACCCATGTTCTAAACCAACCGGTTTGGCAAATCTTGTTTATACAATGCAAAGACTACGAAAATATAAGCCCCTGTCAACGCAACACACCAACACTTGCAGAACACTGCATGGTTGTGTAGGGCTGCATGCCGGGTCATTATCTAAACTTTTTCCGATGAAATGGATGTTTGTTTCCGTGCTGGCACTGGCAGCCGGAACTGTAACTGCTCAGCAGCCTACAACCGTTGATACAGTCCTGGCAACGAAAATACCCGGCCAGGAAATTTTTGTTTCGGGGAGACTGACCGATGCCGCTACCAAACGGGCCGCAGTAGGAGCCAGGATACAGGTAGAAGGTTTTTCCGCCGCCATTACGGATGCGGATGGCCGCTACCGTGTAAAAGTTCCCTCTTACAACGCTACGCTTATCATTAGTGGCGAAGGTTTCAACACCGTTCATGTGCCACTGCGGGGCCGGACGGCGCTGGACTTAGCGCTGCTGGATGCAACATTTGAATCCATCTACGAACCGGTTACCACACCGTTTGGCCTGAAGACGAAAAAAGATGTTACGGCATCCATTGCGCAATACAATGTGGCAGGCTGGCAGAATACCACCGAACTTCCCGATGCCCTTCTGCAAGGACGGATCGCCGGTTTGAATGTCATTCGCCGCAGCGGAACACCCGGTGCCGGCGCCAATCTTTTTCTGCGTGGCTTCAACTCGCTCTACGGCACTAACAAGCCGCTCATTGTGATCGACAACATGCTGTACGATGCCAATGATTATGGCGAAAGCATCATTGCCAACAACAGTACCAACCCGCTTTCCCTGATCGATGTAAAAGACATTGATAATGTAACGGTGCTACGTGATGCATCGTCCATTTACGGAACCAAAGGGGCTAACGGGGCTATCATCATCACCACTATCCGTGCCCGGGAGCAGGCCACTAAAATTGATTTTGGTGCCTTTACCGGTTTTAATTCCGCTCCGGCACGCATACCGGTGATGGATGCGGGTAGTTACCGCACCTATTTGAGCGACATGCTTCAGAGCCGCGGGATGAGTGCTTCCCAAATTGCGGCGCAGCCTTACATGATTGATGATCCTGCGCACCCTGAATATGCTTCGTATCATTTCAATACGGACTGGCAACGCAAAGTGCTCGACAACAGCAAAACAAATAACCTGTTTTTGAAAGTAACCGGAGGTGATAACATTGCCACATATGGATTGAGTGTAGGATATATGAAAACGGATGGTGTGGTAAAAACGACAGACCTAACGCGGTACAACATGCGTTTTAATGCTGATTTTAATTTTTCCAAACGGTTTACCGGTGCCGCCAACATTTCCATGTCCAAGGCCGATCAGCATCTGAAAGACCAGGGCATCGCTGCGAAAACAGCACCTGTTTTTCTTGGTTTGACAAAAGCACCTTTCCTGCACGACCGGGTAATTGATGCCAAAGGAGCAGAGAGCCCGAACCTGGCTGGTGTGGATACACTGGGTATGACCAACCCGTCGGCCATTATCAACAACATGCAGGCCAATAACCAGTTTTACAGCTTTTTCGGATCCTTTGATTTTAAATTCGACATTACGGATCACCTCAGTGCCCGCAACCTTTTTGGCATTACGTTTCACAAGCAACGCGAAAGCATTTTTGTACCGGCTGCCGGTGTGGCCAAAGACACCCTGAGCAACGCGGTTGCCAACAACCGCATGGGAACGCAAACCCGTCGCTTGTTTACGGTGTTTAACGATGCACGGCTGGAGTATACCAATACCTTTGGTGTGAAGCATTCCCTGGCAGCACGCCTGGGGCTTCGGTACCAGACCAACAAGGCAGAACAGGTTTATGGCGTTGGCTATAATTCAGCCACGGACGACCTGGTAAGTGTGCAGAACGGCGTGGCTGCCCTGCGCCAGGTAGGTGGCGGCATTGGCGAGTGGAACTGGGTTAATACTTATTTCAATGTGGACTATGGATTCAGCAATAAATATTTTGTTTCCCTGAACGTAGCTATGGACGGTTCGTCCCGCTTTGGCAAGGCTGCAAAAGGCGGTGTTTCGCTGAATGGATACAAGTTCCCGGTAATGCCATCTCTTTCCGGTGCCTGGCTGGTTTCCTCCGAAAACTTTATGGCCGGCAGCGGTATTAACCTGCTGAAACTGCGGGGTTCTTACAGTATTGCCGGTAACGACGACATTGGCAACTACGCATCCCGGCAAACCTATACATCGCAAAACTTTCTGGGCATGCAGGGATTGGTTCGGAACGGCATTTCCAATCCTGCCCTGCAATGGGAAACCATCAAGCGGATGAATGCTGGTATTGATCTTTCCTTTCTCAATGATCGTATTGGGGTAACGCTGGATGTTTACCAATCCAAAACAAGCAACATGCTGGTGTACGAAGATCTGGTTACAGCCACGGGCTTTTCCAGTCTGTTGACCAATGACGGCGCCATGCAAAACACCGGTGCAGAAGTAAGCGTGAACGCCAGGGTGGTAAATGCGCAAAACGTAAAATGGGATCTTGGCCTGAACATCGCAAGGAATAAAAACAAGATCCTGCAGGTGCCTGATGGTTCATTCACCACGCCATTTGCCGGTGGCACTATCCTTACAAAAGAAGGACAACCGGCCAACCTGTTTTATGGGTATGTGGCCAATGGCGTTTTTGCATCCAATGCAGATGCATCAGCTGCGGGTCTGTCAAAGAAGAACGCTGATGGTACGTATAGTTCCTTTGCAGGAGGTGACATTCGTTTCTCGGATATGAATGGTGACAAAATCATTGATGATGCCGACCGGCAGGTGATTGGTGATCCCAACGCTGATTTTGTGGGGGGCTTTACCAACCGTGTGATTTATAAAAATTTTGAGCTGAATGCACTCGTTACTTTCAGTAAGGGAAATGATGTGTACAATTATGTGCGGTATCGACTGGAAGCAATGACCGGCGCTGAGAACCAACTGGTCAGTGTGTCCAATCGCTGGCGCGGCGAGGGCCAGGTGACCAACACGCCAAAAGCTGTTTGGGGCGACCCAATGGGCAACAGCCGCTTTAGCAACCGTTGGATAGAAGATGGTTCTTATGCACGCCTGCGTACCGTATCGCTGCAGTATCACCTGCCGCTGAAAAACAATACGATCAACTATGTGACTTTTTACGTAACGGGTAACAACTTGTTTACGCTGACAAAATACAAAGGTTACGATCCGGAGTTCAGCTTTAGCCAAAGTCCGTTTGCGCAAGGCATCGACACGGGGCTTGATCCGGTTTTCCGGAGCGCCACACTGGGGGTACGCATCGGATTGTAAGATTTCGTGCAGTTCACGGATAAAAATCATTGCATAAAAAACTAAACCGGAAAACGGTTATGATACAACGTTTAAAAAAATATGTTTTTGTTGCGGCACTTGCCCTGGCGGGTTTTTCTTCCTGCCGTAAGATTATGGATGTGGAGCCGCAGGACCAGTTGGATGTTGAACAGATGTACCGCAACGTGTACGATGCCGATGCCGCCATTATTGGTATCTATGGCAAATTCCAGGGCCTTGCGGAACGATACATCCTGTTGAACGAGCTTCGTGCCGATATGCTCGACTTTACGCAAAATGCGGATGATCATCTCCGCCAGTTAAGCCGGCATGCCGTTACACCTGACAATCCGTATGCGTCGCCCAAGCCTTTTTACGAATTAATCTTAAACTGCAACGACGTGCTGAAGCACCTGCAGATCATGCGGCAGGAGAATAAATTGAAAGAGCCGGAATATGTACAGCGCTATTCTGATGTAGCGGCCATGCGGTCGTTTATTTACCTGCAACTGGGCATTCATTACGGCAATGTACCGTATGTGACCAGTGCGCTGGAAACGGTGGATGAGGTTCGTAACGAAGCCAACTTTCCACGGTTGGAGTTCAATGTGCTGTTGGATAGCCTGATCCGCTTTACCGAAGCCATTCCTTTCAAAGACCCGTATCCCACTGGTTCAACCCTGGTGATTAATGTGGATGGATACCAGTCAACAAAGTTTTATATCAACAAAAAGCTCCTGCTGGGCGAATTGTATCTGTGGAAAAACAATTACCGGAAAGCGGCTGAGTATTACCGTGAGGTGATGGAAACCAGTACACCTACCACTCCCTCCGCCGGCTCAGTTTTTTACAACCAGTACAAGCTGGGATGGGACGGCTCCCGCACCAGCCCGAATGCAACAGATCATTTTGTTCGCTATACCCGTATGGGCGATGCATCCACGCTGGCCTGGACCAATTCCTGGGTCACGATGTTCGAACGTTCACAGGATAATGGCTTTAATTACGAATGGATTTGGGTGATTCCTTTCGATAACAAGTTCAAGCCGGAGAACCCATTTGTAAAGCTGTTCAGTCCTATTGGCGGCAGTTACCTGGTAAAGCCATCGCAGGCAGGCATAGACCTGTACCGTAGCCAAACGCAAAATCCGGTGCAGGGCTTGGGACTTCCGTATGATGCCAGGGGCGACTATACTTGGCGGGAGATTGGAGGACAGCCGGTGGTGATGAAATATCTTTACAACTACCTCGATAAGATCAGCAATGCGCCGGTGAATGTGCTTCAGCGCAACAGCAAATGGTTCCTCTTCCGCCAAACGCAGTTGCACCTGCGCTTCGCCGAAGCGGCCAACCGCGAGAACCGTCACCTGCTGGCCAGCGCCTTTATCAACAACGGCATTGCCGGTGCCTATCCGGCGCCTACCAGTGATGTGACCGAATATCACAATACGCTTAAAGAGTCATATCCCTACAATTTTGATGCACGCAACAGCGGCAACTCAGGCATACCTTACTACCGGTCCGACTGGTACCGGAATCAGGGCATCCGGGCAAGAGCCAATATGCCAAACAACCAATATGCGGCGGCCGACAGCCTGTTGCAAATAGAAAACAGCATCATAACGGAACTGGCTCTGGAAAATGGCTACGAAGGCACCCGCTGGCCCGACCTGCTCCGTGTGGCCATCCGCCGGAACGATGCATCTTTTATCACCTCTAAGATTGCTGCCAAACTGCGCAAAGCCGGATTGGGGGGCGATGCGGCCAGGGTAGAAGGGATGTCGATCAAAGACCTTTACCTGCCTTTCCGCTGGAAGTGATTTTTCCTTTTAATAAACAATTGAAAAGGACGGGTGGTTGCCACTCGTCCTTTTTTGTTCATCCATTCAATCAAATCAGGCAATCCTTGTTTTCAACCTGGTTCATTCCGGATAGTACAGGACAAAAGAACGATAGCCCAAAAATAGCTTTGTCTGTATCCTGATTGTTTTGCGAATATGAGTGGGTTTTGATCATGAATGCATGATTGATAGATAATAACATCATCGTTGTAACCGGTTGTGATTTCAAAAGGATAAAACTGAAGACGTGGGTTGTGAAAACCAGGAAATAAACCGCCTTAACTTGGGCTCTCAAAATCAAACGAATGTTTATGTGCAGAAAGCAATGGATACTTTTTCTCCTTCCCACTTTCTTTTTCATAAAATCCTCCCTTTCGCAAACAAGGGTGGTAACGGAACTGCGGGAAGGCTGGAAGTTTAGCCGCGGCAGCATGAATGACGCTCACCAAATCGGATTCAATGATAAGTCCTGGCAATCCGTTACGGTTCCGCACGACTGGGCCATCTATGGTCCCTTCGATAAAGAAATCGACAAACAATTGGTGGCCGTTACGCAGAACAACGAAAAAGTAGCCAGTGAAAAAACCGGGCGGACCGGTGCCCTTCCCTATATCGGTGAAGGCTGGTACCGCAATCTATTTCGTCTTCCTCATTTTACAAAAGGCCAGCGAGCCATCCTTCTTTTTGAAGGCGCCATGAGTGAGCCCAAAGTCTATCTCAACGGTGAAAAAGTGGGTGAGTGGAACTATGGGTACAGCTATTTTTATTTCGACATCACTGACAAGCTTTTAGCAGGACAAGAGAATCTATTGGCTGTGCACCTGCAAAATGTCGGGCAGTCTTCCCGCTGGTACCCGGGTGCGGGTTTGTACCGAAAGGTTAGCGTCATCGTAAAAAATACGGAAAGCATTGAGCAGTGGGGTACATCCGTCACCACACCGGTGATTACACCGGAGATGGCAAAAGTCAACATCAAAACGAAAGTTTCGGGCGCCGGCCTTCGGCTGGTGACAGATATACTGGATGCCGAAGGCAAAAAAGTGGCTTCCGATACAACCCGTACAGTTTTTGGAAATGAATTCGACCAGTCTATCGGCGTAGCACAACCGAAACTCTGGAGTCCTGAATCGCCTTACCTGTACAAAGCGGTAAGCCGCCTCTATGCAGGCACTGAGTTGAAAGATGAAGTCACCACGCGGTTTGGTATCCGGCAAATCGGTTACAGTCCAACTACTGGATTTACACTGAATGGAAAGACACGGAAATTCAAAGGCGTTTGCCTGCACCACGACCTGGGACCGTTGGGTGCGGCTGTGAATGTAGCGGCCCTTCGCCGGCAGATGCGCATTTTAAAAGACATGGGTTGTGATGCCATTCGCAGTGCCCACAACATGCCTTCTTTTGAGCAATTGGAACTTGCGGATGAAATGGGCTTTCTTTTCCTGGCGGAAAGTTTTGACGAATGGGCACGGCCGAAAGTAAAAAACGGGTATGCCCGCTTTTTTGCCACGGATGCTGAAAAAGACGTAGTGAACCTGGTGCGGGCCACCCGCAACCATCCTTCGATTGTGATGTGGAGTTCAGGAAACGAGGTGCCTGACCAGCACGGATCGGAAGGCGCCAAGCGGGCCAAATGGCTGCAGGAGATCTTTCACCGTGAGGACCCCACCCGGCCGGTTACAGTGGGCATGGACCAGGTAAAAGCCACCATGCAATCGGGATTTGGTGCCCTGTTGGATATTCCGGGTTTGAACTACCGCACACACCTATACGAAGAGGCCTATAAAGCGTTTCCCCAAGGAATTCTGCTGGGATCAGAAACGGCATCTACGGTCAGTTCCCGCGGTGTGTATAAATTCCCTGTGGTCAAAGCTGTGGAAAAGCAGTATCCCGATTTGCAGAGTTCTTCCTATGACCTCGAATACTGCAGTTGGTCCAACCTGCCGGAAGATGATTTTGTGTTGCAGGATGACAAACCCTGGGTGATTGGCGAGTTTGTATGGACAGGTTTTGATTACCTGGGCGAACCCACACCCTACGATGACAAATGGCCTTCGCGGAGCTCTTATTTTGGCATGGCCGACCTGGCCGGTCTGCCCAAAGACCGGTATTACCTCTACCGCAGCCGGTGGAATAAGGAGGAAGAAACCTTGCACGTTCTCCCACATTGGAACTGGCCGGGAAGAGAAGGGCAAGCCACACCTGTTTTTGTGTATACCTCTTACGACAGTGCCGAATTGTTCATCAATGGAAAAAGCATGGGTGTACGCAAAAAGCACAGCAATGGCACACCGCAGGAAAGGTACCGCCTGATGTGGATGGATGTAAACTATGAGCCCGGGACTGTGAAAGTGGTGGCTTTTGGCCCGGATGGAAAACCGGCGGCCCAAAAAACAATGGTCACGGCCGGAAAACCGAACGGGCTTTTGCTGGAACCGGATCGGACGACCATCGCGGCCGATGGTAATGACATCTCCTTTGTAACAGTAACAGTGGTTGACAAAGACGGAAATCCTTGTCCCGATGCAGCCCTGCCGCTTCAATTTTCAGTGAAGGGCGCCGGCAGCTTCCGTGCGGCCTGCAACGGTGATGCTACGTCGCTGGAACCGTTTCACCTGCCTACGATGAAAACCTTTAGTGGAAAATTGGTGGTGCTGGTGCAGGCGACAGAGAAGGGGGGTACCATTGAATTATCCGTAACAGGCAAAGGGTTAAAACAGGCGAAACTGGCGTTGCAATCCAAATAGAAAAGTGCAGCGTCTGTATTCGGGTTGCAAAAAGCCTCGTTCCTAAAATTTATAATCAGGATATGATGAAGATTTTTTTCTTTCTGGCTGCGATGTTCCTGGCGGGAGAATATAACTTGCAGGCACAACCGAAAAAAGGACAAGCAGAAATTCGTACATACCGCTTCGATTTTGGCCATGGAAAGATGAAACCCGGCTTTGTCAAGGTGCTTCCCGGAACGGTATATTCTTCACAAAGAGGATACGGCATTGATTTCGGTTCTGCCGTTACGGCCAACACCCATACCGGCAATAAAGCGTTGTACGATGGCTACCTGACGGCCGCACAACCGTTTTATTTTTCCGTAAAACTGCCCGAAGGAGATTATGACGTAAAGGTCACGCTTGGCGATGATGCCGGCACTTCGGATGCTGCCATCCGTGCTGAGAACAGGCGCATGATGGTAAACCGCCTACAAACCGGTAAAGGAAAGCACAAAACGGCTTCGTTCACCCTGCATGTCCGCGATAGTATGATTGCCGGAACGGACCGCAGGCTGCGTCTCAAGCCCCGCGAACATGCTTACCTGCACTGGGACAACAAGCTTACCCTGGAATTTAATGGCGAGTCGCCCAAGATAAATGCAATTGAGATCACACCGTCTTCACCCAAGGTTGTAACCGTTTTCCTGGCCGGAAATTCCACTGTTGTGGATGGGGCAAGCGAACCCTGGTCGGCCTGGGGACAAATGATCCCTTCTTTTTTTCAACCCGGAAACGTATCCATTGCCAATTATGCCGAATCGGGAGAAACCCTAAGCAGCTTTATAGCAGCCCGCCGGTTCGAAAAAATACTAAGCCTGCTAAAACCGGGCGATTATGTTTTTGTGGAATTTGGTCATAATGATCAAAAGCAAAGGGGCGAAGGTATCGGCGCCTTTACGAGTTACAAAAAAGCCCTGGAAACCTTTATTGCCGATGTAAAAAAGAGACGGGGCAGGCCGGTGCTGGTCACATCCGTACAACGGCGGCGTTTTGACAGTGCCGGAAGAATCGAAGAAACATTGGGCGACTACCCGACTGCTGTACGGCAAACGGCGCAGGAGCAGGCGGTTCCGCTTATCGATCTTAATGCACTTTCCAAAACGATGTATGAAGCCCTGGGACCGGTAGCCTCGCTCAACCTCTTTGTGCACTATCCTGCCAATACGTTTCCGGGGCAGGACAAGCCCCTTGCCGATAACACGCATTTCCGTCCTTATGGTGCCTATGAAATTGCAAAGCTGGTGGTGAAAGGCATTCGCGATAACGTACCCCATTTGGCTCGCCTTCTTTTTAAAGATGTGCCTCCGGTTGATCCGGCAAAACCCGGATTATATGAAGCATTTTACTGGCCGTTAAGCCCCGGTAAAGAGGCAGCAAAACCGGATGGTGATTAGCCTGCAGAAGTTTATTCTGATTGTTTGTTACAACCGAGAGAAATGCTTTACGTGGAGCCCCGCTCCATCAGTACCGATTTGATGATAATATTTTCATTGGAGAGGGGCAGCTTTTTTTTCTCAAGGTGCTTAAGCAGGATCTTCGCGGCCTGTTGTCCCATTTCAAAGGCGGGCTGGGAGATTGTAGTCAGCGGCGGATGGAGCAGGGGCGCCGTGAGCAGGTTTGAAAAACAAAGAACCTTAATCTCTTCCGGAATTTTTCGGCCAATGTCATGGCAAACTCCATATGTCGTAAGTGCCAACTTTTCCACGGAGGCGAAAATGCCATCAGGTGGAAGACTGCCGGTAAGCAAACTTTTTATTTTACGGTAATTAGCCTTTTCATCTCCGCCGCATTTCAGGATTCTTGCTTGTTCAACCGGAAGGTTGTGCTTGTAAAGGGCTTCCAGATATCCTTGCTTTCGTTTGTTATCAATAGAAAGTGTATCCGACAGCGAAAGAAAGGCGATATCGCGGCAGCCACGTTGGATCAGGTGTTCGGTGGCCACAAAGCTGCTGGCAAAATCATCCGTGGTGATCTTGGCGGTTTCAATCTCATGGCAGATCCTGTCGAAAAAAACAACAGGCACCCCGCACTGCATCAGTTCACTGATAGGCGCATGCGTTTTTGTGGTGGAGGCCAGCGAGAGAATCACACCATCTACCCGACCGTTTTGCAAATGTTTCAAAATACGTTCTTCCAGCGTCGCATTTTCATGCGTTACATAGATCAGCACATGATAGTCTTGTTCCCGGGCCACCGTTTCGGCTCCACTGATGGCCTGCACAAAAAAATTGTTGTTCAACTCCGGTACCACCATCGCCACCGTCCGGCTTTTTTGCTGGCGCAGGTAACTGGCGTAAGGATTTACCCGGTACCCCATTTGGTCGGCCATCTGAAGCACCCTTTTTTTCGTATCGGCACTGATCTCGTAACTGTCCTTCAGAGCCTTTGACACGGTGGACAGCGATACGCCTAATGTAGCCGCCAGGTCCTTGAGGCTTACTTTCGCCATGCGAAACATTTTCGCTAAGAAAACGAAACTTTCGAAAACATCCGGAGAGGGCAGCTACAACGTTTTCGTAAACAGGAAGGATAAGGCAGGACGGTCAGGCCTATTTTTCTTTTGATATTGAGTCGGCATCTTTTTATCTGGATGCAAAAAATTTATTTCCTCCGGTTGCTTGCCCTTTGTTGTTCCTCACTCTATTCCTGAAGGAGAACAAATGAGAATGCCTGCCAACCGGGTTGAAAAAAATACCGGCACATGCAAACCCTTCGTTTCATTTTAGCAGGCTTTTTCCTTTTTTTTTCCGGCGTTGGGTTTTCTCAACGAACGCAATACAATTTCAATAGCGATTGGAAAGTATTTGTCGGCGATGCAGCCGAAGCAACTTCCCCGGCCTTCGATGATGGCTCCTGGAAAAGGGTAACCCTTCCCTATGCCTGGAACGAAGACGAAGCATTTAAAAACGACATTGTGGACCTTTCCACCGGCATTGCCTGGTACCGCAAAACCTTTACGCTGCCTGCTTCTGCAGAAGGCCAGAAAATTTTCCTGGAATTTGAAGGCATTCGCCAGGGGGGTGATTTTTACCTGAATGGAAAACACATTGGCTTGCACGAAAATGGCGTGACATCATTTGGATTTGATATTACCGACCTGGTAAAATTTGGCGGTGAAAAAAATGTGATAGCAGCCTGCATCGACAACGACTGGAACTACCGCGAAAAGGCTACCAATACCAAGTACCAATGGGAAGACAAAAACTTTAATGCCAACTATGGTGGCATCAACAAAAACGTGTACCTGCATGTGGTGCCCAAGATTTACCAAACGCTTCCGCTTTATAGCAACCTGGGTACAACCGGTGTTTACATCTATGCCGATCAGTTCAACATTAAAGAAAAATCGGCAAGGGTAAACGCCACATCCGAAATAAAAAACGAAACAACAAAACCACAGCAGGTGGTTTACGAGGTTTCAATTCGCGACATTTCCGGAAAACTGGTGAAAACGTTTGCCGGTGATCAAACTTCAATAGCACCCGGAGAAACAAAAACGGTGAAAGCAGCAGCACTCATCAAGGGTTTGCATTTCTGGAGCTGGGGCTATGGCTATTTGTACGACGTGCAAACAATCTTGAGGGTGGATGGCAAGCCTGTGGATGTGGTGAAAACAAAAACAGGTTTTCGAAAAACGGCTTTCAGGGACGGCATGATCTACCTGAACGACCGTGTGCTGATGGTACATGGTTATGCGCAGCGTACGTCCAACGAATGGCCGGCCGTAGGGCTTTCTGTCCCGGCGTGGCTGAGCGATTACAGTAACGGCCTGATGGTGGAAAGTGGCGGCAACCTGGTGCGCTGGATGCACATTGCGCCCTGGAAACAGGATGTGGAAAGCTGCGACCGGGTAGGACTGCTGCAGGCTATGCCTGCCGGCGATGCGGAAAAGGACGTGGAAGGTGTGCGGTGGGAACAACGCAAAGCCGTGATGCGGGATGCGATGATCTACAACCGTAACAATCCAAGCATTGTGTTTTACGAATGCGGCAACGAAAGCATCAGCGAAGCCCACATGCAGGAGATGAAAGCCATCCGCGACCAATATGATCCGTTCGGCGGCAGGGCCATTGGCAGCCGTGAAATGCTCAACAGCAAAACTGCCGAATACGGTGGCGAAATGCTTTACACCAACAAAAGTGCACACATCCCCATGTGGGCCATGGAATATTCAAGGGATGAAGGCTCGCGGAAATACTGGGATGATTTTACACCGCCCTATCACAAAGATGGAGAGGGTCCACAGTACAAAGGACAATCAGCCGCCGCCTACAACCGCAACATGGAAAGCCATGCCATAGAAAATGTAAAACGCTGGTATGAATTCTGGAAAGAGCGGCCCGGCACCGGCAGGCGGGTGAGCAGTGGCGGTGTGAATATCGTATTTTCAGAAACGAATACGCATCACCGTGGGGAAGAAAATTACCGCCGCAGCGGTGAGGTGGATGCCCTGCGCATCAAAAAGCAAAACTTTTTTGCGCACAAGGTGATGTGGGATGGCTGGGTGGTGCCGGAAAAACAATCCCTGCACATTGTAGGCCATTGGAATTACGCTCCGGGAGTAAAAAAAGACATCTATGTTATTTCCACCTCCGATAAAGTAGAACTAAAGGTGAATGGACGATCGCTCGGTTTCGGCACCAAAAGCGACGGCTTTCTTTTCACTTTTAAAGATGTGGCCTGGCAATCGGGCACCATCCAGGCTATCGGGTATGATGCCGAAAGCAAAACCGTTTGCACGGGAGTGATCAACACCGTAGGGAAACCGGTAGCGTTGCGCTTAACACCGGTAAAGCGGCCAACCGCATTTGTTGCCAACGGGCATGACCTGGCACTCGTAGAAGTGGAAGTAGTGGATGCAAAGGGGCAGCGTTGTCCCACTGCGTTGAACAGGATAAGTTACTCATTGAGCGGGCCTGCCGAATGGCGCGGTGGCATGGCCATGGGCCCCGGAAATTATGTGCTTCAAAAAAGTTTTCCCGTGGAAGGTGGCGTGAATCGTTTCCTGGTACGATCCACCACCACGCCGGGCACCATCACCATCACAGCAAGCGCTGAGGGGTTGAAGGAAGCAACCCTCACCTTAACCACAAAACCTTTTCAAACCACCGGTGGGCTTTCCACGCAACTGCCTTCTGCCGGATTGCCTTCGCACCTGCAAAGAGGGCCTACACCCAAGACACCTTCTTTCCAACTTAACCGTACGCCTTTGCGCATTGTAAACGCCACCGCTGGGGCCAATGCCGATAGTGCGTTTGCCAGTTATGACGACAATGAACTTTCCGATTGGGTGAATGACGGCAAGCTTTCCACCGCATGGATCGAATATACCCTGGAGCGGGAAGCCACCGTTTCGGAGGTTACGCTGAAACTGAATAATTTCCGGTCGCGGGTTTATCCCCTGCGCATTACGGTGGATGGAAAAGAAGCGTTCAATGGAAATACGCAAACCACCTTGGGATATTACACCATTCAGTGCCGTCCCCAAAGGGGAACAAAACTGCGCATTCAACTTGCCGGCGCTGCTGCCACCAACGATACCAATACCGGCGTTGAGGTAAACGGAAAAAAATTGGATGATGGCGTAGCCAGAGATGATGCAAGGGCCAAAGGAACTCTGAGCATTATTGAAGCGGAGATCTATGAAGCGTTGCCGGTTGCCAAACCAACTGCCTTGTTGCAACGATGATAGGGAAGACCTATCCTCTCAAGGAAAAAGGACTTTTCATGTGTAGAGCGTTTTAAAAGAAATGAGACGGTACAAAGGTTTTAGAATCATGCAAAAAGAAATATAGCCTCATTTTTACAGGATAGTTCAGGACGAAGGCCGCAATTGATCGGAATAACTTGAAATTCATTTCTAAAACTCAATTGCGGCTATATGGAAAAATTCTCCCTTTATGCGAGAAGACTGCTATTATTAGCTTTCCTTCTGTTAACCCTTGTGTTTTCCTCTTTTTCCCAGGCAGGATTTTCCGTTAACGGGAAGATCAGCGATGCCAATGGCTTGCCGGTGGAAGGCGTGACCGTTCAGGAAAAAGGGACCCAAAACTTTACTTTAACCAAAAAAGACGGAACATTTTCGCTGCGTACGCAATCGGGTTCCGCCACACTTTTGTTAAGTTCGATTGGTTACGTGCCGCAGGAAATCCCTGTGAACAACCAGGCCAATGTGGCCGTAACCATGCAGGCAACTGCCAACTCGCTGAACGAAGTCGTGGTGGTGGGCTACGGTACACAACGCAAAAGTGATGTTACCGGTTCTTTGAGCCGCATTACGGCGGACGTAATTCAGGAACGACCTGCCCAAAACGTGTTGCAGGCCTTGCAGGGAAAAGCCGCTGGTGTGCAGGTTTCTTCTAACCTGAAGCCCGGGGAATTGCCGGTGGTAAGGGTGCGGGGCAACCGTTCGCTGGGCGCCTCCAACGATCCGCTCTATGTGATCGACGGTATTCCAATGGTTAATGCACTGGGTGTAAACTCATTTAGTATGGCGGACCTGAATCCCAACGACATTGCCACCATGGAGATCCTGAAAGATGCTTCGGCTACGGCCATTTATGGTTCCCGCGGTGCCAATGGCGTGGTGCTGATCACCACCAAAAGAGGCAAAGCCGGCCGCGTGTCGGTTAACTACCTGGCTACGGTTTCGTTGGATAAATACCATGCAATGACTGATTGGATGAACGGGGGTGAATACATCGATCGCTGGCGGTTAAGCGCCATCAATGGCCGCACCTATCATTCCCTTACCGATAACGGTGATTTTTACAAGCCGGCCAAGGCCTGGTTTCCAAATCCAAAAGATGATTCTACTCTTTTTGGTACCGGCGACGCGGCTGCCATTGCCGCCATTATGCAGGGGTACGAATGGAACCCGGATGGAAGTGTGCGGATGCGACAGGCAACGGCTGCGGAAAAAGCGCTGGGATGGCCGGATATGGTTCCCATCTACAATTCGGCAAACATTCCTACCTACGACTGGATAAACGATGCCACGCGGCAAGGCGTAACCAATAACCACCAGCTCTCGGTTTCGGCCGGAAATGCCGTTTCCCGCATGTCGCTTTCGCTGGGATATTTTAACCAGTTGGGTGTGCAGCGTGACCAGGACTACAACCGTTTTAACGTCAACCTGAATGGCGACATCACCGCCACCAAATGGCTAACGCTGGGAACCTCGGTAATTGCTTCACTGGCCAAACAGAATTACGGCATCTTCCCGCCCAATACTTCCAACACCGGTTCCAAGGACCTTTATTCAAGGGCCATTGATCAATTCCCTTATGCATCACCGAAAGATGCACAGGGTGGCTGGATCAAAAATGCAGGCGGCAACTTAAACTTATGGAACCCGCTGATTGATATTGACCAGGTACTGAATGAGCGACGCACAACAGCCATCATGAGCAACACGTTTGCAGAAGTGAAGTTTACCTCCTGGTTAAAATACCGCCTGAACTTTGGCGCCCAGTACCGCAAATTCCGCAACGGTTCCTGGACAGGTCCCAATGCCACCAACCACCTGACCAACCGTCCCAACACAGCCGGTCAGTCAACCGACGATAATTTTTCATGGGTAGCAGAAAACCTGCTGTTCGTTGACAAATCTTTTGGTCCAAATCACAAACTGGGAGTGACGCTGTTGCAATCGGCACAGAAATCACGCCGCGAAAGCCTGAGTGTTGGCGTATCAGGAACCACCATTCCCCTGAGCCTATGGTACGATCTGGCTTCCAATACGCAGGGCAATCCCAGCTACGGTTCTGGCTTTACGGAGAATACGTTGTATTCCTACATGGGTCGTGTAAATTATACCCTGTTGAACCGCTATCTCATTACGGCCTCCGGTCGTTTTGATGGCGCTTCTGTGCTGGCGCCGGGTCACAAATGGGATTTCTTCCCCTCCTTTGCCGTAGCCTGGAAAGCGCAGGATGAAGAATTCCTTCGCAATGTTGCCTGGTTGAATGAACTCAAACCAAGAGTAGGCTGGGGGGTAACGGGTAACTCCTCTGTGAACCCTTATACAACAACGGGGCCGCTTAGCCGCAATCCTTACGTATATGGTGGTGCACCGGCCATCGGTTACTTGCCGCAACTGGTGCAGAATCCCGACCTGGGTTGGGAAAAAACGGCGCAGATCAACGTGGGCCTGGATGTGGGTTTGTTCTCAAACCGTATCAGTGGTTCTATCGAATGGTACCGGCAAACCACAACAGACCTGATCCTGCCGCGATCGTTGCCTCCGGTTTCGGGTTATGTGCAGAAGTTTGAAAACATTGGCAAAACAAGAAACAGTGGTGTAGAGATCACCCTATCAACAGTGAACATTCGCAATGCCAACTTTAGCTGGAGTACCGACATTAACTGGTCGCAGAATAAAGAAGAAATCCTTGAGTTGCAGAACGGTGCCCAGGACATGCTTGCCGATCGGCGTTTCATCGGGCATCCGCTGGCGGTTTTTTATAACTACGCCAATGCCGGTGTGTGGGGTGCCAGCAGCAAAGAACTGGAAGATATGGCCAAATTCAATGCAAACGGTCATCGTTTTTATCCCGGAACGATTCGCGTTGTGGACCAGGATGGCGACTACCGCATCAATGCCAATGACATGATTATTCTGGGTTCTCCCCGGCCCTTGTGGACCGGTGGTATCACCAACAACATCACGTATAAAAACTGGACGTTTAATTCCTTTATTTATTTCCGCTGGGGACAAATGTATTTTGGCGGTTATCCCAACTCGTATGGCGGTGTTAACCCCAACGGCCGTGTAGAAAATAACATCTGGTCCTGGGAAAACCAGAATGGCCGTTGGCCCATGGCAAACTTTGGCAATGTTGAGAACAATGTACCGGCCATGCAATACAACGACGGCTCGTTTGGCGTGGTGCGGAACCTTTCGCTTTCATACTCATTTCCTAAAAAATGGATCAGCCGCATTACAGCCAGTGAACTGGTGCTGAACTTCCAGGTGCTGAATCCCATCATGTTCGGACCCGGCGTGGTCAAATGGGGCATCAACCCGGATGATGATACGAACTGGGGCATTGCTTCTTCCAACGGCAGCCCACTCGGTGGTACCAACAATAACACCATCCTGCCACGAAGCTTTGTGATCGGCGTTCGTGCCGGA
Source organism: Flavisolibacter longurius (assembly GCA_014163555.1). Lineage (GTDB taxonomy): Bacteria > Bacteroidota > Bacteroidia > Chitinophagales > Chitinophagaceae > Flavisolibacter. Next base: position 326,033 of record JACJGO010000004.1, read on the forward strand.
TTCTAATTCAACAACCATTCATCTTACCTCAAGAAAAGAAGTATGAAAAAATATATTGTAATCGGAACCTTGCTCGCAGTGTTCATGAGTACATTCAGCTCCTGTAAAAAATTTTTGGATGAAAAGCAGGTAGCTTCTCTGACCCAGGATTATTACAAAGATGAAAACGGCCTGGAAGCCCTGATCAACGGCTTGTATGTGATTGCTCGCATCAAGCACGAATGGGATGGAAATGGCGCCCGGTTGATTGAGCCGGAAACCGATGCCTACATGCACGTTGACCTGAATTTTGCCCGCATGACGACGGGTACGTATGGATCCAGTGTATCCAACATTGCCGGCAACGTGAGCAACTACCTGGGTGGCGCCAATTCCAACTTTGCCCCGATGGGCGTTTATCCCCACATTAATAACTGCAACCTTGCCCTGGATGTGATAGACAACATCCGTCCGGGTAAATTTGGCACCAACGAAACGATCCAGCGGCAACGCAAAGCCGAAATTCTTTTCCTGCGTGCCTGGGCTTATTATCTAATCTCCAATCAGCTGGGTGATGTGCCGCTGATTCTGACACCAACACGGGAAACCAGCGGTGTCTTCAACTATCCCAAAGCAAAGCTGGAAGATGTGTTCAGGCAGATCATTACCGATGTACGGTATGCCTACGATAACCTGCCGGCAACAAGTGAAAGGGGACGTGTCACTAAAGCGGCTGCGGGCACGGTGCTGGCAAAGCTTTACCTCAACAGGGCGCAGGCAGCTTCATTTCAAAACAGTTCGGAACAGCACCTGAAGTTATTGTACAAAGGATCAGTGCCAACGGACCTGGATTCTTCGATCCTGATTGCCACTGAGGTGATTGACAGTCGGGGCGGTGCCAGTGGGTTGGCTGCCGACTATTGGTCACTTTTTGATCCGAAAGTTTCAGAAGGTAATTCCGTTTCGGGTGAAGTGTTGTGGGCCGCGCAGTTTGATATCAACACCAGCATGAATGGCCGCTTTGGTGGCAACCGCTCCACCAACTATCACACCGGCGATTATACCAATCAAACCGACGTTACCCGGACAATGGCCTATGGTCGTCCGTTTGCCACTTTCAAGCCAACAGATTTTGCCTACGACAATTTCCGGAGCAAGGTGCATGATTCACGTTATTACAAAACCTTCCAGTATGAATACATAAGTACCGGTGCCGGTACCTCTTACACCTGGAATGCTGCTGCTGCCGCCTGGTGGAATGCCAACAAACCTGCCAATGAACCGGCCGTTACGGCAGGCTCACGCCGCATCCGCACGGGGCAGCGGGCCCTGATCTACCTGGAGAACCATCCCAACGAAGCGCTGGATTCGGCTATGGTAATGAGCCAGCCTTACCAGTTCCTGGTGCGCTGGGTGCGTTCGGCCACAACCGGTCGTTTGTATTACCGGCTGAATCATAATTCCATCTCGATGGGACTTGCCACCAACATTCGGAACATCTATCTCTCGTCGAAAAAATATGTGGATCCGGCCCGAGGTGGCAGTACCGACGAATCCAATTTCAACAGTGAGGCCGGTACACGGGATGCCATCCTGATTCGCCTGGCGGAAACCTTTATGATCCGTGCAGAGGCCTATGGCAGAAAAGGACAGTATGCGCTGGCTGTAGAAGATATCAATGTATTGCGCCGCCGGGCTGCGTATAAAAGCGGAGAGGCCCGTCCAAAAGTTTTGGTAGAGTGGGAGCCACAGGCAGTGGCCCTTGCGAACGCTGAGAAAGTAGCGCCATACACCGCAAACGGAAGCTCTGTCAACAGCATGCTGATCACGGAAAATATCTTCACACCGGGAACAACTGAATCCGATATAGAAGATTACATCCCGATTGTGACGAGTAAGGAAGATATGTTCATCCATTTTATTTATAACGAAAAGGCCCGTGAGTTTTTATCCGAAGGCATTGCCTGGGAAGACCTGCACAATGCCGGTATCCTGTATGAACGCATTTCTTACCTGAACCAGATGGCGTCTAACCGTAGCGGGCTTTGGCCGGTAGCTTTCAATACCGAAGGCGGTAACGGGCAGGATGGTAACGGGAAGGGACAGGTTCAAAAGCATTACACCTTCCGTCCGTGGCCAGATGCCTTCCTGGCGCAGCTCACCAATCCGTCTGGTGGACCGCTGAGCGCTACGGAAAAAACAGCCTATCAAAACCCCGGTTATTAGTAGTTAGTTTTACTAAGCAGAGAAATTAAAAAGCAGGGCAACGTCCCTGCTTTTTTTGTGCAGGCAGCTTGCGATTGCAATTGAATTTATTGATCTGGTAAGGTATATCAACAGGAAATAAACACCGCTTTTTCCGGCAGGACAGGACAGGACGACAAGGAAAAGGAATCCGGATAATTTCAGCTGTAAATTGAAACCTTGCTGTGTGAAATTTCTTCGCTTTCCCTAAGTCTGCTTTGCGTATGAAACAGATCAACTGCTATTCTTTTGCTCTGGACTGTTTTCTGAATGATCCAGAAAGAAAATAGCAAAAGAATTAAAGGTGATCGGCACTGGCGATACAGAGGCAATTTTCAATTTCATTTATTCCGACCGCTGACGAAAAAGTTTCCATTTCTATTGGTACCTGACCATTGGGGCAGGTAGGTATAACGTTTTACATTAAATCAACCTCTGTATGAGAAAAAATGCCTGTGCAGTTTTTCGAAGCGGAAGCCTTGTCTGCATCCTGCTTCTCTTTTCCCTGCTTGCGTGGTCCCAGGTACGGGTCAGCGGCCGTGTAACTGACGAATCCAGCAAGCCCATGGCTGATGTCACCGTCCAGGTCGTGGGTACAGCTACGGCTACTCTCACCAATGCGGAAGGTGCCTTCCAGATCACAGCCCCTTCTGCTACCTCTACGTTATTGTTTACGTCTGTTGGCTATGTGCGGCAGGAACTTGGCATCAACAACCGCACGGAAATTAATGTGACCCTGCAAACGCAGGCCAACTCCATGGAAGACGTGGTGGTGGTGGGTTATGGCAGCAGAAGAAGGGTAGAAGTGACCGGCGCTACCACTTCCATTTCAGGCGAAAGCCTTCGCTCGGTGCAAACCACCAATCTTACGCAGGCACTGCAAGGGCGGCTGGCCGGTGTTACGGCTACGCCAAACACATTTCGTCCCGGTGCCGGCAGTTCTATCCGCATTCGCGGAAACCGTTCGCTCAGTGCCAGCAACGAGCCCCTTTACGTGGTGGATGGTTTCCCGGTGAGTTATACCATCGATGACATGAACCCCGCCGATATTGAGTCCATCGACATTTTAAAAGACGCCTCGGCAACGGCCGTTTACGGTGTTCGCGGTGCCAACGGTGTGGTACAGATCACCACTAAAAAAGGAAAGGCCGGTAGAGTATCGATCAGCTACCAGGGAAGCCAGTCGATCGAATCCATCATTCGTCCACTTCCAATTTTTAATTCTGTAGAGCTTTCTGATTCATGGCGGCAGGCTTTCTTTGCCGATAAAAGCTATACGCGGACCCGGGGTGTCGCCTCAGCCGCCAATCCCTTATATTATTTTCCAACGGCTCTTGCAGATGTAGCCCTGTTCAAAGACCGCTTTGGTAGCACCGAACAATGGAATGCTATTAAGGACGCATACACCTGGCGTTTTTACGACCCGGCCAACAACGTGTACATTGCAGAGAAGCGGGCCACCACCGCAGAAGAAAGAGCCATGTTGCAACGGCTGGGTGTAGCACAGGCCGACAGCATCGACCTGTATGACCCGACACGGATCAAAAGTTATGACTGGCTGAACAATGTTGGTTTGCGTCATGGACATACTACCAATCACAATATCTCTGTTACAGCTGGTGCCGATAAGTTCAAAGCAGGATTTAACGCCGGTTATTTTAAACAAACGGGTATTGAATATGCACAGGACTACACCCGATACAGTGTAGGTACATCGGCCGAATTCAAACCGGCGAAATTCATCACCTTTGGTGCCACCGTCAGCTACATTCATTCCATCACCAACAGCAGTACCAGTTCCTATGCCAACGCATCGGGAATGATACCGATGGTAGAGCCTTATGACTCCGCCGGCAACTGGGTGCTTTTTCCCAACCGTGATCAGCAAATCATCAGTGCCATCAATGACCGCCTCACTGTTTTTGATGAAACAAAGGCCAACCGGGTATTCGGAAATGTTTATGGTGAGATCACTTTTTTCAAAGGATTGAAATACCGCACCATGTTTGGGCTGGATAACCGCAGCTCCACCCGCGGAACCTTCAACGGGGCACAATCGTCGATTCGGCTGGGCAGCCCGGCCAACGCTTCACAAACGGTGAACAGCGCAGCTTCCTGGGTGTATGACAACATTTTGACGTACAACACACGCATCAACAACGATCATTCGATCAATGTTACGTTGTTGCAGGAATTGCAAAGCCTGAACCGGTCATCTTCACTCACACTAAGCGCCAACAACCTCATTTTCGAATCGCAGAAATGGTATTCGCTGGAACGCAATACCGATGCAACGGTTACTGGATCCGGAACCTATTCGGCTTCGCAATATCTCTCGTATATGGGAAGGGTTGAATACGGCTTTAAGAACAAGTACATGGTTACCCTGAGCAACCGTTACGATAATTCTTCTGTGCTCGCCGAAGGCGCCAAAGGTGCCTGGTTTCCTGCCGCCTCCTTTGCCTGGCAGATCGACCGCGAAAACTTTTTCGCAAACCAGGCGGTGGTCACAACTGCCAAGTTGCGGGTAGGCATTGGTACGGTAGGCAACGCTTCTATTGCACCGTATCAAACCGGTGGACCGTTGGCCTTTACCAACTACAACTGGGGCAATGGACAGGCAGCGATTGGCCTGGCGCCAACCACCTTTCAAACACCGGACCTGGGATGGGAAAAAACAACCACCAAAAACATCGGGTTGGAATTTGGACTTTTCCGCAACCGCATTTCCGGTGCTATTGATCTGTACCAGTCGAACACTACCGACCAGTTGCAACTGCGCACCATACCGGCGGCAAACGGCGTAACATCCGTTTATTTTAACCTGGGTGAAGTAAGCAACAAGGGCATTGAAATTTCACTGAATACGCAAAACATCAACAGGGGTTCTTTCCGCTGGTCAACCGACTGGATGTTCTCCCGTAACATTGAAAAGATCGTTGACATTGATGGCAGCGGCAACAGCAATTTTGCCAACCTCTGGCTGCTTGATCAACCGCTTCAAGTGTATTGGGGCTATAAAAAAGAAGGCATTTTTCAATACGAGGATACCGCTGCAAAAGGAATCCTGGCAGGGCACTACTGGGTAAAGAATGGTCGCAATAACACCAGTTTCCAGCCGGGCAAAATCCGGATCCAGGATGCCAACGGCGATTCTACCTTCAGTCCTGCCGATCGTATCATCCTGGGATCGCACAACCCCGATTTTATTGCCAGCATCGGCAACACGGTTGCTTACAAAAATTTCGAGCTGAATTTCCTCGTGTACTTCCGTGTGGGTGGATTGTATCGTGTACCCCGTCCCGGTTTGGTAGGCCGTTATCAATCCAACAAGGTTAACTACTGGACACCCACCAATCCAAGCAACGAGTACCAGCAGCCCACGCAAACCAGCGACATTCCGTTGTACTGGGAGGCCCTGACCTATCGCGATGCCACCTTTGCCCGGGTTAAGAACATTACACTAACCTACCGGCTTCCGCAAAAACTGCTTTCGCGGATGCATGTTTCCAACCTGGCCTTTTATGTGAGTGCTGTCAACCCTATCCTGATTCACGCGTCATCGGATTATGATCCGGAAACAGTTCCGTACCGCGAGTTCCCCGGTACCACCACCAACCAGGTTGGTCCTACATCGTACAGTTATAAAAGTTTTGTTCTTGGTGTAAAACTCGATCTGTAAAACGTATTGCGAGAGCGATTAAAAAATTGAAACATGAAACGAAATTTCCAAAAACATAAATGGTTGATCCTTGGGGTAGCGTTGCTGGGCGCAGCGTCCTGTAAAAAATTTATCAGGGAAGACCTGGTGACCACCCTCACCGAAGAATATTATAAAACGGATGTTGGTCTTGAGGACCTGGTAAAATCGGCTTATACGCCGCTGCAGTGGAAATTTACCGGTGAGCAGTCCTATGCCATGTACAATTTTGGCGTGGATGAGTTTCGTGAAGGCGACCAGTTCAACAACGTTCGCTACAACGATTACGACGCCAACCTTAATGCCAACGATGCGTTTGTGAATGACCTGTGGAGCAATAATTATGCAGGCATTCGTCGCTGCAACCAGGGTATTGAGATGATCAGCCAGTTCAATGATGCCAGTTCGAAAGTTTTGGGAACCCAGGCACAGAAAGACCTGCGCATTGCCGAACTGAAAGCCCTGCGTGGTTATTATTATTTCCAGATGGTGCAGCAGTTTGGTGGCATTCCGCTGATTACTTCGGTACCCAGCGAACCGCAATACGAGTTCCCACGGGCAAGCGTAGCCGATGTTTACCTGCAGATCATTGGCGATCTGGCCAGTGCCGGTCCCGCCTTGCCCTGGCGCTATGCCGGTACCGATCGTGGCCGGGCCACAAGAGCCATGGCTTATCATTTCCTTGCTAAAGCGTACCTGACCCGAGGCAGTGCCGTAATCGATGCCAGGGGACAAAAAGCAACCGACATGGACAGCGCCATTTATTATGCCAATGATGTGATCACCAACAGCGGGCATGCACTGGAAACCGATTTTGGAAACCTTTTCAACGCCGCTTATCCCGATGGACGAATTCCGCCCCCGGGAGAAAACGGTGCACCTCCAACGGGAAGCCGTGCACGCATTGAGGCTAACAACAACAGCAACGAGATTATTTTTGCCGCGCAGTTCAGTTCGAATTTAAGTTTGGCAGGTACCAACAACCAGACACACCTGTTTTATCCCACGCAGTATGATGCCGGTTTGCCAGGAATGACCCGGGACTTTTTCAACGGTCGACCCTTTCGCCGCCTGCGTCCCACCGATTATACCATCGATGTGTTTGATAAAATTAACGACTCTCGTTTCTTTAAAACCTTTCAAACGGTTTTCTATCGCAATGTAGCTTCAAACAACAACCTGGCTACCTTCACAGCGGCCAATGCACCCCATCCCGACCTAGTTGGCAAACCAAGAGTAGGGATGGGCGACACAGCAGCCCTCTTTATTGTGAACCCGGCTAACCGGCCGCTTACCTCCGCTGCCATCGCCAACATGCGGTATTACAGTGTGTATGCCCGTCACCGGCAGGCAACAGCCGGGGCACCGGTCACCACCGATTTTTCGCCCAACAAATACCTGACGATGTGGAAGCTTTCGGATCCTATTCGCCTGACCACGACCAACAACGAAGCCAGAGGCATTCGCAACGGTACGCTGGCAAGGCTGGCCGAGACCATCCTGATCCTGGCAGAGGCCTATGGCCGCAAGGGCGATTATGCCAATGCCTTGCTCAACGTGAACAAACTTCGCACACGAGCTGCCTACAAAGCCGGTGAAGCCCGGAGCCCGCAGATCTGGCAATACATGGGCGGACCTTCTGACCTGGTTAGCACCGAAGCTACCAACCAGGCAACCATGAACCTGTTTACCACCAATGCGCCCAGTGAACTTTACCCGCAGGGTGCCGGAAGCACGGAACAGCGTTTTTTTCATTTCATCCTGAACGAACGGACACGGGAATTGTGCGGTGAGTTTTACCGCTGGGAGGATTTGGTGCGTACAGAAACCTTCTTTGAACGGACAAAGCTTTATAATGAGGATATTAGTCCTTCGTTTGCACAACATCACAAACTGCGGCCTATTCCGTACCTGCAGATGATTGCACAAACCGTAAATGGCCGGCCGATGTCAGCCCAGGATATGGCAGCGTATCAGAATCCGGGATATTAAGTTAAATGGTGAGTGGTGAATCGTTTGTAGTTCGTAGCTAGTGGTTTTTAGTTAGTAGTGATTGAAATAAAAAATAATAAAGGAAAGAAGCAATACAAACGACCAATCTCACCACTGACAACTCACCACTCACCACCCTCAGGATAGTGCAGGATGATAAATTTTTATTGTAACATAATTTCATGTCAACAAAGGATTGCTGTTATATGAAGTGCAAAACTTCACACCCGAAAAGCAGAAAGCACACCGCTTTTGCTCTCTTTCCAACAGCCGTCCTGCAACAACAAAATAAACCTATCGGAAAGCCGAAATGGTAGTTTTTCTCATAAGCAAGCAGTCGTTTAAGAAAAGGCAGGCCTGAAGCACCTGTCTTTTTCTTTTCAACCTTTTCCTCAATCTATTTTTCAAGAACGGGTAAGGGCAGAAATCAAATTTGTACTGCCGCGACTGAACACTGCAAATGCAGGCAATCCGATCAAAACCGCATAAACCCAGAACAGTATGAAAAGACTGACACTGATCTCCCTCTTTTTTCTGCAGGTGGCCCATGCCCAAAAGGCCAATGATGTAACGGCACCTCTGCATGCCTTGAAGGTTGACTACCCAACACCGTACGGCGCACCAAAGCCTGAAGCTGTAAAAGCTGTGCTGGATAAGGTGTACAATTACCTGGATGCCGCCACACCAACGGGACTGGTTAACCGAAAAACCGGTGAAGCGGTTTCTTTGACTGCGGTTGATACCAATACGGTGGTGAAGCCCGGTGATTTTCGATTGACCAGTTACGAATGGGGAGTAACCTATAGCGGTATGCTGGAAGCCAGTGCCGCCACCGGCGATCCCAAGTATGCCGACTACACCAAAAAGCGGGTTGATTTTATCCTGTCTGCACTGCCGGCATTCACCAAACTTTACCAGCAATATCCAAAGAACAGCAATCCTTTTAAGCAACCCATTGCACCGCATGCACTGGACGATGCCGGCGCTGTTGCTGCAGCCATGATCAAAACATTGCGTAATGGCGGCAATGCTTCCATTCGTCCGCTGGTAAACCATTACCTCAATTACATTTCAACAAAAGAATTTCGTCTTCCGGATGGTACGCTGGCCCGCAACCGGCCACAGAAAAATACACTTTGGCTTGACGATCTGTACATGAGCATTCCTGCGCTGGCGCAAATGGGAAAGCTGACCGGTGAAAAAAAATATTATGATGATGCGGTGGCGCAGGTCAAGCTTTTTTCGGACCGCATGTTCAACAAAGACCTGAACCTGTACATGCATGGCTGGGTGCAGGAGATGGATGTGCATCCCGAGTTTCGCTGGGCAAGGGCCAACGGTTGGGCCTTGATGGCCATGGCCGAATTGCTGGATGTGCTTCCCGAATCGCATCCGGGAAGAAAGGATGTGTTGCAACAGTTCCAGGCTCACGCCAAAGGACTGGCTCAATACCAAACAGGACAGGGTTTCTGGCACCAGTTGCTTGATAGAAATGATTCTTACCTGGAAACATCGGCTACCGCCATTTATGCCTATTGTTTTGCCCGCGGCATCAACAAAGGCTGGCTGAACGCAAAAGCTTATGCGCCGGCTGCCCTGCTGGCCTGGAATGCCGTGGCTACGAAAGTGAATGACAAGGGCCAGGTAGAAGGTACCTGCGTAGGAACCGGCATGGCCTTCGATCCGGCGTTTTATTACTACCGCCCGGTGAATGTTTACGCGGCACACGGCTATGGCCCGGTGCTGTTGGCTGGCGCAGAGATCATCAACCTGTTGAACAATTACGCCTTCGAGATCAACGACAGCTCGCTGCAGGCCAAATCAAAGAAATAAGGCAAGGTTCACTGATAGGTTTTTGGTGCGGTGTACAAATGGAATGGTTTCTACTAACACGTAACACATTCAGCAGAAAATTTCTTCATGAAAAGATTTCGAAAAAATAATCTCTCCCTACAACAGAAAACAACGGCGTTTGTCCTGTGTTTGTTATTGCTGTTGTCAACGTTTTGCACTGCCCAAATCGGCAAACGTTTTCCATCGGAACGGAAAGTGGTAAAGGATCCCATTACAGGAACGGAGCTTATCTTCCTGACCAGCACACCGGCCGGTGATTCCAAGATTTATCCCACCCATGCGCAGTGGACAGCCGATGGCGAATGGATTATCTTCCGCTCTAACCGGGCACGCAACGAAGCGCTGGCCGTAAATGAAAAGACCGGCGACATGGTGCAAGTAACTGAAGGCGGTTATACCGGCATGTTGTGCATCGCCCAAAAGTCCATGAAACTTTATTTTATGCGCTATGCAACTGGAGATACTTCCCAACGGCGAAGAGGCGGCCCTTTAGAAGTAATCGAAGTTGACTTGCAGCGGGTGCTGGCTGACAGCAAAACCGGCAAGATGAAACCTGCCTCTACTTACCAGCGCATCTGCGGCACCATCCCGGAAGCATTAGGCGCCGGTGGCGATATGGCGCTGGATGCGGAAGAAGATGTGGTTTACTTCCGTGTGGGCAAAACCGAAGCGGACAAACACATCGCTCCCGGTACGAAGATCGAAGGGGCGTTTGGTCCGCGGAACATGGGTGCCGGGCCTGCGGGCCTGATGCAAATGAACACTCAAACCGGTGCGTTGAAATACATCGTTTCTGTTCCTTTCCAGATCGGTCATGTACAAAGCAATCCCTGGGTGAGTGGCGAGATTGTTTTTTGCTGGGAAACCGGCGGCAAATCGCCGCAGCGCACCTGGACGGTAAAGTCGGATGGTACCGGTCTGCGGCCTCTTTATCCCGAAGCGGATTATGAATGGGTCACGCATGAAGCGGTGATCACCAAAGACGAAGTGGCATTTGCGATTATGGGTCACCGTAAGATAGCTGGTGCAGATACAACCGGAACCGCTGTGGGTGGCGCCAATCCCGGCCAGGAAACAGCCTGGGGGCCATCCGGTACAAGAGAAAAGCCAACGGGTTTGGCCATTGTGAATTTGCGCACACGGCAAATGACCATAACCGGGCAAACGCCCACCGGCAGCGGCTTGTGGCATGTGCACGGTTCACCCGACGGCCGCTTTGCCGTAGGTGATGATTTCTCCCGCAGTCTTTACCTCATCGACCGGCAAACAAGGGAAATGAGGTTGTTGACAACAGGGCATAAGGCTACGGCTGCCGATCACCCGCATCCCACTTTTAGTACCGATGGTAAAAAGATCCAGATCCAGTCGGCCATGCTTTCTGCGGATGGCCGGTCGATGAATATTTGCATTGTTCCTGTGCCGGAAGACTGGCTGAAGAGAGGAAGTGAAAAGTAATGAGACCCCAGGCGGCAAAGCCGGTATGGATTGCCGGCGGTGTTTTCCTTGACAAACTATACGTCATTTGCTCTTACATACTGTGTGTTGCGCAACTGGTACTATCATGAACGAGTCCCTTTTTCAAAATGATTGACATGAATTTTTCCCGGTTCAAATTTTCCCTTGTTTTAGTGTGCTCTATTTTCTGCAACATTCTGCAGGCACAATCCTTCACCATCACAAACAATACCTTCTGGAATACCGTGGAGGGACAGCCCATTTACAGCCAGGGCGGCGGCATCTTTAAATTCATCGATCCGGTTTCCAAAACTGAAAAATATTATTGGTACGGAGTGCATTACAAAGAAGCGGAATCCTATCGGGCCGACCCTTCCGTAACGCATCCCCGGAATACATTTGTTGCCGTTACCTGCTACAGTTCTACGGATTTCGTGAACTGGAAATTTGAGAACAATGTTTTAACCCGTGCGGAGCTTGATAAGCATGGTCGAACAACCTGGGTGGGACGATTGGGGGTTGCCTATGTAAAAGAGATGAATACATATGCCCTGTTCGTTCAGCATGGCAACCAGGTTTTAATTGCTACTTCCGATTCGCCAACCGGGGAATTTACCTGGCACCGGCGCATCAACATGCAAAGCAGGATTGGTACACCCAACACCGGCGACCAGACAGTTTTCACGGATGAAGACAACGGCAAGTCCTACCTGGTGTATTCGTATGGCCAGGGAAGAAATAAAATTTATATATCAGAGATTGGCGTAAAAGACGGCATGGTTGACCTGCTGGACGTTACAAAAATCTTTCAGGGTGCCGGTCGCGAAGGGAACTGTATGTTCAAGTACAAGGGTAAGTACTACATGTTCGCTTCCAACTTGTATGGCTGGGATTCCTCGCTGGCTTATTACCTGGTGGCGGATGATGTGCGGGGGCCTTATGTACCTGCAAACGAAATGCGGGTTTTAAAAGGAAGCGAGGATGACTATGCACATGTTACGCAAACAGGATTTTTCTTTACTGTGAAAGGAAGTAAGCAGGAAACGGTTGTGTATTGCGGCGACCGTTGGGCAAATTTTGCGGGCAATGGTTTGGGTTATAACCAATGGTTCCCGCTTTCCTTTAAAGGAGATGAGCCTTATTTCAATTCGCTCCATTCATGGAAGCTGAATGCCAAAACGGGAGAATGGAGCGTTGGCAATGAAAACAATTATGTAAAGAACGGAAGTTTTGAAGCTGACCGCAAAGCCATTCCCAGCCATGTGAAGCCGGTGCAAACAGTACTCCTTGGCTGGACAACTACCATATTGGAAGGCAACCCGGTAAGTCTTGATAGTGCCACTTCACCCGTGTTAAATCACATGAACAGTGAAGCTGAACGAAAATTTGTAGTGGGTGAAAAGAGTTTGCAGATCTCGGATAAAATTCCTTTCAAACGCAAGGTGTCGCAACGCATTGTTTCTTCTCCCTTTGTAAAACTTCCGGATGGCAATTATACCCTGAGGGCAAAAGTGAAGGTCAGTGAGGGCTTTCCAAGGCTGGAAATGTTTGCTGAGAGCGGTGGGAAATCCTATACCACATCATTTGCTAACACAAAAACGGAATGGGAATCCATCGAGGTAAAGAACATAAAGGTCAGGGGCGGGCAAGTAGAAATTGGTTTCGTGGCGGATGGTGCCGCCGACGCTTTTTGTTACGTGGATGATGTATCACTTGTAAAGCAGAAATGATGATACGACATCCTGGTTTGAAAACGATAAAATAAGAATATGGCTCTCTTTTTAGTACGTACCGCTCTTCTATACGGTAGCTTTTTGTTGTGCAAAATTGGTAATGCACAGAACAGTACACAGGCTGATACCACCTTTGTTGCCGACGGCAATCCCATTATCCGGCACAAATTCACCGCCGATCCGGCTGCACTGGTGTACAAGGATAAAGTGTATTTGTACACCGGTCATGACCAGGCCGCACCGAAGGAGAATCGTTACGTGATGCACGAATGGCTTTGCTTTTCCTCGCCGGATATGAAAACCTGGACCGAACATCCTTCGCCTCTCAATGTAAAAAGTTTTGCCTGGGCCAAAGGCGATGCCTGGGCTTCGCAGGTAATAGAACGGGACGGAAAATTCTGGTGGTATGTTTCCATTGAGCATGCCACTATTCGGGGCAAAGCCATTGGCGTGGCCGTGTCGGACAGTCCAACCGGCCCGTTTGTAGATGCGCTGGGAAAAGCCCTTATTACAAACGACATGACGAAGGAAGCGAAGATCAGTTGGGATGATATCGATCCTACGGTTTGGATCGAGAACGGGCAGGCCTACCTGTTTTGGGGCAATACAACGCTCCATTATGTAAAGCTGAAACCCAACATGATCGAGATGGATGGTCCGTTTCAAAAAATCGATGTGCCGAAGTTTACCGAAGCGCCTTACATCCACAAACGCAAGGACTGGTTTTACCTGACCTATGCAACCGTATTCCCCGAGAAAACAGCGTACGCCATGAGCCGGAGCATTGAAGGACCCTGGACATACAAAGGCTTGCTGGGTGAAATTCCCGGCAACTCCAATACGGCCCACCAGTCCATTATTGCATTTAAAGGCAGATGGTATTTTGTTTATCACAACGGCGCCCTGGTGCCCGATGCCGGCAGCTTTCATCGTTCGGTTTGTATCGATCATCTCTATTACAACAACGACGGAACCCTGAAACGGGTGGTGATGACAAGCGAAGGCATACCGGCTGCAAAATAATAGCAGGGTAATTTTCAGGATAGTTCAGGATACGAATGGAAGTGTGAAGTGCGTACTTTATTTGCCAAGCTTGTTGTATGAAAAAACTCCTCTTTTTTGCGGCTGCCTTTTTATTTCTGCATAGTCATCCTGTGTTTGCACAGCCGGTAATGGAAACCGGCGGGCAAAAAATGCCGGATGAGTGGATCGACAAGGACACCAAACGAAAGGTCATTCGCTTAACACGAAACGGCAGGAGCAACCTCAGTTTTTATTTTCACAACAATCCGTTTATCGGCAGCAAAATGGTGTACTACAGCAGTATACCCAGCGAGCAGGCCACTGACCGCAAAATTGAAACCTACAATTCCAATACAAGGGACCGGCAACTGCATCTTCTTGATCTGAAAACGCTTCAATCCGAAGCGCTGACCCAACATGCATCAGCCATGAATGGCGAGATCGTGCATGCGGAGAGCGGCAATATTTATTATCAAATTAAAGACTCTGTTTATTGCGTGAATGCGGCTACCAAAGCTGTGCGACTGGTGTATGTATTTCCGGATGATTTCAAAGCCAGTATTACCACCGTGAATGCCGATGGCAGCTTGCTTGCCGGAGCCAAATCTGACGACAAGGAAAAAGAATTGTTCCGCCAAAACCCGAACAAAAGCAGCTACTTCAATATTATCTACGAAGCCAAACTGCCGCGAACCCTTTTCACCGTCAATACACAAACGAAAGAGCTGAAGAAGATCTTTACCGACAGTGCCTGGCTGAATCACATCCAGTTTTCGCCTACCAATCCCAAGCTACTCATGTTTTGTCATGAAGGGCCCTGGCACAAGGTGGACCGTATCTGGACGATCAACATTGATACAAGGGACACGATGTTGATGCACCGGCGTACGATGCCGATGGAGATTGCCGGGCATGAATGGTTTTCGGCCGATGGCAGCACCATTTGGTTTGACCTGCAAACCCCACGCAGTGTAAAGTTTTTTGTGGCGGGCGCCGATGTGAAAACCGGTAAGGAAAAACGCTACGAGCTGCAACGTGATGAATGGTCGATCCATTTTAACCGGACAAAGGATGGAAAACTGTTTGCCGGCGATGGCGGCGATCCGGGGCAGGTAGCCAAGGCAAAAGACGGGATGTGGATCTACCTGTTCAAGCCGGAAGGTGATCATTTAAAATCGGAACGGTTGGTGAACATGAAACATCATAATTACAAACTGGAGCCGAATGTACATTTCAGTCCCGATGGCAAATGGGTTATTTTCAGGGCCAATTTTGAAGGAGTGGAAAACGTGTATGCAGTGGTGTTGTGATGTTTCGTGTTCAGCAAATATTTGAAGATGGGAGGGGCTGGATAGCGTACAGGTTTGAGGCTCCGTTAGAACCACGGAGATACAGCGGCATGGAGGATCACTGTGTTTCTCTGTGCCTCCTTGACACCATGCTTCAAAAATGTTGAATAGAATTACCAGCCGTACAAGAGTGCGACGCAACGATAGCTAAATACCAGTAATGGCTTCTGGTTCATAAAAAAGATTTCTTGCAATGTTTAAAAAGACCGTTTTTGTTTTTTCTCTGTCCGCTTCTTTTCTTTTATCCGATGCCCAGGTAAAATGGCCGGCGGTTACCAATACTACAAAACCCTGGACCCGCTGGTGGTGGGAGGGCAGTGCTGTCAACAAAAAGGACCTGACCAGGAACTTGGAGCAATACCAAAAGGTTGGCTTGGGTGGTGTGGAGATCACCCCCATCTATGGTATTTATGGTTATGAAAAAGAATTCATCGATTTTTTGTCGCCCAAATGGTTGTCCATGTTGCGGCACACCCTCGACGAGTCAAAACGGTTAGGGCTGGGTGTTGACCTTGCCAACGCCACCGGTTGGCCCTTTGGCGGGCCTTGGGTAAAGGAAGAAGACGCCAGCAAATCCGTGTATTTTAAAACCTATACCCTTGATGGCGGAAAGCGGTTAGACGAAACCGTTACCTACAAGCGGGATGCCTTTGTCCGCACCGCCAACAACAAGCCTGCCAACGCCGATACCATCCGGCGACCCGTGTGGGAGAACAAGAACCTGCAGGCACTTGCGCTGGACCAGATCGTTTACGCCGAAGAGCTACCGGTACAAACACTGATGGCCTACAACGGTAACCAATCGATCGACCTGACAAAGAATGTGGGTAAAGATGGCAAGCTGGATTGGACGGCCCCCGGTAATGAAAAGTGGACGCTTTTTGCCGTTTTCTCCGGACTGCACGGCAAAATGGTAGAACGGGCGGCACCCGGTGGGGAGGGTTATGCCATCGATCATTTTTCAGCCGCCGCTGCCAACAATTATTTCAAAAAATTTGATGCGGCCTTCAAAGGTTTTGATCTTTCTTACCTCCGTGCTTTTTTTAATGATTCTTACGAAGTGGATGATGCACGAGGACAATCCAACTGGACGCCGTTGCTCTTTGCTGAATTCAAAAAGCGGAGAGGTTACGATCTGCGTCAGCACTTGCCAGCGCTGTTTGGCAAGGATGAAAAAGAAAAAAACCTACGGGTGTTGTATGATTACCGCGCTACCATCGATGAACTGATTCTGCACAACTTCACGGAGATCTGGAAAAAGTGGGGCGCCTCCAAAGGTGTAATGGTGCGCAACCAGTCGCACGGCTCACCGGCCAATACGCTGGACCTGTACGATGCGGTTGACATTCCTGAAACGGAAGGCACCGATATTTTGCGGTTTAAGTTTGCTACGTCGGTTACCAACGTAAGCGGGAAAGGCCTGGCGGCCGCAGAATCCGCCACCTGGTTGAATGAACATTTTTTGTCCAACTGGGGGGATGTGAAAAAGCTCCTTGACCTGTATTTCCTCGGCGGCGTGAACCACATTGTTTACCACGGAACGGAATACTCACCAAAGGATGCGCCCTGGCCGGGGTGGCTGTTTTATGCCGCGGTGCATTTTCAGCCGGAGAACCCGCAATGGAAAGATTTTGGTGCCTTGAATAGTTACGTTACACGGGTGCAATCGTTCTTACAGGGCGGCAAACCCGATAACGATGTTTTGCTTTATTACCCGCTGGTAGATAAATATTCGGAACAAAGCCGTGAGTTGCTGCAGCATTTTGATGGCATGGAACGCAATTTTGTGAACTCGGATTTCGAGCATGTATCGAAGTGGATGCTGGAAGAAGGGTATGGTTTTGATTTCTTCTCGGACCGGCAATTGCAGAAGTTTAGCGCAACAGGTGCCGGCATTCAGACAACGAATAATACCTACAAAACCATTTTGCTTCCGGCGAACAAGCTGATGACCGAAGCCTCCTTTCAAAAATTGTTGGCGTTGGCAAAAGCCGGTGTTACGATTCTTGCTTACAAGGACATGCCTTCGGATGTGCCGGGCTGGCACAGCCTGGAAGAAAGAAGAAAAACATTTCAGCAACTGGTTGCACAGCTTTCCTTCCAGGAGGTGGGCAAAGTAAAAAAAGCAGTCGTGGGCAAAGGTGCTTTTGTTGTTAGCGACAACCTGGAAGCCCTGTTAACCGCCGCCGGTGTCAAACACGAAGTGATTGCCGAAAAAGGCCTATCGTTTATCCGCCGGAAGAACAACGATGGCAAAGTGTATTTCATTAACAACCGGACAGAAAAAACGGTTTACGACTGGGTGCCGCTGCGGACAAAAGCGGCTTCAGTGTTTTTCTTCGAACCCATGGGCGGTGAGATTCGTGGGGCCAAATACCGGACAAACCCACAGGGTGAAACGGAAGTGTTGTTGCAGTTAGGACCGCATCAATCCATCATCGTGCAAACCTATGGCACGGCCAAAAAAGGAGCCGCTTATGCGTACGCAAAGCAGGCCGGTTCTCCTGTAGAACTCAAAGGCGATTGGAACGTCTCTTTCTTAACCGGCGGACCAACCTTACCGAAAAGCTTTACCACAAGCAAGCTGGAATCATGGACAGAAAGCAGTGCGGAGGCACAGCATTTTTCCGGTACGGCAAAATATACCACCACTTTTACCAAACCATCCGGTACGGCGCAAGCCTGGGTGTTGAACCTGGGCAAGGTGCATGAAACGGCCGAAGTGTTTTTAAATGGAAAAAAACTCGCCACGCTGGTAGGGCCTACCTTCCAGGTGACAATTCCGGCTTCTTCTTTAAAAGCTAGCAATACACTGGAAGTAGTAGTGGCCAACCTGATGGCCAACCGCATTATTTACATGGATAAGAACAATCTTCCCTGGAAGATCTTTTACAACACCAACATGCCGGCACGACGGGCGGAAAATGCAAAAGGTGGCATCTTTACGGCGGCAGGCTGGAAACCTTTGCCCTCGGGTATTTTAGGACCGGTGACCCTAACACCCATCACCTATGAATAAGGTTTTACTCACGGCTGTTTTTGTTTTGTTGTGCCATCTTTCTGCACTGGCCCAACCGGCGCCGAAGCCGCTCTTTGCTGATCCGGTTCATGACGGTGCTGCCGATCCCGTGATCATCTGGAACAAAGGGGCAAAACGCTGGTGGATGTTTTACACCAACCGCAGGGCCAATATAGTGGACACCACGGGTGTGAAATGGGTGCACGGAACAAGGATCGGCATTGCCGAATCGGTTGACGGTCGGACCTGGACCTATAAAGACACGGCGAACATAGCTTACCGTCCGGATGAAGGCTATACATTTTGGGCGCCGGATGTAATTGAACACAAGGGCACTTACCACATGTATCTCACCTATGTGCCTGGCATTTTCAGCGACTGGAAACATCCCCGCAACATAGTTCACCTGACCAGCAAAGACTTGCTGAACTGGACATACGAATCTACCGTAAAGCTGGTCAATGACAAGGTGATCGACGCTTCTGTTTTCCAGTTGCCCGATGGTTCCTGGCGCATGTGGTACAACAACGAAATGGATGGCAAGTCCATTTGGTATGCCGACAGCAAAGACCTGTACAACTGGGAAGACAAGGGCAAAGCCATTGCAGCAAGAGGAGAGGGTCCGAAAGTATTTCAATGGAAGGATAGCTATTGGATGGTGGTGGATGCCTGGAAAGGCATGGAGATTTATCGCTCACCGGACCTGCTGAGCTGGACAAAACAAGCGTCCCGGATCTTGGAAGAAGGCGGCAAGGGCAAGGATGACGGTGCCATGGGCGGACATTGCGATGTGGTGGTGAATAACGGCAGGGCCTACGTGTTTTATTTTACCCATCCCGGTCGGACAAAGATCAGTCCTGCACCAGCTTCTTCCTACGAAGCCAAACGCAGCGTAATACAGGTGGCGGAACTGCAGTACAAAAACGGGGAGATCATTTGCGATCGCAACCAGCCCGTCACTATTTCATTGCAGCCTTCAAAATAATGGTTGTCGTGAGTGGTGAGTGGTCAGTCAGGGTCGATTTCATTCACAACTCACCACTCTGTTCCGGATTGTGTAATTTGTATAGATGAAGCCAGCTTATTTTCTTTTCCTCATTGTTTTGGCAGTCGTTGCCTGCTCCGGTCCGAAAGTATTGCAGGTAACGCAGGATAAAGACCTTTTGCAAACAGTTGAAAGCGCATTTGCTCCGGCAGCTGACCAATACAAGCTCCTGGCGAAAGCCCTGCCACCTGGCAAGTTTCCAAAAAATTATGATCCGAAAAAGGAGGCCTACGAATTCAGCGGCTCCGAATGGTGGTGCAGCGGCTTTTATCCTGGTACGCTTTTGTACCTATACGAACAAACAAAAGATACTGTTCTGTATAAAGAGGCGCTTCGCATGCTGGCCCTGTTAGAAAAAGAAAAGATGAATACGGGTACCCATGACCTGGGTTTTATGATGTTCTGCAGTTTTGGAAATGCAGCTCGCATCGCACCAAAACCCGAATACAGGGAGATTTTGCTGCAAAGTGCAAAGTCCCTGAGCACACGTTTCAACCCAACGGTCGGCACCATCAAATCCTGGAATTCGAAGCCTTCCGATTTCCTGGTGATCATCGACAACATGATGAACCTGGAGCTGCTGTTCTGGGCCACCAGGGTGAGTGGTGATTCTTCGTTTTATAAAATTGCAGTAACGCATGCCGACAATACCATCAAACATCATTTTCGTACAGACAACAGCTCTTACCATGTGGTGAATTACGAACCTACAACCGGTGCCGTACAGGAAAAACGAACAGCGCAAGGACACAGCAAAGAATCGGCTTGGGCCCGTGGACAAGCCTGGGGACTGTATGGCTTTACCTTGATGTACCGCGAGACAAAAGATCCGAAATATTTGGCGCAGGCAGAAGCCATCGCCAATTTTATACTGGATCATCCCGCCTTGCCGGAGGATAAAATCCCGTATTGGGATTTTAATGCACCCAATATTCCGTCTGCGCTCCGCGATGCCTCGGCCGGTGCCATCACCAGTGCGGCTTTGTTCGAATTGTGTCGTTATGCCGGGCCAACGGCAGGCAAAAAATATTTCAGTGCTGCCGAAACGATGCTGCGTTCTCTCTCTTCACCAACCTACCGTTCTGTGCCGGGTGCTAATGGCGGATTTCTCATTCAACACAATGTGGGACATCTTCCGGCCGGTACCGAAGTGGATGTGTCGCTCACCTATGCTGATTATTATTTTACCGAAGCGATGATCCGTTACAAGGCCTTTCAACAGTAAACTTTTTTCAGGGTCAATTTTCAGGATGCCGCAGGATAGCTGCCGCAGGTGCCTTCTTTACTTTGAAGACTCAACGATTGGTTGCTTTTCAGGAGGTGCAGTAAATATTCCGGCAGGAATTTTTGGATGAGAAAGCACAAAAAACGTTGTAAGTTACCTTCATGCAAATCAAATCCCTTACACGAATCTTTTTTGCCGTTGCGCTCTTTTCTACCACAGCATCGGCACAGGTACAGCTTACGGTCAATACAAAGAACACACCCACCACCATCAGTCGCCACATCTACGGGCATTTTGCCGAACACCTGGGACGGTGTATCTACGATGGCTTTTGGGTCAGCGATACGCTGAACGTTCCCAAGAAAGACCGTATTCGGCTGGATGTGGTGGAAGCGCTGAAAAAGATCAATATTCCCAACCTGCGCTGGCCTGGTGGCTGCTTTGCCGATGAATACCACTGGCGGGATGGCATTGGTCCAAGGGAAAGCCGTCCCCGCATGGTAAACACCAACTGGGGTGGTGTAGTAGAAGACAACAGCTTTGGTACGCATGAATTCCTGGAGCTTTGCAACCTGTTAAACACAGAGCCCTACATTGCCGGCAACGTGGGCAGCGGCACCGTGGAAGAAATGAGCAAGTGGATCGAATACCTCAACTTCGACGGCGAAAGCCCGATGGCCAACCTGCGAAAGCAAAACGGTCACCCACAACCGTATAATGTGCAGTACTGGGGGGTGGGCAACGAGAACTGGGGCTGCGGCGGCAACATGACCGCCGAGTATTATGCCAACGAATACAAGCGCTATGCTTCGTATGCGAAGAATTATCCAAATGCCCGCCTGCGCAAAGTGGCCGGTGGCGCCAACTCCTTCGATTACCATTGGACAGAAACGCTGATGAAAACAATCCCGCTTAACATGATGTGGGGTGTCTCACTGCACTACTACACACTGCCAACGGGCAACTGGGGCAAAAAAGGATCGGCCACGCAGTTTGACGAAGCGCAGTATTTCAACACCATGAAAAATGCCTGGCGCATGGATGAACTGGTGACCAAACATTCGGCCATAATGGACAAATATGACAGCGCCAAACGGGTAGCCTTGGTGGTGGACGAGTGGGGAATCTGGACCGACGTAGAACCCGGCACCAATCCCGGTTTCCTCTACCAGCAAAACAGCCTTCGGGATGCGCTGATCGCGGGCCTGCACCTGAATATTTTCAACAACCATGCGGCGCGGGTAAAGATGGCCAACCTGGCCCAAACAGTGAATGTATTGCAGGCGCTGATCCTTACGCAAGGGCGGCAGATGCTGCTTACACCCACCTACCATGTGTTTGACCTTTACAAAGTGCACCACGATGCGAGGTTGGTACCCGTACAGTTCACGAGCCCAGATTATAGTGTTGGTGGCGAAAAAATCCCCGCCTTGTCGGTTTCGGCTTCGCTAGATTCTACCGGTGCCATGCACATTTCGCTGGTGAACATGGATCCGAACAAAACACAGATGATCCAGACAACGCTGGATGGCAACTTTAAAACTGTCAGCGGCCGCATGATTACCTCCGGTGCGCTTACCGATATCAATACATTTAGCCAGGATAAAAAAGTGGCTCCCACCAATTTTAACGGTGCCCGCATCAGCGGAAAAAACCTTACGGTAGCGCTGCCGGCAAAATCGGTGGTAACGCTGACGCTGAAGTAGGCACAGGAAGGAACATACGTAAAACTTGCGTTTGGTGCGGCTTTGCTGAATAGACTTAACAGCCGTACAAACGTTTGACGCAAGGGAAGCTAAATAGACTTGCTGCAGCCGGCTACCAAAAAATAAAATTGTCGATATAATGACCGTCAAACAATCTTTTTTTTCTTTTCTATTGGCCTTACTGGCGTTAACAACGTCGGCGCAGCAAAAGCTGGTGCAATACCTTTCCGGTACCGATAACAAGAACACAGTTGCCTGGGATTTTTTTTGCACCGGTGGCCGCAATAGTGGTTACTGGACAAAAATCCCGCTGCCTTCGCACTGGGAGCAGCAGGGTTTTGGTTCATACAATTATGGTCGCGATTACAAGACCAATGGCCGCAATGCCCGCTTTTGGGACGAAAAGGGATTGTACAAACACAGTTTCACGGTGCCGGCAAGCTGGAAGGGAAAAAAAGTAGTGCTGGTGTTTGAAGGGTCGATGACGGATACGGAGGTAAAGATCAACGGAAAAGTGGCAGGCCCCGTCCACCAGGGAGCGTTTTACCGGTTCAAATACGACGTGACAGATAAGATCCATTTTGGCGGGAAGAATACCCTGGAAGCCACCGTCAGCAAAATGAGTAGTGACCCCAGTGTGAACAATGCCGAACGCCTGGCCGATTACTGGGTGCTGGGTGGCATCTTCCGGCCGGTTTACCTGGAAGCGGTTCCCAAAGAAAATATCGATTATGTCGCCATCGATGCCAAAGCCGATGGCAGCTTTGCGATGCAGGTGTTTGCCGAAGGATTAAAGGCCGGTACCACCATACATGTTTCCATTCTTGATAGCAAAGGCAAACAGGTGGCGGCCACATCTGCAAAAGGAAGCAATGGTGTTGTGCTGAAAACCAGTGTTGCCAATGCCGCGCAGTGGACATCGGAAACGCCGCACCTGTACAAGGCCGTGGTGTCGTTAAAGGCCGGCGCTAAAACCATTTATCAAACAACAGAAAAATTTGGGTTCCGGACCATCGAGGTGCGTCGTGGCGATGGCATTTACGTGAACGGTGTGCAGGTAAAAATGAAAGGCGTAAATCGCCATGTTTGGTGGCCCGAAACGGGGCGGTCGGTAAACCCACAGATCGACCTTGCCGATGTTCAACTGATCAAAGAAATGAACATGAATGCGGTGCGGTGTTCGCACTACCCGCCGGATAAAACGTTTTTGGACTACTGCGATTCGCTGGGGCTTTATGTGATAAACGAACTGGCGGGCTGGCAAAAAGCCTACAGCACAAAGGCCGGTGAGCCGCTGGTAGAGGAGATGGTTAAACGGGACCTGAACCATCCCAGTATTATCTTTTGGGCCAATGGCAACGAAGGCGGCACCAACAAGGCGCTGGATGCCGTGTTTACGAAATGGGATTTTTCGGCTCGACCGGTGATCCACCCGCATCACCGTCCGGGCAATCATTTTGGCGGCATCGACTGCAACCACTACGAAGATTATTACAGCACCAAAAAAATACTGGAGGATTCGCTGATATACATGCCTACGGAATTTTTGCATTCGCAGGACGATGGCGGCGCCGGTGCGGCCATGAGCGATTTCTGGGAGCTGTACTGGGGGGCCAAACGCAGTGGCGGCGGCTTTCTCTGGGCCCTGGTGGATGAAGCCATTGTTCGCACCGATTACAACGGCGTGCTGGATGCAAACGGTCTCAATGCCAACGACGGCATCGTGGGTCCTTACCGGCAAAAAGAAGGCAGCTTTTTTGCGCTGAAGGAATTGTTTTCCCCGGTGAAGATCCGGATGGAAAACCTCCCGAAACCGTTTGATGGGCGCATAGACGTGGAGAACCGCTACCACTTTACCAATCTTTCACAGGTGAGCTTTCAATGGGCGCTGGTCAATTACCGCAAACCTTGGGATGCGCTAGCGGGTTATACGGTGGAGAAAAGGGGTGTGGCTACGTCGCCTTCCGTGGCACCGGGTGCAAAAGGAGTATTGTCGTTACAACTGCCGGCCGATTACAAGGCCTACGATGCACTGATCCTTGCTGCCATCGGGCCGGATAAAAAAGAAGTCTATAAATGGACCTGGAAAGTAAAGCCGGCAGAAGCCCTTTTGTCGGGTGTGGTTATTAGCAGTGATAGTACGGCATCCTTCACGGAAACCGACACCACCTACCTGCTTCGCGGCGGGCAAAATTCAATGGTGCTGGACAAGCGAACCGGTTTGCTTCTCAGTACAAAAAATGCTGCCGGTGATAACCTGAGTTTTAAGAATGGCCCCGTGCTGGTGCAGGGCGATGCTAGGCTGACGGGCAGCCGGCATTTTAAAGAAGGCAGGAGCGAAGTGGTGGAATTCACCTATAACGGCGCCTTAAAATGGGTGCGCTGGAAAATGAACGGCAACGGCTGGGCGGACCTGGACTACGAATACGAGCTAAATGGCAGTTACCCCTTTGCCGGTGTCAGCTTCAGCTATCCCGAAAATTTTGTGCTGGGGGTAAAATGGCTGGGCAAAGGGCCCTACCGGCAGTGGAAAAACCGCCTGCAGGGAACACCGGTGAACGTTTATCAAAACCTGTACAACAACACGCATACCAGCTATAACCCCATCGTATACCCGGAATTTAAAGGCTATTACGGAGAGGTCAGCTGGATGGAGTTTAGCACCGTGGAAGGAAAGTTTTACGTGGCCAGTAAGGACACCGGACTCTATGTGCGCCTGTTTGATTTTTATGGACTGTCGGGTGCAAGGCCCCACCCCGAACTGCCGGTGGGGAACCTTTCCTTTTTGGATTGCATTCCACCCATTGGCACCAAGCTGGCCCTGAATATCAGCTACAACACGGCCAACCTGGGACCGCAGTCGGAGCCGACAAAAATTAGCGGGCCGATTCGGCGCAGCCTGTCGTTTTATTTTGGCTTGCCCAAGGTGACCAACTCAAAAGAGACATATAGCCGGCCGGAGATTGACCAGGTATTTTAAGCCTCCCCAAACCCCTCCGGTGGAGGGGCTTCGCCAGGCTGCGGAGGCCCGCTTGACGACGTGTTCTTTTTTGGGCAACCTTTTCTTACTGCATATAGGTACTACAAAAATTATTATTGTGAATACGCAACAAAGCTGTTATGCATACAGAATGGATGAATTACAAATATCAATCCGATGGAGAGAGCAATGGCGGTGGAGAGATGGTGTTGATACCGCAGGAAGAAATGCACGAAACATTTTTTTCTATACTGGCCGGTGTTGGATTTACGAATGAAAAAGCAAAGACCTGTGCGGGGATCTTTACCGCTAATAGTGTGGACGGTGTGTACACGCATGGTGTAAACCGCTTTCCTGTTTTTGTGGACTATGTGAAGGAAGGATATGTCGATAAAGATGCGGAGCCTTCGCTGCAGGCGGCTATGGGAGGGATAGAGGTGTGGCAGGGAAATGGTGGACCCGGTCCGTTGAATGCGCTACAAGCAACCGACAGGGCCGTAACGATTGCGCAGCAATCCGGCATTGGTTGCGTGGCGATAGCTAACACGAATCACTGGATGCGTGGCGGCTATTACGGCTGGCGGGCGGCAGAGCAGGGCTGTGTGCTTCTTGCCTGGACCAATACCATCGCCAACATGCCGGCCTGGGGTGCCATCGACAGTAAACTGGGAAACAACCCGCTGGTGATCTCTCTGCCTTACAACGACAGCGCCATTGTGCTGGATATGGCCATGTCGCAATATTCGTTTGGAGCCATGGAGCAGGCCGCGGCCAAAGGTGAGGCCCTGCACATGACGGGCGGCTTTGACAAAGAAGGAAATGAAACCAGGGACCCGGCAGCGATCCTCGCTTCGGAACGACCAATGCCCATTGGCTACTGGAAAGGCGCCGGTCTTTCGCTCCTGCTTGATATCCTGGCGGCCGTTTTATCGGGAGGGCTTGCTACCTACCAGGTCAGCCGACAACAAAAAGAGCACAACGTTTCGCAGGTGTTTGTTTGTATCGATCTTACAAAACTACCGCACCACTCTTCTATTCCAAAAATCATTGAAGGCATCATCGCCGATTATCACGCCTCAAAGACAGAAGGAGAGAAGGCCGTTCGTTATCCCGGGGAAGGTGTGCTCCAAAGCCGGAACGAAAATCTTGCAAAAGGCATCCCGGTTCTCCCTACTGTTTGGGAAGGAATCCTCAGACTGAAACCATGAAGACAAGTCACGATATTTTTTTGTTTTTTATTTTGCTTTTGACGGCGCAGCCCGAAGTTTCTGCCCAGCAGAATGTGCTATGGCACGGCACCGAACGAGAGATCCATTACCGTCCCGATGGAGAAGATTTTGTGCTCGTGAACGGAAGCCGCCGCTTTAACCGGGCCCTGTACGGCGGCAATACCGCCTTTCGGGCCGAAGCCGGCGACAGGCCTGAATTTGCACTTTACCTGCCCGGTATGGGCGGTAACCTAAAGTTTGGTTTGATCAGAAACGGGCAAAGCAAATGGATCATCGATGCCGACAAGATCGAGACCCGTTACCGCCCGGGATCCATGTTGTACACCATCAAAGACAGCCTGCTGGGCAACGGAAGCATCCGTATAACCGCCATGGCTACACGGGAAATGGAAGCCTTTATTGTAAAACTCGACGCTTCACAGGTGCCAAAAGGTGTGGAACTGGTGGCCGTGTATGGCGGCGCTACCGGCACCAAGTTTTCCCGCGAAGGCGATATTGGTGCCGACCCCGAATCGGTCTTTTACCTCAAGCCGGAATACTGCCGCCACAACGTTTTTACACTGGCTGAGAATGGGTTCACTTTATTTTTTGGCGCCCGGTCTTTAAGCGAAGACGAACGGTACGAAATTCAATACGGGCCAAAAACCGATAGTGCAAAACTGCCGGTAACCCTCAAACATCTTTCGGGAATCTTTCCACCGACGGCAAGGTTGCAATTGGGCAATGCCAAAAAACTGGAAAACCCGTTGGGGGTTTTGTCCACACTGGATAGCACTACACCGGTTGTGGTTGCCCGTTTGGCCCTCACCAACCAACCGCATTATTTTTTCCTGCAAAACGGCAAAGCGGCGCTAAACACCTATGCACAATTGCCGCAGGTATTTGCAGGGGCAGAAGCCGACCGCAAAGCGCTGGCCGGACGCATAAAGGTGAACACGCCAGATCCTTACGTAAATACGTTAGGCGGCGCACTGGCGGTAGCCGCGGATGCGGTTTGGGAAACGCCTTCCTTCCTGCATGGCGCCGTTGCCTGGCGCATGCGGCTACCGGGCTGGCGGGGTGCTTACCTGGGCGATGTGCTGGGCTGGAGCGACCGGGCCCGGACGCATTTTAACGCCTACGCGGCCTCGCAGGTAACCGAGCCGGCTACGGGCCCTATTGTGATGGACACAGCCCTGAACCTGGCCCGCAGCGCCGAAAAAATGGGCACATCTGTTTTTAGCAGCGGCTATATTCCCCGCAATCCCGGCGGCGACAAACGGCCGCACCACTACGACATGAACCTGGGCTTTATCGACCAGTTGCTCAACCATTTTTTATGGACCGGTGATACGGCCTACGTGAAAACCATGTGGCCCCTGCTCAAACGCCACCTGCAATGGGAAGACCGCAATTTTGATGTCGATGGCGATCATTTGTACGACTCCTATGCCGCCATCTGGGCTAGCGATGCCCTGCAGTACAGCGGCGGTGGCGTTACGCATAGTTCGGCCTATAATTTCAAAGCCTATCAACTGGCTTCCGAGCTGGCACCGCTGGTGGGAGAGTATGGGGAACCTTACCGAAAAAAAGCAGCTGCTATCCTGAAGGCCATCAACACACAGTTATGGATACCCAAAAAAGGGGTGTATGCCGAGTTCAAGGATTTGCTGGGGAAACAACTGCTGCACGAATCACCAGCCGTATGGACGGTTTACCACGCCATCGATTCAAAAGTGCCCGATCGCTTCCAGGCCTGGCAGTCCTTGCAATACATCCGGAATGAAATTCCCCGCATCCCCATCCGGGCAAAGGGGTTAACGGATACTACGCTTGCTACCATTGCCACCACGTCCTGGCAGCCTTATACCTGGTCGCTGAACAATGTGGCCATGAGCGAAGTGATGCACACGGCGCTGGCCTTTTGGCAGGGCGGACGGAAAGAAGAAGGGTATAACCTGTTCAAAAGTTCCCTCGTCGAAAGCATGTACCTCGGTGCCAGCCCGGGTAATTTCCAGCAGCTTTCTTTTTACGATGCGATGCGGGGAGAATTGTACCGCGATTTTGCCGACGTGATCGGCACAACGGCCCGAAGCCTGGTGGAAGGCTTGTTTGGCTTATTTGTGGACGCCTTACGCGATACGGTCAACTGGCAACCGGGTTTTCCTGCCGACTGGAAGTCAGCCTCGCTGCAAACCCCCGACCTAACGGTAGCGTTTACCCGCAAAGAGTTGGTGGACCACTACCATTTTGAAAGCAAGTTGACAAGGCCCCTTGCCCTGCGCCTGAAAGTGGAAGCACCGTTTGCCGATGTGGCATCTGTGACGGTGAATGGAAAAAAAGCAGCCTGGCAATTTGATACACTGGCCATTGGCAGTCCCCTTGTGCAGATCGCGGCACCCCGGGCAAAAACATTTTCCGTAGTGATCACCTGGAAGCCCAAAAAAGTTGCTCGGCCGTTTTTGCAACGGGCCGATACCACAAATGCGGTGCTAGTGGGCCTTTCGGGTGGCCGTTTTACAGCGCTCTATGATCCGCAAAATGCGCTTTTGAATGCCATGCTTACCCCAAAGCAATTGGTGGCAACCATCAAGGATCTTTCGGCACCGCACACGGTTTTCCTGCAAGTAAAGGATGCAGCGGCAACTTACTGGCACCCGGTACATATTAACCCGGTTATGATGCAAAAAAATCCGCGGCAAACTTCTGCCAAGGGCAATTTTGAAACGGTCGATCTCACGCCGTATTTCAACGACCAGGTTACGAATATTTTTAAAAACAAATACCTGTCGCCACGGCCGAAGGTTTCTACTCTCCAATTGCCCACGCAAGGCATCGGCAACTGGGCCTATCCCCTGGTAGAGCCGGCGATCATTGATTCCGGATTGCGGCAACGGGCCGGAGTTGCCAATACATTTACCACAAACGAAGGCATTCCCTTTGCCACACCGTCTGCGTTCGGCACAAAGAATATTCTCTTCACCTCGCAGTGGGACAACTATCCCGATTCGGTTTCGCTTCCCCTTAGTGGTAAGGCCTCGCATGCTTATTTGCTGATGGCAGGTTCCACCAACCCAATGCAAAGCCGCATGGTTAATGGCGAAGTAGTAATCAGTTATGCAGATGGATCGGAAGACGTGCTGGCACTCAAAAATCCCGAGAACTGGTGGCCCATTGAACAGGATTTTTACAACGATGGTTTTGCCTTCAATACCGGTGCGCCGGTGCCCCTAAGGGTTTACCTGAAAACGGGAGAGGCTACCCGTAATTTTAAAAATTATACGTCCATTAAGGGCTTCACCAACCGGGCCATTGACGGTGGCGCCGGTACAGTGCTGGAACTGCCGCTGGACCCCTCGAAAGAAATAAAATTACTTACCTTGAAAGCCATCGCCAACGACGTTGTCATCGGGCTGATGAGCCTTACCCTGGTGCGACCCAATTAACCGGTTATGAAAAAAAATATTCTTTTCCTCTTTTTCTCTTTTTGCTCTTTCCAACTCTTTGCCCAAGGTGACAGCGTTTACCTCTTCTGCTATTTTAAAGGCAATGGCGATGGCCTGCATTATGCGATGAGCAAGGACGGCTACCAGTGGCAGGCGATGTTCAACGACAGCGTGGTGCTGAAGCCAACGGTCAGCAAGGACAAGCTGTTTCGCGACCCCTGCATTATCCGCGGCGCCGACGGAAAATTTCACATGGTATGGACGGTGAGCTGGGCCGACAGGGGCATCGGCTATGCCTCGTCATCGGATCTTGTCAACTGGTCGGAGCAGCGGTTTATACCCGTTATGGTTGGCGAAGATTCGGCCCGTAATACCTGGGCGCCGGAGATCACCTACGATCCCAAAAAGAGGGAATACGTTGTGTATTGGGCTACCACCATCCCCGGTCGTTTTCCGCAAAAGGATACCTCAGCCGAGGGCCAGCGTTACAATCACCGGATGTATTACGTGACCACGAAAGATTTTGAAAAATGGAGCGGTCCAAAGGTTTTGTACGACCCCGGTTACAGTGTGATCGATGCCTCCATTGTGCACGATGGCGGGCAGTGGGTGATGTTCCTGAAAAACGAAACCCGCCAACCGGCGGAGAAAAATCTAAGGGTAGCGACGGCAAAAAATCTCACCGGGCCTTATTCAGCGGCCGGTCCACCCATCACCGGTACCTACTGGGCCGAAGGCCCCACCGCGGTAAAGATCGACGGGCAGTGGGTAGTGTATTTTGATAAGTACACGGAGAAAAAATATGGTGCTGTCGCCTCTCCTGATTTAGTGAACTGGATAGATATCTCCGGCAAGGTTTCTTTTCCCAAAGGTGCACGGCATGGAACGGTATTGAAGATCTCGGGTGAAGAATTGAAAAAGATGCAGGGTATGTAACAATACGATTTTAGAAGTCAGCACAGCGGCTCATCGCTTTGTTGTCTATTGCCGTTCGTTCTCTTATTGTAATCCAATTGTAGATGGTTTGCCCATACAGGTCTTTACATAAAATCTGTACATGAGGACAGTGGTACAATCCTGCATTACTGAAAGTTGAAAAATAACGGTTGTTCAATTCAGAGGTGGCTGTATCAGGTACATGCCGCCATCTAAGATGCCAGGCAGAGGGGAGATGATCGACAACGACTTCTGCACAAAAATTAATTTCGATACTGCGTATCAAACACACCGCCCTGCACGTCTTTTTTATTTCCTGAACTGTCTTTTGCCATGAAAGAAAACCGTCCTGAGATAATCTTGTTTACCGTATCAAGCTTTGTAATGGTCAGCGTACCACTTTCTATAAAATAGTACCTGCCTTCTTTGGCATTGTAATATCCACCGCTATCGCAGTCATATGGGTTTCCGCAGGCAGCTATATGTTGCAACGAATAATCACCGGTTGCAAACACGGCTAGTTTTTGAAGCAATACAGAGCCGGCATGCCCTAACGAATACCGTGCATCAATTCCCTGGATGGAAAGAAAACCCGCCTTGTAATAAGGTGTTGCGATTGGGGTATAGTGCACATTGATAGGACGAACGTTTCCAAATAAGGTGGTAAATGGAATAAAGGGTTGGCCATCGATATAGCATCCAAAGGTATTGGCGCCGTTCTGGGTTTCCGGTGGGAATTGTACCCTTTCGTTTGCAGCCCTGCGGCAGGCAATGAGAATAAACAGGATAAAGATCGAAAGCAATAGCTTTTTCATAAAATGCTAGCAGTTAGGGAAACTGAATGACTCATTATGGAAAATTTTATGCGCTGCCGTTGCATTCAATTGGCAAACAAAAGTGGATTTAGTAGCCTTCACATTTCATCTCTTCAAAGGCCTTTTTTTGACCGTTTCCTTTCGTGACCTGCAACCTTCTGTTCATGCTGATTCCTTCACCCTACTTCAATCTGCTACTTTGTGGTATTGTGTACAACCTGCCTGATCTCACTGATGTTTACTACCGGCTGAATGTTTGTATAATTTTTAAAGTCACCAACAATCGCCTCCCTGTTTTGCGCAACGGCTTTCGAATAGTCGGCCACATTCCGAACATAGAAATAACCCACAGCCACAAAAGGCACTTTATCCGCTGGTGTTCGGCCGGAGATGCCCTTGTCGATTTCGTAGAAAACTAAATTCCTGCCCAAAAAACCGGCAACCATCGGCATGTGCTTTTTTTCATAATAATCCATGTCAAAGGTTTTGTCATCCCCGTTGGGATAAAGAATGGCAACTTTAAACAGGCCCGCTGTTGGGTTTGCAGAAGAATGCATTTGGCCCGTTTTGCAACCTAGCAAGCCGATAAAAAGGAAAGCCTGGAAAAAGGATCTGTGTTTTCCAGCCATATAAATAGGTTTTATGTTTTAGCCATTAATTATAATTCAGGTATAACCGCTTTGCGCATTCGCATATGTTGACTAAAGATAGGAGGTTGACTACATGCCGTCAACCCGCTCTTTCCAAAAAATGACCTTGTGAAATTTTAGTCTGATAACACCTGATGTTATAAATGAACTATAGCAAACCACCTGTAAACAGGTGCATTACCAAATGAAAAGGTCCAAACCTTAACACATAAGGAAGAATAGGAACAGCGTGAAAGGTTTCGGCCCTGCTCCTGATTCCATGCTGTCTACTATTCGTATGATTGGATGCCGGCTATTTCAGCCATACTTGTTGTGTAAAGGCCCCGTTCACAGCGGCATCCCACACTTCTAGCCGAACCCATTTGCGGTTGGCCAGGCTGGTGGTAAACGTAAATTTCTTTTTCCCAAAAGCCGTTGTTGCATCCAGGTTGATTCGTTCCCGGTACACCGCTTTGCCATCGCCTGATATAATCTCGGCATACTGCAGCGGAAACGTCCAATGTACTTCCACCTCAATCCTGTCTTTACATGCATTATGAATGCTTGCTGTTTCACCCGAACCTTTCCCATTGACAGTAAAATGCGGTAACAATACTTCGCCGGTGGAAACAAAAAATTTCCCTTTCCGCATGGCATCCAAAACCGGTTGCCAACCCTCACCAAAGGAAGGCAGCTTGTCTATTTGCAGGTAATTCACATTGAGATGCGCATACATTTCATTTTCCGGTTCTACCGTAAACAGGTCGGCTTCGGCGATCACATGTTTTTTATGCCCCCAATTGGCCATGTCATCCATCAGGTCAAGCACACGTTTGCCAAGACGGGGTTGCGAAAGATCGGCCGGCATGGCTTTCCAGGCAGCGCCTAAAAAATGGTCAGAGGTAAAGAATGCTTCTTCCTTGTATTTGTCGGGGTACCCTGTTGAGCCTTTTGTACGGGCATGCGCTGTCCAGGCCAACCCGCTTTCAAGTTCCAGCAGTTTCAGCATCTCCGCCTTGTTGCCAATGCGATACACTTTTCCATAAACAGAATCGGTTGTTACAAATGGTGCTTCCGGCTTACGCGACATGATCCAGTAAACCGGCTTGGGAAAAAACTGCAACCAGTGTCCGCCAAAAAATTCATTGGGTTCTTCGCCCGGCAACAGGAGAAAATCCTTGTCCGAGTGTTTGCGGCACATATCAAACAAGGTTTTTAACTCCAGCAGCCGTTTGTCATCGGGTCCTTTGGGGTGTGCCGTATAATGAAACTCTCCCAGGTGAACAATGTCAATGCCATGGTCTTTGAACACCCGTACAAAATTGGGTGTATCCGGCGAAGGCTTGCCGGGGATCAGCACATTCATCACATGTTCATTGTGAAAATGGCTGGACATGGTTTTATAACCGGGCAACGGCGTGTAAGCGTCACTGTTGGTAAACTGTTTTACGGCTGTTAAGGCCTTGCCTGCGTTACCGCCGCTCAGCAGGCAAAAAAAGTTCAGTCGCTGTGCTGTATGGGGTGGTGCATTGAACCAGGGCACAAACCGGTTATCGCCCATGGGGTCTTGCCGGATGCCGATCCCGTACTCCGGAACCAGTTTGCGGTAATTGGATCCATACCAGGTAAACTTCAGGTTGAACGCTTCGTCGAGCGGATAAAAATATTGATGTGGTGAAGGGAAAACCGCCAAACTGCCAGAACTGTTCTCACCGATGATCGTACGGTATTTTACCGGCACATTTTGGCTCGTGTCGGCTGCATGGTATGCAGTGGATTGTAGTTTGTTTTCCGTATCTGCCCAGGCAATGTTTTTCCAAACTGGTCCTTTGCTGACAAGACCGGCATCATAGAGGATCGCTGTTGAATCGATTTCAGTGGATACCACAGCTGCCACATTAAAAAGGGGGCTTTGGTTGTATAGCGTAATTTCCAGATCGCCACTGAAGGTTCCGGCATCAACACGGGAAATCTTTACAACGGTTCGTGATCCGGACGAGTGAACCGAAACAGATTTTTTCTGCAAGGCAACCGGGTAGGTTTTGCTGGGAAGTTTGTTGGTTTTATCGAAAAATATATTCCAGCCGTTTTGTGAGATCAAATCTCTTTTTCCAACCCGCAATAAAAAGACAGGATCAAGGTTGGAGGCAATTTCTTTTGAGGTGTTTCCTTTGGTAAGTTGAATGCTTTTGAAAAGCGGTTGCCCATTTTTCAGGTTGATGACCATGCGGCCTCTTTCGTTTGCGCTAACAGGCCAGTTTACCTGTAATAATTGGTCTTGAACAGAAACTTTCGCTTCGCTGTTTTTTTTGAAACCGGAGAGGTCAACCGGCAACTGTCCATTGATTACCAGACTAAATAAAAGAAAGAACAGGAAAAAAATTTTTTTCATGCGTAAGTTGTTACTGGCATGACCAGGAAGGTGTGCCAGACAGGTTTCATAATGGTTAAAGAATAGAAAATCAGAACATGTATCCTGTTTCCAGGATAAATATAAAAGCAATTCTTTTATGGGAACGTTATGGCTTTAGCGCATGTGTGACTGTTGTTAAACAGTAAAAAAAGTAATTGGCTTACTTGCTTTGTTGATGAGAGGATTGTGGTTATAAAATATGTACAACGTTTTAGCGCTTGCCGATGTACCGGCATTAGTATTTCGTCAGCCCCGGTAAGTTATTCAAATGTTGATTAAAGAACAAATGCTCAATGATTGTGTGTCAGCTGTTATATTGGCAAACGCCTGTTAGCGGTAGGCTCTGCGTAACTGTCGCTTCCGAAAGAAATAATATCCTATTCCCGCCAATATAAATCCTGTCCCTGCATAGTAGAACATTGGGCTATTCTCCTGTCTAATTGTAGCTTCACCATTTATAAACTTGGAGCTTTCTTGCTGCAAGTCGTAAATGAAAAGCTTGCTATTGGGTTCCTTTAATTTTTTCTCATCAAATTTTGAAATCTTCAATGATAGCTCTTGTCCAATAATTGCATTTGCCTCAAAGTTCCTCTTGTCAAACGAAGACAAGAAGTCTGCCGGGATTTGAAATGTGGATGAATATTCATCAAGCCTTATGTAGTATAGTTTTCTGCTCTTTCAGCATTGGTAAATGAGTATCTCGACAACGTTCCTTCCACCGAACGCAAATCAGCAGAAGAAGCAACTTTGTCTTTTGTAATTGTGGAATACAAAAACCAAATTCCTACTAAAACAGAAAATTTCGTAAAAGCAAATTGCTGTCTGTCAATCCAAGGCTCGATGTAATTCCAAATCCTGCTCAAAGTGAATGTCTTTTGCTTACCGCTAACGAGGAACGGCTTGCTGCTGTGCTGGAATTTTATAATTGTAAGCCTGGCAACTGAAGCTGATTGAAGAACCAAAGTACAAAATATATTCTGTTGCTCAATAGCGTAATGTAGGCTGGAACTGCT
>JACJGO010000050.1 GCA_014163555.1 Flavisolibacter longurius
GGTAATGTACTGAAAAATGGTTGGTGGTTTTTTCATCAAATAGGTTTATAATCGCCTTGTCAGTTCGAAGGGGACGCAGGCGCTGCTGGAGAGCAACCTGCCAGCAATAGGACTGACGCACAAACGGTAAGGGAGCAGTCACGAAAGTGTGCTGCTCTTTTTATTTACCGGCGTGCTTTATGGCTCAAAAAACTCATTTGTCGTTGCTGAGGTATACATACCACTTGATAAAGTCAATGCGGTGCTTCACAGTCAATCCCCGATGCAGGTCGAGGTGGTTTTTCAGATGCGAGAAGAAGCCTTCAATGCCGTTTGTAGTGGAAGGGATCTTTGGATTGGACAAGTAATGAAACATGTTGGGCAGGGCTCTTTTGATGGTGAAGTAAGAACGCCTCAGTAGTTTATGTGTGTACCAATACCTGCCCGTGGGCTCGTGGAAGGTTTTCTCCTTGAGGTAGACTTCGTGGCGGCTGTACCAGTGGTGCAACGCCGCTGTCCAGTAAAGACGGTCATTCTCTGTTTTTATGCGTAGAAGCATCCATACCAAAGTCCTCAGCTCCCCACCGGCCTGATGCCTGGGAAACCTTGTCAGCCATAGCAGACACATTCGCTGGATGTGGACAAGACAGCGTTGGGCCGGCACATCAGGCAAAGACTTCCGGATAGCTTTGAGCATACTCTTATGCCCGTCTGTGGTAATGCTTTCGATGTGCACGCCCAGTTTAATGAGGTTGTCCAGGTCTTCTTTGATCTCGCGGTAATGTTCTCCATCCGTAAAGCGGATGAGTTGTGTATAGCCATCTTCATGGTCTTGGTAGCAGAGCAGGCAAAACTGCTCGAAGTAGGTGGCGTCCAGCCGCAGGTGGACATGCGGCCGCTTTCGGATCCTGACGCTTGGTGCCTGCCCCAAAAAAGCATAGAAAGTCCGCTGAAGCGTGTCGATGGAAAGACCGCTATCGCGGCTGAGGGTTTTAAATGTCTGGCGTTCCAGCACCCACTTTTTAAACCAGATAAAACGGTTGTTCAGCCGTTG
>JACJGO010000051.1 GCA_014163555.1 Flavisolibacter longurius
TGTAAGTACCCCTTTTCTCAGACAGTAGTTGTTAGAGTATTTTCGGTTTGAATTGTTTTGTTTTTCCACTCCACAGGAGTCAAGTTGTTCAATCCTTCATGTGGTCTTCTTTGGTTATATTCTTCCATCCATTCAGCTGTTAATTGCTTTACCTGGTACAGATCAAAGAACAGGTAAGCATCCAAGACTGCTTCCCTATATAGCCGGTTAAATCGTTCAATGTAGCCGTTCTGCATCGGTCTTCCTGGTTGTATATACTGGATGGTGATTCGCTTTTCCCTTGCCCACAGTTCAAAGTCGTTGGAGGTAAATTCCGGTCCGTTGTCCACCCGTACAGCAGTTGGTTTGCCGTGCATATCGATAGCTCTGTTTAGGGTTCTGATAATTCTTTTTGAAGAAAGTGATGTATCCACCTCAATGGCCAGCGCTTCCCTTGTGCAATCATCCATGACGTTGAACGTTCGGAATCTTCTGCCGCCCACCATGCTGTCGCTCATAAAATCCATTGACCAAACCTTATTCACGGCTGTTTGCTGCTGCAAGGGCTGTTTTACTCTGGCTGGTAGTCTTCGCTTGCCTTTTCGCTTCTTGTTTAACTTCAACCGCTTATAAACCCTATATACCCTTTTGTGGTTCCATACTTTGCCTGCTCGTCTGAGGTAAGCAAACAACTTCCGAAAGCCATAGGTTGGATGCTTAAAAGCAAGTTCCTGCAAAGCATCGATTACTTCTGAATCATTCTTTACAGAGCTATAGTAAAACTGAGAACGTGGTAATGCTACAATTTTGCAGGCCCTGCTCACTGGAATCTTACGCTCACAAACTATCTCCTCGGTTAATTGCCTTTTGGTGGCAGGGCCCAACCTTTTTTTGTGAACAGGTCTCTGAGAATCTCGTTATCCATCGCCAGGTTGGCGTACATACGCTTCA
>JACJGO010000052.1 GCA_014163555.1 Flavisolibacter longurius
TAGAGGTTATCTCAAAAATATCTTAACAGCATAATGATGGCAGCGAGGTAGATAAATGCCTGGAAGTTTTCTTGCTTTCGCTCCCACCTGACTAAACATCTCCTGAAATTTTGCAACCATGCAAAGAACCGCTCAACAGTCCAGCGCTTTTTGTAGGCCCTGAGCTTTCGTCCATCCTGGGTTTTGTTTCGTTTTCTGTTTCGCTTGTGCGGTGCAATGAGCTCAACGCCTTGTCTTTTCAATTCCTTATCCAAAGGATCGCTGTCATAAGCCCGGTCACCCACCAACTTCCCGATACGTGCCCTGCTGAAACGCTCCCTGATGGTTTGTTTTACCAGCTTTGTTTCAAAGGGCGAGGCCGAAAACACAGAAAGGGCAAGCGGCCGACTGCCTTTCGTGGTGATAGCCATTACCTTAGAGCCCTTGCCCCGCTTTGTTTTCCCTACGCCTGGCCCCCTTTTTTTGCCGTGGCAAAAGAGCCATCGATGTAGGCGGTCGGCTTTCTTTTACTCTTTCGGCTATGATAGGCACTTAACCTGGCAAGCATCTTTCTAAACACCCCTGCTTTGGTCCAAACTTGAAAGTACCGGTGGCAGGTCTGGTAAGGAGGATACTCGGAAGGCAACAGATGCCAGGGAGCACCAGAAAACAAAATGTATACAATACCGTTCAGGACCTCCCTCGGATCGCGCCGCGGCCTGCCCTTACCATCTTTTCTTCTCTTTTGTCTTGGAAGCAGATCGCTTACCGCTGCCCATTCACCATCGCTCAACCAAACACCACCTTGCATCACACACTTTTCCATCCCTATCCACAAAGCCCATACCTATTCAAAACCATTTTTGAGATAAGCTCTA
>JACJGO010000053.1 GCA_014163555.1 Flavisolibacter longurius
CCGGGCCAGGAATCGGCAATGGCCTGCCGGTAGTCGGGCTTGTAATCAATGGTAAACTCCGGGATATGCCCTTTGATCTCTGTGGCGATTTCCTCGGGGGAAAACGAAATGGCTGAGAGGTTATAGGAAGTGCGTTCCCGGATCTTTTCTGCAGGTGCCTCCATCAGTTCAATGGTGGCCCGAATGGCATCCGGCATGTACATCATCGGCAGGTAGGTGTCCTTTTCCAAAAAGCAGGTGTAGTGCCCCTCTTCCAGCGCTTCGTGAAAGATCTCCACGGCATAATCGGTGGTACCCCCGCCCGGTGCGGACTTATAAGAGATCAGCCCCGGGTAGCGCAGGCTTCTGACATCCACGCCGTACTTGTTAAAGTAGTAGTGGCACCAGAACTCCCCTGCATACTTGGAGATGCCATAGACGGTGGTGGGCTCAATGATGGTTTTCTGTGGGCAGTCCCGCTTGGGGGAGGTGGGCCCAAACACAGCAATGGAGGAGGGCCAGTAGACCTTGGAGAGCTTTTCTTCGCGGGCAATGTCGAGCACATTTAAAAGCCCCTGCATGTTCAGGTGCCAGGCCAGGCCCGGGTTCTTTTCCCCGGTAGCCGAAAGAATGGCTGCCAGCAGATAGATCTGCGTCACCCCCTGCCTTATTACCTGCACGTGCAGCATTTCTTTGTTCATCACATCCAGGCTCACGTACGGCCCCGTACCCTGCAAGAGCGGATTTTGCTCCCGAAGGTCCGAGGCAATCACAGCCGACTCCCCATATAGCCTGCGCAAAGCCAGCGTCAGCTCCACCCC
>JACJGO010000054.1 GCA_014163555.1 Flavisolibacter longurius
CAACA
Organism: Flavisolibacter longurius; assembly: GCA_014163555.1. Lineage (GTDB taxonomy): Bacteria > Bacteroidota > Bacteroidia > Chitinophagales > Chitinophagaceae > Flavisolibacter. Next base: position 6 of record JACJGO010000054.1, read on the forward strand.
AATTGTTGAAACAAGTGTTTGCCGTCATGAAAGCAGAAACGCTCTACCAACCTAACTATGCGTCCGTCAGGCCCTAAAAACTGTATTTTTTTCTTGGAAATTTACACAGTTCATGTTGGCTGCTGCCGTTCTTTGTCAATGAGAGGTAATGCACAAACAATAGTTTTGTTCCTTAAATTGATATAATGTCACCGACCTTGAGTTTTTAGTTCAAGTTTATAGAAACCACCGACTTCACAAGCTGTCATATGAACGACATAATTTCCGTCGGCAAGATTGCTCATGTCTAATGACGGTTTTCTGTCCATAAAAGTATGGTCACGTCTAATAAACAAATTGTTATCAGTCTCAGGAAAGCGGTTGATGTATTTTGCAAAGGATGATGTGTCAAACAACCGAATTTCTGTCTCTGTACCGCCATTGGGAAATATTACTTTCACGGGTTGTTGTAATTGTTGTCTGACGACTTTTATCGTGTCACACTTGCCATTCCCTGTCTCACAAGCCAAAAGGAGTTCGTTTGGAACTTCTTGTTGTAAAGTGTCAAGATTAGCTTGTTTCACCTTACTTGATTGTCCTGTGCATGAACCTACCAAAGTCGCACAAATAAATGATATGATGCAATTGCGGAGTGTCATTTTACGGTTGCAGCCAACGTATCAGGTATTGCTGAAGGCAAGGACTTGGCATTCCTGAAGGTGAATAAAGTTATACTGTTTACATTTTATCGTGAGCTTATTAGTGTTGTGTCGCCCTGCTTTTGGCAATACTTTGTTGGCC
>JACJGO010000055.1 GCA_014163555.1 Flavisolibacter longurius
TAACGAGGAACGGCTTGCTGCTGTGCTGGAATTTTATAATTGTAAGCCTGGCAACTGAAGCTGATTGAAGAACCAAAGTACAAAATATATTCTGTTGCTCAATAGCGTAATGTAGGCTGGAACTGCTGCTGATAAGCGAAGCAAATGATAATGATGCGTATTGTCAGCCAGCATAGCAGCAAGCCGATGTTAGCCCACGTATGGTAAAGAAGTAAGGCTAAATTGAATAAAGGAAATTCAGGGTCAACCAGTTCTATGCGTTGGTTTCCTTCTTGATAACTATAGCCATTTTTGTCCTTGAGTTGTGTCAACCATTGAGGGGGTCTTGTTTTAATAATCTCTATATGTGGATTATCGCTTTTAAATGCAAAAGCCGTCGAATCACTATAAGGCTCATTATGAATAATAGGTTTTCCAAAAATGTCAACCAATTGAGAGAGGAGAATTTTGAGGTCCCAAACTATGGCTTTTACTTTCTTAGGAGTTTCATAAACGAGTTCAATTTGTTCAAATCTGATGTCATTGGGAATTAATTTTCTTCTTGTCAGATAAGGCTTTGTGTCGGCGAAAGGTTTGTCAGTAAAAAGATGTGTAAGTTCATCGGCTGGATTGTCTGCATTAAGTGTGGTTTCGATTGTTTGAAAGTATTCCTTAATGGACTTTTTTTCCAGAGCTTCAAAGTCAAGCCTTGCAAGTGAGGTCAAGTCGTTTTAATATGTGGGCTAAC
>JACJGO010000056.1 GCA_014163555.1 Flavisolibacter longurius
CGTTAGCGGTAATTAATACCCTCAAAAATGTTTGGATGGATAAGAAAGATACTCGCAAAACGTTCACTTCCTGCTGAAGGAAGTACAAAGATTCCTTTGATTAAGCATCATCGACCAGTTAGCGATATTAAGTTCGTTTGGAGCATAGTTGGAAACGTTGTTGACCAGCACTACTATGGAGAGAACAAAGAACTTAAACGAGGGACAAAACACTTTTCACCAAACACAAAGGTCTATTGCTTCCCACCAATGTGGGGAGATGCTTATGAAAACATCAAAGTGATTGGCAGGCATAGAAAGTCAAAACGGTTTATCATTTTGATAATGCCATCAGCATTTATAACGAATTGGCGGTTGGAAAAGGTTTACAGTCCATACATCGTCAGAGAAATGTATTCACAAAAGGGCTGGACCGACATGGACGAGGACAGGGACACTATACAGGAAATGCTCTCATGGTTACCGCAAAGGACCAAAGCAGCACCACCAAAATGACACTACCGCTAACAGCAGCTTTAAGCAATTGCGGCTTGACCGCAAAGGCTTAACCAAATATCTTTATGAAGCTTTAGTGCAGTAGTGAGGCTGAAGAACAATGACTGCCGCAACTGCTTAAAGCTGTAAACCGTT
>JACJGO010000057.1 GCA_014163555.1 Flavisolibacter longurius
AACGTATCAGGTATTGCTGAAGGCAAGGACTTGGCATTCCTGAAGGTGAATAAAGTTATACTGTTTACATTTTATCGTGAGCTTATTAGTGTTGTGTCGCCCTGCTTTTGGCAATACTTTGTTGGCCGCTGCTCATCGGAGGCTATCAAGGGCCTTGAAATAAGCATCTCTTTCAAATTCTATAGGACTTACCTGCTCTAATTGTTCTTCTATGCCAGCCCCAGTTTCATAAGCGAAATCGAACCATATAATTTTATCACCTTCCTCGACGATTTTTCCTGTGATTGCTCCACACCCAATATCACCGCACTCTGGGCAGACATAAAACATCACCCGTTTGTCATCTAAGTCAGAGACTTCTCTTAACTGAAAAATGCGCATGACTTTCTCGGCATAAGCTGGTATATAAACTTTGCCGAAGGGAGCAACCAAATCTTCGCCTCCTTTCTCTAATATATCCAGGAGGGATTGCCCATCAATCATTATGTCCTGGTAATGAACTTCACTTTTTCCAAGTCCACCTTTTCGCACTTTTTCTATGAATTGGAGTGTTTTCATCTGTAGCGGCTAACG
>JACJGO010000058.1 GCA_014163555.1 Flavisolibacter longurius
TAACGGAGAGAGGCTTGCCGAAGTAGCGGAATTTGTAAATATGCAGCTTCACTTTTGCTTTGCCGTTGATTAGTGTTTACAGTTTAAATGTAGTTCGTCAGCCGCTATTTTGGCAAACCTGTGTTGGCGGCTGGCTTAGTTCTTTACGTTCTTATAATCCTTTAAGTTCACTTCTTCTTTTTCAAACAAGTTGTGTCCGGTGAGGATTTCATCAATAAGTTTTATGCAGTGCTGATTGTTTTCAGCCATAATAAATGCAAAATCCCAAATGTCTTTTGATAAGGTAAATGTTCCTTTGTCAGATGATACATGCAATAAAACTTCATCATTCATCCACAAATTTTCGACTGTGTCAACTTTAGGATTAATATCCTTTAAAGCTGCAAAAAGGTCTTTGTCAAATTCAGTGTCTGTGCTGGCAAGAAGAAACTCCAAGAGCAATTCGTCCGAACCGTAGCCTGGTCTTAAATGGTATTTATAGGGTTTTCTCAATGATTGTGCTTTAGTAATGGTTTTGGTTGCTTGCCGCTAACGGTT
>JACJGO010000005.1 GCA_014163555.1 Flavisolibacter longurius
TGCAACAAATTGTTGAAACAAGTGTTTGCCGTCATGAAAGCAGAAACGCTCTACCAACCTAACTATGCGTCCGTCAGGCCCTAAAAACTGTATTTTTTTCTTGGAAATTTACACAGTTCATGTTGGCTGAAGGGTTAAAAGCTAAATGCGTGTTCCAACAAATATTTTTCTGCCTGTTTTTGGATGTAAATAATAAATCTTCAAGGTATCAGAAACGAGTTCAGCAAAGCTCCTTCCAGAAAGAATGTTGCTACCATTACCAAATTGACAGGACTTGTAGCCCATCTCAGGCATTTGACCATAACTTAGTTCTGGATATTGCCTAGCTTTTTCACTGGTAGTGTCCCTGAATCCTTTAGGGAAGTTGCTGATATAATAAAAGTTTTTTGAGCCAACAATACTTACATCATATTTAGAACTGTCAAAGTAATCAACCCTGACGGTGAATGTATCGTTCTGGCTTGTAGTAAACGCTCCTTTGTAATGTCCCACCATAGGACTAATCGTAAGAACAGATTTATCGACTTGCTCGACAACAGTTAGCGTTTTTACACCCTTGTATATACCGCTATCTTGTGGAAAGCATCGCGTATTAGGGGTAGCCCTGCTCACGAATTGAACATTAATCGTTCCCAACAAATTAAAAAAACTTAAAGAAAAGTCGGAAGAGCTAAACTCTCTTGGGTCAGAGCCAATTTTCCAAAGCGTGGATTGATAAGGCTTTAGTGCTACAAAGTTGACATAATTGTCCCTAAAAATGGTATCAGCATAAAAAGCAGTATCACTTAACTGTTCCTTGAAAGCAAATTCAGCTTTAGGTGGCATCATTCCTTCACAAGAATTTGTGTCCTGTTCTTTGCAGCAACTGAACACAAGTGAGGCAATTCCAAAAAATACAATCACGGAAAGACGCATGTCGAATCTATAAAGCTTATCAAAATAAACGAACCGGCGATATCCTTTCAGCCAACAGTAGTATTAACGAATAAGCCGAAACTACATTATTTTTCTAACTTGCTCAGGTTCATTACTTACCCCTTTCGTTTTTTGGATAGAAGGGTTTCGTTAATCCAATCTACCCTTCCCGGCTTTTGCCCGCATAAAGAGCGTCCAGTGGATTAACAATGGTAATTAATTCTTCCTTTTTCACATGTAAATACCGCTCGGTCGTTTTTATGCTAACATGCCCCAACAGGTCTTTGATGTAACGAATGTCAATTCCTTTCACCAGCAGATGCATGGCAAAAGAATGCCAGGGGAATACAGGCCCGAATCTTTCCTGATCCCAACCTTTCCATTGCTTGCAAATTTGCCGCTGCCGGCAGGCGTTTTCTCCCTGTCTTCTTCGTACCCGCTTCGTACCTTCTTCGGTGTTTCTTCGGATGGTCTTCGGTTGACACCGAAGCGGTACCGAAGAGGGTACGAAGCAGCACCGAAGAACATCCGAAGAAAGGGGTAAACTTCCCAGGAAAAATTACGATGGGCAAAACGGGGCAATTGGGGGCAAAGAGGGACGAATAAGGGCAACAGGGGGCAAGCGGGTACAAAAATGGGGAAAAGAGGACAGAAAGGGCCAAAAGGGTACAAACTGGCGGCAAACACTACCTGTCCCCACAAGGGCTGCTTATCTTGGCCAACAGGTACCTCAAAAATCCGTTCTTTGAAAAGGCTAGCCCCAAATAAATCCGGACGTTAGCTTTCAAAAATGCTGGTAATCCTAGAACCATTTGCCCCGGCGCTTGTCCCAAGTTGTAAAGCCCACCTTAAACTGGATAGGGTTGCTGAACTGGTTGGCCACCGAGGTGGTAACGTAAATGCCTACCTTAAATTTATCCAGGGGATTAAAGGGCGACTGGAACGCTCTTTCCACGCCAAAAAACAGTTCGGCATAACGCAGGTTCCGTTCCTGGGTAATTAAAAACCCGGTACCGGCAATTTCCCGGAGTTGCAGCTTTTTCAGCAGGGGAATTTTGTTTAGCAAAAAGCCGTTGAACTCGTGCACCAGGTGGCCCTCGTAAAACCCTTTGATAGTATGAAAGGTAGAGTCCAGGGCCTGGAAGGAATTGTGCGGGTTCATGAACAGGAAAGGATCGCCCCGGCGCTGGAATTTGTAATCGATCAGCCTAAGGTCCTTTGTGTTTAAAAAACTCCCTGTTTTTACCGTGTACCGCGATACGCCCAGCAGCCCCATATTAATCTGCTGCTGAAGGCCTGCCTCCAGGTAGTCAAAGTCCACATCCGAAGCCAGTATGCCCGGTATGCCTTTGCGCCATTCCACGAACAGGGTTGGCCATTTCGATCCGAGGATGATCTTTTCCAGCGGTTCTCGGCGGTATTGCTGAAACGGCGTGTACTCCAGCCGCACCTTTCCGTACAGGGCATTGTAAGGCTCAAACGGAATGGGCTGGTTGTTGTCCAGCACATCGCCCAGCAGGCTGTCCACCAGCTTTCCGGTTTTGTAATTGCTTACCGACCGGCGCAGGGCCATGCCCAGTTCATTGCGCAGGAAAAGGCCGTTAGCCAGCTCCAGGCCATGCCCGATACCCACTTCGTTGTTCAGGTAAATGTTACTCCGCTTGATCATGTTGATGTAGGCATCGCCTTCGAAAATAAACTGGAACTCCCGCTTGGCCGTGATGGTATAATACCCCCGGTTGAAGGGGTTGTACATGCGGTTGATGTCGAAGGATCCGTTCACGTCTTTGTTGCGCAGGCCATAACTCAGGCTGGCGTTGACAAACAGGTTTTTCCGGCTGGGATAAAACTTCCCATACCCGATAGAGGCATTCAGCCGGCCGCCGCCAAAGGCAAAGGGCGAATAAAGGGAGATGAGCGGCGGAAGGTACCAGCTCCGCTCTTTCTGCCGGTTGTAAAGCGTTTGGCCAAAAAAGCCGATCTTCTTCCAGGTAATGCGGCTGATCTCCGCGGCAATGGAATCTTTATAGCGTTCCGTTTGCGTAATGGCAAAAAGCGAATCGCGGTACTGGATAAAATCAGCTTCCCGTGCCGACAGGGTCTCGCGGCGGGCTTCTTTCCAAAAGGCACTGTCGCGGTGGTAGGCCTTTTCCGTGGTCAGGCTCACCTCATTGCCAAAATGCCGGCGGGGAAAGGTTTTATTCAGTTCATAATCGGAATAATTTACAACCGTCTGGCCCGTAATGCGCTTGTTGCGGCCATCGGCATAATAGGTGAATTTCTGCTGGTTCAGCATCCAGGCCCTGTTGTCGAAATAATCGTACTGCTGTTCCACTTCGAAAAATGAGTGCTCCTGCAGGTGGTATTGCGGAAAGCGAAACCGGACATACAGAATGTTCCAGGTGCTGTCCGAAACCGTCAGTTCGCCTTCCACCGTGGCGTTGGTGAGGGCCCGGGGTTTTACCGAAATGGTGTACAGCTTTTCGCGGCCGCGGCGTTCAATGCGGATGGTTTTAAATTTATAGGCAATCAACCCTGTATTACTTACCGGCGATACAAATGGGGTAGGGGAGATACGCGGAACCGAAATAAGGTTGTTGTAAAAATTAAAATCCCCATCGGTGGTGGTGGTATAAAACAATAGCTTATCGGGACCACTTGTTTTTACACCCAGCCGCTCTTCTTTGATACGGTTGGCGGCATCCTTGTCCACCTTCAACAGAATTTCTTTGATGACGGAAACGGTGGGTTCGGCCGTTTCCTGGCCTTTCCCGGTAAACGTAGAGTCCTGCTGCACTGCCTTTATATAGGCTTTGTAAGAATAGGATTTCACCACGCTGCTCACACTGTCTTTTTTCTCCACCAGGGTTTTCATGATCTCGTCGGCGCGGTCCTTCAGTTTAACTTTGATCACCACCTCCGACAGCGTGGTCTTTTCTTCGTCGTCCTGGAGAATAACGTTCTGCAGAATCTCCTCGTTCACCACCACAGGAAGAATAGTGGTTTTGTAACCCACCATGCTCACTACAATCTCATAGGTGCCTTTGGAAATAAACAGCTCGTAGCTGCCGTCATCTTTGGAAAGCGTTCCCACGGAGGAGGTTTTCAGGTGTACGCTAACGTTAGCCAGCGGTTCCATTTTGCTGTTGGTGATCTTTCCATAAACCTTTACAACCTGGGCCTGCAGGCCGGTAGCAAAAGCCAGGGATAAAAAAAGGAGAAAAAGCGCTTTGCGCAGATACGGTGGCATCGGGCAAAATTCACTTTTTTATGGCCGGGTCCACCTTAAGCAGTTCTTAAAATTTGGGGAAACTGCCTTTGCGAAAAACAAACTGTCGCCGGTTTAATTTTTAAAAACCATTCATCAATTTACAGCGCCGCTCAGGCAAAATTTGTCGAGCCATTGGTGCGCCGAAAATTGATTTTGCTTTTGTTAAATCTTGCCTTCGTACAAGCGCAACCGGGTCCGCAAACTGTTTACTTCCTGCTGCAGGCTTTCCACTTTACTGAGCAGGTGGTAAATGGCATCGATGCCTTCAAGGTTGATGTGAAGGTCATAATGCAGGCGCACCAATTTTTCCAGCGCCTCCAGTTGTGCCGGCGAAAGCAGCAGGTCGTCTTCCGTTGCTTCTGCTTCCACCAGGCCGTAGTCACGCAGGGCCTGTACAAACGTGATCTCGATCTGGTGATGCCGGCAAAAGGCCTGGGCCGAATAAAAATGGGTTTCTTCCATGGCAGGTTATTTTTGTAAACGGGCCAGTTGGCCGAAAAGCTCTTTTTCTTTTTCGGAAAGCGTTGTGGGAATGCTGATGTGAAAGCGAACATAGAGGTCGCCCTTTTCTCCTTCCTTTTTATACACCGGGAAACCTTTTCCTTTCACTCGTAACGTGCTGTCGTTTTGGGTGCCCGGCGCCACTTTCAGCTTTATTTTTCCTTCCAGGGTGTCCACGGTGGTTTCGCCGCCCAATACAGCCGTGTACAGGTCTAGGATTGCCGTGGTGTAAAGATCATTTCCCAGCCTTTTAAATGTGGGGTCTTCCTTTACCCGGAAGGTTATGTAAAGGTCTCCGGCAGGGCCGCCGTTTACACCGGGTGCACCGTATCCCTTGAGCCGGATCTTTTGGCCATCTTCCGCACCGGCGGGGATGGTAATGCGTACTTTTTTGTCGTTGATGGTAAGCGTTTGCTGGTGGGTGGCGGCGGCATTCCGAAGTCCCAGTACCAATTCTGCCTGGTAATCCTGGCCTTTAAAGCCAGTACGACTTTGCCGGTGGCCACCACCGCCAAACATGGACTGAAAAAAATCGGAGAAACCATCAAAATCGTCGGAGCTGAAATGGCCGCCATATTCCCCTTCGCCAAAATTAGGATAACCGCTACCGCGCTGTTGTTTGCGGGCCTGTTCAAACTGTTCGGCGTGTTTCCAGTCCTTGCCGTACTGGTCGTATTTTTTGCGCTTTTCCGGGTCGCTCAGCACTTCATTGGCCTCGTTGATCTGCTGGAAACGTTTGTGGGCTTCGGCATCATTCGGGTTCAGGTCGGGATGATACTTGCGGGCCAGTTTGCGGTAGGCCTTTTTCACCTCATCGTCCGAAGCGTTTTTGTCGATGCCGAGAATTTTATAGTAGTCAACAAATTCCATCGCCGTTTCGTTTTAAGGTTTGGATGAAAAATGCATTCTGTTGTGAAAAACGAAAACCAGTTTTTTAATAAAGGACAGGAGCGGATCGTAGTTAAAACCGGTTCGCCACTTCCACCTGGTACATTTCGTGCAGCAACCGCTGCACCGCCATGCTTTCTGCTTCGTTCACATACAGCAGGCCGGCTAGCTTATTCAGCAGGATCTCTTCACCAAACGACACACGGTTGTTGCGGTAAACAATCTCCGCACAAAAAGCAAACAGGGCCATCCGGTAAGTCGCATCAATGGCATGAATGAGGAAAATAAGATAGCCCGTTTCATCCGAAATCTGCCTGTAATACGACTGGTAAGATTTCATTTCTTCTTTCAGGTTCAGTTCCTTGTTAACGCCTTTGGCCACAAAGGAGGCGGAAATAAAATCCAGTTCTTCTTCCTGCATTTCGCCATCCTTGAGACAGCAATGAAAGGCCAGGTGAACCAGTGCCTGGTCGGAGGTATTGATCGCTTCACGGTACATTGATAAATCCCTTTTTTGTGAAGGTAAACAGGAAGCGATAAACTTTTGACAGGTTTCCTACATCCGGTTATTATCAATTTGCAAACTTGCTGGTTCCATTGACAAAATAGCCTTTTCCTGTAGGGTGATTTGCAGATACTGTAGTGTTTTTGCACACAAAACACAGTTGAATTATAGGCTGAAGTTCGGCTACAAACAAAAAGGGACGGGCATTGGAGAGGAACCGGCATTGTGCCACATCCTGCCGAAAGAGGCTATCTTTGTGAAAGCTCTTTATTTCTTCATTTAAAACATTGCTATATGAATGCCATTCAGCGTATAGAACAGTGGGGCGAATCCCATCATCCCCGTTACCTGGACATAGTGCGTATAGCGTTGGGTGTTTTCCTTATTATAAAAGGCGTGGAGTTTGCCAACAACAGCAATACGCTTTCGGCCCTTGTTGCCCGCCAGGTTTCGTTCAGCGGTTTTTTACTTCTCCTGCTTACCCACTACATCATCTTTGCGCATATTGCCGGCGGCTTTCTTATTGCCATTGGCCTGCTTACCCGGCTCTCCTGCATTGTGCAATTACCGATACTGGTGGGAGCCATATTTATGGTGAACTGGGATGTGACCGAGCATTTTGGCAGCCTGCTCCTGACGCTGGTGGTGTTGGCGTTGCTGGTGCTATTTGCCATTGTAGGCAACGGACCCTGGTCGCTGGAACAGGCCTTTGAAAAAGACGACCGGTAGGATCCCGGAGCGGTTATCTTAACAGGATAAAAATACAGGCAGCAATCCTGCCTGTAACCTTCTCTATCGCTATAAGGAGGGGTTGATCAGCTTTTGAAAGTCTGCGTCCTTCACGGTCAGCAGGCCGGCTTTGGGCAGGCGCCTTGTCAGATCTTTCCAGTTTTTATCTTTCAGGTAAATGCGCTTCAGCATGGCAGCAGCTTTGGTGACCTCTCCCTTGTTGGCCAGGGTAATGGCGGTCCAGTATTGCATCTCCAGGTTTTGCGGAAACATTTTCATGGCAGTGTTGTAGGCTTCCATTGCTTTTGGCATGTCGCCTTTTTCCACGGCCACATCACCGGCATTCATATGCTCGTAGGCAACCTGAAGGGTGTACAACCGGCGCAGCTCTTTCAGGGGCAGGGCAGCATCCTCCACCCGCAGGTCCACCAGCCGTTCATTCCAGGGTTCCCCTTTTGACCGTGTCGGAACCACGAGCAAGGCAGCCGATTGTTTGCCGCGAATATCGCCACCGCTGCTTTCGGCGGCTTCCAAGGCCAGCAACATGCGGTCGGCCAGCGGCCTGCCCTTGCTTTTTTCAAAGGCAGCGGCCATGGCGGCAGGCACTTTATTGGTCAGCATCATATTGGCCTGCACGGAAAACTGGGCGCCTTTTAAATGCCCTGCAAATTCAATACAGCCTTTTCCCGTGTGTACGGCAACGTTACCCATGGTATCCACAATGGCCACCTGCCGCACCTCCCGCCCTTCGTCGGTGGCCAGCAGGCTGTCCAATGCCTGCTGTGCCGTGAGGCCGCTTTTCAACAGGGCCAATCCGCGAGGCCCGAAGGATTTGTTGGTGAACGATTGTGTGGCAATGGCTCCCACACCGGCTTCGGCCCAGCTAACTGCTGTACCCACCGAAAACCAGTGGCTTTGCACCGCTACCGCCAGCTCCCCGGTTTCGGGGTCCCTGGCTACAATGGAATAGGTATGCGCCAGGGGCGATTCTGTTTGGTAAACCTGTGCCTGCAGGCCTATTTGAACAAATCCCAGGAGGGAGAGGAAGAGGATCTTTTTCATGTGTTTGTGTTCGATTCCAAGATACGATGGAATGGTGAGGGATGAGAGGTGAATGGTGGGTAGGAAGGTTTATTTTCTATTGGATTCGATCCCTTCTTCAACCTACATACATCAATAGTACATAGCTGATTCCCCTAAGGGCTGGCTGGCGTATTAATTGATGAAATGTTTGCATGCAAAGAAATGAAATAACCTTAGCACAATATGTGGTTGTAATTACCGGTGCCTCCAGCGGCGCCGGAAGGGCTATGGCACTGGAGCTGGCAAAGCGGGGTGCCACAGTAGTACTGGCTGCAAGGCGGGAGGAAGCCTTAAAAGAAGTGGCTGCCGATTGTGAAGCGTTTGGCGGCACTGCCCATGTGGAACTGTGTGATGTAAAAGATGGACAGGCCATTCAGGCGCTGGCAAATAATACCATAGCAAAATTTGGCCGCATTGATGCCTGGGTCAACAATGCCGGTGTGCTGGCAGCCGGTACGCTGGATGAAATACCGGCGGAAGTAAACGAGGATGTGATTCGCACCAACCTTTTGGGATATATGCACGGCGCCCAGGCTGTGTTGCCCATATTCAAACAGCAGGGATACGGAACCCTGATCAACAATATTTCGGTTGGCGGCTGGATTGCCACACCTTATATGGCAGCCTATTGTGCCAGCAAATTCGGCCTTCGTGGGTTTTTTGAAGCCCTGAAAGGAGAGTTGCATGCCTTCCCGGACATTCATATCTGTGACCTGTACCCGGGATTTTTGGACACACCGGGCATGCAGCATGCGGCCAATTATACCGGCAAGCATATTCAACCCGCCCCACCGGTGTATGATCCCCAAAGGGTGGCCCGGGCGGTGATTTCGTTGCTGCTGCATCCGAAAAAGAAAAAGGCGATTGGCAGTGCAGCTATATTTCTAAAGATGGCCTATGCGCTTTTCCCCGGTTTCAGTCGCGATATGACGGGGATGGTTATCCGTACGTATCTGAAAGGGGCGCCGGAATCAGAAACCACCAGCGGTAATATCCTTTCCACGGTACCCTATGGCACGAGCATCAGCGGGGGCTGGGAAACCTATTTCAATACCGGTATCAAACGCAAACTTCCCTTGTTATTGGCTGGTCTTGCCGTGGTTGGACTCCTGGCCCTGCAGCGCAAAGACTGACCGCAGCCAGATGGGTTTTGGAAGACTAAAACGCCACCGCCAGCGAATGGTGATGGAATGGTAAAGCAGGGTGCCCAATCCGGCCAGCATAAACACAAACAGCATGAGGTAGAAATAATCCTGCAGGTAAATGCTGATGCCGACACCACCCAGAAAATAGAAAAACAGAACCAACTCCGCAAGGAGTGTGCTGTTTTCTTTTTTCAGAAAATAGGAGGTGCTGGCTGCCTGTTGCGTAGCATATTTCGGCGTACGGATAAAGGCTGATGTTTTGCCAAACATGCCCTGCAAAACGGAAAATGTATTCTGCACCGATAGGCCCATATATACCACCATAAAGGCCGGGTAATACAGCCAAAACCATCTATCCTTATTTTCTTTTTGTCCATGGTAAAAGACAAGCGTCAGCAGCAAAAGGTTAATGCCACCGATTGCTGCGGCATTGGTTAGGGTAATAAATTCCGGGGCTGTATGTCGCAACAACAGGAGGGGTATGGTGAGCAGGCTGGAGATCAGCAGGCAGGGAAAAACAAAACTGCTGGTAAGATGAAAAAATGAATGCAGCTTTTTGCTAAACGGTTCTCCGGACAGTGCCACCTGTCTGCCATTCTTCCGGCAAACCTGCAGGATGCCTTTGGTCCACCGTGCCTGCTGTACCTTGAATGCATCCATGGTAGAGGGCAGCTCAGCCGGAACCACAACCTCGTGTACATAGGTAAGTTTCCAACCCTTTAATTGAGCCCTGTAGGAGAGATCAAGGTCTTCGCTTAAAATATTGCCGTCCCAGCCGCCGGCATCTTCAATGCAGCTTTTTCGCCAGATGCCTGCTGTACCGCAAAAGTTCGTATAGTGACCACCGTTATACCGACCGGCCTGCTCAATGGAAAAATAGGTGTCTAAGAGGTAAGATTGGATGCGGGTCAAAAAGTTCTGTTCCTGGTTGAGGTGTCCCCACCGGGCTTGTACCAGCCCAATCTTCGGATCGGAAAAATGGGGCAGTAGGTCCAGCAGGTAGGTAGGCGAGGGGCGGAAATCCGCATCAAAGATGGTAACCAATTCGCCCCGGCAGAAAGGCAGGCTTTCCTGCAAAGCGCCGGCCTTGTAGCCCTTGCGGTCTTTGCGCCGTACAACCCTGGAGGCAACACCCCTGTTCAGCAGTTCCATCACCTTGCGGTCTACCAGGTAAACCGTTTCATCGGTAGAATCATCCAGCACCAGGATCTCGAATTTATCTGATGGGTAATGCAGCGCTGCCAGGCAGTCGAGTAAGCCTTCCACCACATACTTTTCATTGTACACCGGCACCTGGATGCTGACAAATGGAAAGTCGCCATTCAATGCTTTAACCTTTTTCTCTTTTTTCCTGCGGGATAGCCACCACAAGTGAATCTGGTTAATTGCATTGGCCAGCAACCAGATCATCAACAACGAATACATTCCAAACAAAACATAGCCTGCTTCTTTCATACTGCTCACTTTTCCGGTTCACAAAAACGCCCCTATCTTATTTTGATAAATGCCGGTGTAAGGCATCCAGTGCTTCCTGCCAGCCTTCTTCATGCGGTTTGATGGCATGTTCCTGCTCTATATTTTCCTGCGTTATCCGAAGTGTACTTTCTTCTCCTTCTTCTTTGAATTCTATTGTCAGCAGGTAATCGCCGTTGTGCAGGCTTGCTTCAGGGAATTGCCATATCCAGCTATAAACCAGCTTTTTCCCGGCCTCTGCTTCTTTATAGGTGCCCGTTACCGCAAGGTCGTCTTCAAACCGGTAGCGTACCTTGCCACCCTGACGGATGTCATTATCTACTTCTTTTAATTGTTTACCCATCGGTTTCCACCACTGCTTTAATTGTTCAGGTTCTGTCCATGCTTTGTAGAGTTCTTCTTTTGAAACTGGAAAACGTTTTGACAGCTGAACCACGGCCTTATTTGCATTGCTCATATCGGGAAATTTTATATGGTCTGTGGATACTTCAAATACTGTGCATAATAGAAGCAAGAGGCCTTTTGCTTAATTAAATACTGTATAAACATTGGATGCATCAAACAAAAAAGCCCCTGTGTGGAGGCTTTTCTTCATGTATTATTTGTGATTGCGTTTACGAACGGTCTGTTCGCTCATTGGAACTTTCGTTTTCCATCCGGTCGCCGCTGCCACCCGTTTCACGGATGGAAGAAACGTCGCTGGATTTTTCACCGATCTGACTGGCGATATCCTCCTTTCTACTACGGTTAGTATTTTGATTTTGTTGTTCAAATCGTTCCCGTCCGGTTTGCTCTGCACTACCACTGCCTCCTGCTGCTTGTAGAAACTGATCTTTCTGTGCCATAAGAATCTTTTTATTACAGGCAGCAACGTTAGTGCCATTTAATTAACGACAAAGGCAGTAAAAGAGGTGAGAGCCTGAAAGGATTTTATTGCGTTACCCATTTAATGCAAACCGGGCTACCAACGGCTATACGTCTACCCGTATCGGTAAGCTTACCGGTTGCTTTGTTCACGGAAAAAACGACAATCGCATCGCTGCGTTGGTTGGCTACCAGAAGAAATTTACCCGAAGGATCGAAATTAAAATTGCGGGGTGTTTTTCCCAGCACCGACTGATGTCCTACCAACGTCAGCTTTCCATCGGCCGTACTGATTTTGAAAATGGCGATTGTGTTGGATTCATCCCGGTTGGAGGCGTAAAGAAACTTTCCATCCGGCGATACATGGATATCGGCACTGGTAAAACTCTTCTTAAAATTTTTCGGAAGGGTTGAAATGGTTTGTACTTCCTGGAGCAAACCGTTCTGTACCCGGTAAGCGGTTACTGTGCCGGAAAGTTCGTGCAGCAGGTACGCCCATTTAGACGTAGGGTGCACCGTAAAATGGCGTGGACCGGCGCCGGCAGGTGAGGCCAGGCTGGTGTCCTTTGGTGTCAATTCACCGTTCTGCTCATTAAAGGCATAGATCATCAATTTATCAATGCCCAGGTCGGGAACATACAAGGTTTTGTTGTCCTTAGATAAAACGGTTGCATGCACATGCGGACCATTCTGCCGGTCTGTGGGTCCTTTGCCTTTGTGTTGCTGCATATCGACAGATGTGCCCAGGCTGCCGTTGGCCTTTACGGGCAACACGGCTACGGTGCCGCTGCTGTAATTGCCAACAATCACCCATTTACCGGTTTTATCCACCGTTACATAACAGGGATGTTCGCCCATGGCGGGGGACTGGTTTAGTGGCAACAACTTGCCCTTGTCCTTGTTGAAGCGAAAAGCCGACACTTTTCCACCGCCTTCGCCATTTCCCAGTTCATTGGCCGCATAAACAAATTGCTGATCCGGAGAAATCGCCAGATAGGATGGATTGGGTGTGACGGCAGAATCCACCAGCGTAGCGGACCCATTGGCGCTAAACCTGTAAACATAAACGCCCCTGCTTTTTTCACCGGTATAGGTGCCAACGAGGAGGTAAGGTTGAGCAAAGGCGGCGGTCATCATAACAGTACTGAGTAGCGTGAAGAAAATCTTTTTCATATGTATTGCAGGCCTTGAAGGTATTGTTTTTCCGGGAGGTTCTTGCAGCAGCAAACTTTCGTAAACCAAGGTAAGTCCAATTTTTATTGGCACTTCTATCGTTGCACAATCACCAAGTGATGTTCGTCAAATTACAGGGGTGGCCTCAACTTTGTAAGAAAGGTTTTAAAAGAAAGGCATATGATAGAAAAACAAACAATCAACGGGCGGGATGTGTGGTTGAAAGTGGATCCTTACCATGTAGAGCGAGATAATCCCAATATTATTCCGACAGAATATTTTACGGCAACCTATTATTTCCAGGAACCTGCAGATGATACGCAGGGTGGCGAACAGGTAAAGGATGAAGACGGCGAAACAAAGTTGTTTGAATCACCAGTGGCAGCGCTAACCTATGCCTGGAAAAAGCTTGGCGGATCGGCACAGGATGCACCGAACAATTCCAATTAGGAACAGGCATTCCCCATTTCCACGGTAAAATCATCTTGGAACGATTTTTTCTTTACCACCCCTTACGATTGCTTCCCTATTGGAACACACCATTCACCAAATCGTTTGATTAAAAAAATGCAACATGACGAACACAACTCTTGAAGCCAAAAAAGCAAAAAAAGTACTGATCATTGAAGACGAAGGCGACATGTGCCTGCTGTTGAATATTATGCTGAACGGCAAAGACATGGAGCTTGACCATGTAAAAAAACTTTCGGCTGCTGAAGAATATCTACAAAAAGAGCAACCTTCGGTGGTGATCCTGGATAACAAGCTGCCCGATGGATTTGGAATCGATTTTATTTCCCATATTAAAAAGAATTATCCGAATATCCGGATCATTATGATTTCCGGCTATGATGGTTCCGCCAAAGATGTGGCCATTGAGAACGGCGCTGATATTTTCCTCGAAAAGCCGTTCACCAAAAACCAGCTTTACGAAGCCATTGTAGAAATGATGAAGGAAAACGTTTAATCTGGTGCACAGAATAAAAATGCCCGGGACATTGTTCCGGGCATTTTTGTTTTCCTGTGGAAGTATTATTTATTTCTTCAGGTAAGGCTGCATAACCTTTTGCCAGATGCGGTAGCCTTCCGCATTCATGTGCAGGTTATCGCTTACAAAAATATCGGTGCGCACCTTGCCCTTGGCGTCGAGCATAGCCGGATAAACATTTATAAAGCCGGCATTTTTCTGGCCTTTCAAGAAAGCCTGGATAGAGCGATTGGCTTTTTGAAATTTATCCAGGAAGGCTGCACGGGAAGGACTGGGCTTCATCGCTACATAATGAATGGCTGCCTGCGGAAAGTTTTGGCGAATCATACCAAACAAAGTTTTGAACCGTTGCACCACGGTCTCGGGTTGCATGTCGGAAGTATAGGAAAGGTCATTCTCGCCACAATAGATCACCACCTGTTTGGGTGCATACGGCATCACCACATCGTAGAAGTAACGAATAACATCGGTGATCTGCGAGCCGCCGAATCCCCTGTTGACAATGTTGTAACCGGGAAAATATTCCTGCACATCATTCCAGCGGGTAAACGAAGAACTGCCAATAAAAAGAATGGGGTTGGAAGGATGTTTTACGGCGCTGTCTTCTTTTTTGAATTTTTGAATATCATTCCAGAAGGGCGGACAGGGATTTTGGGCTATTGCGGAAAAATGGATGAACAAGAGTACAGCAAAAAATAAAAAAGCACGTTTCATATACATGGCGTTATCGGTGTTTGAATGGAAACGACTAAGATACGGAGGAGCACTTTAAATGATGTTAAGGAAAGTGAAAGCAACCTACCGTTTCAGGAAACGGCCGTTCAGAATGCGTTCCATCACGTCGTCGCGACTGGAACGGCTGATGGGAATATGGTGTTCACCGATGCGCACTTCGTTGCCTTCGATATTGTCGATCCTGGCGATGGATACCAAAAACGATTTGTGGGTTTTGATAAAGGCATCGGCAGGCAAAAATTCTTCGATGGATTTAAAGGTGAGATAAGTGACGTATTTTTTTGTTTTGGTATGAATGGCTACATAATTCTGCAAGGCTTCTGCAAAAAGAAAATCCTCAAAAAAAATTTTCACCAGTTTGTTATCTGCCTTGATAAAAAAATAATCACGGTTGGGTTGGTGACTTGTTTCTATAACATTGGCCTGCCTGATTTCATAAAATTCTTTTGCCCGCAGGGCCGCTTTCAAAAAACGTTCAAACGAAATGGGTTTTACCAGGTAGTCCAGTGCATTAAGTTCAAAGCCATCGAGAGCATATTGCGGGTAAGCCGTTGTAAAAATTACCGGTGGTGCCTGTTGCAATGTTTTGAGAAAATCCAGCCCGGTGATTCTTGGCATTTGAATGTCGAGAAAAATAAGTTGCGCTTTTCCATCGCCGATCAGCCCTGTTGCTTTCAGGGGTGAATCAAATTCTGCTTCCAGTTGTAAAAAGTTGGTATCCTGTATGTATTCTTTCAACCCTTTGCGGGCAAGCGGCTCGTCGTCTATGATTATGGCCCGAATGGGTTGCATGGTCAAAGTTTAAGTTTGAGCTGCACACGGTACCAGCCATCGGTTTCGGCAACTTCGAGTTGGTGTTTCTGCGGGTACAACAATTCCAGCCGCCGCTTTACATTGGTCAGACCAATGCCTCCGTAGGGTTGCGAAGAAACTTTCGCTTCTGTTGTATTTTGTATGGAGAACTGCATCTCGCCATTCTTCCGGGTCAAAGCAATGGAAACGGTATTGCGGCTTCCGTTACTGAAATGGGAGAGGTGCTTGAACGAATTCTCCACGAATGGAAGCAGGAGAAGGGGCTCAATGGCAAAACCTTTTACGCTGGGTTCAATCTGCACGGTTACATCGCAGTTTTCGATGCGCAGTTGTTGGAGGCCAATATAATCCTGCAGGTAACTGATCTCTTTTTCAATGTCAATTTTTACATCTTTTACTTCGTACAACTGGTAGCGCAGCATTTCCGAAAACTTGTGCAGGGCCCGCCGGGCTTCCGCGTTGTTTTTGTCAATAAGGAAATAGACAGCGTTGAGGGAATTAAAGAGGAAGTGTGGATTGATTTGCGACTTAAGAAAATTGAGTTCGGTTTCAGCTTTTTCTCTTGCAATTTGCAGCAACCGTTTTTGCGCCGCATTGTAGTCTGTAAGCAGTTTTACCGCCATACCGGCTATCACCAGAAATATATGCGGAAGAATGTTGTCGTAGATCTTTTGCTTGATACCGGTGGTCCAATTGTAAACACCGGCATCGTTGATGATGGTGCCCACGAGAAAGAGCTTTCCGTAACTGCTGGCAGCAACCAGCGAAAGAAGGAGAACAGAGAACAGGACATATTTTTTCCGGTACAGAAAACGTGGGATCAGCACATAGTTGGCAATGCCCACCAGCAGGGCAAGGTCCACCACTTTCACCAGCGTAACCAGGAACGCCTGTTGCCAGGTAGCATAATCCTGGTAGCGCAGGTAATACCAGATAGCACCCAATACCAGCCAAAAGCAAAGGTGATGAAGTTTGTAGTGCAAAAAGGTTTGGCGAGACATCATAGACGAAAATAAATCTACAACTTCTGTTGCGGATATCCCTTACACGTATCGCTTCTTTTTGCTGATGACCTGCACAAAAAAAGAGCCCCAACGGCTCTTTTAGTTATTTATTCGCTTGCATTGCAGAAGGCTCAAAATTTACTCAATATTCCTTCACCACGTTGTAAAGAGTATCCCGTTCTACCGGCTTGCGTTTTACCTGCTTGATCAGAGCCACCAGGTCTTCGGTGCTCATGGCGGGGTTTTGTTCTTCGGCGCCGGCCATGGAGTAGATCTTTGTCGTATCGTCGATAGTGCCATCGATATCATCCACACCATACGCAAGAGAAAGCTGCGCATTCTTCCTGCCCAGCATCGGCCAGTAGGCTTTTAGGTGGGGGAAGTTATCCATAAAGAGACGGGCAATGGCATACATGCGAAAATCTTCCACCACACTCACTTCCGGAACGTTACTCATGTCGTTATCGCCATTGCGGAATTTAAGCGGAATGAAAGTGTTGAATCCACCGGTCTTGTCCTGCAGGCTGCGAAGGCGTTGCATATGATCAACACGGTGGCTGTATTTTTCAATGTGCCCGTAAAGCATGGTAGCATTGCTGTGCATTCCGGCATTGTGAATGGCTTCATGAATGGCCAGCCAGCCAGCGCCATCAACTTTGTCGGCGCAAATCTGGCTGCGGATTTCTTCATCGAAGATTTCAGCACCACCGCCGGGAATGGAATTTAACCCGGCTTCTTTCAGCAACTGAACGCCTTCGGCAACGGACAGCTTTGCCTTGCGGAACATATAATCCAGTTCCACCGCGGTAAAGCCTTTAATGTGCAGGTCAGGACGGTGGGCTTTGATCCTTTTCAGCAATTCGGCAAAAAAGGAAAGATTCATTTTGGGGTGAACACCCCCTACAATGTGTACCTCTGTTACCGGTTGACCATCGTATTTTTTTACAATGGCCATCATGTCGTCAATGGAAAGTTCCCAGCCTTCTTCCTTGTGTGCATATAACCGCGAGTAGGAGCAGAAGTTGCAGGAAAACACACAAACGTTGGTTGGCTCGATATGAAAATTGCGGTTGAAAAAGACCGCATCGCCATGCAGCTTTTCTTTTACAGAATTGGCCAGTGAACCCACAAAGGAAAGACTGCCCCTTTCAAACAGCAAAAGACCATCTTCTTCGCTTAGCCGTTCGCCGGCATATACCTTATCAGCTAGGGTTTGCAGGGCCGGAATTTCCTGGCGGAAAAGAACCCTTTCTTCGGTCGCTATCATGCGGCAAAGGTAGGGAAGGATAAAGGAGTTCGAAACCTGTAGAAACGCAATCATCCCTCCAGGGAGGGATGATTTTTCTCAACTTCTTTCTGTAAAATTTATTTAACTGAAAACGGTGCGGAAAACCCGCAATGGTGTTATTGCTTCAGTATTTTCTGCGTCACCGTTTTCCGTCCATCCGAATAGCTTACCTCCACCAGGTACATGCCCGAAGCTGCGTTGGCCAGGTTCACAGGTTCCTGCCTGTTGGCATTGCCCGTAAACTGTTTCAGCCATACCGTTTGACCAGCCATGTTCATTACCCGGATGCTCTGCAGGGCCGTTGGCGTTTGGTAATGCCAAACAGTAAAGGAAGTGGTAAACGGCGCCGGGAATACGAGCACACCTTCTTCCTTTAGTTTCGCCGGCAGGATTTGGGTGGTGAATTGAATGTTGTCGAGGTAAAGATTGTTTTCATTGTTATTCGTTGCCCGGAAGAATACAATCAACGGATTGGGCCCGATAAATGGTGACAGGTCGATGGTTTCTTTGCGCCAGTCACTGGCCGATTGCGGAACGAAGGCCGTTGTTTGCGCACTTGCGCTGGTCTGAAGATCGGTTCCCCATTTTTTGTACACAGTGGTAAAGCTGTTGCCGCAGTCCTGCGTTACCAGCAACTCCAGCGTATCGAGGGGTACATTGGTTTGTTGGCTAAACAGGCTTGCTGCTACATCAAACGTCAGTTTTGATGAATCAGCGGTACCAAAATCAAGGACGGGTGAAACCAGGTCATCCACCTGGCCTAATGCTGTGTATTCAAAACTGTTCAGGAAGGCAGAGCCGGTATTGCCATTGCCGGTATGGCTGTATTGCCAGGTAGTGGAGCCATCACTATTCAACACACTCCAGTTGGCTGGTGGGAAAATAATGTTTGGAAATGTTTGCGTCAGCGGTGCTTTGTCGGTTCCCGGAACGGCAAAACTTACCTGCAGGGTGTCGTTGGAAAGGTTGATATCATCAATGCCTTTTGCTGTGATCAAGCCGGTTGCATTTACCTGGAAGGTATATGTGCCGGGTGTTAGTCCGGCTATTGCCGGTAACGTGATGGTGGATTCTGCACCGTTTGCCAGGCTAAGCCCATTCACGGCATGTGTCACTGTCGATCCATTGTTCAGCGTATACACTAACGTAAAGGCTTTGACCGTATCTGTACCGCGGTTCCGTACCCTGATGGAAGGAGTTACCGAAGGTGAGCATAAAAAACGGCCCGGTTGCTGGATGGAAACCAGTTCAAGGTCGCGTTTGTAAACAGCGGTTACATTGATGTTATCGATAAAAATATTGTTTCCAAAATCATTGGTATTGCGGAATGACAGGCCTAAACTTCCGGATGCAATGTTGGCCGCATTGATGACAATGCGTTCCGTACGCCAGTCGCCTGATACCGGTGCCAGGTAATCCGCAGAAGAACTGCCGGCTGTTGCCAACTGTGCGCCTTTTTTATTGTAAACGGTAGTAAAGCTGTTGGAGCAATCCGTTGTTGCCAATACACTAAGGCCATCGTTTGACGAACCGGAAACGCCGGCAAAGTTTTTATGCGCCACATCAAATGTTACCACCACAGAGTCGGCGCCGGCCACCCCGATGATGGGTGTATGCAGGTCATCGTTTTCGCCGGTCAGGTTGTTATTGAAATTATCAAAGAATGCGGCGTAATTGCTGTTGCGGCCCGGTGCCTTCCGAACCCAGGTTGCGTTGTTATTGCTGTTGCTTATGCGCCAGCCGGCAGGTGGGAAGGCGGTTTCAAACCCTTCGGTGAACGGAGTAGGGATTGGCTGCACCACGGCAAATGTTTTTTGCAGGGTATCATTTGAGAGCCGGGTATCTCCTGTTCCTGAAACGGTTACCGGGTCAAAACTAAACAGGGTAATCGTATGCTGTCCGAAACCGGTGTTTCCCGTTGGTAATGCCACGGTTGTAGAGGCGCCGGGTTGAAGGGTTTGCGAATAAGTTTGTTGCTGAACCGGGCCATTGTCGATCCGGTATCCCACTTTGAAAGCGGATACCGCTTCTGATCCCATGTTTTCAACCGTAACCGATGGAGTAATTGAACCTGTACAGGCAGTGGCAGCCGGTGAAACAATTGCCTGAACCCTTAGGTCACGGGCACCCACTTTAACCAGGTTGATGTTATCGAGATGTACCAGGTTGCCATAACCGCTGATGCTGCGGAAAACAATAACCAGCTTGCCGCTGGCCAGTAAGTTGCCATCCAGCGATACGGTTTCTGTACGCCAGTCCGTTTGTTCCGGGGATTTAAATTCCGTTTCTGAAGACCCGGCTGTGGCCAGGGCAGCCCCTCCTTTGTAATAAACCCTTGTGAAGGTTTGTCCGCAATCAGCTGATACCAGTACCGCCAGGGAATCGTGGTATTCCGGGTCCGGATAGTTTTTATGCGCCAGGTCGAAGGTTAAGAAATAGGTCGATGCCGGATCAACGTTGATAGACGCACTGCGCAAGTCATCGCGGTGGCCTACGCCTTCGTAATTGTAATTATCGATGGTCAGCTTACCGGCAGAACCATTTCGACCGGGAGTGGTGTGTACCCAGGTAAAATCAAAATCAGGATTGTCGATCGTCCAGTTTTGCAAAACCGTTTCAAACCCTTCATTGACCGGTGTAGCAATGGGTGCCATGACCGACAAGGTCTGGGCATAACTGTCGTTGGTGGTTACCGCATCGGTACCACCGTTGGGAGCTCCTGTAAAGAAGCGGAAAGAATGTGTTCCCTGTCCAACCGCGATGGCTGGAAACGAGGCCACATAGAATCCGCCGTGCGGAATATTGACGGCAACGGTTTGCGTGATGGCAGCACCGTTGTTGAGGGAATATCCAACAGTCAGCGAGGTGATGGTCGTCAGGCCGTTGTTTACAACCCTGAATTTAGGCGTGATGGTTCCGGGACACCCCAGCGAATCCGGGTAATAAACGGCGTTGCAACCTGTCAATTCAAACCCGCCGGGACTAACAGACGTCAGTGCAGATACATCCAGCGCCGGAGCATTGGCCGGTGGCTGGCAGCCCAGTGAGTTTTTAAGGCCGGGACGGGTATTGTCCAAAACCCATTCCATCCGCGACACCTGCTTGCTGGTAAACATGGTCAGGCAGGCATCGTAGGTATAATCCATGTAGTTCTGGTACATTTTACCTGGCGAAACGGCAGTGCAGCCGTCGGTTTGCACACCGCTAAGACAGTTGCCGGAGGCATCGCCCTGGT
This sequence comes from Flavisolibacter longurius, assembly GCA_014163555.1. Classification (GTDB taxonomy): domain Bacteria; phylum Bacteroidota; class Bacteroidia; order Chitinophagales; family Chitinophagaceae; genus Flavisolibacter. The sequence goes on from JACJGO010000005.1 coordinate 20,611, forward strand.
TAGGGGTATCACCAATATCTGCTGTACCATTGGCCTGGCCGGCCGGATTGAACAGACCTGTCGGCAGCGAAAAGCTGGTGGTCGTGGGTAGTTGGTCGAAATCATCGCCGGTACAACCGCCATTGTCATCACCCCAGATATGGTAAAGGCCAAAATAATGTCCGATTTCGTGGGTGGCCGTGCGGCCGCGGTTATAAGGCGCTTTTGTATAGCAGGATGAAGTACCAAAGGCTTCGATGTTCAGCACCACGCCGTCATTTGTTCCGGCGCCGGGCCCGATGTTATCGGCATAACCGAGAATGCCTTGTCCTGTCATGTCTTTGCCCACCCAAATGTTCAGGTAGGAAGCCGGGTTCCAAGCATCCAGTCCACCTTTGGCTGCATATTTAATGGGATCCTGCATTTCGTTTACGTCTGAGCCTGTAGTACTGCTCCGGCGTTCAATACCTGTAGTTAACTGGCCGCCGGGAGTACGGCGGGCCAGGCAAAACCGGATGCGGCTATGTCCACGAAGGCTGTAAAAACCAGAGGCATTCGTGCTGTCGGGGTTTGCGCCGGAAAAGTCAAGGTTGAGGCGGTCGATCTGTGCCTGTACATCGGCGTTGGAAACAAGGTATGGATTGGGAAGTACAATGTGAACAACTACTGGGATCGTTACTTCATTTTCGATCCGGTAGGCGCCCTGGTCGGCACCGGTGCCCCCGTTGCGGGTACGGCCTTCCGATGGTGTACGGCTGGCGGCATAATTATCTTTGTAAAGCTGCAGCCGGTTCATGGTGGCGCAACGTTGCACGGTATTGGATTTTTGTTGTGCAAAGGTGGAAAGAGTAAACAGAAGCCCCAGGCAAAGGACTATAGACGGAACGGCTTTCAAAGCAGGACAATTTAAATGATAAATGGATTTCTCACAGGCGTTTCAATTACAATAATACTTTATTCATGGCGAGGGGACAAAAGTTTTCGGCAAAAGCCCCGCTGGTTACGGCTTTGCCGGCAATGAGGGAGAACCCTTGGCAGGAAATCTCAAAATCAGAACCTTTGAAAAGAAAAGCCCTGATGAAAAATAACCGGCATTTTATAAGTTAGCAGTTCAAACTCTGTGTATACGAACAGTGGGGTATTGGGCAAGACCAGTTTGTCATTGCACTATCAAAACGTACGATTTTTTAAAAACAAACCATCCAAAACCAAAAGCTCATGGCCGTTAAAAGCAAAAAAACACTTCACACCGAACCAGACCAGGATTTGCTTCCAGTACTGAAAGCTCGGTTTGAGAAAAACAAAAACCGCCACCCGACTATCCGTTGGGAGGATGTACAAAAAAGGCTGGATGCCCATCCGGACCGTATGTGGTCGTTACTGGAAATGGAAAACACCGGTGGCGAACCTGATGTTATTGGACATGATGCGGAAACGGGTCAATATATTTTTTGTGATTGTGCGGCAGAAAGCCCGGCTGGCCGCCGCAGTTTTTGTTACGACTTGGAAGCCCAGAACGAAAGAAAAGAAAACAAACCAGCCAACAGCGCCGTGGAGGCGGCCCGTGGGATGGGCATCGAACTCCTGACAGAAAACGACTATCATGAACTGCAAAAGCTTGGAAATTTTGACCTGAAAACATCGAGCTGGCTGAAAACGCCTGATGCGATTCGTGAACGTGGCGGGGCAATTTTTGGTGACAAGCGTTATGGCCGTGTTTTTATTTACCACAACGGTGCACAATCTTATTATGCGGCAAGAGGTTTTCGTGGCTTACTCAAAGTTTAAAATTTGTTTGCTTCTGGAAACGAAACATTCATGGTTTGAAGGGTTCTGTTTCCCGTTTGCTGACAGCCCTTGAATTGTTTGTTGACAAACTTACTTCTGAAGGTGATTCATTTCAGAATTCGATTGTAATGGACTGATCTATTACAAGTACATTGAAAAAATTCTAACCATACTTCCTGATAAAAAAAATACAATCCTCAACACCATTCCCATGGAGTTTTTATTGCGTCCCTGGCAGCTTTCTGATCTATCTTCCCTCGTACGTTACGCCAACAATTGGAGCATCGCCAAAAACATGACGGACAAATTTCCGCATCCATATACGGAAGAAAATGGCAACGCCTTTATTGCATTTGCCAACAGTGAGGTGCCGGTTCACATATTCGCTATCACGGTACAGGATGAGGCGGTAGGAGGCATTGGTATTCACCCGCAGGATGATATCCATCGCAAGAATGCGGAATTGGGTTACTGGCTGGCGGAACCCTTTTGGGGCAAAGGCATTATCAGTAAAGCCATTCATCAAATGGTCAATTTTGCATTTGATACATATGATATTAGCCGGGTCTTTGCTCGTCCGTTTGGTACTAACCTGGCTTCGCAGCGGGTGCTGGAAAAAAATGGCTTTTTACAGGAAGGCCGCTTTGAAAAAGTGCTGTACAAAAACGGTGAATACCTTGACGAATTGATTTACGCAGTGAGAAGGGAGATATGGGATAGGAAGTCCTGATTATATAACAATGCAAGATTATATTGTTCAACCGAATTGTAGGAGAGTGGTTGCTACACTTAAATTTTTTCAGTTCGCTTTCTCCAATACTACTACCGTTTTCTCGTAAAAAAAGGAAGCCCTTTCCGGCGTTGCCCCGATACAAACCAGGCCAAGTTTGCCATACTGCGACAAAGCGCTGATCAGGTGAAACATAACACCTTCCTGCAGGGTGCTGTCGTACAGCAATTCATTGCACATGGCAATATCAATCAGGTCGTGCGGTGTTAGTCCTTTGTAGCGGTCATCCTGCAGGTTGTCGGTACAGATATAATAACGGCGTTGTCCATTGGAAGTTAAAAAAACGGCGGCCTCCGCATCATACGAACCGCAGGTGAGAAACTGCAGCATTAAATAGGGGTGCGTAGTACCGCCCTTTCGAAGGTTTATTTCTATGGCATAATGCTTCCAGATTTGGCCTTCTTTCACGCTGATAAAATCAATAGCAAATCGCCCCAGTACACCGTAATGTCTTAACTCTTCCGCCAGTTTTTTTCCAATCACAGCCAGTTCTTTTGCATAGGCTGCATCGGCCGGGAACGAAGCACCCAAATAAACCTGTCCGTTTTCACCGCCCAGCACCTGGTCGTGGGTAGAAATTACATCTGCCTGTCCCAGCGGATTGATACGGCATTGAACGGAGGGAGAGTGTTTGATTTCCCCTTCAATAAATTCTTCCACAATGCCACCTTCCATTTTAAATTTTTGCAGAAAGGTTTCCAGCGTCAGGTCTTTTGCCACAATCTGTAGTTGTTTTGCAAAGTGGTCGCAGATCCAGATTTCCAGTTCAGGGCTTTGCGGTGCACCGGCGAATGAAAAAACCGCATTGCCTTCTCCGGAAAAGCCTTCATTGATCTTAACGACAGCTTTGCGAAGCGAAGGGTTGTCCAGTTTTAATTGAAGCAAAGCATCCACGATGTCTGACTTGGTATAAAGATCTTCAAACCCTTTTGGCGTATCCATTCGGCAAGACCGGAAAAGCTTGCGGCCATTGCTTTTGTTGCCAAGGTTTGACAGGTCAGGATCACAACCATACACCGGCAATTGCAGGGCAATGGCCAGTTTGCGTTCGGCTTCCGTAACGGTAAAGCAACTCAAATGCGCCACATGATGCTGGGGAATGCTGCTGCTGATCCGTTGAATCAGTCGCGGACGTTGCAGGATCTTTTCGGTCAGCGATTTATTGGAAGAATCGAAACAACTGAGTAAGGTTAACCGTTGCCGGGCATGATAGGCCGTAATGCCGGGAAGGAGATGAAGGTAATAATCCACTATCACAGGGTCGATGGGCATGCTGGTTATATAAACAACATGTGTATGCGGCATGCGCAACAGTAACAGGAGGCAAAGCATTCGTTCTTCATAATACGTAACGCCTTCAATCTTCTGCAGGATTTCGGTATCCAAGGTCAGGCTGGGAATAACCACAACTGATTTGGGGGCCAGTTTATCCGGGAAAAATTGTTCGAACTGCGCTGCAAAACTTTTCTGCAGCCTTGCGTAGTTTGTTCTTTCCGTATCTTTTTGCCCTTGAACGGCAATCGGTTCAGTCTTCTGCGGCAGAAGTGAAAAGCCGGCGATAGCGTGTTGCATGTGACCGTTTGGTTTCCTTAAAGGAAAACATCTTTTTCTTTTTTTAGTATGACGGCTTTAAGATGGTAATATGATTCTGGACAGTTTTTTTACATATACAATAAAGGATATGCGAGTAGGTGTTTTGGCCTGTCTTTTTCTTCTTCAATCATTGTCAGCCCTGGCACAGCCGAAGGTTGTACATAAAGCCATTGATGCCGTGCTGAAGGAGATGCGCCAATTCGACCGGGATAAATGGAAAAGCGACAGCGCAGCCGGAAAGGTTTTGGGGTCGGTCAACGAAGAAGCCTACCAGCAGCGATACCAGTTCTACAAACAGGTGGCCGAAAAACTTAATCGCATTGATAAAAACAGCCTTTCGTTTGATGATCAGATAAACCTGGAGCTTCTGCAACACGAAGTATTGGATGAACTTTCTACGGTTCGTTTTCAATCCTACCTCAACCCAATCCTTTCCGACTGGGGGTTTCATACATCGCTTGCCGGAAGAACTAATGCCACCATCCGGAATAAAAAAGAAGCAGAAGCTTATCTGCGTCTGCTAAATGATATACCCCGCTACGTGCAGGAACATCTGGCCCTGATGCGTAAAGGGTTGGACCTTGGTATCAGCCAACCCAAGGCCATACTTCAAGGGTATGAGGCTACCTATCGGCAGCATATCGTTGATAGCATTGAAAATTCGGTATTCTGGAAACCGTTTCAGAAACAGCCTGCGGCTGTTATTGCTGATGATTGGCGCAACCTGCAGGAAGAGGCAAAGCTTTCCATTCAAAAAAATGTAATTGGCAGTTACCAGGCAATCGATTCGTTCTTCACACACGAATACCTGCCCCGCACCCGTACAACGTTGGGTGCATCGCTCTTCCCGAACGGCAAATCATTTTATGACGACCGTGTGCGGCATTACACTACCACCAGCATGTCGGCAGAAGAGGTGTATGCCATTGGCCTGAAAGAAGTGGAACGGATCAAACGGGCCATGGACAGCGTGATCAGGGCAGTAAACTTTACCGGCGGGTTTCAGGCGTTTATCAACTACCTGCGTACGGATCCGAAATTTTATCCGAAGACAGGAGAGGACCTGCTGAAAGAAGCTTCTTTTATTGCAAAAAAAGTGGATGGCAAGCTGCCTTCCCTTTTCGGAAAACTTCCCCGGCAGCCTTATACAGTAACACCGGTTCCGGATTACCTGGCACCCACATTTACCACCGGCCGTTATTCGGGAGCACCTATCAGCAGCACCCGTCCCGGTGAATATTGGGTGAACACCTACAATCTTCCCAGCCGTACCCTTTACACGCTGGAAGCCTTAACCCTGCACGAGGCAGTTCCTGGTCACCACCTGCAAACGGCACTGGCACAGGAACTCGACCACTTGCCGGAATTCAGGCGGCGGCTTTATATCAATGCGTTTGGAGAAGGGTGGGGGTTATACAGTGAATACCTGGGTCATGAGATGGGATTTTATAAAGATCCCTACAGCCTGTTTGGAAGACTCACCTATGATATGTGGCGGGCCTGTCGACTTGTGATTGATGTTGGCATTCACATAAAGGGGTGGACAAGGGAACAGGCCGTAGCTTACCTGGCCGAACATACGGCGCTTTCGCTGCACGAAGTGAATACAGAAGTGAACCGCTATATTTCCTGGCCGGGACAGGCACTGGCGTATAAGATAGGTGAGATAAAAATAAAAGAACTGCGGCTAAAAGCGGAAGAGGCATTAAAAGAAGATTTTGATGTCCGGGCTTTTCATGATATGATTCATTCCAACGGATCGGTAACGCTGGCAGTTTTGGAGAAAATGACAGAACGGTTTATACAGGAACAAAAAACAAAACAGAAAAAGCGTTGATGGTATTACAGGATTGGCAAATGTGAAAAACTATTTTCGTCGCTTTTTTAGAAATTGAAAACTGCTATCTTTCACGACTAATTAATTTGCCTGCAGATGAATGTCAAGTTCCGACTAACCTTGATGAGTTTTCTTCAGTTTTTTGTTTGGGGTGCCTGGTTGATTACAATAGCGACCTATTTTTTTGGCAGCGAAATGGCAAATATTGAAAACCCGGGAGCCAAGTTTGGCGCCATTTTTTCCACACTGGCCCTTTCTTCCCTTTTTATGCCGGCACTTACCGGCATCATTGCTGATAAATGGATGGATGCGGAAAAACTGTATGGCATTCTTCACCTGCTTTATGCCGGTTTCCTTTTTTATGTACCGCAGGTAACTGACGCCGATACACTCTATTATGTCATATTCGGCGCCATGATCTGTTACATGCCCACCATCTCGCTTTCCAATTCGATTGCATATACCATATTAAAACGCGAAGGTTATGATGTGGTAAAAGTGTTTCCACCGATCCGTGTATGGGGGACTATTGGCTTTATCGTGGCCATGTGGATCACCAACCTGACCGATAGCAAGGCAAACGCCAACCAGTTTGTTATTGCAGGCATCGCTGCTGTTGTACTGGGATTGTTCTCTTTTACCCTGCCAAAATGCCCGCCGCAAAAAACCATTTCAAAAGGCGCTGGCATTGTGGAGCAATTGGGTTTGCAGGCTTTTAAGCTGTTTGGCAAATACAAAATGGCGCTGTTTTTCCTTTTTTCGATGTTGCTGGGTGCAGCCCTGCAACTGACCAACATGTATGGTGATACGTTTTTGGATGATTTCAAAAACAATCCGGAATACGGGCCGGATTCATTTGTGGTAAAATACTCCACCATCATCATGTCCATCTCTCAGATGTCGGAAACCTTGTTCATCCTCACCATCCCGTTTTTCCTGAAGCGGTTTGGCATCAAGAATGTAATGCTGTTTTCCATGCTGGCCTGGGTGTTGCGCTTTGGCCTGTTTGCTTATGGCAACCCGGAAGAAGGTCTTTGGATGATCATTTTATCCTGTATTGTGTACGGAATGGCCTTTGACTTTTTTAATATCTCCGGATCACTTTTCGTGGAAACAGAAACCGATCCCTCCATCCGTTCCAGTGCGCAGGGGTTGTTCATGATGATGACCAATGGTCTGGGCGCCTTCTTGGGCAGTATGGTCAGTGGCTACGTGATCGATTCCTATTTCACGGGACCCAATGGTGAAAAAGAATGGCAGGATATCTGGCTTTCGTTTGCGGCATATGCCATGGTGGTTGCCATCTTGTTCCTATTCTTATTCCGGCACAAACACAGCCGGGTGGAAGAACTGGAGCATACCGGCGCCAAAGAAATAAAACTGCATTAATTCATATCCAGACAGTATTTCTACCGCAGGAATGTATACTGCCATCAACGAAAAAATGGCAAAGCTGAATTAACAGAAGTCCCCCGGCTTTTAACAAATGTGTGGGTGAAAAATCCCGCGTTTTTACCGATTTTAGAAGAGCAGACTACTATCTTCCACATAAAGGACGGTACCTGAGTGAAAATGAAAACGCGGATCCTCTACTTTGTTCTCCTGTCAGTAATATTTGCCGGTTGTATCAAATCTATGGCAGTTGACCAAGATTTTTTTGATCCCAACTTTCACCTACAACCGGCCGGCAGCTCCGCCAAAGCGTTGTTAAGCGATAACGTTTTTAAATCCTTGCACATTGAAGTGCAGTACATGCCCGGCGCAAAACCAACTGAAGCCACGCTCACCAACATGACCAAATTTTTGGGAAAGCACCTGCGCAAGCCTGGAGGGATTTCGTTTACCCTGACAGAAATACCTGCTTCCACTGACACCATCATTAGTTTAAAAGATGCCATGGAGCTTGAGGACAGGCACCGCACCCGGTTCAGCACAACCAATGAAATGGCTGTTTATGTATTGTTTGTAGACGGCTATTACAGCAAACCAGACCTTCTTGGCTCCGCTTACCGGAATACGTCTGCTGTTTTGTTTGGCCGGCATATTCAGGAAAACTCCGAAAAGTTTAAAAAGCCCAGCCGGACCTATCTTGAGTCAAGAGTATTGCAGCATGAATTCGGGCACCTCCTGGGACTGGTAAATATTGGTACCGATGCAAACGATGATCATCATGATAAGGAACACGAAAAACATTGCACAAATAAATATTGCCTGATGTATTACTTGGCGGATACGGAAGATTATCCCAGTGTGCTGGTGCGTCAAAAACCACCCGAACTGGATGCAGACTGCATCAAAGATCTGCGCGCAAACGGCGGGAAATAAACTTTAAGTATAAAAAGGAAAATTTAATTCCTTACAAAAGAAAAAACCCGGAAGTGACTTCCGGGTTTTTTCTATCCAACACGCAAATGATTAGTTAGCGTGGGCTTCGATTTTTTTCACAAAATTTCCTTTGGGTTGAGCGCCTACCAGTTTGTCCACAACCTGTCCGTTTTTAATGAACAGAATGGCAGGAATAGACGTAATGCCATAGTTCATGCTGACCTGCGGGTTTTCATCCACATTCAATTTGCCAATATTCACCTTGCCATCGTATTCCTTCGACAATTCGTCAATAACCGGCCCGATTGCACGGCAGGGTCCGCACCATTCAGCCCAAAAATCTACAATCGTTAATTTATCTGATTTAAGTACTTCCGTTTCAAAATTTGAGTCTGTGAAAGCTTTTGCCATAGTAGTATGATTTTAATATTTAGCAACGATAATTCCGCAAATTTAAGCCCAAACCTAATTTCTGCCTGATTGACAGGAGGCCGGTTTAATGTTTTGCAATCTGTTTTGTTTTCGTATTGTTAACGCAAATAAAAAACCCCCGCACGGTCAACAACAAAAGCTTAAAACAAAACATTAAACTTACGCTGTAGTTACCCTAACATCGATCTCCGGTTTTTGTTCCAGGAAGGTGATCATTTCATGGTTCATTTCAAATCCATGCCCATTGGTTTGCAAGGCCGCCTTCCAATTGTTCTTGGGTTCAACCACTGTAATGCGCACCGATGAATTGCCGGGAAAGGAACGCAGGTTCGTCTCAAAAAATTCTATCATGTCCTTCTCCACATTTCGAACATCCACTTCCAACTGCAATTGTTTTGTTAACTGCCGTTTTATGTTTTCCGCCAATGTAATGCTGGTCACCTTGAATTCATATTCCGGTTTGTACATCCGTTGCTTAAATCCACCGCAGATCAGTACGGCAGAACCTTGCAGCAGGAACGCCTGGAAACGAACATAATCATCGCCAAACAACACCAATTCGGTTTTACCGGAATAATCTTCCAGCACATAAGAACCAAACTTGTTGCCCTGCCGGGAGATGCGATGGTTGGCGGTTGACACCAGGCAAAGCAGCTTGAAGCTTTTCCCTTGCGCTGATAACGTAGGCGAGTCTTTTACTTCATTAAAATCGGCAATCGGTGTAATGCCGTAATGTCTCATTTCAAATTTGTAGTGGTCCAGCGGATGCCCACTGAGGTAAATACCCGCCACTTCTTTTTCCCTATCCAGTTGCTCGGTCAGCGACCAGGGCGGACAGGCAGGAATTTGTGGTGGTTTGATATCTAGAACGGCCGGCAAATCACCAAACAAGGTATTGGATGTATTCAGGGTTTGCGATTGTACAATGTTTCCGTACTTGATCATTTTCTCCAGGCCGGTCTGGGTTTCGCCTTCAGGTATTGTTGTGTACTGTGCACGGTGCAGTTGCGGGAAGGTGTCGAAGGCGCCTGCGTACACCAGGCATTCCAGCGTTTTTTTGTTGACGGTGCGCTGGTTGATGCGGCGCATAAAATCATACGGATCTTTATAAAATCCTTCTTTTTCCCGCTCGAGGATAATGCTTTCCACAGCAGCTTCTCCCACGCCTTTCAAGCCACCCAAACCAAAACGGATTTCTCCTTTTGCATTTACAGCAAATCCTTTCCGCGATTCATTGATGTCGGGGCCCAATACCTTAATGCCCATGCGCTTGCACTCCTCCATAAAAAAGGTGAGCTTTTCAATGGCGTTCGCATTGTTTAGCACCGCGGCCATATATTCGGCTGGGTAGTGGGCTTTCAGGTAAGCTGTCTGGTACGCAACAAAGGCATAACAGGTGGAGTGCGACTTGTTGAAAGCGTATTGGGCAAAGGCTTCCCAGTCGGTCCAAACCTTTTCCAACACTTTGGCAGGATGCCCTTTTGCCACGGCGCCGTCGATGAAACCCTTCTTCATCTTGTCCAGCGTCTTACGGTCTTTTTTACCCATCGCCTTGCGCAGTACGTCGGCATCTCCCTTGGAAAAACCACCGATCTTTTGCGCCAGCAACATCACCTGTTCCTGGTACACGGTAATGCCATAAGTTTCTTTCAGGTACTCCTCCATCTCCGGAAGGTCATACACTACTTCCTCGCGGCCGTGCTTCCGGTCAACATATTGGGGGATGTAAGCCATTGGGCCTGGACGATACAGAGCATTCATGGCAATAAGATCGGCAAACTGGTCGGGCTTCAGTTCTTTCAGGTATTTCTGCATACCCGGGCTTTCAAACTGGAAGGTGGCGATGGTTTCGCCTTTCTGGTAGATCTCGTAGGTTTTTTCATCATTCAGCGGAACATCATCTATTACGATGTCAATGCCATGATTGGCCTTGATCATCTCCAGTGCATTTTTGATGATGGTCAGGGTTTTTAGCCCCAGAAAGTCCATCTTGATAACACCGGCATCTTCGATGATTTTTCCTTCGATCTGTGTAACCAAAAGTTCAGAGTCTTTGGCTGTACAAACCGGGATAATGTTCATCAGGTTGTAGGGGGCGATGATGATACCGGCTGCGTGGATTCCCGTATTCCGTACAGAACCTTCCAGGCGCTCGGCTTCTTTCAGCACCTGCGCTCTTATGTCGTTCCCGTTATAAATCTCACGGAGTTTTTTTACGTTTTCTATGTCGTCCGATCCGTAACCCTCTTTATCCTCCAGGCTTTTTTCGCCTTCTTTTGCAGTGATCGGCGCATGCAGCACCCGCCCCAATTCTGTTCCAGGTTTATCCGGTACCAATTTTGCCAGCGCATTGGATTCCGCCAGCGGCAGGTCCAGCACACGGGCCACGTCCTTGATGGACATTTTGGCGGCCATGGTACCGTAGGTTACAATCTGCGCTACCTGGTTACGACCATATTTTTCCACCACGTAATCAATCACCTTCTGTCGGCCTTCGTCATCGAAGTCCGTATCAATATCCGGCATTGATTTCCGGTCGGGGTTTAGGAAACGCTCAAACAGCAGGTCATACTTGATAGGGTCGATGTTGGTAATTCCAATGCAATAGGCAACGGCCGACCCGGCTGCCGAACCGCGGCCCGGACCAATAAACACACCCAGGTCACGACCGGCTTTAATAAAGTCGGAAACAATCAGGAAGTACCCGGCAAAACCCATGGTTTTGATCGTATGCAATTCAAAGTCAAGGCGCTCCTGGGCTTTTTCATCAATCTCGCCCCAGCGTTCTTTGGCGCCTTCAAAGGTCAGGTGTTTTAAGTATTCCCATTGATTCAGGTTGGCATCGCCATGCACCTGGAATTCTTTTGGGATGGGGAAGGCGGGGAGAAGAATGTCTTTTTTCAGGTTCAGCAATTCAACCCGGTCAACAATCATATTGGTATTGTCAATGGCTTCAGGAACATCGCTGAACAGTTTTTTCATTTCATCAACGCCTTTGAAATAAAACTGGTCGTTTGGAAATTTAAAGCGTCGGTTTTTGTGCGCTGCATCGTCGTTCACAAAATCATCCAAGCCCGGCGTGCTTTGCTTTTCACCCGTGTTGATACAAAGGAGAATGTCGTGGGCATTGTAATCATCGCGGTCGGTATAGTGACTGTCATTGGTGGCAATCACCGGTACGTTGTATTTTTTGGCAAACTTCAGCAGCACCTGGTTGATGGTTTCCTGCTCCTGCATGTTGTGGCGCTGCAGCTCGATGAAATAATCTTCGCCAAACATATCCAGCCACCACTTGAATTCCTTTTCGGCCGCCTCTTCGCCGTCATGCAAAATGGTTTGCGGTACGTAGGCCCCAATGCAACAAGTGGTAGCGATCAGCCCTTCGTGGTATTGTTCAATGAGCTGTTTGTCGATCCGGGGATATTTGCTGTACATCCCCTCCAGGTACCCGAGAGAAGTTAATTTAATAAGGTTTTGATAGCCGGTGGCGTTTTTTGCCAGCAGCACCTGGTGGTAGCGTTCATCGCGTTGCTCTTTGGAAAAGGTTTTGCGGGTGCGGTCTTCCACCACGTAAAATTCGCAACCCACCACCGGTTTCACCTTTACGCTGCCATCGTCATTTTTGTGTTTATAGGCTTCCGAAACAAATTCAAAGGCGCCGAACATATTGCCGTGGTCGGTAATGGCAACGGCCGGCATGCCTTCCTTGATAGCTTTTTTATAGAGTGCCTGGATATTGGCGGCACCATCGAGTAATGAAAACTGCGTATGGACATGTAAGTGTGAAAATTTCATCAGGTCTCCTCTTGATCTAAATCATTAAAACTGAAGCTGTAAAGGCTAACTTCGTGCAAGTTACAGCGGTTGTGGGCAATAACCCTTGCACAGTTCCGTTGAAAGAAATCCACATAGTGTGGGAAAAATGGAGCAAACCTCCTATTTTCGTCCCTCACCGAGAACGTAAAAACAAGCCACATGGTAAAACCAATCCTGATCCTAGCCACGATCTTGTTCTTTATGGGAGCATTCTCTTCCGTATCCGCACAAACCTCAGCTAAACAAGTTAGCACCAATCTTTCTAAAGCAAATTATAAATTTCTCGAAGACATTGCAATAGAACCAGAGCCTTCAGAACCTGTTCGGGTAGCGGTTCCTTCCGTAAAAAAAGACCTGCTTTTTGCCGCCGCCAAAACCAACACCAACGTTAGCATCGAGTCCGCTGACGCCTTACAATTTAAATATTCGCTTTTGCTGGATGTTGAGGTAGAGTTGCTGAAAAACATGAACCTGCTTCGCTTGATCGAAGACTGGTACGGCACCCGTTACCGTTACGGCGGCAGCAACAAAAGCGGTATCGACTGTTCGGCCCTCATGCAGGTCTTCTTTGCATCGCTCTATGGAATTGCGCTGCCCCGCACGGCAAAAATGCAATACGACTACAGCCGGTCCATTTCCCGCACAGAATTAAAAGAAGGCGATCTTCTTTTCTTTAATACAACCGGCGGTGTTTCGCATGTAGGCATGTATCTCACCAATAACAAATTTGTGCATGCCTCTTCATCCAACGGCGTCACCGTATCGGACATGTTTGAGCCTTATTATGCCAACCGCCTGATCGGAGTAGGAAGAGTGCTGCAGGAAAACACATCGACGCAGGAAACCGTTTCCCTCAGCCGATAAAATATTATTTACAAAAGTTAAAGCCCCGGAATGATCCGGGGCTTTTTTATGGTTGGATCAGTTCTATCCTTTTCGCCTGAAATGATCTCAATAAAAACGCTACCATATCGCTTGGATATTAGTCTCTTTACGATTCATAATCCTTTAACAGAACTTGGATATTTGGAGGAATGGATTTCTATTTTATGTTTCCCTCTGTTGCCTAAGCAAGTTTTATTCTTTTCTTCAAGGTCTGCCAAATGGGATTCACATCTTCTGAAAGTTTCCATAAAACAGTGAAGAATGCAAAGGGAATTAAGAAAACAAGGCTTCGGATGACAAGCCAATGCAACCCCGTAAAATCGCGGAAAGGAAGATAGGCCAGCAGAAAGCAGGCGCCGGCCATCAAAAGAGTATAAAGCGTTTTGCGGGTGAAGGGCTGCATGCCAAACTTGCGGTACAAAAACAGGAAGCGGATAATGTTATAAACCGTAAAAGAAATCAGGTTGGCGAGGGCCGGACCGTACATGCCGAGGCTTCGCGTCAGGAAAAAATTCAGCGGGAGCATGAGTCCCAGCAAAACAAGCCCGGATATAAATTCAAACCGCCAGAAACTTGAGGTTCCAATGATCTGTGAATTCACCCCCGTGCCCATATCGATAATGCGGGTCAGTCCAAAATAAAAGAAAACCCATTTTGCTTCCAGGTAAGCAGGTTGCAGCTCAAAAGTCCGGATGCCATCTTCAAAATTGATCCATATAAGGCTGAACATAGCACAGGAAAAAAGCAACTGGTTGATAGAAGAACGTTGGTAAATCCGTTGAATGCGATTGTAATCTTTTTCCCGCCAGGCAGCAGACAGCGGACCCGTTGCCGCAGAGACAACAGCCCGTTGGGGCGCCTGTATCAGACTGGTCATGTACTGGCCAAAAGTGAAGATTCCAGCGGCACCAATTCCATTGGGCAGAATGGCGGCGATAAAAAGCGTATCTATAACGGAGGAGAGACTAAAGATGAGGCCACCGCTCCAGACAAATCCCACCAATACTTTGATCTTATTTTTAAAACGGCGGGTAACCTTGCTAATGCGGAATGCAAAATTCAGGTGGCCCTGTATTCCAAGGTAAACAAACAGAAAAAGCATCAGCCCAACGTACACAAATGAATACAGGCCAATAAAAGTGCTGAAATTGTTGATCACACCAAACATGGTCAGCGCAATCAATATGGTAACAAAGGCACGGAACATGACCTCTTTCAGTACATTGCTCAACACAGCTTTCTGCAACTGCCAGGTGTACATATCCAGCACCATAAAAATGGTAAAACCAAAGCCAAAGGGAAAAAGCCAGTAATAGTATTGCAATAGCTCAGGAGAATTGTTGAAAATATTGCTGACAAGCGTTTCTTTAAAAAGCAGTCCCAAAACAATCACCGGCAGAAAACCGATACTGGGAATCACCAGCGCAATGGTCAATAAATCATTCTGACTGCGGGGCAGATGCGCTTTGTAATAGGGAAAAAACTTGGTGACGAAAGCCGGCATAGCCACACTGGAAAGCGAATACATGAGCTGCGCTACGGCCACAAAAATGGCGGTCAGGCCAAACTGCTCTTTGGTAAATCCTCCCTGCCGGGTAAACAGGTAAGTGTTGAGAAAGCCTATGGCAAAACCAACATACACCACCATCGATGAAATAAGACTTTGCCTGCGGATGGTGCTCATTTTCTGAACCGGAATTTGGGTGGACTAAAACAAAGGAGAATAGAAAGGTTTGCCTGTATCGTTCTCATTATGACCGCAAAGAAATCATAGTTTCTTTAGATTGATGTAAAAGTTTTTGTCAACACGGAAGGCCTGTCCAGGGCGGTGTGTGAATGTCTTCCAGGTTTCTGCTGGCGTCAGCCAGGTTCCATCTTCCAGTTTCACAGGCATATTAAATCCGGCGATCACATTTGCCCAGCGGTATTGAATGTTTTTACCGGACTGACGGTATTCCAGTCGCGGAATTTTTGTGGTACGCAGGTACTGGTCAAAAACCTTTCGCAGGTTTTTCCCGCTCTTTGCCTGGATGAATTCTTCTACTTCTTTCCCTGATACGGTTTGATGATAAAACGTTCTGTTCAATCCCCATAAGATCTGCCGGAAAACAGCATCATTATTCATGATTTGCCGGATGGTGTGAATGATATTGGCACCTTTAAAATACATATCGCCACTGCCTTCATAACGAACACCGAATTTTCCAACTACAGGCCTGTCATTCAAAATGCTTTTACGCAAGCCCTGCGTATAGGCATTGGCCGCTTCTTTTCCCCAAAAGCTTTCAATAAATAGCGATTCGGAGTAATCAGTAAAGCCTTCATGCACCCACATGTCGGCTTTGTCATTAGCCGTAATGCTATTACCAAACCATTCATGACCGGTTTCGTGCACGATGATATAATCCCATTTCAAACCCCAGCCCGTTCCTGATAGATCGGTGCCGCGATAGCCGTTTTGAAATCCGTTGCCGTATGCCACGGCACTTTGGTGTTCCATGCCCAAGTAAGGCGACTGCACCAACTGGTACCCATCCTTATAAAAAGGATACGGCCCAAACCAATGCTCGAATGAGCGAAGGGTTGGCTTTACCTGGCTAAATTGTTTCTTGGCTTTTTCCATTTCGAAATCCAGCACCCAGTAGGTAAGGTCCAGTTTTCCTCCTTCACCTTGCAGCGTATCGCTCCAATTGGTATAATGACCAATGTAGGGAATGATGTTATAAGTATTGATGGGAGAGGTAACTTCCCAGGTAACCCTTTTTTTTCCATTGCCAGAAGGTTGATCTTTCAGGCGGCCATTTCCAACAGCCATCAATTCGTCCGGTACAACCACAGTAAGGGTTGCACCTTTATCGGGTTCATCGCTCCAAAGATCTTTGCAGGGATACCAGGCAGAGGCGCCGTCATCTTCACAGGCAACACTCATCCAGGGGCGGCCTTTGCTGTCCCGCGTCCAAATCCAGCCGCCATCCCAGGGTGCATTAACCGCCTCTTTGGGCTTGCCATGATAAATGATGGTAAGCGACTGACTGCTGCCTTTCTCTGCTTTGGGGAGCTGAATAAAATAGTGCGGGCCTTCGTTGTAAAATTTCTTTCGATCCGATTTATCCAAAAAAACTCCGTTGTAAAAAATGCTGTCGATTTGCAACGGCGCCTGGAGATCTACCTGAAGGTAGGCATGGGGTTGATCGGTTATAATTTTATAGCGGATGGTTGTTTTTCCTTGTATGGTTTTGGTGGAAAAGTCCGGTGTAACAGTGATGGCATAATGTTCTACATCCCACCAGGCCCGCTGCGGTGTATTGCTGCCGAAAATCGTGTCCAGTCGTGAAAAGGTTTGCTTTTTCGGTTGCGCAAAAACCAAACACGAAAAGTGCAGGCATAACAAAAAGAAAAGCAGGAATTTTTTCATAAAGACGATTTCACGTTTATAAAAGGAATCGTTTGCTAATTTAGACGGTTACTGTGATTCCCATGTTCCGTGCAACCCAATATTTAACCTTTCGCATTTTGATACTGCTTTCTTTTTTTTCCTGCTATAGCGGAGAAAAAGAAGAAACCGCTGTTTTTCATTACAATGAAAGCACCGGTGTAGCTTCAATTGATCCGGCCTTTGCCAAAAATCAGTCGATCATGTGGGTGATCCACCAGGTGTACAATACGCTGGTGGAAGTTGACAGCAACCTGCATATCGTTCCTTCACTCGCCAGGCGCTGGGAAATTTCTGAAGACAAAAAAACCTACACGTTTTTCTTGCGAAATGATGTGGTTTTTCATGATGATCCCTGCTTTCCTGGCGGGAAAGGCCGGCGCATGACAGCGAGGGATGTTGTGTATAGTTTTAATCGCATTATTGACCCAGGTACGGCCAGCCCGGGCTCATGGGTCTTCAACGGTAAAGTGGACAGCATCGATGCCTTTACCGCCATCAATGACACTACGTTTCAGCTCAACCTGATCAACCCTTATAATCCTATCCTAGGTATTCTATCGATGCAATATTGTTCGGTGGTTCCGGAAGAAGCCGTAAAAAAATATGGAGCCGACTTTCGCAGGCATGCAGTGGGTACCGGACCCTTTCGTTTTGTAGATTGGGAAGAAGGCCAGGCCCTGATTCTGAAAAAAAATGCATCCTATTTTGAAAGGGACAGCACTGGCAATCGCCTACCTTACCTGGATGGTGTAAAGGTGAGTTTTTACGATAGCAAGGCTACCGAGTTTTTGCTTTTCAGGCAAGGCAAGCTGGATTTTATCAACGACATTGATGCCTCTTTTAAAGATGAAGTGCTAACGAAAAGCGGCACCTTACGCAAAGACTGGCAGGAAAAGATAAAGCTGCATACCAGCCCATACCTTAACATCGAATATTTTGGGATCCTGGTAGATGAAGAAAACCCAATTGTAGAAGACTCGCCGTTGCGGTTAAAAAAAATAAGGCAGGCAATCAATTATGGGTTCGACAGGGTAAAGATGGTTCTTTACCTGCGCAATTCGTTGGGCATACCGGCTACGGCCGGATTTGTTCCGGCCGGCCTACCTTCCTTCGATTCGACAGAAGTAAAAGGCTACACATACAATCCGCAACTCTCCCGAAAGCTGTTATCCGAAGCTGGCATCAACGCTGGAAATGCACCGGCTATCAAGCTTTACACCATTCCGATTTATTCAGACATTGCCAGTTACATTGCCCGGCAACTGGAAGAAATCGGCTTACAGGTACAGGTGGATGTGGTGCAAAAATCCTTGTTACTGGAACTAACATCGAGTTCACGGGCTTCTTTTTTCCGCGGTAGCTGGATTGCCGATTACCCGGATGCGGAAAATTATCTTTCCGTTTTTTATTCTAAAAACCCGGCGCCTCCGAATTATACACGGTACAATAACCCAGCATTTGATGCACTGTTTGAAAAAGCCATTGCCGAAACAAATGATTCGCTTCGTTACCGTCTTTACCGGCAGGCCGACCAGATGATGATGGAGGATGCACCGGTGGTACCACTTTGGTACGATGTGGCTGTTCACCTGGTACAGCCCTGGGTGACCAACTTTCGTCCCAATGCATTAAACCTACTGGAGCTTAGGCATACACGGGTAGGAAAAGGGGAGAGGGAGTAGCACTTGCCGGGAAAACGGTAAGACGTAAAGTGATTTTGCTATAACTATTTAAATTTTCCAAATCGCCTCTCAACAAAACATTATAATCTATCGCTTCAAAATGTTGTAGGCGGAAATTGTTGAAGTATTCCTTTTTGATCCGATCTAAATAAGATTAGTTCGTTTTAATCTTATTTCTCTTTCCGTCTTACCGCCTTACCAGCTACAAACAAAAAAGGCCGCAAATGCGGCCCCTTTTTAGAATGGTTTTTTCGGTGTTGATTTGAGTGGTGGCAATTTATAATTATCCAGCACACTGTTTTGTGCCATCATCTTTTCAATGTCTTCCACGCTGCGGGGAGAAAATGCGGATAGCAATTCATAGCCGTTTTCCGTGATCAGGGCATCATCTTCAATCCGTACGGCAATACCCCACCATTTTTTATCGCAGTCGCTGTCAGGCATAATATAGATACCCGGCTCAATGGTGATGACCATGTCTTTTTTCAGCGGACCATATTCGCTTTTATCGTGTACATCCAGTCCAATATGATGGCCCAAACCATGCGGGTAATATTTGCGGGCATCTTCTTTTTTCTTGGTAATACCCAGCTTAAAAAGGCCGTCGGCGATAACATCAAAGGCTGCTTTATTGGCCTGCTGCCAGGTTGAGCCGTCTTTCAATGTTTTGAAAGCTGCTTCCTGGGCATCGTATACCAATTGATAAATAATTTTTTCTTCAGGAGAAAACTTTCCCTTGGCCGGGATAGTTCGGGTAACATCTGCTGTATACCCGTGATAAGCTGCACCTACATCCATCAGCAGAAGATTGTTACCAATACGGGTGCGGTTGTTTTCTGTATAGTGAAGAATACAACCATTTTCGCCGGCACCAACAATGGAACCATACCCAACATGTTCGGAACCGTATTTTTTATGCACGTATTCCTGCAAGCCCTGGATTTCCAGTTCTGACATATCGGGACGCAGGGTTTTCATCACTTCGTTATGTCCCATGCAAGAAATTTCCACCGCCTTGCGCAAGAGGTACATTTCTTCAGGAGTTTTCACTTCCCGTAATTGGGCTGTTATTTTCTGAAATGTTTTGTGGTCAACCAGGTTATTACCAGCTTCACCCACATTGGCTACGGTTTTAAAATGTTGCAGCATGTTAAAGAGGTCACCGGCCCCACGACCTTTGCGTACATCATCGGGCAAAGCATCTACCAATACTTTAGAAATGCGGTTGCGGTCGATTGCAAAGTCTTTGAATTTATCGCCGGTGTAAACTGTTTGTACACCCAATTTTTCTTTTACACCCTGTGTTCCCAAACGACGTCCGGTCCATTGTTCGGCCCTGGCATTTTTTTCCTGCACAAAGAAAACTTCTGTAAATGTAGTTCCGTCAGCTCCGGTTTGCGGTTCCTTGAAAAGCATGAGAACCGCGTGGGGTTCTTTGTAACCGGTGAAATAATAAAGGTCACGGTTGGGGTGGTAGTTGTATTCTACATCTTCTGAAAAGACCCGTGTGGGTGCAGCAAAAACAACCATCACACTGCTGTCGGGCATCAGGGCTCTGGCAGCTTCCCGACGGCTTTTGTGAAAAGATGGCGTCAGGTAATCAGTTGGCAGGTCAGCTTGGGCAGAAGCACAAAACCAGGTAGCGGAAAAAAAGAATACAAGAAGGTAGTACCGGAAATTCAATTGACGCATAAAAGCAGAATTTCCTCTAAAATAAGGAGAAGAACGTATACAGCGAAGCTTGCGTAAACACGAATTGCATGAGCGGTTTGCCAGGGTTCGGCATTTTCCCCCACTACAGGTTTACTGTAGGCAGAAAAATGCATACACGCCAAACCTATCCTGCAATTCGTGCAAAAATTCCTGTTTACTCTTCGTCTTCTTCGTAATAAGATTCTTCGTTATTGCTATTGTATTGTTTTTCCCAGGCCTCAACTTTCTGATCATCCAGGCATTCAATAATATCATAGATCGGATCAGTTTTCCGGCGCCACTCGGTAATCAACTCATCCTGGTATTTAAAAACATAAAGACAATGGTCGGTTTCCACAGTCACTTTTACTAACTCAATAATGGAATCAAATTCCTCCTGCACCAGGTAATAACATCCGGGTTCCAGCAATCCATACGAATACATTTTCATCCTCCGTTTTAGGTGGTTATTAACTTAATCACATTCAGTTTAATGGGTAGTAAGCGTCTATCGGGGTTAGTAAGCTCTTCTCATTCAGAACCTCAAATTCCTTTTGCTCATGGCCCAAAATTAGGGGTTTTATCATTCTCCCAAATTGTGCTTCCCTAAAAAAAATATAAGGTTATAACGTGTTGGTAATCAATGAAAAAAATGTTGATTTGGAACAAAAAATATTTTTCTAAAAAACTAATTTATTTAGTAAAATAGCCGCCAAAAAACCTTATATTTGCCTGCTTTTGAAACCATCATTTTCGAGCTATTTTCCGGCATCCACCTTTAATTCATCCATACAATCCTTGCCGTCACGGCAAGGAACCGCTGTCCTGAAAATGCACTCTCTTGATTGGAGACAAGAGCCTATTTTCGCAAACTGAGATTTTAAAAATCCTATGGCAGAAACAAAAAAGAACCTATTCGAGTACACAGAAGACAGTATCCGAAGTCTTGACTGGAAAGAGCACATCCGGCTTCGCCCGGGAATGTACATTGGTAAATTGGGCGACGGATCCAGTCCTGATGACGGGATTTATGTACTCGTAAAAGAGGTGATCGATAACTGTATTGATGAATACACGATGGGCCACGGCAAAGTGGTAGAGATCGCTATCAAAGACAAAACCGTAACCGTACGCGACTATGGCCGTGGCATTCCCCTTGGAAAAGTGGTGGATGTGGTGAGTAAGATCAATACCGGGGCGAAATACGACAGCAAGGTTTTCCAGAAAAGCGTCGGTCTTAATGGCGTGGGTACAAAAGCTGTCAATGCCCTCAGTCAATATTTTCTGGTGTCTTCGCACCGCGACGGCAAAGTGAAAACCGCAGAATTTGAACGCGGAAACCTGGTAAAGGATCACAAAGAAGCCAAAACGGACGAGCAAAATGGTACGCTGGTGCAGTTTATACCGGACGATACCATCTTTAAAAACTTTCATTTTCTTCCCGAATATCTTGAAAAACAAATCTGGAATTACTGCTTCCTGAATGCAGGATTAAAGATTTCATTCAACGGGAAAAACTATATCAGCCGTAACGGCTTGCTTGATCTTCTGACTCGTGAGACCAATGCCGATACCGCTCCGGAAGGGCTACGTTATCCCATCATTCACCTCAAAGGAGATGACATTGAAATTGCCCTCACGCATAACAATGATTATGGTGAGGACTATCATTCATTTGTAAACGGACAGCACACCACACAAGGTGGAACGCACCAGGCAGCTTTCCGCGAAGCGTATGTAAAGGTGATCCGTGATTTCTTTAAAAAAGATTACGATGCAGCCGATGTTCGCCAGGGTATTGCAGCGGCTGTTGCCGTACGGGTGGTAGAGCCGGTTTTCGAATCGCAGACAAAAACAAAACTGGGTTCGCTGAACGTAGATGAAGGCGGTCCGAGCATGCGACAGTTTGTGTATGAATTTTTGTCAAAGCAACTCGACAACTTCCTGCATAAAAATCCCTCGGTAGCCGAGGCGCTGAAGAAAAAAATTGAACAAAGCGAACGCGAACGGAAAGAACTGGCCGGTATTAAAAAGCTGGCCAATGAAAGGGCTAAAAAAGCCAATTTACACAACCGAAAGCTACGAGATTGCCGCGTTCACTTTAACGATGAGCCGCCGGCAAAAAACAAACAGGAATTTTTTGCAACGCAAAAGGAGACGACCATCTTTATTACAGAAGGCGACTCGGCCAGTGGCTCTATTACCAAAGCAAGGGATGTGGAGACCCAGGCTGTTTTCAGCTTACGCGGAAAGCCCCTGAACTGTTTCGGCATGACAAAAAAGATCGTTTACGAAAACGAGGAGTTGAACCTTTTGCAACATGCCCTGAACATTGAAGAAGGCATGGACGGCTTGCGTTTTAACCGCATCGTAATTGCAACCGATGCCGATGTGGATGGCATGCACATCCGCCTGTTGATCATGACCTTCTTCCTTCAGTTTTTCCCTGACCTGGTAAAGGGTAACCACATTTACATATTGGAAACGCCGCTCTTCCGGGTACGCAATAAACAGCAAACGATTTACTGTTATTCCGAGCAGGAAAAGCAGGCAGCGGTCAAAAAGCTGGGCAACAAACCGGAGATCACCCGCTTTAAAGGTTTGGGTGAAATTTCACCGGATGAATTTGGCCGCTTTATTGGCGAAGATATGCGGCTTCAACCCGTGATCATTGAACATGGCGATCACCTGCAACACCTACTGGAATATTACATGGGTAAGAATACACAGGAAAGACAGGAATTCATCATCAACAACCTGAAAATAGAGTTGGATACGGTGGAAGAAGTTGTAGCCTAACTAATGAAACTGCAAGTGAATTATGATACATATTGTATTTCAGGAAGCTGACATTGAGGTGCTGAAAAAAGCGCAGGAACTGGATGAAAGCCTGGCCGGTGATATACGGATTGTGCGGGATGATTTTGCGGTAGGCCCCATTCAGAATATTTATGAAACGGAAGGCTACCAGGCCAGAAGAGATTATTGGAAGGCCCAGATTGATTATTCGCCTTACAATACCGAAGACCTGCTGCACCTGGTGGATGACCGTTTGATGGTACACAACCTGAAAAAATCGTTGGACAAAGATGCAAAGGAAGAAGTTTGGATCTGGATGGGACAGAACCAGCACGATGTGTGCGGGTACTACTGGCTTATCTCTCAACTGAAAGATTACCAGGGGCGCATATCCGTTCTGTACCTGAACAACCTTCCGTTCATTAATGAAAAGGGAGCGATTTTTTACCCCAGTGCCCTGCACCAGATTCAACCCAAAGAATTTCTGAAAGCAAAAAAGCTAAGCCGGAAAGTTACGCTGAGTGAATTTGAAGTGGATCCGGACGAATGGACAAAACTGATGGAGGAAAATGCACCGGTACGAATTCTGGAAGGTGGAAAAAAGATTGTTAGCAAAGACGATGACTTTTACGATAAGGACATTCTTGCTGGTCTCACCAACGAAGCACAGAAAGGAAACAGAGCCTTGCAAAGCATACTTTCGAAAATGAAGATCAAGACCGGAGATGTAACGCTGCTCAACCGATTGAAAGTTTTAGCAGAGGAAGGGAAGATTGACTTGACCGGTGAACCGGCGAAAGGATGGAAGGAATTTGACGTAAAACTGAAATCGGCAGCACCGGCTCAAAGCGAAACAGCAACCGAAGTAAATATCCAATAATTACTGACTAAGGAGAAAAAAAATATCTACAAGGTTAGATTCAAATCGAGCACTACGAAAAATGAAAAACAAAAATTTCGAACACGTACAAACCGACCATGGAATCAACGGACAGTATAAAAACTGGTTTCTTGATTACGCTTCCTATGTAATTCTGGAACGTGCCGTTCCGGCTGTGGAAGATGGTCTGAAACCTGTTCAGCGCCGAATCCTGCACGCCATGAAGGAAATGGATGACGGCCGTTTTAACAAGGTGGCCAATATCATCGGGCAAACCATGCAATACCACCCACACGGTGATGCTTCTATTGGTGATGCCCTGGTGAACATGGGTCAAAAAGACCTGCTGGTAGAAACGCAGGGAAACTGGGGTGATGTACGCACCGGTGATGATGCGGCTGCCTCCCGTTACATTGAGGGTCGCCTGAGCAAGTTTGCGCTGGAAGTGGTCTTCAACCCCAAAACTACCGTTTGGCAACTGAGTTATGATGGCCGGAAAAATGAGCCGGTTACGCTTCCGGTGAAATTCCCTCTTTTGCTGGCACAAGGTGCCGAAGGGATCGCTGTAGGCCTTTCCACCAAAATTTTACCCCACAACTTTATCGAGCTTTGCGAAGCTTCTATAAAATATCTCAAGGGCCGCAAGTTTGACCTGTATCCCGACTTCCAGGCAACTGGTGCCATGATTGACGTGACCGATTACAACAACGGTCAGCGTGGCGGCAGGGTAAAGGTTAGGTCCCATATTGAGGAGCTGGATAAAAAAACATTGCTGGTCAAAAGTGTACCCTACGGTGTAACCACTACGGGCCTGATGGACAGCATTGTGAAAGCCAATGATGCCGGCAAGATTAAAATCAAAAAGGTAACGGACAACACGGCGGCAGAAGTTGAGATCCAGGTGGATCTGGCGCCGGGGATTTCACCGGATATTACCATTGATGCCCTGTACAAGTTCACTGATTGTGAAGTATCCATTGCACCCAATGCCTGTGTAATCATTGATCAAAAGCCGCATTTTGTTTCAGTTCAGGACTTGCTGAAAGTTTCTGCCGACAATACCAAAAACCTGTTGCAGCGAGAACTGGAAATCCGGTTGGGTGAATTGAACGAAAAATGGCACTATACTTCTCTCGAAAAAATCTTCTTCGAAGAAAAGGTTTATAAAGAGCTGGAGAAGAAACACGAAACCTGGGAAAAGGTGATCGTGGCGATCGACAAAGCCTTTGGTCCTTTCAAACCAAGGCTAAAGCGTGAAATCACCCGTGAAGATATTCTGAAGCTGACCGAAAAACCCGTTCGCCGTATCTACAAACTGGATATCGACGAACTGAATGCGCAGATCAAAGACCTGGAAACGCAGATCAAACAGGTAAACCACGATTTGGCTCACCTGACAGAATATGCCATTGCCTATTATGAAGGATTGCTGAAAAAATATGGGAAGGGTCGTGAGCGAAAGACAGAGATCAAAGTGTTTGAAACCATCGAAGCCAAACACGTAGCTATCGCTAATACCAGGATCTACATTAACCGGAACGAAGGCTTTATTGGTACTTCACTGAAAAAAGATGAGTTCCTGGTAGAGTGTTCTGACCTCGATGATATTATTGCTATCACCAAGCGGGGTGTCATGAAAGTGGTAAAGGTGCAGGACAAAGTCTTTATCGGTAAAGACATTTTATATGCCAACGTTTTCCGCAAGGGTGATGAACGCACAACGTACAACCTGATTTATACAGATGGCGCCTCAGGTGTCACATTTGCCAAACGGTTTAATGTAACCGGTGTTACCCGCGATAAAGAATACGATCTTACGAAAGGCAGCGACAAGAGCAAAGTCCATTATTTAACCATTAATCCAAATGGCGAAGCGGAAGTGGTTCGGGTTATTTTGAGCCCGGCGTGTACGGCCCGCATCAAAGAGTTTGATTTTTATTTTGAAGAGCAGGAAATCAAGAGCCGTGGCAGCATCGGAAACCAGGTAACCAAATATCCTGTTCGCGCCGTAAAGTTCAAAGAAGCCGGTGTGGCGACCTTAGGAAGCATTAAGCTTTGGTTTGATGATAAATTCGGCAGATTAAATCACGATGGAAAGGGAATTGAACTGGGCGATTTTGATGCAGAAGACCGCATCCTTGTGATCAATGGCGATGGCTCATATGAGATCATCGACCAGGAACTAACACAGCGTTTCAACCCGGAAGAAGTGATGCTGGTGGAAAAATTTGATCCGGAACGTGTGATCACAGCCGTTTACCTGGATGCGGAAAAACAGCAATACAATGTCAAACGCTTCCGCATTGAAACCAACACCATGAAGCAGAAGTTTACCTTTATCAAGGAAGGAAAAGGCAACCTGCTCGAGGCAGTTTCCACCGAAACAGAACCGGTGCTGATCGTTCAAACCGGAAAAGGTTCGCAGGTACGCAGCTCGAAATATAAGATTGCAAAACTGGTGGATGTCATGGGCTGGAAAGCCGTCGGCGCCAAACTGGTGGACTTCAATAAGAACACCATGATGGAGTGGGAGGTGAAAGAAGGTGCGAAGACACAGGCTGAATTGTTTTAGCTTTTACAAAACGATCTAAAAAAAGTCCATCGGTTTCGATGGACTTTTTTCTTATTTGAGATAACGTTTCATCTCCCGTTCGGTATCCTTCTGCTTAATGCTTTCCCGTTTGTCGTGAAGCTTTTTGCCTTTTGCCAATCCAATCTCCACCTTCACCAGATTTTTTTCATTTAAAAACAGCCGGAGCGGGATGATTGTATATCCTTTTTCTTTGATCTTGGCTTCCCATTTTTTGATTTCCCGCTTTGTTATTAAAAGCTTTCGGTCGCGAATGGGATCATGGTTATTCACCGTTCCAAATGTGTATTCAGCAATGTGCATGGCTTTTAACCAAAGCTCGCCTTTGTGAAAAATACAATAGGCATCGGCAAAGCTGGCCTTTCCGGCCCGCAAGGATTTTACTTCTGTTCCCAGCAAAGAAATGCCGGCAAGCAGTTTGTCATCAATAAAATATTCAAAATAGGCTTGTCTGTTCTTTATCTCCATTATTCGATTCCCCTTTCATCAAAGCGCAAAATATGATATTTTCTTTCACTCATGTAGCCAATATAAAAGTAACCGTTCATATAGAAAAAATGGCTGTTCTCTGTTTCAATGTTTCGCATTTGCATTTGCGACTGCAATCGATCCCAAACGGTATAGTTGCCCTTCGCTTGAGAAAAATTCAAATCCGATAGTGATACCGCAGCCGGAAAACCAATAAAGGTCGATGTACATACCCCTGGAAATGTCACCAACATATAGCCGTAGGTGTTGGGTGCCGCATTGATAAAATAGGTTCCGACAGCGGATAAGGTAAAATTTAAAAGCGTGGTTGCATTGATGATCTGCTTGAACGGGGTAGCAAACATCAGGTAAAGTTTAGAGTCCTGAATATAGCCCGATAGGCCAAGCTGGTTAGTAGCGGATGTTGCTTGAAAATTTTGAAAGGTTTCATCATTCAGGTCTGCCTTAGACCAAAAACTCCCTGTTTTCTGTAAAGGGCCTGTTGCAATACCACCAATGTTTTCGTTACTGATAATGAGGGTTTTTAGCTGTTCCTCTGTTGTAGTATTATAGAGGTTCAGCAACATTTTTTTGTCCTGGAAATGAGCCGTCACTAGCAGCGAATCGATCAGCAGGGAATTGGAAGAATGGTAAGATCCGGAAGCGGCATCCTGCTGTACAAAACGTTGCAATCGATAATTAAAATCATCCAAATGGATCGAAATCAGATAGGTATTCAGGTTATTGGAATTGACCGTAAAAACCAGTTTGTCTTTCTGAAAATAGGCCTTGGTTCGGACAGAATGGAAAAGCGGGTGATACCGAAGGTTATTCTGGTACACCGCAAAACTTCCTTTCCTGAAAATATCTGCAAACGTTTTCACTTCCGTGGACAAAATCTTATTCGACAGCTTCCCAAATCCGTCGTTCACAATTTCGATCTCGGTTTTGTTTACGTTTTGTCCTGCTTTCTTTTTATAAATACAAACTTTATTGGTCGATTCCAGATAGGTGATGAGTAAAACTGCTCCGTTCCGATCGGTACAGCCAATTATTTTTTCAATCGCATTGCTTTGAATGGTATCCGTAACAAGAGATTGGCCAGTACTTATATTTGTTTCTGTTATAAAAAAATCATTCGAAGATCGTTCCCTTGTGATTTCAACAATCCATCGCGTATCAAAATGGCCGCCGATCAGGTAATTCTTAGATAAGAGCGAAGCTATCTTTTCCGGAAGGGGGTGCGAACGTTTGTACGTATCGTCGGTGGCTTCGGCAGATACGGGCTGGTTTAAAAGATGGAGAGGGGTCTGGCCTGCTCTGACCACGATCCGGTTCACAAAATCCTTTGAATAATACGTAACAAGAACGGCATTTAAGCTTTCATTGATAAGATTGTTTGCCGTGGTACGTTTTGGCAATTCATACCCCTCATAAAAGGATTGCTGACCAAAACAGAATAGGCACGAGAATACGGCCAGGAATCCAGCAGTTTGTTTTAGCATCCACAAGGGTAAAACTAATTTTGGAAAAGACTAAGGACCTTGGTCAGTTTCGTCTTTAGTTCGGGTCTTGGTACAATAAAGTCAAGAAAACCATGTTCCAGAATAAACTCGCTGCGCTGGAAACCTGGGGGTAGATCTTTTTTAATGGTTTCTTTAATTACCCTTGGACCGGCAAAGCCAATCAGGGCGCCGGGTTCGGCAATATTTAAATCACCCAGCATACCAAATGATGCGGAGATCCCACCAAACGTAGGATCGGTGAGCAGTGAAATATAAGGTATGCCGGCATCAGATAACTGCGACAACTTACCACTGGTTTTTGCCAGTTGCATAAGCGAGAATGCACTTTCCATCATGCGGGCTCCACCACTTTTGCAAATGATAAGGTAGGGAACTTTGTGCTCCAGGCAGTAATCCACGGCCCGGCTGAATTTTTCACCCATCACGCTGCCCAGTGAGCCTCCGATAAATTCAAAATCCATAGCGGCAACCACCAGATCCTGTCCGTTTACTTTACCTGCTGCCACCCGCATACTGTCTTTCAGATCTGTTTTTGACCAGGTTTCTTCCAGTCGTTTTTGGTATGGCTTTAAGTCGGTAAACCCTAAAAAGTCTTTGGAGCGAATGTTTTCAAACAGCTCGGTAAACTCGTTATTGTCAAATAGAATTTCATAATATTCTTCGCTGCCGATCCGGTGGTGATAGCCACATTTGGGGCAAACAAAAAGGGCTTCCCGCAAATCGTTAACGGTGCAGATATAATTACATTCCGGGCATTTGGACCACAAACCCTCTGGTGTTTCTTTTTTCTCCGAAGAAGGGGTAGTAATGCCTTTTTTCAATCGTTTAAACCAGTTATCTCTTGCTTCTGTATTCTTACCTTCTTCGCCGGCGAGATTTGATTCAAAATCTTCAAACTGTGATACCATTATTGGAAATTGATTGAGCACAAATATAGGAGTAAGTAGGAAGTTTACCGTTCATGGCATGCTGATGAAAGTTGTTTTGCGTTTGCTCTCTCTGCCAGAGGTCTGGGTAATAATAAAATTGTATCCCAAGTAGGTAGATGGCATATAAAAAAGCCGCTCCCAAATAGGAGCGGCGTACTTTTATTGGAATTGGAAAATGAGACTTAAAGTCCTAAGAATCCACTCTTGCGCAGGCTGCGATTGCCTTCTGCAATTTTAAATCCGTTGTGGAATACTTCGATCTTGTAGTTTCCTGTTTGGAACTTATCCTGGCGCAGCGGTAAACTTACCGTTTTGCGTGTACCTTGCTCGTACTCAATGCTGGCTTTCGATGTAAATTGCTTTTCGCCATCATTGCGGGTTGACAATACACCTGAACCCATAGAAGGATTAGTGATCACTTGGCCATCAGGAGCCGTTACCACTACATACATATCAGCAGGACCTGATTGGGCAATGCGGTTCTCCACATCAAACGATACAATCAGTTTGTTTACTTTCTTTGCTTTGTCGGTTTCTTTTTCTTTTCCGTTTCCTTTTTCGTCGATACCCTTGATCTGGAAGTTAGAAGCAGAGAACGTAGAACCTACGTCAACTGTGCGGGTCAGGGAATCTTTCTGCTGGGTTGTTGTCTGCAGGTCAGTAGTTAATTGCTGTTTTTCATACGTCAGAACGGTGTTTGAGCTGGCCAGTTGCTGGTTTTCGCCCATCAGTCTTGCTACTTCCATTTCAAGACCTGAAATTTTATCGTTCAAAGACGCAATCAACGTACGGGCTCTTTTCAGATCGGCCGCAGAAGCATTCCGGTTGCGGATAATGCCGTTGATCTCGTTTTTCAGCTTTACAATTTCAGTTTGTCTTTCTGTCAATTGACCTGTTAATGAGTTGTTGCTGCCTACCAGAGAATCCAGGCGGGTCAAGGCATCATTGTAAATTGACTGAACAGAATCGCGGGCTGTAGATGCACTCGAAACTTCGGCAGATTTCACCTGTAGTGTTTCCTGCGTTTTGTTTTTGTCATATAATACATACCCCCAGGTACCCAGTAAACCCGCTGCCAGTAAGCCAATTAAAACATTGCGTGAATTATTGTTAGGCTTGTTTGCCGGCTGTGTTGATGAAGACGGATAATTTGTGTTTGCCATGGTGAATGATTTTAGTGTTGAATGAAACGTTTGGATGGATTGAGATGTATTTTTGATTTTTGCGCACTATTTCGAAAACCGTGCCAGAAAATTAGCGAACCATTATTAAACCACCGCATGACACCGGAGAAAATTATAGCCGACCTGAAGAAAGCAGCCTTTAAACCTGTTTACTGGCTGGAAGGGGAAGAAGATTATTTTATTGATCAGGTTATTCTGTTTGCAGAACATCATATTCTTTCAGAAAGCGAAGCCGGATTCAACTTAACAATATTTTACGGCCGGGACACTGCCTGGACGGATGTAATAAACGCTTCCCGGCGGTACCCGATGTTTGCCGAAAAACAGGTGGTTATTCTGAAAGAAGCGCAGGATATGAAGAGCATCGAAAAGCTGGAAGCTTACCTTGAAAAGCCTCTTAATTCTACGCTCTTGTTTGTTGCGTACAAAGGCAAAAAAGTGGATGGCAGAACCAAACTGGCGAAATTGATAAAAGAAAAAGCGGTGCACATGACCGCAAAAAAGATCTACGATAATGCGCTGCCCGAATGGACATCGGACCTTGTAAAATCTAAAGGGTATTCTATTACGAAAAAAGCATTGTTTTTATTAATCGATCATATAGGAAACGACCTGAGCCGGCTTAGCAATGAAATTGATAAACTGGCGCTAAATATTGCAGGAAAAACGGCCATCACCGAAGACGAAATTGAAAAGTTTGTTGGCGTAAGTAAAGAGTTCAATGTGTTTGAATTACAGCAGGCCATTGCCCAGCGTGACTTGTACAAAGCGGTTCGTATTGTCAATTATTTCGGATCAAACCCGAAAGCAGCGCCGTTGCAACTGGTGTTTCCTTCCCTCTATAACTTTTTCAGTAAAGTGCAGGTGGTATATACGGTTACATCACGGGATGAAAAAACAGTGGCGTCGGCCCTGGGTGTAAATGCATTTTTTGTAAAAGATTATGTATCTACTGCCACACGTTTTACTTATCCTGAAATTGAAAAGATTCTGTTGCTTCTGTATGAATACAACCTTCGCAACCTGGGGGTAAATGATGCCGGCACTGATGACGCAGATTTGTTGAAGGAAATGGTGGTGAAAATGATTGCACCGCTATAAATTAGCAAGGCTATCTGCTTTGTCTTTATGAAGCTGTTCTATCAATTCATCCAATGAATTGTATTTTTCTTGCTCCCGGAGATATTCTCTGACGTACACGCGAATGATCTTTCCGTAAATATCCCTGTCAAACTCAAAAATATTTACTTCTACCCGTTCGTCGGACCGCGTAAGCGTTGGGCGGTTTCCTATGCTCAACATGCCTTTTTTCTGTTCGCCCTCCACATCAACATACACCGCATACACACCGTGACCTAAGTGAATTTTATCTTTATCCGTGTACGCTAGGTTCGCTGTCGGGTAACCCAGCTTGCGACCCAGCTGATCACCTTGCACCACCAGCCCTTCAAAGAAAAAATCATAGCCCAAAAGTTTGTTGGCCGTGGAAATATGACTTTCTAAAATAGCATTGCGGATTTTTGTCGAGCTGACATCCACTTCGTCCAGTACATGCTTGGGTATCTCCAGCAGGGTATAGCCGTATACGCCGGCCATTTCTTCCATCAACCTGTAATCGCCGGTGCGGCCTTTTCCAAAGCGGTGATCGTAGCCGATAATGATCGTAGCCGGGTTAAAGTTTTTGATCAGAAAATCAGATATGTATTCTTCTGCACTTTGCTCGGCAAAAATTTGGGTGAAAGGAACCACCACAAGGTGATCGAGGCCTGCCTTCCGGAGCAATTCAATTTTTTCTGTCAGGGTGTTCAACAGTTGCAGGGGCTTGTCGGCATGAACAATTTTCCGAGGATGAGGATGAAAAGTAACCAGCACGGATTCGCCCTGCACTCGGTTTGCTTCATCCTTCAACGCAGCAATGATCTTTTGGTGCCCTTGATGTACGCCATCAAATGTTCCAATGGTGACGACCGCATTGGTAAAAGAGGGAAGATCCGTTGTGGAATGATGTACCTGCATAGGAAGGCGCAAAGATAGGTAGGAGAGAGTTGAACTGAAGAATATCGAACAGAGAAACAAGGATAAGTGATGTATTACATACTTAGCTTTTTCATTATCTAAATACTAAATTTTAGAAACAGGATAAGACTGAAGTCCGTAAACAATCCATGCATTCGTACAGAGTTCGCGTATAATCTTTTCAATATACTTCATTCTTTGTTCCTCGATTCGATATTTCTATCCTCCTTACTTTTGCGGCATGTCGTTATACTCCAAGCGTGGTGTTTCTGCCCAAAAAGAAGAAGTGCATGCCGCTACAAAAAACATTTCCAAAGGATTGTATCCTAAAGCATTTTGCAAGCTGTATGATGATGTCCTGGGAAGGGATAAAGACTGGGTGAATGTGATGCATGCCGATGGTGCAGGCACTAAAAGTGCGCTGGCTTATTTATACTGGAAAGAAACCGGTGATCTGTCGGTTTGGAAGGGCATTGCACAGGATGCCATCGTGATGAACCTGGATGACTTGCTTTGCGTTGGCATATACGACAATTTGCTTTTTTCTTCGTCCATCGATCGTAACAAAAACCGCATTCCCGGCGAGGTGTTGCAGGCCCTGATTGAAGGCACGCAGGAATTTTTTGATGAAATGAGCCGGCATGGTGTCACCATTCACTTCATGGGTGGCGAAACCGCTGATGTAGGGGATGTGGTTCGCACCGTTGCGGTAAATGGAACCATGGCTGCCCGCTGGCAACGTGACAGAATTGTTACGAACGAAAAAATAAACCCGGGAAATGTGATTGTTGGTCTTGCCAGCTTTGGCCAGTCGGTATACGAAAATGATTACAACAGCGGCATTGGCAGCAACGGACTAACCAGTGCACGGCACGATGTGCTCAATAAATTTTATGCGCAAAACTTCCCGGAGAGCTATGATGATATGCTTGATGAGGAGGTAGTTTACATTGGATCCAGTCGCCTGACTGATGATCTGGATGTAAACTTTCGCGGGGAGACCTTTCAAACCACTGCAGGTAAATTAATACTTTCTCCCACCCGCACATTTGCACCTGTGGTGAAGACTATTTTGGAAAACCATTTCGAATCCGTAGCAGGCTTGATTCATTGCAGTGGCGGGGGTCAAACAAAATGTATGAAGTACATGCCCGATGGCGTTCGTGTGATAAAAGATAACCTGTTTGCAGCGCCAAAAATTTTTAACCTCATTCAGCAAAGCAGCGGAGCCGATGATCGGGAAATGTACCAGGTGTTTAATATGGGTTGTCGACTGGAAGTTTATACAGATGAAAAAAGTGCTGATGACATCATCAGCACAGCGAATAATTTTGGAATTGATGCACAGGTAATCGGAAGGGTTGAAGAAGCAGCCGGCAACACCCTTTCTCTAACAACAGCAAGGGGAACGATTGATTACAGCTTTTGATTATTTACCGGTAATAACAAACGTGATTGGTTGCGTATGGTATGAGTTAACGGGTCTTCCATTCTGTTCCGCCGGGTTCCATTTGGGTGAATTCGGTATGATTGCCAAAACATGTTTGGCAAAATCATATCCCGGATCGTTTAGCGCCGTAAAATCAGTTAAATTCCCATCTGTTTTTACAATAAATCGAACATTTACAGTGTAGGTATTTGGCTTTGCTCCGTTTTTAGCGGCTTCTACAACAATGGGCTGCAGGTTTTTTTCTAAAAATGCCCGCCATGCCTGCGTATTGACAGAGGCTGGCTTTTCCGCTTTCTCAAACACTTTCTCAAGCTTTTCTTGTGTAACGCTGTTATCACCTTTTTTCATTGTGATTTCAACAACGCCGTATTTTCCTTTTTCGCCATATTTACTCGTTGCAGTCGCATCTTTTAAAACATTGATCGCCTGGATATCGTTCGGATTAATGCGGCTCATCTCTTCTTTGGAGATTTCCTTTCCATCCAGGATATAAAGCGGCTGTTTGGAGGTATCGGATGAAGAAATTTCGCGACCGCGAATAACGACCCCGGAAATATTTCCCTTTACGTTTTCTTTTGCTGCATCGTTATTTAACAGGCCACGCTTTACAGCTTCTGCTTCCGTCAAGGTTTCTGCGCTGCCGTCGGTGTAGGTAATAGTCAGTTCATTTATTTTCTTTTCACCCTTTTTCCTGACATCAATAGAATTAATTTGTTTTTTGTCTTTTGGAATGGTGTCAGTAGAAATAAATTGACTGCTAGCAGCCGGCAATTCCCTGACAACAGAATTTGCCGAAAGAAGAACTTGTTGAGATTTCTTTTCAGGTGTACGGACCGAAAAGGCGAATGTAATGAAAGCTATGATTGGTAAAGCAATGGTGCGACCAGCATAATTTAATTTGGAATTGTTTTGTTTCGTAAGCATAAGGATTCTGCGTTTTATAGACGTTTGAAAAAATGGATTGGTGATTGCGTGGTAGTGCTGGGGATAGGCCGTTTGTAAAACCATGGCAGCAAAGGCATCGGCCCCGGCTTCACCCACCGCCTTTTGATCGGCAATAAATTCATGAATGTATTTGATCTCTTTACGGATCAGCCAGAAAAAGGGATTGCACCAGAACAAGGCAATGACCATTTCCATCAGGAGTTTATCCAGCGTATGTTTTTCCTGGACATGCACCAGCTCATGTTGGAAAATCTTTTGCCCGGTTTCTGTTTGCAGCGGTATTTCCCGGTTCCAGAATATATAATCCAGGAAAGAAAAGGGTGCTCCTTTTACATCGGTATTGATAAATTTAATTTTCTGTATAATGCTGATGGTATGGGTTCGTATGATGGTAAAAATTTTATGCAGCGAATAAAACAGCGATAACAGAAAAAACAGCGAAACACTCCCATAAACAAGCATCCACAGAGATTCCGTTGTTATGTTCTTTTGATTGGTGATAACGATCTCCTCCAGGTAGTTGTCTGCAGATTGCCCGATCAATATAAATTGTATGGCACCTTTTTGTGCACCCGCGTTCTGAAAGACTTCTACCTGCAACAAAGGCAGCAGCAGCGAAACAAAAACGGCAGTCAATAAATAAAACCGGTTCCATTGGTGAAAAACCCTGTTTCGCAAAAAGAAGAAATAATACAGGAACAAAACGCCGGAGCAAACCAGGACCTTCAGGAGATAAAAAGCAAGTGCCATCATTTTTTACCTTTTTTGAGTTGGGCTAATAGGATTTCAAGTTCTTCTACGCTCAGGTTGTTTTCTTTCACCATAAACGAAACAGCATCACTGAAAGAACCGCCAAAATATCCCTTGACTAAATTTTTTATCGATGACTTTGAGTAGGCTTCTTTGCTGACCAGAGGATAATACTGGTGTTGCCGGCCGTAAACATGAATGCCAACAAATTCTTTTTCGACAAGAATTTTTAAAATGGTGGAAACCGTGTTCTGGTGCGGCTTTGGGGCTGGCAGGGCATCCAGAATATCTCGGATAAATCCTTCTTTCACCTTCCATACCGCCTGCATAACCTGTTCTTCTGCCTTGGTTAATGTTTTCATGATTTTTGATTACAAGCCCAAGTTATAACTAATGTTTTAGTTAAGCAACTAATTTTTTAGTTTTTGAAAGAAATAACGGTGCCTTGCATTTTCTTGTTTTATTTTGCGGCAAATAAATTTTCGGGATGGCGGAAGCAATTATTGAGATTCAGAACGCAAATATTTACCAGGGTGATAATTTGGTTTTGCAGGATGTAAATCTGCAGGTGAATAAGGGTGAGTTTGTTTATCTGGTTGGTAAAACCGGCACCGGAAAATCCAGCCTTCTCAAAACCTTATATGGTGAATTGCCGCTGAGAGAAGGACAGGCCAGTGTGGTGGGCTATAACCTGAAGGGCATGACCTGGAAAACGGTTCCTTATCTCCGCCGTAACCTTGGCGTTGTATTCCAGGATTTTCAATTGCTGACAGACCGAAACGTGCATGAAAATCTCAAATTTGTTTTAAAAGCAACAGGCTGGAAAGATGATAAGCTGATGAATGAAAAGATTGCAGATGTGCTTGAAAAAGTAGGTCTCAAATCAAAAGGGTTTAAAATGCCGTTTGAAATGAGCGGCGGTGAGCAACAGCGTGTTGATATTGCCAGGGCCTTGTTGAATTCTCCAAAACTAATTTTGGCCGATGAGCCTACCGGTAACCTTGATCCCGAAACTTCGGATGAAATCATGAATCTCCTGATCCACATTGCGAAGGACTATGGTACGGCTGTTTTAATGGCAACCCACGACTACATTGTTATTCAGAAATACCCGGCGCGGCTGGTGAAAACCGAGAATGGGAAGGTTATCGACAATGCTACCATTGTTCACTAAGCACTAAACCATTTTTCCGGTTATTATAAATGGCTAATACAGTAGCCCTTTCTTCTTTTTCCTGTTCTGTAAACTCTTTTTGCATTAGCGCAAGAATTTCTGCTTGCCATTGTTCACCCTCTTCAGCCACAACCACTCCTTCCTTAATCCGGCTGCCTGCAATGCCATGATGATTGGTGATGCAAAACCGTCCATTCAGCAGGGCATTCAGTAGTTTTAATTTTACACCGGTCCGGTTCATGGAAGGCAACACATTGATGTGCGCATCTCTTACCAAAGCATTGATCTCATCAATGGGTGGATTATTAACCAGTTTTATATTGGCATAACGTTTTGCCTTGGAAGCAATCTTCGGAGGAATATTTTTTCCTGCAATAACAAAGGGAACCTTTATCCGGCTGAAAACATTTTCCATCAGCCAGATAGCACCTTCTTTATTTTCCGAAACCGATAAATTTCCGTGATACAAACAATATTCGCCCTTTCCTGTCAGGGTGGTTTGCCTTTGCCAGGGCAAAAAGCAGGGAAGAAAAAACAGGTCTTGATAATGGTACTGGTTTTGAAAAACCGCTATATCAGATTCGGAAAGGCAGGCAAGTTTGATCTTTTTATCTAACGTATTCTGAAACCGGTTAATCAACCGGCTTTCCCATGCATAATACATTTTTTTGAGCAACGATCGTTCTGAAGCGGCCAGGTGTTTATAATAGGCTGCTTCTTCATTGTGCATGCGTAGAATGATTCGTTCTTTTTTTTCAATTAAGGGCACAAGTCCTGCACAATGCAAACCTTCAAGAAGAATCGGATGCCTGTCTTTATTGAGTCGATCGGCTAGTTCCCGGTTGATACGAGACTGAACAATAAAAGGTACCGATAGTGGAAAGGAGGAGGCGAAGCTTTTCCGCTTGTAGGCATGAATCTCCTGACAGAAGGTCTCTATTCCCGCAGTATGCCGGCTCGGATGGTAAGCATAATAATGGAGAATTATTTTTTTGCCGGTTTCATGCAGGGCTTTCACTTTGTAAAACATGTCGATCGCTCCACCGTAATCAGGCGGCGAAGGGGCGTCGAGACAAACAATATGAATGGTATCACTCACGGTAAAACCTGCTGGTAAAATTGAAGTAAAAGCTTTTCTTCCGACTGCCAGCAATAAATTTCTCTTGCCTGCAGCGCATTGTGGTGCATTTCGTTCAGCAATCTTTTGTTCCTCATGGTTGCATTGATAATATTAGCTACGGCAGAAACAGAAAGTTCGTCCAGTAAAACGGCAATCTCAAAATGTGCATTGATCTTTTGGTACTCTGGGAAGTTCATAGC
Organism: Flavisolibacter longurius; assembly: GCA_014163555.1. Classification (GTDB taxonomy): domain Bacteria; phylum Bacteroidota; class Bacteroidia; order Chitinophagales; family Chitinophagaceae; genus Flavisolibacter. The sequence goes on from JACJGO010000005.1 coordinate 58,897, forward strand.
AACCTGGGGAAGGCCCGCATGCATGTATTCCAGGAACTTGTTGGGCAGGGCATAATATTGATTGATTCCTTCTTTTTCGGCAAGGCCGATACCGAGTGCTGCCCTGGCAGCAATTTCACGCAGTTGCTGGGGGAGAAGCATGCCTTTCAATTCTACTTTTTCCTCTACGCCATGTTGTTTTATGAGTGCTTTGAGTTGCTCCATAAAATTCCCGTCGCCACAAACCACCAGTTTGTATGGGATCTCTTTCATGGCGGGTATTAGGTATTCAAATCCCCTGGCTTCGTTCACAGCACCCAGGTACACGAGAAATTCTTGCCTTGGCACTTCAATCGAAGGCCTCAGTACCGGCAGGTTTCGGATCACTTTATAGTTTCGGCTATATTTTTCCCTGAATGTATCCGCCAGTCCGGAACTAACGGTGTACCCCAGGTGAAAAGACGGAACAGCAAAACGTTCGATAGCTTTCCAGAATTTTCTGACCAGGCTTCGTGTACGAACTTCTTTTAATTCCGTGAAATATTCATGCGCATCATAAATGCGGGGAATGCGTTTAAGCTGCGATATAAATAAACAAGGTAAGATTGTATCCAGGTCAATGGCACAAATAACAGACGGTTTTTGTGCCACGAGAAAAAAGAAAAGCCGGATGTTGTATTCGGTATAAAATAAAAATCCTTTGTTGAAAAAACAACGCAGCCGGAATTGTTCAAAGACTTCTTTTTGCAACGGACGCGATGTAGGCCACTCCCTGCCCACCAGCGTTACCCTGTAACCACCTTTGGAAAGCGAAGTACAGATCCGGTGCATACGCTGATCAAACAGCAGATCGTTGGTAACGGTAAAATAAATATGCTTCAAGCGTCAGGAAATGGCTTTGTAAATTTTTTCAATGGTTTCAACAGTTTTCAGTCCGTCGTAGGCACCGGTAAATGATTGATCATTTTTATCAAGGACCTGCAGGAGATGGTCATAGACTTCTCTGTGATGACTCATGGAACCTTTGTACTGTTCGTATTCATTGGCGCTTTTTTGTGGCAGCGAAAATGGCATTAAAACCTCCGTTTCACTGTACTGCACTTCGTTCAGGTACTCACCGCCAAACCGGATGGTTCCTTTTTCGGCAACCAGCGTAAGCGCAATTTCATGATTTTTTCGAAAGCTGTTTACCGACCAGTGCAGATTTCCCAGCGTTCCATTTTGCATCCGGAGCGCTGCAACACCGGTATCTTCAAATTCAATACTGCTCGCATGCGCAGCATTGTTCTTAAACCCTTTTATCTCTTCAATATCCCCCAACAACCAAAGCAAGGCATCGATGTAATGACTGAACTGTGTGTATAACGTTCCTCCATCCGGAAATAATTTTCCTTTCCAATCCTGGTAGTAAGAATCCGGGCGGTTCCAGAGGCAACTCATATGAAAACTATATATCCGCCCCAGGTTTTTCTCCTGAATAGCTTTTTTTAATTCCTGTAGCAAAGGGTTGTACCGTGTTGATTTTACTACAAACAGCTTTCGGCGGCAAAATTTTTCCGTTTCAATAATCTGCCAGGCAGCCGCAGTGGTAAGACAGAGTGGCTTTTCGCAAAGGACATGCTTTCTTGCCTGCAAGGATTTTATGGTATGTTCAGCATGCAATCCATTGGGGGTGCAGATCGATACCACGTCCACTTCATTTTCTACCTGCAACAATTCCTCGATCGTTGCATATGCATTGGCACAGTATCGGGCTGCAAAACCCTCCCGCTTTTGTTTCACCACATCACATACGGCAACCAATTTTCCTACCCGGGCCATATTCTCAGCATGTTTACCGGCAATTTTCCCGCAGCCAATCAAGGCAAATTTCTTCATGGCGCCAAAAATAAGCTCTCTGCTGCTGGTTTTTGTGAGGGTATCGGAATAGCTAATAAAAAAAGTCGCTCAAGATTGAGCGACTTTTCATTTATGAGTTGGAAAGCTTTTAGAAATTGTTTGTACCCATATCCACGTTGCCTTCGGCACGGGTGTTTTTGCGTTTGAACAGCGATGCATCCATTTTACCGAAGCGGTAATTAAAGTTCAGGCGGAAAACCTGGGGATCTCTCCGGCGTTGAACATTCTGGATGGAAAACGGTGTTTCGGTGTACTGATCGAAAAGACGGGTGCGGAAGATGTCGTTTACGTTCAGCGACAGCGACGCTACGTTGTTCTTCATAAATTCAAAACGAACCGCAGCATCCACACCATAATTCGGACGGATAAAGCCCTGGGCAGCCGAACTGGGACCTCCCATAAAACCACCCCCGCCGCCACCAAAGCCGCGACCACCACCACCGCCGGGTGAAGAAATGATGCGTGACTGATAATCACCGGAAAGCTGTAGCGAGAAATTCTTCGGCAGCCGGAACGAGTTATTCAGCTTAAAGAAATAACTAACAAACTGGTCAGGATCGGGTTGGTTTTCCAGGTCGATTTTGGCAGTGAACAGGTTGGCGTTAGCCGTCATGTCCCAGAATTTCGTGATCTTATTCCGGCTGGTCAGTTCAAGACCCGTGATATAGCTGCTGTTGGCATTCTCAAAGGTGTTGATGAAAACATCTCCTTTTACCACTGTATCAAACTCAAACGTCTGCAAACGGGTGATCAGGTTGTTGGTATGCTTGTAATAAGCCGAGATCAAAAGGTTATCGCGGTTCTTAAAAAGCTTGGAATAAGAAACTTCAAATGAATTGGTAAACTCAGGCTTCAGGCCAGGATTACCACGGCTGAAGTTGAGCGAATCGGAATAATCAACAAAGGGGAACAACTGGAAGAAGTTCGGCCGGTTGATACGACGGCTGTAATTAAATTGCAGGTCGTCAAAATCGCTCAGCTTCTGGCTCAGGAATACACTCGGGAAAAGACTGACGGGGAACGAAATGTCAAAGGTCTGTCCTTTGTTCGGTAGCGTTCCTTCATACTCGGAGCTTTCCACACGCAAACCAAGCTGGTAGCCGAAATCCTTGATGCGGTTGCTGAACGTTGTATAGGCAGCGTACACATTATCGGTACTATTGTACAAGATGCTGTTCAATCTTCCGCCGATCTGGATGTTGTTCAGGCTATTTACTTTCCGCATTTGCGCCCTGGCACCAAATTCAATCTTTGAATTTTGCGAAAGGGGATTGGCATAATCCGTTTGCAAGGTTACGTTTTCGTTGTTGCCGGAACCATATTGTGTTTGGTTATACCGTGAACGCAAGGGATTGTTATTCTCGTCGAAATAATCTGTATAAATCAGACCGTTATTTTCGTTTTTGCTTTTGTTATACGTTACGTCGGCTGTCCACTCATGACCCGCTTTCGGGAAATTGTGCTTAAAGCTTGCCTGTGCACCTTTATTCCGGAAGTTGAATTCAGAATTGGAGATACGGTTTTGAAATTCGGTATAAAAACGGGAATCAATACCTGCCATGTTTTTGGTAAAGGAATCAACCCGGATATTGCTGATATTATCCGGCTCCATTCCACCCCGGGCAAAATTTCCGGTTACCGTTAGAGTATTGCGGTTGTCGATAAAATAATCAATACCAAACCGGCCAAAACCAAACTGGCCTTCTCCGACATTACGATCTTCCTGAACACTTTGGTTATTTCGAGACAGGTTGATGGTTTTTCTGTCTGTGGTGCCAGTGCTAATGCTTTTGCGTTGCATATACATTCCGCTGGCAAAAACATTGATCTTTCCCTGACGAATGTTCAGGTCGCCACCGCCGCCAACTTTCCAGCGTGAATCAATATTGGCCCGTAAGTTTCCGCTGTAACCAACACGACGGTTTTTCTTCATGACAATATTCAGGATGCCGGCTGTTCCGCCGGAAGCGTCAAATTTTGCGGAAGGGTTCGTGATGATCTCAATGCTTTCAATTGCATCAGCAGGAATTTGCTCCAATGTCATTGTCGTTGGACGACCATCAACGAATATAGTAGGGGAGGTATTCCGTAAGGTAACGTTCCCGTCAATATCCACGTTTACAGAAGGCACATTCTTCATCACATCTACAGCCGTACCGCCGGCAGACGTAATGTTTTTATCGACACTGAAAATCTTACGATCGATGCCCATTGTCAGTGAAGGGCGGGATGCCGTGATGGTTACATTTCCCATCACTTTTTCATCCACCTCAATAGCAATGTTGCCAAGGTCTTTATCCAGGGCGCCCAGCATTGCCGACATATCGCCACCCTGCATGGCATCGCGGTTGGGCATTTCAAAGGCTACCTGTTTTTGAAAGGGTTTAAAACCAATACCGCTTACTTTTAATTGGTAGCGTCCCATCAGCGGAACATTTTCAACAGAAAAATTGCCGCCTTTATCGGTCAGCATTCCACCAATAATTTCTTCTTTCATTTTTTTGGAAGCAGTATCCATACGGCTGGTTACCAGCGTCACTGAGGCCGCTTCTATTCCCTTGTTGCCGGCATCAACCACCTTGCCATAAAACCGCCCGGTTGGCATTTGTCCGCCAGGCCGGGCGCCCCGCATCATCGGGTTTTGGGCTTGGGCCATGTTTGATAGGGTAATGAGAGCGAAACTCATCAAAGCAATAATTTTCTTCATGCGTAAAATTTGGATGTGCAAAAGTAAACAGCCCAAATGGCAAGAGGTTGTTCCATTAACTTAATTTAACCTTGAAACAGAGTGTTGATAAAGCAGGCTTTTACGCTGTAAACCGCCACCACCCCAAGTATGACCGTGTGGCTGGAGAAAATTGGTGCGATTAATTTTAACGCTTCTTTGCAGTAAAAAGCCTGTCAGAAAACTGACAGGCTTTTGGGTGGCTAACCGGGCTCGAACCGGCGACCCTCAGAACCACAATCTGATGCTCTAACCAACTGAGCTATAACCACCATTTTTGGAGAGTGCAAAAATAATGGATTGATGAATACAAATGAAACGCTGGAAAAAAATTCTTTCTCTCCGGAAACGAATCTTCAGAACGTGCCCGTCGAATTAGTTTCATTCTCGTTTTGAAAACCTAAAAAAGAATTCAACAAAACAAAAGCATCAAATAAAACTGATGTCACTTTCATTTGCTAATCACGAATGCTTTTTGAGATAGGCTTACCTGACACAAATGCTAACGCCATTCCATCTTACCTATAAATATGTATATCTAATCAAAGAAGCAAAGAGGATATTTAAAGAGGTTTATAAATAAGCTGGAAATAGAATTCTAACCGTAAGAAAGAAGTAAGATTCCGCTCATCAAAAACTATTCGTTAAAAACCACCCTTAACAAAATAGGCGTCTTTTTTGTCTTAAATTTGGTAGGTATGCAAACAGCATTAAAATACATTTTTGATATGAAACGATTTCCAATCATCCTGGCGTTGGTCTTGACAGGTGTTTTCTTTACCGTTCGTACCGTAGGCAGAACCAATTCCAATCCTCCCTCCAAGTATGAGAAAGTTCTCCAACTGGTTGGTGCCATTCTTACCCAGGGGCATTACAGTCCAAAAGATATTAATGACGAATTTTCCCGTAAAATATATACCCGCTATTTTGAAAGCCTTGACCCGGAAAAAAATATTTTCCTGGCCTCAGATATCAAATCATTGGAGAAGTTTTCTACCCGGATTGATGACGAGGTAAAAGGCGCACCTGTGGAATTCTTTAAAGCCGCAGGGCAGATTTTCGATACCCGGATCAAGGAGTTGGAAGAAGAATACAAAACCATTCTTGCCAAACCGTTTGATTTTACCGTTAACGAAACCTACCAGGGCAACAGTGACAGCAAGCAGTTTCCAATAACGGACGCTGCCCGCCGGGAAGACTGGCGCAAATACCTTAAATACCTGACCCTGCAACGCTATTCCGATTTGATGGACAGCCGCGAAAGCAGCAAGGGAAAGGAAGGAGAGATCAAGAAGACAGATGCCGAGCTGGAAAAAGAAGCCCGTGAAAAAGTGCTGGCAGCTATGAACCGCACATTTGATCGGTACCGTAATAAATTTAATGAAGACGATAAGTTTACTGTTTTTGTAAACACCATCACAGAAATGATGGACCCGCATACGGAGTTTATGCCGCCGCTGGACAAACGTTATTTTGACGAGACTATGAGTGGCAAATTCTATGGCATTGGCGCACAGTTGAGCTATGATGAAGGAAACATAAAGATCTCGGCCGTTACGCCGGGCGGTCCAGCCCAAAAGAATGGCGAGGTTGAATCTGGTGACATTATTGTTCGGGTAGCGCAGGCCAATGAAGCACCGGTGGAACTAACAGGGTTTACCGTACCGGATGCCGTGAAATTGATTCGTGGGAAAGAAGGCACCAAAGTGACTGTTACCCTGCGGAAAAAGGACGGTACCTTAAAAAACATTTCCCTAGTCCGGGAGGAGATAGTTCTGGATGAAGCCTTTGTGAGAAGTGTGGTTGTAAATGAAGGCAACCAGAAAGTAGGCTATATCTACTTACCGGAATTCTATTCCAATTTCCAGGAAGCCAATGGCGCTCATAGTGGTGAAGATGTGGCCAAAGAAGTAAAAAAATTGAAAGCCGAAGGCGTTGACGGCATTGTCATCGATGTTCGTAGCAACGGTGGCGGTGCACTTTATGATGTAATTCAAATTGCCGGTTTGTTCATTGACCAGGGTCCGGTGGTTCAGGTAAAGGACAGGCAGGGCAAACCACAGGTAATGCGTGACCGCGACGGTGGCGTTTTGTACGATGGCCCACTAGTAGTAATGGTAAACGAAATGAGCGCTTCTGCATCCGAGATTTTGGCAGCTGCCATGCAAGATTATGGTCGTGGTATTGTAATGGGAACCAATACATATGGTAAAGGAACCGTACAGCGTACCATCGGTCTGGATCCTGAATCCGGTTTTATGAACACGAATTCAGAGTTGGGTTCGCTGAAGATCACCCTGCAGAAATTCTACCGGGTAAACGGTGGTTCTACCCAACAAAAAGGTGTAGTACCTGATGTGGTGATTCCTGATTACCTCCAACACCTCAAAATCCGTGAAAAGGACAATCCATTGTCAATGCCTTACGATGAGATCAGCAAGGCTTCATTCCAGACCTGGAATTCCGGTTACAGCCTGGAAGCTGTGAAGCAGATGGCAAAAGCAAGAATTGCTATGGATACAACCTTCAAACGCATTTCTGATGCATCGGTATTTGTGGCCAAGCAAAACGAAAAGGTGTACAACCTGCAACTGGATAAATACAGAACTGAGCAAAAGGAAATACGCAACGCGGTAAAAAGCATTGAAAACCTGACCAAGTTACAATCACCGCTGCCGGTACAGTTTATGAAGGAAGACCAGTCGCGCTATATTTCCAACGACAAGGATAAAACTGAACGTTATAAACAGTGGTTGACCAATGTCAGCAAGGATGTGTATGTTGACCAGGCTGTTAAGGTGATCAAAGACATGGTGTCGCAACAAAATATTGCAAAGGCAAACAGTGACAACAAAGGTGCTGTGAAGCCGCCGTTTTAAGTTTTAGAAGCAATGTTCCAATCAAATAAAAAAGTCCCTGATGTTCAGGGACTTTTTTATTTGATTATGCCAGGTATCGTTCCTGTAAAATATGCAAATGATGCAGTACATGCCCTGCTGAAATAAAACCAATCGCTTCCACGCTGATAGGTTTATTATTGGCAGTTCCCGTCCTGGCAATCTGTTCTTCCGTGAAAGAATTATATAAAAGAATGGTCGCTTTTCTTACAACAGCCCATTCATCCAAAAGGCTTTCTTTGCTCCTGCTTTCGGCCTTGGAGTTTTCTGCGTATGCATTTTCATCAAACCCTGGCAGGCTTGCCTTTTCACCCCGGGCAATGCAAAGAGCCCGGTAAGCAAAAATTCGCTCCGTATCAATCATGTGTTGCACCATCTCACGTATGCTCCATTTTCCTTCAGTATAACGAAAACTCCATTTTTCCTCAGGTATCGATTCTAAAAGGGACTTAGTTTTTTCATTACTATGTTGCAAGGCTTCATTGATGGTTTCGTCGTCAACCCGGTTCACGTAGGTATGATAAAATGCGGGGATGGTGGCCAGTTCAGGTTTTGGCATGGATAAAGTTTTATTAAGTTTGTTATTGAAGAATCCGGTCAAAAAACAGCTTCATGTCATTCCAGGAAGCGGAGTCTGCCGCCTGATCATACCGGATGGGCATATTATGTTCTTTGCCTTTTTCAGTTGCATTCGGGTTGGTGAAAGCATGCGTGGCACCTTCGTAAACTTTAAATGTATAGGCAAGACCAGCAGAGTCCATGTTTTTCTTAAAGGCATCAATTTGCTGTTGCGGAACAAAATTATCGGCACCACCATGACAGATGAGGAATTCCGATTTCGTACCTTTTTTGGGTTGTACACCATCCAGTGTGCCATGAAAACTAACCACCCCCAAAACAGGAGCTCCCATTTTTCCATAATTAAGGGCCATCGATCCGCCAAAGCAATAGCCTATCGCTACGGTTCGTATAGAATCGGCCTGTGCATAGTTTTTTGCCTTCGCAAGAGCCAAATCAATTCTCTCTTTGGCCAATTTGGGATTCTGGTAAAATGGCATGGCTGCCTTCCCGGCTTCTTCCGGGTTATTGGCCAATTTGCCATCACCATACATATCCACAGCCACCGCGAGGTAGCCCATTTCAGCCAGCATCCGGGCACGCATCCTCGGATATTCAGTGAGGCCCCACCATTCGGGTAAAACCAAGACAATAGGCCGCGGACCCTGTTTGGATTCATCAAAAGCAATATAGCTTTTCATGGTTTGATCTCCTGCCTGGTAAGAAATGGCTTCTTCTTTTACGCTTACCGGACCCGGAACAGTTTGGCTGGAATCGGCTGAGTCCTGCATTTCTATGGTTGTTTTTGAGGGGTCGTTACCGCACCGGGTAAAGACCGAAAGTACAGTTCCGAACAAAAGAGTTGTAAATACGTTTCTCATAATTCAGATCCATTATGGGTTATAAATCCGGGGTAAAATTAGGTTTTGTGTTGCAAAGCAGGAAAGCGGTTTTGTTCTACTAAAATGAACGAGATGATTGAAAAAACAGCTAGCGACTGTTTGAACAGCCTTTCTATTTTGGATCTTTCCTTAGGCTGCAGCGTAAGACGAAAGGAGAGAGGGATATATCGTCGGATAGGATGGAGGATGGGTGAATAGCATCACATATTTTCACCTGATTAAGTACTTTACACCGAAGAGGATTGGGAGTTTTTGAACTATTCTTTTCCAGAAGGAACAGAGAACTTCTCCCAAAAAATAAACCCCGAATATTTCGGGGTTTATTTTGTATAAATTAAGCTGATTTCACTTTCGTCTTTTTTTCGCCCTGTGGAGTTTTTGTTTTGATCTTCAGATCGCCGCCATCCACTTTAATCTTTTTGCCATCAGTTTTAATTTTTCCGGTGCGAGCCAGTTCATCTGCCATCCTCATAGCTTCATGCGCATTTACCAAACCACCCGTGCGGCTAATATCTGACAGCTTTGCTTTTTCGCCGGTTGAGGGATTGGTCACATCTTCTCCAAAAGGAACAGCACTTTGTTCAATGATCATCTTTACCTGCTGTGCATTAAACTGCGGGTAATATTGCAAAATTAATGCTGCAATGCCGGAAACAACCGGAGATGCCATAGAGGTACCGGAAAGATTATCGTACGTATTGCCACCCGGAACCGGTGCATAGATATTTACGCCTGGCGCAAACACATCCACTTCACCTTTTCCCACGTTTGAGAAATTGGCAATCAGGCTGCTTTTGGAAGCTCCAGAAGCACCTACATTGATCCAGTTGGTGGCACGGGTGTTTACATCTTTGTAAACTGGCGTAGGGAAATTCCAGGCCGTATCAATATTGGCACCTTCATTACCGGCCGCATGAACCAAAAGCACACCTTTGCTTTCCGCATATCTTACAGCTTCATCTACCCATGCTTTTTCGGGAGAAACGCCTTTCCCAAAGCTCATGTTGATCACTTTAGCGCCATTGTCCACCGCATATCGAATGGCTAGTGCAATGTCCTTGTCATGTTCATCGCCATCAGGTACGGCACGCAGTGTCATGATGCGAACATTGTCTGCCACACCATCGGTTCCCTTACCATTGCCCCGAACTGCACCAATGATTCCCGAAACGTGTGTTCCGTGTCTTGCAGACTTGTTCGAAACCATGATATTGTTATTGCCGTAAAACTTATCGTTAAAGTCGGCTTCATTGTCACCAACAACCTCGGCCCTGTAATTACGGGGAGGCACAGACGCCGCATTGGCCTTTCTTTCTTCTCCTGCTATATAGTCGCCAATTTCAGTCAGCACATCTTTGTTTGTACGGGAATTCTCAAATCCCAAGGCCTGGTAAAGCAGGAGGAATTTGCGTTTAGCTGATTTCCCATCAGCGGTTGGCGGGTTGAATTTTTCCGCTTCCACAGCGCTGTATTCTTCCTTGCCTATCAGACGCTGCAGCGTTGTATCTGCAGCCGCGGCCGATTTGTAGGCATTGTTCAGCATCATCAGACTTAAGGCATTGGTAGGGTCAACGCGGATATCGCTGGCTGCTTTCATCCACATTCTGTACTGATCCTGCTCTTCTTTGCTCAAAGTTGCCGGGTCTTCCACTTTTTCAAATTTACTTTTGAAACGGTGGTACACACGGGAGGCTTCATAGGAATCCGTTTCTACATTCCGTCCGTCTTTACCGCCAAGAAAGTTCCAGCCATGCACATCATCCACATAACCATTCTTATCATCATCAATACCGTTGCCTGGAATTTCACCGGGGTTTTTCCACATCACCGGTTTCAAGTCTTCATGCAGGGTATCAATACCGGAATCGATTACGGCCACTACAACTGTATTGCTTTTTTTGCCTTTCAAAAACTGGTAGGCTTTATCGAGACTGATACCATAGTTGCCCGTTTCTTTCGGATCGGCAAGATGCCATCCGTTGGGTGCAGATTTTTGTCCGAATGAAGTGAGGGTAATGCCTGCCAACAAAGTAGGGAGCAAGGCATGTTTCAGGAATTTGTTCATCATCGTCTTTAATTAGTATTCGTAAAAATAGCCCAAACCCCTTATAGGAAGTTGTGAAAACTGGGGGCGAATCAACAAGGTTATGTTAAGACAAATGCTATGCCCGGTTAGTTTTTTTCGCGTTTGATATTGTCGGCCCGCAAAAATAAAAGGCCGGCTATAAGCCAAAAAATGGCCACGATCCATTTGTTTTCGCGGAAAGCTTCCAGCAGGGCAATTCCAAAGAACAACACAAAAACCGTAAAGTTGGCGCCAAAATGAATCTTCTTCATTCTACAAATTTTTCCTTGATAAAAGTTACGTGAATTACTGGGCCGTGAGGCTGAGGAAAGTCAACTACCTTCAAAATCCTTTTTAAAATTGTGAAGATTGTAGCCTTGGCGGAAAGAACCCTTGTTTTTGGCTTAGTTGCACCTAATTTCTCACGGATCGTTTTTGTAGGTTTGATAAAACAGTAGATATGCGAAAAATAACTGTGTTCAATTTTCTAACCCTGAACGGATTTTACAAAGGCCGGAATGAGGATATCAGTTGGTATAAGCATGGTGCCGGCGAAAATGAATATGCCGAAGAAGGCGCCCAATCGGAAAGCATTTTGCTTTTTGGAAGAAAAACTTATGAAATGATGGCGAGCTACTGGCCTACACCAATGGCGCTTCAACAAAACAAGAAGGTAGCAGAAGGAATGAACAGGAGTGAGAAGATCGTCTTTTCAACTACACTGCAAAAAGCAGCGTGGGCCAATACCCGTATCATCAGCCAGAACAGTATGGAAGAAGTGGCTGCACTAAAAAATAGCCCGGGGAAAGACATGACCATTTTGGGAAGCGGAAGCCTGGTATCACAGCTAACCGATGCCGACCTTATTGATGAATACCAGTTTATGATCGACCCAGTTGCTTTGGGAGAGGGCAGTTCAGTTTTACAAAATATAAACAGAAAGCTGGATTTAGAACTTGTATCCCACAAGGCGTTCCCTTCCGGTGTTGTTTTGCTTATCTATCGCACCGTCAGAAAATAATAAGCTCCGCTCAATTTGGGAACGGGGCTTATCATCATTTGCATCTTTTCCTTACAGGTCGAATTTGATTCCTTGTGCCAGGGGTAGCTTAGTACTGTAATTGATGGTATTGGTTTGGCGGCGCATGTAAATCCGCCAGGCATCCGAACCGCTTTCCCTTCCGCCACCGGTTTCTTTTTCTCCGCCAAAGGCACCACCGATCTCAGCTCCCGATGTTCCGATATTCACATTGGCAATTCCGCAATCGCTTCCGGCGGAAGAAAGAAAGGTTTCCGCTTCACGGAGATTTAGTGTCATGATGGATGAGGACAATCCCTGCGGCACCCTGTTTTGAATGGCAATCGCTTCCTCCAGCGTTTTGTATTTCATCAGGTAAAGGATCGGTGCAAAGGTTTCGTGTTGTACCACATCAAAATGCGGCTCCACTTCCGCAATGGCAGGCCGTACATAACAGCCGCTTTCGTAACCGGGACCTTCCAGCACACCACCTTCCACCAGAAAACGACCGCCTTCAGCTCTGCATCTTTCAATGGCGGATGTGTACATGGCTACTGCATCTGTATCGATCAACGGTCCTACATGGTTATTTTCATCCAGCGGATCACCTATCCGCAATTGTTTGTATGCATTGACTAGTTTATCCCTGAAAGCATCATACACATCTTCATGAATTATGAGTCGGCGGGTGGTGGTGCAACGTTGACCGGCTGTGCCTACGGCCCCAAATACAGCGCCTACCAGCGCCATTTCCAGGTCGGCGTCTTTTGAAATAATGATAGCATTGTTGCCCCCAAGCTCCAACAGCGATCGTCCCAGTCGTGCGCCGACGGCTGCCCCCACTGCTTTGCCCATCCGGGTAGAACCTGTGGCAGAAACCAGCGGGATGCGGTTGTCGGCAGCGATCTTTTCACCCAATTCACGTTCACCAACTAACAAGTTGCAAACGCCTTCGGGTACGTTGTTGGCGGCAAAAACCTCGGCAATTATATTTTGACAGGCCACTGCACAAAGCGGTGTTTTTTCCGAGGGTTTCCATACACAAACGTCGCCGCAAACCCATGCTAGTGCCGTGTTCCAGCTCCATACGGCAACTGGAAAGTTGAAGGCTGAAATAATACCCACGATGCCCAGCGGGTGCCACTGCTCGTACATCCGGTGGCCCGGTCGCTCACTGTGCATAGTCAGGCCATGCAACTGACGGGAGAGGCCAACCGCAAAATCGCAGATGTCAATCATTTCCTGCACCTCGCCATATCCTTCCTGCAAGCTTTTTCCCATCTCGTAGGAAACCAGTTTGCCCAAGGGTTCTTTGTGCCTGCGAAGGGCTTCGGCAAACTGTCGCACTACCTCACCACGCTTTGGCGATGGCCAGAGACGCCATTCGGCAAAAGCACTTGAAGCGGTTTTCATAACGGTTTCATACGCCGCATCATCTGCTGCCGTTACCTCGGCAATTTTTTTCCCGTCAACCGGAGAAACCGATGGTAACGTTTTGCCTTTCGATTCGATCCAGGTTTTTCCCGTGGATGCAGCGCCGTTGGTTGCGGTTATGCCTAACTGTTTTAATACTTCCTGCATAGCATTTCGTTTTCTGAATCGTGTAGAACTATCAGATTTCTACTTTAAACGATTCTTTATTTGGATAAAGATATTTTGATTCCTCCCATGAACCATCTACCCGGCATACGGGCACCCAAAATATCCGTGTATTGCCTGTCTGTAAAATTGTCCACCTCTACAAATGCAAAGAGGTGATTCTGTACAACAGCAACTTCGCCTTTTACATTCAAAACAAGATAATTGGTTGATACTTTCGCGATGACGGGTGTGGAAGCCACCTGGCCCTGCCGCATTTTGTAAAGGCCATTCAGCGAAAGCATAAAAATATCGTGCTTGTACTGCAGGTTGAAATTCGTAAGGTATCTGGCGTGCGAAGACAGGTACAACGATGGCTGGCCATTTTCTGTTTTACTCTCCAGCCAGGTAAATCCAATCGTGGCCCAAAAGCTTTTGTTTTCCGCAAATTGTTTGTTGTATTGAACATCTATTTCAGCACCGGTTGTGGTGACATCAGTAAGGTTCTGCGCCAGTAAATACGTTCCGGCAGGAGCAAGGTTTTCTTTTCGCGGCATTGCACTATACGGTGTTGAGATATAGTCAATCATGTTTGTATGCATGCGCTGAAAAAAAGTGCCGGAGATTTTAAGATGGTTGCTGATAAAATAATCGGCACCGGCCTCGAAGCTGAAAGATCGTTCTGCGCTTAGGTCCGGGTTGCCGATACGACTGCCTGTAGAGACAAAACTTTTATTGTAGTTGTTGAAACGTTCTGTGAAGTCAGCATCACGAATTGTTTTCCCGGCGCTGCCCCGTAACTGCAATGCATTTATGCGATACGAAAGATTAATTTGCGGAACAAATTCCCACCCGGCTCTTTCGTTCCATTCCACCCTGGCTGCAGGCGCAGCATAAAAATGCTCCCCAATGGTTTGGTTCAAAACCAGGAAAGCAGCTGCCTGGTTTACCGAATGATTGCCCCTGTCGTTGGAAATTATTTTTTTATTGCTGTACTGTACGCCGGGTATTAGGGCTGTTTTGGTAGAAAGCCTGAATTCTTCGGTTGCCAGTACTTGCCACAAACTGCTTTTGTTTTGATTGGTTATGGATGCTTTGTTGAATGCAAAGCTGTCTGAAACATTCTTGTAGCCAGCCTGCAGGCGAAAGATTCGATTCGTAGAGTGCCGTGATAATTGCAATTGATTCCAAACTGTTCGAACCGTTTCCTGGGCTGTGTCGGAAACAAACGGTGTATAAAAGTTTTGCGCGGCAAATTTGCGATGGTCAAACGCCGAGCGGATGGAAAGACGCCATTGCTCATTAAAGCGATGTCCTACCGAAGCTGAAACCGTGTTGGCATTGACAAACCCACGGATGCTTCTTTGCAACTGTCCGTCGGTATTATTGGACAAAACGCCAACACCAACTGAGGTTTTGCCTGTAGAGGCATAAAGACCGGCATTGACTGCATGAAAATCATACTCGCCGCCTGTCAGTTGGGCAGTGGTTTGTACTGTTTTGTTCTGCGTTTTTGACGCAAAGGTTTTGGTGATGATGTTTACCACGCCACCCACTGCATCGGAACCATAAAGGGCCGAAGAAGCGCCTTTTAAAATTTCGATGCGGTCGATCTCACCCGGTGCAAACGGAATGTACGCTGTAAAATGGCCGGTATTGGGATCATTTACCCGAACACCATCCACCACAACAAGCACCTGTTGAAATGTTCCGCCGCGCAGGATAATGTTGCTTTGCGCACCAAAAGGCCCACGGGCCTGTACTTCCAGTCCGGGCACATAGCGTAGCAATTCATCAATAGAATGTACGGGCAGGTCAGCCAGTTTTTCTCCTTTGATGACAATCAGGTTACGGCCGGTTTGGGATGCTTTGATGGGCTGAAGAGATGCGGACACCGTCACAGGATCCATGTCATTTTCCTGGGCAGAAAGGGTGGAAGATGCCAGTGCAATCAGGATTCCACCGGCAAATAGCTTTTTATTCATGTTGTAGAAATGAGCGGCAAAATTAGGAGAGGGGCGAAAACTGAAAATCAATCGAGTTTATTGCCCAAAAACAAAAATCCTGATCTGAGTGATAGCGTCAAATGCAAGACAAAGCTGGTCAACACCTTAATAGGATTCTTTTTCGTTCGGAAAATCATTCTGCCGAACATCTTTTATATAGTGCTGCACGGCAGCGGTTATCTGTTCGTGCAGATTCAGGTATTGCCGCAAAAAACGTGGTTTAAATTCTGTATTGATACCGAGCATGTCATGCATAACCAGTACCTGGCCATCGCAATGCGGACCGGCACCAATACCGATCGTTGGAATGTGGAGAGATTGGGAAACTTCCTTTGCTAACATGGCGGGAATTTTTTCCAGCACAAGTGCAAAACAACCAGCCTCCTCCAATTTTTTGGCATCTTCTTTCAGCTTTTCCGCTTCGGCTTCTTCCTTTGCCCGTACACTGTAGGTGCCAAATTTATAAATGGATTGAGGCGTCAGGCCAAGATGTCCCATAACCGGAATGCCAGCTCCAATGATCCGCTTTACCGAATCCACCACTTCGTCGCCGCCCTCGAGTTTGATGGCGTGTGCACCTGTTTCTTTCATAATACGGATGGCCGAGGCCAGTGCGATGTCACCATTCGACTGATAAGAACCAAAGGGAAGATCGACCACCACCAGGCTGCGTTTGGCTCCCCGGATAACAGACTGGGCATGGTAGATCATATGATCCAGCGTAATCGGAAGGGTTGTTTCATGGCCCGCCATAACATTCGAAGCAGAATCTCCCACGAGGATCACATCGATACCGGCGGCATCAAAAAGGGTGGCAAAGGAAAAATCGTAAGCTGTTAGCATGGCGATTTTCGTTCCGGCTGTTTTCAGTTTTTGCAGGGTATTGGTTGTGATTCGTTTTATCTCCGAGGTGTTGGCACTCATCTGCTGATTTTTTTCAAAGATAAGACCCGGTCATGCATCCCTTTTCTCTATCTAAAACCTGATCCAGGCATGGATGAATCAGATTGTAAGAGGCTGTGGCATAAAATTGTAAGCAGTGATAAAAAACGGAAATATGGAAAATAATAAACAGCATCTCAACAACCCTAATGATATGGCAGGTCCTCACCGCGACCGGCAAGGCGTTGACAAAGCACCGGGCGAAGAGCAAAATACCGGGTCGACAGAAAATGTGGTGGCTGAAACGCAAAAAGGCAAAAACAAAGTAGATGGGGATCCGTCAAAAGAATCTGATCAGCCCATTGATCAACCTTAGGCTTTTGTATGCGGACGAGTGCCGGCATTTTACTATTTCGGAGAAAGGATGTCTTGGAAGTTTTTTTGGTTCACCCGGGTGGTCCCTACTGGCATGGAAAAGAGGAAGGCGCCTGGAGTGTGCCCAAAGGGGAGTTTACGGATAAGGAAGATCTGCTTCAAGCAGCGAAGCGGGAATTTGAAGAAGAAACCGGGCAGCCTGTGGATGGAGATTTTATTCCTTTAAAGCCCATTCAGCAAAAGGCAGGAAAAATAGTTTATACCTGGGCAGTGGAAGGAGATATTGATGCCGGCAGGATTGTATCGAACACCTTCCGGCAGGAATATCCCTACAAATCCGGCAAGTGGATAACCGTACCGGAAGTGGACAAAGCCGGCTGGTTTGATTTAAAGGAAGCCAGGAAGCTGATGAATCCTGCCCAGGCAGCATTGCTGGATGATCTGGTGCAAAAACTTTCCCCATGAAAAAACCTTTTGACGTACCGGACATGTTGCGCCGAATTTCCAAAGCAACGGCGGCCTATCCCAAGGCCGCCATGTTTGAGTTGTATGAAAAAGGCTACTCCTCTTTATTTGAACAATTGATCTCCTGTATCATTTCCATTCGTACCCTGGATGAAACGACAATCCCTCTATCGGAAGCCTTGTTTGCCCTTGCTCGAACTCCGGAAGAACTATTAAAACTTTCACCGCAGGAACTGGAAGCGCTTTTACAGGGTTCTCAATATCCCGGTCAAAAAGCCTACACAATGCTCGGCATTGCCAAAGCAGCCGTAGAAGAATATGGTGGCGAACTGCCGGCAGATTATGAAAAGCTAACGGATTTAAAAGGAGTAGGGCCAAAATGCGCCAAGCTGGCCCTGGGTGTGGCGACCGGGTATCCCGGCATTAGCGTGGATGTGCATGTACATCGCGTCGTCAACCGGTGGGGCCTTATTAAAATCAAAACCCCGGAAAAGACAATGGCCGCTCTGGAAGCACTTTTACCCGAAAAACTTTGGATTGATGTGAACCGTTTACTGATGCCATTCGGTAAACATATTTGCGTTTTGCATGCACCCTTTTGCACACAATGCCCTGTATTGGCGTACTGCAGGCAGGTTGGCGTGAAGAAACACCGCTGAAAAAGGAGGTTTCCCCGAAATTTATTTGCAGTTGCCGCTGTTTGAAAGCTATTTTGCAGCCACAACCATGTCTTTTATGAAAAACGCTTTCTGGGTACTCGCTCTTGCTCTCTGTTACAGTTGCACCAATTCCAAAACCGCTCCGGTAAAAGAGGAGGCGGCAACCACCACGGAAAAATCAACTGCTCTTGCGGATTCTGTTCGTACAGAAAAAAGAGTTGCTGCCGATGCAGCGACCATCATGGCTCGTCCCCAAGTTCCCGTACTTTGTTATCATCACATTCGCGACATTCAAATGCCCAGTAGAAAGGACCGTGGATATGAAGTGACGCTTGCCCAGTTTAAAGCGCAGATGAAAGCATTGGCCGACAGCGGTTATCATACAGTGTTGCCTGACCAGTTGTACGATTACCTCGTGTATGGCGCACCTTTGCCGCCTAAGCCCGTTATGTTAACGTATGATGATACCAGTGAGGAGCATTTTACCATTGCCAAACAGGAAATGGAGAAATATGGTTTTAAAGGTGTTTTTTTCCTGATGACGATATCGATTGACAGGCCGCGTTATATGACAAAAGCACAGATCAAACAACTGGCTGATGACGGCCATGCAATGGCCTCTCATACCTGGGACCACCACCGGGTTGACCGTTACAAAAGCGAGAACACGGTGGAAGAACGCGGTGTGAAAAAAGTAGTGAATGACTGGGAGCAGCAGCTTGGAAAATCAAAACAAACCATTGAGGCGATTACCGGAAAATCGGTGGTAGACTTTGCCTATCCTTTTGGCATCTGGAGCAAAGAAGGCATTCCTGAAATTAAAAAGCAGGGGTACCGGATGGCTTTTCAGCTTTCTACTAAACGCGATTCGCTGGAGCCTATGCATACCGTTCGGCGTATGATCGTTTCTCCGGAATGGACTGCAGAAGGCATGATCCGTGTAATGAAAAGCACCTTCAGTCGTTGGTAGCGACAAAATAAGTATGGCAAAAGCTAAGGAAAACAGCTGAAGAAATTCCCCATCAAGACCAAAATGCTGGTTTCAGGGAAAAATAATTAAAATTTCTTTCTATTTCCGACAGACTGGAACAATGTTTGGAAATTATAGAAAAAATAGTGGTTATGTTTCCAGTGTGGTTTTTTATTTTGGTTATTAGCGCAATCTGTTACCTTTTGTATATTACCCGTACTACGGAAGAAGACATCCTTGTGATGAGCAAAAACCAGTTGAAGCGTTTGCAATACTGGATGAAAGATTCTGTTTCGGCAAAAGAATAACAGTAAAAATTTTAGATAAGCAATATAAAGTAGATACACCCAAGTGGTTTCTTTCTAAACAGATGCAGCGTACCTGCATCTGTTTTCGTTAGGAACAAATGCGGATAAAGCATGTTCTTAGTCTTTGGATTCTTTCCGGTTTGACAATGCGACGAGCAAAACAATAATCAAGGCTGCGCTAATCACCCAGAGCCAGGGAGAAGCATACCACTCGTCGTTGCGTTCTTCCACAGCAATTTCAAGTTGACTGTTATCTTCCTGGGCATAAAGCTTTGCAGAATACAAAAAGGCAGATAGTGCCACATAAATTTTTTTCATGAATGCTGGTTTGGCTAAAACAAGTCTGTCAATATTAAGAATTTTAACGGCTACCAAAAAGCAGGCTTCCTATCCGCACCAGGTTACTGCCTTGTTCTAACGCCAGATTGTAATCACCGCTCATCCCCATTGATAACGTCTCGAATTGACAATTTGGAAGAGAAACTGATGAAAACTGGTTGAACAACGATTTCAGGGTTTTAAATTCTTCTTGCACAACGGAACGATCATCCGAAAATGAAGCCATTCCCATTAAGCCTTTAATGACTACGTTATACATTTCTTTCAGGTCAGGTGAATGCAGGAGAGACTGGAGTTCGTCCTCATTCAAGCCAAATTTTGTTTCCTCTTTCGCAATGTGCACCTGCAGCAAAACAGGGATTACCCTGGATTGTTTTTGCGCCTGCTTGTTTACCTCTTTCAGCAGCTTCAGGCTGTCAATGCCATGAATCAGGTGCACAAAGGGGGCTATGTATTTTACTTTATTGGATTGCAAATGACCGATATAATGCCAGCGAATATCCGGTGGCAACACAGCCTGTTTGTCCACCATTTCCTGTACATAGTTCTCGCCAAAATCACGCTGGCCCAGATCATACAATTCCTGAATGGCAGCAGGAGGTTTGGTTTTGCTTACGGCAACAAGTGTGGCATTTTTCGAGCTGACTTCTTCGATTAGGTGTGTATAATTCTCTTTTTGGATCAACATTTCTGGTACATTATGAACCCTGCAAAAGTAGTCCATCCCTAATTTCGTGGCCATATTACCAGGCAATGAGAATTCTTCTTTCCATATTTTGTTTCTGCACCATACTATTATTTACATCCTGCCGGACCCTTTCATATTTCGAATCGCCGAATAACCTGAAGAACATGGAAGGCACCTTGTACTTGCATGACGGAAAGACGATTGACGGCAAACTGGTAATAGAAACCGAAAATATTTTCGGCAGTAAAGTAAAAATGTACACAGCAGAAGACCGGAAGCCCATGCAATTCAGTTTGAGCCAGGTGCGTGGGTATGCTATGGGCGAAAATGAATATGAATTGAAAGAAATCCGCGAAGGGCTTTCCATTGGAAAACGGCAGTTTTTTATGAAACGCCTCACCCCGCTAAACTCACGGATTCACCTTTACGAATTTTCGAAAAAAGAAACAGCCAACAAAACATCAACACGCCATGTAACAGAATACTATGCGCAACTTCCAGGGGAAGAAGAAAACCTGGTTCATTCAACAATTGGAAGCCATTTTGTGCCGCATTTTGAACAAAAGGTAAGCCGTATAGTGAGCGATTGTCCTGCACTGGCGAAAAAGATTGCTGACAAACAAAACGGATATTTTTATGCGCAGGTCAGCCTGCTAAAAGAAAAACGGGTGGATGTGCTGATGCGGATAATTAACGAGTACAATGCTTGCGGGAAGTAATTGCAAGTTGTTTGGTCTTCTATTTATCGGACAAGAATATTGGTGCATATAAAAACGGCCGGTACAAACCGGCCGTGATGTTATTATTTAAGGATGGTTCGACTGATGACGATGCGCTGCACTTCGCTGGTTCCCTCATAAATCTGCGTGATCTTAGCATCACGCATGAGTCGCTCAACATGGTATTCTTTTACATACCCATAACCTCCATGGATTTGTACGGCTTCGACGGTTGTCCACATGGCTGTTTCTGAAGAAAACACCTTGGCCATAGAGGCACTTAGCGTATAATCCTGTTTTTGGTCTTTTTCATAAGCCGCTTTCAGACAGAGCAGGCGAGAGGCTTCAATGCGGGTAGCCATATCAGCCAGTTTAAAAGCAATGGCCTGGTGATTTGAAATTTCGGTACCGAAAGCTTTGCGTTCTTTGGAATATTTTAAGGATAACTCGTATGCGCCACTGGCTATTCCCAGTGCCTGCGAGGCAATACCAATGCGTCCTCCTGAAAGTGTTTTCATGGCGAATTTGAAACCAAATCCCGGTTCACCGATCATGTTTTCTTTCGGCACTTTCACGTCATTAAACAAAATGGTGTGTGTGTCGGAAGCCCGGATTCCCAGTTTGTTTTCTTTGCCACTGACCACAACGCCGGGCCATGATTTTTCCACGATAAATACGCTGATACCTTTGTGTCCTTTGGAAGGATCCGTTTGTGCAATTACAAGATAAACTGAAGCCGAACCGCCGTTGGTGATCCAGTTTTTGGTGCCATTCAGCAAGTAGTGATTGCCTTTGTCTTCGGCAGTGGTGCGTTGCGAAGTGGCATCGCTGCCGGCTTCAGGTTCGCTCAACAAAAAGGCACCGGTGTACAAAGCGCCGTTTTTTTTACCCTGGGCCAATGGCGTCAGGTATTTTTGTTTTTGTTCTTCGGTTCCATATGCCTCAAGGCCGTAACAAACCAGGCTGTTATTTACACTCATGCAAACACTCACACTGGCGTCTATCTTACTGATTTCTTCCATGGCAAGCACATAACTGACCGTATCCAATCCTGCGCCCCCATAATCGGGACTAACCATCATGCCTAAAAATCCAAGATCGGCCAGTTTTTCAAGTTGTTCACGGGGAAACTGCATTTTTTCATCGCGTTCGATAACGCCGGGCAGACATTCGTTTTGGGCAAAATCACGGGCTGCCTGTTGAATCATAAGGTGTTCTTCCGTAAGCTGAAAGTTCATATAGCAAAAAAAATTTGTGCGGCAAATATAGCGATGGAACGGAAAGAGAAAAGAAGCGGTTTGTGAAATGCATCTCTTCGGATTACACAAAAAAACCGAGGACATTCTTCCGAATTTTTTATGCTTCTAACTATTCAAAAGTAATCATATCATTTATCAAGTCTTTCAACAAAAAACCCTCGCTGTTTTCACAGGAGGGTTTCGATATTATTCAACAAACATTAATCTACTCTGGTAATCTTGATAACGTTAGTAGGCAGGTGTTGGTCAACAGGTGTGCTACCCGTGTTTACCACCACATGGCCTGGCTTTAAAAAGCCGCGTTCTTTCAGGATGTTGATCTGGTCGAACATGATCTCATCAAGGCTGTTTTCTTCGTTATAGAAAAAGGCCCGTACTCCCCAGCTCAGGCTTAACTGGTTTACCAGCGAACGCTCTTTGGTGAAAATGTACAAAGGTGATTTTGGACGATAACTACTGATCATAAACCCGGTATAACCGCTTTGTGTCATGCCAATCAGTGCATCTGACTGCACATCTCCGGAAAGCTTACACGCATTGTAGCAAATGGCATCGCTAAGGAAAGAAGGAGAGTGGGGTTGGGGTGTCAGCACTTCTTCCAGGTTGTAACGGTATTCGGTGCGTTCCACTTCAATGATGATCTTGCGCATGGTTTCCACCACCAGGCGGGGATTCTGACCCGTTGCCGTTTCACCGCTTAGCATAACAGCATCGGTACCTTCCAGAACGGCATTGGCCACATCGGTAATTTCGCTCCGGTTTGGTTTGTTACGGTCAATCATGCTCTCCATCATCTGCGTAGCTACAATCACCGGCTTGGCACGGTGCAGGCACTTACGGATGATGTTACGCTGGATCAGCGGAATTTGCTCTACCGGCAGTTCCACACCCAGGTCGCCACGGGCAATCATGATACCATCGCTTTCCACAATGATATCGCGGATATTGGTGAGCGCCTCCGGCTTTTCGATTTTGGCAATGATCTTTGTTTTGCTTTTTTTCTCCTGCAATTTGTTGCGCAGGATGATAATATCTTTTACACTCCGAACAAAAGATAGCGCCACCCAATCCAGTTTCTGCTCAATGATAAACTCAAGGTCAATCAGGTCTTTTTCTGTTAGCGCCGGAAGGGAAATTTTTGTATCGGGCAGGTTGATGCCTTTTTTGGAAGTGATTTTTCCTCCCAGGCTTACTTCCACCTGTACATCGTCGTTCTTCAGGATGCTTTTTACAATGACTTCAATCTTTCCGTCATCGATCATGATTTTGTTGCCAATCCGAACATCTTTATGAAGGTTGGGATAGGAGACATAAATCCTTTCCATCGTACCCATCACCTTTTCATTGGTAAACGTGAGGATGTCACCTTTTTTTACATCCAGCCCGCCTTCCTGGATTTCACCCACACGAAGCTTCGGACCTTGCAGGTCGCCAAGTATCGCAATGTTATACGGCTCGGTGTTATTGATCTTCCGGATGTCTTCAATAATCCGCAGCTTGTCTTCATGTGCGCCATGGGAGAAATTAAGACGAAACACGTTTACACCGCATTTTACCAGGTCGAGCAATTGCTCGTAGGTATCGCAGGCGGGGCCAACGGTGGCTACAATCTTGGTGCGGTGATGCGTGTGTTCAATGCCGGCCGATTTGTCCATTTGCTTGTGCAAATACTTGTCAATATTCTTACTCATAATACCAAATGTCTCTATGCGGAGACGTTACCTGGCTTGATCGCTATTTTAGAGCCAACCCTGACAGGCTATTTTTCGGTTAAAAATCAATTTGTGTGAAAATAAGTTTTTGTCTGCTTTCAATACCTGGCAAAGAACGGTTCTGCTGCCGGATGAGTAAAAAAATGTCCGGTTAACTGGCCAGAATTTTTACAATCTTCATCCATTCATGACTGATGGTGCTTTTCTTTTTGTGCACATTGGCCAGCGGAACATAGTTCATTTTATTGTTCTGAATGCCCACAAATACATTGTGCCGTCCTTCAATAAGGCATTCCACGGCATGATAACCCATCCGGCTAGCAATCAGGCGATCAAGACCGGTTGGGGCGCCGCCGCGCTGAATGTGTCCGAGTATCGCTACCCTCGCCTCAATGCTGGGAATACGATCGGAAATGATCCTGGCAATTTCATTCGCGCCACCTTCTTTGGCTCCTTCGGCCACAATAATCAGGTTCACCAGTTTTTTCCGGCGCTCTTTTTCCTGCAGCGAATCGATGATCGCTTCCACATCCGTTTTTTGTTCAGGGATCAGGATGTTTTCAGCTCCGCAGGCAATTCCACTGTGAAGCGCAATATAGCCGGCATCTCTACCCATTACTTCTATTATGAAGAGACGGTCATGGGCATCGGCTGTATCCCGGATTTTATCAATGGCCTCCATCGCCGTATTTACCGCTGTATCAAAGCCAATTGTGAAATCGGTTCCAGCGATATCCTTGTCAATTGTGCCGGCCAGCCCGATACAGGGAATATCATATTCTGCACTAAACTCAACAGCACCGCGGAACGATCCGTCGCCACCGATGATGACAAGGCCATTTATGCCATGCTTCTTCAGGATCTCATAGGCTTTTTTGCGGCCTTCCGGTGTTCTGAAATCTTTACAACGTGCTGTTTTTAAGATGGTTCCACCACGCTGAATAATGTTGGCTACCGAGCGGTTTTCCATTCTGAAAATATCATCCTCCAACAAACCTTGATAACCACGCATAATGCCAAAAACTTCAAGGCCATGATAGTTACCGGTACGAACGACGGCTCGAATGGCGGCATTCATGCCCGGGGAATCACCACCGGATGTCAGCACACCAATCTTGCTTACTTTTTTTTCCATTGCTAATTATTGGTTATTCAAAGAAAGATCAAAATTAAGGGATTGATTCTTAGTGTAGAAAGTACATGATGAATTGCCATTTTGCTTAGCCGATTTCGCAACAAAGCGTGGCGAAGGTAAAGATTGCAGGTTAAAAAAAAAGAAGGGGATTTTCGAAAAACAACAAATCCCCCTACAGCTTGCACTGCAGAAGGATTTACTTCACAAACAGGAATGATGACAAAACACTTTACTGTTGTACGAGAAGTCTTTCAAACGTAGGATTGGTGGATTTAAAACGAGACCGTGGTTTTTTTCGGATAGCCTGAAAAGGCGAAGTTGATTGACAGAGGCGGTTAACCGACGGTTTTCAAAGGATTTGGATAAAAAGCTTTACTGGACGGTTGGATACTGGATAATTGGACTTTTCAATGATATTGGATCGTGCTTTCTATCAATCAACTTCTGCAACAAAAGTAATCGGTTGCATAATCGTATGCAATGGCAGATTCGCTTCATTTTCAAACTATGGTATTTACGCGGAAGGTGTCAACATATCGTATTTATTTATCGTGTATTACCGAAAGTTGCCTACGTAGAAATACGAATCGAGATGATGGATCAAACAAATACAAAAAAGAAAAGCCTTGCAAAACAAGGCTTTATAAAAAAGTTCCAAATAAAAACTGGCGAAATAACAATTGTCAGACCTACAAAGGCAAAGCAGAATTATTCAGATAAGTATATTCTCTTAGCTGACGAAATCGTCTCTTTAGATATTATGCCAGGGCCTGGATAATGTCGTATTTGGTTACGATTTGATAATTCCCACTTTCATCTTTTGCCAGCACGGCTCCATTTTCTTTATTTATAAGATTACGGAGGCGTTCAATTGGCGTATCAAAGGCAACCACCGGAAAGCCCTTTTCCATGATCCGCTCGATTTTCTCTGTTTTCAGATCAGGATTTGTAAATACATTTTGAAATAACCCGCTTTCACTGACAGATCCGACCATTTCACCTTCCGGATTCACCACAGGTATGTGCTCAATATCGTATTTGCGCATCACCTCCACGGCTTCAGATACTGATTGCGAAGGCTCGATGGTTATCAGCCGCTTTTTTCCCCTGGCGTTCACTACATCTTTAAATGACTTAACATCGAAGAAGCCCCGTTCGGCCATCCACTGGTCGTTGTAAATTTTGGCTACATAGCGGCTGCCGTGATCGCACAATAAAACCACAACCACGTCATCTTTTTTCAATTTATCTTTTAATTGGAAAAGCCCCTGCAAAACAGAGCCGGAACTGTACCCGCAGAAAAGACCTTCTTCCTTGGCCAGACGGCGGGCCATGACAGCACCATCCTTGTCGGTCACCTGTTCAAAATAATCAATCACGCTCATGTCATAGTTCTGCGGCACAAAGTCCTCCCCAAATCCTTCGGATATATAAGGCCTTACTTCATCCATATCAATTTCGCCGGTGCGGAAATATTTGGTAAGAAGAGATCCTACCACATCGATCGCCCAGACCTGGATGTCTTTGTTCTTTTCCTTAAGAAATTGTGCTGTACCGGTAACCGTACCGCCTGTGCCGGCCGTGGTAACGAAATGCGTTATCCGGCCATCGGTTTGTTCCCAGAGTTCCGGGCCTGTGGTCTCGTAATGCGCCAAACGGTTGGCCAGGTTATCGTATTGGTTAAAAAAGAAGGAGTTGGGAATCTCGCGGCTCAACCGGGCTGCCACCGAGTAATAACTGCGGGGATCTTCCGGCTCTACATTAGTTGGACATACAATCACTTCTGCTCCCAGGGCCCGCAGAATATCCACTTTTGACTGCGATTGTTTATCGGTGGTAGAGAAAATGCAACGGTAGCCTTTCACCACGGCCGCCATGGCCAGCCCCATGCCGGTATTCCCGGATGTACATTCGATGATGGTTCCACCGGGCTTTAATTTTCCTTCCTGCTCAGCCACTTCCACCATTTTCAGGGCCATGCGGTCTTTGGTGGAATTACCGGGATTAAAATATTCCACCTTTGCATAGACTTCGCAGGGAAGGTCTTTAACAATCTTGTTCAGGCGTACCAGCGGTGTGTTCCCGATGGTCTCCAGTATGTTATTCTTTACGTTCATGCAAGCGTTCTTTTGCGGCAAATGTAAACGAGTTTGCGTTTTTGGGTCATTGTGTTTTGTAAAGCTTATTCTTAAGACAACTATTAATATGGCGCTGACGGACCTGAATCTGGCCTGAAACTTATAAATTAGTTGCCCAATTGATTGCTATGCCTACACAAACGGAAAGACGATACGATCCTGTTCGGTACAAGACGCCGACGGGTTCAACCAAATCCTGTAAAGGCTGGATTCAGGAAGCGGCCCTTCGTATGCTCCTGAATAACCTGGACCCAGCAGTGGCCGAAAGGCCAGACGACCTTATAGTATATGGAGGCAGGGGGAAAGCTGCCCGGAATTTTGAAGCCCTCGATCAGATCATTGCTGCCTTGAAGGTTTTGGAAAATGATGAATCGCTCCTAATCCAGAGCGGAAAACCGGTAGGCATCTTAAAGACTCACCCGGATGCGCCACGTGTTTTATTATCAAATTCGCAATTGGTGCCCAACTGGGCCAACTGGCAGCATTTTGACGAACTGGAGAAAAAAGGCCTGATCATGTACGGTCAAATGACCGCCGGAAGCTGGATCTATATTGGCTCCCAGGGAATTGTGCAGGGAACCTATGAAACCTACGCTGCCGTTGCCGCAAAACATTTTGGCGGTAGCCTGAAAGGCACGCTGAATGTCACAGCCGGCTTAGGCGGCATGGGTGGTGCCCAGCCGCTGGCGATCACCATGAACGAAGGCGTTGCACTGATTGCAGAAGTGGAAGATTGGCGGATTGACAAACGTCTCCAAACTGCCTACCTGGATGAAAAAATTAGGAACATTGATGAAGCCATTGACCGGGCAGTAAAAGCAAGGGCTTCGGGTGAAGCTGTTTCCATCGGTGTGCTTTGCAATGCGGTTCATTTACTGGAGCGACTGGTAGAACGCAATATTGTTCCCGATACGTTAACTGATCAAACCTCTGCGCATGATCCCTTAATTGGATATTGGCCACACCAAATTTCGAAGGAGCAAGCGACAGTTCTCCGGCAGGAATCTCCGGAACAATACCTTGACTATGCCATGGATTCCATGTACCGCCATGTTGCCGTAATGGTTGAATTACAAGGCCGTGGAGCTATCACCTTTGATTATGGAAACAATATCAGGGCAAGGGCAAAAGAACGCGGACTGGAAAATGCCTTCGCCTTTCCGGGCTTTGTTCCCGCCTATATCCGGCCGCTATTTTGCGAAGGAAAAGGTCCGTTTCGCTGGGCGGCGTTAAGTGGTGATCCCGCCGATATTGCCGTGACCGATGAAGTCATCGCCTCTTTATTTCCGGAAAATAGCTCCCTGCATCGCTGGCTTCGACTGGCAAAGGAAAAAATAGCCTTCCAGGGTTTGCCCGCCCGTATCTGTTGGCTGGGACAAGGGGAACGGGAAATGGCAGGCCTTGCGTTCAACGAGTTGGTTCGAACCGGAAAAGTAAAAGCACCCATCGTCATTGGCCGCGATCACCTTGATACCGGTTCTGTTGCATCGCCCAACCGCGAAACGGAAGCGATGCTGGATGGAAGCGATGCTGTGGCCGACTGGCCGATCCTGAATGCCTTGGTTAATACAGCAGGCGGTGCCAGTTGGGTAAGTTTGCATCATGGCGGTGGCGTAGGCATGGGTTACAGTATTCATGCAGGAATGGTGATAGTTGCCGATGGAACCCGCGAAGCCGAACAAAAATTAAAGCGTGTTTTGCGAAACGATCCCGGAATGGGTGTGATTCGTCATGCCGACGCGGGATACCAAGAAGCAACTGAAGTCCTGAAGCAGCATGATCTGGACTTTAAAAACCGGTTATAAGTCGACTATTTTTAAACATCAAATGGTCAATTGAAAATTTCTTTAAGAGCTTAATTGCCATAATTGAATTTATTAGGTAGATTCTTCAAATAATTTAAAATCAATACTATATAATTAGTAAACTCATGCCTTAATCTTCCGGTGGTCTGATTTTTGAAACCTCTAATACGAGAACCCAATACACATGAGCAGACTATTGATCATATCTAACCGGTTACCATTTTCAATTGAAAAAACAAACGAAGAACTGGCGGTTCGTCAAAGTTCTGGTGGGCTGGTTTCTGCTATCAAAAGCTATTTCGAACGTTCGGGAAAACCAAATGAAGGCTTCACGGAAAAGATCTGGGTTGGAAGCATGGATGTATCAGAGGATCTTTGGAAAGAAGCTGTTGCCAAAAATGCCGTTCCCAATGAATTTACCATCGTCCCGATTTTTCCAGAGAAAGAATTGTATGAAGATTATTACAATGGATTTTCCAATTCAACGATTTGGCCACTGTTTCATTATTTCCCCTCATTGGTCGAATTTAAAAAAGAATATTACGAGGCTTACAGAGCTGTAAATCAGACTTTTGCCGAATCCATCATTCAGCAGTACCAACCCGGTGACGTAATTTGGGTACACGACTACCAATTATTGTTATTGCCGCAAATGCTCCGCGATAAGCTGCCCGAAGCCACCATTGGATTCTTCTTGCACATCCCGTTTCCATCATATGAAATTTTTCGTCTGCTGCCCAATCGCTGGAAGCGGGCCATCCTGCACGGCATTCTTGGCGCTGACCTGGTAGGTTTTCATACGCATGATTATGTGCAGCATTTTATCCAATCCTGCAAAATGATCCTGAAGGTTGAAAATCAATTCACCAATATTCTATATAACGACCGCCTGCTGAAGTGCGACCTTTTCCCGATCGGCATCGATTATCAAAAGTTCCGGGAAGCCATTACTGATGAAACGGTTATTGCCATTGCCACGAAGCTGGAGGAGCATTTTTACAACCAGAAGATTATCTTCTCCGTTGACCGGCTTGATTATACCAAAGGACTTGATTATCGTCTCGACGGCTACGAAGAGTTTTTGACGAAATATCCCGAATGGCGAGGGAAAGTTGTGTTTATTCTGAATGTTGTTCCTTCAAGAGACCTGATTCAAACTTACAGTAACCGGAGGGCCCGTATCGAAGAAAAGGTGAGTACCATCAATGGCAAATTTTCAAGCCTGGCCTGGCAGCCCGTTATTTACCGGTACAATCACCTTCAGTTTGATGAATTGTGTGCCCTATACCAGGTGGCTGATGTAGCCTTGATCACCCCCCTGCGGGACGGAATGAACCTCGTGTCGAAAGAATATGTTGCCAGTTGTATTGACAAAGGTGTACTGATACTCAGTGAGCTCACCGGTGCCGCCAACGAGTTAAGCGAAGCCATCTTCGTTAACCCGACAGATGCTGAAGAAGTGGCGGATTCCATCGATACAGCCCTGACCATGCACCTGATCGAACAGCGTTCCCGCCTTTCGAACATGCAACGACGCATTGCTGAATATGATGTATTTAAATGGATCAATGAATTTTTGAGCTGTATGCAAGAAATAAAAAACGAACAGGAAAATCTGAAAGTGAATGTGCTGAACGAAGAAACCGTACGGAAAATTCAACAAGATTTCGAAATGGCAGAGCGCCGCTGCATTTTATTGGATTACGATGGTACCCTTTCCCCACTTCAAAAAGTGCCTACCATGGCGGTGCCTACGAATGAACTTATAACTTTGCTGGAAGAGCTGACCCGAGACGAACGCAACGAAGTGGTGATTATCAGCGGCCGGGATGCCCAAACGCTGGATTCCTGGCTGGGACACATGCCAGTAAGCCTGGTGGCGGAGCACGGGGCCGCTATAAAACATAAAGGAGAAGAGTGGAAGGAGCAAGCCACCATGTCCTCGGAATGGAAAGACAAAATCCGTCCTTTAATGGAAATGTTTGTCAATCGCTGTGCCGGTTCGCTGATGGAGGAAAAAAAGAGTACTCTGGCCTGGCACTACCGCAATACGCACCCTGATCTTGGTTTCAGCCGGTCGCGGGAAATGCGTAACAGCCTGCTGCAACTCACAGCCAACACGCCGCTTCAGATTATTGACGGTAACAAAGTGCTGGAGGTAAGACTGGTTGGTGTAGATAAGGGAGGCACCGCTTTGAACATGGTTAAAATCCTGAATCCAGATTTTGTGCTTTGTATCGGCGATGATACCACGGATGAAGATATGTTCAGGGCCCTGAGCGACAAGGGATATACTATTAAAGTAGGCAGGGGGAATACGGCCGCAGCCTATACCATTGTTTCGCAAAGGGACGTGTATCCATTTCTTCGAAAGTTTTTAGGTCCGGTTAAGGCAGGCGTTTAAAATTTTCAATGGTTCATTTTTTCTCCTTCTCGTTTCCTCATTTACTGGATTTACCTTAGAGGGCATGACCACCCTTTTTACGAATATCCGGCAATTGGTTTCCTGCCGGGAAAGCTGGCCCATTTTACGCGGCGCTGAATTGGCGCATCTTCCCTGCATCGACAATGCATACCTGGTTGTGGAAGACGGACGGATTGCTGCCTATGGGGCCATGGAAGAATTGCCCTATAAAACCAGCGATTTTTCACAACACGAAGACGTCACCGGCAGGCTGATTCTGCCCAGTTGGTGCGATAGTCATACCCATCTTGTTTTTGCCGGCAGCCGAGAAAGCGAATTTATTGATAAACTAAAGGGGTTGAATTATGCTGAGATTGCCGCAAAAGGCGGCGGTATTTTGAGTTCAGCTCAAAAACTTGCTGAAACGTCTGAAGATGAATTGTTCACTCAATCCTTGCAACGACTACAGGAAGTAATCCGTCTGGGAACCGGCGCAATTGAAATCAAAAGCGGTTATGGGTTAACGATAGAAGGGGAAATAAAAATGCTACGGGTGATTCAGCGGTTAAAAAAAGCAGTGGATGTGCCCATAAAAGCTACGTTTCTTGGGGCCCATGCCTTACCAGCAACTTATAAGGAGAACCGGGAAGGTTATATTGAATTGCTTATCCACGAAATGTTGCCCATCATTGGCAGGGAAGGACTGGCAGATTATATTGATGTTTTCTGTGAGAAAGGATTTTTTACACCGGAAGAAACTGAAACCCTTTGCCGGGCAGGAAAAGAATTCGGCTTAAAACCAAAGCTGCATGTCAATCAGTTAAACAGCATTGGCGGTATTATAGCCGGTTTAAAACAGAATGCGATTTCCCTAGATCACCTCGAAACAATGACGCCGGAGGACATCCAATCACTTGCTGCAGCGCAAAAAACAGTGGCTACCCTGCTGCCAACTGCTGCATTCTTTTTACGCATGCCTTATCAACCCGCCAGAAGTCTGATGGAAGCCGGTTGTTCTGTGGCCCTGGCGTCGGATTATAACCCTGGTTCTTCTCCTTCGGGCAATATGAATTTTGTGGTGGCATTGAGTTGCATTCAAATGCGGATGCTTCCCGAAGAAGCCATCAATGCAGCCACCCTGAATGGTGCCCACGCCATGGAACTGGCCGATACGGTGGGCAGTATTTCAGAAGGCAAAAGGGCGAACCTTATTTTGACCAAACCCATTCCCTCCCTTGCTTATCTTCCTTATTCTTTCGGCAGCAATTTGATTGAAAAGAGTATGCTCAATGGACAATGGCAATAATTCGGATATATTCGTAACATTTCAAACCAAATCCAGCACAAGATGAACCTGACACATTTTAAACGGTACACAAAAACGGATGTGCTATCCCTGACAACAATCCGTCGCTTTGAAACGAAGATTGGCGAGGAAATTATGGTTCTGAATGAAGGGGATATTACCCAGGCCGTAAAAAATCTTTCGGCTCAATATGTACTCCTGGGTATTCCGGAAGACATCGGCATCCAGGCCAATTACGGGCAGGGTGGGGCCAGCACCAGTTGGGTGCCTTTTCTCCAGGCGTTTTTAAACAGCCAAAGCAACGATTTCCTGAATGGAGCTGACATTGCCCTGATCGGGCATTTTGATTTTGGAGACCTTCAATACCTGATTGATAAAAATGCCTACGGGCAGGAAGAAAAAATAGAGGCGTACCGGCATGCCGTAAACCAGATTGATGAAGAAGTGGAAGGCTTGATAAAACTGCTGGTAGCCGAAGAAAAAACGCCCATTGTAATTGGTGGTGGTCACAACAATGCGTATCCCTTGCTGAAAGGTGCGGCCAAGGGTTTACATGCATCGCAACAGATCCCGCTGCCGCAGATCAACTGCATCAACCTGGATGCTCATACCGATTACCGGCCAACCGAGGGTCGTCACAGCGGCAATGGATTTCGCTATGCAGAAGAAGACGGCTTTTTGCAGAAATATTGTGCAGTGGGTGTGCATGAAAGCTACCTGCCGCAAAACGTTTGGATCGATATTGTCAACAATCCTTTCATTGACATTATTACTTATGAGGATATTTTCATTCACGAAAAACGCAATTTCCGCCAGGCAATCTCTCATGCCATTGAGTTCACATCCGATAATTTCTGTGGGATTGAGTTAGACCTGGACAGCGTACAGAATATTTTAAGCAGTGCCAGCACACCCTGCGGACTGCAACCACTGCATGCCCGTCAATATCTGAATCTCTGTGCCGCCCATACCAAAGCCTGTTACCTGCATATCTGTGAAGGTGCCACCCGGTTGTCCAATGGAAATAGCAATGACTTGCTGGGAAAATTTGTCAGTTATCTCGTGGGCGATTTTATAAAAATGCACAAGGACGATTAGTGCTTGTTAGAAAGTTACGTGCAAATTTTCCCAGCAATAGAAAAGAATAAAAAAATGCGTCGTGATGACGCATTTTTTTATCAGGTAAGCGGAGAAAGGTATTGCGCATAGGAGTAACCTTCTTCTCCATCTTTGGTCTTCACCTGCCACCACTGTTCATTGGCTTTGGCCACGAGTGTGACAATTTCGCCATGGGCAGCTTTGCCAACAATGGGTTCCGATGTTCCCGGTCCCTTGCGAATATTCAGGTTAGAACGGGCTGTGGTAACTTTTGCCTGCTGACCCGGTTGCATATTGGCAACGGCAATGTTCATCACAAGATCATTGGCCCTGAAGTCCGGATCGAGTTTTTCGTAAACATCCCATACCTGGTTTTTTACAACGCCATTGGGGGCTGTGCCATCAACGTATAAAACATTATCCTGCTCCCGCACCTGAAGATTTTGGATGCCGTTTGTTTTTGCAGTATTGATCAATTCTGCATATTTATCCTGTAGTGCCATACGATTAATTGTATTTTAAATTGTTTACAACTTGTTTCGGACGTAGCGCATCCAACGCTTGCTTCAGGTTCAGGTACCGGTCCTTTTCAATAGTACCGGAGAGGGTGATCACACCATCCTGAACCGTTGCTTCTACACCGGGGTAGTCTTTGGTAGCATCTTCCACACCGCGGCGCAGTTCGGCATCACCGGATATTTCAACCGGTGCCGTGGGGGCTGGTGCTGTAGTGGTAGTGGTTTCCGTTGTGGTATTATCTTTTTTTCCCTTGCAGGAATAGCCACCTGCCATCAAAGCAGACAGCGCAAAAACAAAGAGGTACTTTTTCATATTTTCATTTTTATGAATAAACGTGAACCTCTTCAGGCATACAACTCTTATACCAAGGCGTAAAGGAGAGAAGCGGGTTGATCAGGCATTGAGCAATTCTTCATCCAGGGTAATGATTTTTTCAAAAACAATCTCGTATTCTTTCGTGGCTGCATCCATTTTTGCTGAGATGTCTTTATAAGCAGCTTCTGTCTTTTTAAATTCAACAGCATTTGAATAGGTCTCGGGGTGCGAAAGTTTTGCCTCTAATTCAGTCTTTAACGCATTTAGACTTTCCACGTCTTTTTCCAGTTTTTGAAAAACACGTTGCTGCTTTTGCAGTTCTTTCTGCAGCGTCGATTTATCAGATTTTGGCGATGGCTGTGCTGGCTTTTTTTCTTCTGCTGGTCTTTCCTTTTTTACGGTTACTTCTTTCGTATTTGCAGATTGTGTATTTGCAGGGGTTTTCGCCGCCATCCTCTCATTCCAGGCCACCCATTCTTCGTAATTGCCTTTAAATTCCTTGATCTCACGGTCTTTGATTTCCCATATTTTGTTGGCGATCTTGGAAATAAAATAACGGTCATGGCTGACTAAAATGATCGTTCCTTCATAGCGGTTCAAAGCGTCGATCAGCAATTCAGTAGAATGCAGGTCCAGGTGGTTGGTGGGTTCATCCAGTAAAAGAAAATTGGCTTTGCTGACGATGGTTTTTGCCAGCGCCACCCTTGCTTTTTCGCCACCGCTCAACACCTTGATTTTTTTGTCAACATCGTCGCCACTGAAAAGAAAACAACCCAGTAAGGTCCGCAGTTCCAGGTCAGTTTTTTGTGCCCGGGCCGTATGCATTTCATCAATCAGTGTATTGTTTATGTTCAATGCCTCCAACTGGTGCTGGGCATAAAAGGCGGCGTCAATATTATGTCCCCATTTCCGATCGCCTTCTATGGGCTCGGTTCCTGCAATAATGCGCAGCAGGGTTGATTTTCCCTTTCCGTTTGCACCAATCAGTGCTATCTTATCGCCACGTTCAATTTCTGCAGACGTATTTTCCAATATCTGGATGTCCTTGAACTGCTTGGAAACATGTTTCAGTTCCACCAGCACCTTACCTGGTGTTTTGTCCACACTAAAGTTGATTCGGATATCCGGCCGTTCCAGCGCCACATCTTCAATCCGCTCCAGTTTGTCCAGCTTTTTCATAATGCTTTGCGCCATCGCCGCTTTGCTGGCCTTGGCACGGAAACGTTCTACCAGCCGTTCATTCTGGCGGATATAATCCTGCTGGTTTTCATAGGCACGTTGCTGTAGGGCAATACGCTCAACTTTTTCTCTTTCGAAGAAATCGTAATTGCCGTTGTAAATATGCAACTGCCGCTGGTAGAGTTCAACGATCTTTTTCACCATGCGGTTGAGGAAATACTTATCATGGCTCACAATCACCACGGCCCCTTTGTAATGTGTCAGGTATTTTTCCAGCCATTCGATAGAGGGAAGATCCAGGTGGTTCGTCGGTTCATCCAATAACAATAGATCAGGTGCCTGCAGGATCATTTTTGCCAGCAAAACACGCATGCGCCAACCACCACTGAATTCGCGGTAAGGCCTCCCCAGGTCTGCGTTGGAAAAACCCAGTCCCTGCAAAACTTCTTCCGTTTTGTGCTCAATCTCGTAGCCGCCGGCTTCTTCAAATTCATGGAGTTTGTGGCTGTATTCTAGCAGAATTTCTTCAGAAGAATCGGTTTCCAGCTTTTTGGTGATTTCATCCAGTTCTTCCTGTACTTTTTTTGCCCGGTCAAAAGCATGGAGCGCCACCTGTAAAATGGACTCATTCGTATCAAAGCTAAGCAGGTCCTGGTGCAGGTAACCAATAGAAGTGCTGCGACTGCGCTCAACTGTGCCCCTGGTTGGCATGTATTCACCCACCAATAATTTCAGCAGTGTTGATTTGCCGGTTCCGTTGTAACCAACCAACCCAATGCGTTCACCCGGATGAATATGCCAGGTGGCATCTTCCACAATGGTACGGGCTCCAAATTCAAATGTTATATTCTGCAAACCAACGAGCATGCGCTACAAATTTTTAGTTTAAATGATTTAGAGATGGTAAGCGTAAAACGGGTTTCTGTTTGAAAAAAAAATAGATCAACCTACCATCGGTTCTTCTTTACTTTTCTTTTTCCGCTTCCATCCAAAGGCCGCAAATTTCCCAAAGTTTTTCCGAATATAGCTTTGCTCCTTTGCGAAAACTGTGAAATCCTTTACAAAATGGGGCTGAATCCTGCCTAGTTTTGTACAAACTTACCTTATGCGTAATCTTATACTTTTTCTCGTTCTGGCAGGCGCCGGTATTCTTGCCTGGGTTATTCTGGGCCGGCCCGACAAAAAAGAATCCGTTGAAAAAACCGAAGCGATTGCTGTCTCCAAACACAGTACTGCTTTTAATGAATCCGTTGCCGCCGTGTTGAATGACTACAATACCATCGCGGAAAATTTCGTAAAATGGGATTCGGCAGCATCTGCCACCGCCGCGTCAACCCTGATCAAAAACCTCGAAAACGTAAAGCTGGAAGAGCTGAAAAAAGATTCATCAGCAATTTATGAAACCGCTGTTATGTTCATCAATAACGCTAAAGGCGATGCGCAAACCATTGCCACGGAACCCACCATTCGTCCGCAGCGGGAAGCCTTCAATTCCATGACGGATAACCTGTACCAATTCCTGAACACAGTAAATTACGACGGACAAACGCTTTACCTGCAGGAATGTCCCATGGCCTTTGATGATACCAAATCAGCCATTTGGCTAAGTCAGAAAGAAGAGATCCGCAACCCGTACCTTGGATTATACCACCCGCATTACGGAAAAGGCATGCTGGCTTGTGGTGAGAACAAAACCAAAATCGAGAATTGATTGTTGTGTAAAACATGAAGGTACGGTTTGGCATCATTTGGGTTTTTCTGCTCGTTTCAATAACATCCTTTTCACAAGAAAAGTTTACCATTAACGGTTATATCAAAGACAGCATCAGCGGCGAATCGGTGATGGGCGCCACCGTAAACGTGAACGGCCGATCCGTTACCAGCAACCAGTACGGGTTTTATTCCATTACCGTTGATTCCGGCAGTTACGAAGTTTTGGTGTCGCATGTTTCTTACCTCACGTATTCGCAACAGGTAGAACTTAATAAAAACATCGAACAGAATATTTATTTGTTACCGCGGTCTTCGGCACTGAATGAAGTAGTAGTGTTTAGTCGCCGCCGTGATGCCAATGTTCGCAATGCCCAAATGGGACAGATTGATCTTTCCATCAGCCAGATCAAAAATGTTCCCGCATTTTTAGGTGAAGTTGATATTTTGAAAGCCATCCAACTTTTGCCTGGCGTTCGGAATGCAGGGGAGGGAAACGCCGGCTTTTATGTTCGCGGCGGCGGGCCGGATCAAAACCTGATCATGCTGGATGATGCGGTGGTGTACAATACGGGTCACCTGTTTGGCTTTTTTTCCATCTTTAATTCCGATGCCATCAAGAATACCTCGCTCATTAAAGGAGGCATGCCGGCACAATATGGTGGAAGGTTGTCATCGGTGCTGGATGTGCAAATGAAAGACGGCAACAGCAACCAGTTTATTACGGAAGGCGGCATCGGGCTTATCGCTTCCCGCTTTTCAGTACAGGGTCCTGTTGTAAAAGATAAATCCTCCTTTATTGTTTCGGCCCGTCGAACATACATTGATGCGCTGGTAAAACCTTTTGTAAAAAAGGAAAGCAATTTTTACGGTTCCGGCTATTATTTTTACGATCTGAATGCCAAAATCAATTACCGGTTTTCGGAGAAAGACCGGCTTTATATCAGCGGCTATTTTGGAAGAGATGTATTTACTTTCAACAATGCCAAGCTTTCTTTTAATGCAAATATTCCCTGGGGCAATGCCACCGGCACTGTTCGCTGGAACCATGTTTTCAACAGGAAACTTTTTGCAAATACAACACTAGTTTACAACGATTATAATTTTTCTTTTGGCGCCGCACAGAATAATTTTGAGATCAAGCTGGCCTCCGGTATAAAAGACGGTACGGCCAAAATGGATTTTGATTATTATCCGTCCGGTTCGCACAAAATCAAATTTGGCGGACTCTTTACGCATCACAAATTCACACCCAATGTAACCTCCGGCCGGCAAGACAGTGTTATTTTCAACCCCAGTAACGCCAGTGAAAAAAAGGCACTGGAATCAGCCTTGTATATCCAGGATGACTGGGATGTAAGCAGCCGGCTGAAACTGAATTACGGCATCCGCTGGAGTAATTTCACCCAAATAGGACCTTTCACCCGTTATGTAAAAGATGCCAACCAGAACAAACTCGATAGCACGGAATACGGAAGTTGGGAGCCCGTAAAAACCTATGGCGGCCTGGAGCCACGCTTCACTGCACGGTATAGCCTGAATGCTGCCGCTTCTATAAAAGCTTCCGTCACCCGTAACCTGCAATACATTCACCTGGTAAGCAATGCCGGTACTACCTTACCCACTGACCTGTGGGTGCCCAGTACATTTCGGGTGCAACCACAAAAAAGCTGGCAATATGCGGCCGGCTATTTTCATAACCTCTCCGACAATACCTACGAAACCTCGCTGGAAATTTATTACAAGACTATGGAAAACCAGATTGAGTACCGGGAAGGTTATTCTCCTTCCTTGCTGGATCCGGAAGAGGAATTTGTTTTTGGAAAAGGCTGGAGTTATGGTGCAGAATTCCTGGTGAACAAAACCCGCGGCCGGCTGACGGGCTGGATAGGTTATACCTTGTCATGGACCTGGCGGCAATTCCCGCAACTGAATGACGGCGTAAAATTTCCAGCCAAGTATGACCGCCGCCATGATCTTTCTTTTGTAGCCTCTTACGAGAAAAATAAAAAATGGAAATTCGGCGCCGTCTTTGTTTACGCCACCGGAAATGCGACTTCGCTACCGCAACGTTTTTATGTTCTCAACGGCGTACTAACGCAGGAGTATAGCCGAATTAATCAGTACCGACTAGCGGCTTATCATCGACTGGATCTCTCGGCAACCTATACACCAACACCCAAACCCGGTAAGCGTTTGCAGAGTTACTGGGTTTTCAGCATTTACAATGCCTACAGCCGTGCCAATCCCTATTTCATTTACTTCAACCAGGAGGGGAACCCATATGATGGCTCGTTGAAGGTGCAGGCCAAACAGGTTTCGCTATTTCCCATTCTGCCTTCCGTTACCTGGAATTTTCGGTTTTAAAAAGAGGAAAGCTTAGATTCGCTGAAATCAAACCTCTAATCAAAACAGCATGAGAAAATTACTGTTACTGGCAGCAGCACAGGCTTCCTTTTGCCTGCTGTATGCACAAAAAGAAGGCGATGAAGCCATCATCAGCACGCTGAAAAAAGAAGGTATGCAAGCTTCCCAGGTTATGGACCATGCCTTTTATTTAACTGATGTCAGTGGTCCCCGTCTTACGGCCTCTCCGGGATTTATGAATGCAGCCAAATGGGCCAAAACCAAACTGGATAGCTGGGGCCTTAAAAATGTTCAGATTGAATCCTGGGGCGAATTTGGCAAAGGCTGGCAGCAGGATCGTTGTTATGTTGCCATGACAAAGCCCTATTATGTGCCGATGATTGCCCAAAGCCGTGCCTGGACAGGAAGCACTCCCGGGAAAGGCATTACCAAAGCCGAAGTAGTATTGGTAAAGGCAAAAGATTCTGCGGAGCTGGAACAATATAGGGGGAAATTGAAAAACAAAATTGTGATGCTTTGGAGCAACGATACGTTAAAGCCAAACTTCAGACCCGATGCAGAAAGGTACTCAGAGGAAGCTTTAGATAAAATGGCGAAAGTGGAGCCCCGGCAGGCGGGTGCAAATCGAACCATCACGGGAAGACGTTCGTTTGTTGCCTCATTGAATAGTTTTATTGCTAGTGAAAACCCGGCTATGATTTTAGGCTTAAGCCGCGGAAGCGAAGGAACCATATTTGTGCAGGGCGGTGGACAGTACGCGAAGGATGCGCCAATTGGCCCCGCAAGTGTGGTTCTTTCCAGCGATGATTACCTGCGCCTGCAGCGGTTGGTAGCGGCCGGCATTCCCGTAGAAATGGAAATGGAAATCAAAACAACATTTTTTGACAAGGACCGGAATGGCTATAATGTCATTGCTGAAATCCCCGGCACCGACCCCAAACTAAAAGATGAAGTAGTGATGCTGGGTGGCCATCTTGATTCCTGGCATGGCGCCACCGGAGCCACCGACAATGCTGCCGGCTGTGCCGTGATGATGGAAGCCGTTCGCCTGCTGAAGCAAACGGGTTTTCAACCACGCCGTACGATTCGCATTGCGTTGTGGGGAGGAGAGGAGCAGGGCTTGCACGGATCCCGCAACTATGTAAAAATGCATGTGGCAGACCCGGTTACGATGCAACTAAAACCGCAACACGAAAAAATTACCGCCTATTATAACCTGGATAATGGCACCGGAAAAATTCGCGGTGTTTACCTGCAGGGCAATGAGGCCATCCGTCCCATTTTTGCCAAATGGCTGGAACCATTTAAAGACCTCGGTGCAACTACGGTAACCATCAGCAACACTGGCGGAACCGACCACCTGGCCTTTGATGCCGTGGGTGTTCCGGGTTTCCAGTTTATTCAGGATGAAATTGCTTATGACACTCGTACGCACCATACCAATATGGATACCTATGATCACCTGGTGCCGGAAGATTTGAAACAGGCTGCCACTGTTGTTGCTGCCTTTGTCTACAATTCAGCCCAGCGGGATGAAAGACTGCCCCGTAAAGAACTTCCCAAACCAAGGGAAACAAACCGGACGGGATTCTAGTTTTTCAACGAACTAAATAAAAAAAGGAAGCCATCGGCTTCCTTTTTTTACATTCATTATTTTGCAAAGTAAACTGCTTTCTTACGGTGTGCAGTTTGATATTACACCCACCTAATTCTTATCCACGGCCTTTTCAAACACATAGGTAATCTTGCGTTTGTCATCCAGGTCGTCGTAAAACGAATCCAGGTAACGTAACATTTCATCCCGCACTTTTTTCGATAACAAATCAAATCCATTTACCAGGGCATAAATGAATTCTTTTTTATCCTTGAACAATTTGATCGCTTCTGCAATCTCTTCTTTATCCCTGGGTACGCCGCGGTAATACCGATCCGTTACTCTTTCAATGGCAAATTCCTGCTGGGGAATGGCATAGGGTGCATTCACAAGGCCACAATAGTCGAAATCATATGGGATCACATATGGAAAAGAAATGGTGTCCGTTAATAATTGTACATACCGGATGTTATGATTGTTTGGCAGCGACCAGTCGGTATTACCAATCATATACTGGAACATCGAAACCAAGGTCATTTGTGACCGGTCGGTCATAGTGCCATTCATCACCTTTTTTTCATACTCCCGGCTGTTGTTTCGCTTGGCCACAGCATCCACATCTTCAATCAAAAACCCGTACTGCGAATATTCTTTCATTTTGTTCTGGGCATCTTTATAGGTCATCTTGGTGAGCCTTACGCCAAAGCTCATTTCGGTGAGCATGTTGTACATTTTGTAAATCAGGAATTCTTTCAGCAGCAATTCTTCATCGTACTTCGATTGTGAACAGCCACATACCAGTTTAAGTCTTTTCAACCCACTCAGCTTGGGTGCTTTCTGGTTTTTGAAATCCAGAGAAAGCGAAGGCATTACGCAGGTGGTCCGGCGAAACTCGCCGCGGGCCGCCAGTTGAATTTCTTCCGTCACGGGTGGAAATCCCGGCATCGTGAATGTGACCGTAGCCGGTTGATATACTTTTTTCTGCCGCTTGTTTTTAATGCGGCGAAAATCGCTTACCAGTGTAATTTCTACGGGATCTGTTCCGGTGAAAAAGATTTTGTTTTTTAAAAGCGTTTTGAATTCTTTGTCGGTTGAATCCTGCGCAAAAAGGATAACCGGGGAAAGGGTCACACACAAGATCAATAGCAACTGTTTCATGCAGAAAGTTTTAGGACAATATTGGTTTTAGATTTCAAGGTACATATTCGGGACGTATGTACCAAGATTTTTATATAAAACAGGCTGCAAGGTAAAGAAACGGGCTGATTCTGTCGACCAGCCCGTGTTTATTTAAGGATTTTGCTTTTCATACCGGAACCGGATCATGGCGTTTTTCTGTTCGGTGGACGTAATGGTAACCTGGTGCCGTTGGTCGCCGTCCTGGATAATCATCAGTGAAGTATTGGGCGGAATGGTACCCAGGTTTTCGGCTACCATTACCAAAGTATGCTCGGGGCTGGCTTCATCCAGTTCCAATTTGTAGGTGATTGGTTTATTGGATAACCGTTTGTTTGCCAGTATCAGCGCACCGTCCAAATAGATACTCACGGTGTCGTTGTCGATTTCGCCGTTGTCGTAA
This sequence comes from Flavisolibacter longurius, assembly GCA_014163555.1. Taxonomy (GTDB): domain Bacteria; phylum Bacteroidota; class Bacteroidia; order Chitinophagales; family Chitinophagaceae; genus Flavisolibacter. Next base: position 102,049 of record JACJGO010000005.1, read on the forward strand.
AGGCTGATTTCCACTTCCCTGTTCGTCAGGACAATGGTCCGGATCAACTCATTCTTCCTATCTCGAATAATCGCCGGGGTAGGCTTGATCTTGGGAACAACAACCGGCTTTGTGGCCGCTACGGTCTCTTCCGGTTTTTTTGTTTCAGTTTGTACCGGTGCAGGTTTGGCAACCGTACTGTTCGCCGGCGTATTGGGTTTAGGGGTTGTTTTCGTTGTGACAGTTTCCTTTTTAGTTGGTGTTTTGGTTACTGCACTTTTCTGCGGTGTCTTCGCTGTATTTCGCGACGGATCATCTGCCGGCTTTTTATTCCGTAAAAATGGCTCTACATAAAAATCGGATGTTACTACTTTACGTAGGAAAACCCTGCCGCCGCCACAATCGCCACCTTTTTTTACACCGTAATAGGGATCTGTTTTTTCATAGGCACTCGTGTAAATACCTTCCAGAAATTCTTCACGGCCTGAGCGGGAATAAATAAGCCGGCACTTCATGATGCAGGCAACAGACCCGCCGGCCATTTTTAATTCAACCGTTTTTATTTCCTGAACCAGTGCCGCATTGGACGTTTTGGTATAATTACCGGTAATGGTGGCTTTGCCGTAAAAGCGGGTATCTAAATAGGAATACGTTACACCGGAAAGACTATTTTTTTTCGACTGATCCAACTGCACTTCGTACTTGTATTGATCACCGCCATCAGTAATAAAATAGCCCCGCCAGATCCCCGTCATATCCTGGCCAGAGGATTGAAAAAAGGAAAGAAGAAGGAATACTGTGAGCAGGCTGCATACAATTTTCTTCATAGCAACGTGAAATTAACGAATACGAGAGTTTCGGGAATCGCCGTGCAAAGCATGAAAGTGTTAATTTTGCCGCTCTTTATGAGTGATCAAATTAAAATTACGTTGCCTGATGGTGCCGTTCGGGAATACCCGAAAGGAACAACGGCTCTAGATGTTGCCAAATCCATCTCCGAAGGGTTAGCCCGCAAAGTATTGGCCGCTGATGTAAACGGACAAGTTTGGGATGCCACCCGGCCTATTGACACTGATGCAAGCCTAAAGTTGCTGACATGGGATGACAATGGCGGTAAAAATACCTTCTGGCATTCGTCGGCACACCTTATGGCGGAAGCCATTGAAAGCTTATTCCCGGGGGTTAAATTCTGGGTAGGCCCTCCTGTTGAAAATGGGTTTTATTACGATGTGGACCTGGGCGACCATTCCATTTCGGAAGAAGACCTGCGAAAGCTGGAAGTAAAGATGGCCGAACTGGCAAAGCAAAACAATCAATACATCCGCAAGGCCATTCCCAAAGCGGAAGCGGTTAACTATTTCACGCAAAAAGGCGACGAATATAAACTCGACCTTCTGCAGGGGTTGGAAGATGGTGAGATCACATTCTATACACAGGGTGGATTCACTGACCTTTGCCGCGGACCCCATATTCCAGCTACCGGTTTTATTAAAGCCATCAAGCTTACCAACATTGCCGGTGCATATTGGAAGGGAGATGAACGGAATAAACAGCTCACCCGCATTTACGGCGTAACCTTTCCTTCTGCCAAGCAATTGGACGAGTACCTGCAAATGCTGGAAGAAGCCAAAAAACGCGACCACCGCAAACTGGGCAAAGAGCTTAGTATTTATACCATGGACGATGATGTAGGTCCCGGTCTAGTGCTTTGGATGCCAAATGGTACCATCATCATTGAAGAGTTGGAAAAACTGGCGAAGGAAACCGAGCAAGACGCCGGCTACAAGCGAGTAGTAACGCCTCACATCGCGAAAGAAAGCATGTATATCACCAGCGGTCACCTGCCATACTACCAGGACAGCATGTACCCGCCAATGGAGTTGGAAGGCGTAAAGTATTACCTGAAGTCAATGAACTGTCCGCACCACCACAAAATATTTGCGGCTGAGCAACACAGTTATAAAGACCTTCCGCTGCGTTTAGCCGAATATGGTACCTGTTACCGTTACGAGCAAAGCGGTGAATTATTCGGACTGATGCGGGTTCGCTGCCTGCATATGAACGATGCACACATCTATTGCACTCGCGAACAATTTGCGCAGGAATTCAAGGCGGTAAATGATATGTACCTGAAGTATTTTAAGATCTTCGGGATTGAAAAATACGTAATGCGCCTTTCACTGCACGATCCTGCCAAACTGGGACAGAAATACATCGATGAGCCTGAACTGTGGCTGGAAACCGAAGCCATGGTTCGCAGTGTTATGATTGAGGCAGGAATTCCGTTTGTAGAAGTACCTGATGAAGGTGCCTTCTACGGTCCCAAGATCGATGTGCAGATTTACAGCACCATCGGCCGCGAATTCACTCTGGCCACTAACCAGGTAGATTTTGCACAGGGACGTCGCTTTAAATTAAGCTTTACCAATCAAAATAATGAAGCAGAAACACCGCTAATCATTCACCGTGCACCGTTGGGCACACACGAACGTTTTATCGGCTTCTTGCTGGAGCATTATGCCGGTAAATTCCCGGCCTGGCTGGCACCGGTTCAGGTAAAGATTCTACCCATCTCCGACAAGTTTGCCGATTACGCAAAAGATGTTTTGCTGAAATTAAAAAAATGGGATATTCGTGCTGAGATCGATGACCGTAATGAAAAAATTGGGAAAAAGATCCGCGATACGGAATTGATGAAAGTGCCGTATATGCTGGTGGTAGGAGAGAAGGAAGCGACTGAAGGAAAGATTTCCGTTCGCCGTCAGGGCAAAGGAGATCTGGGCGCCAAGAATGTGGACGAATTTTTGCAGGAACTTGTCGCCGAGGTAAAAGAAAGAAGAGCAGACTGATTATTCACAAAATCAAAAATAAAAGCAAGTTGTAGAGGGGAAAAAGAGTAGATCAATACCTTTTTACTCTTTTTCTCTTTTCAACTCCTTGCATTCAATCATCTAAAAAACGTAAATGGCATTACCAAACAGGGGCGGATTTAAGCCCGGTGGATTCAGGGGTCGTTTTGTTCCCCGTAAAGAAGCAGAACACAGAATTAATGAACATATCAGAGTACCCCAGGTACGACTGGTTGGCGACAACGTAACCGTTGGCGTTTATTCAACCGATGAAGCCAGGAAAATAGCCCGAGAGCAGGAGCTGGACCTGGTAGAAATTTCTCCTCAAGCCGATCCCCCGGTTTGCCGTGTGATCGATTACAATAAATTCCTTTACGATAAGAAGAAGAAGGAAAAGGAAATGAAGGCCAAGGCGAAGACTACAGAGATGAAGGAAATTCGCTTTACGCCAAATACGGACGATCATGACTTTGATTTCAAATCCAAGCATGCCGAAAGTTTTCTGAAAGAAGGCAACAAGGTGAAAGCCTATGTACAGTTCAAGGGTCGTGCGATTCAGTTTAAAGACAGGGGTGAATTACTGCTCCTGAAATTTGCCGACCGCCTGAAAGATTTTGGCCAATTGGAAAGCATGCCCAAATTGGAAGGAAAGCGGATGCTGGCCATCATTTCACCAAAAACAGGCAAAAAGCCAAAAGCAGACGTAAGAACACAAGCCTAAGCTTGTAGTAATGTCAATAAAGCAAGAGGCATTTTTGACTTGCATTATTTTATAAGCGCATCATTTTAAAAATAATTCAACTCCTCCGTTGACTCGGGGGAGTTTTACTTTGCAGCCATGAACACGGAAACCCTGCGAACGATTTGCCTCGAACTTCCGGCCGTAACGGAAGATATCAAATGGGAAAAAGACTTGGTTTTTTCCATTGGCGGAAAAATGTTTTGCGTTACTTCATTTGATGAACCTTTTAAAGCTTCTTTTAAAGTTCCCGATGCGGATTTCGAGGACCTGAGTTCACGGGAAGGCTTTATTCCGGCGCCGTATATGGCCAGGGCCAAATGGGTAATGGTGTCGAATGATGCGGCACTTTCAAAACAGGAATGGACCTCTTATATCAAACAAAGCCATGAACTGGTTAGCAAAGGACTTACACGGAAACTTCGCAAGGAGCTGGGGCTGCCAGAATAGCTTTCTTTGTTTTCCACGAGCATAGAATTTCACTTCGTATTAACTATCGAAAAGGCCCATCTTTACAGGATGAAAAAGCTTTTCATTTTATTCATTACAGCAAGCGTTTTGTTTACCTACAGTTGTACGTCCGGCACCAATTCAAAAGCTGAAACCAGCGAAGAAAAAACGGTAGCCGGGCAAACCATCGACACCAATAGTGAGATGCCTGGAAAAAACGACACGTTGGCCCATAAAAAAGTGGAAACAAAGACAGTAAAACCGGAAAGCACCGAAAGCAAAGCAACCGCTGAAATGTGCGCCTGCATCAATTCTTCCTTAAAAGGTATGAGTCCAAAGATTCAACAGATCTTCATCCGTGCCGGCAACAGCGATCGTCCGCTGCAGGTATTGCAAAATGAAATTGTCACTATCTCCGACAGGGAACAAATGGAATTGTTCGAACAGTTACAGCGTTTTAGCTCAGAACCGCAACTGCAAAAATGCTCCGATGACATCCGCAAGAAATATGGACTGGATGATAACGACAAAGCGGCGCAGGAGCGGTTTCTTCAGGCGGCCCGTGCCAACAAAGACTGCGAACTGGTATATGCGCTTATTAAGATCGGAATGCAGCAACAAACCGGAGCAGGTGCCGGCAATTAAAGCGTTCTTTTCTTGTTTTGGTAACATTGTTAAAGGCCTGCATACGTTCCCTAAATCTGCGGCCATTCACCTACCTTTGCGCATTCGTAATTGTTGAACCAGTCGCATGAAAAATATCCGGAATTTTTGCATCATTGCCCACATTGATCACGGGAAAAGTACCCTCGCCGATCGCCTCCTGCAAACCACCAATACCATCTCCGACAGGGAAATGATGGACCAGGTGTTGGATGATATGGACCTGGAACGGGAAAAAGGCATTACTATCAAGAGCCATGCAATCCAGATCAACTACCCGTTCAAAAACGAAGTTTATACACTCAACCTAATTGATACACCGGGACACGTTGACTTTAGCTATGAAGTGAGCCGTGCCCTGGCTGCCTGCGAAGGTGCCCTTTTACTGGTTGATGCCACACAGGGAATACAGGCACAAACCATTTCCAATCTTTACCTCGCCATTGAAAATGATCTCGAGATCATTCCCGTCATCAACAAGATAGATATGGATGGCGCTATGATTGAAGAAGTAAAGGACCAGATTGTTGACCTTATTGGTTGCAAGCGGGAAGAAATCTTATTGGCCAGCGGACGTTCCGGAATTGGTATTGAAGAAATTCTGGAAGCCATTATTACCCGTATTCCGGCGCCTAAAGGCGATCCCGAAGCACCGCTACAGGCATTAATATTTGACTCGGTGTTTAACAGCTTCCGTGGAATTATTGTTTACTACCGGATTTTGAATGGCTCCATCAAAAAAGGACAGAAAGTAAAATTCGTTTCTACCAACCAGGAATACGAAGCTGATGAAGTGGGCATTTTGAAACTGGGACTACAACCGGTTAATGAAGTAAAAACCGGCGATGTAGGGTATATCATTACAGGGATTAAAAACGCCAAGGAAGTTAAAGTGGGTGATACCATTACTGACGCAGTGAACCCAACCAAGGAAATTGTGAAAGGCTTCCAGGAAGTAAAGCCCATGGTGTTTGCGGGCATCTTCCCGGTAAATACCGATGAATTTGAGGAACTGCGTGATTGCATGGACAAGCTGCAGTTGAACGATGCGTCCCTGACCTTTGAACTGGAAACATCACAGGCACTGGGCTTTGGTTTCCGTTGCGGGTTCCTGGGACTGCTGCATATGGAAATTATCCAGGAGCGGCTTGAAAGGGAATTCAACCAAACGGTGATCACTACGGTTCCGAACGTAAGCTTTATTGCTTATACAACGAAAGGTGAGAAGGTGATCGTTAACAACCCGACCGAGTTTCCCGATCCTGTAAAAACCGACCGGATTGAGGAACCATTCATCAAAGCACAAATCATTACCAAACCTGATTATATCGGCAATATCATGACGCTTTGCTTGGGCAAACGTGGTATTCTCATTAATCAAAGCTATCTCACAACTTCCCGCGTTGAGTTGATATTTGAAATGCCATTAACCGAGATTGTCTTTGACTTCTACGATAAATTAAAATCGCAAACTAGAGGTTACGCTTCATTTGATTACAACCCCATTGGGTACCGCGAAGCAGACATCGTGAAGATGGACATCCTGCTGAACAATGACAAAGTGGATGCTTTAAGTGCTTTAATCCATCGGGGCCGTGCCCAGGATTTTGGCCGCAAGCTTTGCGAGAAATTAAAAGAACTTCTGCCCCGCCAACAATTCCAGATTGCCATCCAGGCTGCTATTGGTGCCAAGATTGTGGCCCGAGAAAACATCTCTGCTATGCGGAAAGATGTTACAGCCAAGTGTTACGGCGGTGATATCAGCCGGAAACGCAAGCTCCTGGAAAAACAAAAAGAAGGGAAAAAGCGGATGCGCCAGATCGGTAACGTAGAAGTGCCGCAGGAAGCATTCCTGGCTGTGTTGAAACTGGATTAAATCGCTCTATGGATTATAAATAAGAGGGAAACGCAATCATTTATTTGATTGCGTTTTCTTTTTGTATAGGCTTCCGTAGATAAGGAAAGATGCCTTAAAGAGTGTACAACTGACCACAGAATCCTTTGCCTACAAATAAAAAACTGGCTGTGTTTTCACAGCCGGCTTTAGTACAATATTGTCGGAAAGCTTATGCTTTCTTAATTGGCTTTTTCGGCTTGTTGTTTACTGGCTTGGAAGGTGCCGGAACCTGTGGCGCTTTTTCACCCATATTCTTGCGGCTTTGCTCCGACAGCTTAAACTCATCCGATTTGCCTTCCATATCTTTTAATGCATCCGGAATGGGAGCTTCACCATCTTTTAATTTAAAGTCAAAAACCTTGTTGATATGCTGCCAGCGGCCATCCACCCACTGAAAGCCTTCATAGTCGCCATCCGGCACAAAGGTCCAGGGATATTCCGGCTCGTCCGTTTCCGAGATCAGGTGATCGACAAGGATCATCTGAAGGTCTTTGTCATAGTTCAGCGTTGTTGAGGCTTCTTTTTTATACTCGATCGCATAGCGATTCATAGGGTTGCGACGAACCGAATCTTTTTCAAACGTAAAAAAGCGCTGGGAACCAAAAACAGGTTGGTTACGATTGTCGAATGTCAGTACATCGATCCATTTTTTATTGGTGCGATAACTGTTACCATCAAACCCAAAAAGCGTATAGTATTTTTTCCCGTTATGTTCGTTCTGAATGATGTTATAATACACAGCCCCGATCCATGTATTGCGATTCCGCATGGAGTCCATCGGGTCGTCGGCAAACTCGGAATAGTCGCGAAGCGGAACCAGGTTCAGGGAGCCATCCGCCGTTTGAAACTGAATGGCGCCGCGTTGCCGGGTAACGGCATAACTGTCTTGGAAATCGAGCTGCCAGGTAAAAATGCGAAACGTGCTGTCGGGGGCGTACAATTTTGAAACACCCTGCAATGAATCAAACGGATAAAGAAATGAGTTTTTAACCTGTAATGTCCGGATCAGCGTTTTAATAAAAAGACTGTCCTTCCGCATCCGCTCTTCGGTGGCTTCGGCCGTCAAAAATGTTTTTGCCAGCACTTTCAGTGAGTCTTCTTTTTTCTGCAGGGTCTTTTTATCGGCAGCACTGATGGTGCTTTGCGCGGAGAGAGCCTGAAAGGTTAAGGTTGCCAAAACCAGGAAAACTACATTTTTCAACATTGCGGATATAGGTTATACCTGCTAAGAACGGCTAAAACGGTCAAAAATTTTGCTAAGGCCTTGTTGAAATTAGGGGCTGGCGGCAAGGGTAAACCAATTGTATGTATGATTTACAACCGCATTAACGAGGGGAAAGCCCTGCTGCAAATTCCGCCAGATTGCCAAATCGCATGTCGATGTCAGGGTGGGGAAATGGTTGCTCCGGGTTTGTTGTTGCCAAAAAGATGGTGTACATACCTGCCGCCCGCCCAAAACGCATATCGCTTGGTTTGTTTCCCACCATGATACTTTTTTGGAAATCAATTTCCGGAAATTCCCGTTTTGCCTGCACGGCCATGCCGGGATTTGGCTTGCGGTTGAAACTGCTATTCTCCACATCGGTACAGAAATAAATCTGGTCCAGGTGACCACCGACTGCAGCAATTTCCCGTTTCATTTCCAGGTGAATACTGTCCAGGTCTTCTCCACGCATCAGGCCTTTGCCAACACCCCGCTGGTTGGTAACAAGGAGGATACGCCCAAACACATCGCTTAGTTTTTTAAATGATTGAAGAACGCCTTTGCTGAAGATGAAATGTTCCCAATTCAACACATATTCTCCCACCGTTTCATCATTGATCACCCCATCCCGGTCAATAAAAAGTGTCCAGGATTTATCAATTTTCGATAAATCAAGAAGAGGGGCGGCCAATTCTGTTTGTGCTTTTGCATAATCTTCCGGTACGCCGATATCGATAAAATAACCTTCCTGCACCATGCCATAGATAGAATCCTCTTTTAGGTATATTTCCAGGTAAGCTTCTTCAAACGAAAAAGCGGCAGGAAAGGAGTGGGCAAAAAAGCGGGTTTTATCCAGAATATAAATCCCGCCGTTGATCAACCCGGAAGATTGGTTGTCTTTTTCAGCAAACGCCGTCACACGACCATTTTTATCTATGGTAACATTTCCAAAGCGGGAAACATTTTCTGTAGGCTTTAACGCTAACGTGCATGTTGCGTTTTTTGATAAATGCGACAGGAACAGATCTGCAATATTCACTTTAAAAAGCGTATCGCCATTAATGATAAGAACATGCCTGTTTTTTGTTTTTTGTAGCGCCAGGCGAATGGCACCACCTGTACCCAGAGGTTCATGTTCAACTGCTACCGAATAGGAAAGTGTCGGATACGATTCTTTTAAAAATTTTTCAACCAGGTCGAATTTATAACCTAAAGCAAATACAAACCGTGTTACACCCTGCATGCGCAAGGAATCGATCACATACGAAAGAAATGGTTTACCGGCTACCGTAGCCAACACTTTCGGCAGTTCCGGAACGGCTTCCTGGAGCCGGCTGCCAAGTCCACCAGCAAGAACAATGGCTTCATAATCTGCTTCACTTTTAATTAATTGCTCAGGGCTTTGGGGTTCGACTGCATGCATACTGGCGGTTCTTGCAATTTTGTTTTCTTTATGAGAAAGTAAAAATTTAAAGCCGATTTGATCTTTTTTGAATGCGAAAAGCTTCCAACGAAAATTGTAATTATAAGCTTTCTACTGACGCAGTTTCGCCGCTGGAAAAAAGATTTTCTTCCACCATCTGACAAATAATGTGTCCGATCAGAATATGACTTTCCTGGATGCGGGGTGTATCCGAAGAAGGAACATTCACCAGGTAATCACTGAGGCCTTTTAAGACGCCGCCGGTGATACCGGTGAACCCTACCGTTCGTACACCCATTGCCCTGGCACTTTCGAATGCTTTTACAATGTTGGCGGAATTGCCCGAAGTGGTCAATCCAACTAAAACATCACCCGGCTGACAAATGCCTTCCACCAGGCGTGAATAAACAACGTCGTAGCTGTAATCATTGGCCACTGCCGTTAGATACGATGTGTTGCAATGAAGAGCCTCTGCAGGCAGTGCTTTGCGGTTAAGATAAAACCGACCGGTGAATTCGGCAGCAAGGTGTTGTGCATCCGCAGCACTGCCACCATTTCCGCAAAAATATAGCCGGCGTCCTTCTTGTAATGCTGCTGTTACTATATCTGTAACAGCAGCTATTGTTGAAAGCAATTCTTCGTCCCGAAGAATTTGTTGTTTGGTATGAATGGATGCCGCAATTTTTTCTTTAATCTTTTCCATACGTTTTACATTCGCCAGGTTGTTAATCCTCTGTCAACAAATTGGTAAGGCCTGTGATGGCCGCCAAATTTCCGTAAACTTTCCATAACACTGTACTTTGTTGTACCCGGACAATAAAACAGCATAAAGCCACCGCCGCCAGCGCCGGAAATCTTCCCACCGGTAGCGCCGGCTTTTTTGGCAGTAGCATATACTTCATCCAGGAAAGGATTGGTGATGCCCTTCGCCATTTTTTGCTTCTGCATAAATCCCCAGTCCAGTATCTCACCCAGTGCATCCAATTCTTCTTTTAAAAGGGCTTGCTTCATCATTTGCGCCTGTTGTTTGAGCTGGTGCATGGCTTCCACTGGCTCTTTTTCCTGCTTCTGAACATTGTTTGCCTGCTCCCGGATGATTGCCTCCGATTGCCGGTGAGTTTCCGTGTAATAAAGCAAAATCTTGCTTTCCAATTCCAGCAGAGCTTCCATTCGAAGGCGAAGCGGATTTACAATCACTTTATCATCTGCATAAAACTCCATAAAATTCACCCCGCCAAATGTAGCTGCGTACTGGTCCTGCCGGCCACCAACCCATTGCAGGTACCTGCGTTCGACATGAAAAGCATATTGCGCAAGATCGTATTCACCCAGGGGCAACTGCAGCATTTCTGCAAAGGCACCCAAAATGGCCACTACCAGGGTAGAAGAAGTGCCCAGGCCGGAACCGGCCGGGGCATCCACATAGGTGGTTAACCGAAAACCTGTTGTAATCGACCCATAGTCTTTTTGAATGCAGTTGCAAACGCCTTTCAACAGATCCAGGTGACCATTAAGTGAAAGTTCTTTTTGAAGTTCAAATTCGGCAGCTTCGTTGCGATCATGCGCCACCAAACTAATTTTTGGTTCCGCCAAAACTTCAAGGGATGCGTGGGCATAAAGCGAAATAGTTGCATTCACAATAGCGCCCCCATACCAATCACAAAAAGGACTGACATCGGTGCCGCCACCGGCCAGGCCTATCCGTAGTGGTGCTTTGCTTCGGTAGATCATGGGTGTTTACTCAGTGATGCCTTTAGTTCAATTATAGCGTTCAGCAAATTATTCCACGAAAGCTTTTGTTTTTCTATCCGGAGGGAGGGGAGAAAATAATCCGGTCCCAGCGCAAAAAACTGTAGGATGGCTTCTGAAATTGCCTGCGCAGTGGGCTCTGCTACCAAGCCTGCTTTTTGATGCGGAACCAGGGAAGGTAACCCACCAACATTGGTCACAATCATGGGCTTTTCAAAATGATAGGCAAGGGGTGTCACACCACTTTGTGTGGCGTTGCGGTAAGGTTGTACCACACCATCAGCAGCCGAGAGGTAAAGCTTTACATCCTGGTCCCGAATAAAACCGGTTCGTAAAAAAACAGATGATGCCAGATCATGATCACGTATTATTTGTTGGTAGGGCTTTTCGTCTTCATAAAATTCACCGGCAACCAATAACCGAATATTTTCCTTTTGAATGCGTTCATCGGCCATAGCCAGCAGCAGCAGATCCAAACCTTTGTAGTGCCGGATAAATCCAAAAAATAGCAGAATCTTTTCATGTACCGGTAAGCCCAGTTTTTCGCGGGCTTCGGATTTGGAAAGTGGTTCGCCAAAATTGTCGTACAATGGATGCGGAACAAGTTGTGCAGGCTTTTTGGATTCAAACGTTCTAAGGTCTTGCAACACTTTTTCACTCATCGTAATAAAAGCATCGCATTGCGCTAAAAAATAACGGGTGAAGGGCTTGTCGCCAGGCCGCTTTTCGTGTGGAATCACATTGTCCGCAAGACAAATAACTTTTGTATGACCATTCTTTTTTATCTGGCGGATAATGGTTCCTAAAGCTGGACCCATCAGCGGAATCCAGAACCGGACAACAACCAAATCCGGTCTTTCTTTTTGCAGCTTTTTTCCAACCTGGAGCCAGTTTGCCGGATTGACCGAATTGATTAAGCTTCGAATGGGTATGCCTTCCGGTGCGGGTTCGTCGGTGAACTGCGATTTCCCAGGGAATAAAAAAGAAGGATACTGCAGGGAGAAAGAGACGATAGAACAGTCATGCCCCTCATTAATAAACTCTTTTGCCAGCCGGTGATTAAAGGTGGTGATGCCACCGCCTCGTAACGGATGCGCCGAACCGATGATCACCACTTTCATTACAAGCCGATTTTATCTTCAATGAGATAAGCGTTTCTTCCCGGTGCATTGCGGGTAACCAGTTCCGAAATAAAACCGGCCAGGAATAATTGCATACCAATGATGACCGCCGCCAGAGCGAAAAAAAAGGAAGGTCGATTGGTTACCCAAAACTCCGAGGAAACAATTTTCATGATGACAAGATAGATGCTCATGCCAATTCCAAGGAGAAAGAACAATGTACCCCAAAGACCAAAAAAGTGCATGGGGCGCTTTGAAAATTTGCCCACAAAAAAGATGGACAAAAGATCCAGAAACCCATTCACAAATCGGTCCCAGCCAAACTTGGTGACACCGTATTTCCGCTTGCGGTGCTCTACTATTTTTTCACCAATTTTTCGAAAGCCGGCCCATTTGGCCAGCACAGGAATATAGCGGTGCATCTCGCCATACACTTCAATACTTTTCACCACTTTTTTCCGGTACGCTTTCAGGCCACAATTAAAATCGTGCAGGTGAATTTTAGAAACTTTGCGGGTGACCGCATTAAAAAGCTTTGAAGGAATATTTTTCGTCAGCGTATTATCATACCGAACTTTTTTCCATCCACTCACCAGGTCATAACCTTCCTGGGCGATCATGTAAAAAAGTTGGGGGATCTCATCGGGACTGTCCTGCAGATCGGCATCCATGGTAATTACCACATCACCGTTGGCCGCTTTAAAACCTTCATTGAGGGCAGCAGATTTGCCATAATTGCGTTGGAATTTAATTCCCTTGATGTTTTCGTTTTGACGGCTCAGGCTTTCAATCACTTCCCACGAATTGTCGGTGCTGCCGTCATCTACAAGGATCACTTCATAGGTGTATTGCTGCTCCAGGCAAACACGTTTGATCCAATCGCACAGCTCTGGTAGCGACTCTTCTTCATTCAAAAGGGGAACAACAATAGAAAGGTTCATCAATAAGAAGATTGGTTATATTGATCCTGTTCAAAAACGGGCGGCTTTCGCTTGATTATAAAAGCAAACAACAAGGCAAAAAGCCCCATGATTCCGACATATGTTAAGTAAGACCGCAAAAAGTCGAATACGCCCATATTCAATGACTGCTCTTTCATCAGGTCAATGTTTTTTACAGCAGCGTCAACATCGTTCTGCGACTGTTTGGTTGCGAGCAGTAACTCCTCAGTGCTGATGCGAAGTTTGTCAAAAAATGTAGGGTCAACATATTTTAAATAGACAAACGTAAAAATCAAGTATATGAATTCAATGATCAGAACGGAGATAAACATGGCTTTAAAAGCTTCTTTCATTTCTATCCAACCACCATTTTTTTTCCGTAATTGAAATCCGCTCACAAGAAGCATTATGACAACAGAAATAAAACCAACAAATGTTAATCCGGAGAATGCAATAAAGCTTGTTGCCCCAACATAGTACCGTAAAAAAAGAAGTACTAGATATACACCTCCAATGATGAGTCCCCAACGTATGCCATGGGAACCGCTGTCTACCGTTTGTTCGTTATTCATAAAGGCTTCAAAAATAGTTTGTCTTCCTGAATTATTCCGTAAGGCCGACCTGTCAGTGCTTTTCCCAGGAAGGGCGAATTGCGTGACCGTGATACAAAGCTGGATGGTGTCCATTGCTCATCCGGCAGAAAAAGGCTGAACATTGCAGGTTGATCCGTTGCAAAGCTTACTGTTGGTAATTGAAAAAGCCTGCGCGGCGTGGTAGAAAATACCTCGGTAATCCGTTCCAGTGATAGTGAAGGCATACTGCTTCGCACAACAGAAAAGGCCGTTTCCAAGGCTATCATCCCGTTTTTGGCATATTCGAATTCCACCACTTTGTGATCCGTATGATGCGGAAAATGATGCGAGGCAATACAATCCACCGTACCATCTTCTACCGCTTCACGTAAAGCATCGCGATCGGCAGCTGTACGCAGGGGAGAGGAGAGCTTTAAATTCGTATCATAGCCAACCAGATCGGCGTCTGTAAAGAACAGGTGCGCCGGTGTAACCGAACAGCTAACGGGTAAACCCTCCGCTTTGGCCTTGCGGATAATCTCCATTCCTTTTGCCGTAGACACCCCTGTAAAATGAATGGCCGAACCGGTGTAACGGGTAAGTTCAATATCACGGCTAATCATCAGTTCCTCGGCAATCGCCGGTTTGCCCGGCAGTCCCAGTTGTGTGGACACAATGCCTTCATTCATCAAACCCGGTCCGCTAATGCTGTGCTCTTCCGGTAACTGGATGATGATTTTATTAATGGCCTTTACATATTGCAGGGCCTTCAGCAAAAGGCCTGAAGACTGTACCGGGCAAACACCATCGCTGAACGCAACCGCGCCGCTCTGGTGCATGTCATACATTTCAGACAGCTCTTTTCCCTCTACATTTTTGGTAATGGCACCAATGGGATGAAGCGTAACCGGAAGCGTTTTGCTCCGCTGGACAATGTATTCCACCCCTGATTTTTGCGATACAATGGGTTGTGTGTTCGGTAACAAAAAAACATCCGTATAACCGCCATGGGCAGCCGCAGCAGCACCGGTTTCCAAGGTTTCTCGAAACTCGAAGCCAGGATCGCAAAAATTCGCAAAAACATCAGTGAAACCAGGGAAGATACAAAGCCCGTTTGCGGAGATGGTTTTATCAGCCGGCCTGTCAAAAGACCCAATCTCCGTAACAAAACCATTTTGAATAAAGATATCAACCTGCTGCCGGTGAAAAGAAGAAGCTGTATCTATAACAGTTACATCTTTTAAGAGAATGTCCATTAAGTGGCGAAGATAAGTCATTCGCCAAAACGGTTGAAATTTGCCAAACCAAAGTGCTTTGCCAAAAAACAACCAAGGATGGCATCAAAATGAGAAAAAATCCAGATATTAGCTGCTTCAAGTATTCAGTCCACATCATTTAAACGCTAACTTATAAATGAAAACTGCACTTATTACCGGTATTACTGGTCAGGATGGAGCATATTTGGCCGAGTTGCTCCTTGAAAAAGGATATATGGTTCATGGCATCAAGCGCCGCTCTTCCCTGATCAACACCGACCGCATTGACCATCTGTACCAGGACCCGCACGAAAAAAACATTCGCCTTAAGCTGCATTACGGCGATCTGACCGACAGCACCAACCTGATTCGTATTATCCAGGAAACACAGCCCGATGAGATTTACAACCTTGCTGCCATGTCGCATGTAAAGGTTTCTTTCGATACACCGGAGTACACTGCTAATGCCGATGGTATTGGTACGCTTCGTCTGTTGGAAGCCATCCGCATCCTGGGACTGGAAAACAAAACCAAGATCTACCAGGCCTCCACTTCGGAGCTTTATGGCCTGGTGCAGGAAGTTCCGCAAAAAGAGACCACTCCGTTCTATCCCCGCTCACCGTATGGTGTGGCCAAATTATACGGGTACTGGATCACGGTGAACTACCGCGAAGCCTATGGCATGTTTGCCTGCAACGGTATTTTGTTCAACCACGAAAGTCCGCTGCGTGGAGAGACCTTTGTAACCCGTAAGATCACTCGAGCCGTTGCCGCCATTGCCACCGGTCACCAGGATTGTCTCTACATTGGTAACCTTGATGCCCAACGCGATTGGGGTCATGCTAAAGATTATGTAGAAGCCATGTGGCGCATTCTGCAGCAGGACAAACCCGAAGACTTTGTGATCGCTACCGGAGTTACCACCAAAGTGCGGGAGTTTATTTCCATGGCCTTTGCCGAAGTAGGGATTCTTATCGAGTTTGAAGGACACGGCCTCCAGGAAAAAGGGATTGTAGTGGCCTGCGCCAACGACGAATTCCAGTTGCCGGTAGGAAAGGCCGTCGTAGCCATCGATCCAACCTATTTCCGTCCCACCGAAGTGGACCTGCTCATTGGTGATGCCACCAAGGCCCGTACCGTATTGGGATGGGAACCTAAATATGACCTCAAGATGCTGGTACAGGAAATGATGGAAGCCGATATAAAAAAAGTAAGCAATGCCACCAAAGTTGGCGTGGAGCAGATCTACAGCTACATCAACCGCTTTGAAGAAAGATAGTTTTTGAGGAAAAGGTTGAGGTCAAGGATAAACTAGAACAAACTACCGGTTTAATTAATGTGAGAATCGACTCGGTAAAATTTCAACTCTTCCTTGAGACATAAAATAAAAAACGGGGCTATTAGTGGCCCCGTTTTTTAGTGTAAACTTTTTCTTATTGAAGCAAACCCGCTTCAGAAAAAATTCGTGTAATTCGTAATTAAAATTCGTGTTTAAATGAAGTATAGAAAATTTCAGGAAACAGAAATCTCGGAAGTTGGATTGGGTACCTGGCAACTGGGAAGTTCGGATTGGGGCGAACTGCAGGAAGAAGATGCTTTTGGCATTTTACAGGCCTTTGTTGACCGGGGTGGAAATTTTATCGACACAGCTGATGTGTATGGTGCCGGAATCAGCGAAAAAACCATAGGAAAGTTTTTAAAATCCACAGACAAGAAGCTTTATGTCGCGACAAAGTTGGGTCGGAGAAGCGATGGATCCTGTGGCTGGCCGCAAAATTTTACGTATGTAGCTATGCGTGAGCATGTCGAAAGCTCTCTCTCAAACCTGGGACTGTCGCAGTTGTTTCTGGAACAATTGCATTGCATTCCAACAGAAGAATTAAAAAAGGGGGAGGTTTTTAACAGCCTGCGGAAATTACAGGCTGAGGGGCTTATCAAGCATTGGGGCGTAAGTGTGGAAACAAGTGCAGAAGCCCTGATTTGCCTGGAGCAGGATGGACTGGCTTCGCTGCAGATCATTTTCAACCTGTTCCGCCAGCATGTGGCCGATGAGGTTTTTGCCAAAGCAAAGGAAAAAGGCGTGGCGCTGATTGTCCGGGTTCCATTGGCCAGCGGCCTTCTGACCGGTAAGTTTACGGAAACCACTACGTTTTCGGCCACGGATCATCGCAACTATAACCGCAATGGCGAAGCTTTCAACGCAGGCGAAACTTTCTCGGGAATTTCGTTTACCGAAGGTGTACGGTTTGCCAGGGAAATGGGCCAATTGCTACCGGAAGGCTCTTTGGCCCAATGGGCTCTCCGCTGGATCCTTGATCATCCCGAAGTAACCACTGTCATTCCGGGGGCATCCAGCTTAAAACAGGTTGAAAGCAATATGGCCGCCTCGGACCTGCCGTCTCTTCCTGCAACAACAAAGCAGCAATTGCGTGAATACTACCAAACAAAAGTGCAGCCAGCGATCAGGGGCAATTATTGATTCTTCGACACTCGACTATGTCAATAAAAAAACCGTTCTTTTCAGAACGGTTTTTTTATTATAGATAAATCCTATCTGCAATTATACATTTTGTGCCTGCGCTTTTGGTGCAGGTTTTTCTGTAGTAGGCGTAGTGCCTGCATTGGCAAGTGCTTTTTTACCACCCAGGTCAACCAGGATCGGCGCGGCAACAAACACAGAAGAATAGATACCCGTCACTACCCCAATCAACATCGCAAAGGCAAATCCTTTGGTCACCTCACCACCGACCAGGAACAGGATCAGGAGGGTCAGGAAAACCGTCAGCGACGTCATGATCGTACGGCTCAGCGTTTCGTTAATAGAACGGTTTATGATCGTTTCTTTGGAAGCACCGGGCATCAGGCGGTTGTTCTCGCGAATCCGGTCAAACACAATCACCGTATCGTTCATCGAGAAACCAATCACCGTTAGAATGGCCGCGATAAAGTGCTGATCCAGTTCCAGCGGGAAAGGCACCACATCTTTCAGGAAAGAGAAAACCGCCAGGGTAACAAACACATCGTGCATAAGAGCGAAGATGGTACCCAGCGAGAAGCGCCAGTCGCGGAAACGGATGAAGATATAAAGGCAAATTACAATGAGCGAGAAAATGGTAGCGGTAATCGCACCTTTTTTCAGGTCATCGGAGATAGTTGGCAACACTGTAGTGGTACCAATGATGTGGTTATTTGTAAACTGTGAATACGAAGTAGCCGGAATGTGTTTGCTCAACCCTTCCATCAGCTTTGATCTTACCAATGAATCGGCCGCAGCAGATGTATTGGTGATCTCGTAAGAAGTGGTGATATCCAGTTGGCGGTTGCTTCCGATGGTTTTAATAACCGGGCTTTCCCCGAATACTGCTTCCAGATCATTCCGGATTTCTTCCACTTTGTTGTCAACAGGCTGATCGAATCGAACGATAAAGCTACGACCACCTTTAAATTCAACACCCTGGTGGAAACCATTGAACAAAGCACCAACACCCAACAGAACAACAACCACTGAAATTCCGTAAGCAACCTTACGGTACTCGATGAATTTGTAATCGGGGTGTTGCAGGATTTTTCGGGAAATAGGCGTGAAGTATTCCAGGTGACGCTTTTTGCTGGTGAACCATTCGGTAACCCAACGGCTAACCAGGATACCGCAAAACAGCGACAGGAGCAAACCGATGATCTGCGTAGTGGCAAAACCTTTTACCGGACCCAAACCGAAAGAGAAAAGGATAATAGCGGTCAAAAGGGTGGTGATGTGACCATCCAATACTGGCGGTAACGATCGTTTATACCCTTCGTTAACAGCCTGCACATAGTTTTTACCTTTTCCTAATTCATCCTTGATACGCTCATAAATAATTACGTTCGTATCCACGGCCATACCAATGGTCAGTACCAGACCGGCAATACCAGGAGCGGTCAGTGTAGCACCCAGGCCAGTAAGAACACCAATTGTAAAGAGGAGGTTCAGGATAAGAGCGATGTTGGCAACCCAGCCGCTGGTGTTGTAATAAATTAGCATCAAGAGGAAGATCACCACAAAAGAAATCACAAACGACATGATACCACCCTGAATGGCGTGTTCGCCAAGGGTAGGACCTACCACTTGCTCCTGCACGATTTTGGCAGGCGCCGGAAGTTTACCGGCCTTCAGGATGTTGGCAAGATCTTGTGCTTCTTCCAGGGTAAAATCGCCTGAAATTTCGGTTCGGCCGCCAGTGATTTTGTCGTTGGCAACCGGAGCTGAATAAATGATTTCATCCAGTGCAATGGCAATCGGACGCTGTTCTTTAAATGAAGTTTCTGTCAGGCGACCCCATTTGGCATTACCGGCCGGACCAATGTCCATGGTAACTGTTGGGCGACCACCCATTTGGTCATAGCTCTGCGCAGCCGTAGTGATGACATCACCTTCCATCGGTGCCTTGTCGGCGTTACCGGTTTTCAGCACATAGAGCGGAACGACGTTCAGCTGTTTTCCGTTGGCATCACGTCCTGGTATTCCATACGCAAAACGGGCATCAGACAGTCCGGCTTCAGTAAAAGCACGGCGCACCACATCCATATTCAGGTATTGGCGCAGGAGCGAAGTGTCCCTTGTAGAAACCACCAGGCCGTAACCAGCCTGCTGGAATAATTTAAGAATCGGGTTATTTCCTGCCAGAGCAGAGGTATCGGCGGTTTTTATGCCGGTATCGGTGGTTTGTGACAACTTGATACCACCAGCTGTGTCGGTAGTTGTAGTGGCAGCACTAGTATCCACACGGGCAGGTGCCGTATTTTGGGTAGCAGCCGGACGGGTTGCCGATTCGAGATCCGCAACAGCTTTGTCGGCAGCTACTAGGGCATTGTAATATTCTTCGGGTCTGTAGGTAAGCCAGAATTGAAGGTTGGCTGAAGATTGCAGGTATTTACGAACCCTTTCCTGATCTTGCAAGCCGGGCAGTTCTACGGTAATAATACCTTGCTGCTTGTTTGGGTTGATATTGGGCTGTGCAACACCAAACTGGTCGATACGGGTTTGCAGTACGCGGAAGGTACGGTCAAAGGCAGCATTAGCCTCTTCCCGGATAACGCTGATAACTTTTGTATCATCATCTTTCGGGCTCAGGCGACCGGCACTAGCGGCTGAAAACAGCGGAGCCAATGGTGCACCGTTCGATGCTTTCTTGTATTCCTCAACAAAAAGCGTAATATAATCGGCACTGCTGTTTGCCTTGCGCAAATTGGCAGCGTCCAGTGCTTTGATAAAATTCGGATCCTTACTGTTGTTGGCCATGGAACGCAGCAGACCGGAAAGTTCTACTTCCAGTGTTACGTTGATACCACCCTGCAGGTCAAGACCCAGGTTCAGTTCTTCGCCCTTTGCTTTTTGATAGGAGATAGGACCGGTAATACCAAAGTGAACGGTTTCGTCTTTGGTACTGTCAAGCAGTCTTCTCAGTCGGTCTTTGTAAACTTGTTCTTTGGTGGCACTGTCGGCGTTGGCATAGTTCTGGCTAACAAATTGTTGTGCTTTTGCCTCCATTTTCTTCTCATGGCTGCGAACCACCCATGTAAAGGATAATTCGTAGATGGAATAAATGATCAGCAAGATCGTAAAAAAGCGGATGAGGCCTTTCAAATGCATAAAACGGTTTTTTAAATGGTACCTCACATTGCCCAATCTGTTCGTAGCATAAGGGAGGTGGTTTTTTAGAGTGGGCAAAGATATATTTTTCACCTTATATTCAGCCCTTTAGTTCAGGTCTTTTCAACCCGTAAAACACCCCGTTCAAAGTTATTTTCACTATATTTTAGCGGAATGCTGTCCGTTTCCGTAAATCTTTTTGATCTGAGGTAGGCAAGCGAGGGTTGAATTTCAGAATCCAGGAGATCATGAATAGTTCATTTTGCAGTAATCGAAGCGCAAACGCAAAGCTTACCAGTTTCCGGGACACAATCCTTACTTTTGAGCCTTTCTAAACCCAACTGCATGGAGTTATCATCGTTGTTACAACGCTTTTCCGAGCCGGAGACGTTGCGCATGGCAAAACTCGGTCGCGAAATGCGGGCCAAAGGACTGGATATTACCGATTTAAGCTTAGGGGAACCGGATTTTGATACCCCAGCCCATATAAAGGAAGCCGCGAAACAGGCCATTGACGAAAACTGGAGCCATTATACACCGGTGCCAGGCTATCTGGACCTTCGGGAAGCCGTTTGCCACAAATTAAAACGGGATAACAACCTGCACTACGCCCCTGAAAACATTGTTGTTTCCACCGGCGCCAAGCAAAGTCTGGCCAATGCCATCCTGAGCATTGTGGATATTGGCGATGAAGTCATCATTCCCACGCCGTTTTGGGTTTCGTATTCTGCACAGGTACAATTGGCCGGCGGAACGGTGAAGCTGATCCGCACCCACATCGGCAATGGCTACAAGATTACGCCGGATGAATTGGAAGAAGCCATTACACCAAAAACAAAACTTTTTATTTTTTCATCGCCTTGTAACCCCAGCGGGGCGGTTTATACAGGCGAAGAACTGGCCGAGTTGGCAGAGGTGTTCCGTCGCCATCCGCAGGTTATCATCATTTCTGATGAGATCTACGAATACATTAATTATTCCGGACGCCACTACAGCATTGCCGAAGAAGAGGGCATGCAGGAAAGGGTAGTGGTGGTAAATGGCCTGAGCAAAGGTTTTGCCATGACCGGCTGGCGCCTGGGTTACCTGGCCGCTCCGACGCCTATTGCCAAGGCCTGCGAAAAAATCCAGGGACAGTTTACATCCGGCACCAATGCCATTGCCCAACGGGCAGCCATCACGGCACTGACTTCGCCACTTGACGCGACGAAAGAAATGGTGAAGGAATTTGCCAGGCGGAGACAACGGGTGATGGAATTAATGAATAACCTGGAAGGTTTCCATTTTGCTGAACCCGATGGTGCATTCTATTCTTTTCCCTGCATCGATTATTATTTTGGCAAATCGGATGGGGAAACAACCATTACCAACGCGGATGATTTTTCGATGTACCTCCTCAACAAAGGACATGTTACAACCGTAACAGGTTCGGCATTTGGCGATGAGCAATGCATCCGCATTTCTTTTGCCAACAGCATGGCCAATATTGAAAAAGGATTTAAGCGCATTCGCAATGCGGTCAGCCAGCTACGCTAAGTTGCGGACGGCCTGCCATGTCTAAGAATTTTTGATGCAGACGAATGACCTGCGGGATGACCAGGTTCTGCTCATCATTTGTAACTACAAAATCGCAGAGTTTCATCTTCAGGGTTTCTGCCAGCTGTTTGTGCATCCGGTTCTGCACAGCATTTTTATCAATGCCATCCCGGTCCATCACCCGTTTGGTGCGAAGGTGAATTGGGGCATACACACCAATCACATAATCTAAGCCCTGTACCGAACCGGTTTCAAAAAGCAGGGCCGCTTCTTTGATCACATAAGGTGTTGTTTGTTGTAAAAACCATTGTTCTGCATCCCGGATGGTCGGCGGGTGCACCAGCTGGTTGAGTAGATCGAGTTTTTTTTTGTCACCAAATACAATTCCTGCCAGCTTTGCCCGGTTTAGCTGGTCTTCCGAATAAATATCTTCCCCAAAATTTTTTTTCAGGTCTGCCTTAAGTAGTGGGTCCGTTTGGTAAAGCCGCTTGGAGGCCTGGTCGGCATAATACACAGGGACCTGCAGGAGTTCAAATATTTTGGCAACGGTTGTTTTTCCTGACCCAATGCCACCGGTAAGACCAATTTTTAAAGGCATGGTACAAAGATAGGTGGCCTGCTTTGGCAACTCTTTTCCTAATGGAAAAAACGAAGATGCAATTGTACTGGAATGGCTAATTCAAATCTTGTTTACAACAGGGATTAGCCATCTGAATTGAAGTAAGTTTTTTAGTTACTGGTTCTATACAGTCAAATGAGAATGCATCCACAACGATAATGAAAATGGCTTAGAAAATATTCTGTGTAGTTTCTTACCGCTTTCAGTTCCCCGGTTATTCTCCTGATGAATAGAAGAATGCAGAAAGCTTGCATTCATTCAACTTCCTTGCTGAAAATGATGAAAAAATCTTGGTGTGATTTTTTTAAAGCTGCCTTTTGGTTGCTGTTTCCGTTTTAACTTTAAAAGACAAACTTCCCTGGTGTTACCCTGTTCACCATGTAAACAAAACGAAAGCTTGCGCTTTAGCCTGACAAGGCATTTTATCCCCGCCCTTGCCATGGTAATTTGTTTTGCAGCAACTGCCCAGGATTGTCCGCCAAATATTGATTTTGAAAGGGGCGACTTTGATCGATGGACCTGTTATACCGGTACGGTGTCAGACCTGGGCGGCACCAATCAAATGATTCTTTCTCCTTCGGGACCTGTGAATGGTCGTCACACAATCTTTAACCGCACGGCTGCCGGTGTCATGGATCCGTATGGAAAATTCCCAGTGGTTTGTCCCAATGGAAGCGGCTATTCGATTCGCTTAGGTAACAATTCTGCCGGTACAGAAGCTGAAGGTGTAGCGTATGAGTTTACTATACCAGCCAATCGCAATACCTATTCCCTGATCTATAACTATGCAGTTGTTTTCCAGGACCCGGCTCACCTCGAACACCAACAACCCCGGTTGGAGTTGGAGATCATGAACGTTTCCGACAATACGATCATTAGCTGTTCTTCCTTTACATTTTACCCAATCGGTTCTCCCTTGCCCGGATTTTACCTCGCAGAAAATTCCATGGGTTCAACACCGGTTTGGTGCAAGGACTGGTCGGCCGTTTCCATCAACCTCGATGGCATGGCAGGCAAAACCATCCGGCTTTTTTTTAAAACGGCCGACTGCACCTTCCGCCGGCATTTCGGTTATGCCTATATCGATGTCAACACAGAATGCAGCAGTGAATTTACCGGGGCAACCTATTGCCTCGGCGATAGCGCTATCAATGTAGTAGCACCTTATGGATACCAGAACTATTCCTGGTACAACGCCAACTTTACGCAGGTGTTGGGTACGACACAGGAATTGATTTTAAATCCACCGCCTTCTGTCGGCACCAAGCTGGCAGTGATTGTGGAACCGTATTTCGGGTATGGTTGCATCGATACGCTGTATGCAAACCTGATTGATACGCTGACTGTGAGGGCCTTTGCAGGACCGGATAAAGGCATTTGCTTTGGAAGCCCGGAACAGATTGGCGCACCGCCCCGACCGGGTATTTATTATGAGTGGAGCCCGCAGGATGGACTTTCGGAAACCAATATTTCAAACCCCTTTGCCAACCCGGCGCAAACCACCACCTACACCCTTACAAGCCGCAGCTATGGAGGTGGCTGCATGGCAAAAGATGAAGTGGTGGTAAGGCCGGTTGTTGTCGATAATTCCATTTCGCTGCTGGGTAAGGAAATGTATTGCGTTGGCTATGGCGACAGTGCCGTATTAAAGGTGGTTCCGGCTGATGCTATTCGCTGGTACCGAAACGAAAGTTTGATCACTGATGAAAATGAATCGGCTTACAGGGCAACAGAATCCGGCGAATATTTTGCGGAAATTGAAAAATTTGGCTGTACAGCTGTAACTGAACGAAAAAATATTTTGATCGAATCGCCACGATCAGCAATCGCCTATCCGCCTCTGTACGTGGTTGCCAACAATGCGGTCAATATGCAGGCCAGGGATTTTGGCAGCAGCCTGCTATGGCGACCGGGCACCTTCCTAAACACCACGAATACCGTCAATACAGTCTTCAACGGCTCATCGGACCAGGTTTACCTTATTGAAATTACCACGACTGCCGGTTGTGTTACGGTTGATACGCAGGCTGTGAAGATCGTCAGCAAAATGGACATCATGGTGCCAACCGCCTTTACGCCAAATCTGGACGGCAAGAATGACGTGTTACGGCCCGTTTTGTTTGGAATGAAAGAATTGAGCTATTTCCGTGTTTACAACCGGTGGGGGCAACTGTTGTTTGAAACCCGGCAGCAACACCAGGGATGGGATGGAAAGTTTGCCGGTAAAGTGCAGGCCAACCAGGTTGTGGTTTGGGTAGCAGAGGGAATTGGCTACGACAACCAACGGCATACACGAAAAGGCACGACGGTTTGTATTCAATAATCCAGCATCAAAGCATTGCTTCTGTAATCAGGGTCCATTCTTCTTCAAGGGTGCCCTGCGGACGGGATTTTCCAGCACGGGTGTACCAGTAATCAGCATTCAAGATATCACCTTCTTTCCGATGCATTTAGGCATGTATCCAGGCAGCGTTTTTATCGCCCAGGTCCTGGATGATTTGGTGTGATTTTTCCCAATTTCCTTTTTTATCCCACCACAGGGATTGCAAATAATCAGATAATTCAATGGGTGGTGTATTTGCATCGAGGGATTGCAGGAATGAATGCAGCTTCATCATATAAAAATAAGTGAATGGAAGAAGATGTTCATCAACCAAACACATATGGGATATAATGTAACCTATTTACAAAGTGGGTAACTTTCAAGTTCTTGTCTTTCAAAAATAGATTCAGCAAAGGAATACTATTGGTTTGGTTTGGGCAGATTAAGGTGCATGTTTTCCAGTGGCAAAGTAGCCAATCAGATAATTACATATCATGGAGTGGTAAAAAAAATAGCAGGCATTTTCATGCCCAGTATTTACGATTGCCCGTTTCCGTAAGCGTTAAGAAAACTGCATGACAAATACAGTTCCCTGGCCCTCCTTGGATTGTACCTGGATGGTACCCTTGTGCAGCATCACAATCTGCTTGCACAAGCTCAGGCCAATGCCGCTGCCGCTTTTTTTAGTGCTGAAAAAGGGAATAAAAATTTTGTCCATTACTTCTTCCGGCATTCCCTGGCCATTGTCGGCAACTTTCAGGATAATCTTCCGATCGAGGGATTGATCGGCGGAAAGAATAACACGGGGATGGTCGGCTTCTTTTACCGCTTCCAGCGCATTCACAATCAAATTGATAAAAACCTGCTCCATCAGGCTGAAATCCGCCTGCATCTGTAGCTCCGGGTTTTTAAGAATGATCTCCAGATCCACACCTTTCTGCTCAAACGTCGGCTGCATCAACTGGTGGAGGTTGCCAAAAAGCTCCCGAACATAAATCTTCTTCAGGTTTAGCGTCGTGATCTTGTTCAGGCTGCGATAGGTTTCGGCAAATTTCAGCAGGCCTTCGCTTCGCCGTTTGATGGTATCAATCCCAAGCTCCAGGTCTTCTACCGCATCATCTTCGATGCTGGGCGATGCCAATTGCAAGCGGTTTTTCAGGGTTTCGGCAAGCGAAGAAATCGGCGCCACCGAATTCATGATCTCATGCGTCATTACACTGAGCAGCTTTTGCCAGGCTTTCGATTCAGTTTCATCCAGCGCTTCGTTTACATTTTGAAACGCAATCAGCTTTGATTTTTTATTGTTGATTTGGAAAGCGGAGGCAGAAAGCAAAGCTTTAAAGGTCGATTTCTCCAGGTGAATGGTCACGATCCGGCTTTCGGCAGGACTGATCGACTGCAGCTCTTCGTACAAAACTTTGTTGCGCTTTTCCAGCGAATGAATGGTTTTCAGGTAAGGAAGTTCCAGCATTCGCTTCAGGGTTTCGTTCATCCAGAATACTTCGCCACTGTCCACTTCGTAGGAAAGAATTCCCGTGTCTACCAGTTCCAGGATCTTTTGCAGGTACTGGTACTGGGTTTCTTTTTCTTTGCTGATCACTTTAAACGTGGTATTGATTTCGTTGAAACCTTGGCGGAGCGGCTGAATATCCGCCGAAGCATGCTTGACATCAAAATACCGGGAAAAATCGCGGTAGTGCACGGCTTCAAGGAACTGGCTCACCTCTTCGTGGGTTTTTTTCTGGAACCTGAAAAACTCAATCATCTGGTACACCAGGAAAGGAGAGAGCAGGGCCGCCAACAACACCCAGCTTTTCACCAGGAAAAAAGAAACCGCTGCCAGCGTTACAAACAGCAGGATCGTTCGGAGAAGAATGCGGTTATAGGAAATGGTTGATATCATTGTTTGGTAAGATATAAACGAAAACGTCAAAAGTGTAAAAGCCTACAGCGACGGACCCGAAATTTGGGATGCTTAAATGTCATATTTGCTCAGACGCCGGTAAAGAGCCGTTCGGGTAATGCCCAGTTCCTTGGCAGCTTTTGAAATATTGCCGCTGTTTTTTTCAATCACCTTCAAAATTGTATTTTTTTCAATGGCACTAAGGTTGGATTGTTCTTCTTCTTCCACGGTCACCGCTGAAGACTCGATCGGTGAAAACAGGATATCCCTGGCCGTAAGAACATTTCCATCGGCCATGATCACGGCTCTTTCTATAGCATACTGCAGTTCCCGCACATTTCCCGGAAAATGATAGCTGAGCAGTTTTTCTTTTGCCGTTTTATCCAGTTCCATTTCAGGCTTGAGGTATTTAGCCCGGTAGATTTTGATAAAATGATTTGCCAACAGCAAAATATCCTGGCCGCGTTTGCGAAGGGGCGGCACCACAATTTCCACGGTATTGATGCGGTAGATCAGATCCTTCCGAAACCGGCTTTCATTGGCTAGTTCCACAATTGGAATATTGGTAGCGCAGATCAGGCGGATGTCGATAGGTACCGGCTCATTCGTTCCAAGGCGGGTAACCTGCCGGTTTTGCAAAACGCTCAAAAGCTTTGCCTGCTGGTGCAGGGAAATGTTCCCGATCTCATCAAGGAAAAGCGTACCGGTATTGGCCGCTTCAAACCGGCCGGCCCTGTCTTCCCGGGCATCGGTAAACGCACCTTTTTTGTGCCCGAACAATTCGCTTTCAAACAGCGATTCTGTCAGGGCCCCCACGTCCACTTTAATAAAAGGTTTGGTGGCCCGCAACGAGAACTGGTGAATGGCTTTGGCAATAAGTTCTTTTCCTGTACCATTCTCGCCAAGAATTAAAATGTTGGCATCTGTCGGTGCAATCTTTTGAATCTTGTAAAAGATATCCTGCATTACTTCCGATTCGCCAAGAAGCTCCTTTTCAAAAATGGAACTGCCGCCAGCCATTGTTCCGCTGTTTTTATTTTCTTTTTTGCGAACGGCATCCTTGATGGTAGCAATCAGCTTTTCATTGTGCCAGGGTTTTACAATAAAGTCAAAAGCGCCTTCTTTCAACGAACGAATGGCCAGGTCGATATCCCCATATGCGGTGATCATAATCACAGAAGCCGTTGACCGGAACTCTTTAATTTTTTTCAGCCAGTAAATGCCTTCGTTACCGGTGTTAATGGAGCTTTTAAAATTCATGTCCAGCAGGATCACATCAAAATCCTGTTTGGAGAGAAGGGAATGAATGTTCTCCGGGTTTTTTTCCGTAACAATTTGTTTGACCTCGGGTTTCAGAAGAAGACGGACTGCAGTCAGCACATCAACATCATCATCAATAACAAGTATAGAAGCAGTTTTTAAAGACATGGTGTGAAATGGATTGTGGCAGATGCGAATCTAACAATATGCCGTCATATAACGATTTGAAAATAAAGGCGGTCTATGGCGGGCCCAACATTCACTGTATCAAAAGCGGACAGTTTTTGTTCGCATGCGAACACCTTCGTAGATTACGGTTTTTCTAACTGCTTGATAACCATACCAGGTAGTAATTGGCATTCTATTCCATTTCATTCAAAGAGTAAAAAAATTGACTGTGGACAGAGTAATCGAAAAAAAACGCTGGAACAAAAAGAAAACATACACCCTGGTAGGTATTCTTCTGATAGCTGGCCTTATCGGAGGCAGCATTTATTTTACGTCCGGCGGCTCAAAGCTGAATGTGGAAGCCGAACGAATCACTGTTAGCGAAGTGAAAAAAGGTGCCTTCCAGGAATTCATCCCGGTAAACGGCGTAGTGCTCCCGCAAACGACCATCTACTTAGATGCTGTAGAAGGCGGACGGGTTGAAGAAAAGCTGGTGGAAGATGGTGCTATGGTCACAAAAGGTCAACCTATCCTACGTCTTTCCAATACCGACCTTGAATTGAGCCTTGTAAACCAGCAAACAGCGGTTTACAACCTGCTTACGCAGATGCAGATTGCCAAAAACGCTGCCCAGCAAAACACCACGCAAAAGCTGAATCAAAAAACAGACGTGGAAAATGCTTACAAAGAAGCCAAAAGGGTGTACGATCTGAATAAATACCTCTACGAGCAGAAAGCCATTGGCCTGCAGGAATTCAAGCAAGCGGAAAATACCTTCAACTACCAGGTGGCCCGCATGAAACTGACCGATGAGATCCTGAAACAGGATGCCACCTCCAACGTTCAGCAGGTATCGCAGGCGGCGCAGTCAGCAAAAGGTTCTCAAAATGCCCTGAACGTAATGCGTAAAAAAGTAGGCGATCTGATTGTAAGAGCACCGGTATCCGGACAGTTGACTTCACTGGATGCCGAAATTGGACAAAGCAAGAACAAAGGCGAAAGACTGGGCCAGATCGATATTATCAGCGGGTATAAAGTGCGGGTGGATATTGATGAACACTACATCTCCCGGGTATTTATCGGGTTGATGGGTGAAGCTACCATTGCCGGCAAGGACTACCAGATGAAAATCACAAAAGTGTACACCCAGGTAAACAACGGACGTTTTCAGGTAGATATGCTTTTTGAAGACAAGGTGCCCGAAGGCATCCGCCGCGGACAAACCTTGCAGATCCGTCTTGCCTTGAGCGATGAAACACAGGCCCTGCTGCTCAACAAAGGCGGATTCTTCCAGCAAACCGGTGGCAACTGGGTGTACAAGGTTAGCGCCGACGGCAGCACGGCTTATAAAGTGGATGTGCAGTTGGGTCGCCAGAACCCGGATTACTACGAAGTCATTAGCGGCCTTCAACCCGGCGACAAGGTAGTAACCTCCAGCTATGAGAACTACGGCAACATGCAGGAACTCGTTATTAAAAAATAAAACCGAAAGAGTGAGGGGAATGCAGAATATGGAATGAAAAGTTTTGTAACATTTTTTCGCAACCCCCGTCTCACAGTTTACGATAAAACCAACCAACATGAAACTTCTTTTGATGTTATTTGCCTGTGTCTGTTTAAACAAGCCCGAACCAACATGCAAAGAGGCGAAAGAGACAAAAAAGCCACAAGAGGTAAAAGGGCCCCAAAAACAACAAAAAGCCACCTTCAATAAGCTGGCGCCTTCCATCATCATTATTAACTACTGATATGCAGAACGATCAAACCCAAAATGCAACCCAGGTACTTCATCATTCACCTGATCAACCGGCCTATATGATCAAGATCCGAAACATGGAAAAAATCTACCGTACCGAAGAAGTGGAAACGGTAGCGCTGAACAAGCTAAACATCGATGTCAAAGAAGGAGAGTTTGTTGCCGTGATGGGACCTTCCGGCTGCGGCAAGTCCACGCTTCTGAACATCCTTGGTTTGCTGGATGAACCCGACAGCGGAAGCTTTTTGTTCAATGGCATAGAAGTGGCAAAATTCAACGAGCGCAAACGGGCCGACCTGCGCAAACGCAACATTGGTTTTGTGTTTCAAAGCTTCAATCTTATTGATGAACTGACCGTTTACGAAAACGTTGAACTTCCCTTAATTTATCTTGGTGTATCAACTGCCGAACGCAAAAGCAGGGTAGAAGATGTGCTGGATAAAATGCAGATCATGCACCGCCGCAATCACTACCCCCAGCAGTTATCGGGTGGTCAGCAACAGCGTGTGGCCGTGGCCCGTGCCGTTGTGAATAAACCAAAACTGATCCTGGCGGATGAACCGACCGGTAACCTGGATTCATCCAACGGTAATGAAGTGATGCAGTTATTGACTGACCTGAACGAACAGGGTACCACCATCATTATGGTTACTCACTCCGAACACGATGCCCGTTACAGTCACCGCATTGTCCGTATGCTTGACGGTCAGACGGTACTGGAAAATATCATGGTATAAAGAAGATCCTGACGGAAGACTGCCTACTGAAACAACATCTACACTTCCAAACAGACTTCATTTATGTTTCGCAACTACCTGAAAATTGCTTTCCGCAATTTGCGGAAGTACAAGGCCATTTCGTTTATTAACCTTTTTGGCCTTGCCGTAGGGTTTACCTGTTGCCTGCTGATTCTGGCATATATCCTCAACGAGGTAAGCTACGACAAGCAGCACCCGCATTCCGACAGGACCTATCGCATCTCCCGCAGTTTTCACAACGACGAAGGGGTGGAGTCATTGCACCTGGGAGCCATTGCCCCGGCATTCGGGCCTTACCTAAAAACGGCTTTCCCCGAAATTGAAGTGATGACCCGGACATTGCCCAGCGGCAATACCGCGTTTGCGTATGAAGACAAACGTTTCTACGAAAACAACGTGTTTTTTGCCGATGAAAATTTCGGTGATGTTTTTAAACTGGGTGTTGTTAAAGGTAACCCGAAAAAAGCACTGGCAGAACCGTACACAATACTGATCACGGAGAGCCTGGCTAAAAAATACTTTGGAAACGAAGATCCGGTAAACAAGTTGATAAAGCTTGACAATAACCTGCCCTGCAAAGTGGCTGGTGTTTACAAGGACTTTGCTTCCAACGTGCATTTTCATCCCGATGTACTGATATCTTTCAATACGTTGAAAGATTCAGTCGTTTATGGCGAAGAACGATTGCGGACCAGTTTTGGCAACAATGCCTTCTTTACCTACCTCGTGCTGCCCAAAAACGTTGACTATAAACAGGTAGAAGCAAGAATGCCAGCTTTTATTGACAAGTACTATCATTTCCCCGGGGAACCCCCGGGTTTTGTAGGATCCAAAACAACCCATCTTTATCTTTGGCCACTTACCAACATTCACCTCCGGTCGCACCTTGATGACGAAGTGGAAGAAAACGGAGACATCAAACGTGTTTATATTTTTTCCATTGTAGCCCTGTTTATCCTGCTCATTGCCTGCATCAATTACATGAATCTTTCCACGGCGCGGTCAGTGCTGCGGGCAAAGGAAATAGGCATTCGCAAAACCGTGGGCGCTGAAAGAAGGGAAATTATCCTGCAATTTCTTAGCGAGTCCGTGTTACTAACGTACATGGCTATCCTGTTTGCCCTTGTGCTGACGGTGGTCCTGCTGCCGTGGCTGAACAGCTTTTCAGGTGCCCAACTGAAATTGGAATTATTGGTTCAGTGGAAAGTGCTGCTGCCTTTGTTCCTGACACCCATCCTTATAGGTGTGTTGTCCGGTATCTATCCCGCTTTGTTCATGTCGTCGTTTGAGCCCGTACGAGTGCTGAAAGGATTGTTCCGGGTGGGTGGAAATCTATCCCTTCGCAAAGCCTTGGTAGTAGCGCAATTTGCTGTTTCCATTGTACTTATCATCAGTACAGCGGTTGTATTTCAGCAACTGCGGTACATGCAGGAAAAATCACTTGGCTTCGACAAAGACCAGGTAATCACCATGTTCAATACTGCTGCTTTTGGCAACCGGTATGAAAGCTTCCGCCAGGAGCTGTTGCAACAACCTGGTGTAAAAGAAGTTGCCCGTTCTTCCCGTGTGCCTTCGGGACGCCTTCTTGACGCCATGGGCATTGGTATTCCAGCCGGAGATTCCATAAAACCTTTACAACTCGATGTCAAATATCTTTCCGTTGATTACAACTTTGTTCCGACCTATGGTTTTCAATTTGCGGCAGGCCGGAATTTTTCGCAGGCGTATGCCACCGACAGCACCAACTTCGTTGTAAATGAAGCGGCGGTAAGGGCCATTGGTTACAAGTCAGTTCAGGATGCCATCAACCAGCCGATCATGTACGGCGGACAAAAAGGAAACATCATTGGTGTAGTAAAAGATTTTCATTTTGAATCGCTGCACCAGCAGATCCCTGCGCTTGTGATGAGTGTCATTCCCAATCAATTTGGCCGCATTTCGATTAAGCTGGCAGGAAACAATCTTCCGGCTACGCTGGCGACAGTAGAGGCTACATGGAAAAAGTTCCTGCCGGAAGTGCCGTATGATTTTACATTCATGGATGAAAGCTTTGCCCGGCTTTATGAATCAGAACAACGGCAAAAAACAATCTTCACCTCCTTTGCAGCTATCGCCATTTTTATTGCCTGCCTGGGATTGTTCGGCCTTTCTGCCTTTACCATCAGCCAGCGCATCAAAGAAATTGGTATAAGAAAAGTATTGGGTGCGGAGGTCAGTTCTATTGTGGGCTTATTGTCAAAAGATTTTTTGAAGCTGGTTGCAGTGGCAGCCCTGATTGCCTTTCCTGTTGCATGGTACGCTATGACCAAATGGCTGGATGATTTTGCCTATCGCATTGATATTCCATGGTGGATCTTCCTTGCAGCAGCTTTCATTGCCTGTCTAATTGCATTTTTCACTATTTCTTTCCAGGCCATCAAAGCGGCTTCGGCCAATCCTGTAAAAAGCCTCCGGTCAGAATAACGGGCTGGACGAAACCTTAACCGACTACAAACTGAAAAACATGTTCCGCAATTATTTTAAAATCGCCTGGCGAAATCTTGGAAAACACAAAGGAGACACGGCCATCAACCTAGTTGGGCTCTGTGTTGCCTTTACCTGCGCCCTGCTTATTTTTTTGAGCGTTTTCTTTGAGTTTTCTTACGACAACTTCCACCGCAACGGCGATAACATCTACCATGTTTACACCACGGTAAGCAGCAGGGATGGGGCCAACCAAATGACTTCGGCACCCATACCGATGGCGCAAACACTAAAAGAAACCTACCCCGAAGTACAATATGCTTCCCGCTATGTTTCCCGTTCCGGCAATGTGCGGTACATGGACAAGCAGTTATCGCTGAACCTGCGTACAACCGACCCGGATTTCTTCCAGATGTTTACGTTTCCGTTTACCAAAGGATCAGCGCAAACGGCCTTGAACGATTTGTCCGGCCTTGTTATAACGGAGAGCAGCGCCAAAGCCCTGTTCAGCGATGCGGAGCCCATGGGAAAAACCGTACAGATGAAGATTGGAGACGAATGGTTGCCGTTTACCATCACCGGCGTGGTAAAAGATATCCCGGAAGCTTCCAGCATCACCTTCGACCTCGTTTCCAGATTTGAGATTAATGAATTTTACACAGTCGATCGTACCAATTGGGAAAACTGGAATCACAGCTTCTACGTTCAACTAAAAGACAATACAAATCCGGCCGATCTCGAACAAAAAGCAAAACCGTTTTATGAACAACACCTGGCCAATTTTATAGAAGGAGCAAAGCGTGACGGGTTCAAACCCTTGCATAGTGATACCTATATGCAGCTTGGGTTACTGCCACTAAGCCAGATGCATACGGAAGGCGATCTGCTGGTAGAAGGCAGCAGCATCAGTAAAAATTACCTGAACCTCCTGTTGGCGATTGGTGCGTTGATTTTATTAATTGCGTGCATCAATTTTGTCAACCTGACCATTGGTCGCTCTTTTACACGTTCGCATGAAATTGGCCTGCGCAAAACGCTGGGTGCCCTGCGCTGGCAGGTGGTAATGCAGCTTTGGGTAGAAGCCCTCCTGATCTGCTTTTTTGCGCTAATAGTAAGTGCTGTTTTAACCTATTTACTTCTGCCGCATTACAAGCAACTTTTCCGGTTGAATATTGAGCAGGATATTTTGTTTTCTCCACTCGTTTTAGTTGGCGTATTGGCAGGCTTTCTTTTCGTAACCTTATTGGCCGGTGGCTATCCTGCATGGCTGATTGCCCGGGTGAATATTGTCAGCATCCTGAAAGGAAAATTTTCCATTGCCCGTTCACAGGGCATCCGCAATACGCTGATCGTAGTGCAGTTTGCCATTGCCGTGCTATTGCTGATCTGCACATTTGTTTCCTGGCAGCAGATCGATTTCCTGCGTTCGCAGCCCCTTGGCTATAACCGTTCACAGGTTGTTTCTGTCCCCATCGAAAGTGACCAGGATCCGAACATGGTGCTGGAGCGGCTTCGCGAAAAACTGGGTGGCAAACCGCAGGTGCAAAGTGTAAGCGGTATCTACAACAACCTAGGAAGAGGCTTGGATGGTTCTACCCGTACGTCAGTTGTCAGCTTCGATTATAAAAACCGTGGCTTCCGTGCAACCTGGGTAGGTGTCAGCTATGACTTTGTAAAAACGCTGGACCTGCAACTGGTAGCGGGCCGGGATTTTTCGCGGCAGTTTTCAACCGACAGCAGCGGCATCCTGGTGAACGAAGCCATGGCAAAATTGCTGGAAGAAAAAGAAGTGGTAGGATTAAAGTTGCCGGTTCATGACAGCGCCACACCAATGACGATTATTGGCGTGGTAAAAGATTTCAATTACGAATCGCTGCACAAAAAAATTGCCCCCATGTGCTTTGTGATAGAGCGGCCATTTGGTGTGCATTACGCTCTGGTAAAAGTTACACCCGCCAATCTAC
Organism: Flavisolibacter longurius; assembly: GCA_014163555.1. GTDB lineage: Bacteria > Bacteroidota > Bacteroidia > Chitinophagales > Chitinophagaceae > Flavisolibacter. Next base: position 137,271 of record JACJGO010000005.1, read on the forward strand.
CGGCCAGCATGGACCTTATCAAATCCACCTGGAAACAGATTCTACCGAACATTGATTTTAAAGGTTCTTTTCTCGATGAAAACATCGACCGCCAATACCGCCGCGAAGAAAAAATGGGACAGATTTTTATCTCCGGTGCCATCATCGCCATTGTGCTTTCCTGTATGGGACTGCTGGCCATGGTGCTCCTGATCATCACCCAAAAAGTAAAAGAAATTGGCATTCGCAAAGTCCTGGGTGCAAGTGCTTCCAACATTGTGATGCTGGTATCCCGCCAGTTTGTCTGGCTGATCTGCATTGCCCTGTTGGTGGCAACACCGCTAGCCTGGTTTGGTATGCAAAAATGGCTGGAAAACTTTGCTTACCGCATTGATCTGGCCTGGTGGGTGTTTGCGGCGGCTGGAGTCCTTTCCTTCCTGATTGCCTTTGTTACCATCTGCATTCAGGCGCTAAAAGCGGCAATGGCCAATCCTGTGAAAAGTCTTCGTTCTGAATAATGCACAATGAAACAAAACTGAACGAATTCAAAAACAAAAGCATGTTTCAAAACTATCTCAAGATTGCCTGGCGCAACCTGAAAAAAAACAAGGTATTTTCTTTTATCAACATTTTTGGTCTTTCCGTAGGACTGACCTGCTGCATTCTTATTTCACTTTATGTATATCATGAGTTGCGGTATGATACGCATCATGCCAATGGCGACCGGTTGTACCGGCTGGGCACCATCTTCATCGATCAGGGAGTAGAAGACAAAGGCCGCACAACATCAGCACCGGCCGGAAGCATGATGCAGGCCGAGTACCCCGAGATAGAAGCCACCACCCGCGGCCTCGAATTATTCCGCGATGACAAAACGCTTTTCCGCCTGGACAAAGGAGAAGGACAATTTCAGTCCTATTACGAACAAAACGGATGGTTGGCAGATTCGAATTTTTTCCAGGTAATTCCTTACAACTTCCGTGAAGGCAATCCCCGTACAGCCTTGCAGGCGCCCAACTCGGTTGTTATAAGTGAGGACATGGCCGAAAAACTTTTTGGGAAATCGTCTGCATTGGACAAGATGGTGCAAATCAGCAGCAGCACCAACGGCGATAGCCTTTTTCGTATCACCGGTGTATTTGAGCGGCCCAAAGCTCCCACACACATTGATGCCAATTTTTTTATCACGATCCGTGGCGGCAATATGGATGGTTTTGCCAATGACAGTCCGAGCCTCGCCAACAACAACATGTTTTTCACCTACATGTTGCTGAAAGAAGGAGCGAATCCAAAAACCCTCGAAGCAAAATTCCCATCCTTTGTGCAGCGTCACCTTAGTGACATGTTGAAGCAAACCGGGAAAAGCCGTAATTATTTCATGATGCCCATTGCCGATATTCACCTCTCGGGTATTGATGGCGGAAAAGGCGGCGGTGGCAGCAAAACAACCTTGTTTATTCTGAGCTCTATCGCTGTGCTGACGTTGCTGATTGCCTGTATCAATTTCATGAACCTTTCAACTGCGCATTCAGCAAAAAGAGCAAAAGAAGTAGGCATTCGAAAAGTATTGGGGGCACAAAAAACTTCGCTGTTGCAGCAGTTCCTGGGCGAGTCGATGGTGATGGCCGTAGTGGCTCTCCTGTTTGCACTTGCATTGATAGTTTTTCTCCTGCCCATTTTTGAAACAGTTTCCGGAACAAACCTGACCATCTCCTTTGAACAAAAGATGATGCTGGGTGGCTTCTTCCTGGTTTTAACAGTGGTCACCGGTTTGCTTGCCGGCAGTTACCCGGCGGTGTTTCTTTCTTCTTTTAAACCCATTCGCGTTTTAAAAGGAAAATTCACCAACTCCCTGGCGGCTGTATCCCTCCGCAAATCCCTGGTGGTATTCCAGTTTGTCATCTCCATTTGCCTGATCATTGCCTCGGTGGTTATTGCCAGGCAAATGCAGTACATGCGTTTGAAAGACCTTGGTTTCGCCAAAGACCAGCAGATCATTTTACCCATGCGCACAGCAGCAGCCAAAGACAATGCCATGGCTTTCCGCAACGAAGCTTCGGCACAAACCGGCATTCAGTCCATCGGCGCCGGCATGTCTTATCCCGGAATATTTCATCCGCAGGATTGGCTGATGTATGCCCAAGGTCAGAACATGACCAACTCCAAGCAGGTTTACATCAACATGGTCGATGATGCATTTTTACAAACGCTGGGTGTTAAACTCTTGGCCGGCCGGCTCTTCTCCAAAGAGTTTTCAACGGATACGCTTACCCGTTTTGTGGTGAATGAAGAACTGGTAAAAAAATTCGGATTTTCCTCGCCGCAGGAAGCCATCGGTAAGTGGATAGCATTTGACTGGGACGGCATGCAGCGGCAGTTTACCATTATCGGAGTGGTGAAGGATTTTCATTTCAAAGACCTGCATGAGCCCATCGAGCCGATTGCTTTCCGTATGTTCAACGAAGCTTCGTTTAATTATTTTGTTGCCAAAGCATCAGGCGCCAATCTGAAACAGGCATTAGCCGGTTTGGAATCCTCCTGGAAAAAACTCAACCCGAACGAACCTTTTGAATACAGTTTCCTCGACCAGGATTTTCAAAAGAATTATGAAAAGGAAAGCCGCCAAGGCGCTCTTATTAATTATTTCACCCTTGTTGCCATAATCATTTCCTGCCTTGGACTGTTTGGACTGGCTACGTTCACGGCCGAACAACGCACGAAGGAAATCGGCATCCGCAAAGTGCTTGGCGCTTCGGTTTACGGTGTTGTATCGCTGTTGTCAAAAGACTTTTTAAAACTTGTTTTGATTGCCGTCATCATTGCTTCGCCCCTGGCCTGGTGGGGAATGAACAAATGGCTGCAAAACTTTGCATACCAATCCGGCATCGAATGGACCGTATTTGCGCTTACGTTCCTTATTGCCATCCTGATTGCTTTTGCTACGATCAGTTTCCAGGCCATTAAAGCCGCATTGGCAAACCCGGTAAAAAGTTTACGCAGTGAATAGGAGATCGAGAACCGTATGAAGGATTTGATTTATTGTACTAATGTTTAATACTTACCAACTAACAATTGATAAAAGCCATGTTTCGTAATTATGTAAAAACGGCTGTTCGGAATCTGCTTCGGCAAAAAGCATTTTCAATCATCAATATTTTGGGCCTGGCCATTGGTATGGCCAGTGCCATTTTGATCCTGCTCTGGATTCAAAACGAAGTCAGTCACGATAGGTTTCATGAAAAAGGTGACCGGCTTTATACCCTGAACAACCGGGATCGTTTCAATGGCGAACTCTGGGCCTGGAATTCCACCCCAAATCTATTAGGGCCAACCGTCAAGGCTGATTATCCGGATGTAGAAGATGTGGTGCGAACCTCCGGCGTGGGGTTTCTATTTACGCACAACGAAAAACGCATGAATGTCCAGGGAATATTTACCGACACCGGATTTCTTTCCATGTTTACATTTCCGTTACTAAAAGGTACTGCAACTACGGCATTGAACGGCACCCATAATATTGTTGTAACCGAAAAGCTGGCCCAAAAACTTTTTGGGAACGAAGAACCGATGGGAAAGGTTGTTCGGATCGACAGCGCCGACCAGTTTACCGTCACCGGTGTTTTGAAAGATCTGCCCAACAATACCATCTTCAATTTTGAATACCTGCTGCCCTGGAATTACCGTACAAAACTGGGCTGGTCCGACAGCAGTTGGGGCAACAACTCCGTACAAACTTATGTGCTACTCAAGCCAAATGTTTCACAGGCTGCATTCGATGAAAAAATAAAAAACATCACCATCGATCATACAAGCGGCGAAGGGAAATCAACTACGCAGGTCTTTACTTATCCTTTCCGGGATGCTTATCTGTATGGGAAATCGGAAAACGGAAAATACATAGGCGGCCGTGTGGAGATGGTTCGGCTCTTTGCCATTATTGCCGGCTTTATCCTGCTCATCGCCTGTATCAATTTTATGAACCTGAGCACAGCCCGTAGCGAAAAACGGGCAAAAGAAGTGGGCATACGCAAAGTAGTTGGTGCACCTAAAGGCATGCTGGTGGGTCAGTTCCTTGGCGAATCGGTTTTGTTATCCTTTCTGGCCGGCCTTCTGGCCCTCTCCATTGTACAAGTCAGTTTATCAGGTTTCAATACACTTGTTGAAAAGGAACTTTCAATACCCTATAGCAACCTTATTTTCTGGTTGTCCGGACTCCTTTTTGTGCTGCTAACAGGTATTGTGGCAGGCAGCTACCCGGCTTTCTTTCTTGCTGCTTACAAACCTGTAAAAGTTTTAAAAGGCACGTTCAAAGCTGCCCATGCCCTGGTAACACCCCGAAAGATTCTGGTGGTGCTGCAGTTTACGTTTGCTATTGTCCTCATCATCTGCACCATCATCATTACCCGCCAAATTAACCATGCCCAAAAACGGGATGCAGGGTACGACCGAAACCAGTTGGTTTATATGTTCATCCAGGGCGGTATAGAAAAACATTTTGATGCCATCAAAAGTGAACTGCTAGGCAGCGGTGCGGCTGTTGCCGTTACCAAATCCATGAGCCCCATTACACAACGGTGGAGCGATAGCTGGGGCTTTTCTTGGGAGGGCAGCACACAGGAGGACCGGAAAGCTGATTTTATCCGCATGGCTTCCGATGCTGATTTTGTCAAAACAATGGGTGTAAAAATCATCGAGGGTCGCGACATCAACATCCGCGAATACCCGGCCGATTCTACGGCGGTATTATTAAATGAAACAGCAGTTAAAGGCATGCGCCTGAAAAATCCCATTGGCCAAATTATTAGAGAAGAGGGTGGACGCAACTGGCATGTAGTAGGCGTGCTGAAAGATTTCATTTTTGAATCGCCGTTTCAGAAAGTTGAAAAGCTGATGGTGAATGGTCCGGCAGCCTGGTTCAATGTCATTCACTTCAAACTGAACCCGGCCCGCTCTGTTACCGATAATCTGAAGCTTGCAGAAAATGTTTTTAAAAAATACAACCCGGAATATCCCTTCGACTACAGGTTTGTGGATGAAGCTTATGCCAAAAAATTTGATAGCCAGAAGCGCACCGGAAAACTGGCAGCCCTCTTTGCCGGACTTACCATTTTTATTTCTTGTCTCGGACTGTTTGGCCTGGCAGCCTATATGGCGCAGAACCGGATCAAGGAAATTGGCGTTCGCCGGGTACTGGGTGCTTCGGTCAATAACATAACGACTTTGTTGTCAAAAGACTTTTTAAAGCTGGTGGTCATTGCTCTGCTAATTGCTTCTCCGCTTGCATGGTGGGCCATGAATGCCTGGCTAAAAGATTTTGAATACAGAGTGGACATAGAATGGTGGGTTTTTGCGGCCGCAGGCATAACCTCTGTCTTAATTGCCCTGGTAACTGTAGGCTACCAAGCGGTACGAGCCGCCTTATCAAATCCTGTAAAAAATCTCCGTACGGAATAAGGAAAACTTCGAGTAACAAAAATTGATGGCGTGAATGCGTTCACGGCAAAACCTGAAAATCTGTGTGTATGTTTCAAAACTATCTGAAAACGGCCGTCCGCAACCTGCTTCGCTACAAGGGGTTTACTCTCACCAATATTCTAAGTCTTGTCATTGGCATTACAGGCTGCCTGGTGATTGCGCTTTTTGTGTGGGATGAAAAAAAATTCGACAAAGGGATTGCCGGCGGAGAAAACATCTACCGCATCTACAACAAACAAAATGACCTTGGCGGCACAACCAACGTTGCCGTTGTGCAACCGGCTTACACGTCCTACCTGCAACGGTCCTATCCCGAAGTGGATACGACCATGCGGATCCTGATGGCAAGAGACAAATACCTGATGGAAACAGGGGAGAAGAGTGGGTATGAAGAAAAAGGCTGGTTTGTTGACGGTTCATTTTTCAACATGTTTCCGCTACCATTCTTAAAAGGCGACCCGGCAACAGCACTGCGTGCCCCGCAATCCGTGGTGATATCGGAAGACATTGCCAATCGCTATTTCAAAAACGAAGATCCCATTGGCAAAACCGTTTACATTGACAAAGACACCTTTGCTGTTATGGGAGTAATGGCGAAACTTCCCGAACATTTTCACCTCCGCTTTAATTATCTGATGTCCTTGCCATCCGCCGGCATTGCGCCGGAGCGGATGGAAAACTGGACATGGCAACAGTTTTATACCTACGTCAAATTAAAACCGGGTTCCGATGTAAACAAAGTGGAAGAAAAATTCCAGGCCTATGTGAAAAAGGAAATTTATCCCACGCTGGACAATCCCAATTCCACCTTTCTTCCCCGGTTTCAAAAGCTACAAAACATTCACCTGCAGTCGGCCGATTTTGTATATGACAATGCGCTGAGAGGAAATCAAAGCTATGTGAATGGACTGACTATCATTGCCCTGTTTGTGTTGGTGATTGCCTGTTTTAATTTTATCAACCTGGCAACGGCCCGGTCATTCCGGCGGGCAAAAGAAATTGGCGTACGCAAAGTAGTGGGGGCTGATCGCAAGCAGTTGGTGATGCAGTTTATTGGCGAAACCATTCTACTCTCTGTCATGGCGATGATCATCGCCATTATCGCAACGATGCTATTAATACCGGCGCTGAATACATTCACAGAGAAAAGCATCTCTTTTAATCCCTTCACTGATCCTTTGCTGGCTTTGGTAGTGTTGTCGGGAGGCTTTGTGATAGGGATTTTAGCCGGCATTTACCCGGCTATGGTTCTATCCGGTTTTCAGCCGATCAGGGTTTTGAAAAGCATGAAGCCCACCGGCGGCAGCGGGCAAATCGGCTGGTTGCGTCAATCGTTGGTGGTGGTGCAATTTACCCTTTCAGCGCTGTTAATCGTCAGTGCCATTATTGTATACAAACAAGTACGCTACCTGAATACAAAAGACCTTGGTTTTTCCAAAGAGCAACTGGTTTTTTTCCAAACCCGTGGCGGTGTGGATCAAAACCTGGAAACATTCAAATCTGAATTAAAACGTTCTCCTAACATAGTATCTGTAACCTCCGGCTATGGCCTGCCCGGCGACCAGTTTGCAGGCGAAACCGTAAAGGTCCCGGGAAAAGGAGACCAGGGTTTTTCTACAAAACTTTTCATTGGCGATTACGATTATGTAAAAACGTTAGGATTAAAACTGGTGGCCGGACGTGATTTTTCCCGAGATATGGCAACCGACGAAAGGGAAGGTTTTATCATCAATGAAGCGGCCGTGAAGGAATTTGGATTTGGTACACCAGAGAAAGCGCTGGGACAAGCTATTCATTGGGATGAATGGGAACCTGCCGATACAACCGATCCGGTAAAAAGAGGAAAGGTGATTGGTGTGGTTCAGGATTTCCACTACAAAAGCCTGCACGAAAAAGTTACGGCTTCTGTCATCCAGATTTATCCGGCCGTCAACTTTAAAGTAGCCGTAAAACTGCGGACGGCCGACATCAGAAATACCATCGCTTACATCAACCAGGTCTGGAATAAATTTTCTCCTGGGTACCCACTGGATTACAAGTTCATGGATGAAACCTTTGGTACCATGTACAAGGGTGAAGAAAGGCTGGCCAGCCTGATTTGGATTTTCACCATCATGGCCATCATTGTCGGTTGTATGGGACTTTTCGGACTTGCAGCTTTCAGCGCCGAGCAACGCACCAAGGAAATCGGCATCCGCAAAGTTCTGGGGGCAGATGTGTTCAATATTGTTGGCTTGCTATCAAAAAGCTTTGTTCGCCTGGTCCTGATTTCTTCCCTGCTGGCTTTTCCAATTGCCTGGTGGGCCATGAACAAATGGCTGGAAGATTTTTCGTACCGGATCGCCATTAGCTGGTGGGTATTTGTGCTGGCAGCGGCGGCAGCCTTGCTGGTAGCGATGCTCACCGTAAGCTACCAGGCCATTAAAGCGGCAGTAGCCAATCCTGTAAAAAGTCTCCGCTCAGAATAAAACTTTCATTATGCTGAAAAATTATTTCAAGATCGCAATGCGAAATATAACCCGGCAGAAAGGGTATTCGCTGATCAACATTATAGGACTTGCCATTGGCGTAGCCGCCTGCCTTTTGATCCTGCAATATGTATTCTTTGAGCTGAGTTACGAGAATTTTCAGCAGAACAAGGAGCGAATTTACCGGGTGAAGCAAGACCGCTACGATGATGGAAAGCTCAGTACCGAATGGGCTGCCGGTGCGTATGCGGTTGGCAATTCATTTAAAGATGAAATTCCGGAGGTTGAAGATTATGTGAAGCTGTTAAAAAATGATGCGGTGATTGCCGAAGTGAACAAACGCCCCGTGCAGGTAAAGAAAGTGTTTTTTGCCAGCGGCTCATTTTTTTCCGTTTTTACGTATCCGTTACTAGCCGGAGATGGACAAACCGCCCTCAAAGAACCGTTTACCGCAGCACTTTCAGCAAGCACCGCCAAGGCGTTGTTTGGCACAACTGACATCATCGGAAAACGCCTGAATCTTAACCAAAACAGCGACTATACCGTTACTGCTGTTTACCAGAATGCACCGGCCAACACGCAGATCAAACCGGATATGCTGCTGTCCTACCAAACCTTTGTAAAACAAAATACTGATTCAACTGGAAGAGGGCCCGAAAATGCCTGGCTTTGGGATGGTTGTCTTACCTATCTTTTATTGCGCCAGGGCGCCGATCCGTCTGCAGTTGAAAAAAAGTTTCAGCCCATCGTGGATAAGTACACGCTGACGGACATGAAAAAGTTCAATGCGTCCGTTTCGTATTCCCTGCAACCGCTGAAAGACATTCACCTGTACTCGAACTACATGGGTGAACCGGAACCTAACGGTGATGGAAAAACGGTTTATCTTCTTTTGGGCATTGCTTTTTTTATCGTGGTCATTGCCTGGGTTAATTACATCAACCTGGCAACAGCAAGGGCTATCAACCGGGCCAAAGAAGTTGGCATCCGCAAAACAATCGGTTCGCAACGCAGCCAATTGGTTTACCAGTTCCTGTCCGAATCCGCCCTGCTCAATGGCATTGCATTGGTGGTGGCAATACTCCTAGTGATTATCGCGATTCCTGGTTTCAACTGGCTTTCGGGTCAGCAGCTATCATTTTCTTTGTTGGCATCTGGCAGTTTCTGGGCCGGATTGGCCGTGCTGTTTTTCCTGGGCACATTTTTTTCCGGGCTGTACCCTTCATTTGTTTTATCAGGCTTCCAGCCAATTGATGTGCTGAAAGGAAAAATGACCGCCACCTCACGTGGTGCTTTGCTCCGGAAAGGATTGGTGGTGTTTCAGTTCACAGCTTCACTTTTTCTGCTGATTGGAACCTTGGCCGTGTACCGGCAGATCCGGTTTATGCAAAAACAATCGCTGGGCCTAAACATTGAACAAACGCTGGTGGTGAAACCACCTATCGTAGTAAAAGATTCCACCTACTTGCGCAACATGACTGCGCTGAAAGAATCACTCAGGCAACAAAGCAGCGTTAAAGGTGTGACGATATCCACCTCCATACCTGGAGAACCCGTACAATGGAATGCAGGTGGAATTAAACTGGTGGGCACAGATGAATCAACTCAAAAGCAATACCGTGTTATTGGCGTGGATTACGATTACCTCAACCAGTATGGCATCAAGCTGCTGGCCGGTCGTTCCTTTTCAAAAGAATTCGGCAGCGATGACAAAGCGGTCATATTTACCAAAAAAGGATTTGAACAACTGGGTTTGGCGAAGCCGGAAGAAGCTGTTGGTAAAAAAGTGGATTTCTGGGGAGAGCAGTATACTATCGTTGGCATTTCAGACAATTTTCACCAACAATCTTTACGGGAAGCTTACGAACCCCTGATATTCCGGCTGATTCCGGATGTCCGTGGTTTTTTATCCATCAAAACGCCGGCTGCAAAAGCAAGTCAAACGGTGGAACAGGTAAAACAGTCCTGGGCCAAATTTTTTCCGGGCAATACGTTTGAATATTTTTTCCTGGATGAACATTTTGATCAGCAATACAGGGCCGATCAAAAATTCGGACAGGTATTTTTATTGTTTACCCTTTTGGCCATTCTGGTAGCCTGTCTTGGATTGTTTGGGCTGGCCTCCTTCACTACTGTGCAACGTACCAAGGAAATCGGGATCCGGAAAGTACTCGGTGCTTCCGTGGTGCAAATTCTTCGGCTGTTGTACCAGGATTTTGCTTTGCTACTGGCCATCGCCTTTTTGCTGGCCGTGCCCATCGCCTGGTATGTGATCGCCTCCTGGCTGCAGGGTTATGCTTTTCGTATAGAACTGGACTGGTCCTATTTTGTACTTCCGTTTGTAACGATCCTCTTCATTGCCTGGATAACGGTAAGTTTTCAGTCGGTAAAGGCAGCCCTTTCCAACCCGGTGAAAAGTTTGCGAACGGAATAAATTTTTGCCATGCTGAAAAACTACTTCGTCATTGCCTGCAGGCACCTGCTAAAATCACGATCCTATACGGCTATTAACATCCTGGGACTTTCGATAGGAATTGGATTTACCCTGCTGATAGCCGGCTATGTGTGGCGGGAATTGCAGGTGAACCGGCAATTACGAAATGTGGACCAGCAATATATTATTCAAAGCCGTTGGAAAGATCCCAACATGGGAATGGACCTGACAACCGTTGGCCCGCTGGCAAAATCGCTGAAAGAATCCTATCCTCATTTGGTGGCCAACTATTACCGTTGGGATGGCATTACTTCTACCGTTTCAAAAGGAGACAGGATTTTTCGAGAAGGATTACAGATTGGCGACAGCACTCTGCTTTCCATGTTTGGCTTTCAACTTCTTCATGGAGATGTAAAAACAGCCTTGAAGGAACCGTTTAGTGTGGTGATTACAGAAGATAGAGCCGTGAAATATTTTGGAAGAAAAGACGTGGTGAACGAAACGGTGACCATTGAAGACTTTTCCGGGGCTAAACATGATTTTAAAATCACCGGTGTTTTGCAAAAACCGGTGGATAACTCAGTCATTCACCTAACACCAGAGAACGACAACCAGTTTTTTATACCCGATGCTTCGGCCCCTTTTTTTGGCCGGACACTTGAAGCCTGGAATGATGCGTATAAAGTTGGCTATATCGAGTTGCAGCCAGGTGTAAAGCCGGAAGCTCTCCTAAAGCCTATGCAGGACCTGTTAAAAAACAATGGACCACAGGAGATAGTGGCTAATATGCAACCCTTTCTCTTGCCGTTGAGCGATTATTACCTTGGCCAATTTGATGGCATGGTGCGGAAAATGCTTTTTGCCGTATCCCTGATTGCCATTTTTATCCTGCTGATGGCCATCGTCAATTTCATCAACATCTCCATTGGCAACGCAGCCGCCCGCATCAAAGAAATCGGCATTCGCAAAGTCATGGGAAGCCTTCACCGCCAACTGGTGATGCAGTTCCTGGTTGAGGCGATTGTATTGGTAGCACTGTCCACACTTGTTGCGTTGGGCCTTTATGCATTAGGGCGGCCACTTTTTTCTGAATTGTTAGGCAAACCTATTCCAGGCTTAACTGCTTACCCGGTGTATTTTGTCCTGTTACCCTTTTTGCTGGTGCTTTGTACTGGATTGCTTGCCGGCCTTTACCCAGCCTTTGTATTGTCAAAACTCGATGCAACCGACGCTGTGAAAGGAAAACTGCAATCGGTGAAGGCCAACATAATGCTTCGCAAAACACTGGTAGGTTTCCAGATCTGCACCGCCTCGCTGGTGTTCATTGGCGTGTTGGTAACCATTCAACAGGTCAATCATTTTTTGGGCAACAACCTTGGTTATAACAAAGAATATGTTGTATCGGTACAGGTGCCCCGCGAATGGACACCTAAAGGCGTGCAACACATGCTTACGGTTCGCAACGAACTGGCAAAACTGCCGGAAACAAGCGAGGTTTCGCTTACGTATTCCATTCCCAATGGCATGTCGGCAGGCAGCACCATGGTATTCACACAAGGGCAGGATTCAACACAGGCTGTGGCCTTGGAAACGGTTTCCACCGATGAAAACTACCTTGACGTTTATGCGATCCTGCTTGCCGCAGGAAGATACCACCAGCATCTTTCCGACTCACTGGGTGTGGTTATCAACCAGTCAGCAGCCCTTGCGTTGGGTTTCCCATCGGCAGCCGATGCGGTTGGACAAACCGCTTTTCTCCCGGGCCGTTTTCCAGTTAAAATCCTGGGTGTGACGAATGATTTTCATTTCGGATCAATGAAGCAAAAGATCAATCCATTGCTTATGCTCAATGTAGGATTGAACAACATCTACCGCGTACTGAGCTTCAAACTAAAACCAGGTAATGCGGCAAAAAGCCTGGATGCTATTCAGAAAAAATGGGCACACTTGCTTCCGGGAAGTTCCTTTGAATACAGCTTTATGGATGATGCCTTGAAACAAATGTATGCCTCGGAAATCCGGCTCAAAAAAGCAGCAAAAACCGCCCTGGTGCTTTCCTTTGTTATTGTATTATTGGGCATTTCCGGACTGCTTTCCCTTCATGTACAGAAACGCACCAAAGAAATCGGGATCCGCAAAGTGGTAGGGGCTTCATCAGCCAATATCCGGTCTCTTTTTCTCCGTGATTTTTTACCGGTGGTTTTTGTTGGTGGCTTGCTTTCCATCCCTCTTGCCTGGCTGCTGATGCAGCAATGGCTGAACGAGTATGCGTATCGTATTTCATTAACCTATCTGCCCTTTTTAATTTCGGTAGGTGTTCTCCTTTTACTAGCTGCTATCCTTATCTCAATACAGACTGCCCGTATTGCCGTGGAAAATCCTGTCAAAAGCCTGCGAACGGATTAAAAGAAAGCGTTGGCTAATGGCGATGACTCAACAGCTTTACATACTGGTTCTACTGTTGTATCAAAAGCGAACAGTTTTTGTACGGATACGAACAAGCTCGTAAACAAAGGAGACAACTAACATATTGTTTATCAGCCCTTCAGAAGTTTGGTATGAATGTGTATACTTGCGTAACATGTTGTGTCCGAACTGCATTGAAGAGAGAAAACAATCGTCCATTGCCTGAAAGAAACCCACACTGCCAAATTCAGAACAAACAAAATATACCAACGAAATGAGAAAACTTTTCATTCTACTGGCCTTTGCTTCACAAACACTGGTAGTACACGCCCAAAATAAAGACAACAAAGAACCCTACATGACCCGAAGCCTTAGCGCTGATGCCGTGAAAGAAGTGGAGGCCCGGACCTCCGGCGGCAGCATCGCCGTTACCGGTGTGGCTCCTTCCGAAGCCCGTATTGAAGTGTATGTTTCGGGCAACAACAACCAAAATCTTTCCAAAGAAGAAATCAAACAACGCCTGGAAGAATTGTACAACCTGGAAATTGACGTTGCCAACAACAAGCTAACGGCTATGGCTAAGTCGAAGTCGCAAATCAGGGATTGGAAAAAAGCACTAAACATTGCTTACAAAATTTATGTTCCCCAAGCATCATCCACAGACCTGAGTACCAGCGGTGGCAGCATTCACCTGGCTTCTCTTAACGGTGCGCAATCCTTCTCCACCAGTGGCGGAAGCCTGCACCTGAAAGGGGTTAGCGGAAAAATCAATGGCCGTACCTCTGGTGGCAGCATTCATCTTGAAGACACCAACAATGAAATAGACCTCAGCACCAGCGGGGGCAGCATTCATGCAAAAAACTGCAGCGGCAATATCCGTCTGACTACATCGGGTGGCTCACTGGACCTGGCCGATATGAAAGGGTACGTTCGTGCCACCACAAGCGGGGGCAGCGTAAAAGGAAGCGGGATGGAAGGCGAGCTGATCACCTTTACGTCGGGCGGTAGCATCAAATTGGATAACCTGGCGGGCAGTTTGGAAACCGGTACGGCTGGTGGCAATATATCCATGTCGTTTACATCGCTGGGCAAATATGTAAAGGTGCACAACTCTGCCGGCAATATCGATATCACCCTGCCCAAAGACAAAGGCCTTGACCTGGATCTTTCGGGTAAAATCAGCAATACATCATTGGCCAACTTCAGCGGCAAAATGGACGAGAATGAAATTAGAGGAAAGCTGAATGGTGGCGGTATTCCGGTAACGGTCAATGCAGGTGCCGGAAGAATCAGGCTAAATCTCCAATAAATCGGTTTCACGCAACTAATTCGGCGCTACCAGTTTCCTGCCTTCATTCGTTATAACAAGACTGCTATTAATCGGCAAGAGGCCAATAGGGACTTAAGAAATTACGACCAAACAAACAAGCAATGTTTCGCAATTATTTGAAGATAGCCGTTCGGAATCTCTGGAAAAACAAGGGCTATTCGGCTATCAACATTTTTGGCCTGGCGGTTGGCCTGGCCACCTGTCTCCTCATCCTGCTTTTTGTGATGGATGAAATCAGCTATGATCGCTTTAACGAGAAAGCAGACCGCATTTACCGTGTGGATGCTGAGATCAACTTTGGCGGCTCACACCAAAGCATGGCGTTGAACACGGATCCCCTGGGCGCTACGCTGAAAGCAGAGTTTCCGCAGGTGGAGCAATATGTTCGTTTCCGTGAGTATGGTGGTTTCCGGGTAAAAAAGGGGTCCGAAAATGTGCAGGAAAACAGCGTTGTGCATGTGGACTCTACCTTGTTCAGTGTATTCTCGTTTCCGCTGTTGGCCGGGGATGCCCGCACAGCCCTTTCCGATCCTACATCAGTGGTGATTTCGGAAACTATTGCGTTGAAATATTTCAATACCATCGATGCCATCGGCAAAACTTTACGGGTTGATGACAACAGGGACCTGAAAGTTTCCGGTGTTGTAAAAAACATTCCAACGCAATCGCATATCCGGTATGATTTCTTTGTTCCCTTGCACACGGAAGAAAGCCGGCAGGGGAGCTGGCTGAGTCATAATTTTAGTACCTATATTGTTCTGAAAGTGGGTTCCGACAAGAAGCAACTTGAAGGACAGCTCGATGGCTTTGTAAAAAAATATGTAGGCCCGCAGGCGCAATCGCTGCTCAATGCCAGTTACGATGATATTCTCAAAAGCGGCTCGTACATCCGGTACAGCCTGATGCCGCTAACAGACATTTACCTGCATTCAAACAAAGTAGGAGAGATTGGTCGCCGCGGCAACATGCAGTATGTGTACATTTTTTCTGCGATTGCCCTTTTTATCCTGCTGATTGCCTGTGTCAATTTTATGAATCTGTCCACTGCACGTTCCTCCAACCGGGCAAAAGAAGTAGGCGTACGTAAAGTGTTGGGTTCACAAAAACAAAGTCTGGTGACACAATTTCTGACGGAATCCATTTTCATTTCTTTTGTTTCTTTGTTGATAGCACTTTGCATTGCACAATTGATGCTTCCGCTCTTTAATGAACTGGCAGGAAAAGAAATCACCCTCGGCTTTTTCACCAAACCCTGGTTGCTTCCTTCCCTTATAGCCCTGATGCTGGTGGTAGGTTTACTGGCCGGTAGTTATCCTTCCTTTTACCTTTCTTCGTTTCAACCGATAACAGTACTGAAAGGCAAGCTGGCTGGCGGTTTCCGCCATAGCTGGTTGCGCAGCAGCCTGGTGGTATTCCAGTTTTCCATTTCTGTTATTCTTATTGTCGGCACCGTGGTTATCTACAGCCAGCTAAGCTATATCCGCAGCAAAAACCTGGGCTTTAACCGGGAGCAGGTGCTGGTAGTGCATAACGGGTATCCATTGGGAGAAAAAGCAAAAAGCTTCAAGAACGAAATTAAAAATCTCAAAGGAGTGGAAGCGGTTTCCATGACCGGTTACCTGCCAACCAGCGACTACCGTGGTGACAGTCCCATTTTTTCCGAAGCATCGCTGGACCAGAAATCAGCCGTCAGCATGCAGAACTGGTATGTAGATGAAGAATACGTTCCGGCCATGAAAATGGAAATGGCCAAAGGACGAAATTTTTCCACGCAGATGGTCACCGATTCTTCCGGGATCATCATCAACGAAGCGGCCGCCCGCCTGCTTCCGTTTCCTGAGCCTGTTGGACAAACGGTTTATTACGTGGACGATTTCCAGACCAAACAAACAAAGCCATACCGCATCCTGGGTGTGCTGAAAGATTTCAACTTTAATTCGCTCCGCGAACAGGTAACACCGATGGCGCTTTTTTATCGTGAAGAAAGAGGAAAGTTTGCCATTCGCTTTCAAACAGAAAACGCAGCCAGCCTCCTTGCGCAGGTAGAGTCCATCTGGAAAAACATGGCACCCGGACAACCTTTCAGCTATTCTTTCATGGATGAAGATTTTAACCGCATTTACCAGGGCGAACAAAGGGTAGGAAAGATTGCGCTGAGCTTTTCCGTGCTGGCCATCCTGATCGCTTGTCTTGGTTTGTTTGGATTGGTGACCTATGCGGCAGAACAGCGGACTAAAGAGATTGGTATCCGCAAAGTTTTGGGCGCATCTGTTTCAAACATTGTAAACATGCTGTCACTTGATTTTGTAAAGTTGGTGGTTATTGCCCTTTTCATTGCTTTTCCGCTGGCCTGGTTTGCCATGAACAAATGGCTGCAGGACTTTGCCTACCGTATTCAAATCGACTGGAAAGTTTTCCTGTTAGCAGGCATCGCCGCTTTTTTTATCGCATTGGTGACGGTGAGTGTGCAGGCCGTAAAAGCAGCCCTTACCAATCCGGTAAAAAACCTGCGAACAGAATAATGGCAGCCGGTTGAATGCCGTGTTGAATGGGCCATCGCATTACCGAACAAATCTGAAATTACATAACAGAAACCCTCTACCATGTTTCGTTCTTATCTGAAAATTTCCTGGCGGAATATCTGGAAAAACAAAGTTTTTTCCGTCACCAACCTTCTTGGCCTATCGATCGGAATGACCTGTACACTGCTGATCTTTTTATGGGTGCAGGATGAACTGAGCTGGGACAAATTTCATCCCAACCACGAAAACGTTTACCACGTAATGGTAAACCGAAATTTTAATGGAGAGATCAATTCGGACTTATCAACACCGTTCCCGCTTTCGGCTTCCCTGAAGCAATCCTTTCCGGAAATCAAGAACAGTTCCCTCGACAATTTTGGTAGCGAACAGGTGTTGAAGTTCAACGAAACCATCATTAAGCGCAGAGGCTATTCAGTATATGGCGATTATTTCAACATTTTTCAATGGACGTTTGTCAAGGGCAGCCCTGCTACAGCCTTGCAAAGCCCTGATAATATCATTGTGACCACCTCTGTAGCGAAAGCTTTATTCGGTACGGATGACCCCATGGGAAAAGTGGTTACCATGAACAACCGCGACCTGAAAAAAGTTTCCGGCGTAGTAAAAGATCCGCCATCCAATTCCAGCGTGCAGTTTAGTTTTTTAATGCCTTACAATCCATCCGATGACTATGTACGGGAAGCGTCCAACGACTGGGTGAATGCCTTTACGCAAAGCTTTGTGGAAGTAGCTCCGGGAACAGATATAGCGGCATTGAATAAAAAAATTTCGCAGTTCGTCAATAAAAGATCCGGCAACAACAGCAATTTCGAATACTTTCTGCATCCCATGGACAAATGGCGGTTGTACAGTGATTTCCGCAACGGCATCAATACCGGCGGCATGATCTCCTATGTACGCCTTTTCAGCATAATTGCCATTATTATCCTGCTGATCGCCTGCGTGAATTTCATGAACCTGTCAACAGCAAAATCAGAAAAACGGGCCAAAGAAGTGGGCATTCGCAAAACCCTGGGATCTGCCAAAAAACAACTGATCGTTCAATTCTACAGCGAGTCCTTGATCTTTTCACTGCTTTCGTTTGTGCTGTCAATCGCTGCGGTTTTGATCCTGTTGCCTTTTTTCAATACCCTGGTTGATAAACAACTTTCCTTCCCGGTGAACAATCCTTTATTTTGGGCTGCTGCGCTGGTCATGATTTTGCTAACCGGTTTTGTGGCCGGCAGTTACCCGGCCCTCTATCTCTCTTCTTTCCATCCCATCAAAGTACTAAAGGGCACCTTTCTTCCAGGCCGCAAAGCTGCTGTCCCCCGGAAAGTGTTGGTGGTGTTGCAATTTGGTGTTTCGGTTTTGCTCATTACATCCACGATACTCGTATATCAACAGGTGCAACATGTTAAAAACAGGGACATAGGTTATAACAACGATAACCTGCTTTCCATTCCGTCCTCTCCGGATGCGAACCGGAATGCAGATGTAATTAAAAATGAATTGCTGCAGGCAAACCTTGTATCCTCCGTAACAAGAACGTTTTCACCCATCACTGAAATCTGGAATTTCACGCCGGCACCCGATTACAAAGGCAAACCGCAAGACGCCAATATGATCATGTCGGCAACCCGGGCCGATGCAGGTTTTGTGAATACTATTGGTGCCAGGCTATTGCAGGGTCGGGATTTTACAACAGCTCCGGTTGATTCTTCCTCCATGATCCTGAATAAGGCGGCCGTTACGCTTATGCAGTTAAAAGATCCGTTGGGTATGGAGATGCGCTACGGAAACCGCAACTATACTGTTATTGGTGTAACAGAAGATATGGTGATGACATCGCCCTATGCCCCGGTGCAGGCCATGATGATATTTCCCGACAGGAGAAGAGGAAATTATTTTGTGATGCGATTGAAGCAGGACCTGAAGCCACAGGAAGCGCTGCCAAAGATTGAAGCCATCTTTAAAAAACACAATCCGGAGTATCCTTTTGAATACCGCTTTGTTGACGAGGAATTCAACCGCAAATTCATTACGGAAGACCTGATTGCTGACCTGAGTAAAATCTTTGCGGGACTGGCCATTTTCATCTGTTGTCTTGGTCTTTCCGGATTGGCCTCTTTCACCATTGAAAGAAGGTTCAAAGAGATTGGCATCCGTAAAGTACTGGGCGCATCGGTACAACAATTACTTTATCTTATTTCAAAAGAGTTCCTGCTGCTGGTGATGTTATCCGTATTGATCAGCATTCCTGTTACCTGGTGGCTTCTCAATAACTGGCTGCAGAACTATGAATACCGGATCAACATCAGCATCTGGCTTTTCATCGGCAGTTGTGTCAGTGTGCTGTTGCTAACGCTGGTGATTGTGTGGCTGAACGCAGCAAAAGCGGCCATGGCCAATCCCGCAAAAAGCCTGCGCACAGAATGAGCAAACAATCAAGGTTGTGAATTTGCACGCAACACAAAAACAAATTGCGTGGATAAAACAGTATATGGAATGGAATAGAAAACATACGCAAACTTTATCATTCGGAAAAGGCGCTTTGTGCAGGCGCTTTCCGGCTGGTTAGAAATGGCCAGCAAGGTATAAACTGGAGCAATCAACAATTTCAATATTGAAACTATTTACACAATACACACCACATGGCAACTCCCAAAATCATCCCCTTTTTCATTGCAGCTTGTTTCACCTTTTTTGCCCTTACCGCTTCTGCCCAAAAGGACGATGAAAAGCAAAAAATTGAAAGAGCTATCCTGAATTACGTGGAAGCTTTTTACGAAGCCGATACCACAAAGGCGTATGAAAGCGTAGCGAAAGACCTTGCCAAACGCGGTTATTACAAAGCAAAGGATGGCTCCAGCAAAGAAGCCAAAATGAGCTTTGAGCAATTGGTAAAGCTGGCGCAGCGCTGGAAAGCATCCCAAAATATTACCGATGCAACGCCACGGAAGATTACTGTGTTTGAAATCTTAGACAGGATTGCTACGGCAAAGGTTGAAGCCCAGTGGGGAATCGACTATTTCCACCTGGCCAAGCAAAACGGCAAGTGGACCATCATCAATGTTCTCTGGCAGGATTACCCGGCAAAAAACTAACCTATGTTCCAGAATTACCTGAAAGTGGCTTTGCGGTATCTCGGTAAATACAAGGGGTATACCGCCATCAATGTGCTTGGACTGGCTGTAGGCATTGCCTGCTGCATTTTGATAGCGCAATTTGTCAAAAGCGAATGGAGCTTTGATCGTTTTCATGCAAAAGAAGACCGTCTTTACCGGGCCTGGCTGGAAGAGCATTACCAGGGCGAAGTTTTCCGGAATACGGTAACCCCCATTCCGCTGGGACCCGTTCTAGGCGCAGGTCTGCCGGAGGCGGAGATGGTTTGCCGCATTACAGAACTGGCACCACCGGTAACGGTAGCTAACAATACCTATACCGATCCGGTTATGATGGTGGACAGCACTTTTTTCCGGATGTTTGATTTTCCTCTAATTGAAGGCAACAAGGCAGAACCGTTTGCCAATGCAAGTTCCATCCTGCTGACACCCCGGGCAGCAAAAAAATATTTTGGGAAAGAAAAAGCCATTGGAAAAAATCTGGAACTGCAACTGGGTGAAACAAAACTGCTTTTTACGGTGGGCGGGTTGGTGCAGGAGCCACCATTGGAATCCAGCATTCAGTTTGACATGCTGATACCGTTTGCCAATGCTCCGCATATCTGGAGCGAACAGGCCCGCACCAGTGCCTGGTCCAATGTATCGGTGCAAACCTTTGTACTCCTGGATAAAAATGCGGCCCTGCAATCGGCCAACAGCAAGATCGATGCGATCATGAATCCGCTGGTAGCGAAAAATTACAAATCGGGTGAGTACAAAGTGCGTCTGCAACCGCTGGCCGATCTTCATTTCAACAGCACATTACCAGAGGGTATGGATCGACCCAGCGATCCCAAATATGCTTATATCCTAGGCACTATTGGGATACTTGTTTTGCTGATTGCCTGTATCAATTTTGTAACGCTTTCGATTGGCCGTTCGGCAACAAGGGCGATGGAGGTAGGTGTACGAAAAGTATTGGGAGCCGAGCGGCAGCAACTGGTGCGGCAATTTTGGGGCGAAGCCTTGCTGCTCACCTTACTGGCCATGCTGGCAGGCATCGGTCTTTCCCTCATTCTTCAAAAACCCTTTAACCAGCTTGCGGCCCGCGAACTGACCCTGAGCTTTAATTTGTTTACTGTTTCATTTTTTGTTTTATTACTTCTTGTCATTGCTCTTTTAGCGGGCATCTATCCTGCATTTATTCTTTCCGGATTTAAACCTGTGGAAGTACTGAAAGGGAAACTGATGGTTGGCGGTAACATCGGCTTTTTCCGCAAAGCCCTGATCGTTGGCCAGTTTGTGGCCTCCATTGTAATGATCATCGGTACATTCAGCGTGGGACGGCAACTCGATTACCTGCGTTCGAAGAATCTTGGCTTCGACCGGGAACATGTGGTAGTGGTATCAACCAACCAACCACGAAGCACCGGCAATCTTTTGGCCGAGCGGTTAAAAACTTCTTTGCAAAAATCACCTGCCGTCATCAGTGCTACGGCATCTCTTTACAGCATGGCCGAATATGGCTGGATGCAATTGGGTTATACCGATGAGAAAAAAGTTTTCCGTCGCTTTTTATTTAACGCCATCGATGCTGAATTTGTTCCGGCAATGGGTCTCCAGGTTGTAACCGGCAGAGGTTTTCAAAAGGGCAATACCGCCGATTCCAATTACATCCTGGTGAATGAATCTTTGGTGCGGGAATATGGCTGGAAAGATCCCATCGGGAAACGGCTGCCGGGTGCCTACAGTCAGCAAATAGTCGGTGTTGTAAAAGACTTTCATATCGAATCCCTGCACACACCCATCCGTTCTGCCGTGCTGGCTCTAAAGCCAGACAGTGTTTTCAGCCAATCTACCGACGTCACATACGATGCGTCGCCACGGCCACGGGTATCTGTCCGCTTTCGCGAAGGTGATCTCGACGAGCATATTGCCCTCCTGCAATCAACATGGAAAGAAATTGCCGGTGACCAGGATTTTGATTTTGTCTTTCTGGATGAAGCGCTCAATACAGCCTACCAGCAGGAACAACGGTTGGGAACCATTGTGCTGTATGCCTCCTACCTGGCCATTTTTATTGCCTGTATGGGATTGTTCGGCCTTGCCACATTGGTTGTAGTACGCCGTACAAAAGAAATTGGCATCCGGAAGGTTTTAGGTGCTGATGTGTGCAGGATCGTTGTACTCCTGGCGAAGGATTTTGTGGTGCTGGTGATTGTCGCCTCCCTGCTTTCGTTTCCATTGGCCTGGTGGGGACTGCGAAAATGGCTGCAGGACTTTGCGTACCGCATCGATTTTCCCTGGCTGGCTTTTGTGGGAGCAGCCTTCCTTACACTCTTCATCGCCTGTATAACCGTCAGTTTCCAAGCCATTAAGGCGGCTTTAATGAATCCGGTGAGAAGCTTGCGAACAGAATGAAAAACTGAATTGTGTAACATTCGGCTAACGTGAATCGTCAAACGGGAACTCTTTTCAACGGTTGTACAATTTATAATATCAACCAACGATTCGCTTTAAACAGAATAGCATGATCAAAAATTATTTTAAGATCGCTGTCCGGCACATTCGTAGAAACAAACTGTATGCGTTGGTCAATATCCTGGGCCTTGCCGTAGGAATTGCCAGTTGCCTTTTGATAAGCTTATACATATGGCACGAGCAAAGTTTTGACAGGTTTCACAACAATGCTGACCGGATCAGCCGGGTAACCTGGCAATTCAACTTTGGCGATGCGGAAAACAAAACCGCCACAACCGGCACAAGGGTGGGCCCCGAATTTCAACGGCGTTTTCCGGAGGTGGAAGCGTTTACACGGCTTCTGAAATACACCCGGGTTGTGGGGCATGAAGACCGTTTGTTTGAAGAAAAAAGTTTCCTCTATGCCGATTCCGCTTTCTTCAACATGTTTTCATTTCCCTTGCTGAAAGGCAATGCAAAAACGGTATTAAATGCACCGGATCAACTTGTCATCACACGGAAGGCTGCGAAAAAATATTTTGGTGAAAAGGAACCCGTCGGCAAAACCGTTAAAGTAGGGACCAAAGATTTCCTGATCACTGGAGTGGCCGAAGAGGCGCCGGATAATTCGCAGATCCAGTTTGATTTTGTGGCCTCGTTTTCATCGCTACAGGCATCCAAATCGGAAAAATGGAATGAAGCCAACTACATTACCTATCTGCTGTTAAAAGATGCCAACCAACTCTCCGGACTTAAACAAAAAATAAACGCGTATATCTCACAGGTATCGAAAGAGGAAATGCAATTGCAGGGAAACCAGTACATGGCTTATCACCTTGAACCCCTGACCCGCGTTCATCTTTATTCGGATCTTGATGGATTTGAGCCCAACAGCAACATCGTTTACAGCTACATTCTGGCGGTGGTTGCGGTACTGATCCTTCTCATTGCCTGTGTAAATTACACCAACCTGGCAACCGCCCAATCCGCAAAGCGCAGTGCGGAAATCAGCATCCGGAAAGTAATGGGCGCTGAAAAAAAACAGGTGTTTTCCCAGTTCATGACCGAATCGTTTTTGCTAAGCCTGGTAGCTGTTGGCTTTGCATTTTTACTTTCGGTTTGGATGCTTCCGTATTTTAACCAGGTTTCAGGAAAATCCATTGACACTGCCGTTTTGTTTTCCCCGGTAGTGATGCTTGCAATGCTTGGTGCCTCGTTATTGATTGCGTTTACAGCAGGCGCCTATCCCGCATTTGTATTGTCTGGAGCCCGGATGATCTCTCTTTTGAAAGCAGGGTTCACGTTCACCGGTTCGGGAACCTTGCGCAGATCACTGATCGTTTTTCAGTTTGTGATCTCCATTTTCCTGATGGTGGCAACCATTCTTATTTTTCAGCAACTGGATTTTATCCGTAGTAAAGACCTTGGGTACAACAGGCAACAAGTGATTGTGCTTCCGGTTGACCAGAAAATAGGAGAGCGGTATGATGATTTCAAAAAAGCACTTTTAGCGCAGCCTAGAGTTGTATCGGTAGGAGGTGCGTATGAAGAGCCTACGAACATCAACTGGGGTGATGGCATCACCACAAAACAAAACCAGCAACTGACGGTGAATGCACTTCCTGTGGATGAAAGTTTTATTCAAACCATGGGCATAAAAATTCTCACGGGCAGTAATTATAACCAGACGGATGTTTTGCAGTTTGATACAACCAACGATGGTGCTAATCTGCGATACAGTTTCATGTTGAACGAATCGGCGGTAAAAGCGCTGGGATGGACACCGGAGGAAGCCGTTGGCAAAACCATTTCCAAGAACAGGGATGGCGTGATAAAGGCTGTCGTCAAAGATTTTCATTTCCGGTCCTTGCACGAAACCATCAAGCCGCTCCTGATCTTTATGGACAAGCGTTTGGTAGGCTCTCTCTTCGTGCGAATTGAAGGGCAAAATATGGCCGGCACCATCCAAAACCTGGAATCGTTTTGGAAAGAAAGAGCGCCTCACCGACCCTTTGAATACCATTTCCTCGACGAGGACTATGCCAGTTTATACAAAGCCGAACAGCGAACAGCCGCCGTGTTCACAGCTTTTTCCTGCATTGCCGTAATGCTGGCCTGTCTTGGATTGTTTGCACTCACCGCATATACCATGGTGCGCCGGACAAAGGAGATCGGTATCCGTAAAGTACTGGGGGCAACCTTGGGGGATATTTTGGTGTTAGTATCCAAAGATTTTCTTCTTCTTATTGGCATCGCTTTGTTGATTGCAACTCCGCTGGCATATTTAGCCGGTGATCGTTGGCTGCAAAATTTTCACTACCGCATCAGCATGCAATGGTGGGTATTTGCGGCAGCCGGATTGGCAACGCTATTGATTGCATTTGTCACCATCAGCCTGCAGGCCATGAAAACAGCCATAACCAACCCGGTCAAAAATCTGCGAACAGAATAGGTTGTTTCTTGTAAAAATGGAGTGCGACTTTGAAGAAAAACGTCCGGGTTCGGAGCCATTCAGGCTGTAACTGTATTTGTACAAGTTTAGAAAGGCTGTGCAAAACAGCTTTTTTTATCATCAAAGGTTTCCTGTTTGACCTTCCATTTCCGTACATTCACTGTATCAAAAACGAACACTTACGTAGCAAATAGAATCTCTAACTGCATGATTTTCATGCAGTAAAAAATTGGTACACATTTCATAACCAAAACATTACCAACAAGCCTTTATGATTGAACTGCAACATATTTCCAAATGGTATAACATCGGCGGCAAGCCTTCATTTATTCTGAAAGACATCAACCTGCATGTGGCCGAAGGTGAATTTCTTTCCATCATGGGTCCTTCCGGTTCAGGCAAATCCACCTTGCTGAACATTATCGGAATGCTGGACCTTCCTTCGGAAGGCCGGTACCAGTTTATGGAGCAATCGGTATATGGCCTGAAAGAAAAACAGCGTTCCGAGCTTTACAAAAAAAACATTGGCTTTATATTCCAGGCTTATCATCTTATTGATGAACTGACAGTGTATGAGAACATCGAAACACCCCTTTTGTATCAGAATGTAAAAGGAGCTGAGCGGAAAGCCATGGTGGCCGATATTCTGGACCGCTTCAATATTGTGGGTAAAAAAGACCTGTTTCCAGCCCAGCTTTCCGGCGGACAACAACAACTGGTAGGCATTGCACGGGCCCTGATTGCCAAACCCCGGTTGCTTCTGGCTGATGAGCCTACCGGCAACCTGAATTCAAAACAGGGAGAGGAGATCATGGACCTGTTTAAAAAGCTGAACGAAGAAGAAGGCATCACCATCATCCAGGTGACCCACTCGGAAAAAAATGCCGAATACGGCAATCGTAAAATTGATCTGCTGGATGGTCGCATTCAGCAACATATAAAAGAGAACGCCAGTTTATGAAACAACTAGTTTTTTTGGCTTTGCTGCTCGTTCTGTTGCGAACGGAAACAGGAGCACAGCCTTATTTTACCCTGCAACAAGCCATTGATACGGCTTTGGCCAAGAACATTGCCGTCAGGCAAAGCGGCCTGCAATCAGAAGCCGCTGAAGTAAACATGAAGCAGGCCCGCGCCAATCTTTTACCTGACCTGGCTGCCAACCTCAATCATGGTATCAACCAGGGACGAAGCATCGACCCGTTTACCAACGCTTTTGTAAACCAAACGGTGAACTTTGCCGGCTATGGCATGAGTTCTGGCGTGGTGCTGTTTAATGGTTTTAACCTGCAAAACACATTGAAACAATCGGTTTACGCTTATGACGCCTCCCGTATGGAATTACAACAGGCAAAAGATAATCTGACCCTCAACGTTATACTGGCTTACCTGCAGGTTTTAAACGCAGAAGATATGCTGTCAGCAGCGATCAGTCAGCGGGATGTCAGCACCAAACAATTGGAGCGTTTGCAGGTTCTTGATAGCCAGGGCGCCATCAGTCCTTCACAAGTATCGGATGTAAAAGGACAGTTAATGAACGATGAGCTGAATATCCTGAATCTGCGCAACTCGCTGGAAACGGCAAAGCTTTCGCTGGCCCAACTCATGAATGTTCCTTATCAGAAAAGCATGTCGCTGCAACGAGTGAATGCCGAGGAATTTCTGACCAGTTATGGTCTTAGCAGCAATGATGTATTCAATACAGCCCTGCAACAGTTTTCACTGGTAAAATCTGTCGAACTTCGCCGCCGCAGCGCTGAATACGCACTGAAAGCGGCCCGTGGCAGCCTGTTCCCGGTGGTAACGCTTGGCGGAAATATGCAAACCAACTATTCCAGTATTGCGATGGATGCCTCCGGCAAAATTCCTTACAAGGATCAGATCAGCAACAATATGTTTTATACGCTGAACCTGGGACTGCGTATTCCCATCTTCACCAACCTGCGGGCCCGCAATAACATCAAGCTGGCAGACCTCGAGGTACGGAACAGCGAACTGGTAGAAGAAAACACCCGGATGCAATTGCACCAGCAGATCGAGCAGGCACACCTGAACATGACCAATACGTATGAGCGTTACAAAACCTTACTCGACCAGGTGCAAGCTTTCCAGACCTCGTTCAAAGCGGCAGAAGCCCGACTCGCAGCCGGGGTGGGTACAACTGTGGATTATGTTATCGCCAAAGGCAATCTTGACCGCGCCAACATCAACCTGATAAATGCGAAATACGATTTTGTTCTCCGCAAAAAAATCCTTGACTATTACCAAAACGTTTCCAGTATTCGTTAGAAAGGATTTTTCGTATACAAACAGCCCGGCAAATAGCCGGGCTGTTTCATTTGCATAGGTTTCACTCCTTTACTTTCATTTCAATAGTCTTATACAATCCTAGTTTTTCGGTAAAATAAATATTGTTTTGCTGGAAACGACTTTTACGCTTCTGATTAAGGAATGATTAGATAAATGCTAGTGTGGTAATTCTTATATTATGAAACGAAAATGGTAACCACACATGAAAATAGAGCCTGCCGATTTCTTGCATTGTAGTTAAGCCTTCAATTGAAGTAGCGGATTGCCTAACACATGGCAAACAAATACCATTTCATCAGCTTTCGATGGGCAAGGAATTATTGGGCGGTTAGTTTTACATCATTAAAAACGCTTTTTTATGATGAATAAAATTTTCCGCTTTACATTCTTGCCTTTCCTGATGGTTATGGCGCTGGTTGCAGGTGGTGCCTGGTACCAGGCCATTTCCATTGTTCCCTTTTGGGAAAAGGATATCTCCATGTTTAAAAATTACGGCCATTGGGGTATTGATTATTTTCCAATTTTAAGCCCATTGATGACAGTTTTGTGGCTTGTATTGCTGGTGACAGGCTTTAAAGCCAGCATACCTAACAGAAAAGTTTTGTACATCGGCCATGCCATTTTTCTGGTGGTGATGGGAAGTACATTTATCTATTTTGCACCCTTCCTGTTAACCTATATGGGACATCCGCAAAAGGGCCTTTCCGATGGTGAACTTTCGGCTATGCTCACGGTTTGGGCGAAGTGGGATTTGATCAGGCAAAGTATTGGGCTAATACCCATGGCCATTTTTATTTATACTTATTACAAACTGGGCACGGTGCAGGTTGCAAACTAAATTTTTTATTTTATCTGAATAGAACCGAAACAGAAAACAAATGGTCCTTACTCAGGACCATTTTGTTTAATTGAACACACACATTTCTCGTATAGCTGAGAAAAACTATTCGCTTATTGTGCAATCATTCCTTACTTACCACTGATCACTCATAGACTGGAGTTGCACACAAGTCGCTAGTCTGCAGGGAACTCTTTCCCGGACTTATCAATATTCCACCACTTGCCGTTTTTGGATACCCGGGCAAATCCTTCGGAAAAGGACATGGCATATGCGTACTTGAAGGGAATGACCTGCTGTCCTTTGGTATCGATAAAGCCCCAGCTTCCTTTCATATTTACAGGTGCAAGTCCTTCTGCAAAGCTGGATGCATTTTGATACTGAAGAGGGATTACAACCTTACCGACCTTGTTGATAAAACCGTGTTGCCGGTTTTTGATGACAAGTGCCAGTCCATCGCAAAAGCCAAAAGCCTCTTCGAAATCAAAAGAGATCACTACCTTACCGGTGCTGTCGAGGAAGCCCCATTTGCCTCCTTTGCGAACAGCAGCCATTCCTTCGCTAAAGCCCATTGCATCTTCGTAGGCAAGGGGAATTACCAACTCGCCTTTGTTATTGACAAATCCTTTTTTGTCTCCTTTTCCAACGAGGGAAAGTCCACAATGAATATCATCCACGTAATCGAATTGTTTAGCCCATTGTTGCGCCCAGGATACAGCAGGCAGCAGCATGAGAATGAGCAGGAGATACCTTTTCATAACTGCTAGTTTTAAAGTGAAGAAGTCGTTACAGGAAAGGTATCAGATCTATTTTCGATCTCGCATGAGTAGCGTCAGCTATGTAAATGATTTTTGTTCAGTAGTACAGTACAAATGGTTTTGTTTTTAGATGAAGACTTTATTGCCAGAAGAGGAGAAATGAAATCTTATAATGCCAAGTAATTATTAAGCATGCTCAATTGCAAATTCAATTTTAAAGTAGAAAACCTGACCAGGCAACTTTACCATGTTTTGCCTATTTAATTCTAATAACAATGCTGTCAATTACAATACAAATAACAGCACATTAAATACCGTCTACTTCCCGGTGCAGCAACTGCTGGCAGATGCTACTTAATATAAATATTCTTATAGCTTTTACCTAAAGCATTTCCACCAGTTGAATGTTATTTCCGCAGGTATCGTTAAATACGGCAATTTTTACAGCGCCCATTTCAGTGGGCTTTAAACTAAATTCAACTCCCAGATTTACCAGACGTTCGAATTCTTCTTGTACGCTATCAACAGCAAATTGAGTATACGGTATCCCTGCATCCAAGAGCGCTTTTTGGTACGTTTTGGCGGGCTCAAAATGATGCGGAGATGGTTCCAGCAAAACTTCCGGTCCTTCCTGCTGCTCCTTGCTTACAACCGTTAGCCACCGGCTGTCTTCTCCCAACGGAATGTCAACTTTTTTTATAAAACCCAATTTCTGTGTATAGAATTCCAAAGCTTTTTCCTGGTCCAGCACCGGGATGCTGATAACATGTACTTTCATTTTTCTTTCTTTTGGTTTGAACCGTAAAACTGGCTTACTATTGCGGGTTGACCTTTGCGAAAATTGCTTTTTTATAGGCGGCAGGTGTTAGTCCCGTTCTGCTTTTAAACAGCGTACTGAAGGAACAAGGACTTTCAAATCCCACTTCGTAACAGGTATCCGATACTGTCATTCCAGTTTGCAAAAGTTCTTTTGCCTTTTCCATCCGCTTTTCGGTGAGATATTGCATCGGCGTTTGCCCGTAATATTTTTTGTACAGGCGAAGCAAATGAAATTTTGAGGTAAAATGGACATTGGAGAGTAGGTCAAGGTTTAGGGGTTTGTCCAGGTTATTGTTTATGTAATGCCGGGTTCCAACAACAGTTTCAATTTGTGTTTTGTTCGAATAATGAACCCTTTGTATCCGCTGAATATGTTTTTGATAAAATGTCATAGTCTTCATTCAAATCGATACCTGAAAGATAAAAGCTTGGTTCTAGTTTTCTATTGAAAAATAGTTTGCAAACAGACGATAGGTTCCTATTTCAGAATAACACCTTGTTTAAACACGAAGGATTTATAAATAAGAAAGGGCAATCTTCTTTACAAGTCGTTACTAATTGTCTCCACCTTTGGAACCGTTATCTTTGCGCCCCATGCAGGAAAAAAACAGTTTTGAAGAGGGAAGGGTATTGCTTATAGACAAGCCCCTGTACTGGACTTCTTTTGACGCCGTCCGGAAGATCCGTAACCTCACCCGCACTAAAAAGGTGGGGCATGCCGGCACCCTGGACCCACTGGCAAGTGGACTCCTGATTGTTTGCACCGGGCGGTTCACCAAAAAGATCAATGAATACATGGCCAGGGAAAAAGAATACACCGGAACCATTACGCTGGGTGCCACCACGCCAACGTATGACCTGGAAAGTGATCCGGTGAACCCGCAGCCGGTTGACCATCTAATGGAGGAAGACTTGCACAAAGCCACACAGGCTTTTACAGGCGCTATCCTGCAGGTGCCACCCATTCATTCCGCTATCAAAAAAGAAGGCAAGCGGGTATATGAACTGGCCCGCAGGGGAGAAGATGTAAAACTGGAACCACGACCTGTAACCATCTCGGCTTTCGAAATCACCGACATTAGCCTTCCCGTCGTTCAGTTCAGGGTAGTTTGCTCAACCGGTACTTATATCCGCAGCCTGGCCAATGATTACGGCGCTGCATTAGGTGTTGGCGGTTATCTTAGTTCGCTTTGCCGAACCCGCATCGGAGAATTTCGGTTGGAAGACGCCATTACGATTGAGGAACTCGAAAAGGAAGTTAAGGGAGTGTAGTTTGTAGTTTAAAGTTCAAAGTTTTAGACTCCTGAGTTTAGAGAACGGTTTCCTCCACAAAAAGCAATTTGTAAATTTTTAAAGACATCCGCGATTACGTTTTTAGAACGGATAGTCGATTCCCAATTGCAACTGGCCTTCAAAAGGTTTCCATTTGTAAAACCATTTGTTTTGCGCCGCCAGGTCTGCGGGTGTGGGGTCTTTCACTTTGTACGAATAATCCAGCCGCACTTTTAAAAATCCAAAATCAAGCCGCAGACCGGTACCTGTTCCTATCGCCAAGTCCTTCCAGAACTTGTCAAAAGAGCGGGGAAACTCACCACCGGGAAAATCCGGGTTTTCACGGAGGAACCAAACATTTCCCATATCCACAAAAAGGGCCGTATTGATGCCGATGCCTTTGTAGTTGGCCAGGAAGATGCGGTATTCGACATTGCCCTCAAGGCGGATATCGCCAAACCGATCCGGGGCCACATTTCGGTCAAACGAGCGGATGGCAGAACCGGGACCCAGCCGGCGTACACTCCAGGCCCGCATGCTGTTGGGACCACCGGCAAAATATTCACGGAAAAATGGCAGGTAGCGGTTGAAATTATCAAAACGGGAAGAAGGCATGGAATAACCTACACCGCCAAACAACCGCCAGGCAAAGGCATTGCGGAAAAGTTTACGGGTGCGACGGTACTCAGCATCTACCTTGATAAACCGGTACAGGTTAGTACCAAAAATCTTTCCTTTAAAAAGCCCGGGCAGACCGGAAAGCTCCGCACTGAAAGAGGCCAGGCTGGTTACATTTCCGCTACTTCCGGCAATGCTGTAATTGCCCAATACCGAAACGATCAGACCCGTGTTGAAAATGTACTGATAGGAGGCATTGTTGGCGATGAGTTCATTGAGCGAATCGCCGCGGATTAGATAGTTGTATTCAATGTTTGGAAAACGAATGCCAAAGATCTTGTTGCGCCAGCCAAACTGGTAACCCCAGGAGGTGTTCACCGTGGTCAGGTCAAAATAATCGCGGCGCTGGGTTAGACCGCCGTTCAGGGCAAAAATCGAATTGACCGTGTTTTCCTTTAACCGGCTGAAGCGTCGCATGAAGCCTGGCACTAAGCGGGGAATCTGGATGGTGTGGCTCAGGGTTAGCTGTCTTGTCTGGATCAGGTCCTTCAGCGTGGCATTCAGTTCTGTACCAAAACGGAAATTGGTGGTGCTTTGATTGGCACCGCGGGCAAAGTTCCGGTTTTGAACCCCAAAGGTCAGGCCCAGGCCAATGAGGTTTCCCTGCGCAATAGAAAGGTTACCCTGGTTGCGGCTGACTTCAAAATTGGTATTAAATGCATATTTCCGGGCCGGGGTCAGGCGAATGGTAAAATCGGCCGTGTCCTGACCGGGCCGCGGTTGCTGGTCGATGGAAACAATCCGCCAGGCACTCAACGCATTGAACTTGCTTTGCGTTTTCAGGTAATCCGATTGCCGGTACAGGTTTCCGGGTTCGAAAAAAATATAGTCGGGAAATATTTTCTTTTTAAAGATTGGTTCGTTGTAGCGAATAAAGTATCCACCAACAGTATCCAAGAAACGATACCGGCTCACGGTGTCTGCATAATAGTCCGGGTATACATTAACAGTGCCCACATAATACCGGGTTATGCGGGTGCTGTCGGGGTTTTCCCGCAGGCGAAACTCTACATCGGCAACCGGGTTGAGTCGCCGTTCCGCCAGGCGCTGGAGCAGTTCGGCCTGCTCGATAGGATCGATAGTTGGTCGAAGCAACTCAATCCCTACCGTATCCCACACAATTAGCAACTCTTCTTCGGAAAATCGCATGTAGCCATTGTTGCGAAACAGGTCGGCCAGCCGGTCGCGTTCAGAGGCAAGTTTGTATTTTGAAAACGCATCGCCACGGCGAATGAGCGGCCTGGAAAGCGTCGTATCCAGTACAATGCGTTGCAGGGTATCCAATGCCTTCACAATCCCGGCCGACAATCCTGTAGTGTCTGCATTTAACCGGTATGCGATGGAATCCAGCTTGGTCACCTGGTTTGGATACACATAAAAATCCAGAATAGTCCGCTGCTGAAGGCTATCCTGTTTCGCCTGAATGCTGGTTTTAAACGTAATGCTGTCGCGGTAATACCCTTCGGTATGCAACAGCGTTTCCATAAACTGCACCGACTGAGCGGCATACATCGAATCGTAAGCCGTTGGAGTTTGCAGCACCTCGTAAAAAAACCGGGGAATGATTCCAAGGATGGCATTGTCCCAGCCAATGGCTTTGCTTACACCGCGTACCCGAACGCTGTCGTGAAGTTGCTGTGCCAGTTGTACTTCCAGGGCTTTCTTTTCATCATTGCCAAGGCTATCGCTTTCTACATGGATGTTGGTTTGAAAAACAAACGGTGTTCGTGGGGGATAGTTTTTTACGGTGACGGTAAAACAACCGCTGCACAGACAGAGCAACAAAAATAGCAGGGGAGAAAAGAGAAGAAACGTTTTTCTTTGAATCATAAAGTGGCTCTCGTCTATGCTCAGTAAAAAAGTGCTCAAAGATATTCAAAGTTTAAGCCTCAAAAAGCACCGTGATGAAACCGGTCTATTTGTGGCGGAAGGCCCCAAGGTGGTGGAGGAGTTGTTGACGGTGGCCCCTTTGCATGTACAAAATGTGTATGCACTTTCCTCCTGGGTGGAGGGCCGTGAAGGCGTGGAAGTGATTTCTGAAGTTGATCTGGAAAAGGCATCGCAACTGAAAACGCCCAACCAGGTGATTGCCGTATGTCGCCAATTCCAAAATCACCGGCCTGATGCCACAACTTTCACACTTTGTTTGGACACCATACAGGACCCGGGAAACTTTGGTACCATCATCCGTATAGCTGACTGGTTCGGGATTAAGAATATTGTTTGCAGCCGGGGATGCGCCGATTTATATAATGGCAAAGTGGTTCAATCAACAATGGCCAGCATCAGCCGGGTGAACGTATATTACGATAAAGAGGAAACCTGGCTGACAGAGCAAACGGTTCCCGTTTATGCAGCAACGTTACACGGTATTCCCCTGCATGAATTTTCAAAAACCGAAACAGGCATTCTTGTTATTGGGAACGAATCAAAAGGGATTCGAAGCGAATGGATTAGCAGGGCGACACACCCGGTGACGATTCCGCGCAGGGGAGAGGCTGAATCCTTAAATGCCGCCGTTGCCACCGGCATCCTGCTTTCCCACCTTTTACCTTAACGGAAATGAATGGCCTTTATTGGCTGGATTTTTCTTACAAGGAGTGAAGGGATCAGCAGGATCAAAACGGAAAGTACCAGCGTACCCGCAATGACAGCAGCCACCTGCCACCAAACAATATTCACGGCAGCGGTTTCCATAAAATAGGCTTCCTCTTTGAGCCGCACAAAACCGGTTTTTATCTGTAGGTAAAGCAATAACAGGGCAAACAGCGATCCGGCAATGATACCGGTAATTGTGATAATTCCCGATTGGTATAAGAAAATGCGCTGCACTGTCCAGTTGGAAGCGCCAACAGCTTTTAGGATGCCTATCATACGCAGCCGTTCCAACACCAGGATGATCAAACAGGTAATCAGGTTGATGGCCGCAATTATGACCATGATCGTGATAAGAATGGCCTGGTTGGTATCCTGCACATCCAGCCAGTCGAAAATATTTGGATAAAGCTCCCGGGCCGTTTTGGCTGAAAGTTGCGGAGGAAACAGGATGTTTTCGTGAATTTCATCGGCAACAGGCCCCATCTGTTGATAATCGTGGAGGAAAATCTCGTAGCCACCAATCTCGTCTTCTTCCCAGCCATTCAATCTCCGGATCAGTTTCAGGTCGCCAATGGCAAACGTTCGGTCATATTCTTCAATACTTGTTTTATAGATACCAACAATAGTCAGCTTATCGGGCCGGAGAGTGCCATCCGGTCGTACAAAATAAATGAGGATACGGTCCCAAAGCTTCAGGTCCAGTTGGGCGGCAGTATAGGTAGAGATGATTATTTCCCGGGTATACGTGCTGTCGTTAAACTGCATCCACCGGCCCTCCTTTAGAAAAGGTTTTAAGTTGACAGAATCATAGGTGGGATCCAATCCTTTCAGCAGCACGCCTTCCATTTCATCGTTGGTTTTTAAGATGGCGTACTTTGTGGCAAATGGATGAATGGACCGCAGTTGCGGATTGGTTTTGATGCTGCGTACAAGGGAATCATTTTGCCGGATCGGTTCTTCTTCGGCAATGGAGGCTTTGCCCGGCTGCAGGTAGGATATGCGTACATGCCCCCAGAAAGAAAACACTTTCTGGCTGACCGTTTCCTGGAAGCCGTTGACAAAGGAAAGCGTGATGATCATCACCGCAACGCTGATAGCAGTTGCCAGGATCGACAGGCGGATGATAAACCGGGAAAACGATTTCTGCTGGTTAAACGCAATACGCCGGGCTATGAATGCGGATATATTCACAATACTTCAATTGTTTCGGATAGGGAGAAAACCAATTTCTGCCTTTCTTCGTCCTAAGAAAGATCAAAAATAGGCCTGCGAGCCGAAAACCGTTATTTTTAAACATGACCCGTACATTCAGCACCTTGGTAATCGTATTGTTTTGTATTGCGGCCACCCTCAATGTCCAGGCGCAAACAAAGGTTTACAGTTCTACCGTAAAATCGATCAAGCTTTTTCGTTCCGGCGACCAGACTTCTTTTCCGATTATACAACTTGGAAGCCCCGATGTGCTCCAACTGGAATTTGATGACCTGGATGCAAGGGTAAAAAATTACTATTATTCCTTCCAGTTATGCGATGCCAACTGGGCACCGAGCATGCTTACCAGCTTTGATTATATCCGAGGTTTTCAGTCGCAACGGATCACTACCTATCGTAATTCGTCCCTGGTGACCATTCCCTATGTTCACTACCAGGCCACCATTCCCGACCGCAACAGTGCGCCTAGTCGTGCCGGAAATTATCTCCTTCGTGTATTTCTGAACAATGACACAACGCAGATGGTGTTTACCAGCCGGTTTGTAGTGGCCACCAACCTTGCTAAAATTGGCGCAGTGGTGCAACAGCCCTTCAATTCTACCTTGTTCCGTACCGGACAAAAACTACAACTGGCGGTCACTACCGACCAGCGCATTAAAGTGATGAGTCCCCAGGACCTGAAAGTGGTCGTGCTCCAAAACCAGAACTTCCAGACCTCATTATTTATTGACCGGCCCACCATTTGGCGCGGAAACTATTTTGAATACAGCGACGAGGCTATCACCGGCATGGAAGCGGCCCGTGAATTTCGCTGGCTGGACATGCGCAGCCTCCGCCTTCGCAGCGACCGCATGGAAATCTTGGACAACCGGAAAGATTCCGTGCATGTTTATGTAAAAACCGAAGGCAGCCGTACCGGCCAACCTTTTGTGTACTACCGCGATATCAATGGCAGCTACACAATTGAAACGTTTGAAAGCATAAATCCTTTCTGGCAGGGCGATTATGCCTATACACATTTCACGTATGTACCACCGGGCGGACGGCCGATTGAGGGCAGCCAGGTATACATTTTCGGCGAGATGACGCATTTTGCTTCCGACACCACTGGCCTGATGCAATTCAACACCGAAACGGGAGCCTACGAAAAAACAATGCTGCTCAAACAGGGATATTATAATTACCTCTACGCAACCCGGCCACTCGGTGGCGGCCCGGTTAGCTTTAGCCAGACCGAAGGCAACAACTGGTCAACAGAAAATAGTTATACAGTGCTGGTGTATTACCGGCCTTTTGGTGCCCGTGCCGATGAGTGCATTGGCTACACAACCCTGAGTTCCGTATTCCAACGATAATGGAAGAATCCTGACCAGTTTATAAAAACGGAAGCAGCAAAGAAATCGTAAATTCATTGCATGCGATTTATTTACTCCTTTGTTCTGCTTTTCGCCGCATTGGCTGCCTCTGCACAAAAAGGCTGGTACAGGCAAATTGAGGGAACAATCGGCAAGTACGCTGTGACGATTCACCTGCACAAAGCCGGCGCAACGTATGCCGGGTATTACTATTACAAATCCACTCAGGTACCGGTGCATTTTACCGGTGACGATACTACTATGAAAGGCTTCATTAACCTGACAGCATTTCCTTCGCCGGACGCCGTGGAATTTTTAACCCTGGCGGTTCGTGGCAGCGAAGTAACGGGCAATTGGAAGAAAGAATCCGATCCCAATCCTTTGCCGTTTGCAGGAAAAGAAACCAGTGGTCTTTCGCTTCAATATATGTTTACGGAAGGGGAGAAGAAATTGCTTCCGAAGATTTCCGAATCGCCACAGGCTACATTTTTTGCCGGCTCCGTTTGGCCTTCCGGCACTACAGCATTGGATAATTGGCTAAAAAAAGTTCTTCGAAACCTTTATGAAGAAAAGGCAACAGCTTCTGACATTGCCGCCATGATGGCGAATAAAAAAGAAACCTTTTTTCAGCAATACGCTGCCGACTTTAAAGATGTGAAACCGGCCGATTTTAAGGAAACGGGTTTTGTTTACAACACCGATCAAACCGAACGCATTTTACTGGCTTATTACAATGGCAACCTGGTCACCTTTGCAAAATTCAGCTATATTTATTCCGGCGGCGCCCATGGTAATTACAGCACCCGGTTTCAAAGCTTTGACCTGCTAAGCAAAAAGCAAATAGTGTTGTCGGATGTGTTAACCACAGCCGGGCAAAAACAGTTGGTGCCCCTGCTGACAAAAGCCCTTCGGTCGCAGTTTTCACTCAAACCAACGGATGCACTGAGTGAAGTGCTGTTTGAAAACAAGATCGCTCCCAACAACAATTTTTATGTTACCGCAAAGGGGATCGGATTTGTGTACAGCCCGTACGAGATTGCAGCCTATGCCCTGGGAGAATTCAATTTGTTCATCCCTTTTAAAAACCTGCAGAGCGGCTTGCAACCGGCATTTCAGAAATTGCTGGCGCCGTAAAAGAAATTAACTGGAAGGTTTCGCAGGTTGAAAACAAGAATCGCCTATATTTGCACCGGCAGGTCTTATACGGCCAGCTCCTGCTGAACTCCCCCAGGATCGGAAGATAGCAAGGGTAGGCGGTTGTAGCGGTGCGATGTAAGTAGCCTGCCAATTTTTTTTCCTTCCTGTTCGTGATTTCCATTTTACACCATTTAACGTTTCCTTCTTAAATTGCGCCTCTGAAATTTGAACCCTGATCGTTTGTCACCAATAGCATAAATAATTATTGCCAGTTGTGTCACATCATCATTGTTCGAAAATAGATTCAGCCATTCGATCACGCATCACTTCTGCCGGGGTGATACAAAACCTCCCGTAAGGGCCAGCACATTATGAAATTTTTTATCGACACAGCAAACCTTGCTCAGATCAAAGAAGCACACGAATTGGGTATTCTTGATGGTGTAACGACCAATCCTTCCCTGATGGCCAAAGAAGGCATCCGGGGAGAAGACGCCATCAACCAGCATTACAAAACCATTTGTGACATGGTAGATGGTGATATCAGCGCCGAAGTGCTGACAACCGATTTCAACACCATCATAGAAGAAGGAAAAAAGCTGGCGGCTATTCACTCCAATATTGTGGTAAAGGTTCCCATGATCAAAGACGGTGTAAAGGCCATCAAATGGTTTACGGATAACGGTATCCGCACCAACTGTACGCTGGTGTTTTCTGCGGGACAAGCCATTCTTGCTGCCAAGGCCGGTGCTTCCTATGTATCACCTTTTATCGGTCGAATTGACGATACAGGTTGGGATGGCATGGAACTGATTGGCCAGATCTCTAATGTATTTACGGTGCAGGGGTATAAAACTGAGATTCTTGCGGCTTCCATCCGCAACTCCAACCATATTGTTCGGGCAGCCGAACTGGGTGCCGATGTTTGTACCTGTCCGCTTGAATCTATCCTGGGCTTGCTGAAGCATCCGCTAACAGACATCGGCCTGGCTAAATTTTTAGAAGACGCGAAGAAAATGTAATGGTGAGTGGTGAATGGTCGATGGTGAGTAGTTATATTGACTGATACTAACCGTTAACGCCAGAGTGATTTTCGCAGTAATGATTGTCGATTTGCAATTCGCTTAAATACTTATCAATAAAAAATCCGCTTTTAGGGCGGATTTTTTATTGATATAAAAGTTTTTTTCAAATCATATCAAAAACCAAAATTTAACATTCAACTCACCACTCAAGACTTCTTCTTTCGCACCGGCATTTTCCGGTATTCCTCCAAAATTTCTTCATTCGATTTGAGTGGCTCATCAAAACCCCGTTTGCGAATGTGTATGGTCACTTCTTTCCAAACCTGTGGATTGCTTCGCAAAACAGCCTTTACGGTAACAGTTTCGCGGGTGTATGCACTGTCGATAAAGAGGTCATTGTTTTTAAAATGAAGCGTACTGTCAGACGCGGTAGAAAAAATAATTTCATCAGCCGTTAGCGGCAGCCATTTGCCATCGGCCGTTTTGCCATCTACGTTGATGTAGTTGTAAAAACCTTTTTTCAGGCTATCGGTGTACAGATGGAAATAAATGCTGTCGATTTTTTGCGCTGAAACCAGGTTTCCCAACACAACCAACAAAAAACCCAACATGACCTTTTTCATCTTACTCCTTTTTGCAAATTTCCATTTTTGTACGCAGCCTGCTTGGTAAGGCTTTGTTGTTTAACAAAGCCTTACTCAAAAAAATTCCTGCCACAGGGCAGGAAAAACAATGTAAGGTCAGGTGTTAATTTTTTCGCTTATAGTCACCTCGCTTCCAGGATTTGATAAACTCCGACCAGGCTGCCGGATTAAATATATTCATCGGAGGTGTTTGTCCCTGGTACACTGCCCGGTTGGCTACATTCCGGAATTGCATGGCCGTAGCACCGCCACCATCTGCTGGTGTGCTTTCCATCAGGATGCGGCGTTTGGCCGCGCTGTTATTCTGACGGGCAATCTCAATATCATCATCGGGCACTTTCATTGTGACAAAATCCCGTGCAAACTGTTCGGGGGAAGGTTTGGGACGGATAATCGTTGCCGGAAGGTAAACGGTGTCTTCCACAAGTAACTGCACAACGTTGTATTGGTTGCCTTCAATGTTCCGGGGAATCACTACCGTTTTTGGCTTAAAGCTTACGTGGGTGAACTCCACAACGTCTCCTTTCAACGCAACAATGGAAAAGACACCCTGGTTGTTACTTACCGTTCCGCGATTGGAACCCCGGATGGATATACTTACCGCCGGAATGCCCACCAGGCTGTCTGCCGTCATAACAATTCCGTAGAGCTGTACAACGGAATCTTTAACGGTTTCAAATTGGGCATGCGACTGCTTGCTCCAAAAAAACGTTAACAAAAAGAAGACGGGTAAGGCTTTTTTCATCTCTTCAAAAATAAAACGCATGATTTATATCTCTTCCCAACGAACTGTGTTTGGGTTAACTTTGCGCTTTCATTAACAATCCGAAAATGACACAACAAGATATATTAAATGCACTTAGTACCGTTCAGGAACCGGATTTAAAAAAAGACCTCGTCACCCTGAACATGATCCGTGATATCACCATTGAAGGCGCCTATGTTTCCTTCACCGTTGTGCTTACCACGCCGGCCTGCCCCTTGAAAGACCTGATTAAACACGACTGTATCCAGGCCGTAAAACGATTGAATAGTGAAGCCGTTGTCAACGTCAGATTCACTTCCAGCACAACCACTATCCGCGTCGATAAAAAAGATGTGTTGCCCGGCGTGAAAAATATTATTGCCGTTGTG
Source organism: Flavisolibacter longurius (assembly GCA_014163555.1). Classification (GTDB taxonomy): domain Bacteria; phylum Bacteroidota; class Bacteroidia; order Chitinophagales; family Chitinophagaceae; genus Flavisolibacter. The sequence goes on from JACJGO010000005.1 coordinate 177,678, forward strand.
AGCGGAAAAGGCGGCGTAGGAAAAAGTACCGTATCGGCCAACCTGGCCCTTGCGTTGGCGCAGGGCGGTGCCCGGGTGGGATTAATGGACGCAGATATTTACGGACCCAGTGTACCCATCATGTTTGGTGTTCGGGGTGAGCGGCCCATGATGACATCCGTGGAAGAAAAAGCCATGATCGTTCCGCTGGAGCGTTTTGGTATAAAGTTGCTGAGCATCGGGCTATTGGTAGATGAAAAAAACGCCGTTGTATGGCGGGGGCCGATGGCCAGCAGTGCCATTCGGCAGTTTATTACCGATGTGCAGTGGGGTGAACTGGATTACCTGGTTATTGACATGCCACCCGGCACCGGTGATATCCATTTAACCCTGATGCAAACGGCTCCGGTTACAGGCGTAGTTGTTGTTACCACACCGCAGGATGTGGCCCTGGCCGATGCCAAAAAAGGCATTGCCATGTTTAGCCAGGCTCAACTCAATGTACCTATCATTGGACTGGTTGAAAACATGAGCTATTTTGTTCCGGCCGAATTGCCCGACAACAAGTATTATATTTTTGGAAAAGAAGGGGGCCGCCGGCTGGCGGATGAATATGACCTTCCCTTCCTGGGACAAATTCCACTGGTGCAGGGCATCCGCGAAGGGGGTGATATCGGTGTACCCATCATGGTTAGCGATGATGCCGTGACGAAAAAAGCATTTGAAGAATTTGCCGGCATTGTGGCCCGCAGCGTTTCCATGCGCAATGCACATATGAAAAGTGAAGAAGTTGCCGAAGTTGTGGAAGAAAAATAAACAATCAGCTAATTTTCAGCCGTTGGGCAAGAGCTGCGATCAGCTCTTTTACAATGTAAAATAAAAACTTTCCCAGGAGCAATCCGCCTGCCAGTCCTCCGAAAAAACCAATGGGAAGGAGGTAGGCGGACGGAATGGGCAAGGGAATAAAAAGATTGAAAACAACAATGCAAACAGCTCCCAGAACGGCAGCAGTTATGCCAAAGAAAATCAGGCAAAAGGTTTTAAAGCCTGCAGTAAAGGATCGTTTGTAAAGACCAATGGCAACGGATGTTGACACCAGGCCGAGCGTCGTGATAGAAAAAAACAGTAGGATGGCAAAGGCGGCAAGAAAGGCTCCAATGATGGCCGCACCCAACATAGCTGCCATAAATAAACCGCCAATGATGAGTAGAAAAAGATCCATTGCTTCATCCTGTTGATAAGAGCCATCATTTTGTGCGGCCACGAAAAGCGGCAACAGGCCAACAAGGAAAATGTAGTTATTTTACGAAACGCTTTCATTATTCGGCTAAAATAATCTTTCAATGTACAATTTGCCCTATTATAAAGAAAAAGACAAAGCTGTTGTGCTGGATTTTATTCACCAGCATCCCTTTGCTTTTTTGGCCGGTTGCAACAAAGAGCAAAAACCAGTGGCCACCCAGATACCGGTTTTTATTGAAGAGCGGGATGGGAGTCTTTTCCTTTCGGGCCATATGATGCGCAATACCGATCATCACAAAGCCTTTGCAGAAAACCCTGCAGTGCTTTGCGTTTTCACAGGACCGCATTCCTATGTAAGTGCAACCTGGTACAGCAATCCGCACCAGGCATCCACCTGGAATTATATGTCGGTGCACGTAAAAGGCGAAATGCGTTTTTTAGGAGAAGAAGTGTTGGTAGAGGTCCTGCAAAAAACCAGTTTGCACTTTGAGAAGTATAACCATCAATCATCGACCGCTTATGACAATCTTCCGGAAGATTACCGCAACCGGCTGTTGCATGCCATCGTAGCGTTTGAAGTGGAAGTACAGGAAATTGACCATGTGTTCAAGCTTAGCCAGAACCGCGATGAGGAAAGTTATCACAACATCATTGAAAAGTTGGATTCGCAAGAGGGAGAAGCCGCGCAGGTGGCAACTGAAATGAAAAAGCGAACCGAGGCCGTTTTCGCTAAAAAGACAGCCCCAGAAGCCCAATAAAGACTGGAAAGAATAGTAGCATGAATTTATCATTGGAAGGAAAACACGCCGTTATTTGCGGCAGCAGCCAGGGAATTGGTGCAGCCATTGCCGAAGAGTTGGCACTGATGGGTGCCAACTGTACATTGCTGGCCCGAAACGAAGAAACGTTGAAAGCTGTCCTGGCTTTTTTGGATACAACCCTCCGGCAAACCCACCGGTACCATACCATTGACTTTTCCAATGAAGAAGCAGTGCGTTCACTTGTACAATCGCTGGTGGCCGAAGGACCGGTTCATATTTTGGTCAATAATTCCGGCGGGCCAGCCACGGGTCCGATTGTAGCGGCTACTGAAGAGCAATTCAACAAAGCGTTTCAACAGCATGTGATCACCAGCCACATTTTTGTAAAAGCAGTGATGGAAGGCATGAAGGAGGAAGGCTTTGGCCGCATAATCAATATTATTTCCACATCTGTAAAAATTCCTTTGAACAATCTGGGTGTATCCAATACAATCCGGGGAGCGATGGCTTCTTGGGCCAAAACCATGGCCAATGAATTGGGACAATATGGCATTACTGTAAACAATGTTTTGCCGGGATTTACCAAAACACCACGGCTGGAATCGCTGGTGCAGGCCAATGCGAAAAAAAGTAACGCATCAACCGATACGATAGAAAAAAACATGATTGAAGAAGTGCCGGCCAAACGTTTTGGCGAACCTTCCGAAATCGCTGCCGTAGCCGCTTTCCTGGCCTCACCGGCAGCCGCATACGTAAACGGTACCAGCATCCAAGTAGATGGTGGCCGCACCGGCTCTATATAATCATGATCTCATGACATTTGAAAATACACTCGACTTTGCCCGGCAACAGGATGAAGCGAACCAGCAGACCTCTTTCCGGAACCGTTTTTTACTACCCCAGTATGAGGGCAAGGATGCCATTTATTTTTTAGGAAACTCGCTTGGCCTGCAACCAAAATCCACTGAAACTGCAATTGCGCAGGTTTTGGAACAATGGCAGGAGCATGGTGTTGAAGCATTCTTTCGGGGAGACGCACCCTGGTTGGAATATCACCGGCAAATCCAGCCAAAACTGGCGAAAATCGTCGGCGCAGAGCCCAACGAAGTGGTAGCCATGAACCAACTCACGGTAAATCTTCACCTGTTGTTGGTGAGTTTTTACCAGCCGGCTGGCAACCGCACCAAAATTCTTTGTGAGGCAAAGGCTTTTCCCAGTGACCAATACATGCTTGCTACGCATTTGAAACAACGAGGCCTTGATCCGGAAGAAACGATCATTGAAATAGGCCCAAGGGAAGGAGAGGTGTTAATCCGGGATGAAGATATCCTGGCAGCAATCGAAACGCACAAGGATAGCCTGGCACTGCTCTTCATTGGTGGTGTCAATTATTACACAGGGCAGGTATTCGACATGGAAAAACTGACGGCTGCGGCACAGGCAGCAGGGGCCAAGGTTGGTTTTGATCTGGCTCATGCAGCAGGAAATATCCCGCTTCAACTCCATCAATGGAATGTAGATTTTGCGGCCTGGTGTAGCTATAAATACCTCAATTCGGGACCCGGCGGCATTGGTGGCGTTTTTGTCCACCAACGCTATCACAACGATACTTCACTGCAACGCTTTGCCGGCTGGTGGGGAAATAAAAAGGAAACGCAGTTCCTGATGAAAAAAGGCTTCGTGCCGGAAGCGTCTGCCGAAGGTTGGCAACTAAGTACACCGTCACCCATATTGTATGCGGCGCACAAAGCAGCGCTGGACTTATTTGACGAAGCTGGCGTGGAAACTGTTTTTACCCTGAACCGTGCATTGTCAGATTATACCTGGTTATTGCTAAAAGATGTGTTGGCTACGTTACCAGAGGATGCGCTTAGAGTCTTCACACCCGAGAAAAGGGAATACCGGGGTTGCCAGGTTTCGCTGCAGGTGAAAAATGGCCGGAAAGTATTTGATGAACTGGGCCGGAACGGGATTTTTGCCGACTGGCGGGAACCAGATGTGATCAGAATTGCACCCGTTAGTTTTTATATCACCTATGAAGATGTTTGGCGTTTTGCACAGGTTCTGAAAACCGCGATCCTTACTTTTGCCCAATGACCAGAAAAGAGATTGTTTCCCATATTTTTTCAAAGGGCTCTTATCTTATTGTCGGATTGGATACAGACCCGACCAAGCTGCCGGCTCACCTTCCACGCGATACAGAAGGCATGTTGCAGTTTAACAAAGCCATCATCGAAGCCACAAAAGAATTTTGCGTTGGGTATAAGATCAATACAGCATTTTACGAAGCTCATGGTGTTAAGGGCTGGGAGGTGTTGGAAGAAACTGTCCGCTCCATTCCGTCCACCCATTTTACCATTGCCGATGCCAAACGTGGCGATATTGGCAACACCTCGACTCAATACGCGAAAGCGTTTTTTGAGACGCTGAATTTTGATGCCATCACCGTGGCGCCCTATATGGGAGAAGACAGCGTTCGTCCTTTCCTGGAATTTCCGAACAAGTGGACAATCCTTCTGGGCCTGACCTCCAATCCGGGTGCAAAGGATTTTGAACTGCAGCGCCTTGTTAACCCAACCACCGCCGCTATTGAATCAGCAGAACTGGCACTGGATGTGGCCTCGCATCGCACCCGGTTTTTATACGAAACTGTGCTGGAAAAAGCTTCGTCATGGGGAACGGAAGACAACCTGATGTTTGTGATTGGCGCTACCAATCCGCAGGAATTCGAAACGATCCGTTACCTGACCCCCAACCATTTTTACCTGGTTCCGGGTGTGGGTGTCCAAGGTGGAAGCCTGCAGGAGATTTCCGAAAAAGCAGCCACAAAGGAATGTGGGCTGCTTGTTAATGCAAGCCGGGCAATTATCTATGCCTCCGGCGGAGAAGACTTTGCAGAAGCCGCCGCCGCCGTAGCAAAAACCTATGCGGAGGAGATGAAAACCTATCTAAAATAAGCCAGAGCACAAAGACCTATTGCAACAATCTTTTAACGAGGATATGGCAATAATTTGGGCCTTCAACTGTTAAGGGGAATGTAGAAACCATCGGCAATGAAAACCATTTTGTTTGTTCTTCCCTTATTTTTTTCGCTTCCACAACAAAACACATTTTCTGACCTTAGCTATTTGGAGCCAGAGCCCAAACCTGTCAATAAAAAATTGCTGCTGCAACTTATCAACCAGGTGCGACAGAAAGGCTGTAAATGCGGGGATACTTTTTATCCAACCACCACTCCTTTAAGCTGGAATACGCAACTGGAGCAGGCTGCCCTGGTGCATAGCAATGACATGTATGCCAACAATTATTTTTCGCATGCCGCCAAAGATGGCAGTAAAGCAGGAAATCGAATTGATCAAGCCGGTTATAGCTGGAAAACATACGGTGAGAACATAGCTTTTGGTTATCGCAGAGAATCGGAGGTTGTTAAGGGGTGGTTGCTCAGTCCTGGTCATTGCAAAAACATCATGAGCAAATCGTTTAAAGAGATGGGTGTGGCCCGTGTGGGTGACTACTGGACCCAGGTATTTGCTACTAAATATTCAAAACGATAAAGTAGTGTATTTGTATCAAATTCTTTTCAATTAAAAATCGCCTGTAGAAGGCGATTTTTCTTTTTCATTCACTTCAGAATATAATGTTCAACCTATTTAAATGTATAGGTTCCTGTCTGCGTCCACCAGGGATGAATCTCAAACCTGAGGCGGCCCGTGATCACAGCTGAATCCTGCATAACTAGGTTTGAAACAGTGGCCGAATCTTTTGCATCCATGATAAAAATGCCCCGCAGATCTTTGTCATAACCCATCGGACCGGCCATAACAATATACCCTTCCTTATGCAGCTTTTCAATATTCGCAATATGGGCAGCCTGAATGCGGGTGGCCGTGGCTTTGTCATGCGTTCGGTTTGCACCCCGCAGCAGGGTCACCAGCCAGTATTGTTTCATTCGCGGCGTATCCGCAATTGGCTTTTCGATGGTGGAAGCAGCATGGGTGTTAACGGAAAAAACATAGGCAAGTCCCAGGGCAGAAAAAAGAAGAACAGTTTTGATCATAAACAGCTTTTTGTCGCAATAGCAAAAAACGCTATTTTACCATGAATAAGCAAGACCATGCGCATTTCTCTTACACTTCTTTTGATTTGTTTTGTAGTTTTTGTTTCGGCTCAAACAAAAGACCCTGCACCGTCGGCCGATGCTGTGCTGCAACCCGTTCTTGCCAAAGCCAAAGCTGAAAATAAAAAAGTGCTGCTGATCTTTCATGCCTCCTGGTGTGGCTGGTGCCGGAAAATGGATGCTTCCCTGAATGATAAAGTCGTAAAACCGTTGATTGACAAAAACTTTGAAGTCGCTCACCTGACGGTGTATGAATCGCAAAATAAAAAACACCTTGAAAACAGTGGTGCCCAGGCTTTTTTGGAAAAACATGGCGGTGCCGAAAAAGGCTTGCCGTACTGGTATATTTTAAATGGAGATGGCAGTGTGCTCCTGAATTCGGAAATGGCTCCGGATAAAAATTCCGGCTGTCCGGCATCGGAAAAAGAAGTCGCCTACTTTATCACCGTATTGAAAAAAACCACAGGCTTAACCGCCGATGAACTTGAAACGGTACGAAAACGTTTCCGGCAAAATGAACTTTAAATTTTTTTGAGCTGAAGGCATTTCGCTTACCAACATTTTACCTTTCATTTTTCCTTTCCGGAAAATCATTTGACAACCATTCACTGAAGCAGTTGTCACCAAGTCAATCTAAATTTTTTCTTTAGAAGGCAATACAAACGCTGAAGCAGACTGTTGCCATCTATAATTTTTTTATTCTTGCATCCGCAAATAAAAAAGAAGCATATGGCTTATTGGCTGGTAAAGTCTGAACCGTTCAAGTATAGCTGGGATCAATTTGTAAAGGATGGACAAACCTATTGGGACGGCGTTCGCAATTATGCGGCCCGCAACAACCTTAAAGCCATGAAAAAAGGCGACAAGGTTTTGTTTTATCACAGCAATGAAGGATTGGAAATCGTAGGAATTGCCAGCGTGGTTAAAGAAGCCTATCAGGATCCTACAACTGAAGAAGATGCCTGGGTAGTGGTTGACATCAAGCCGGCGAAAAAACTGAAGAAACCGGTTTCGCTAAAAACCATAAAAGGTGATGAGCGATTGAAGGGCATGGAGATACTCCGTCTTGGTCGGCTATCGGTTACGGGAGTGAAAGAAGAGGAGTGGAAAGTAGTGATGGAACTGGCAGGGGAGAAATAAGATTTACAAATTTTTATTCAAGCTTTCATACTTTTTATGGCAAAAAGAAAGGCAGTTTTTACTGCCTTCTTTGTTCTGCTTTGTTTTGAATTAGTATTTACCCGCCTGTAGTTTTCCTGCGATGGCGACTTCCAGGTCATCAGGGATCGTACCGGCGTCATCATCGATGGGTGCCAGTCGTCCCAAACTTGAATCCCACGTAAAAATGTGTTCATCACTGTTGTTGTAACTTACTTTAAACCGTGTTTCTCCATTGAACGAAAAGGGTTCCGCTTTAACGAAATACGGAACGCCACTCAACAATAACTCAAATGAATGTTCTTGCATAGCAAATCCTTTGTTTGATGGTTACAAAAAAAATTCCAAAAAAGACAAAGCGGATAATTTTAGCTTTCTTCCCGTTGCACTTCCTCCATTGAAAATGCCGGAATGCAGACACTCCAATACTCGCATTCTTCATCAAAGGGATTGGAATAGCGGACCCTGGTTCCCTTTTTTATACGTATGCTTTGTCCGCCTTCGAGGATCACTTCCTCACCGTCCACTTCCACCAGTTTTTTACCCCGGCTGACAAGCGTGTATTCATCAAAGAGCGGCGTTTGGTGCGGTTCACTCCAGCCGGGTGGTGCTATCATGTGGGCAATACTGAGATTAGTTTCGCCGGATGCGGCGCGACCAAAATGTTCTTCAATCAATTTGCCGTCGGTTGTGGGAACAACAAACGGTGCTTTTTGTACAGTGTGCGCCATGCTTATTCTTTGTTTAGGGTGATGTGCAGGTAAACTGCATTTTCTTTTTCCTCTATAGGATAAATTTTGATTCCCTCCTTAGCCGGTCCCACTTTTACAGAGCCGTCATAGACATCAAATTGCGAACCATGCCAGGGGCAATACACTGTTCCGCACATCATGGCACCACCAGCCAGCGAACCGCCCCGGTGGGTACAGTGATCACTGAAAGCAACATATCCTTTTTCCGTTCGGGCAATAACAATCCGTTCCTTGTTGACATGCACCAGCTTCATCTGGTCAACTTTCAATTCATCTTTTGTAGCCACCTGCAGCGGAGCATTGCCAACTTCCAGGTATTCTTCTTTCCATTTGCCCGCATCGGCATACCGCGGATCCACACCAATCTGGTTGCGGTAAACCAACGTACCACCCAGCCAACCGGCTGTTGAAAGTATGCCCACACCAATCCCTTCCAATACAACAATCATTGCCGGGGAGATGCTGTCATTTTTCCGCAGGAAAAAAATAGTTACAAAAAGTAGCAGGTTGATGACGTTAAGCAAGCCATGTTTAGCGGCTCTTTTTTTAGCAGAGCTTTCTGGCGGAACCGTATACAGGAAATCAATAATGCCCGGAACCGCAGCCAGCACAGCGACAATGATGCCGGCCAACACCATGTAATATCCCGTCGTTGCCAACGCCTCCTGATCCAGGACGAGGGAAAGAAAGTCAAATACAAATGCCCCCATAAAAAATGAAATCGGGAACCCGATCAGCATGGGATGGATCGGATGACTTTTCAGGCTGGCCCTGCTTTTCATATTTTATTGTTTCCTGCACTACTGCAAAAAGTTTACCCGCTCGGAAAGTTCACTCGTTCACATGTTTACACGTTTACGGGTTAAATGCACTTTTCTTTATTTTTCATGATCAGAAATTCAACTAGTGAACAAGTGAACTCGTAAACTTGTGAACTAAATTTAATTATGAACAAAAAAAGACTGGTTGTGTTGAGCGGTGCCGGCATCAGTGCGGAAAGCGGGCTGAAAACCTTTCGCGACAGCGATGGACTTTGGGAAGGCTATGACATCAACGAAGTCGCCACAGCAACGGCCTGGAAGCGAAACCCGGCCCTGGTGCAGGAATTTTACAACCTGCGTCGTCGCAATGTAATGGAAGCGGCGCCCAACGAAGCACATTATGCCCTGGCACGGCTGGAGGCGGATTTTTCTGTCCAGATCATCACGCAAAACATTGATGACTTGCATGAGAGAGCAGGCTCCACAAAAGTGCTGCACCTGCATGGGGAAATCCTGAAAATGCGCAGCGAAAAAAATGAGGCATTGATTTACCCTGTACATGGAGATATACAAATGGGCGATGTAGCCAAAGACGGGGCCCAGCTTCGTCCGCACATAGTTTGGTTTGAAGAACCTGTCCCCATGATGATGGAAGCAGCAAAAATGGTAAAGGCAGCCGACATCTTCCTGATCATTGGGACATCCCTAGTGGTTTATCCAGCGGCGGGCCTGGTGGATTATGCCCCAACAGGTATTCCCAAATTTGTCATCGATAAGAAGATCCCATCCCTGCAGGGAATACCCAATCTTACGGCCATTGAAAAGCCGGCCACCGAAGGCATGAAAATAGCAGTGCCACTATTGAAGTCCTTAGCTGGTTTATGAAGTTTTTATCGCCGAAGTTTCTTCCCGGAAAACTATACCTTCTGCTTCCAGTTGTTGCAAAACAGGTTCGTAAATTTCCTTGCTGACAGGTATCTGTAAGCCTTTTAACGTGATCGTTCCATTAAGGATCAGTTTTGTTGCAATGGCCAAAGGAAGACCAACGGTTTTGGCCATCGCAGTGTGTACAGCATCGTCGCCTTTTAATTCCAGCAAGCCGGTTGCTTTAAACTCCTGACCGTCTTTTTGAAACGCCAGTTCGTGCAGCATAACGATCATGTCCTTATCGCCGGGTTCCAGTTTCAGTTTGGTTTCCAAACAAAATTGCAGCACTTCGGCAATGCTGCAGCGTCCCTTGTTAAGAATGGTTTTATCATCATCCAATCCCAAAAAGAAAAGTTGTTTCAGGGTAAGATTGGCGTCGTGCATCCTGTCGGCAAGGGTGGCTGCCGCGTTTACTTTCAAATCATCGATATCCACTTTTTGCAGATCGCCTTTATCATCCACCATCATAAACTCGTCTACCGGGTCAATGCCTTTTTCCGAAGCCTCTTCTTCCAGTTTTACCAGGTTCACCAGTTCCGAAAGCAGGGACTTGGTTGAGTCAAATTGTTCGTGCAATTTTTTTTCCAGCCATTCACCAAAACCCATGTTGTCCAAATGCTCCTTGAAAACCTGCATCAGGGTTTTACCATCCGTATCGTACATGATGGTTTCGTCGGTGAGCTTTAATTCAACCAGGTTATTCCAGCCATACATAAAATCAGGATGACGCAAGGTTGTTCGGATAAATGTTTCAGTTTCTTCCAATCCGTATTTTGAAATATAACTAAGCGAATCCCGGTTGGGATACCAACAAAGCGGCTCGCCACCGGGTACCTGCACATACCTTTTTTCTCCAAATAAGGAATCGTATTCCAGTTCAACAATTTCACCATCCTTTTTAAAGATGGCACCTGCTTTTCCGGCTAGCACCACATTTCGCGGATTCCAACTGATCTTGTAATGCCAGGGATTGTTGTCGCTCTCGGGAGCAACCAGTCCGCCACAATGCGAATAAAAAGATGTAATGCTTCCGCCTTCTGCATGAATGGCGTCAATCATCCGCTTTGCGCTCATGTGGTCGATACCCGGATCCAATCCCATTTCGCATAAAAAAAGAAGGCCTGCGTTTTCAATCTCCGTTTTCAGCCCCCGGATGGCTTCATCTACATACGATGCTGTGAGCAAATTCTTTTTCAATCGAAGGCAATCCTGCGCCACCAGGTAATGCAACGTAGCGGGTAGGAGGGAAACAACAATGTCTGCTTCTGCAATCAAATCGCTGCGTTTTTTGCTGTCGCTGATATCCAATCCAATCGCTTTCGCATAAGGCGAATCACCAATCTTTTCCAGTATGTTTTCCTTGTTGGCGTCTGCAATGGTTAGCTGCCAGTTTTCCGCTTTTGCATTCACCAAAAAATAGGTAATGAGTGCCGTGGATGATTTGCCTGCTCCGAAAAGTAAAATTTGCCGCATAGATGATTCTCCCGAAAATTGAAAGGGTTTAGGTTTCGCTGCAATGCTTTTGTTAGCGATTGCGATAATATGGGTTCCGTCCTCAAAAATAGGTGGATAAACCTGCTGAAACGAAAGAACCCCGCTCAGGGCAGGGGTTCATTTTATTTTGTATCAACAAAACTGTTTTAGCTTTCAGTCTTCACCACTTTGTACCGGACACTGACGCCGCGGTTATTGTCCGGGATAGAAATTGTTTTTGAACCGCCGGGGGCAATGCCGGTAACCGTTACTGTTTGGGTGCCGACAACTTTGCCATTCTTCCGTAAAAACTCAACTTCCACCAGGGCTTTGCTGACTTCCTGCGAGGAAGGATTGGAAACGGAGATCTGAAGATTGCTGATTCCACCTAAAAATCCTACGTCGTAGTTGTTGGCAGAAAGCCGTAATGATAGTTTGGCTTCTGTTTTCTCTTCCGCTGGCTTAAGTTTTTCGCTTTCTTCTTCGGCTTTAGCCTCTGCTGCACTTGTATTGCCTGCAACATCAGTTGCATTTGTGGATGCATTGGATGAGGATGTATTTAGCGCTGTGTTGTTTGCAGCCGATTCTTTGGCTTCAATGGCTGGACCCTGCGCTTCTTTTGGTTTGGTTTCTGGCTTCAATGGAGCGGTTTCTTCTTTTACGACTGCAGTGGTTACCGTTTTAACAGCGGTAGTGTCGGGAATAAGAACTGATTTTTCGGCTGCAGGTAAAAAGCTTGCAAAAGCAGCATGGGTCGCCGTACTCGAAGGAAGGGTTTCAGGGCTGATTTCCACCGCTTGCGCTGAGGCAACTGTAGGTTCGAAATCGATATTTTCTACCGCCTTTTTGATCATATAAGCCGAAAGTCCCAACCCGATAAGAAGGGTCAATAGCCCCATAAGGTTTGCCCCAATATTGACCTGGCGTTTCCAGACCTTTTTTTGTGGTTTCTTTTGGGCATATTTTTCTTTCAATTCATCAAATGAGGGCGGGGTGTAATCATCCGGTGGAAGATAGACGGATTTATCAAGCCCCTCAGCTGGTGACAGACTGTCGCTACCAATTACCGGAAATTGGGGTTCAGCCAGTTTTTTCCGATGTATTTTTGACTTCGCAATTGCCTGTTTTTTTTCAGCCAAGGTGATGTTTTCAAGACCTGTGATCTCAGTGGGAATTTTCCATTGCGTACTTTCCCCCTCTACCCAGATCAGGTCCGTTTCAAAAAGTGTTTTCCCCTTTAATTCGGTCAGTGTGTAGGGACCCATTTCCTGGTTATCCCGAAGCAGATAATAGCACACCATAACAATTTCACATTTACATACATATACCGTAATGAAAATACTATGCCCATTCTCATACAGGGTTGGTAAAGATTAACACCCTGTTGGTAAAGAATAGGCCAATTTGACACAGCAAACGCTGCATTTTCTCTCATTTTTAGAGTGAAAAAAGGTAGATTTGCACACCTATAATTTTGACGTTAAGAACACAGAATGGAAAATAATTTACAACCCCAGGAGACCGCTGATTTCAACCGAATAATTCCCATCAACATCGAAGAGCAAATGAAAACGGCCTACATCGACTATTCCATGTCGGTGATCGTAGGCCGAGCCCTTCCCGATGTTCGGGATGGCCTGAAACCGGTTCACCGCCGGATTCTCTTTGCGATGAATGAGCTGGGCATGGGGCACAGCAAACCGTATAAGAAAAGTGCCCGTATTGTGGGTGAAGTATTGGGTAAATACCACCCGCATGGCGATAGCGCCGTTTACGACGCCATGGTGCGGATGGCGCAGGAATGGAACATTCGTTACCCGCTGATTGATGGCCAGGGTAACTACGGTAGCCAGGATGGCGACGGACCGGCGGCCATGCGTTATACCGAAGCCCGGATGACACGCCTGGCAGAAGCAATGCTCCAGGACATTGAAAAAGACACCGTTGATTTTGGCCTCAACTTCGATGACTCCCTGCAGGAGCCAACGGTGCTTCCCACCCGGATTCCGCAATTACTGGTGAATGGTTCCAGCGGTATCGCCGTTGGTATGGCCACCAATATGATGCCCCACAACCTTAATGAGGTAGTGGATGGCTGTATTGCCTACATCGACAACCGCGAGATCACCATCGACGAATTGATGCAGCATGTAAAAGCGCCTGATTTCCCTACCGGAGGTTCTATCTACGGTATGGAAGGTGTTAAAGCAGGTTACCATTTTGGCCGCGGCCGTGTAGTGCTGCGTGGCAAACTGCATGTGGATACAAAGCCCAGCGGTCGTGAGCAGATCATTATCACCGAAGTGCCGTACCAGGTTAACCGTGACAGCCTTTGTAACCGCATAGGCGAACTGGTGAATGACAAAGTGCTGGAAGGCATTGCCCACATCAACAACGAATCGAACAATAAAGAAGGTACCCGCATTGTACTGGACCTGAAACGCGACGCAGTTGCAAACGTGGTTATCAACCAGCTTTACAAATTCACGGAGCTTCAGACCAGCTATGGTATCAACAACGTAGCTATTGTAAAAGGCCGTCCGAAGATCCTGAACCTGAAAGAGCTTATTTCCGAATTTGTAGAGTTCCGCCACGAAGTGGTGTATCGCCGTACACAGTATGAACTCCGCGAAGCCGAAAAACGAGCCCACATTTTACAAGGTTACCTCATTGCATTGGATCACCTGGACGAAGTGATTGCCTTGATCCGGGCTTCGGCTACGCCGGAAATTGCCAAGGATAACCTCGTCAATGCAGGCTGGGGACTGGATGAGATCCAGGCCAAAGCGATTCTTGAACTGCGTTTGCAGCGCCTTACCGGCATGGAACGCGAGAAAATCAAACAGGAATACGATGAGCTGATGAAACTGATCGCACACCTGAAAGAGGTTTTAGCGAACGAAGGCATGCGGTACGATATCATCAAAACCGAACTGGCTGAAGTCAAAGAAAAATTTGGCAATCCCCGCAAATCAGAAATTACTTTCCTCGACAATGAGGTAAGCATAAAAGACCTGATCAAGGAAGAAGATGTGGTGATCACCATTTCTCACCTGGGTTATATCAAGCGTACATCGGCATCGGATTACCGTGCACAGCGCAGAGGTGGTCGTGGCGTGATGGGTGGCAAAACAAGGGAAGAGGATTATATCGAGCACCTGTTTGTTGCCAGCACACACCACACGATGCTTTTCTTCACGGAAAAGGGCCGTTGCTACTGGCTGAATGTGTACCAGATTCCGGAAGGCGAAAAGAACAGCAAGGGCAGGGCCATTCAAAACCTGCTGCAGATTTCACCGGATGATAAAGTAAGAGCGATCATCGATATCAAAGACCTGCAGGATGCTGAATTTGTGAACAACCATTTCATCGTGCTGTGTACGCAAAAAGGTATCATAAAAAAAACAGCCCTGGCTGATTTCAGCCGGCCGCGGTCAACAGGTGTAAACGCCATTACCATTGTGGAAGGCGACCAGTTGCTGGAAGCTAAACTGACCGATGGTGCCTGCGACATCATGATGGCCATCAACTCAGGCCGGGCCATCCGTTTCCCTGAATCAAAAGTGCGTTCAACCGGACGTGGTGCGATTGGTGTAACCGGTATAGAAGTTGAAAATGAAGGCGAAGAAGTTGTTGGTATGATTTGTGTTAATCCCGAAACACAAAAAGACAGAACCGTTCTCGTGGTTAGTGAAAAAGGATTTGGAAAAAGAACGCCGGTTGATGAATACCGCATAACCAATCGTGGTGGAAAGGGTGTAAAAACCATTTCCGTTACGGAGAAAACCGGTAAACTTGTAGGAATGGTTGATGTGGCCGAAACAGAAGACCTGATGATCACTTGCAGAAGTGGTATTACTATTCGGATGAAAGTAGGCGCTATCAGTGAGCAGGGAAGAGCTACGCAAGGTGTTAAATTGATCCGGATTGAAGAAGGCGATGAAATTGCAGCACTGACCAAATTGGACGAAGAAGATGAAGAGTTGATCATGGAAGAAACAGAAGGTTCTGCAGCCGAAAACGTAATTGTTGCAGAAGCAGGCTCGGAAGAGAATAATGGAACGGACACAACCAATTTACCGGAAAATACATCTGAAGGAGAGCAGGACGCTCCAAACGCTTAAACTTTAAAAAACCTAAAAACAATGCGCAAACTGATCTTACTCGCAGGCCTTGCCGTTACCATGACAACAGCATTCGGTCAGAAGAAGCTTGAAAAATTAGATGATGTAAAGGAAAAAATTGATAAGCAGAAATATGATGAGGCCAAAGAAAAGCTGGATAAGGTTTTTGAAAACCCCGAAGCCAACAACAGCCCGGAAGCACTTTTTTACAAAGCAGTCGCTTATCATAACCTGGGAAAACAAAAGTCAGACAGTGCTCTTTCTGCTGCAGCTTTCGATGCCATGCAGGCCTATGTAAAAGTAGAATCGAGCAAGCCCGAAGGACAGCAAATGATGTTGTCGACACTGGAAAGCCACAAAACCCTGGTAGACATTTACCAGACGTATTTCCAGAAAGGTGTTGACAATTTCCAGAAGCAAACCTATGCATCGGCGCTAAACAACTTTGAAAAAGCATTGAATGTATTTGAGGTGCTAAGCCAGAAAGGGCTTACCAATGCAAAGTTTGATACAACATCCAATTTGTATGCTGGTTATTCTGCACAAAATGCACAGAAGTACGACCAGGCAGCCAAGTATTACGACAGGTTAATCAATCTTAACCTGAACGATACCAGCTATGTAGGCATCTACCGTTTTATGATCAACTCGAACCTGGAAAGAAAAGATACGGCGAATGCGAAAAAATATCTTTCCGTGAGTGAGCAGCGTTTCCCGCAATACAAAGACCTGTGGCTGGAGTACAATACACTTTTCCTGAGCAGTGATAAAAGCAAGCGTTTTACAGAATACGAAGCGCTGGTGAATGCCAATCCGGAAAATGAAACCTTGGCCATGAACTATGCCATTGAAATGTACAACTATATCCGCTCCAGCGATGAAGCAGCAAAGGATTCAGTGATTCGTACAAAGGCAGAAAATGCGTTAAAGAATGTGCTGCGCATCAATCCGAATGCAACAACAGCGAACCTGCTCATGAGCCAGTTGTACTGGACACAATTGTACGATGTGCAGAGCCAACTGGATGCCGTAAGAGGAACGACGCCGGCAGCTACCGCCAAGAAAAAAGAGCTGAATGCAAAAATGGACGCCATCTTTGATGCCGTGTATCCTTACCTGACAAAATCCTACGATTTGTACAGCAAGGAAACAACACTGAAGCCGCAGGACAAGGCGAACTACAAAATTGTTCTGGGCCAGTTGACCGATTATTACAACCGCAAAAAGCAGACTAACAAAGCTGCTGAAATGCAGGCCAAAGCAAAAGCCATTCAATAAGCTGATGCTATAAAAACAAAAAAGCCGTCGAATGTCGACGGCTTTTTTGTTATGCAGAAATCATTTCTTGTCACTGGAAGATCAGGCTGAAATAAATAAAAAAGCTGATCGTTAAAAAACAAACCGGGCACTAAAACCGATTGCAGCTGGTTCAAACGAAAATTGTTTGGAGAAGTTGAGTTCGGGTTTCCAGTCGATGGACAGGTTAAGCGGCAGCGTTGGCATGATAAAATCCAGTCCGACAACGCCTTGGGCGCCAAAACGACGGCCGCCACTAAAACCGGCATAAGCACCGGCGCCCCAAAACCAACTGATACCGGATGTAGCAAAAGGGGAGTGCTTTTCTAACAAAACACCCAATGCTCCCGGGTCGGTAAATGAAAGCAAGCCTTCCACCGCCAAGGTAGGGTTTAGAAACCGTTTATACGTAATGGAATGATTGACGGCAGGTGCACTGCTGCTGATACGGATACCTAACATATTTTTTCCCGAGGAAGCGGGTGTCAACTCTGTGTCCTGTGCTGCTGCCGGCATTGCCAAACCCAGTGCTGCAAAAAAAGCCAGCAGGAAAAATCCATTTTTCATACCCATAAATTTTGCTTGAAACGTTACAGCCTAAAGCCATATTGCATGATTTGTGATGGATGGTAAAGAGAAAAAGATTCCATTGAAAGAAAATCGATAACATCAATTACGGTATGGCCATACACATTGGAACATCGGGCTGGAGTTATGACCACTGGCAGGGCATTCTTTACCCGCACGGCACACCGGTGTGGGAACGGCTTCGGTATTATTTACAGGTAGCGAACACCGTTGAACTGAATGCAAGCTTTTATCGGTGGCCCAAACTAACAGCATTTCAAAGCTGGCAGCGCCGCCTGCCCAACGGCTTTTTGTTTACGGTAAAAGCACCCCGTCATCTAACGCATACAAAGCGGCTGTATGCGCCGGAGAAATGGGTTCATCGCATCAAAGAAAGCTGGCATGTGCTGAGTGATAAAAGAGCGGTGCTGCTGGTACAACTATCACCGAATTTCCCGGTGGACCTGGCAAGGCTCCATTATTTTTTGACAGTCGTTCCTCCATGGATCCGCCTTGCCTTTGAATTCAGGCATCCTTCCTGGCACCAGGATGCAGTGTTTCAGTTGCTGGAAGAATTTGGTGCTGCTTATTGTGTCATGAGTGGCGCAGCCCTCCCTTGCGTTCTCAGGTCAACAGCGCCATTTGTGTATGTACGTATGCACGGCCCCGATCCGCACCACTTGTACAGCGGATCTTATTCAGATGCGGATCTTCATTGGTGGTCGCAACGCATTCGCGAATGGGAGTGGCAGGGAAAAGAGGTTTTTGTGTATTTCAACAACGATGGAAACGGGTATGCCTTGTACAATGCCGAACGATTACGGCAGTTTCTCTCCTGAACTGAAGGCAAGAATAAATATCTTGGCCTCTTAAACCCAATCAATGCTATGCGAATCATCGATGCACATCAGCATTTCTGGAAATTTAACCCGCTGAGAGATGCCTGGATCACGGAGGACATGGACGTTATCCGAAAAGATTTTTTACCGGAACACCTGGCACCTGTTTTAGAAGCGAATGGTGTAGAAGGATGTGTGGCTGTGCAGGCCGATCAATCGGAAGACGAAACCAATTTTCTGCTGCAGCTTGCAGAAGAAGCCGATATGATCAAAGGCGTTGTAGGATGGGTAGACCTTCAATTGGATACCATAAAAGAGCGGCTGGAACGTTTTTCCCTGCACAAAAAATTAAAAGGTTTCCGGCACATTCTGCAGGGAGAAACGAAACGGGATTTGATGTTGCAACCGGCCTTTCAAAATGGAATCGGATTGTTGAATAAATACAATTTTACATACGATATCCTGATCTTTCCCGACCAATTGCCCTATACAAAAGAACTGGTGACAGCCTTTCCGGATCAGCGATTTGTTATTGATCATATTGCAAAACCGCCTATTAAAAAAGGCGAAAGAGAGGTTTGGGAAAAGAACCTGGCAGCGGTGGCAGAAAGGGAAAATGTTTGGTGCAAAATCTCCGGACTGGTAACGGAAGCCGACTGGGTTTCGTGGAAAAAAGAAGACTTCCGGCCTTACCTCGATACAGTTGTAAACGTATTTGGTCCGGACAGGTTACTCTTCGGATCCGACTGGCCGGTTTGCCTGCTGGCGGCAAGCTACGAGGAGGTATTGTCCATTGTTACCGACTATTTTTCTCCATTTCCTGAAAATGAAAAGCAGCTGATTTTTTTGAAAATGCCATACGCTTTTATCAGTTAACATGACGACACGGAAAACTTCTGCAAGAATATTGATACACCGTTTTTACTGTATAGCATTTATCACCGTATTTCACTTGTATGGCTGGCATTTTTGAAAGCTCCGTGTTCAACTGGCTCCTTATTCTCCTGGCGGCTTTTATCATTGGCTTGTCAAAGGCCGGCATTAAAGGCATCGACATGATGAATGTGACCATCATGGCCCTGGTCTTTGGCGGCAAAGCCTCTACAGGAATTGTTTTGCCGCTGCTCTGTGCTGCGGATATTTTGGCCGTGACCTACTATCACCGTCATGCGCAATGGAATCATTTTCGCCGGCTGATGCCCTGGATGATGCTTGGAATTTTAATTGGCGTGTTTGTGGGCAAAAACATAAATGAAGATGTCTTTAAAAACATCATGGCAGTTATCATTATACTAACGGTAATCAGCATGTTATTTTTTGAGCTTCGCAAACGGCAGACCGTTCCGCACAACCTTGCCTTTGTTGGGACCATGGGCCTGGTGTCGGGTTTTACCACCATGCTGGGCAACCTGGCCGGGGCTTTTTCCAATATTTATTTCCTTGCCATGCGCCTATCCAAAAATGATTTTATCGGAACGGCCGCCTGGGTCTTTCTTGTCATCAATCTTTTCAAACTTCCCTTCCAGGTGGTGTACTGGAAAAATATTACACCTGCCACATTGTGGATCGACTTACTGCTGTTGCCCGCTTTGCTGCTTGGCTTTTTTGCCGGACACAAAATCGTATCCAAAATCAGGGATGACAGCTACCGAAAAGTTGTGATCGTATTAACGCTGCTAGGTGCACTGGTGATCTTATTTCGCTAATACAAGCTATGTTAATCAGTTGTTCACTGAACTTGAGAAAAGCATACGGTTTTTCAAAAGGGGAGTGGCCCGAAAAATGCATGCCCTTTTTTGTAATTAATCGACCATGTCAAACTGGAAAAATCTTTTTCAAAAATCATTATCGCTGGTTGAAGACAGGTGGGATGATCTGCGTGCCGGGTTAACCCGTCGCCTTGGATTGAACGACCCGGTACAGATTGTGCCGTACCGCACTTATGGCACGCCAAGGCGGGTGTATATCAAAGGACGGGTGCTGGAAGACAAAGGCATCACCAGTGCCGGCGATAAGGACACGGTTCTGAATAACTTGCTGAACATGTACAAACGCTTTGAAAGTGATGAAGTGCAAGGGGCCATACTAAAAGTTGCTTTGCCCGGTGAAGAGCATTCGGTAACCACTGACCGGGAAGGTTATTTTGTTCTGGACCTGAACCCACTCACACCCATCATTGCTGAAGATCTCTGGCATCATATTCCACTTCGCCTGCAGCAGGCGCCGATTCCTTTCCTGGAAGGATTGGAAGTACATGCCGAAGTGATGATACCACCGCCGGATGCGGAATACGGCATTATCAGTGATATTGATGACACCGTTATTCAAACATCCGCCACCAACCTCCTGGCCATGGGTAAAACAGTTTTGCTGAGCAATGCACGAACGCGATTGCCGTTTGCCGGGGTTTCGGAGTTTTATAAATCACTTCAGAAAGGCCGGAACGGCAAACGGAACAATCCCTTCTTTTATGTAAGCAGCAGTCCCTGGAATACCTATGACCTGCTGAAAGATTTCCTGGACCTGAATGAGATTCCTGCCGGTCCGTTGTTACTACGTGACATTGGTTTTGGCGGTGGCACCAATTTACGCGGCGGACACATGGGACATAAGTTTAAAGAAATCAAGCAGATCCTGGAAGCATACCCGCACCTGAATTTTGTGCTGGTTGGCGATAGCGGTCAGGAAGACCCGACGATCTACCAGGAAGTGGTAAAGCAGTTCCCCAACCGGGTTCTGGCCATCTATATTCGCGACGTGCAATTGCCTGAGCGGGAAAAGATTGCGATGGATGTTTCCAAATCGCTGCTAGAAGCAAAAGTTGAAATGCTGATTGTTGACAACACAGTGGAAGCCGCAGAACATGCCGCTAAAAACGGGTTAATTTATCAGGAAGAAATTCCTGCCATTGAACAAGAAAAAGAAAAAGACAAAGGCCAGGCACCGGGAAAAGAAGACGCCTCTATGCTTTGAGGCTTCCATTATAATAAAGTAAAACCGAGGCTGGACGATTATGAATGAACAGTAGTTTTTCAGGCGAGTCGTTTCATAAAATAGAAGTTCATGTCGCCGGAATAAACAAACCCTAATCTTTGGTACAGGGTTATGGCTCTTTCATTGTCTTTGCGTACGTGCAAAAATGCTTTTCTTCCCGCTGCCAGGATACATTCAGCCTGGTGCTGCACCAAGGCAGCCGCATAACCTTTTCCCAGGAAATCCGGATGGGTACATACAGCACTGATCTCAGTAAAATTGTAAGGATGCAAACGCTGCCCTGCCATTGCGGCGAGTTTTCCATTCTGGAAAATCCCATGGTAGTTTCCAAACAGAATCGTTTTTAATCCAAACGGCCCTGGTCGGGTCAGCGTTGCCAGTTCCACCATTTCAGCTACATGCTGTTCCCCTAAAGGAACGGGTTTTGAAACCAGTGATGGAAAAACTGCAGAATCGGTCAGGATCATTTGAATGCCCGGTATTTTCTGGACAAGTTTCCAGCCTTGTGGCGTCTCCATGTTTTCAGGTGTAGCATGTAAAACAAATCGGCTTTCCGGTAAAAGGGCAAACAGGTCATCAAATCCTTTTTCATAACCGGTTTTGATGCCAACAAAAGGTGAGATCTCCGAGTCAAAATAATTGACATTCTCCGTTCCGTTCGCAAACTGACGATCACCGGAAATCAAGGCATCAAAAACAGGATTATCGAGTTTCGGCTTCACAGGGCAAATGTAATAACAGGCTCTTGGCTACCCATCGTAAACTTCAATTAAGGGGCATCTATTTATTCATTTTGGAAACAGGCCTCGCTAACGGCAAACATTTCAGGACGGTTATATGCCGGAAGGAAATATTTTTATAGCCTAATAAGTACAACACATGAATACACTGGAACAATTTCGGCTGGATGGAAAAATTGCGTTGGTAACAGGTTGCAAAAGAGGGATCGGGAAAGCTATGGCGGAAGCCCTGGCAGAAGCTGGCGCCGATATCATCGGCGTTTCGGCAAATCTTGAAAAAGAAGGCAGCAGTGTAGCAAGAGCAGTGGAAGGCATGGGAAGAAAGTTTTATTCATTCCAGTGCGATTTTTCGAACCGGGTGGCGTTGTATGCGTTTGTCAAGCAGGTGAAGGAGCAATTTCCTGTCATCGACATTTTGGTGAACAATGCCGGTACCATCAAGCGGCAACCGGCTGCCGAACATCCCGACGATATGTGGGACGAGGTGATTGCCATTAACCAGTCGGCCCAGTTTATCCTGACCAGAGAGATTGGAAGAGAAATGATCAAAAACGGCAGTGGTAAGGTGATCTTTACCGCCTCGCTGTTAAGTTTCCAGGGCGGCATTAATGTTCCCGGATATGCAGCCAGCAAGGGCGCAATAAGCTCGCTAGTAAAAGCATTTGCCAACGAATGGGCTTCCAAAGGCGTAAATGTGAATGCCATTGCACCGGGATACATCGCGACGGATAATACGGAAGCACTCAGGGGTGATGAAATACGAAGCAAATCCATACTGGACCGCATTCCGGCTTCCCGCTGGGGTGAACCGGAAGACTTTAAAGGACCGGTAATTTTCCTGGCATCACCGGCTTCGGCTTATGTTCATGGTACTATTCTCACCGTGGATGGGGGCTGGATGGGAAGATGATTAACTGCATTGATTGAAAGAATAACGCAACTTTTCTATTGAGAAAAGTTGCGTTTTTTTATGTAAGATGAAGTAGTTTAAAATATACGTTACTCTTTCTTTTTATTATAAAATGAGTTAAAAAGGAAGGTTCCAACTATCATTTTCCCGACTACCTGGTATATCGGAACAAGAAACGTTCAATCGGTAACTACCACCAACGGATTGCATCAATCAAAAATTGATTGTAAAAATTTAATGTCCCATTTTGTCATCAACGAAATTTGGCAACAAACCAATTGTTCTATCTAAACAATATATTGCACCTTGCTATCTAATCACAACACGAAAACCCAACGCATGTTTCACCGCAGAAAGTTTTTACAAACCTCCTTTTTATCTTCCGCGACGCTTTTTTTTAATCGTTCCCTTGCGGGAGTTACAGCAGAACCGGCTGCACCGGTCCAGCCCATTGTAATATCTACCTGGGATTTTGGCAAGGCTGCCAACGCAGAAGCCTGGAAGACCTTAAGCAAAGGCGGAGGCGTGCTGGATGCCGTGGAAGCCGGGGTTCGTATTCCTGAAGCGGATCCCGAAAACCAAACCGTAGGACTTGGTGGGTTTCCCGACCGGGATGGAAAGGTGACGTTGGATGCCTGTATCATGGATGGTGATCTCAATTGCGGATCGGTTGCCTTTCTGGAAAACATTGTACACCCGATTTCTGTAGCCCGCCTGGTGATGGAAAAAACCCCTCACATTATGCTGGTGGGTGAAGGCGCTTTGCAGTTTGCCCTGGCCAATGGTTTTAAAAAAGAAAACCTGCTAACGCCAACTTCCGAAAAAGCCTGGAAGGAATGGCTTAAAAATTCGCACTACGAACCGGTGATCAATATCGAAAATCAAAAGCGGGATACCAGCCAGTTACCCGGTGGTCCGTTTAATCATGATACCATCGGCATGCTCGCCATCGATGCACAACGCAAAATGGGTGGTGCCTGTACCACCAGTGGCGCGGCCTGGAAAATGCGGGGAAGGGTAGGGGATTCACCCATCATCGGTGCAGGCCTTTATGTAGATGGCGAAGTGGGAGCTGCTACGTCTTCTGGACTGGGCGAAGAAGTGATCCGGACCTGCGGTTCGCATGCCGTAGTGGAATTAATGCGAAGCGGGCTTTCGCCAAAGCAGGCATGCAAAAAACTGGTAGAACGAATTGTAAAGCGGGATGTGAAAAGAGCTAAAAAACTGCAGGTTGGTTTCCTGGCATTGGATAAAAAAGGAGCCTATGGGGCTTATGCCATTCACAAAGGCTTTACATACTCTGTAAAATCGGCGGGAGTGGAAACGGTGCTGGAAGCAGAAAGCTATTTCAAATAGGTGTTTCAATAAAGTAAGATGAATCAGGAGAACGAAAAAATATCCTATAAGATTGAGATCATCGCCTTTACCATTGAGGCTTGTTCAATCATTGAAAAGGCTGGAGCCAACCGGATCGAATTGTGCGCCAATCCTGCAGAAGGCGGCACCACACCTTCCTTTGGATTGATTAAAAAAGCAAGAGAGGCTGTAGATATTTCATTGTTTCCGATCATCCGGCCAAGAGGGGGTGATTTTTTGTATTCCGTTGCCGAATATAAGCTGATGGAAGAAGATGTGAAACTCTGTAAACAGGTAGGCTGTGATGGCGTGGTGATTGGCCTGCTAAAAAAGGATGGGAGCATTGATGTGGCGCGGACCGCACGGTTAGTAGAGAAAGCTTATCCTTTGGAAGTCACTTTTCACAGGGCATTTGATCATTGCAAAGATCCGTTTGCAGCCTTGGAAGAATTGATTCAAATAGGCTGTCAGCGTATTCTGACATCGGGTCAAAAACCCCTTGCGACGGAAGGTGCTGATCTGTTGGCACAACTGGTAGTACAGGCAGCAGACCGCATCATCATTATGCCGGGAAGTGGCGTACGGCCGGACAATATAGCCAAACTGGCCAAAAAAACAGGAGCGGTAGAATTTCATTCTTCCTTGAGGGTGCAAAAGCCTTCAGCCATGGAATTTTTTCAACCAGCATTTGACAGGCAAAAAGAAGACTATGCACATACCACCACGGATGAAGCTGCGATTCATCAATTGATTCATAATCTAACGAACTAATAAAAGCATATAGCTTGAATAATCATATCATTTTGGGCGAGAGATTTTGAAAAGTTGGTAAAACTTTTAATCAAACTCTATCCATATCATAGTTTCGAAATAAATCTAGCGGAAAGGTGTAATGGTATACAAGCAAATGGGATAGAGAAATATAAGTAGTCTGAAGGTGCCTTGCAGTCAAGAAAAAATTATATTGAAAAGGTCATACTGAAATAACTGAACTATAATGATCATACGTAAAACCACATGTCTCCTGGCAAGTATTCTTTTTACCGGTATTCTGCAGGCGCAGCAAAAGACGAAAGCCGATTCCATCGCACCTAAAATGCAATGGTTTGCCGATGCCAAACTCGGCATCTTTATACATTATGGCATATATGCGGTGAAAGGCGTGGATGAAAGTTGGAGCTTCTATAACAAAAAAATTGTTCACCGGGAGTATATGAACCAAATGAACGGGTTTACCGCAAAAAAATACAACCCGGAAGCCTGGGCAGATCTAATCAAAGAAAGCGGTGCCAAATACGCTGTTATCACAACCAAACACCACGACGGTGTGGCGCTTTGGCCAACAAAGCAGGATCACTTCAGCGTGGTAAAAAACACACCGGCTAAACGTGACCTCCTGCAGCCATTTTATGCAGCACTGGACAAACGCGGCATCAAAAAAGGCGCTTATTTTTCCCTGATCGATTGGAGCCATGAAGATTACCCGGCCATCACCAAAGACAGCAACCGGTATAAAATAGCAAATGAGCCCCAACGCTGGCAGCGTTTCCAAAATTTCTTCCAGTCGCAGATTGACGAAGTTGCCACAGCTTACCAACCGGACCTCTGGTGGTTTGATGGCGATTGGGAACATTCTGCAGAAGAATGGCAAAGCAGTAAGGTTCGAAATAACATCCTCCAAAAAAAACCAACTGCTATCATTAACGGTCGCATACAAGGCTATGGCGATTATGATACGCCAGAACAAAACTTCCCCGTGAGCAGGCCCACCTTCCACTGGTGGGAGCTTTGCATGACAACCAACAATAACTGGGGTTACCAACCGCAGGACACGGCCTGGAAAACACCCTATGAAGTGATTACCATTTTTGCCGATGTGATCAGCAATGGTGGCAACATGCTGCTGAACATTTCACCCAAAGAAGATGGCACCCTGCCACCACAACAGGTTACCATCCTGAAAGAATTGGGCCGGTGGAATAAAAAACATGAAAGCGCTATATTCAATACAGTAGCAGGCCTACCGCAGGGACATTTTTACGGTCCCAGTACCTTGTCAAAAGATTCCACCCGGTTATTTCTTTTCCTACCGGGAAAAGTAAGCGGCCAGGTGGTGGTGAAAGGCTTGATCAATCCCATCAAAAAAATCAGCGTGGTAGGAAAAGAGACTGCCCTTCCGCATAAGATCGTAGGCAAAATTTCATGGAGCCCCGTACCCGGACTGGTGTATATTCCTGTTCCCGAATCGGTGCAGGATCAGT
Organism: Flavisolibacter longurius; assembly: GCA_014163555.1. Taxonomy (GTDB): domain Bacteria; phylum Bacteroidota; class Bacteroidia; order Chitinophagales; family Chitinophagaceae; genus Flavisolibacter. The sequence goes on from JACJGO010000005.1 coordinate 203,935, forward strand.
ATAATACAGTGTTAGCAGTTGAACTGGATGGTCCCCTTCGGCTTTACAGCGGCAAAGGTGGTTTGCAATAATTGCGGCTATTACAAATCGATTCGAGTCATTCTGTGTGTAATGCTTTTCTTCTTGCAAAGCGAATATTTTACTACTAAACCAAGGTCACATGAAACCTCGTTTTTTCCTTTACAGAAAATTTTTCGTTGGCACACTGCTCTTGCTTGCGCTGTTTACAACCAGCAGGAGTTTGGCACAAAAGCCCGACAAAGCTGTGCTGGCGTATTATTCGGGAAGTCCCGAACGATTGGACAGTTTTGACGCAAGGCAAATGACGCATATTGTTTATTGCTTTGGTCACTTGGACGGCGCCAGGCTCAAGATCCGCTCTTCAAAGGATACGCTGACCATTCAAAAAATGGTTGCCATGAAACAAAAGAATCCTTCGCTGAAAGTATTGTTATCACTTGGTGGCTGGGGTGGCTGCGAACCTTGTTCAGATGTTTTCGCTACAGCAGAAGGTCGAAATGAATTTGCACTTTCGGTAAAAGAATTGAATGCATTTTTTAAAGCCGATGGAATTGACCTGGATTGGGAATATCCTGCTGTTCCCGGGTATCCCGGTCATAAGTATGCACCCAGCGACAAACCTGCATTTACGGAACTGGTAAAATCCTTGCGGAAAACGTTGGGAAAAGACCAGGTGATCACCTTTGCCGCTGGTGGTTTTCAACGGTTCCTTGATGAAGCCGTGGATTGGAAAGAAGTAATGTCGCAGATTGATTACGTTAACCTGATGTCGTACGACCTGGTGAGCGGCTTTTCAAAAACTACAGGTCACCACACGGCGCTTTATTCGAATCCGCAACAAAAAGAATCAACCGACAATGCCGTTAATGAATTGATCAAACGTGGTGTTGATCCAAAAAAGATCATTATCGGCGCTGCATTTTATGCCCGCATTTGGGAAGGTGTTCCGGCGCAAAACAATGGACTTTACCAGCCCGGAACATTTAAAATGTCGCAGGCTTTTCGTCGTTTCCACCAGGAACTTTCAGAAAAAGCCGGCTATCAGTTTTTCTGGGATGATGTAACCAAAGCAACTTATGCGTATCACCCCGAAAAAAAGCTGTTCGCCACCTTCGATGACAAGCGTTCCCTGGAACTGAAAACACAGTATGTGATTGATAAAAACCTGGGAGGGATTATGTTTTGGGAACTGGGCTCAGATACCTATTCCGATGGATTGCTCCATACCATTCACCAAACATTAAAAACGGTGAAAAAGGCCTCTCCTTAAAAGTGAAGAAGCCTTTTTCGCTGTAATCAAATTCGATTTCGAATCGATATTTCTATTTTAAAATGGCAAAATCCATAAAAGCTGGGCTGGTGATGCTTTTCACCATCTTCGGATCGTCGCACATAAATTCCACTGTCAATTTGCCATTGCGGATCAACCCAACTAGGTAGGAGTTAAGGCAGTCGACAGCTGCGGTTTTTTCAATACTGTACAGGGCCCGTCCGTATTTTTTCTTGGCTCTTTCCGCGGCATCCGCAGGTACATAGGATTTATGCACAGGCAGTCCATAGGCCGTGGTTCCAATATCTTCTTTAGCCGTTGTATTGTTTGTAGTGTTTGTTGTTTGTGCCGATACGGCAAGGGCACCGGTGGCCAGGGTCAAAAAAAGAAATAGTTTTTTCATGGTGCTTTTTTCTTCGTTGAGTGAATGGTGTGTTCGAAACGCCGTCAAGATACGGCATTTGCGCAAACCGGACCTTTTCGGGCTGTTTAAGATTTCGGTTTCGGACCAATGATGGAAACCTGAATCGTCATCGCTTTTTTTCAATCACAAGATTTTCCACCAGCGGGATCATTGCTGTAAAAACGTTCCCGGTATCCATTAATTGTACACCCGGCAGGCCAAGCAGTTTGTATTTTTCCTGGATGTTTGCCAGGCCGATTCCGGTAGAGTCTATTTTCCCCAGTTTTTTCTGCAGGTTGTTGCTTACCGACAACCAGCCATTTTTGGTAATACTGATAACAATCTTCAGCGGCGAATCTTTGCTGACATTGTTGTGCTTTACTGCGTTTTCAAGCAGCATTTGCAGGGTCAGCGGTGGTAAAAAATAATCCATGCAATGCGGTGTTACTGCAATTTCTAATTGAATGGCGCTGCCGAAACGTGTTTTCAACAGGTGAAAATAAGATTGTATGAAACGAATTTCTTTTTCCAGCGGAACCAGTTCATCATCGTTGTTACGCAAGAGATAACGGTACACCTGGCTCATTTCTTTTACGTAGCGGCCGGCACCGGCTTTGTCTTCATGTATCAGGCTGGAAAGCGTATTGATGCTGTTGAACAAAAAATGCGGGTTCACCTGTTGCTTTAAACCTTCATACCGGCTTTCCCAATTGATCTTCTGCAGTTTTTCTGCATCTATGATGGCTTCTTTCCATTGGCGGTACGTAAACCAGCCTTCGTTGATGATGATGGCAATGATATGCGTAACGGCACCAATCAGCAAGGCCCAGGACAGGCTTGCCGCCTGCATCTTTGCAGCAAAAAACGGAAACTGTTTATAAAAAAGCCAGAGGGCGGCAATCAGGAGTAGCGTCAGCGGCATTGAAATAAAGATCCAGGCCGCAAAGCGGGTTTTTCGCTGGTCGAACCGTCTGTATTTATTCCGGAGATAGCCCGATAATTCCACCTGTGTTTTTGAGAGGAGCATCATTGCCGGTAACGTAATGGCCGTAGCCGAAACAAAAAATGCCAGGCTGAAAAAATAGGCTTTCTCAAAGAAAAAATAGTTAACCGAGAAGGCGAGCAGAGGCGCCCACAGCAGGTTCAGGATCGGGAATTCTGTTTTGGGTTTCAGGATACGCATTCAGTACGAGAGATTTCTATAGGTTGTAATAGCGGCAGTAAAACCGTGATGGTATCCGCTTTTTTTGAACAGGAAAAACCGGCCAGGCCTTCTTCGGCATACCGGTCGGACAAAAACGCCCAGTTCAGTCCTTCGGATTCAATCAATCGGTATTTGGGTTTGTGGCCATAAGAGAGCACCAGGTGATCATCTTCGGAAAACAGCGAAATGACCAGCGGTTCCGCTTTGGAAAACTGGCTGGTGCGAATGGCTTCTTCCGCAATCAGGGAAAGACTCAAGGCTGGAACTTGGTGGGCAAGTTGCGTCGGACTGATAGCCTGCTCAAACCGCAACAGGCTTCCATACCGTACGCCATGCAGGTACATGTAGGATTCCAGGCATTGGAGTTCCTGTTGCAGCGAGGCCCAAGATTGGTGGCGGCTGCGCAGCATGTACCGGTACACTTTGCTCATTTCATTCAAAAACCGGTCGGCGGTGTCGGTGTCTTCCTCGATCAGTTCCGAAAGCGTATTGAGGTTATTGAAAAGAAAATGTGGATTCACCTGCGTTTTCAAGGCGGCAAATTGCTGGCGCAGGTGTTCTTTCTGCAAACTTTCTTTTGCAACCAGGGCCTGTTTCATTTTGGCAAAGGTGTAAAACAGGTCGTACATGATGCCGTTGACAAGATTTCCGATCAGGGCTACAAGCATGCAGCGCCAGGTAAGTTCTGGCGTTTTTTGCAAGCCTAATAAACCAACACGATCAAAAATCCAGAGACTTAAATGGATAGCCAGGAAGGAGGTGAGCAGGTAGAGCAGGAGAGCAGAGACCAGTCGCTTAGCAGTTTCCCCGTGTGAAGGAAACTGGCGACGGGCCGCATAACTTATCTGCACCAACGCAATATGAAAGATGGTTACCAATATCAGCGTAGGAAAATAGCCTTTTGCAAAATTTATTAGGCTTTGAAATAAAGCAGCACCAAACGCCACTATGCCAAAGGCCAGGCTTAGCACAGGAAGCACGAGCACAACGGCCCAAACATCATCTGCGGTCATACGCATGTTGGTAACCGCCGGGCGCCTCTTGATCATGGGGCTAAAAATAAATGATTTTGTCCTTGCCACACCAGAGAATGACCGCCCATGGTTTTGTCCCCATTCAGCTTACCGTTATCTGCACCTTCTTTAACATTTTTTACAGGAAAAGGAGTGATGACTACACATCATCCTTACCAATTTAATCGCTACAGAACAGGATAGCTGCAGAAATAGTCGATTTAATTTAGGGCAGTACGTTTGAACGATTGCACATGAATCTTTTTCGGATCCTTCTCTTATGTTTTTTATTTTTTTCATTCCGTGCGAAAGCCCAATCGGTTCCTTTCCCAATGGTGACAGCTACCGAAAAAGTGACCATTGTTTATGAAGGGAAAGGAGCCCTGCTTGATTCCGTTTCGGCCAACCTGCTGGCCGATGATATTGAAAGGGTAACTTCATACCGGCCGGTGGTAACCAACAATCTAGCTTCAGCAAAAGGAAACATTATTGCCATCGGTGCTGTTGGTTCCTCCCTCATGCAGGAATATTCCGCTCATGCAAAAACAGTGTTTTCCGAAATCCGGAACCAATGGGAACGTTACGGCCTTAAGGTGTTGAATAATCCATCAAAAAATATTTCCAAAGTCCTTTTAATAGCTGGCAGCGATGCAAGAGGAACGGCTTATGGCGTGTTCTCCCTTTCCAAAAAGATTGGTGTATCACCCTGGTGGTGGTGGGCAGATGTACCGGTGAAAAAACAAAAATCCCTAGTCATCCATCAGGCAGAATTTGTTTCAGCCTCGCCATCGGTAAAATACCGCGGCATCTTTATCAATGATGAAGACTGGGGGTTACTGCCCTGGGCAGCCAACACGTTTGAACCCGAAAAAAAGAACATTGGTCCGAAAACCTATGCAAAAGTTTTTGAGCTTCTGTTACGGCTAAACGCCAACCTGATCTGGCCGGCCATGCACCCGGGAACGCAACCCTTTTTTACCGATCCGGAAAATATTGAAATAGCGAAAACCTTTTCCATCCTCATTGGCTCTTCGCATGCTGAACCTATGCTGCGCAACAATGTAGGCGAGTGGGATGAAAAGGAAATGGGCAAGTTCAATTACATCACCAACCGAGATAGGGTGTACCAGTACTGGGAAGAAAGAGTAAAGCAGGTAAGCGGGATGGAAACCATGTTTTCATTGGGCATGCGGGGAGTCCACGATAGCGGAATGGAAGGTGTGAAAACATCTAAAGAGGCCGTACCACTGCTGGAAAAAATATTTACAGAGCAGCGAGGATTGATCAATAAACACGTTGCGAAGAAAGTAGAATCGGTACCGCAGGTTTTTACGGCATACAAAGAAGTACTGGATATTTACGACAATGGGTTAAAGCTACCGGATGATGTAACCCTTGTTTGGCCGGATGATAATTACGGCTATATCAAACGGCTGAACAGTCCTGCCGAAAAAAAGCGAACCGGAGGCACCGGTGTATATTACCATGCATCGTATTGGGGCCGTCCACATGATTACTTGTGGCTGGGCACCACCCATCCTTCGCTCATACAATCGGAAATGATGAAGGCGTATAACAATGGAGCCAACCGGATTTGGGTTTTGAATGTTGGCGATATCAAGCCGTTGGAGTACAGCACCCAGTTGTTTCTGGATATGGCGTATGATGCGGCGCCTTTTCAAAAACCCGGCGTTGTGCAGCAGCACATGCGGCAATGGATGGAGCAGGTGTGTGGCAATTTGCTTGCAAAAAAAGCGGCAGCCATTATGAATGATTTTTACACACTTGCCTTTGAGCGCCGCCCTGAGTTCATGGGCTGGAGCCAGACAGAACCCACAACGCCAACCTTTCCAACTACGTATAATCATTACTCTTTTGGAGATGAAGCACAACGCAGGCTGGACCAGTATTCAGATTTGCAATCCAGGGCCCGCAACCTGCTGGCACAAGTAAACAGCAAAGAAAAAGATGCGATTTATCAATTGGTGTATTATCCCGTGGTTTGTGCTGCCTGGATGAACCAGAAATTCCTTTACGCAGAGAAAGCAAGCTTGTATGCTATGCAAAACCGAATCAGTGCATTTGATTATGCGGCTCTTTCGATGGCGGCATATAACAGCATTGTTGCCGAAACAAAGGTTTACAATACGGAATTAGCCAACGGAAAATGGAATCAAATACTTTCCATGAAGCCAAGAGGACTACCAGTTTTTCATCCACCGGCAGTGCATATTAGCCCTTTGCAGAAAAAGGAAACATGGAACGTTAGCCCTGATGGTTATGACAGCACTGCATTTCGTAAGAAACAGGAAATGCACCTGCCAATATTTACGAAAGGAGTAAAACAACGCTATTTTATTGATGTTTTCCTGTGCGATTCTGTTTCTGTAAACTGGAAGGCTCAACCCTCTGCAAGTTGGATTCGGTTATCCAACCAAAGCGGGATACTGAAACCCGAACAGGGGAAAAACATGTTACGGTTACAGGTACAAATTGATTGGGAAAAAGTCCCTAACAATAAAGAATCAAGAGCGTATATTTTGTTTTCGGGTAGAGGGAAAACCGTTCAGGTTGCAGTGACCGCCAAAATTCCTGATGGTTTAACAGAGTTCAAGGGTTACGCGGAAAGCAACGGCTATGTTTCCATGCATGCAGGAAACTATTCGGGTTATCATCCTTCAAAAGGCTTTGCCTGGACACCAAGTCCTGGCTTAGGGCATACGGGCAAAGCTCTCACAGCAACTGTTTCGGAAGCTATCCAGTTAATAGACACTTCTAAAATTCGAAAGAATGCAGCATTTGTTTCTTATGATTTTTATTCCTATTCAACAGCTGATCCTTCAATGTCCGTTTTCACCTTGCCCACGCATCCGCTAAATGAACTGACCGGCATGCGTTATGCCATCAGTGTAGACAACGGGCCTATAACAATAATGGATTTTAAAACCGTTGGGAGAAGTGAAGAATGGAAACAAAACGTACTGCGCAACAGTGCCATCAAAACCGTGACGTTGAAACCCCTCCGTCCCGGTCGGCATAGGTTAAAGATTTACGCCATCGATCCGGGTGTTGTTCTGGACCGCATTCTTATACAATTTGGTGATGCTCCGGCGGGTTATAGCGTCGTACCGGAAACGCGGAATACGTATTTGAAGTAATATATAAACGTTAGAAAAGCACTTCTTTGCCTGGCTGCAAGTAGTTTGTTCAAGGATGTCATTGCCATGTATAGAACGACCAAATCCGATTTTTCGGCGATTTTCCTTTTATAATTTCAGTTGAACGGTATATTTACATTTTTACGTCCTTGAAAAACCAGTCCATGCTAAGACTAGCCTGCTTTATGGCGATGCTTTCGCTTTTCCTATGTGCTGTATCCTGTCGGCAACCCGAAAGGACAGAGCAGCAGGAAGCAGCTTACTGGAATCATCGCTTTGTTGATACTGCTCATAAGATCTTATATGCAGACAGAGATTCAACGTCAGCCTTTCGCTTTTATGATTCTTCCCTACGGTCAATTGCCACAAATGATCTTTACCCATATTCCACCCGCTATGGCCTGATTGCCAACTATTATTATTTTTTTACTTCTGATAATGCCGCCACGGCCCGTTATATCGACTCTGCACTTTCCCTGTTTCATACAGAGGCCCTTCAAAACCAGTATGCCAGGACCTATGTAGGCTACCTTGTTTTTGGCGGCGATATTGCCTATCGCCTTCGCCAGTACCGCAAAGCCAATGAATATTATTTTAAGGCCAAAAAGTTGGCAGATGCCCTGCTCAACCCTTGCGAAAGAAAATCTTACCACTACAGCATCGCCATGGTTTTGTACCAGCAGCAGAACTATAGCGAATCGATGAACTTTTTCAAACAGGCCTTTGACCTTCAGGCCACCTGTTCGCCCCAAACAAAGGCCAACATTCTACAGCAACAGGAAATTCAAAGCAATATTGGTTTGTGCCACACGGAACTGAAGAATTATGACAGTGCCATACTGCATTTTGACAAAGCCTTGGAGATTGCCAACAAGTACAAAGATTCCTTAGGTGAAGTGGTAATGGACAAAATAAGCGGTGTTATTTATGGTCACAAAGGTGCGGTGGCCCTAGCAAAAGGAAACCTGCAAAAAGCCGAGCAACTTACACGAAAAAGCATAGAGCTAAATGACAGGGAAGGGTACGAAATTGAGCATGCGCGGCGAATGAAACTGCAACTTGCGGATGTGTATTTGAAGAAGGGAGATATTAGTGCAATGGAAAGCCAATTGCACGGATTGGCTACAACCATAAAAAGCAGCGATACCAGAACGCAACTAAAATGGCTTCGTTCGAAAGGTAGCAGCTTTGAACATACAGACCAGGCAGATTCGGCACTTCATTATTATCGACAGTACTACCGGTTGTTTGATTCCATAACCATTGAGCAGAAAGAATTAACGGCAGCAGATGTAGCCCGCCAAATTGGAGAAAAAGAGCAGGAGTTACAGATTGCTATGCTTAAAAATGAAAAGCACATTACGATTATCTCGCTTTGGGTGACGATCATTTTTTCGGGTATGGCTGTTTCCATTCTGTACCTAATTTACCAGAATTACCGTCGCAGTAAAAAGAGCTTGGCCATTTCACTGGCCCTGAACGAAGAAATTAGGCAACAAAAAGCGGCCCGGGAAATTGAAGCCAAACAGCAACACAAACTGATAACCGAAGCGGTGATCCAGGCTCAGGAAAGTGAACGTTCCCTGATCGGACTCGAGTTGCATGACAACATTAACCAGGTTCTGACCACTGTAAAGCTTCACAATGAGATGTTGCTGGAGGGAATAGGCGATCCCAAAGTGATCCTTCCCCGTACTCTGAATTACCTACAGAACTGTATCAATGAAATCAGGGGTCTCTCCAAACGCCTGTCGGCACCTACGCTTGGAAATATCAGTCTTGAAGAATCTGTCAAAGACCTGATTGATTCTATTAACTTAACCAGTAAAGTGCGGATTCAGCGGCAAATCACAGGGCTGGAAACCGTATCATTGAGCCAGGATATGCACATTGGTATCTACCGGATATTGCAGGAGCAGTTGAACAATGTGTTGAAGCATGCAGAAGCCACCGAGGTGACCATACAGTTGGAACGCAGGGAAAATATTCTTCGGTTGTGCATTGCCGATAATGGCAAAGGATTTCAACCACATGGCAGCAAAAACGGTATTGGGCTTATGAATATGCGCACAAGGGCCGAAAACCTGAGCGGCACCTTTGAAGTCAACAGCAAGCCAGGACAGGGTTGCCAGGTGGAAGTGGTTGTACCGTTCATGCCGCAACCATGCAAGAATTAATAATTACTAAATATCACAATCGTTTTCATTCCATTCTCTAGACAAAAGCGGAATCAATCGAAAACAGAATTGATTTACTTCCATTTATCAAAAGATCAGAGTTTACTACCTGGAAAACTAGGCTTCTACCACATTATCATGTAGATATCCTTGCCATTCAGCAGCTTAAATCTTAGTGATGGATTGCATACATACCGGCCGGTGCAAGCAAAAATTCCGTAATTTGATAGGACTACAGTAAAAATTGCTTTCACATGGACCGGTATATTTCTTCACAAAAAAGAAAACTTCGGTTGTTCAAAGAATTTGAATGGCTGGATTTGATCCCTTATTCGTTTGCGTTGGTTTTATTGCTGGCAGAGATTACCATACTTTGCGGCTTTCTCCAAATTGTCCAGGATGTTTCTAAGTAGTGGCCACAGTAAACATTTACTCATTTCATCAAACCTTTCCATTTCTTTTTTGGTAACCTTTTGGGGCTTGCAATAACATAAATGTAATGCTCTGGCCAAAACAGAAATTTCGGTGGACAAGAGGGAAACCAAAGCGGACAGCAGGGAAGCACGAAAGGTGGTCAAGGTGGACAGGGCAGTTAATCAAACGCTCAGGAACGCAGGCGCAGGAACAGCATACCTGCAGTTAAAGCGACAAACAACAAAGCAACCAAAGCAGCGGGGTAACCGGGGTGGCAACCACGGAGAGGGGCGAGGTTGCTAATATTTTCCGCAAATAAAAAACCTGTGAAGATTTTATCGTTTCACAGGTTTTTTTATTAAAAGTATGCCTTTGTTACTGCGATGAAAAGTTGTTATTGTCATCAGAAGTCTCGAAAACAGTTTTTGCTTTCTTTTCATTTACCGTTACTACCTGTTCATCTTTTAATGGTTTCTTGTTTTTGTGCGAACGACTTAGTGTAAGATAAACTGTCACCGGAAACGCCGTTAAAGCGAGATAGAAAAAAACCGGGTTTTCCAGCCGGAAATTCAGGGCAAGTACGCCCAGCACGTAGCATACCAGAAAGGCTCGCATCAAAACGGTTTAGTGGCAGAAAGTTAAGACGAAATTGTCTTTCTTCCCTTCATAAAAGTTCTTCCTTATGAACCTATTTCTGTTGTTAAGGAAATAAACAGACCTTTCTATAGTATGTAAGAGAAGCCATAATTGTCAAGGGATAGAACTGCCGTTATCGTTTGATGAAATCCTTGACTGTTCTTGCGTTGCGCTTTGATTTTTCATTTCATTTTCCAACAAACGAAGTAATTTTTGAAGGCGGAGGTCAATCTCATTCAGTGTAATCTCCAGCTCGATAGCGGCATTCCCAGTTTCTTCCAGCGCTTCTACCATTTCTTTTGAATCGAACCGCTTTTCTTTCCATCCACGTCGCCTTTCCGTCACGTACACACTATCAATCGTGTAGGTATAACCGCTGGGCTGTGGTGTTAATTGAATGGTGAGATGCATTTTTTTTATGATGTCGTAAGTTGACTTCATCCGAATGCTGGCATAAGCCTGTATTTTTTCTTCGTTGGGTTGGATAAAGACAGAATCAGCCATGTCAACGGCCACTTCTGAAAAGGTTTGTTGCAACCGTGTGCGGATGTCAGGAGCCGCACCGCCATTTAATTCCACACTTCCCTTGTAAATAATTTTTTCTTCGTTATGATGTACGGTTTGCCCAAATGAAAACAGGGGAAACAGCAAACCAATGAGTAATTTTTTCATGGTGATTTTCTTTAAAACTGAAATCCAAAACTTACCTGCAACCATTTTTTCTCTTCTTCCGATGACGCCACGGTTCCAACAATAACCACTTTGCCAAACGGTGCCACCCAGATACCACCACCATATCCTTTGTGCCATTTGTCGGAATCTTCATTGTTCACCCAAACCCTTCCCACATCATGAAAACCGATGAGCCCAATCGGTCCTTTGAAGAAGTAAAAATTCCGGACGCCAAGGTTGATCCGCACCTCTGAATTATTGTAAAAACGGGCTCTGCCGGCAAAGCGCTGAAAGCGATAGCCGCGAAGGTTTTGCCGGAAGCCAAGGTATTGTGCCTGCGGAAAGGCAAACTTTCCGTAATTGCGGTCGGCACCAAATGAGGTTGCCAAAACAATAAAGCGATTCCAGAGAAAATCTGTAAAGAAAGAAATGTTGCCTCCCACCTGGTCAAATGCTTCATCAGTTTCCCCCAGGTTATAAAGACTTTTTGCATACAGGTTCAGGTGCATACCGCGGGTGGTAAAGAGAGGATGATTGCGCAGATTAACCTGCATTCTTACTTCGCCGCCACCATAAAACTGTCCTTCGCGTAGTCCGTTGAAATCACCATTTGGGTCAAGCGTATTGATATATTTCCCTTTATTACGATCATTCTCCAGCTTCAGGTATTGCACCATCGGTCCACCTGTGAACTGAAGCCATTTCGCCGGAGAATACCGCAGCTGCAGCGAAGCATCGATTTGCCGGTAGGAGGCCAGGTAATAAAACCGGCCAATATACTGGTTGTATTCGGTTTCGTTCCCCAACCCGAAAAAATAGGAACGTACTGTTGGGAGGGTGGCATCGCTGCGGATCAGCAGGTCGAGTTTTTTTGCGAGGCCAATAAAATCGGCATCGTACCGGAAATGATAAGAAGGACTGTTGATGGCTCTTGTCGCATACAAAAAATGGGAGACCCCATACGGCTCTTTTCGAAATCCCGGACGGGTAATCCGCAGGGTTGGGCCCAGGAAAAGACCGCCTTCCCGGGTAAGTTCAATGCCAATTCCGGGCAACGTGATCGGGTACTGCCAACCTTGCCGCCGGTATTCATTGTTGAGGGGATCGTTCGACAACCTGTTTTTCAAACCGTTTCCTGTCAGCGTATTCGCTTCGTACAATACATCATACACCTTTGCCTTACTGCCGTTGCTTTCATTTTGAAACTGATCATCACCAGGGCCACCAATCAAACGAATTTTTATTTTGCTGTCACCGCCACGGATCACAAAGCGGTCATTGCCTTCCAACCCGTATAATCGAATTTCTTTAGTTACGGCCGGATCAAACAGTCGCTGATAAATGACGTGTTTTGTTGTGCCAGCGGAATCAATCGCTTCCACCTGAACCAGGGTTGTATTGTCGTCATTGGTGGTGATGGTAAAAACTTCCGCTTCGTTGCTGCCGGGAATGGATACGACCTTGGAAAGAAACCGGTAATACGTGTTCATTTCTTCCTTGAAATACTGCCGCTTTTCTTTCAGAGTTTGCAGAATATTGGCCGCTTGCAGCGATTGCATTTCTTTTGGTTGCCGGCTAATGGCTTCTTCAATCACACCATCGGTAAGGGAGGACAGCAAGTTATCAATTTCGTTGTTCCAGGTTTGTTCATCCAGTTCGTGTAAAAAGGTTCGGTCGAAATCCCTGGCTACGAAATTAAATGTCTTGATATTGGCTGCCTTTGTTCGAAAGCCCTGCAAAGTTCCCAGTGTTGGCTGAAAGAAACGTGCAATTTTCGGCAGCAGTCCTTTGGCTTTGAAAAACGCCTGGTCCCGGTCCTTGGCAACGGGATAATAAAAAGTGCGACCAACAGAATCTAATCTAACCCATTCCCACTGGTCGGCATGCCGGTCGAAATCCATGATAAAATTATCCAGCAACCGGGCCTTTAAAACCTTGCGCTGCAGCACCCCGGTAGAACCCGACTGGTAAAGCTTCGGCAATATCTCATACGTATTCAGCGATTTGTTTTCGACATTAAGCGTATCTATGGTTCGCAGTTCGAGAAAGGAAATGGTATTCCGGTATTTCGACCGGAATGTATCCAGCGCCGGATCGTCCGGAATAAAAACAAGGGTGTTAGGAAGGTAAGGAACGCCGGCTGCCCTGGCCAGTGTACCAACAGACAAGACACTGTAAGGGTAGGAGGCCGAAATCCCATCGGCAACAATCTTTTCTGCAATGGTTCCCTGCAGCGCCGACTCAACAACGTCAACCGGGTATTTCCTCACGGAACGAAGCACCCATTTGCGGCCTTTGGCATCTTCCAGGTCTAGGCTGTGGGTTTGCCGCCCGCCACCTTCTTCGGTAGGTTTAAGACCGCCCATATCGGTGCGAAAGTTCAATACCGGCGCCTGAACAGGTGTGCGCCATTCGGGACGGTAGTTTTTTCCAATAAATAAATGCTTGAAGGGACCGCCTTTTAATGTAGGGTTGGCCGCCTGCGCCTGAAAGCGACGCGGCGTTGTGTCGGAACTATATCCAAACAATTGATAGTCACCCAACTGGGCGATCGTAGCCAAAGGGGCCAGAATGATTACTAGGGTCAGGAACGAAAGCTGTTTCATGTTTATATTGACAACTTTCATACCTACACAACAAAACTATGCCACCTCAGCTATTAGCGGAGGCTGGCCAATTTGCCATGTGGAAATTTTGGTAGTAAAACGATGCGCAAACGTTATCGGGTAACCGTAAACAAAAACAAAAGATTGGTTTTCTTTCTGTAAAAAGAAAAAGGAATATAACCTCGATCCTTAAAAAAGCTCCGGCTGCAAAATCCGTTGGTCAATGTTCTGGCAAACGATAGCAGCAATTTCACTATCTATAAAACTTCCTTCGCGAACACTGTTTGCTTCCCAACCGTTGTTTCCCTTGCGGACATCAAAACGGTAATCGCCTTTGTAAAAAACGTTATAATGAAGGGATTTTCGAATCTGCGGAACAATCCACACATTAAAAGCTTCCCGGTTGCTTTTGAGCCGGATACAAACAGGAGGCTTTGAAGGTAAAAAACCAAAAAAGGCATTCAGGTCATCTTTGATGGCTTTAGCATGGGGCGAAGCCAGCTTTTCATCATACCATTTTCCGCCTTCCATTGGCGCCACAAAGGTTGCGGCATGCCCATCACTGAAACTTATGTGATAAATGAATTGGATACCATTGTCTTCCTGATGCGTGATTTTTGCCTGCAGCCGTTTGCCATCCACCTGGCATTCAAAAGCAATAACCGGATTGATAGGTGTGATGTACTCACATTCTACTGTAAATCGTTTTTCATGTGTGGTTTGCATACGAAGGAGTGGTTTTGTAACCGAAAGGTACAGCAAATTCCTAAATTAATTAGTATTGGCTGCTAATTTTTTTGGCCTGCACGCACTGCTTGCTTTCATAGAAAAAGGCTGCAAATGCAGCCTTGTCAATAGCAATAAATTTATATAGGAATTTGGTTGACTATATTTAATAACCTGGATTTTGTTGATCACGGATATTCGGGTTTGCATCAAGTTCTGACTGCGGCAAAGGAAGGATCCGACGGAAATATCCAGCCGGGATTACCAGCGGCACACCAGTATAGTTTCCTGAAAGGTTCACTCTTACTACATCCAGGTCATAACGTGCCAGGTCCCAATACCGGTGCCCTTCAAATGCCAGTTCTTTTCTCCGTTCAGTAAGTATTGCCTGCAGCAATGCCACTCCACTTTCCGTATAACCGGCAAAATTGGGATCCCGCCTGTTGGCCACTTCATTCAGGTAATCCCTGGCCAAACCTTCCTCTCCGGATTGAAGGGCCGCTTCGGCCGCAATCAGATACACTTCCGAAAGCCGGATCACTTTGACTTCGTCTTTGTCGGGCTGTGTGCTGTTGGGATATTTATTCACTACTCTTACATTTCCACGGGTAGGACTGGAAGGTAAAATCAGCGAACGCCGTACATCGGTGGCACTGTAAAGATTGTACACGGCCTGTGCTGCAAGAGCATCCCCATATCCGCCTGCCTGGTCGTAGAAATAAGCCAGGGAATTGTTCCCGATATTACCCACCAGGTCAAACACAACTTCAAACAACGTTTCCAGCTTATCCGTGCGTGGTGTGTTGGATGCCCAGTAGGAGGCAACCTGGTTGATATTTAAAAGCTGATAGCCGCTGTTGTTGATTACATCCTCCGCTGTTGTTAGTGCCTTTGCCCATTCGCCTTTAAAAAGATGCATGCGGGCCAATAGCGCTTTGGCAGCATATTCTGTTATGTAACCGGATGAACGTTCCATCGTCAATAAGGGGATGGCTGCTTTCAGGTCTGCTTCAATTTGTGTATATACTTCCGATACCGTGTTGCGTTTGGGCTTCACAAATGGATCATAGGTTGTTATGACCGGTACACCCAAGGCATTGGGAGCAACCGTATAGGGTTCAGCAAAAAACTTTACTAGCTCAAAATAAAGCAGGGCCCGGAGTGCCAGGGCTTCACCCCGGTATTGCGATATCTCGTCCGTCCCCTGCAGCTTGCTGTTAATTACATTGTTTGCATCCAGTATAGCATTGTATGCCGTTTGCCATAAGCCGGAAACAAACGTATTGTTCACGTTATAATTTATGTTCTGAAATTCCAGGTACCGGTTACTGTTAGTGGTTGAGATATATACATTATCGGCGAGAAGATCACCAATTAAGGGAATGGTTCGCCCATACAGATTTGCACTACGCAAGGCTGAATAAATGCCGTTTAGGGCCGTACGCATATCCGCTGCATTTGTAAGGGATTCTTCCGTTGGTAAGGAACCATAGGGTTCTCTGTTTAGAAAATCTTTTTTACAGGCACTGAAGAAAATACTGAACAGAAGAAAACTATATATAAGGATGCTTTTTGGTTTGTTTTGCCGTTTCATTTCAGGGAAGTTTTCGTAAGAAAAATTTTACAACTGAATACTAAGTCCTACCGTATACGATTTGGGATTGAAGAACTGCAGATCACTAAGTCCCGATACCGGTTGCTCCGGATCCATTGTCAGGTTTTTATCAAAGGTTTTTGTCCAGAGATTGGTGCCGCGTACGTAAAGCCTGGCGCCGGTCAGGCGGGCTTTCTGTGCAAGGTTGGCCGGCAGTTCAAAGGCAAGTGTCAGGTTGCGCAGGCGGAGAAAATCGCCTTTGTACAGGTAACGGGTTGAAAACTCATTCGATGCGGTTGCATTTCCAATTTCAAACCGTGGCACTGAGGTTATATCGCCGGGCTTTTGCCAGCGTTCGAGGGCTGCACGGTTTTGGTTCAATCCAAAATAAACGCCATCGCTGATAAATACGAAATCCCACTGGTTAAACACATAATTTCCATACTGGTAATTAAGCTGCGCATCAAGGGTTATGGACTTGTAACGAAGTGAAGTGCTGATGCCGCCAAATGATTTGGGTGAAGCGCTGCCCACAAGCTCCCGCGCCGCCTGGCTGAAATCGTTCGTAGTTCCTTTTTTACTCCCGTCTTTGTACCAAAGGGGATCACCGGTTTCAGGATCAGAGCCGGCCCAGTGGCGCAGGTAGTACGATTGCACGTCTTCTCCCACCCGCAACGTAAACGGATTTCCGATAATTTCATCCACACCTTCACGGAGGCGGGTTACTTTATTTTTATTAAATGCCGTGTTGAGAATAATGTTCCAGCTAAAATTCCGCGAACTCATCGGTGTTGCATTCAGGGTAAATTCAAAGCCTTTGTTCTCCATGGCCCCCACATTATTGCTGTAGGTCGTAAAACCGCCGGTAGCCGAAAGCGGTTCGTTCAGCAACAGGTTTTCGGTTTTACGGATGTAATAATCTGCTTCCAGCGAAATGCGGTTGTCCAGCACACCAATTTCAAGCCCAACATCAAACGGTTTGTTTTGTTCCCAGGTCAGATTGTTGTTGCCAATGCTGTTTTGAAAACTGCCCGGTTCACCATTATAGGTCGTAGAGAAAGAAAATACACTGCGCCAGTCGTAGTTGCCAATGCCGGCATTTCCGTTCACACCATAGGAGGCCCGCAACTTCAGGGCCGATAAGATTCCAGAATTGCTGAAAAATTCTTCCTGATCAATATTCCAGGCCGCGCCTACGCTCCAGAATGTTCCGTTTCGGTTGTTGGAACCAAAACGGGAAGAAGCATCACGGCGAAGGCTCCCCGAAAGACTGTAGCGGTTCAGGAAATTGAATTGTGCTCTTGAAAACACCGACGTAAAGGAGTAATCGGATCCTGAAAGTGAAGCAGTAGTAGGCACGGCCGGTACAGGGTAAACAATGCTGCTGTTAGCCGGCAATACGTTACCCACTCCGGAATGTAAGGATGTTTTTGACTGCTGGGCTTCGTAACCGAGCGTTATGCTGCCGTCGATTTTATCATCAAACGTGCGGAAATTGTAATCACCGAAATTGGTCCAAACCCAGTTGTAAAGGCGGTTATAGGAATTTGCTGAAAGCCCTTTTTCTGCCGCAAAATCGCCAAAGATCGGGTTGTAGTAAGAATATTCTTCAATGTTGTTATAATCCAGGCCAAACCGGGAGGTGAGTTTCAGGTTTTGAACCGGTTTGATTTCCAGGAAGGCAGATCCCAACAATTTGGAAGTCTGATTTTGTTGTTTATCATATTGCCGGATAGCCAGCGGGTTGAAAATCTGGTTGAAAACCGTGGGATCGTAATTCACCGAACCGTCCGGGTTATAGGCCGGCATGGTAGGCAGCAGCCCAATGCCTGCCAGCATGGGATTGCGGAAATTTGCCGATTCGGATTCTCCCATTTGGTTAAATGAGGAAAGATTGAAGTTTACACCCACGCCAACAATATTGCTTACCTGGTGCTTGAGGTTGGTGGTAACAGAATAGCGGGTCAGCTCGGAACCAATCACCGGACTTTGTTGCTTAAAATAGCCACCAGAGAGATAAAACTGTGTTTTGGGATCACCGCCGGAAGCTGAAACATTCACCTGCTGCTGAAGGCCCTTGCGTGTCACGAGGTCCATCCAGTCGTGATTAGCGTCATTTTTGTAACCCAGCACTTCGTTCATATAAAAATCAACCGTAGCCTGGTTCAATCCCAGGTTGAGCAAACCTTCCGTATAAAGATCAAAGGCCTCCTGCCTGTTAAGGGGTTTGCCTCTTGCAGGTTGATAGGCAATATCGTTGCGGCCAAATTCAGCATCCACCCGTATCCTTGTTTTACCGGGCCGCCCTTTTTTGGTATTGATGATAATAACGCCATTCGCTGCCCTGGACCCATAAATGGAGGCAGCAGAAGCATCTTTCAGCACCGAGATACTTTCAATGTCGTTGGGGTTCAACGTTGCCAGCAGATTGCTGGAGTTGGTAAGATTACTGGCATCGCCACTATTCACCGGTATACCATCGATGACAAACAATGGGGCAGAAGAAGCGCTGATAGAACCAATGCCGCGGATGCGAATCTGCTGCGCCGCACCGGGCTGACCCGAAACCGGCAGCGATTGTAACCCCGCAACTTTTCCCTGGAGGATTTGGTCCACGGAAGCCATGGGAACATTTTCCACCTGCCTTGCGGAAACTTTACCAACAGAGCCGGTCAGTCTTCGCCGCTCCTGTTCACCGTAGGCCACAGCAACCACCACTTCGTTGAGCGTATTGGCCGTGGCAGAAAGCTGGATGGTATAGTTGGTCGCATTGGTTAGGCTGATTTCTTTTTCACCCAACCCACTGTACGAAACCTGAAGCACCGTAGCACCCGGTGGTACGGCAATGGAAAAGTTACCATCCTGGTCGGTGGCTACACCGATGTTGGTGCCCCTGACCAGAACTGAAGCGCCGGACAACCCGGTCCCCCCTTCATCCGTTACCCGCCCCGTGATGGTGCGGTTTTGCGCTATGGCAACAAAGCTGAAAGCTCCTATGGTGAGGAGCAGAAAAATCATCGTTCTCATTCCTTTGGTTTTTGGTTATCGATCATTACGAATTCTATTGCCTTTCTAGTGCCCTACGGTGATTGATCCATCGAAAACTATTCTTTCAAGTAAAGCAGTGATGTACCGTTAGCGCAGGGACAACTAACTCCTTTTGCTACGTGTACACATACCTGTTACTACTGGTCACTGCTATGACGCCGGGCTTGTTTCCAAATTGAAGACAGTAAAAAGGGAAAGATTATGACAAGGGATAATCTGTTTTTTGCTGAACAATGATTAAAACGCCCTGAAGACGAAAGAAGCGGAAGTGAAAACGTTTCGTAAATAATTTCAGTGGAGAGATTGCTGCTTACGATTGCTTTGTTTCGTATATCCGAAAAGAATTTGGAAGAAGATTCAATCAAAACTGCGAACCAAAAGTGATGCATAACATTTTTAGCAATCTCTTAGCAAGACTAACCCAAATAGGTTATTTTTTAAGAGTGTCTTCCTATGTATTCTTGTGACATGAAAATACAGGAAGATTTCACGTGCACGGGAAATGAAAGCGGTACCAAACCCAGGTATTTCTTGCTTGGTTTTTACTGCGGATTTTTTGTCGCTATCCTTTTGTATTTCTTGCTTTCTGCGCTGTAATCGATTCTTTACCAAATAAAGGAGAAGTGTAGACAGGTCGTATCAGCACAGTTTTTTCTTTCAGATCAGCCGTTCATTCATGGCTTTTGAAACTGCTTCCACCTGCGAATGCACCTGCAATTTTTCGTAGATACGCTTGATATGGGTTCGTACCGTATCGATACTGATGGCCAGGTCGGCCCCAATCATCTTAAAGCTGTTGCCTTTCGAAAGACTGTGAAGAATTTCCTTTTCTCTTGGAGTTAATTGGTACTTGTTTTCTTCGGTAGCTGGCAGTCGGTGCAAACTTTCAATGACCATCCTCGCAATTCCGGGCGACATGGGAGCGCCGCCACTCAACACTTCTTTGATGGAATCCGTCAATCGATCGGAAATGTGCTTTTTCAACAGATAGCCCGAAGCGCCGGCACAAATGGCCTCCAGCACATGCTGGTTATCATCAAAAACAGTCAGCATCAGAATGGCAACATGGGCATTGAACTGCCGTATGATCCGAACCGCATCAATGCCGCTTCGTTGCGGCATATCAATATCCATGAGGATCACATCCGGTGCAATATCCTTTACCTGTTGTTCTACCTGCGTAGGGTCAGAAAATGATCCCAGTAAAAGAAAATCATCTGAACACTGTATCAGTTTTTCCAGGCTTTCCCGCAATCCGGCATTGTCATCATAAATGAGTATTCCGACAGACATTGTGTTGTAAAGTTGTTGTTTGTGAAGGGCGGGATAAATACCGTAATCATGTGATAGGCAGATCCAGTTGAACGGAAGTGCCTGAACCGGTTTGGCTGATGCAGCGCAGCCGGCCACCAACAGCCTGCGATCGCTCCTGCAGGTTAATCAGCCCATTGCCTTTTTTTACGGTTTGCTGATCAAAACCTTCACCATCATCGGTAACATGCATTTGAATGGCATTTCCTTCAATGGTCAAACGGATGACAATATTCTGGCACTTGCTGTACTTCGCCGCATTGTTAATCGATTCTTTAAAAATTAAAAAAAGGTCTCGCCGCTTTCTTGGATCTAATTTTAAATTGGCGAAATCGCCCTTTTCAATAAAATTGTATTGAATGTTGAGGGGATCTAATATCTCGGCAGCAAATTCTTTCATTTTATACAGCATTTTTTCGGCCGTATCGTTTTGCGGATTGATGGCCCAAACAATATCGCTCATGCTCTCCATAATGGCAGATGAATGTTCTTTGATTTTTTGCAGTCCTGCGACATCCGTAACCCCTGTTTTTGCCTGTTGAAGTAAAACACGACTAAGGATATTTATACTGCTAAGCGTTGAACCAATGTCATCGTGAAGATCTTTGGCAATATGGTTACGCATTTTTTCCATTTCCACCTGCCGCCTGGCACGGTGTACCACTTTATAGCGGTTCACCAGCAAAAGAGCCAGTACTAATAGCAGCGAAGCCACAACAATCACAGCATAGTAACTTTGCTTTTGCCGTTTCAATTCCGACTGAATAATCTGCTGGTCTTTTTTTAATAGGGCGATTTCCGCTTCTTTTTTCTCACTCTTGTATTGCTCTTCCAGCCGGCTTATTTCAAGCTGAATGTCTTTACTCAGCAGACTGTCTTTGCCCTGGTAATACATTTCCTTGTACTGCAGCGATTTTTCAGGCTCACCGGTTTGTGCATAGAGTTCGGCAAGGGTATTGTAAATGAAAATCTCATCTTTTTTATTTCCGTTTGCCTTAAGCGAATGAATATTACCAAGAAGCCGTTTTTCGGCTAATTCCTGCTCTTTGGTAATATTCAGTAAGGTGGCCATTTCCCTGTTTGCCAAAACCACCGACGTAGAATCTCCCGCCTCAAGAGCCAGGTTTCGACCGGAAGTAAAATAATCCATGGCTGTGGTTACTGATTTTTTCTCCGCAAAGAGCCGGCCCAGGCTGAGTAATTGTTTGGCCTCTTCGGCCTTTAGCTGCAATTCTTTGGCAATCGCAAGAGAGTGGGAAATAGCAGCGTGAGCTTCATTGTATTTTTTTAAGCCCAAATAAATCCGTCCCATGCTGGAATAGGCATTGCCCACGCCGCGTTTGTCGGCAAGTTCAGTTTTTAATGCAAGCGATTTTTTTACATACTCGAGTGCCTTGCGGTAATTTTTCAGCTCAATAAAGTCTTCACAGATACCTTGGTAGCAAAATGACTGTCCTTTTTTGCTGCCGGTTTGCTCAAAAAGCCGTAGCGCTTCAAGATGAAATTGCAATGCCTTGCCATAAGCGCCAATATTCATATACGTATTACCGATATTGAGGTATTGCCCGGCTGCAGATTCGGTTGTACTAATGCGCTTGGCCAGTTCGGCTGCTTTTAAGAGCGAAGGAATGGCTTCTTTAAAATTGCCCAGCTTTTTATAGGATAACCCCCGTGCTGAATGATAGTTTGCCAGGACTTGCTCCTTTTCTTTTCCCTGAACCCGATGCGATAATTTTTCAATGGCATCCAGATAGATTTCCATACTGTCCAGTTGTCCCGTATTCTGGTGCAAAGAAGTAAGCTGAGAATAAAAACCACTCAACGATAACGTGTGGTTTGCTTCACTGGCTTTCGAAATACCTTCATGTGCCAGGCTTTTCGCCCTGGACAGATTCGTTCTGGAATATTCACCAATCAGTGCCTGGTAAGCCCTCATGCGTTGTGGAAATTCGCCACCAGATTCAATCGCCTTTTTCAGGCTGTCCATCAAAAGAGTCTGGCTAAAACCAGTACCAAACAGAAACAGAAAGGAGAGGAGAAGAAGCAGTCGCATTTTGTTTCATTGTATCAGGAAATTACGCAAAAACCTGATATGAAATAGATTTAATAAATAGTAGGAATTGGCAAAAATGGATTTGACTATATGTTGTCGACCATTACCATATATAAAACCCATACTGCATACTCCAATAGTGCAGGATGGATGAAAACGGTTTTCCCCGAACTTCATACCTAAGACAACCGGTTGCCATTCTTATAGAAATAAATACGATTTTGAAACGAAGTTTTGTCAAATCTGAATGATTAACGATTGTATCCATAAACACACGAATAATTGCGCATGAATCGATACGCTTTTAAATTTCTGCTTTCTGTTTGGACTCTCTGTTTGCAGGTGCATGCCCAGGTGAAAACAATGACTGTAAAGCTGAATGAAACAAAAGCCACCATTTCACCCACCATGTGGGGTATTTTTTTCGAAGACATCAACATGGGTGCGGATGGCGGTTTGTATGCTGAACTGGTAAAAAACCGCTCCTTTGAATTTTTTAAACCGCTCATGGGCTGGACGCTTCACCGCAAGCAGGCCAAGGAAGGAGACCTGCTGGTGATCAACCGGCAGGGAGAAAACAGCAGCAACCCCCGCTTTTTACGGGTAACGGCCAGGAACACACCAAAAGGCGAGCTGGGTATGACCAATGAAGGTTTTCGCGGAATGGGCATAAAAAAAGACATGCAGTACGATTTTTCAGTAATGTACCGCCAGCAAAAGCCAGGTATAAAAATTCATGCTGAATTGCTGAATGCTGCCGGCGAGGTTATTGGCGCAACCGTTCTGCAGCCAAAAGCTACAGGCACAGACTGGCAAAAGCAGCAGGTAAGCTTTGCGGCCGCAGCCACCGAACCGAAAGCAAAACTGCGTCTGTGGTTTGAAGGTGAAGGCGTGATAGACCTTGATATGATCTCGCTTTTTCCGCAAGACACCTGGAAAGGCAGGCCCGGTGGGTTGCGAACTGATATGGTGCAGATGCTGGCTGACATGAAACCCGGGTTTCTGCGTTTTCCGGGTGGTTGTATTGTAGAAGGCTATGACCTGTCGCAACGTTACGAATGGAAAAAAACTGTTGGCCCTGTGGAAAACCGCCAGCTAAAAATCAACCGCTGGAATTTTGAATTTGCCCACCGTCCGGCGCCGGATTATT
Organism: Flavisolibacter longurius; assembly: GCA_014163555.1. Classification (GTDB taxonomy): domain Bacteria; phylum Bacteroidota; class Bacteroidia; order Chitinophagales; family Chitinophagaceae; genus Flavisolibacter. Next base: position 227,391 of record JACJGO010000005.1, read on the forward strand.
TTCAAACCTTTGGCCTTGGCTTTTTCGAATATTTTCAACTGGCGGAGGACATTGGCGCCGAACCGGTGCCGATCCTGAATGCAGGTATGGCCTGCCAGTTCAATTCGGGGGAAGTGGTGCCGCTGGAAGAATTGGACCCTTATGTGCAGGAAGCACTTGACCTGATTGAATTTGCCAACGGGGACACCACTACGACGTGGGGAAAGGTTCGTGCGGAAATGGGCCACCCGGCTCCGTTCAACCTAAAGATGCTGGGCATTGGTAACGAAAACTGGGGTCCCCAGTACATGGAACGGCTGGACATTTTTACCAAAGCCATCAAAGAAAAATACCCACACATTCAGCTAATCACCAGCGCAGGCACCGATCCTAATTTTAAACCGTTCAGCCAGGAAGGGTTTGCATACTTGGATAAAGAATTGCGCAAGCGGAATGCCGACATTATCGACGAACATTATTACCGGCGACCGGAATGGTTTCTGCAAAATGCTACTCGTTACGATAATTACCCCCGCAACGGGCCTAAAATTTTTGCCGGTGAATACGCTGCACAAAGTGAAAACGGCGCCAGCCCGTCAAACCGCAATAATCTCATGACAGCTTTATCGGAAGCCGCTTTTTTGACTGGATTGGAACGAAATGCCGAGGTAGTGAGGATGGCTTCCTATGCACCGCTTTTTGCGCATGCCGACGGCTGGCAATGGTCGCCGGATCTGATCTGGGTAAATAACTTGCAGACTATTGGCACCCCGAATTATTATGTACAAAAACTGTTTGCTCATTACAAAGGCACCAAGGTTGTGCCCATCTCCGTCAACAATGCGGTGATTGCCGGTGAGGACAGTTTGTATGCATCAGCCGTCATCGATGAAAAAGTTGGGGAACTGATCATCAAACTCGTGAATGTATCCCGCCATCCGCAAATGACATCGATCTTGTTGCAAGGTTTGAAATCTGCCGGGCCGAATGCAAAGCGGATCGTGTTGCAAGGCCAGGACCTGGCTGCCGTTAACAATTTTGAGTCGCCTCAGCAGATTGCACCGGTAGAAAAAATGCTGACGGTGAAAAATAAAAAAATTGACCTTGCCGTAGAACCTTATTCATTTAGCGTGTTCCGTATCAGCTTATCAAAAGATCAGAAAAATAAAAAGCAATAATACCAGTGAAGGCTTCCTTCAACCTGGGTTGTCGCAAATAATTGTTCATAGCCCATTTCAAAAATGTTTGCCTGATATTATGAAATTTTTGATGTTTGGTGTATGCTGTCAAAGCATGATGGTGATACAAAAAGGATAACGTATTTTACGGCCACAGAATAAATCAAATCATCAATTGCATTATGAAAATTTGGATTCAGTCAGCAGCGACTTTGTTTTTCGGTTCTTTGCTTTTTTCTTCCTGTGGCAACAGCGGTGTTAAAAGTACAACCACCGATAGTAGTGATAAAAGTTCCAGCACAGCGGTAACGACACAGAACTGGGGTGAAACCGATGGCAAAGCCGTGCAGTTGTTCACGCTTACCAATAAAAACGGCGAGGAAGTAAAGATCACAAACTATGGCGGTATCGTCACTTCCTGGATCACCCGGGATAAAGCCGGTGCCCGCAGCAATGTTGTTATTGGCTTCGACAGCCTGGAAGGCTACTTAAGAAAGCCTCCCTATTTCGGTGCCATTATTGGTCGTTATGGAAACAGGATCGGCAAAGCAACCTTCCGATTGAATGACACGACCTATAAGCTGGCTGCCAATAACGGGGCGAACAGCCTGCACGGCGGCGAAAAAGGATTTGACAAAGTGGTGTGGACGGCAACACCTTCAGGTGACGGATCACCTTCGCTTACGCTAACATATTTAAGTCCCGACGGGGAAGAAGGTTTTCCAGGAAACCTGAAAACCACGGTTAGATATACCCTGACGGATGAAAATGAGTTAAAGATTGAATACAACGCAGAAACCGATAAAGCCACACCGGTAAACCTTACCAATCACAGTTATTTTAACCTGACAGGTGATGCCAGCAAATCTATTCTGGATCATACTCTGTGGATCGATGCGGAACAGTACACACCGGTGGATGCCGGTTTAATCCCAACCGGAAAAATTGTTACGGTCAAAGGAACACCGTTTGATTTTACCACGCCTACCAAAATCGGGCAACGCATTGCCAACGTAGCGGGCGGCTATGATCATAATTTTGTTTTGAACAAAAAAGCGGGAGAGGAAAAGCTGGTGGCCTGGCTGCAGGATTCCCTCAGCGGCCGCAAACTGGAAGTGTTTACCACCGAACCGGGATTGCAGTTTTATTCGGGTAATTTCCTGGATGGCAGCCTTCAGAACCGGGATGGTAAAAAGATTGCGCAGCACAATGCACTTTGCCTGGAAACGCAACACTTTCCCGATTCGCCCAACCAACCGTCCTTTCCCTCCACCATTTTGCAGCCTGGAGAAAAATACCAAACCATTACGCGGTACAAGGTTTCTGTCGTGAAATAAATTTTAGAACACGATTTTTTTTACATAACAAATAATATGACGACCAGTGCATCATATGTTATCGGGGTAGACTACGGAACGGATTCCGTCCGTTCGATCCTGGTGAACTCGGCCACCGGTGAAGAGGTAGCCTCTTCGGTGTTTGCCTATCCGAGGTGGAAGCAGGGTTTATATTGCGACGCTTCGCAAAACCAATTTCGCCAGCACCCGCTCGACTACCTGGAAGGATTGGAAGATACCATCCAGCGCTGCCTTCTGCAGGCGGGTCCCGCCGTGGCGGCAAATGTCAGGGCTATCTCTGTCGATACAACCGGCTCTACACCCATCGCTGTTGATCGTTCGGGAACACCACTATCGCTGCTCCCGCAATTTGCTGAAAACCCCAACGCCATGTTTGTGCTTTGGAAGGACCACACGGCGGTGCAGGAAGCGGTCCAGATCAACCGGCATGCAGAAAGTTTTGACACCAACTACCTGCAATACGTGGGTGGCATTTATTCTTCGGAATGGTTTTGGGCCAAGTTGCTGCATGTGCTTCGCGAAGATGAAGCCGTTCGCCGCTCTATTTATTCCTGGGTGGAGCATTGCGACTGGATTCCTTTTGTGTTGATTGGCGGAAAATCAGCCGATGCCATGAAACGGGGAGTATGCGCTGCCGGCCATAAATCTTTGTGGAGTGAAGCCTGGGGTGGCCTGCCACCAAACGATTTTTTTGTTTCGCTGGATCCGCTGCTGGATGGATTTACTGAAAAACTTTTTGACAAGGTTTATACATCGGCTGAACCTGCTGGCACTATCAGCGAAGAGTGGGCCAATCGCCTTGGCTTGCCCAAGGACGTTGTAATTGGGATTGGCGCTTTTGACTGTCATATGGGTGCAGTGGGCGGACAAATCGAACCATACTACCTCAGTAAAGTCATGGGCACCTCGACCTGTGATATGCTGGTAGCACCACCCGGTGAAGTGGGCAACACATTGGTGCAGGGAATCTGCGGACAAGTGGAAGGCTCCATCATTCCCGGCATGGTCGGCATGGAAGCCGGGCAGTCGGCTTTCGGTGATGCCTATGCGTGGTTTAGCCGCTTGCTGGCCTGGCCAGTCCAGCAGCTGCTGGCGCAATCCAATAGTGTTGATGCCGCTACAGCGCAAAAGCTGATAGAAGAAATAACAGAAAAATTATTACCGGAAATCAGCAAAGCAGCGGCACATCTGCAGCCGGAAGAGGACAGCGAACTAGCGCTTGACTGGATCAACGGGCGGCGCACCCCCGATGCCAATCAACTGCTTACCGGTGCTTTTACCGGATTGAATATAGGTACCGATGCACCAATGCTTTTTCGCTCCCTGGTAGAAGCCACTTGTTTTGGTGCCAAAGCCATTGTAGAGCGGTTCCGTGAACAGGGCATCCCGGTCAAAGGACTGATCGGACTGGGTGGGGTTGCGAAAAAATCGCCTTTCATTATGCAGATGATGGCTGATGTGGTGAACATGCCAATCCGCATTCATAAAAGTGAACAAACCTGTGCTCTCGGAGCAGCCATGTTTGCCGCTACGGCAGCAGGGTTGTTTGCGAAAGTTGAAGACGCGATGCAGGCAATGGGGCAGGGCTTCGATGCGGAATACCATCCCAATGAAAACCTTGTTCCCATTTATGCCAAACGGTATGAACGCTACAAAGCATTGGGCGCTTTCATCGAAAACCAAACGATTCCGCACCATCAAACATCAAATACAAAAACCCAAACAAGCCTGGAGACGATCGCATGAGCCGTTATGATAGTATAAAACAGGAGTCCTACGAAGCCAATATGCAGTTGCCCAAACTGGGTCTCGTTCTTTTCACCTTTGGAAATGTTAGCGCCGTTGACCGGGGCGAAGGCGTGTTTGCCATCAAACCCAGCGGCATTCCGTATGAAGACCTCACACCCGAAAAAATGGTGGTGGTGGATTTCGATGGCTTTATCGTGGAAGGCAGTTTGCGGCCTTCTTCCGACACGCCAACACATGCTGTTTTGTATAAACATTGGGAAGAAATCGGGGGCATTGTCCATACGCATTCTACCTTTGCTACCGCCTGGGCCCAGGCACAACGAGACATTCCCATTTTTGGCACCACGCATGCCGACCACAACACGGTGGACATTCCCTGTGCGCCACCCATGGAAGACAGCATGATCGAAGGTGATTATGAATACCAGACGGGTTTTCAGATCATGAACTGCTTCCAGGAAAAAGGACTTGACTACAAGCAGGTGGAAATGATTCTGGTAGGCAACCATGCGCCGTTTACCTGGGGTAAATCACCATCAAAGGCTGTTTACAACAGTGCAGTGCTGGAACAGGTTGCCCAAATGGCTATGCTGACCGAAACAATCAACCCTTCTGCACCACGGTTAAAGGATTCCCTCATCAAAAAACATTTCGAACGCAAGCACGGACCGCATTCCTATTACGGGCAGGCGTAAACGTAAATAGTATTGTTCTTAAAACACTGAAAAGTAAAAAAATTAGAGAAGGCATTATGAATACGGATTTAAAGCACCTGGAAGTATGGTTTGTCACCGGAAGCCAGCATTTGTATGGAGAGGAAACTTTAAAGCAGGTTGCAGCTCACGCAGAAGAAATTGCAAAACATTTGGATGGTGCGGCACAAATTCCCGTGCGCATTGTTTTTAAGCCAACCGTGAAAAGCACAGAAGAGGTTACTGCCACCTGTGCGGAAGCCAATGCTGCAAAAGCCTGTATCGGCATCATTGCCTGGATGCATACGTTTTCGCCGGCGAAGATGTGGATCACGGGCCTGCGCAACCTGCAAACGCCACTGCTCCATTTGCACACACAATACAACCGTGATATTCCCTGGGATAGTATCGACATGGATTTTATGAACCTGAACCAGTCGGCTCACGGCGACCGTGAATTTGGCTTTATGGTAAGCCGGATGCGCAAGGCTCGCAAAGTGGTGGTAGGGCATTGGCAGGACAGCGAAGTGATTACACAAATTGAAGGCTGGACACGGGTAGCCGCCGGATGGCACGACTGGCAGGGAGCAAAGTTTGTACGCTTCGGCGATAACATGCGCTATGTAGCCGTAACAGAAGGTGATAAAGTAGAAGCCGAATTGAAGTTTGGTTTCTCTTTAAACACACATGGCATTGGCGACCTTGTAACAGTAATTAATGCAGTCGAAGATCGTTCGATAGATGCCCTTGTAAAAGAATACGAGGACAGCTATTCCCTTTCTAAAGGTCTTTTGAATGAACAAAAGCAATCCCTTCGCGATGCTGCTCGCATTGAAGCCGGTCTGCGTCAGTTTTTGGAAGAAGGCGGATACAAAGGATTTTCTGACACGTTTGAAGACCTGCACGGCATGGTACAACTTCCGGGTATAGCTGCACAGCGCCTGATGAAAGAAGGTTATGGCTTTGCCGGTGAAGGCGACTGGAAAACAGCCGCCCTGGTGCGGGCCATGAAAGTGATGGCAACAGGGTTGAAAGGAGGTAACTCGTTCATGGAAGATTATACCTATCATTTTGAACCGGGCAATAACCTCGTGCTGGGTGCCCACATGCTGGAGATCTGCGAAAGCATCGCCAGTGGCAAGCCTTCCTGCGAAGTGCATCCCCTTGGCATTGGCGGCAAAGCCGATCCGGTTCGACTCGTGTTTAACGTGGCCGGTGGAGCGGCCCTGAATGCAGCGCTTATGGATTTTGGCAACCGTTTCAGGCTGTTGGTGAATGAAGTAGAAGCGGTAGAACCGCAACAAGATCTTCCCAAACTACCGGTGGCAAGAGTGCTGTGGAAACCGCTGCCGGATATGAAGACCGGTTGCGCTGCCTGGATTCTGGCCGGTGGTGCACACCATACTTGCTACAGCCAGAATCTGACAGCGCAACATCTTGAAGATTTTGCTGAAATCGCCGGTATCGAGTATGTCAAAATTGGAAAGGACACAGATCTCTACAGCTTTAAAAATGAGCTGCGCTGGAACGAAGTCTATTACCAGATCAGGACATCGTAAAAGCATCGGTTCAACACCGCAAACTTGCTTTAGAAAAGCACTACATCTGCTCGAATCGCTCTTCGAAATTTTGAAATGGAGGTTTAAATTTTCTCCGTATGAAAAGATATTTCCTTTGCTTTTTCTGGGTTTGGATGGCATGGCTTCCCGTCATGGGTCAGAAGCCTGTACTGAAGGCATTTCCGCTTTCCAGCGTACGGCTTTTGGACAGCCCATTCAAAGAGGCACAGGAAACTGATAAAGATTATATTCTTTCCCTGGATGCAGACCGCCTACTGGCGCCATTTTTACGGGAAGCCGGTCTGCCGGCGAAGGCCGAAAGTTATGGTAACTGGGAAAATACCGGTCTGGATGGACACATCGGCGGGCATTACCTTTCTGCCCTGGCCAATATGTATGCGGCCACCGGCAATCGAAAAATAGGAGAGCGGTTAACCTACACCGTTACCTGGCTGGAGAAATGCCAGCAAAACAACGCCGGTGGTTATGTTGGGGGCATACCTGGGAATAAAAAACTTTGGCAGGAAATCGCAGAAGGCAAAATCGACGCCGGCAGCTTTTCTCTCAACAAAAAATGGGTACCGCTTTATAACATCCATAAATTATTTGCAGGACTAGCGGATGCGTATACAATTGCGGGAAACGAAAAAGCAAAAAAAGTACTGGTTAAACTTTCCGATTGGTTTATCGGTGTGACAGAAAACCTTTCTGATGCGCGGTTGCAAACGATCTTGCGCAGCGAGCATGGAGGTTTAAACGAAGTTTTTGCCGATGTAGCCGCCATCACCGGAGACCAGAAATATCTCGCTTTAGCAAAGCGTCTTTCACACCGTTCGCTGCTGCAACCGCTTTTACAAAACAAGGATAGCCTGAATGGCTTGCATGCGAATACACAGATCCCGAAAGTGATCGGCTATATGCGCATCGCACAGCTTACGGAGAACAAAGAATGGACGAATGCTGCCCGGTTTTTTTGGAATACGGTGACCAAGAACAGGACCATCTCCATTGGCGGGAACAGCGTTCGTGAACATTTTCATCCTGCCCAAGATTTTTCTTCCATGATCGAAACAAGGGAAGGACCGGAAACCTGCAATACCTATAACATGCTGAAGCTGTCGAAGCTGTTGTTTACATCGGAGCCATCATCTACCTACATGGATTATTACGAAAGGGCCGTTTACAATCATATTCTTTCTTCACAGCACCCGAAGGGCGGCTTTGTTTATTTCACACCCATCAGGCCGCAACATTACCGTGTGTACTCCAGTCCGCAACAAAGCTTTTGGTGCTGCGTGGGAACGGGTTTAGAAAATCATGGCAAGTACGGGGAAATGATCTATGCGCATAACGACAAAGACCTTTTCATCAACCTGTATATTCCCTCCCAACTGACATGGAAAGAAAAAGGACTGGTGCTGAAACAGAAGACTAGTTTTCCCAACAGCGAGAAAACAAGCTTTCAATTTGCATTGGCAGCGCCGAAAACGTTTGCCGTTTCGTTTCGCAATCCTTCCTGGGTGGCCAGTAGGAAGATTAAAGTTTGGATTAATAACCAAGAAGTGGAGGCAGTGCAACATAAAAATGGCTACGTTACCCTGCAGCGCCAATGGAAAAATGGTGATGTTCTTTCGCTTCAATTGCCTATGCAGGTTAAAACTGAGTTCCTTCCCGACGGTTCGCCCTGGTTTTCATTTGTACGCGGTCCCATTGTATTGGCGGCGGCAACAGATACAACAGCAATGGTGGGAATAAAGGCTGATGACAGTCGTATGGGACATATTGCCAGCGGGCCACTTTATCCCATTGAAAACGCACCGATGATCGTTTCCGAATGCAAGGATCTTTCCTCAGCGCTCCAGCCTGTAGCTGGTAAACCTTTCACGTTTACGGCTTGTAAACTTATCTACCCCGATTCGTTTCGCAACCTGCAACTCGTTCCCTTTTACACCTTACACGATACGCGTTACATGGTGTACTGGCGATTTGCCACGCCAGATCAACTGCAAAGTATCCGGGAAGAATTGCGCAAGGCGGAAGAAGAACGCCTGGCGCTGGAAACAATTACTGTTGACTACGTAGCGCCGGGAGAACAACAGCCCGAATCAGACCACGGATTCAAGGGCGAAAACACGGAATCCGGTGTATTCAGGGAACGGCACTGGCGGCATGCAAAAGGTTGGTTTAGCTATGACCTGAAGAACAGGAAAGGAGAGGGGCGGCGGATTCGCATTACGTATTCTGGCAGCGATAAAAACCGAACGTTTGATTTGTTTGCAAATGGTATTCTGTTGCAAACAGTAAAGCTGGATGGCGTGGCTGGAGACAGGTTTTTCGACGTGAATTATCCCTTGCCGGAATCAATGATAACAGAGCCCAAAGAAACCATCACCGTAAAACTTGTGGCACACTCCGGTTCCATTGCCGGCGGAGTTTTTGGCGTCCGTTTATTAAAATAGGTTCAAAATTTATACCCCCATAATTCAACCGCCTTTTTGCATTGAAGCTTGCATGAAATTGAAGCAAGCACACTATTTCAACACCGCTTCTATTCCCGCCGCTATTGCCTTGAGTAATTCCAATGGAACTTCCTTTCCCTCGCCGTCTGTATCCACCAAGGCTCTGTAGTTTCTTTCTTCATCGGGTTCAAAATAAACCGGCGTACCATAAACATCTACTTCAAAACGATGCGTATAACCGGTTTGCAGCAACCGGGCAGGAAACAGAACTTCGTCTCCTTTGTACACCACCGGTAAGTCAAATGAATCTTCCATGGATTGAAATTAGGAGCGGAATAAAAAGCAGGAATAAAAAATTTGCTGCACCTGACAATATCCGCATCTATTACAAAGCTGAGCACCACACAGTCTTATTCAAAGCTGCAGCTTTAATTTTCATCCATCCGGAACTTTCTGTAGCCTGAGCTTTTACTTTTGCTGTTCAATTCACCGCATGGAAAAACCTGTCAACGAAACCGCATTGAAGCTGCCGGCAACGGCAATGGAAGGAACGGTTTATCCCATCCTGCTTTCGATTAGCCTTTCGCACCTGCTCAATGATACCATTCAATCCCTGATTCCTTCCATCTATCCGCTGGTAAAGGATTCCTTCAGCCTGACCTTTGCGCAGATTGGGTTGATCACCCTCGTGTTTCAGTTGGCAGCCTCACTTTTACAACCTTTTGTTGGGTATTATACCGATAAAAAACCGCAGCCGTTTTCCCTTGCTACCGGTATGGGCATAACGCTGCTGGGTCTCCTGTGCATGGCCTTTGCATCGAGCTTCGCCTGGATCCTGGTTTCCGTTGGCCTTATCGGTATGGGTTCATCGGTTTTTCACCCGGAGGCCTCCAAAGTTGCTTACATGGCATCCGGTGGACGGCGCGGACTTGCTCAATCCATTTTTCAGGTTGGTGGCAATGCCGGTAGTGCCATTGGTCCTTTACTTGCGGCCCTAATTATTGTTCCTTTTGGGCAATCCAGTGTTGCCTGGTTTTCTGTGCTGGCACTCCTAGCCATCGCCATCCTGTTGCGCATTGGCCGCTGGTACCAGGAAAATATGCACCGGATCCGGCCGAAAAAAAGAGCAGCGGGCGGGAGTGAAGCGGCGGCTCTTTCCCGAAACAAAATCGGGCTTTCCATTGCGATCCTGCTGGTGCTCATTTTCTCCAAATATTTTTACCTCGCCAGCATGAGCTCATACTTTACATTCTACCTTATCGACAAATTCCAGCTATCAGTTCAAAGCTCACAAATCCACCTGTTTATTTTCCTGCTGGCAACAGCCCTTGGTACATTTATGGGTGGTCCGCTGGGCGATCGTTTTGGACGGAAATACGTGATCTGGTTTTCCATCCTGGGTGCGGCGCCGTTTACATTGCTTTTGCCGCATGCCAATCTTTTCTGGACAACCGTGCTAAGTATCCTCATCGGATTTATCCTGGCGTCGGCATTTTCAGCCATTCTTGTTTATGCGCAGGAACTCCTGCCCGGAAAAGTGGGCATGGTATCGGGCTTGTTTTTTGGCTTTGCCTTTGGGATGGGCGGACTCGGTTCGGCCTTATTGGGTGCCCTCGCCGACAGCACCAGTATCAGCTACGTGTACCAGGTATGTGCTTACCTGCCACTGATTGGATTACTGACGGCTTTCTTACCCAATTTAGGCGTGAAACACAGCAAACAATAAACACAACATCAAACAGGAATAGTCAGCTCTAATAGAAAATACTTAGCAGGTTAACGCAAATTATTGCAAACAGAAGAGCTTACAAATAATAATGCAAGCTACCGGCCATGGTTGTGTGTATTTTTTCTTAGCTTGCAATGGAAAGAGATTCAACAGTTGCACAGTTTTTGTAGAAACTACATCCATATTTCATGCTGAATGACTGTACCATGTTGGCATGCTAGTTTTATCAATCGGGCAAATGCATGAGCAGACTACGCAAATTTGAACGGTTTTTATTCAAATACAGTTTAGTCCCGCCACACAAATGGCGAAAGGCAGCAATCGTAGCCGTAGCCGCTTTTATTGGCTTAGGACTTTATGTTCTTCGTGTGAGCAATGCGGCATCTTATCTTTCCGATGATCCGCAGGCCTGCGTGAACTGCCACCTCATGACCCCGCAATACATTACCTGGACGCACAGCTCTCACCGCGAAGTAGCGCACTGCAACGACTGTCATGTTCCGCACAACAATGTTGTCAACAAATATTTTTTCAAAGCCAAGGATGGCCTGTACCATGCTTCCATTTTTACCCTTCGGGCTGAGCCGCAGGTGATCCAGGCAAAGAGCGCTTCGGTGGAAGTGATTCACAACAACTGTATCCGATGTCACCAGGACCAGGTCACGGATACCAAAACCGCCAGCATGGTGGAGAATCATCATGCCAATCGTACGGACAGGTTGTGTTGGGATTGTCACCGCGAAGTGCCGCACGGCAGGGTAAAAGGGCTCTCCTCGGTAGGCCTGCAACTGGAGCCGATCCGTCTTTATGATCCGGATCGAAAAGTAGTGCCGGCATGGTTGCAGAAGACCATGGAAGAAAAAAAGGAAAAGGCCCAAACAAAGTAATCATACGAAATTAAATGCAATGAAGAATTGGCTACTTTTTTTAGGAACGATCGTAGTCGTTTTTTTACTGGCCATGCTGGTGTATTCCATCATGGACCGCAGAACCGAAGGCCGCTTTGCCTACAAAGCCCAGGTGGCAATTGAAGGCATAGAGCCCCGCGATTCGTTGTGGGGTATGAATTATCCCCGCCAGTACCAGTCGTACCAAAAAACCATGGACACCAGCTTTAAAAGCAAGTACAACACCAGTGGTTTTCGGGATGCGCTGGAACAGGATCCGGAAACCATTATCCTGTGGGCTGGTTATTCCTTCAGCAAGGGCTACAACCAGCCGCGGGGACATAACCATGCCGTTCGCGATGTGCTGGCCTCGATCAGGATTGGTGCACCGGTGGATACGGCCAACACCGCCATTCCCAGTACCTGCTGGACCTGTAAAAGCCCTGATGTGCCCCGCCTGATGAGCGAACTAGGCGTAAAAGAATTTTACAGCAAAAAGCTGCCGGAATTTGGCAGCCAGGTGATCAACCCCATTGGCTGTGCGGATTGTCACGATCCAAAAACCATGAACCTCACGATCACAAGGCCAGCGTTGATTGAAGCCTTTAAAGCCAATGGCCGCGACATCAACAACGCTTCGCACCAGGAAATGCGTTCACTGGTTTGTGCCCAATGCCATGTGGAATATTATTTCGACAAAACTAGCCCGGATAAAAAAGGCTCAAACTATCTCACCTTTCCCTGGAAAAACGGGTATGGCGTAGAATCCATGATCGCTTATTACGACAGCATTGGTTTTGCCGATTGGGTGCATCCCCTGAGCAAAGCTCCCATGTTGAAAGCGCAGCATCCTGATCATGAAATTTATTCCTTTGGCGTGCATGCCAAAAGGGGTGTTTCCTGCGCCGATTGCCATATGCCGTATGGCACAGAAGGCGGGCAGAAATTCACCAATCACCACATAGGCTCACCCCTCTCTAACGTTGAAAATTCATGCTTTGTTTGTCACCGCGAAAGGGTAGAAGACCTGGTATCGGATGTGTACGAACGGCAGGGAAAAGTAAAAGGCACTTCAGGCGTGGTGCAGCGCAATATTGCCATGGCACACCTGGAAGCAGAGCAGGCCTGGAAGCTGGGGGCTAATGAAGCGCAGATGAAACCGATCCTGCAAAACATCCGACATGCCCAGTTTAAGTGGGATTACATCGCCGCCTCACATGGTGCCGGTTTTCATGCCCCGCTGGAAGCTACCCGCGTTCTGGCTTCCGCTTCGGCCATTATCCAGGAAGCCCGTGTAGCACTGGCAAGGGTGCTGGCTTCTTTAGGACATACAACACCAGTAAAAATGCCTGACCTGGGCAGCAAATCTGCGCTTCAGGCCTATATCGGTATTGACCTTGAAAAAGAAAAACTGCAGAAAGCAGAGTTTCTGGAACAGGTAGTACCCAAATGGCTGGCTGAAGGCAAAGCCCGGGAAGCCCGCAAAAAAGTAACCATGCTGCAGTAAAGGTGAATGGTCAGTGGTAGGTAAGGGTCGTATATTTTCACCTGCCATTCCACTTTTCATAGGTCATCGGTGCCTGATTTCATAACATTAGTTCCCGCTTTCTATGCGAAAATCATTGCTGTTGGCAGGATGCCTTTGCGGAATCCTGCCCTTCACTTCAAGCTATGCCCAATTCAATGTGGACGGCCAGTTGATACAGCGGGCTGAATTCCGAAATGGCTATAACCGGTTGATCCGGGAAGGTGCTGACCCCGCTGCTTTCATTGCCCACAGGGCCCGCCTGCAAGCCAGTTATACAAAAGACAATTTTACATTTTTTGCCAGTATGCAGGACGTGCGAACCTGGGGCAATACATCGCAAACAAAGATCACCGATGATGCCCTTTCCCTTCATGAGGCATGGCTGGAAATGGTTCTTTCCGAACACTGGAAAATAAAGCTTGGCCGACAAGAATTGAACTATGACAATGCCCGCTTTTTGGGAAACTTGGACTGGGCCTTACAGGCAAGGGCACACGATTTTGGGCTGGTGAAGTTCGAAAAAGGAGCCGCCAAGTTGCATGTTGGCGGCGGCTATAACCAAAATGCTCAACAGCTTTCAGGCAACCTGTTTACGGTTCCCAACCAGTACAAAACGGCGCAAATGGCCCGCTATGAAAATGTCCTGGGCAAGCTGCAGTTCTCCCTGCTTTTCTGGAACGATGGGCGGCAATTTACGCAGACCGATAGCACCGGCGCCATCACCAACAAAGGCGTACGCTACCGCCAAACGATCGGTCTGCCTACACTTCGCTTGCAGGCCGGCAACACTAGTTTTTCCGGGTTTTATTATCACCAGTTGGGGAAAGATGCCGCAGGACGCACCGTAGATGGATATGATGCCAACCTGCAGGTGGTACATCAAATCAACCTGGACACGGCCGCTTCGCGAAAGCTGCGCTTTGCCGTTGGTGCTGAAATCATCAGCGGTACGCCTTCCAATGCTGGTTCTCGCAACAAATCGTTCTCACCGCAATACGGCACCAATCATTTGCACAACGGGTACATGGACCTGTTTTATGTTGGTGGTGCACATGAGAACAGCGTAGGCCTGCAGGATTTTTACCTGCGTACCCGTTATGATTTCAGTTCGAAATTTTTACGCAGCTCGACGGGCATTATTTTACTTCCCATGCCGATGTGTACCGGCCATCCGGTGAAAAAAGAAACAGCTACCTCGGTACCGAACTGGATCTTTCGCTAGGCTATCTCATCAACAGTTCCATTTCGCTGCAGGGCGGCTACAGCCAGTTCTTCCACTCTGATACCTTTGAACAGGTACAGAACAACGGCAACCTGAAATCGACGCAGAACTGGGCCTATCTAATGCTTATCTTCCGGCCAACCCTACGAAACAAGTTTATAGGAATCTTATTGTAACAGCATGAAGTTTTTGAAATATTTACTTTCCACCCGGGTATCTCTCCTTTTGTTGATCCTGTTTGCGGTGTCCATGGCAGCCGCCACGTTTATTGAAAATGATCATGGAACTGCGGTTGCCCGCAGCCAGGTGTATGAAGCCTGGTGGTATGAAATGATCATGGTTTGGTTGGCCGTCAACTTTATTGCGCACATCAGCCAGTATAAATTATTTCATAAATCACGCTGGCCGATAGGCCTTTTTCACCTGGCCTTTGTTATTATCATTCTGGGTGCCGGCGTTACCCGTTATTTCGGGCACGAAGGCATTATCCATATCCGCGAAGGCAGTACCGAAAACACCTATTATTCGGCAGAGCGTTTCCTCCAGCTTAAACAGGCACACGGTACAAAACGGTTTGAAAAGCCTATGAAACTGACAGGGCACAATTTCAAGCCGCAGTCCACAGAAGTTTCACTTGGCGAACCCACCTTCAACATTACCATAAAGGAATACGTACCCAATGCAAAAGAAGAAGTAGCAAAAGGGAGTAAAACGTATTTCGATTTTGCCGTGGCGGTAGGCGAGGGGCGACAGGATTATATGATCGAAGAGGGCAATACGCTGGCCATGGGCAATGTGCTGGTTGGGACGGATTCGACAGCCACAACGCCGGTAAAAATCTTTAGGCAGGACAGTGGCTGGATGATACAATCGGGTATGCACCTGCAGGTGATGGAAATGGCTACACAAAACATTGGTGCCCTCCATGCCGGAGAAGCCCGTCCCTTGCAACTGCGATCGCTATACCAGTGGGACAGTGGTGCTTTTATGCTAAAGGCCATCCATGAAAATGCTACCCTGGTTTATACGTCGGAGAAAGACAAAAAAGAAGCAAAGAATATTACGGATGTTGTAAAGCTGCAGGTAAGTGATGCCGCCGGCAATCCGGTTACGGAAAATTATTTTCGGCTGGTTTCGTTCAATCCTTCCTGGCATTCGTTTGTGTACGGCAACCAATCTTATTCAGTAACGTACGGTCCCCGTGCCGAAGTATTGCCCTTCAGTCTTCACCTCAAAAAATTTGAACTTGACCGTTATCCCGGCAGCCAAAGCCCGGCGAGTTATGCCAGCCAGTTGCAAGTGATAGATGAGGGCAAATCATTTCCGTACCGGGTTTTTATGAACAACGTGCTGGATCATAAGGGCTACCGGTTTTATCAGTCGTCGTTTGACAATGATGAAAAAGGAACCATACTTTCCGTAAACCAGGACAGGCCAGGCACTTACCTAACTTACCTGGGATATTTTTTACTAAGCCTGGGCATGCTGCTCACACTTTTTGCGAGGGGCAGTCGCTTCGGGATGCTGAACAAACGACTGGGGTCTATTCATAAAAAAGCACCGGCAACCGCCACACTCGGTTTACTCCTGCTTTCCCTTACAACTCATGCCGAAACACCGGCTTCGCCGATGGTTGTCCCAGAGGAAAAAGCTGCTGCCTACGGAAAGTTGGTGGTGCAAGATCTGGATGGACGCATGAAGCCGTTGAATACCCTGGCCAATGAAATTGTTCGAAAACTGAACGGCCGTTCCACCATTCAAATACCATCAGGGAAAGGAGAGGTAAAATTATCGGCCGAACAATTCCTGCTCGCCGTGCAAATGGACCCGGAAACCTTCAGCCAGTTACCGGTTATCAAGATCGATCGACAAAAATCAAAACGGGCATTTGAAGCGTTGAGCATACAGCCGACCGACCGCCTTTCGTTTCAGCAATTCCTGAACAAAGAAGGCGATTATCTTTTACGGGAACTGGTGGATGAAGCCAACCGGCTGAAACCCGCTGAGCGAAATGAAGGCCACAAGGAAATTCTCAAAACTGACGAGCGGTTCAATATTTTCTATGCCCTGCTCACAGGCGATTTCCTGCGCATCTTTCCCAACAAAGGAGATCAGAACAATACCTGGTTTACCAGCAAACAATCAGGGCAGGGGTTTGACGAAGAAGATGCACGGTTCGTTGCCAACATTACCAATGTGTACTTGACCGGTTTGCGGAAAGGTGTGCTGCAGGGCGAGTGGAAAAATGCCGATGAAGCCTTGGAATACATTCACCTTTTCCAGCAGCAAGCCGGAGAAAAAGTCTATCCCGAAGAAAACCTTCTGGAGGCGGAGTTGCTGTACAACCGCCTGAATCTCGGCACCAGGCTGTTTGGGCCTTTCTGGTTATTGGGCGCCTTGATGCTGACACTTGGTATTGTGATGCTGTTTAAAGAGTCAAAACCCATTCGAATAGCCTGGACCACAGGTAAAGTGCTGACCTGGCTTGGCTTTGCGCTGTTCACCGGCCACCTGGCCTTGCGTTGGTACATTGCGCAGCGGCCACCATGGACAGATGGTTTCGAAATGCTGGTGTTTGTGGCCTGGAGTATTTTATTGTTTGGATTAATATTTTCCGGCAAATCCCGGTTCACCATTCCCTTGAGCCTTTTGTTTTCCGGTACGTTGTTATTTGTTGGTTTCCTCGACTGGTTGAATCCCGAAATCACCAACCTGATGCCGGTGCTGCATTCGTACTGGTTAAAAATACACGTAGCCATCATCGTGAGTTCGTATGCACCCTTGGCACTGGCGGCCATACTTGCATTATTAAGTCTTCTTTTCATGATCTTCAAACCTGCCACGCCAAAACCTGCATGGTGGGTCAGCATGCAGGAACTTTCCATCGTCAATGAGCTATCCATTACCATTGGATTGTTCTTATTGGCGATAGGCACTTTTTTGGGTGGGGTTTGGGCCAACGAAAGCTGGGGGCGGTACTGGGCCTGGGATCCCAAAGAAACCTGGGCGCTGATCTCCGTGATTGTGTATGCCTTTGTGCTGCATTTACGGCTAATTCCTTCGCTGAAAAATTCGTTAGTGTACAACCTCGCCAGCCTTTGGGCTTTTTCGTCCATTATCATGACGTCTTTTGGCGTGAACTATTACCTGTCCGGACTTCATTCCTACGCCGCCGGCGACCCGGTACCCATTCCGCAATGGGTGTACTGGGTAGTAGGCATTCTGTTCCTGATCTCTGTGCTGGCGGTGCTGCGGTATCGTAAGCTTCCGGAAAGTGAAAAAAAGGAATTGCGAGTATAATGAATTGAAAGAAGCAACAAAAATCGAAAGGCTGTCCGGAAGAAGAGTTATCTGTTTTGGAGAGCCTTTTGTTTTTGCATGCATTATTCAGGAAGAAAAAGCAGCATGCTGCGTGCAGAAAATGTACACAATCACATTTTGATTATTTTAAATTTATCTGTACACTTGTTATAACCATTCAAAACCAATTGATTTTAGAAGCGTACAATATGTGAACGTTAAACAGTATCAAACGACATCTTTAGGTTACCCTCGGAAAAACTGTTTGCTGTGCCTTTTGATTGAATGACAACCATCAAAAAGACACTGTATGCAACATATTGCTTCTGACCTTGTCCTCTTGTTCGGTTTTCAATTGCGATCATTCCGGGAACGAACAACCTGTGGCATCCTCCTCGCTTTTGTTCTCATTTTATGGGTTTATTTTTTGGATGTACTCCTTATGCTGGTGCAGCCCAATGCGGCCATTGCAGGTGAAACGATCAAGCTGCGAACCCACACAAGTACAACGGCCTTGCCTACAACTTATCACGACAAATCAAAACCCCTCGCCACCATCACCACGTCGGTTTATGAAGCTAAAATTCATTGGGCTATTCCGTACATTCCTTCTTCGCCTGATGAACTCCTGGTGCAGGCAGCACCCGGCAACCGCTTTGTCGTTTTAGACATGTCATACCGGAATATTACAACCGATAAGGAAGCGGATATGGGATGGGTTACGCTGACGACTGTGATAAGGGATGAACGCGGTCGTGAATATTTTTCAGAACCGCTGGCCATTGCCTCGCTCCAACGTGAATATGCTTTTCCCGGGCATGAAAACCAGTACCGCCGGATGCGGGGAAAACTGAAACCGGGAGAAGTGGTTCGCACTACGATTATTGGCTTTGAAGCACCTGCCTCAATTGATAATTTTATCCTTTACATGGAGGACGGGGAATCCCAAAAACACACGGTTCATGAAGCCAGTTTCCGGGTGCGCTAAAAGTAATCCACATCGATTACTATATTGGGGAAAGAAAAATATGGGAAAAGGCTTGCGCTGGCTACAACGGTAATGTATGTTTGCGCCTGATACCAAGAACAACTGTTTTTCATTTCCTCTGAATAAGCCCTGATTGATCCGTAACAGGTAGTCTCTAGTTAGAACAATTCTCTCTATTACGGATAAAACGCTGACTGGATCCCTTTATTCCATGCAAGTATTTCGCATCGAAACCAAGGGCTTCCTGGTCCATCCATTTCTTATCAAAACCGATTTCGATTTCTCTGTTGCCGTATGCCTTGATTCCTGGAAAACCACATTTTTTGAATCAATTCAACCCTTGGGAAATGAAACGAATCGTAAACTTTTTCGCACCGGATGCTTATGATCCTTTTACGGAAATAAGATCCAAAAAACAAAAACCGGTTGCACAAAGAGCAACTTCCTTTTTTTCAAAAATTGTACAGCACCTGGCAGGAACGTACGTTGTTTTGTCGCAGATGAGTAATGAAACGGAGACCTATCTTGAAGCAGAAGAACAAAAAAACCGTGCAAGACAAAAAGATAGAAGCGAAACCTTTCCCTCGCAGCAATCCCGAACCTCGCTTCTGGATTACCGGCTAAATGTTCCGGAACATATCCTGGTAAAACGTGTTCAAAGCCTGTAGTTCATTCTTTGAATCGAAGTTTGCAGGCCTTATAAAATGTTTTTGATGGCCTCCCAAACATTCCCCGCCACCACCTGGTGTCCTTCTGCCGTGGGGTGGTTGCCATCTTCGAGGTTTAGACGCGGAACATCGGCAACTCCCTGCAATAGAAAAGGAATCAGCGTCATATTGTTGGTTTTTGCCAATTCGGGATAAAGTTCCCTGAACTCCTTTGTGTACGATGGCCCCATATTGGGCGGCATCTGCATGCCCGCCATTACCAGTTTCGCCGCCGGGTATTTTGCTTTTACCTTATCGATGATAGCCTGCAGATTTTTCTTTGTTTCCGCCAGTGGAATGCCCCGTAAGCCATCATTGGCACCCAGTTCCAGAACAAAAACAGAAATGGGTTGTTGTTTGAGTACAAAATCGATGCGCTGGTTGCCGCCGGCAGAAGTTTCGCCGCTAACACCACCGTTGATTACACGGTAAGGCAATCCCAGGGAATCGATCTTTTGTTGAATGATGGCCGGAAAGGCCTGCGATGGCTCTAATCCATAACCTGCCGTGAGGCTGTTTCCAAAAAACAAAATGGTCTTTGCTTCGGTTTTTGGTGCATTGGTTGTGCTGTCATTAACCACATCACTGGCGGGAGCTTTGGCAGCCTCATTTCCACAGCCAGCCAATAGCATCACCATACATAAAACGAACAGGGTGGGAAACATACGCATAGAAAAAGTTTTAATCGTTCTAACAAATCCTTCTGAGTGTAATACCTACATTTAACGAATAACGGAATTGATCACAGCAAATTAATACATAGCGGAATGGCAAGCATACTTTCGGTGCAAAACGTACGAAAAACCTACCAGAGCGGCGATTGCACCCTGAATGTTTTAGATACAATTAATTTTTCGGTAGAAGCCGGATCAACAATGGCCATTGTTGGCCCTTCGGGCAGCGGCAAAACAACCTTGCTGGGATTGTGTGCAGGCTTAGACAGGGCCACCAGCGGGACCATCACCCTGCATGATATCACCCTGGATACATTAAATGAAAACCAACGGGCACGGGTTCGCAATGAACATGTCGGGTTTATTTTTCAAAATTTCCAGCTTATCCCCACGCTAACGGCCCTGGAAAATGTAATGGTTCCGCTTGAGCTGCGCGGCGAAAAGGCTTGCAAACCGGTTGCTATGGAGTTGCTACAAAAGGTAGGATTGGGAGAAAGGGGCCATCATTATCCCACCCAGTTAAGCGGTGGCGAACAGCAACGTGTATCCCTGGCTCGAGCATTTGCCAACAAACCAAAAATTTTATTTGCTGACGAACCCACCGGCAACCTGGACGCTGAAACCAGCGACAAAATAGTTTCCATGCTTTTTGACCTGAACCGCGAAAGAGGCACGACTCTCGTGTTGGTGACACACGACATGGAGCTGGCGTCCAAAACCGGGCGGATTGTTCGGATCAAAGGCGGCAAAATCATTTCTGATGAACCCGTAATGACGCCAGTACCCTAACCAGAAGAGAAGAATCATATGAAACAAAATGGATTGAATTTTAGCTGGCTGGCACAAATGGCCTGGCGGGACAGTCGCAAAAACCGTTCGCGGTTGCTTCTCTTTATTGCTTCGATCGTGATTGGCATAGCGGCGCTGGTAGCCATCGATTCACTTTCGCATAACCTTCGCCGTGAGATCGACCTGCAGGCGGCCGAATTGCTGGGTGCCGACCTTGAAATCAGTAACCGGCGCCCATACACGGAAGCGCAAATGCAATTGATTGATTCCTTGGGAGGCAGTCGGTCCGAAGAGCGACGCTTTACTTCCATGATCCTGTTTCCCAAAAACAACGGCACACGCATTATTGAAGTTAGGGCACTCGGCGGCGGTTTTCCTTATTATGGTGAACTCAACACCGAACCTAAAACAGCCGCAAGAACCTTCCAGAACAATATGCAGGCATTGGTGGATCAAACGCTGATGCTGCAGTTTGGCGCCAGCGTTGGCGATTCCGTTCGGGTGGGAAAAACAAGTTTTGCCATAGCCGGCATGCTGAAAGGAGCGCCGGGTCAAAGCGGTGTATCGGCTTCGGTTGCCCCCGTGGTGTATATCCCCTTGGCTGCACTGCCGCAAACAGGGTTGGAACAAAAAGGTAGCCGCATCAACTACCGGTATTATCTAAAATGGGATGACCCGGTAAACATAGCGGCTGTGGAAAAACGCATTGAAGGCCCTTTTGAACTGGAAGGCATCAACTGGGATACGGTGGAATCGCAAAAAGAAGATACGTCGCGGTCCTTTCGCGATGTGATCCGCTTTCTTTCGCTGGTGGCTTTTATTGCCCTTTTGCTCGGTTGCATCGGCGTCGCCAGTGCCATCCAGATTTATATCCGGGAAAAAATCAGCACCATTGCGGTTTTGCGCTGCCTGGGAGCAACGGCCACGCAGGCATTTTTTATCTACCTGATTCAGATCGTAGCCATTGGCTTATTGGGATCCGTTCTTGGAGCGCTATTGGGAACTCTTGTGCAGCAGGCCTTGCCCGTAGTATTGAAAGACCTGCTACCGGTTGCCGTTTCCACCAGCATTTCCTGGCCTTCCATTATACAGGGAATTGTTTTGGGTGTAGTGATAGCGGTTCTTTTTGCCTTGCTGCCGCTCCTTTCCATCCGGAAAATTTCGCCCCTGAATACCTTGCGGATTTCCTTCCAGCAAAGCAGTGCGGGAAAGGACCCTGTGAAATGGCTCGTGTTCTTTCTACTGGCACTTTTTGTGGTGGGGTTTGCCTACCTGCAAGTGGAGGGCTGGCAACAGGCCATTGTTTTTACTGCAGGCGTTGCCATTTCTTTTTTGGTCTTATCAGGCATGGCAGCCTTGCTGATGTGGGTTGTCCGTAAATTCTTTCCTGTGTCGTGGAGCTTTGTGTTCCGGCAGGGTGTGGCCAACCTGTACCGCCCCAACAACCAAACCCGGATTCTCATTGTATCCATTGGCCTGGGCACTGCGCTGATCTGTACGTTGTTTTTTATTCAGGGAATTCTTCTCAACCGTGTCTCACTGGCCGCCACCGATCAGCAGCCCAATATGGTTTTGTTCGATATTCAGTCGGCGCAAAAAGACAGCGTAGTATCCCTTGCCCGGCAACAAGGATTGCCGGCAGAAGGCACCGTACCCATTGTTACCATGCGCCTTGAAGCCATCAACGAGGTAACACCGGCAACCCTGCGTGACGACAGTACGATCAAGATGCAACGGTGGGTATTCAGCCGTGAATACCGCGTCACGTTTCGCGACTCGCTGACAACGTCTGAAAAAGTAAAAAAGGGAGCCTGGACAGGTACGGTAAAGGAAGGGCAGCCCATATATGTTTCCCTGGAAGAAGGTTTTGCGGAACGCAACAGCATCGCCATTGGTGATACTATGCATTTTAATGTGCAGGGTGTAGTCATGCCTACCGTTGTAGGCAGTTTGCGCAGTGTAGACTGGAACCGGATGCAAACAAACTTTCTGGTGGTATTTCCGAAGGGTGTGCTGGAGGAGGCGCCGCAGTTTCATGTGTTACTGACCCGTGTTCCTTCGGTGGAAGCTTCGGCACGTTTTCAACAGGCGGTGGTGCAACAGTTTCCGAATATTTCCATTATCGATCTGGGGTTGGTGCTTTCGATTCTGAATGACATCATGGACAAAATTGGGTTTGTGATTCGCTTTATGGCAGGCTTCAGCATTCTTACCGGACTCATAGTACTCATCGCTTCGGTTTTGATCAGCAAGTACCAGCGTATCCAGGAGAACGTGTTGTTGCGAACCCTCGGCGCACAAAGCCGGCAGATTTTTATCATTACAGCACTGGAATATTTTATCCTGGGTGCAATGGCTGCCGCTACGGGTATTCTGTTGGCAGCCGGCAGTAGCTGGGCCCTTGCTGAATTTATGTTTGAAACAAGCTTCACGCCTCAAGCCCTTCCGGTTTTGATTGTGTTTTTGGCTGTTTGCCTGGTAACGGTTGCCATTGGGCTTTTAAACAGCCGCTCCGCCCTGCAGCGGCCGCCGCTTGAGATTCTGCGACAAGAAGTGTAATGAAAAATAAAAACGATTTCACCCGCTCGTATTGATTATTGCAGGTGAAATCGTTTAGAATGCATGATCTTCCCAGGTTCGCAAGACCTGAATCGTGTTCGCAGTGGAGCAGTGAACGTGTTTATGGTATAAATGAAAATACCATTTCGTTTACCCAAGGCTATTCCGCATCAGTTCAATTTTGTCAAACAATTCCGCTACACCCAATGCCGACCAGATAATAAAAAGAGCCAGTATAATTTTTACAACCAAAGGAATGGAACGGCCCGTTTTGCTTTTGATCAACCGGCCAACCGGTGGAAAGAATACAAGGGAAAGCAGTATAACAAAGATCCCGTAGCCGGCATCGTTTCCCCAGAATGTATTGATGATGCCAATGGCTAAAAAAAGCACGCCAAAAAAGATACTGATGATGTCTCCAAGAATAGAGCTGGAATTTATTGTCGCACCTGATTTGTTTGTCATATTTGTTTATTTACAATTATGGTATGTATTATTTGTTAGAAAGATAGTTCTCCAACTTCTTTTCTGCAATTCGAAAAAGCATTAGTACCTATTCTTACGCAATGCTCTTCGTAGAATATTCATAATTGAAGAATCAACTATGTGCCGTTTCTTAATTGCTTTCTTTTGATTTCAATTTGGTGAAAGGAATGTTACGGACAAGGGGATTACTGTACAGGAAACCGGTTACCTTTCCATTTTTGTCACGCTGGAAACGAACCGTCATCATACCCAGCATAAACGTATCCGTATCTACTGGACCTAGTTGGATTGCTTTGGCGGGATTGCGATAGAACTGCATCTGCAGGCCATTTTTTTCCGGCACCATTTCCAAAACAGAACCCATTTCGTTGCTTTCATACTGCCCGGCAAAGGCACGTAAATCCGCTTCTGTTGGGGTATACGCTTTTGCCCGGTAATAAGAGGTAACTTCTCCCTCCTTTGTTTTTATCTCAAAGCGGTCGGCAGAAACAAACTGCAGCTCAAAGTCAGACCCCGATAAAAAGCTAGTTGAGGTGTTGCGGTTTTTAAAACGGTCGCTGCTCAGGGCCAGCAATGGACCACCGCCGGCAATCGACAGGTTGTTGTTGTTAACCGCTAAGCGCAGGGGCTGACCTGTTTTTTCATTAAAAAAAAGACCGGCCTTGTCTTTTGCATCGACTGAGATATTGTTCGCAGGTGCAGCGTCGCTTGTTTTTTTTGCGTTGCCTTCAGCCGGCAGAAAGAGGTCGAAGATGCGGGCCACAAGGGCCGAACGAGCACCACCGTCCACATTACACATCAGCGCCAGTGAAAGTCCTTGTTCGGGCAATCGGGCCAGGAGCGTACTGTAACCGGCAGCACCACCACTGTGCCAGACGAGGGTGCCACCGCGACGAAAGGAGTCGAGCATAAGACCCCGGGCATAGCCCAGTTTTCGGCCGTTATTCAGCGTGGCGGGTTCGTGAAGTTTTTCTGTTACAAACTTTCCGAAATGCCCTTTTGCAAGGGCTTCGTTCCATAACAAGAGGTCAGCCGGCGTGCTAAGAAGGGCGCCACCACCCCCACGGTCATTCCCGATTTCGACATCGAGTTTCCAGTTGTCACCATCTTTTTTATAAGCCAGTGCACGGTTCTTTGTGATAGAGGATAAATCAGCTACGTAAGCAGTTGTCTTCATTTTGAGCGGCTCAAAAATGCGTTGACGCGTAAAGGCCGAAAACGACATCCCGCTGGTTCGGGCCACGATTTCTTTCAGCAGTACATATCCGCTGTTGGAGTAAGACCATTCCTCACCTGGTTTAAAGTTTAGCCCCTTCTGCCGAAGCGTTAAGGTCAGGGCATCCGGGTCGCCTTCCGCCAGGGGACGGATTCCAGTCCAGTCGCGGATTCCACTGGTATGCGTAAGCAGGTGGTCAAGGGTCATCTTTTGACCATAATCGGGCAGTTCTGGGATGTATTTGTGAATGTCTTCTGTCAACGAAAGTTTTCCGTCTTCCACCAACAGCAGCAAAGAGGCTGCTACAAATTGTTTAACCACGGACCCGGCATCCAGTACTGAATTGGTGTTCAGCGCTACATTGCGTTCCAGATCGGCAGAACCATAGGCACGGTTAACCACCATCGTATCATTTTGCGAAACGGCACAAACACAGCCTGGAGCGCCTTCTGTTACCCAGTTAAAGATCTTGTCGATCTCACCTGTTTTATCCTGGGCTTGGGCAGGAAAGAACACACTAAAGCAAAGAATAACGCTGAAACACATTTTGCTGATGTCAGTGAAAACAACGCTTTTACTGTTGCCAGTCTGCATGTTTATACCTGTCGTTTCATTTTTTGTCATAGATATTATATTAGATGATTAAAGAATAGTTTGTACCGGGATTGGTCTAGGCGTTTCAGCTTTCACATCAAATGGGTTTACTGATTTGCCTCCCTTTTGGTAACGACTATGCGAAACCGTTTTTGAATTTTCTCCAGGGAAAGAGGAATTGACACCAACTGGCGGATCTGCCAGGGTTGCCAGGTCTGGGCGTTTGGTCATGTCAATTGGAAAGTTTGCCCGCAATCGTTTATACGCATAAAAGCTGTTCATAAAAAAGGAAAGGAGAAAAGCACCCCACCGCAGGGTGAACAGTCCTCGCAGAATCCTTTTAAATGCATATAGCGGCGAAAACGATTTTTTCCAAAGCGCCCTGTGCGCCTGCAGAAGCCCGGTTGCGTCCAGCTTTTTGGGTTGAAAGGCAACATTGTAACCGTTGTAAAAATTCCAGCCTCTTTCCTCAAGGATGCGCTCTTCCGCTTTAAGCTTTGAATAGATCGCCGTTCCGCGAAATGGAGTCATAATGCTGAGAAACGGCACGTCGATCCCGGTTGCCATCAACTGGTCGGCCATGTTGACTATACTTTTTTCATCATCGTGATCAAAACCGGCAATAAAGCCGGCCATCACCGCGATGCCACGCTTCCTGATTGCTGTCACCGCCTCTTTGTATTGAGCAATTTTGTTTTGCCGCTTGTTGGCATCGGCCAGCGATTCCACGCCGAACGATTCAATGCCTAAAAAAACCCCGATGCAGCCGGATGCTTTCATAAGGTCGAGCAATTCGGGATCTTTGGCAATGTCCATGCTGGCTTGTGTGAGCCACCATTTTTTCAAGGGTATCATGGCTGTCAACAGTTGCCGGATGTAAGGACGACGAATCGTTAAATTGTCATCCCAAAACCAGACAATCTTCCGCTGCCACCAATGCGGAAACCGGTCATAGGATGCATCGCGGATCACATCTTCGACAGGGCGCAAGCGGAAACCAGGGTTGAGCAAAGGCACGGTACAAAATGAACAGGAAAAAGGACAACCGCGGGTTGCCTGGATCACTTTTTTGACAAAAAACCGGTTGGGGAGAAGATCGTAGCGAGGCGTCGGCAGATTCAGCATGTCACAAGGCGTTCCGGCATAGGAGCGTTTTAGTTGGTCATTTGCAAGGTCATCTAACAGCGTCGGCCAAACGTTTTCGGCTTCGCCGGTAACGATGGCATCAAAATAACGAAGGGCCTCTTCAACACAATAAGTAACATGGGGTCCGCCGGCGACAACCGTTTTTCCCCGTTTTTTAAATTCAACCGCCAGGTTATAAGCCGCATGCGCAAAGCCACTGAAAAAAGAAATGGCCACCAGGTCAGCATCTGTATCCAGTTTTATAGCATCTACCTGCTGGTGAAAGACACGCACTTCATGCGGTGCAGGTGTTATGGCAGCGAGGTGAATGCCTGTTATAGGTGGAACAAAATCCCGTTCATGTCCGTATTCATACCGCTGCACATAGGCGATAATGATATCAATTTTCATTGCTTTGTATTGTTTGGATAAAGTGATAGCCATTACCTGATTGTTTTATCAGGCAATACGGCAAAACAGACCTAGACCCGGTCATGGGTGATCACGAAAACGAGTTCACCCAAGCCCCGGAAGGCTAGTCAAATCCGAAAATGAAAGGAAATAGAACGGTGACCACCAGGGCCCACACAAAATAAAAAGGAAGGAAAAAGGCAATGACCTTACCTACCCCGCTAACATCAGAACTTCTGAATAGTACGCGGAACAATTGCAACGTTACCAGCAGCAAATTAGCGAGAATGAGCACATTGCTTCCAAGCACGGCAGCCCGGTTTGGCGTTAATCCCCACTCCGAAATGCGAAACAATATGGCGGAAAGTGCAATGCAATTGACAAGAATAGTGACGGCTGATAAGAGGAGCAGAATCCAAACTTCAGCCTTGCTTTTTGTGGTCCGGGTGCTTTCGGCTACCGAAAAAAAGATAAGGGCCATCACACCAACCAAGAGGATATTAAAGATCAGAAGGAACTCACGGTTATTGTACGGATCCTGCCCGGAATACGCCATAGCGACGAGGTAAACTACCAGCATCACCAGCACCAGCGGACTGAAAATTCGGGCAATGACCGGTGATACCTTGCCCACCAACTGCGGGTTGGTTTGTGTTAAATACGTTGCTGCAATGGGTACGGCCGCGGCACCAAATACAGCAATGTTCTGCATGTAAAATTCTTCGATGCGGAAACCGATCAGAGAGAACAATCCGATCGTGATACCTGTAAGTATGCCACCTGCAATGACAATCAAAGCCGACATGACCACCAGGTCGCCGTTGTATTTCAGGTAGGCCAGTCGCTTATCACTGTCGTTTCCGGCTTCGCCTACAAACGCAAAGCCCAGCACCGACCATAGAACAACAAGAAAATGCACACAGGATAAGGCCAGTGTATCGCTTTGCCTGTAATCCGGCAGCGCATTTATGAACGCCAGCCCGGCAAGTGAAATGCCTGCAATAAAGAACACCTTGCTCCTTGACAATTTATTCTTCCAGGCAAAAAAGGCCATCAGCACCGGGAAGATGATAAAGCCGATGTTCCGGGCATAAAAAAACTCGGGGTCCCAGCTAAAAATATCCGGGAGCTTGGCAATTGTACCTGCCAGCACTGCTCCCAAAATGACAAACAACAATTCATTCTGCGAACCCCAATTGATCTCATTGCCATCATAACGCAACCGCTCTTTCCAGAAGGCCGCCAGCGTACTGTCCTCCAGCTCGGGATAGAGTTGGTTGAATTCACGCTTGAAGGTGAGCTTGTTGGACCGGTACATTTTTTCGAGTTGCGCCGGATCGTTCAGGTGGGCGAGAATTTCGTTTTTCATGCCAGTATAATTTAAAATTTTTGTCGGAAATGTTTCCCAGGATTTTTATTTTTTTTAATTCCACATGGTTCCGTTCAGGCCCAAAACGGTGCCCAGCCAAAGAGCAATAACATAACCGAACAGGCTGAGTAAAACCGCCAGCGCCTTGATCCAGCCGCCCTGGTAGCGCAAATGGTCCATAAAGTAATAAAACACACCCCCCATAGCACCGGCAATGGGAACAATAACCAAAGGTTTTACGATCCAGAACTTTGGCCATTCGGGATTGGGCTCTCCGGCGCCATACAGGAATATGGAAATAAGAACGAAGGCTATGCCTGCACCTTGCAGCATTCGTTTGCTGAGGGAGGCCGAATGAATGGAAGCGGTTGTGGTGTTTTTCTGTTGTGACATATTGCTTTATTTTCTTATTATTAAATTTCTTTTTTGAAAGAACTTTGCATTTCAAAGTATTAAGGCAAAAAATTTACCGGTGAGACTGTATTATTTTTTCCAGGGCTTTTAAGTGATCATTGAAGGCCTTTTTGCCCTGCTCCGTGATGAAATATTTTGTATTGGGTTTGCGGCCGACAAATGCTTTTTCTACACCAATGAATTCTTCTTTTTCCAATCCTTTCAGGTGACTGGCCAGGTTGCCATCGGTCACATCCAGGTATTCTTTCAACGAATTAAAATCCAAGCGGTCGTTGACGGCCAGCGCCGACATTATGCCAATGCGTATCCGGCTCTCAAATGCTTTATGTAGACCATTGATCGACAACATCACCGTTCGTACTTATTGTGTATGTAAATGCCGTATCCAATATGAACAAGGCCAAAACCCAGGGCCCACAGCAATAAGCTCCAGGGAATAAAATAAGCGCCGATCAGACCCAAAGCCACCTGGATAAGTCCAAGGTATTTTACATCCTCATAGGTAAACTTACTGGCGCTGAATAGGGCCAGGCCATAAAATATGAGGGTAGTGGGGGCAACCAGTCCCACCAGGTCTTTTGCTATAAATATGAGGGCCAAAAAACCACCGGCCACCAACGGAACCGCCATACTGCCCAGCAGACGACGGGAGGTAGCGTTCCAAACTTTCTCGCCCTTTTTGTTGGCGTTTTTAGAGGAAAGCGAAATGGCGGTGCCAATCGCCAACAGGAGAATAGAAACGGCCAGGAAAATAACATTCAACAGGCTGGAGTTCCCGTTGCCGGCACGGTAGTCGATGACATCCGGGTGAAAATCAAACACCGCGTAAGCGATGTAAGCACCTGCCAGGGCATAAATTCCTGCCATAATACCGGCCCAGCCGGAAAGCGACAGAAATTTTGTAGACCGTTCCATCATGGACCGGATCTCCGCTATGTCCCGAATATACTCCTGTTCTTCCTTCATTTGAAAGTACTTTGAAGTTCAAAGCTAATGGTCCTTTATTACATAGCCAAGTCTTACGGGAAAAAATAGTATGAATACAGGATTTTAAGGGTTGAACGTCCCTTTTGCAACGATAAGAGAAAACGGATGCGTAAACTACTTTAAACCATCTGCGTTGATTAAATAAAATAAAAAGTACAAATTGAGAACCAACTCTATTCTCAAACCCGGAATAAGCAGCGAGCAAACAACATATATTTTTTGAAGCGCAAAGGTGTTATCCCCCAACTGTTTGAACAGGTGGAGGATGATAACAATTACTAACCTTCCTAAGTAGTTCAAGCAGTTGCTGGAGAAAGAAACTAATCTACATCCAGCGATCCCAGTAGACCACTTCCCCGGATCAGCCAGATAATAACGGCTATCACCACTACCACATTCAGGATCATTTTGATTTTATAATCCATCGGGATAAATCGGTTGATCAGCCAAAGTAAAATACCAACGATGATAAGGATTAAAACAATGTTCAGGAGTGACATATGAATGGTTTGTTTTTAATGGTGAAAACGGAACCAGGCATCAGGAAGCTTTTTTACCCAAATGCTTTGTTTCGTTTTTCAGAACATACCAATAAAAATGTTATGCCACAGGTGAGAACCTTAAAAAACTGTAAACGGGTTATTTATTCCTTAGCTTTTAAAGGAAGCAATGACTCTTTAAAAAAGATTATTCAATTAGACATCATTCTACCTCCCAGAAAAAATGCTAGCTGGTTTAGTTAAGTTCTTTTGTTTCGGATAAATCATTATCGTTCCGATTGGATCCACCTTCAGGCAATGCTTTTTTCTTTTCGGTGAGATGAAACAAACAAACCAGCATCCAGCCAATCCAGAACAAATACCCGCCCAAATGAAACCGTTCGCCCAGCCAACGGTGTGAGAGGTTATGGCGAAAATCCTGGTAAGTGAAATAAACGCCAACCAGGGCCAGAACAAGCGTGATGATGAAAACCAGTCGTGACCTGGGAAATGAAAGCTTGAGTTGAACCCATCCCAGCAGAAAAAACAGCGTCATCCAAACCACTAACACCAGCAACCCAGCCTGCCACCAGACTTTCAGGAAAGCGTATTCCTTGTAAAAAAGACTGATTCCTACACGGCCCACCATTGAAGCCTTCGACAGCAAATAGCCGGCAAGGCCCGACAAGGCCAGCAATACCAAAAACAAATAAGCGGTTCGTTTCATGCCGTGATTTTCAAAGGGCGACAAAATACAACATCGGTTTTACTTGCGAGGAAGATAAAGTACGCTGAAGTTTCAAAGGCATTTTTATACAACACCAAACTGCTTGAATACCGTTTCATCACGACTCAGTTTTCGCTTCTACGTAACGGGGGTAAAAATCATTGCAAACAAAGTACTCGCTACAAATCCAACTGCTATTATTTACGGTTCTCTTTCACCGAAAAAAATTGTTTTAAAATCCATAATTGTGAGCAGCGGTAAAAACGGCCTAACAAGGTGTTTTTACCTTGGATGTACCATGCGATCCTGGTGCCTTCTCCTCTGCTTCATGTTGGCTGTTTTTTTTGGCAGCACCGGGAAAATTCATGCCCATGAAATTGAGTTGTACACCGGGAAAAACAAGATCGTTATCCCGGTGCTGGAGAGTGATTCTGCCTCCTGCATTTTGCCCTTCAACCGTGTGGGAAACCTGATGGTGGTAAAAGCAAAGGTGGACACGATGGAGGGAAATTTTATCCTGGACACCGGTGCACCGCACCTCGTGCTGAATGCTACCTATTTTCGCGATTACCCGATAGAAATGCAACAGGATGGGCAACAAACCAGTATTGCAGGCCAGGGAGATTACATATACAAAACAAAAGTTCGTGAGCTGGCATTTGGCGCCCTGAATTTTTTTCAACTGGAAGCAGATGTCACCAATCTTGGGAATATTGAAAATGCCAAAGGCTTTAAAGTTCTCGGACTGCTTGGATTGGATCTTTTGCGCCAATGTGAAATGATCATTGATTTTGAAAAAAGCCAAATCTACCTGCATCGGATTGGCAAGAAAGAAGCGTCTTCCTATAAACATGAGATGCTGCAGGACACATCGCAATACCGAGTATTCCCGGTCGCTTATACCAACAACCGTCTGGTCACAACGGCCGAAGTGGCCGGGAAAAAACTGAAACTGGTGATTGATTGTGCTGCCGAATCCAACATACTGGACAGCCGCTTGCCGGATAAGATTCTTTCTTTGGTTACCATCAACCGGCGGGTAAAAGTGACAGGACCCGGCTACAAAAAAATGGATGCCCTGTTTGGGAACCTGGCGAACATGAAAATGGGCGACACGCAAATTGATAACCTACCGGTTCTTGTCATAAACCTGGAATACACCTGCTTTAATGATGGTTCTTCCGTTAACGGCGTACTGGGCGTTGATTTCTTGTCGCAGCATAAAATCGGGTTTAACTTTGTGCAACGCAAAATGTACATATGGAAATGAGGCGTACCTGCCATATTTGTTTGTCAGCGTTTGTTCTTTGCCTGCTTTTCTTTGCAGCAACGGTCAAGGCACAATCGTTTAATACCTACACCATCAAAAATGGCCGGATGTATGTACAGCTTTCAAAGCCTGTAACGGAATCATCCCTTGACAGTTTTATTGTGCAGTTTGACCTTTCCGACCTTGACCTAAAATCTTTTCTCAAATCCAACAAGGCTGACTCCTTGCATCATTATGGCTGGAAGATCGAGATCAATAACGAAGTGGGACTGATCATCAGCAAGGCCATTGAGCCTTTTACAGGGCTATTAAAAAATAATGATAAACTTTTTTTCAAAGACCGGCAGAACCCACTTTTCCCTTCGGTGAATAACGGGTTGACATTTGGTGTAAACCGGTTCCGAAACAAGGAGCCGTTTTTGGTTCGTGATTCTGTCGTGCGTTTTTTTCTCCGCAATCATCTGCAAGCAAAAAGGGTTATGTTGGCTGGCAGTTTCAATAACTGGAAACCGGACCAATTGTCCATGCAAAAAACGGACAGCGGATGGATCTACGATATCGCACTGGGGGCCGGGAAATGGTGGTACAAGTTTATTGTCAATGGCAATTGGATTGTAGACAGGGATAATCTTGTGGCCGAAAACGACGGACAGGGAAATATCAATTCCGTATTCTTTCGTCCCAATACAACGTTTGTGCTTCCCGGTTATACCGGAGCAGAGAAGGTTTTTTTAGCGGGAAGCTTTAACAATTGGAAAGGTGATGGTCTGCCAATGAAAAAAACTTCCCAGGGATGGGAATTGCCGCTCTACATAGCCGAGGGCACACATACCTATAAATTTGTGGTGGATGGCAGATGGGTTGCAGATCCAAACAATCCTGTCACTGTGCCTGACGGTATCAGTGGCACCAATACTGTCATCCGGAATGGCAAACCTTACCTTTTCCGGTTAAATGGCTTCACCGATGCAAAAGAAGTGGTGTTGTTGGGATCATTCAACCAGTGGCGGGATTTTGAATGGCGGATGAAAAAAACAGACAAAGGATGGGAGCTACCATTTACGCTGGGTCCCGGCAATCATGAATACAAGTTTAAAGTAGATGGGAAACTGATCAGGGACCCCGAAAATCCTATCGCTTCAACCAGTCGGGGAAGTTCGTTTTTGATCCTGCATCCCAATTATACGTTCCGGTTGCAGAACTTCCCGGAAGCCAAAGCGGTTTTTCTCGCTGGCGATTTTAATCAATGGAACCCTGATGCTTTTGCTATGGAAAAAATGGGGGAGGATTGGATTTTCCCTGTTCACCTTTCCGTTGGCAAGCATCTATATAAGTATATTGTCGATGGCAAATGGCTAACGGATCCTGGCAATAAGCTATGGGAGCAAAACGAGTATGGTACAGGCAATTCCGTTCTTTGGGTGGAAAATTAAAATAGCCTTTCTTATAGATCTGCATCCGGTTTATTGATCAATATGAAATTAGGTTTCAGAAAAAATACCTATACTATCCAAACAAGGGCAGCCAATTTTACACGAGCTGAAAACTCTTTCCAATTAGCATTTGCAAAGCCATACTGACAAACCGGTAATTGGCTGGCTTTGCCTGATTTTTCTGCACTTTTGCTCCCATGCAGTCAAGCTTTGATAAGAAGGATGAGATTTACCAGCTCTTTATGCAGGCACCGGTGGGAATTTATTTGTTGAAAGGGGAGGACTATATTATTGAAATGGCCAATGAACCCATCCTGACCTTTTGGGGAAAAGGAAGTGCTGTGATTGGGAAACCTGTCCTGGAATCTTTCCCGGAAATAAAGGAGCAGGGATTTATTGATATCCTGGATAACGTTCGCAAAACCGGCAAATCCTTTCAAATCGATGAAATTGCTGTTTGGTATAATTACGATGGAAAGAAGGAGCAAAAATATGTGACGCTGTTTTATCAGCCTTATTATGAAGAAGGAAGTATTGCCGGTATTTTTTCCATTGCCACTGATGTTACAGAAAAAGTGGTGGCAAAAAAGCAACTGGAAGAAAACGAACGAAACTTACGCAACCTCATTCTCCAGGCACCCGTCGCCATGTGCATCTTTAAAGGTCCGGAGTACATTGTTGAAATTGCCAATGCCCGCATGGTGGCCTTTTGGGGCAAAAAGGCCGAAGAAGTTATTGGCAAACCCATATTTGAAGGATTGCACGAAGTAAAAAACCAGGGCATTGAAGACCTGTTGCATAAGGTTTATACGGAAGGTGTCACGGTTCGTGTGGATGAACGGCCGGTTATGCTACCCCGTGCCGGTGGCCTGCAAACCATCTTTGTCAACTTTGTTTACGAACCCTTGCGGGAGCAGGTGGGATCGATCACCGGTGTGATGGCAATGGCAGTGGATGTAACCGAGCAGGTATTGTCACGCATTAAAATTGAAGATAGTGCTCAGGAAGTTCGTTCCCTGGTGGAAAGTGCACCCTTTCCCATTGGTGTGTATATCGGAAAGGAAATGCTGATCCGGCTGGCCAACAAGTCCATCACCGATGTTTGGGGCAAAGGACCGGATGTGATTGGCAAATGCTACGCCGATGTTCTTCCCGAATTAAAAGACACCGGCATCTTCGACCAACTGGATGCTGTTTTTACCACAGGGGTTCCGTTTCATGCAAAAAATCAGCGGGTTGACCTTGTTGTGGATGGAAAGCTGCAGCCTTTTTATTTCAACTATAGTTTCACGCCGCTTTTCGATAAAGAAGGACATGTATATGGCGTGATGAACACTGCGGCTGAAGTAACGGACCTGAACGTGGCCCTGCAAAAAATCCAGGAAGCAGAAGAAAAAGCAAGGCTCGCCATCGACTCTGCGGAACTCGGCACGTATGAATACGATTTTGTCAACAAAGTACTGACAACCTCCAAACGCTTTCATGCAATTTTTGGTGGCTTTGTTGCCACAGAAATCGATTCCTACATTCATTCGATCCATGCTGACGATTTATCCATCCGGGAAGCCGCCCACCAGGAAGCCATAAAAACCGGTTTTTTGCAATACGAAGTGCGGGTGAAACATCCGGATGATACCTACCGTTGGGCAAGTATTCAGGGACGGTATCTTTTTGATGAAGAAAACAATCCGGTACGTCTGATTGGCATTGCGCAGGATATTACCGAACAAAGAATATTTGCAGAAGAACTTGGCAAACAGGTAAAAGAAAGAACAAAGGAACTGGAAGCTGCCCAACAAACCCTGTTGGATGCTTACCGCTATCTTCAAACAGTTATTAATAAGTTTGATTCGGCCTTTGCTTCCCTTACCCCTGTATTTACTGGTGAAGAGATTACAGATTTCCGTTTCAAAATGACCAATGAGGCGTATTCGGCCTATTCACACAATTCCCCGGAAGCCATTCAGGGAAAACTCGTCAGCGAATTTTATTCTGGCTACAAACAAACAGAAGCATTCGAGAATTATGTGCACACCTTTCGCACCGGTCTTCCTGCAAAATGGGATTTGCACTACGACTTTGATGGGTTGGATGTGTACCTGACAGTTTCGTGCAGCCGGGTCGAAAATGAAGTCATTGCGCATTTTACCGATTTCACCACGCTGAAAAGCCTGCAATATGAGTTGATCCGGAAAATTGAAGAACTCAAACATTCTAACAGCAACCTGGAGGATTTTGCCTACGCGGCTTCGCACGACCTGAAGGAGCCCATTCGTAAAATTCATTTTTTTGCCGATCTCCTGAAACAGGAATTAAAAGGACAACTGAACGCCTCACAGGAACGCTATTTCGAACGGCTTGAAAATGCATCGAGCCGAATGAAGTCTCTTGTGAATGACCTACTGGCTTACTCGCAGGCCACAAAAGGGGTAGGCTTGCAGGAAGAAGTGGATCTTAACAAAAAAGTGCGGCTGGTTATAGAAGACCTGGAGTTAGAGATTGCCCAGCGCAAAGCCAGCATTCAGGTGGACCCGCTGCCTGTGATCCTGGCCAACAAACGGCAAATGCAGCAGTTGTTTCAAAACCTTATCAGCAATGCGCTGAAATACGGCAAACCCAGGGAAGTGCCGCAGGTATTCATTCATTATAGGCTCATTAGTGGAAATGACCTTCCTGCGCAACCGGGATTGGAGAAACAGAAAACCTATCACCAGATTGAAGTTACCGACAAAGGAATCGGCTTTCCACAGGCTGACGCAGAACGGATTTTCAATGTTTTTACCCGGCTTCACAACAGTACCGAATCATCGGGGTCTGGTGTGGGCTTGTCGATTGTACAAAAGGTGGTGCAAAACCACCGCGGTTTTATCCAGGCTGAAAGCAAATTGGGGGAGGGGTCAACATTCAGGGTGCTGTTGCCAGCGGATTGATTTCATTGCTTCATTAATTCGGGTTGAACTCAATTCATTAACACTACTGCTTTTTACAAGCAAGAACATTCCATTTGTTCAGAACTGCTTATTGCAACTCCCAACCGGTAAGATTTAAACACATAGCGAATTTGTTTTCTGTACAAAAGGGAAATACAAATCTCATTTAGAGTTTTCTACCCATGGATATTGGTGACGTGGATAATACACTATTTGAAAATGTAAATGAAAAAATTACAGGTAGTCATCACAGTTAATGTCCTTTAGGAATTCTTTCGTAATAGCTGAAAACACAAATACTTTCGTTTATTTTCTTGGAAAATCATTTTCTACTAAATGATTCTATTTGGTGAAAGGGTATAAAGTATGGTACTGTAATGTATGAACAAACTTGTTAAGCTCAATCTTGGTTTCGAATAATGCCTAAATGAGTTATTCAATAAGCAGAGCTTTTGTCATAAAATCCGTCAGTTCGCTGCAATTCCCATGTAACGCTTAAATACTGAACCGTGATTTTTTCTATCTGAACGAGGGAACCAAAAAGAGGCGAAAAAAAACTTATCTACAGCGTTATTCACATACAGATATTTAAATAACACTGTAAATCAAGCTGTTAACAAATTGAACTTTTTTAATTTTTATCCCATCTTCCATTTTTATTAAAAAACTTTTTAAAAAATTTAAAAAGAAATTCAAAGAAATTTTATGTTCGTGTAACAATCTCTTAACAATTGAGTAAAACGGAGCTGCAAAAACTGGACATCATCCGACAGTTATATTTTGGCGGAACTATTTCCTGTGCAGAGATTAGTGTGGGTATTGAGCGGAGCATTACGCTAACAACAAAACTGTTGAACGAGCTTGTGGATGCAGGCTTTGTTTTGGAAAAAGGACTGGCACCCTCCACTGGTGGTCGCCGGCCGATAACGTATTCCTTACAACCGGGTGTATTGTACGTACTCTCTGTAGCCATGGACCAGCATGTAACAAGGTTGGTGATCATGGACATGCAGAACAAATTTGTTACGGAGGTTAAAAAGCTTCAACTGCCGCTGAAGAACAATCCTCAGGCGTTACAAAATCTTCTCCAGGCTATAGAAGAATTTTTATCGGAGTCGGAAATTCCCAAGGAGAAAATTGCCGGCATCGGGATTGGTATGCCGGGCTTTATTGATGTCAACAAAGGCATCAATTATTCCTTTTTGCTGGCCGGTGGAAAAAATATAAAAACAATCATTTCCGAGCGGGTAGGGCTACCCGTTTTTATTGACAATGATTCGAGCCTGATTGCCCTGGCGGAACTGCGTTTTGGCGCTACCCGAGGCAAAACCAACATGATGGTCATCAACTTTGGCTGGGGTGTTGGTCTGGGACTGATTTTAAACAAAAAAATATTCAGGGGACACAACGGTTTTGCAGGAGAATTCAGTCATATCCCGCTGTTTCAGAATGGTAAGTTGTGCAGCTGCGGGAAAACGGGTTGTCTGGAAACGGAAACATCCTTGCTGGAAGTCATTGAAAAAGCAAAGCAGGGTTTGAGTAAGGGGCGGGTTTCCACCCTGAAATTTGATGGCAAAGAGAATGTGGAACAGGCCAATGAAAAGCTCAGTCAGGCTGCTCAAAATGGAGACCAGTTTGCCGTTGAACTATTTTCTGAAACCGCATATAATATTGGCCGGGGCGTTGCCATTTTAATTCACTTACTTAACCCCGAAATAATTGTAATTAGTGGCAGGGGTTCTACAGCTGGCTTTGTGTTGCAGCCACCGATTCAGCGTGCCATGAATGATCATTGCATTCCTCGCCTGGCTGCCAATACAACCATAGAAATTTCAAACCTGGGGCATGATGCTGAATTGATAGGTGCTGCCTGTCTGGTGATGGAGAATTTTGAAAAATTAAGCTTGCGTGATATGAAACCAATGATTGAATCCGCCGAAAGAAACTAAACAGTAATCCTCATTGCATTTCAGTTGCCCGAATGAAAAAGGCCTGGAATGTCATACCTAATAGTTTTATTAAACCCAAAATTTAAAAACCAAAAACGACGAACATGCGTATGCGATTATTTCTGCTAGCAATGTTAGCTCTCCTGTTTGCAACGAACACGGTTCATGCACAGGCAAAGCGAACAGTTACTGGGGTGGTGAGGAACGCTGAAGGCGCAGCTCTTACCGGTGCAACCGTTAATGAGAAAGGTACCAACAACAATGTGACAACAGATGAAAATGGTGCTTTCTCGATTAACGTGTCGCAAAATGCAACCCTTGTGGTTTCTTATGCGGGCTTTACCCTACAGGAGGTATCCGCTTCCGGTACGGCGCCGCTTGCAGTTGTGCTGCAACCTAACAATGCCACCATGAATGAAGTGGTGGTAACCGGATTTGGAGTCCGGAGAGAAACCCGAAAACTTGCGTATTCCGTACAGCAGGTAAAGGGTGAAGAATTGGCCAGGGCCAACACACCTAACATTGTGAATGCACTGCAAGGAAAAGTGGCCGGTGTATTTATTAACCAGGGCAATGGTGGACCCATGTCTTCTTCCCGTATCCGCATCCGTGGTAACAGTTCGCTGCGGCCAAATACCCAGCCATTGGTAGTAATCGACGGCGTTATCATTGAGCCCAGTACAACGGGAAGTGATAGCTGGGGTAGCAACAGTGATTTTGGAAACCAGATGAAAAACCTGAACCCCGACGATTACGAGAGCCTTACGGTTCTGAAAGGGTCAGCAGCCAGTGCTTTGTATGGTTCGCAGGCGCAGAATGGTGTGTTGGTAATTACCACTAAAAAAGGTCGTGCCCGCAAAGGAATTGGGGTCAACGTTTCGCAAACCTTTACTGTGGACAGGGTTTATAAATCCATCGATGTACAAAATGAATTTGGTGCCGGTATCCGGCCAACGTTTACCAAAGTTCCCGTTACACCCGGCAGTACCGACAGTGTATTTGCTGTAGATAACAGTAACTGGCCATGGAGTTTTGGTCCCCGTTTCCAGGGGCAGCAGGTTCGCGACATTGATGGCCGCATGATTACATGGGAACCCAAACCCAATAACCTGATCGACGCTTTTCAGGATGCTCATTTCCGCAATACCTATGTTTCACTGGATGGTGCCAGCGATAAAGGCAGTTACCGTTTTTCCTATACCAATACGGCTAATACATACATTACACCAAATACGGATTTAAAGCGTGACAATTTTGGTCTGCGGATCAACCAGCGCATACACCCGTTGTTGAATGTAGATGCCTCCATAAACTATTCGGTTACGAAAAGCAAGAACCCTTTGTTCCAGGGTGGCAACAACAGTCCCTTGTTCCAGTTGGTGTATTTCAACCCAAGGAACTTCGATACAAAATACTGGATGGAGAATTACCTGGATTCGGCCGGTGGTTTAAACAGGAATAATCCATATGGTATGGCTAGCCTTTGGTTCAACCAAAACTACCGTAACGATCTGCAAACAGAAAAAACCTTGCTGGCAAACGTAGATGTGACTTCCAACATCACCTCCTGGTTAAACCTGCTGGTTCGGGCTAACCTAAACGATCGTACTACCGATTTTGAGTCGAAAATGCATGGTACAGGTGTAAACTTCGCTGGCGGTAGCTATAGAATCAGCAATACGGTTGGAAGAAACTCACGCCTCCAGGTTTTACTGAACGGAAACCGGAGTTTTGGTGAAGACTTTGAATTCAACTTTGGCGCCGGTGGCGAAACCCAGCGGTATCAGCCAACCAAGTTCACAACGATCAGCACTACCAATGGTCTGAAAGTACCACAACAGTTTACACTCGGTAACTCCGTTGGACCGCTGAACAGCAATGGTGGCGTGGCCAGCAGAAGCACGAAGAGACTGGATGCAGCTTACGTTTACGGTGACCTGACTTTCAAAGACATGCTTACGCTGAACTTCAGTGCCCGTAACGACTGGTCTTCTACCTTATTGTATCCCAGAGACGGACATGGCGATCACAGCTATTTTTATCCGTCAGCAGGTCTAGCTTTTGTATTCACAGAACTGACAAGAAAAAGTGGCAAACTTGACTTTTTGTCCTTTGGTAAAGTTAGAGCCAGCCTGGCCTATACGGGTCTGGGCGTTGATCCCTGGGAAACCAGTACAGGTAACTATGCATTCCTGGGCAACTATGACCTGGGCGGTCGTTTGGTTCCACGTTATGGATTTGACGGTAACACCCTTGGTAGCCAGGATATCCGGAACGAATCTACCCGTGAGATTGAATTTGGTGCAGACCTGCGTTTCTTCAGCAACCGACTTGGAATTGATGCCTCTTACTATAAGAAAAATACGACGAACCAACTGTTGTTCCTGACAGTGCCGGTGGAAAGTGGCGTAGACAGAAAAGCGATCAATGCCGGTAACATTCAGAATCAGGGCATTGAGATTATGCTGACGGCAACGCCAATCCGCACCCGTAACCTTGAGTGGACGACGTCTTTCAACTTTGCCCGCAACCGGAACAAGATTCTTGAATTGGCACCTGGGGTAACATCTTATGACCTTGATCTTGCTTTTGGTGCTGATATGGCTTCTGTTGCCAGAGCAGGTAGAGATTATGGAACGATTGTAACCGGTTATGCCTATGCAACGTACCAGAAACGGGATGCTGCCGGCAAGCCTGTCGATCACCCCAACAATGGCAAAAGAATGCTGGCACAGAACGGACGCTTTTACCGTATGTCAGAAGTAGGCCAGGGCCAGAAAGAGCTGGGTACCATGATGGAGAAGTTTACCCTTAGCAACATTCAGAACATCCGCTACAAAAACTTCAATTTTGGTTTCCAGATCGACAGCAAAATTGGTGGCATGATGGCTTCTGCCACACACCAATACGGTTCTAACGGTGGTAACCTGAAAAGTACACTCTTTGGTCGCTCTGCTGATTTTGGCGGCTTGACAAGAAGAACATACAACGCTACCACAGGTGCAGTTACCGGAACATTCGATGATGGTATCATTCCTGAAGGTGTATTTGCTGATGGTATTAGCATCAAGGCACCAAATGGACAAACATTTGATGTTGGTGGAATGTCGTACCAGGAAGCGGTTAGCAAAGGCATTGTGGAGCCACTGGAAGCCCGCATTTATTATGCCCGCCTGACGCAATGGTCAACCGGTATTCGTGAGTATTCTACTTTCGAAAACAGTTGGGTAGCCTTGCGTGAAGTTTCAATCGGCTACACACTGCCACAAACGGTGGCGGCAAAACTTCGCTTGCAAAACCTGCGTCTGAACCTGGTGGGACGGAACCTTATGTATCTCTATACAACAACAAAAGACGGCATCCATCCGGAAGGTGGTTTACTGAGCAACCGTGCTGGAACCTTTGCTGAATATGGCGGTGTGCCTTATATCAGAAGTATAGGTTTGACGCTGAATGCCGGTTTTTAATTTCATCATCTAACAAAGAGGAAAAATGAAAACAAAGTTTCTAAACTTTTCACTGGCAATGGCAGTTCTCTTTTCAGGTATATCGTCCTGTAAAAAAGAGGCTTTCATTGAGGCCAATACAAACCCGGGAACCATTTATAATATCACTCCCGAAGAACAGTTTACCAATGCCAGCATTGCCATGTTCGATGCGGATTTTGAGTACTACTACGATTATTACCGCATTATGATGCCATGGATGCAATACCATACACCACAAAATGGTAATGGTAAAACCTTCATGAGTGAAGTGGGTAATTTCAACCAGCGCTATGGTTATTACTATACGCGGGTAGGCAATGTGCTGACCGATGTGATTCAGTTGATTGAGCGCATGCCGGAAGAGGAAAAATCTGTGCGGCAGCATCAAAAAGCCATTGCCCAGATCCTGAAGATCTACTATGCTTTTTATACATCGGACATCAATGGCAACATCCCGTATACGGAAGCTTTCCAGGCACGTTATGGCGGCACTTTAACGCCAAAGTATGATACGCAGGAGCAACTGTTTACCATATTCGAAAACGAATTGAAGCAGATTGTGGCTACGTTATCTTCCGGCGCCGGAACACAGCGTTCTTTTGGTGATGCCGATCTGTATTACAAAGGCGATATAACCAAATGGAAAAAAGCCGCCAACGTGCTGCGCCTGCGTATTGCTATGCGTTTAATGAAACGCAAGCCCGATGTTTTGCGTACGGTGGCTACAGATGTTCTTTCCAGCCCGGACAATGTATTTTCCAGCAATGCAGACAATCTGGTCTTCATTACCGGAACAGGACATGCCGGCGTGGGCGGCAACTGGGACTTTAGTAATGCCGTGTTTCGTGCACCAAAATCACTGGTCGATTTTATGTGGGAAACCAGTGATCCAAGGCTTCGTATTTTTTACCAGAAGAATACCTACACGCAGGAAAACGTAAACCTTGCCATCGCACAGAACGTATTGCCAGCCGGTACCGTTTGGAACCCGCGTCAATATGTGGGAAGCTTTGCCAATCCTGACAGGTCCTCTGATCCCACGGTTATTTCACAGTACTATACGACCCGCACCATCCGGAAGCCAAACAGCAGCGGTGCCATGGCCAACTTTACCCTGGATACGCTTTCAAGGGTTAATTACCGTCTGTTTACTCCGGGTGTAGCTGATGCCAATGGACAGGTGGGAACCGGAAATTCCATCTTTCCTTTACTTACTTATCCTGAGCTTTGCTTTTATCGTGCCGAGCTGGCAGCGATGGGTATTACTACCGAAAATGCGGCGGTTCAGTATGAAAATGGTGTGAAGGCTTCGATGAAAATGTATGATCAGTTTGGAAGCTTGGCTAAGGTGTTCGATTACCAGCCCATTACAGATGCAGAAATCAATGCAGCCTACAATCATCCAAAAGTGAAATACGATCCGGCTATTGGTCTTCAACAGATCTATGCACAATCCTATATTCACTTCTTTAAGCAAGCCAACGAAGCATGGGCAATGTTTAAGAGAACTGGTCAGCCCAACTCCACAACGGTTTTACCGCTGGAGCAGATTACGGCAGATGGCGTTGTTCAGCGCATGCCGCGCAGAGCACTCATTAATACTCCCCTTACAACAAACATGAACTACGAAAACGCCAGGCAGTCATTAGAACAAATGGCAACTGACCCGGGATTCGGGCAAGGCCCGGCTGATATCTTCGGCCGCGTTTGGTGGGATAAACAATAATTGTTTTTTATTTGAAAGACTCCCGGTTTGCAAAAACCCGGAGTCTTTCTTTTTTTGCTAACCTGTTTTTCGCTATGTTGGTTTCATGAAACGCTTGCCGGCTGCTATATACGTTGTTCTGCTTTTGGGGCTTGCTGCCTGTGCCATGCGGCAAAAACCGCAGGATGCCTCCTGGCATTCGCCTGCAACAACAGCAGTGCATAACATAGCTTTGCAGCACAA
This sequence comes from Flavisolibacter longurius, assembly GCA_014163555.1. GTDB lineage: Bacteria > Bacteroidota > Bacteroidia > Chitinophagales > Chitinophagaceae > Flavisolibacter. The sequence continues at coordinate 271,574 of JACJGO010000005.1, forward strand.
GGGCAAAAATGCCTACATTGAGACCGATAAAACTCCGGTTTCGTTATTGGTTTTTTTATCACCGGAATGCCCGCTTTGCAAAAATTACAGTCTCGTACTAAATACCTTGTACCAAAAGTATAACGACAGTGTCCGGTTTTATGGCATTGTACCCGGAAGGACCTACACGAAAGAAGAGATACAACGTTTTGTGGATGATTACAAAATTCAGTTCCCGGTTTATATTGACCTGCAGAAAAAACTAAGTAACAGTATTAATGCCACAACCACACCGGAAGTGGTTTTACTCAACAAGGCCGGAAATTTTGTTTACCGTGGTGCCATTGATGACTGGGTGCAGGCACTGGGCCAAAAAAAAGCAAAACCGGAACAGCATTACTTGGAAGATGCCGTTACGCAGTATCTTCAGAACAAACCTGTTTCCATAAAGCAAACAACACCCATCGGGTGCCTGATAAATGAGTTTTGACAGCATGAGAAAGAATTTCTTTTATACCGTTTTTTACTGTGTAGGAATCAGCGCAGGCGCATTTGCACAAACACCCACATTTGTAAAAAATATTGCCCCCATCATTCATTCCAAATGCACGCCCTGCCACCAGCCAACTGAAGCGGCGCCGTTCTCCCTGATCACCTATGAAGATGTGGCCAAGCGGGCTACGTTTGTAAAACAGGTTGTACAGAGCGGCTACATGCCCCCCTGGAAAGCAGACCCGCATTATGTTTCGTACGACAATGACCGATCCTTAACCCAAAAAGAAAAAGACCTGATTATCCAATGGGTTGATGCCAAAGCACCCCGTGGAGATGGGCAGGAGCCCAAAGCGGAACTCCAGCGTTTCGCACAAAAAGGGAGAAATGCCGGACGCAAACCCGATGTTACCCTGATGACAAAAGTCGGCTATACGGTACCGGGAGACAATTACGAACGGTTTGTTGTGTACCGGATTCCTTTTGACCTTAAAGACTCTGCCAACGTATCGGCCATAGAATTTACATCCAGCAATAAAAAACTGATTCACCACGCCAACTATAGCATTCATGAAGTTCCTGAAGGTATCGATATCAACAGTGGCCCGGATATGATCAACCTTTCAGAGGAAGACCGCACCCGTTATGATGCCTATATTCCCTTTAAAAAAACCATAACCTATTATGGCGGCTATATTCCCGGTTCTACCGGAGAATCGTATCCGAAAGGTATGGGCTGGGTAATGCCCAAACGCGGCGTTATCCTGCTGACTGTACACTATGCACCATCGGCAAAGGACGAAGAAAGCCTTTCCGGCGTCAACCTGTACTTCACCAAAGAACCGGTGGACCGTAAAGTAAAAGTGATCAGCTTTGGATCCGGAGGTATTGGCGAAGAACAGATCACGCCACCCCTGATGATCATGCCCAACCGGGTAAAAACATTTTCACTCACCGTATCCAACCCGGGCGAAGATTTTTCAGTCCTGTATGTGTGGCCGCACATGCACCTGCTGGGAAAAGTATTTAAAGCCTACGGCATAGCACCTATGGGTGATACCATCCGGCTGGCCCACATCCCGCAATGGGATTTTCGCTGGCAGGAAAACTACCGGTTTAAAAACCTGGTTCGCATACCCCGCGGTACGCGACTGTATATTGAAGGAACGTATGACAATACCAGCAGCAATCCGTTCAACCCGAACAAACCGCCCCGATTGGTAATGTCGTCCGGTGACATGCGGGCAACGGATGAAATGATGACCCTTATGATGGTTTTTTTACCGTACAAAGACGGAGACGAAACCCTTTCAATCGAACAATAAACGTATGCGCATTCTGGCATCCATCTTTGGCTTATGCAGTAGTTTGCTGATAGGGCTCCCTTCCCTGGCACAGCAAACAGCAGCGTTGTTTTCCCGGATGAATGAAGCGCAAACCGGTGTGCGGTTTATCAATACCATCAAAGAAGATGATTCGCTTCACGTGATGAAGTATGAATACCTCTACAACGGTCATGGCATTGGCGTAGCCGATTTTAATGGCGACGGCTTGCAGGATCTCTTCTTTTCCGGGAATACCGTTCCGCATAAATTGTTTCTGAATACCGGAGGGTTTTCGTTTAGGGACATTACTACTGAAGCCGGCGTTAGTGGAAACGGAACCTGGAGCACGGGTGTCAGTATCGCGGATGTAAACGGAGATGGCTTGCCGGATATCTATGTTTGCCATTCCGGGAAGTATGGCAAGGAAAGTCTTTTGGCCAATGAATTATACATCAACAAAGGACTTCGAAACGGCGTTCCGCACTTTGAAGAAAAGGCTAAACAATTTGGCCTGGATGCACCGGGCACACAATCCACACAAGCGGCCTTTTTCGATTACGATCGCGATGGCGATCTGGACATGTTTCTGCTGAACCATTCCAATCATACCTACAATCCCTACCTCAACACCCGCAAAGTCAGGGCTACTCCACACAGCGGTTTCGGCAACCGACTTTTCCGTAACGACCGCCGTGCCGATGGTACAATGAATTTTACCGATGTCACACAGGCTTCCGGTATTATCAACAATGCACTCAATTTTGGTTTGAGTGTAACCATCAGCGATATGAATGCCGACGGCTGGCCGGACATTTACACCACATCCGATTATACCGAACAGGATTGTTATTATGTCAACAATGGCAATGGTACGTTTCGCCAGGCCTTGCAACAATCCTTTACACATATTTCCAAATACTCCATGGGAGCAGATATTGCCGACTACAACAACGACGGCAAGCCCGATGTGGTTACGCTGGACATGCTGCCACAGGATAATTACAGGCAAAAATTATTGAAGGGCCCAGACGAATATGATGCTTATCATTTATTACTAGACAGCGGTTATTATCACCAGCAGATGCGAAACATGCTGCACCTGAATAGTGGTTTGGATGCTTTGGGAAATGTTCGCTTCCGCGAGATTGGGCAACTGGCCGGAATTTCGAATACGGATTGGAGCTGGGCCCCCTTGCTGGCAGACCTGGATAACGATGGCTGGAAGGACCTAATAGTGACAAACGGCTACCTGCGTGATTTTACCGACCTGGATTTTTTAAAATACACAGTTGCAAACACGCAACTGGAAGAAGCGGCAAAAGGCAACCTGAATTTCAGGACCTATGACCTGGTAAAAAAAATGCCCTCCAACAAACTGACCAACTACCTTTTTAAAAATAATGGCGACTTAACCTTTAGCGACAAAAGTGCTGAATGGGGATTTACAACACCTTCCGTTTCCAACGCGGCGGTTTATGCCGACCTGGATAATGATGGAGACCTTGATCTGGTGATTGGAAATAACAACGAACCGGTGATGCTTTACCGGAACAATGCGCAGGAACAATTGAAAAACCAGTTTATAAAACTAGAACTGAAAGGACAAGGGGCTAATACTGCGGTGCTGGGGGCCAAGGTCTGGCTATATGCCGGCGGCAAAACGCAGTATGCCGAGCAGTATCCCGTTCGCGGATACCAGTCTTCAGTAGCCCCTGTGCTTCTTTTTGGTTTGGGTGCTTACCAACAGGCAGACTCCTTGGTTGTTCAATGGCCGGATGGAAGTTACGCCTCCAAAACAATCCTTCCGGCTGGTAAGACTGTAGTTTTTACCCAGCAAGAGGCGACAAAGACGGCGATTGCTAAAAAGAACAACAACTATTTATACCGGGATGTGACTGCAACCGCAGGCTTGCAGTTCAGGCACCAGGAAAATGAGTTCATTGATTTTAAAGATGAAGTTTTGCTGCCCTACCAATTGTCGAAAATGGGTCCGGCGCTGGCAAAAGCCGATGTCAATGGCGATGGGCTGGAAGATGTTTTTATCGGCGGTGCCATTGGACAGAGCGCTAAACTTTTTCTGCAGCAGGCTTCGGGTTCTTTTACGGAAAGTCCGTCTCAACCCTGGGAATCAGACCGCGAAAGTGAAGATGTAAAAGCACTATTTTTTGATGCGGATAACGACAAGGATGCTGACTTGTATGTTGTAAGCGGTGGCAACGAATACGGCGATGGTTCTCCCGAATATGCCGATCGACTTTACATTAATGATGGGAGGGGTAGTTTCAATAAATCTATGGAAGCACTGCCTGCGATGGTCAGCAGCAAGCAAACAGTTACTGCTGCAGATATGGATGGGGATGGCGACATGGATCTTTTTGTTGGCGGTTCTGCTATACCGGGATCATTCCCGATGGCGGCCCGCAGTTACCTGTTGCGGAACGATAGCAAGGGAAATAGTGTACGCTTCACCGATGCCACAGAAACCTGGAGTAAAGACCTGTTGCATCCGGGAATTGTTACATCTGCGTTGTGGCAGGATTTGGATAAAGATGGTTTGCCGGAACTACTGATTGCCGGCGACTGGATGCCGCTGCAGCTTTTCAAAAATAAAAAAGACAGGTTGCAGAATATTTCTGCCGAAGCCGGGTTGATGCAAACCAACGGACTTTGGTCATCGCTTTTAGCAGAAGACATCGATGGCGATGGCGATACGGATTTCATCGCTGGCAACAGCGGGTTGAATAACCAGTTCAGGGCATCCGTAAAAGAACCCATGACGGTGCATGCAGCCGATTTTGATGATAACGGCACGCTGGATGCTATCACCTGTTATTATATCCAGGGAAAAAGCTACCCGATGGCCTCACGGGATGAACTGCTTGACCAGATTGTTCCGCTGCGGAAAAAATTTGTCAAATACAAGGATTATGCATCGGCATCGCTGGTGGATATTTTCACCAAAAGCAAACTGGCTTCGGCAGACGTGAAATCGGTTTACCAACTGGCTTCCTGCCTGCTGGTAAATGATGGTAAGAACCGTTTCACCCTGCAGCCACTTCCGGCACAGGCGCAGTTTTCAAAGCTGTTTGGTCTTCTAAGCAGGGATGTTGATCAGGACGGAAAAAAAGATCTTTTACTGGCCGGCAACTTTTTCCCGTACCGGGTACAATTGGGACGGAATGACGCCGGACTTGGGGTTTTACTGAAAGGAGATGGAGCCGGTGGTTTTCAGCCGCTGCCAAACGAAGAAGCAGGCTTGTTTATCGATGGTGATGTGCGCAACATAGTTTCTTTAACCACGAAAAATGGTGAAACCCTGCTCGTGATTGCCAGGAATAACGATAGGGTGCAGGTGCTCAAAATTGCGAAATGAAAAAAGGGCTTACCATATTTTTTTTAGTGCTATTAGGAGCCGCGACGAAAGCGCAAACCGCAAGCCCTGATGCAGCTGTTTTACACAGGGCTCAAGCGGCTTTAACCAATGTGATCGTGCATGATATTTTTGCGCCGCCGGTAGCAAGCCGGATCTATTTGTATGCAAACATGGCTGCGTATGAAGCCTCCTTGCCCGGACAAAAAAGATACCATAGCCTGCACGTTTCGCTACCGGCATTCCCTCGGATTCCACAACCGCAAAATCCATCCCTGGTTCGGACTGAACTTTCCTCTTTGTATGCCTTCCTGCAAACCGCTCGTCGTTTTGTGTTTTCGGAAGCGATGCTGACTGATTCCCTGCAACTCTTCTTAAAACAATACCAACATATCGACACATTGGTTTACAGGGCATCGCTTCAATACGGGCAGGCCGTTGCCGACAGCGTCATTGCCTGGACGGAGAAAGATGGGTACAAGGATACACGCAAACTGCGCCGTTACAACCTGCTGAAAGGAGAGGGGAAATGGTTACCAACCGCCCCGGGATACATGGCGGCCATTGAACCGCACTGGAGCCGCATGCGACCGGTAACGCTGGATTCTTCGGCAGAGTACAAACCGGTTCCACCACCAACCTATTCGGTTCAAAAAGAAAGTGAGTTTTACAAACAGGCGCTGGATGTGTATGCAACGCATAAAAACATGTCGCCGGAACAAAGAGAGATTGCGCTTTTCTGGGATTGCAATCCGTTCTTCCTGAATGTGCAGGGCCACCTGAACTTTGCTACCAAAAAATTATCACCCGGCGGTCACTGGATGTCGATTGTTGGCATAGCGGCCCGTGCCAAAAAGGCTGACCTCACTACCGCCGCAGCGGCTTATGTACTAACAGCGATTGCCTTGTACGACGGCTTTATTTCGTGCTGGGAGGAAAAATACAGGAGCAACTTAATAAGACCCGAAACCTATATTAATTCATTTATCGATGAACAGTGGCGGCCCCTTTTGCAGACACCTCCGTTTCCGGAATACACCAGCGGACATAGTGTAATTTCCACGGCGGCCGCCGAAGTGCTCACACATTTTTTTGGCGAGAATTTTCAGTTTGCCGATAACACGGAAACCGCTTACGGTTTACCAATCAGAACATTTTCATCTTTCCGGCATGCCGCCGATGAAGCGGCCATCAGCCGCCTTTATGGTGGTATTCATTACCGGGCGGCCATTGAAAACGGACAGGTGCAGGGAAAAAAAGTTGGCGAGAAAGTGTTGAAAAAAATTCGATTGCATGAACCAGCCAGTTATGCTTCGCAGTAAAGCAGTTTAGAAAAAATATTCATGACAGAATCAAATACGAACCAGGAATGAGCATGTACAGCACGCAACCCAAAAAGCCGGTTTTACTGGCCCTTATTTTTTGTTTTTTGACGGTACCAGGTTTCTCACAGGAAGTATATCATTTCAAACAAGGTTTGGTGGCTTCCATTCCAAGTCGTTATGGAAGAGAAGCCTTGTACACCGACGCCCTGGCTTACCAGCTTTATACGAAGTCCCTAAAAACACCTACAGAAGGTGCGGTTTGGGGAAAGGCTGATAACGGGGAAGATATTGTGTGGCAGGCTGTAACTGCAGACAGCGCTAACCGTTTATTTCGTCGCGGCGGCAGGGGAGGCTTTGGTTTTGGCAGGGGCGGTTATATCTACCTTACCTATTCAGCGGATAAAGAAGGTCCTGCTTTACTAAATGTTAGAGGCAACAGCGGTCTTTATTTCAATGGCGAATCGCATGCCGGTGATCCATACAATTCAGGCTGGATGTACCTACCCGTAAGATTGAAAAAAGGCTTGAATGAAATTTATGTACGGGGTACGTTTGCCATTGCCAGCCTTTCCTTTCCCACAAAATCCGTCTTGCTCAATACGGAAGATCCCACTTTACCCAGCATCATCGTCAATGGACAAAACAATGCATTACAAGGAGCCATTGTAGTGATCAATACATCTCCGAACGAACGCAAAGGACTCCAGATCAGGAGCACCGTGATGGGAAAGGAAGTGACAACAGAGCTGCCCACTATTCCGGCGCTGGCTACCCGCAAAGTGCCCTTTCGTTTTGACGGCAGTGCCGTTACCGCAACTGGAAAACAAGATTGTCGGATCACACTAATCGAAAAAGGGAAAACACTGGACGAAGCCGTAGTTTCAATTGAAGCCGTAAATGCAACGGATAAATACAGTTCAACATTTATCAGCAACATTGATGGCAGCCTCCAATATTATGCGGTAGCACCACAGGCTTCTTCAAACCCTGCCAACAGTGCCCTGTTTCTTTCCGTACACGGTGCCGGTGTGGAAGCGATTGGCCAGGCAAGGGCTTACCAGGCGAAGGACTGGGGCAACCTAGTAGCCGCTACCAATCGTCGTCCACGCGGTTTTAACTGGGAAGACTGGGGCCGGCTGGATGCACTGGAAGTGCTGCAGCTGGCAAAGGATCGATTCAAACCCGATCCGCAACAGGTTTACCTGACCGGTCATTCCATGGGAGGACATGGTACCTGGTTCCTGGGTGCAACCTACCCGGATAAATGGGCGGCCATTGCACCTTGTGCCGGTTATCCAACCTTGAAAGGATATGGCTCGGCCGATGGCCTGATCCCAGATAGCAGCAACAATCCCATGGAACAAATGCTGCTTCGTTCAGGAAACCAGAGTGATGTTATCAAACTCGCTTCCAATTATAAGCCCTTAGGCGTATACGTTTTTCATGGCGATGCCGACAGAACCGTTTCTGTGAATTATGCACGGCAAATGCGGGGCATACTGGGCAGCTTTCATCCCGATTTAAGCTATTACGAATATCCCGGCGGCAGCCATTGGTTTGGTGATCACAGCGTTGACTGGAAACCCATCTTCGATTTTTTCAAATGGCACAAGCGGCCACTGGATACAGCCGTTAATACCATTGATTTTATGACGGCCAGCCCGGGCATTTCATCTTCCTACTATTGGGCGGGCATTCAGCAGCAGGAGCATCCGTTGCAATACAGCCGGATTAAACTTTCCCGCAACCGTGCAGCCAACAGCATCGAAGGCACAACGGAAAATGTTCGCCTGCTGGCCGTTGCTCTGAAAGACTTCGAACATAGTAAGCCCGTAAAAATTGTGCTTGACGGTACAGAAGCGATTCAATATACCACAAAGAGTAATGATGACAGTTTGTTCCTGGTAAAAGAAAGCGGCAAATGGACGGTAGGTTCCAAACCTGGCCTAAATCAAAAAGGGCCGCACCGGTACGGAACCTTGAAAGATGCTTTCAATCACAATATGATTTTTGTGTATGGATCGGCCGGCACCAAAGAAGAAAATGAATGGGCGCTGGCGAAAGCCCGGTACGATGCGGAAACCTGGTATTACCGCGGCAATGGCGCCGTAGACATCATTGCCGATAAAGATTATTCCCTGGCCAAATACAAGGATCGCGGCGTGATTCTGTATGGCAACAAAACAACCAACCGTGCCTGGAACGCTTTATTAAACGATTGTCCCATCCAGGTAGAGCGGAATAAAATAACAGCCGGAGAAAAAGTATGGCGGGGCGATGACCTTAGTGCCTATTTTGTTTGGCCCCTACGCAATTCGGCGGTTGCTTCCGTAGGAGTTATTAGCGGTAGCGGGGTGAAAGGTATGCAGGCGGCCAACGCCAATCAATACTTTGCCGGTGCCAGTGGTTTCCCTGATTTTATGATCTACAGCCTGGAGATGCTTCAATCCGGTCCAGAGCAGGTGAAGATGGCAGGTTTTTATGATCACAACTGGAAACTGGTACCAGAGCAGTTTACGCAAAAAAATTAAAAGGGGTGCAATGAAAAAAACAATTATAGCAACAGCATTCGTGTTGTTTGCAGGCAGCACACTAAAAGCCCAAAGCGTTTCATCCCTGCATGCATGGCTGAAACAGGATGAAAAGAACCGTCCTGTCTTGCACGAGCAGGCGTTTGCAAAAAAAGCATTGAGCAAAAAAGAAGCTGCGGATGCGGCCTCCCAGTTGTTGGCAGATGTTCACAACCAGCACAGGGCTACATTGCGTTCGGGCTGGGAAAATAAGCTGCTTGTTATCGACGACGACTCCTTAAAATTTGAATACAAGATTTTTGGTGAAAAGCCGGCTGACGGCAGAAGCCTGTTTATTTCTATGCACGGAGGTGGCAATACCGCTCCCCGTGTAAACGATCAGCAATGGCAAAACCAGATAAAGCTTTATACTCCGGCTGAAGGTATATATGTAGCACCGAGAGCTCCAACCAATACCTGGAACCTTTGGCACGAAGCCCACATTGATCCTTTGTTCGACCAGCTGATTCTTGCCGCAGTGTTAACCGAAGGCGTTAATCCAAATAAGGTTTACCTGATGGGCTACTCGGCCGGTGGCGACGGCGTTTACCAACTGGCACCCCGCATGGCCGACAAGTTTGCTGCAGCCGCTATGATGGCGGGTCATCCCAATGAAACTTCGCCGGTTGGCCTGCGAAACATTGGCTTTGCGCTGCACATGGGTGCATTGGATAATGCTTACAACCGCAATGAGATTGCACGTCGCTGGGGCGTAATGCTGGACAGCCTGCAGCAACAGGATACTGACGGTTATAGACACGTAGTGAAATTGCACGAAGGCCGTCCGCACTGGATGGCCCGAGAAGATTCGGTAGCGGTTCCCTGGATGGCTGCATTCCGTCGCAACCCTGTCCCCAATAAAATTGTATGGAAGCAGGATGATGTGCATCATCAAAGCTTTTATTGGCTGGCCGTACCGGTAGGTGTTGCACAGACGGGAGGCGAAATTGTTGCCACGTACAAAGGCAATGAAGTATCGATTGAATCTTCGTATACCGATACCTTGCTGATCCGCCTGAATGATGCTATGATGGACCTCGACAAGCCGGTTGTGGTTCGATTTCAAGGGAAAGAAGTTTTTCGTGGAAAAGTGAAACGCAGCCTACAAACCATCCACCAGACCAGTAACCAACGAAAAGATCCAGGTTTGATTTTTACAACGGAATTGGCCATCGTGGGTGGTAACATTAATCGCGACAGCAAGTAATGTTCGAATCGTAAATCGTTACAAAAGGACTTGTTTTTCACATCACCAATCTTATTACAATGAAAAGAAAAACCTTTTTGTGCCTGTTCGTTTCCCTTTTTATTTTAAAAGGAACAACAAGCATTGCACAGGAAAATGTGCATCCGCAATCTGCAAAATACGAATGGCCAACAGATGCATTGGTACGGCAAAAGCTGGACAAATGGCAGGATCAGAAATTTGGTATGATCATTCACTGGGGGCTTTACGCTGTGCCGGGCATGATTGAATCCTGGGCGCTTTGTTCGGAAGACTGGATTGAACGGGACAGCACCATCGCATACAATGATTTTAAGAACTGGTACTGGGGGCTGAAAAAAGATTTCAACCCGGTAAAATTTGACCCGGAGAGCTGGGCAAAGGCCGGGAAAGCTGCGGGCATGCGCTACGTTGTTTTTACAACAAAGCACCACGACGGGTTCAATATGTTCGACACGAAACAAACCGATTTTAAAATCACCGATGGCCCATTTAAAAACCACCCGAAGGCTGATGTGGCCAAACACGTGTTTGATGCCTTTCGTAACCAGGATTTTATGATTGGTGCCTATTTCTCCAAGCCCGACTGGCACACCGAATATTACTGGTGGCCAAAATATGCTACGGCTGATCGCAACAACAACTACGATATCCGCAGGTTTCCCTGGCGGTGGAACCAGTACAAACAATTTACGTATAACCAGATCAGTGAGTTGATGCACAACTATGGCAGCATGGACATTTTATGGTTGGACGGCGGCTGGGTGCGGCCGAGGGAAACGGTGAATGAAGAAGTGCTTTCCTGGGGTGCCCGCATACCTGATTGGAGCCAGGATATTGACATGCCCAGAATTGCCACCATGGCACGGAAGGCGCAACCGGGACTCCTGATTGTTGATCGCACCGTGCACGGCCCGTATGAAAATTACCAGACACCCGAACAGCGTGTTCCCGCCAATCAACTGGAATATCCCTGGGAAAGCTGCATGACGCTGGGTGGTGCCTGGGGCTATGTACCCGGCGATCAGCTAAAATCGCCCACGAAAGTCATCCATACCTTGATTGAGGTTGTTGCCAAGGGGGGTAGCCTTCTGCTGGGTGTAGGTCCAAAACCGGACGGCACCCTTCCGGCTGATGTAGTGGAGCGTTTACAGAGCATTGGGAAATGGATGGATAAAAATGGCGCTGCCATTTACAATACCCGTACAACTCCCGCCTTCAAGGAAGACAGTACATTTTTCACCCGCAGCAAAACGGGCAATCTGCATTATGCCCTGGTTTGCCTTCCGGAAAATGAAACCCTGCCTTCGTTTGTTACCTGGAAAAGCAACCGGCCCAAAAAAGGCAGCACCATTCAATTGGTAGCAACGGGTGAAAAACTAAAATGGGCGCAGGAAGGTGAAACCGTTAAAGTATTTCTTCCGGCCTCTGTGAAAAAATCAACGGAAGGCGCACCGGCGCTGGCATTTTCCTTTACCCGGGCAGATAACTAGGGCATCGCTTCTTATTTCTTTATCGCAAACTTGTCCATGAGAAAATATTTATTGGGTTCTATTGTCCTTTGTTGCCTTTCTACATTGGTCGCTCTTCAAAGCAGGGCGCAGAATACGGTTTCGGTTTTCCGCCAGGCAAATGCACCAATGGAAAAGAGGGTGGTGGATCTGTTGAATCGTTTAACCCTCGAAGAAAAAGTATCGCTGTTGGGGTACAATAGCAAAGGTGTCTCCCGGTTAGGTATACCCGCATATAACTGGTGGAACGAAGGCCTTCACGGTGTGGCAAGGGCCGGATTGGCGACTGTTTTTCCGCAGGCCATTGCTATGGCCGCCACCTTTAATAACAGCTTGGTAAAAGAAATTGGTGACGCGGTTTCCACCGAAGCCCGTGCCAAGTACAACCTGAGTACGGCCAGGGGCAGACACCTGCAATACATGGGACTTACCTTCTGGTCGCCCAACATCAACATCTTTCGCGATCCGCGGTGGGGTAGGGGACAGGAAACCTATGGCGAAGATCCTTTTCTTACGGCCAGCATGGGGATGGCTTATGTCAGGGGCTTGCAGGGTGCTGATCCGCGCAACTTGAAAACAGCGGCAGGGGCCAAACATTTCGCTGTTCACAGCGGCCCGGAAAAAGGCCGCCACGAATTCAATGCCATTGTGGATGAAAAAGACCTCCGGGAAACCTATTTGTATGCGTTTAAAAAACTGGTGGACGGCGGTGTGGAATCTGTCATGTGTGCCTACAACCGGGTAAACGATCAACCCTGTTGCACTGGCGATGCTTTATTGAAAAATATCCTGCGGAAAGAATGGGGTTTTAAGGGACATGTGGTCACCGATTGCTGGGCGCTGGACGACATCTGGAAATTTCACAAGGTGATGAACAACCGCGTGGAAGTAGCCGCAGCAGCGCTGAAAGCCGGTGTAAATCTTGACTGCTCCGACCTTTTACAAAGTGACCTGATAAAAGCCTATCAACAAAACCTTGTGACCAAAGCCGAAATTGATTCTGCCCTGGCCGGCATCTTACGGACACAAGTGAAACTGGGCTTTTTTAATACCGGTGCCCAGCGTCCCTTCAGCAGCCTGGGAGAGAAAGATGTGCACAATGAAAAACACGTTGCACTGGCCCGCAAAGCGGCCCAGCAAAGCATGGTGATGCTGAAAAATAGCAATAACCTTCTGCCGTTGGACAAAAACAAATACGGTTCAATTATGGTGCTTGGTCCGAATGCCGGTGCACTGGACCCGATGGTGGCCAACTACCACGGGATATCGGGCAATATTGTAACGTTTGCCGAAGGCATTACCGCAGCCGCCGGTCCCGGCATTGCCGTTCAATATGACCAGGGAAGTGACTATAATGATACAGCCCGTTTTGGTGGGATTTGGGCCGCCGGTGAAAGCGACATCACCATTGCTGTTGTTGGCCTCTCACCTGTGTATGAAGGCGAAGAAGGAGATGCCTTCCTGGCTGAAAACGGGGGCGACAAATTAAGTCTCAGCATTCCCCAGGCACACATCAATTTATTGCGGGAACTTCGGAAGAAAAACAAACCTGTGGTTGTGGTAGTAACTTCAGGTAGTGCCATTGATATTGCTGCCATCGAGCCCTATGCCGATGCCATTATCCTGGCATGGTATCCCGGTGAGCAGGGTGGTCATGCGCTGGCTGACCTGGTTTTTGGGAAAGTATCACCTTCAGGCCGTCTTCCGGTAACGTTTTACAAATCGCTGGAAGACCTGCCGGCTTATGACAACTATTCCATGCAGGGCAGAACTTACCGGTATTTTCAAAAGCCGGTGCAGTTTCCGTTTGGCTATGGATTAAGCTATACCTCATTTGACTACCAGTGGCTGAAACAGCCTGAAGACATATCAAGTGCTAAAAATCTCTCCTTTTCTTTTCAGGTAAAAAATACGGGAGGCATCGACGGAGACGAAGTGGCGCAGGTCTATGTGCACTATCCTTCTGGCGAACGAATGCCGGTAAAAGAATTAAAAGCCTTTAAACGGGTTTCGGTTGCAAAAGGAAAGACCGCAACGGTTAGCTTTTCCATACCGGTCAACGAATTTAAAAAATGGGACAGCCAGCAAAACAAGTGGCGGCTTTACCCGGGTGAATACACAATCGTTGTAGGAGGACACTCGCAGGATGAAAAGCTGAAAGCAAGCTTTCAGGTGAAGGGGGGCATGTAATGGGTGGAAGTAAAATGAAGAAATCACTTGCACTCGCAAACACATTGTTGGCCTTTTGTTTCGTAGGTTTCAAAGCCCATTCACAGGAAAAATTTGCCGGTTACGAACACTTGTTCACAACCCCAAAAAACTATATCATTCAGCATACTACGGCGGCACCAAAAATTGATGGGGACCTGAATGATGCAGCATGGCTTGATGCTTCCTGGACAGATCACTTTATCGATATCGAAGGCGAGAAAAAGGCGAAGCCCCTCTATTCAACAAGAGTAAAAATGTTGTGGAGTGACAGTTGCCTGTTTATTGCAGCGGAACTGGAGGAGCCGCATGTATGGGCAAAATTGAAACAGCACGATGCGATCATATATTATGACAATGATTTTGAGGTCTTCATTGACCCGACAAATGATACACACCAGTATTTTGAAATTGAAGTAAATGCCTTCAATACGATTCTGGACCTGTTCATGCCAAAACCGTATCGCAATGGCGGGTCGGCCATGCTTTCCTACAATATTGCCGGATTGCAATCGGCCCTGCAGGTAAAAGGCACACTCAATAATTCATCCGACAAAGACAAATCCTGGACCGTAGAAATGGCCATCCCGTTTCGTGCCATTTATATTGGCAATCATTGGCGTCCGCCGCAGGAAGGTGCTTTGTGGCGTATAAATTTTTCACGGGTGCAATGGGAAACCGAATTGGTAAACGGAGCCTATGTAAAAAAGAAAGACAAGGCAGGGAAGCCGCTTCCGGAATACAATTGGGTTTGGTCGCCGCAAGGGGTGATCAACATGCATTTTCCCGAGCGCTGGGGCTACCTTGTTTTTTCAAAGACCAAAGAAAACAAAACCTTTGTTTTGCCCTCGCTTGAAAAACGCAGGCAATACCTGTGGTGGTTGTATTACAAGCAAAAAGCATTTTTCTCCAGGCATAAAAAATATGCAGGCACATTGCAAGATCTGGACATAAAAGAAAACAATATAGCCGTAGAAGGCATCATGAACCGCTTGCAACTGGAAGCAACAAGCCGGCAGTTTAGTGTGTATATAACCGATCCGGAAACAACCCTATCGATCAATGAAGAAGGCTTGGTTCAAACCATTAAAAATCGTTTATGACGAACCGTAGAAAATTTTTAAAAGCAGGTGTGTTTACCGGTATTTCGGCCGCATTGCAACCCGTAGTAGCGGCACAGGCTGCACCAACCATTATTCCAAACAAAAACGCAATGCATTGGGTGTGGACGCGGCCAAAGGACAGCGATAAGGAGAGTGAGCTGCGAAAACAATACAAGCGGTTTTACGAAGCGGGTGTAAAAGGAATCTTTTTTGAAGCCGACAGTGAAAAACATTACCGGCTGGCAAAAGAGCAAAAACTGGAAGCCCACCGTTGGATGTGGACACTCAACCGCGGCGAAAAATCCTTGCTGCAATCGCACCCTGAATGGTATGCCAAAAACCGGAAAGGGGAATCCTGTGCTGACAAGCCACCGTATGTGGGTTATTACCGCTGGCTATGCCCGTCAAGGGAAGAAGTGGCGCAATACCTGGAAGCGGATGTCAAACAAATTTTAAGCAAGGACTATATCGATGGCATTCACCTGGATTACGTTCGCTTTTGCGATGTGATTCTTCCGGTAAACCTGTGGGATACCTACAAGATCGAACAAACAAAAGAGCTGCCGGAATATGATTACTGCTATTGCGAGGTTTGCCAACAAAAGTTCAGGGAATGGAAAGGCAAAGAGATCAGCAACATTCAATACCCCGAAGAAAGTCTGAGTTGGCGGCTTTACCGGTACAACGCGGTAACAAACATTGTTAACCGGCTGGCCAAGGTAGCACAGGCGCATAAAAAGCCCATTACAGCGGCTGTGTTTCCAACCCCGGAAGTCGCCAAACGAAATGTGCGGCAGGATTGGGTTTCCTGGAACCTCGACTGGATCTGCCCGATGATTTATCATGGTTTTTACAAAGAAGATGTGGCCTGGATCGGCAGTGCCGTTGCCGAAGGGGTGAAAGCGCTGAATGGAAAATTCCCGCTCTATGCCGGCATCTATCTTCCGGATTTTAAAAATACGGGAGAAATCAAACAAGGCGTGGTGCATGCGTTGAAAAACGGTGCGGCCGGCGTTTCTTTGTTTGGAAATGTAACAGAAGAGGTATTGCGGGCTTTGGAGCAGGCTACCGCTTCGCAAAAAAATAAGGGATAACCAATAATGAATAAACTTTCTCTCAGAAAAAAGCTAACCGTGTTGTATAGTTGTTTATTGTCGGCCGTAGCGTTTGGCCAGCAGGCAACAACAACTGGTCCTTCCGTGAACTTGACGAAATATGTTGACCCTTATATCGGCAGCAGCTTTCATGGACATGTGTTTGTGGGCGCCAACGTACCATTCGGCGCCGTTCAGTTAGGCCCGGTAAACCGTTCAGAAGGGTGGGACTGGTGCTCGGGCTATCATTATTCCGATTCTACCATCATTGGCTTTTCGCATACCCATCTCAGTGGTACCGGCATTGGCGACCTGGGTGATATTCTACTGATGCCGGTCACCGGTACGGTACGGCCACGCAAGGGAAATGTGCCAAATTATTACACGGGTTATTATTCACTTTTCAGCCATAATAACGAAATGGTGCGACCCGGTTATTACAGTGTGCAGCTGGACCGTTACAACATAAAGGCTCAAATGACAACCACGGAAAGGGTAGGGTTTCATAAATACAGCTTTCCGGCAACAGACAGTGCGCAGATCATCATTGACCTGCGGGAAGGAATTGGCTGGGACCTGGCAACAAAAACATTCCTGCAAAAACTAAACGATACAACCCTGGCCGGTTACCGCTATTCCAAAGGCTGGGCAGCGGATCAGCGTATTTATTTTACAGCCATCTTCTCCAAGCCAATTAAAAACCTGTTGCTGTACAAGGATACCGTTTTGCAACAGGGGACTTCTTTGGAAAACAGGTTTGTAAAAGGAATTGCTTTTTTTGACAGTAAAGAAGCCGGTGATATTATGGTGAAGGTTGGCATTTCACCGGTCAGCATTGAAAATGCAGCCCAGAACATCCGGGCAGAATTGCCGCACTGGAACTTTGATGCAGTGGTGGCTTCTGCCGATGCTTCCTGGAACCGCGAGTTGAATAAGATTCAAATTGAAACGGGCGATGAAGCCCGCAAGCGTACGTTTTACACATCGCTTTACCATACACTCATTGCACCATCCATCTACAACGACAGTAACGGCGATTACATGGGAACAGACAAGAAGGTGTATAAAAACGCTCCCTTCACCAACCTCACCACGTTCTCGCTTTGGGATACCTACCGGGCTGCCCATCCGCTTTTCACCATTACCCAAACGGAAAGGGTGAACGATATGATCAATTCCATGCTGGCCATTTACCGGCAACAGGGCAAACTACCGGTATGGCACCTGATGGGCAACGAAACCAACACCATGCCCGGCTATAGTGGTGTGCAGGTGGTGGCCGATGCGTACCTGAAAGGCTTTCGGGGCTTTGATACAGCCCTTGCATTTGAGGCTGTAAAAGCAACGGCCATGCAGGATGAGCGGGGATTGAAATGGGTGAAAAAACAGGGTTTTATTCCGGCCGACTCCATGGTAGAATCGGTGGCCATGGGATTGGAATATTCCATTGCCGACTGGAGCATTGCGCAGATGGCAAAAAAGATGGGCCGGAAAAACGACTATGCTTATTTCAGCAAACGCGGAAAAAATTACCGGAACTATTATGATCGCTCCAGTGGTTTTGTTCGGGGCCGGCTTTCGCAAAACGCCTGGCGAACACCCTTCAGTCCATTTATTTCGCGGCACATGAAGGATGATTTTTCGGAAGGCAATGCCTGGCAATACACCTGGCTGGTACCGCAGGATGTGGAAGGCCTGATGGCGCAATTGGGTGGCGAGAAAAAATTCATTCAAAAGCTGGATTCGCTTTTTGCCCTTAATGTGGATATGGGCGAAGAAGCCTCGAATGATATCACAGGACTAATTGGGCAATATGCGCATGGCAACGAACCAAGTCACCATGTAACCTATCTCTATGCGTATGCAGGCCAGCCCTGGAAAACGGCCGATAAAGTCCGGTACATTGTGGATAGTTTGTACTCCGATAAACCAGACGGACTCAGTGGAAATGAAGATGTGGGACAAATGTCGGCCTGGTATATCTTTTCAGCCATGGGCTTTTACCCGGTGAATCCTGCCAATGGACTGTATGTTTTCGGAAGCCCGGCAATTGACAAAGCCACCTTACACATCGGGAAAGGAAAAACCTTTACCATCCTGGTAAAAAACAACAGTGCACAAAACAAGTACATTCAAAAGCTGACACTGAACGGAAAGCCTTACAGCAAATCCTATTTACTGCACAAAGACATCCGGAAAGGGGGCAATCTGGTGATAGAAATGGGACATACACCGTCTGCAACCTGGGGCGTTAAACCTGCTGACCGGCCGTATTCTGACATCCGGTAAGCGGCTGCAGATTTCAATAAAAAATTGCATTTACAAAAAGTGGTAAAAGCAATTGTCTTTACAAATGAAAAAGGGCTCAAAATGAAAAGAAGTGAATTTATACGCAGTACAGGTTTGCTAAGTGGCGGACTTTTATTGGGCAAACTTTCGATCGCATCGATGAAAGATGAATTTCCTGTGGTTCGCACACCTTATGATAAAAGAAAGTTTCACAGCAAGGCGGTGGAAGATGCCATTACCGCGTTCAAATCAGGCGTGAAGAACAAAGAACTGGGATGGTTATTCGAAAACTGTTTTCCCAACACGCTGGATACAACTGTTGATTTCGAAATGCAGAACGGCCGGCCGGATACCTACGTCATCACCGGTGATATCGATGCCATGTGGCTGCGTGACAGTACCGCACAGGTATGGCCCTATCTATCCCTGATCAAAAACGACAAACCGTTGCAGCAATTGATTGCGGGTGTCATCAACCGGCAGACATTCTATGTTCTGAAAGATCCATACGCCAATGCTTTTTTTAAGGATGAAACCAAGGTGAGTGAATGGAAGGAGACGGACATCACAGACATGAAGCCCGGTGTGCATGAACGGAAGTGGGAGATCGATTCGCTTTGCTATCCCATTCGGCTGGCCTACCATTACTGGAAGGGAACCGGGGATACTGCACCCTTTGATGCCCGGTGGGTGCAAAGCATTGAAAACATTTTAAAAACCTTTATTGAACAACAGCGAAAGGAAAATTTAGGTCCATATCGATTCCAGCGCAAAACCGCCTGGGCTACGGACGGTGTGCCGCTGGCAGGATACGGGTACCCGGTAAAACCGGTGGGACTGATTTGCTCCATGTTTCGTCCCAGTGACGATGCCACCATTTTCCCTTTCCTGATTCCGTCCAACTTTTTTGCGGTTGTTAGTTTGCGGCAGGCGGCAGAAATGATGCAGGCCATCCATAAAAATGCAATACTGGCCACATCCCTGCAAAACCTGGCCAACGAAGTAGCAGCGGCGCTACAGCAATACGCGGTGGTTACCCACCCACAGTATGGCAAAGTTTACGCCTATGAGGTCAATGGCTTTGGCAGCTTTAACCTGATGGACGATGCCAATGTTCCCAGTCTTTTATCGCTGCCTTACCTGGGTGCTGTAAAGCCGGGAGATCCCGTTTACCAAAATACCCGAAAACTGATTCTATCCAACAGCAACCCCTTTTATTTTTCGGGAAAGGCAGGAGCAGGGATCGGCAGTCCGCACACCGGGCTTGATATGATCTGGCCGATCGGCATTACCATGCGGGGACTTACCACCACGAATGAGGCAGAAAAAAAAGCTGCGATAAAACTTTTGCAGGCCACGCATGGCGACACCGGTTTTATGCACGAATCTTTTCATAAAGATGATCCTTCAAAGTTTACCCGCAAATGGTTTGCCTGGGCCAATACCTTGTTTGGCGAGTTCCTGTGGCAGGTGTACAATCAAAAACCGCAACTGCTTGCGTAATGAATAGTATGCTTATAAAAGCAACCATTAAGAAACTATGATGAACAGATAGAGAAGATGATTGCCCACTTTACAACCAAATCGTTTCGCACCAATGAAATGTTACTTTTTATTTCTTTTTTCCATTCTCAGTTTAGTCTCCTCGGCATCTGATACGTTGCGGGTAACCACCCACAACGGAATGACAATCGTAACAGATCCATCAAAGGGATTTAACCTGTACAAAGCATGGGGTGTTTTTCCGTCTTCCAATGTGCCGGTAAGAAAAATAACGCTGCATGTAAAATTTGCTTGCCCCGACAGCCTGCGTTGCGCCGACTGGGACTACAAAGATCACATTACGCTGCGGAGGAAAGGAGGCGTGAATGGCCAATCGCAGGACTTTGAACTGGCCCGCATACTAACACCGTACGGTGGAGCCTTTGCCAAAGACTGGAACTTTAGCTGGGAATTGGATGTCACCGATTTTAGCCTGCTGCTTCGCGACAGCGTGGAAATTGAATACAATCATACAGGTTACGAACCGGCGAATGATCGGGGGTGGAAGGTGACGCTCCAGTTTGAAATCGTCAAAGGGACACCGGCCTGGGAGCCCATTTCCATTCAAAAAATTTACGACAGCAGTTACCGCTATGGCGATAGCACCAACAACATTGAAAATGCGTTGAAGCCCGTTACGTTCACGGCTGCAGCAGGTGCAGATTTTGCCCTCCTGCGGGTGGTGCAAACCGGCCATGGCATGGACCGGCCGGATGGCTGTGGTGAGTTTTGCAACAAATACCGGCAGGTATTTTTTGATGGCAAGTTGATAGACACAAGGCCTATTTGGAAAGAATGCGGCGACAATCCCCTGTACCCGCAGGCCGGAACCTGGATCTTTGACCGGGCGGCCTGGTGCCCCGGTGACCTGATGCAACCGGATGTCTTTAACCTGAAGCTATCGACGAACAAGCAACACACCATCGATATCAACATGCAGCCTTATGTAGCAGCAACCAAGCCCAGTGCGGATGAAGTGATTTCGGCATACCTGATCCAGTACAAAAAAGCAGCCGCTAAAAACGATGTGCAGTTGGTTGACATTATCCGGCCATCGAACAAGGATGTCTTTAAAAGACAAAATCCAACCGCATTGCCGCCGCAACTGATTGTAAAAAATATGGGTTCTTCCACGGTAAACAGAATGGGCGTACAGTATGGAAACAGCGATGCAGCCAAAAAGACTTTCCTGTGGAAAGGTGAGCTGCCCCCGTTTAGTGAGGATACGATTACAATGCCTGAAACGGTGGCCTATAAAAAAGGCCAGAATGTGTTTGAAGCCGAGCTACTTCTTCCGAACGGGCAGCGGGATGTCTTTCCTTCCGATAACAAACGCAGTAGTTATTATGAAGCGACACCCCGCCACGACAGTATGCTGATCGTTTACCTGCAAACCAATAACCAACCGGCACAAACAGGGTATACCCTTTTAAACAGCGGCGGTGATGTAATAAAGCAACGGCCTTTTCAATCCTTACAGGCCAATACGGTTTACCGCGATACGATTATGCTGCGTCGAGGCCATTACCAGTTTACGCTGCAGGACAGCGCCGATAACGGGCTTGAATTCTGGGCCAATCCACGTGGCGGCAGGGGAAAAGCCCGCCTGCTTGACGGCAACGGTCAAATGCTGAAAGATTTTGAGTCGGACTTTGGTTCCTACGTGCATTACGATTTTACGGTGGGTGAATCTGCAGACCCAGTAACCGACCAGCGATCGATGGGACTTTATCCCACCCGCACCAACGACAAAACCACCTTTGATTATTATTCCAATTTTCCACAAGATGTGGTGGTACGGTTGGTAACCGATCCGGGTGACCAGGTCGTAGAAGAGCACAGGTACCTTCAACTGAAAGAAGGCATTTTTACGTATGACCTTAGCCGTTTTTCCAAAGGCCGTTTTTATTTGGTCGTGCTGATCGACGGCAAAGAGCAATTCAAAAAAAGGATCCGGTTGAAAGAATAAAAAAATATTTCTGCATGGCATACTGAACTGATTTCCTTGAGATATACGTTTCTGATTTCAATATCTTGTAGGGTTGTTTCCAAACGGAATCCGGATAGCAGCAAAAACTCACCCCATGATCATGCAAGTTTATTATCGCAAACGGCGGCACATATTGTTTTCAATAACGGTTTTCTGTTTATCACTGGTTTCGTTTGCGGCACCGGCTGAAACCATTACAGGACTGACTTGTGAATACCTTGTCAATCCCATTGGGATAGATGCTCCCAACCCGCGTTTTACCTGGCAGCTGGTTTCTGAAAAACAGGGAATCAGCCAGGCCGCTTATCGATTGCTGTTAGGGACGGATTCGGCAGGTGTGGCCAGCGGGAAAAGCGTTTATTGGCAAAGCGGGAAAATAAACAACGGCACCCATCTGGTGACCTATGGCGGTAAGCCCCTGGCACCGTTTACAAAATATTACTGGCGGGTAGAGGCCTGGGACGGAAGTAACGTTACATTGGGCACATCGTCCGTAGCCAGCTTTGAAATGGGACTGATGAAGGCCTCCAACTGGCAAGGTGCCTGGATCAGTGATCAGCATTCGCGAAACCGGAAAGAAGCGCCTTATTTTCGGAAAACGTTCAATGCTTCAAATGAAATTCGTTCTGCAAGAGCCTATATTGCTGCCGCTGGTTTGTATGAATTGTACATCAATGGAAGTAAGATAGGAAATCATCGTCTCGACCCGGTGTACACCCGCTTCGATCGCCGTAACCTTTACATAACCTACGATGTAACGCAGCAGGTAAAGAAAGGATCCAATGCCATTGGCGTTTTGCTGGGCAATGGCTGGTACAATCACCAATCCACAGCAGTCTGGAATTTTCACAATGCGCCATGGCGGGAACGGCCGGCTTTCTGCCTTGATCTCCGAATTACGTATGCGGATGGCCGTGTGGAAACCATTCGTTCGGGTAAAGACTGGAAAACGGCTCTGAGCCCTG
This sequence comes from Flavisolibacter longurius, assembly GCA_014163555.1. GTDB lineage: Bacteria > Bacteroidota > Bacteroidia > Chitinophagales > Chitinophagaceae > Flavisolibacter. The sequence continues at coordinate 294,562 of JACJGO010000005.1, forward strand.
TTGTATTCAACAGCATTTATACCGCGGAGCACTATGATGCGCGGCGGGAACAACCGGGTTGGCATACGACCGCTTTTGCTGATTCTGCCTGGAAATCTGTAATCTACAGGGCAGCACCTTCTTCCAACATTGTGGCCCAGGCGATGCACCCGATCCGGAATGTACAAACGCTACCGGCCGTAAGCATGCAGAAAATGGCCGACACAATTTTTGTATTTGATTTTGGCCAAAATATTTCCGGAGTTTCTGAAATAAAGGTTCAGGGTCCGACAGGAACTGTTATCCGGTTAAAACACGGCGAACGGTTGTATAAAAATGGCCGCGTTGATCAATCCAATATTGATGTGCACTATCGGCCCACCGACAGCACCGACCCGTTTCAAACCGATATATTTATCCTGGGCGGAAAAGGCGAAGAAAGCTTTGTACCCCGTTTTAATTACAAAGGTTTTCAGTATGTGGAAGTCAGCAGCAGTCAGCCCCTGCGCCTGCAGAAAGAAAACCTGACGGCGTATTTTATGCACAGCGATGTACCTCGCCGCGGACAGGTTCGATCGTCCAATGAAACCCTGAACAAGATCTGGCAGGCGACGAACAATTCTTACCTGTCCAATTTGTTTGGTTATCCAACCGATTGTCCCCAGCGGGAGAAAAACGGCTGGACAGGCGATGCGCACCTTGCTATGGAAACAGGGTTGTATAGCTTCGACGGGTTTACCGTGTATGAAAAATGGCTGGCCGATCATCGAGACGAACAACAACCCAACGGCGTTCTGCCTTCCATTATTCCCACCGGCGGCTGGGGATACGAATGGGGCAATGGTCCCGACTGGACCAGCACCATCGCTATCCTGCCCTGGAATCTTTACCTGTTTTACGGCGATAAAAAACCATTGGCCGACAATTATGCCAACATCAAACGCTATGTTGATTACATCCATTCGCACTACCCATCCGGCTTAACGTCTTGGGGCCTTGGCGACTGGATTCCGGTCAAATCAAGAGCACAGGTGGAGCTGACATCAACAGCATATTATTTTACCGATGTGACCATCCTGGCAAAAGCCGCTACATTGCTGGGAAAGGGCGATGATGCCATGTATTATTCCAGACTCGCAGAAAAGATTAAGAGCGCATTCAACCAAAAATATTTCAATCCGGCTACCGGTATTTACGGCTCCGGTATTCAAACGGAATTAAGCGTTCCCTTACACCTGAAGCTTGTCCCCAAAGGATATGAATCAAGGGTTGCCGCCAATCTGGTAAAACGAATAGAGGCGGACAGCAACAAGCTGGATGTAGGCTTACTGGGTACCAAATCAATTTTGAATGCACTGAGTGAAAACGGTTTTGCGGATGTTGCCTATCGTTTGGCTGCACGTGAAGAATATCCTTCGTGGGGATGGTGGATCAAGAACGGCGCTACCACCTTGTACGAGAATTGGCCGATCGATGCCCAGTCAGACATATCGATGAACCATATCATGTTTGGAGAGATCGGCGCCTGGATGTACAAGGGATTGGCGGGTATTAAACCGGATGAGCAGTCACCGGGTTTCAAGAATGTTTTGCTGTCAGCCAATTTTCCCCAAGCATTGGAACAGTTTGAAGCGGTGCATGATGGGCCTTATGGACAAATACTTTCTTCCTGGAAACGGGCTAACGGTGAAGTGGTCTGGCAGGTTAGCATTCCGCCCAATTCTTCTGCCACGATCCGGTTTCCAAAAGGAGAGGTCTATCGCGAAAAGCAGCGGATCGATGGCTCAAAACCGCTGCAACTTTCTTCCGGCCGTTATGTTTTTCGGATTACGAAGCAATAGCCAAATACAAATTAAAATTGTCTTGTAAGTAGTCAGCAGGTAATAAAACCGGTTTGTAATCTGCATTTTTCAAGCTAACTTTTGTATTCAAATAATCGTGTATGCTGAAAGGGTTCTGCCTTGCCGTTTGTATGTCCGGTTTTTTCAGTCTTCATGCACAAAACAAACTTGCCATAGAAGGCATTATAAAAAGCCTGGAGCAAAACGTGGTAAAAGGCATTTTGGAAGCCGATACCAATCTCCTGAAACAGGTTTGGGCTGCTGAATTTATGGTGAATACACCCCGGAACGATATTGCAAAAAACAGGGAAGCGGTTTTTGAAAATCAAAAAATGGGACTGATCAACTACAGCTCTTTTGAACGTGTAGTGGAAGATATCCTGGTGCAGGAAGACTTTGTAATCACCATGGGTTATGAAATGTTTGTTTCTAGGAAAGATATTCCCGGTGCGAAAGCCGGCCAGCCGGTAAAAAGACGGTTTACCAATATCTGGAAAATGGAAAAAGGAACCTGGCAGCAAATAGCCCGACATGCTTCTATTATCTGTTCCTGAGAGGAAGTTGTGTTAAAAAATTATCGAGGAATGGAGCAAATAAGTTGAAATTTTACACAACACTGCAGCGATAATTATTTCTGCTTATGCGTTAAATTTCTTCTCACTCGATTTTTTATTTTATCTTTTTGTTTTTGCTCCAACGAAATAAAATACGGTCGTAAGTATTCTGTAACAATCCCCGCAACTGCAGCGGAACTGCTGATGATAAAGGACGAGGATTTGTCCATTGAAAAAATGAAATGAAGGATGAGGAAACAGGCAAGTCCGCTTAAAACGGCGCCAGCTACCAAAAACAAAAACCGTTTCATTTTTGCATGTATCTTTTTGTCTTCTAATGTACGGCACATCTTCATTTCATTTATAGAAATACTGATTTGATTTCTGTCGTTCTGTTATCCTTCTCCATAATGGAGAAAAACAATATATGCCACGGAATCTGGAGAGGCTGTCCCGGCAAATGGAGCAACCTGTACCCCTAAAAGTTGGGCGGACCGACTGGGTAGTTGACAACGGCATGATATTTCCTGTATTGGGACCATAACGTAAATATTGGGACCATAACGTAAAATCGTACGCTAGAACAAAACATTATGGGACAACGCTCAGGACCTATTGTAATTATTGAAGACGATCCCGACGATCAGGTTGTTTTGCAAGAAGCTTTTGAAAACCTGAAAGTTCCCAATCCGTTGCGATTTTTCAATAATTGCAAAGATGCGTATACCTACCTGGAAACCACGAAAGAAAAACCATTTCTGGTATTGTCGGATATCAACCTTCCAGGAATGTCTGGGGCGGAACTAAAGCGAAAGATCAACTCGGTGTCACAGATCCGGCGGAAAAGTATTCCGTTTATATTTTTAACCACGACTTCTGCCCACGCTGCGGTGCTGGATGCCTACGAAAGCCTGGCACAAGGCTTTTTCACTAAGCCCGATAACATCCATGCCTTGCAGCAAATGCTTGAAATGATTCTGAATTACTGGAAGATCAGTCGCCACCCAAACCCCGACCTGGTTTAAGTTTTCACAGCTCTTTTTCCAGCCTGCCATGGTTGCCAAATCGTTTGTTTCCAGAAACGAATGCTACAATAATGATGGGAGAGTGGCGCTTTTATTAACCCCAACATTGTCTTCATAAAGCAAGGGCAAATATTCAGGCGTCATTAAAAAGCAAGGCAAACAACATTTCCGTAAATTTATTCTGGAAAATTGCCTACGCAATTACATCGTACAGTTTTGGATTTTGGAAGGAAAACATTCAAATAATTTTTGCTTCGAATAATTCTTTTTTTTCGAAAGCATTGACGTGTTGTAAACTATAAAATGCTGCACATGCCACACCATGTTACACTGTCCCAAACCATGAATGACCTTCGCAAGGAAGGCTATACAGAAGATTTCAATTTAAAGCAAAACTGCCTGGAATGCCGTAACGGTGAATTCAAAGTATTTGCCGATGATTTCAAGGTTGATAAATTCTATCGTTTCGAAGGAGAAAGCAACCCATCCGACTCCTCGATACTCTATGCCATCTCTTCGGATAAACACGGAATCAAAGGCGTGCTGGTGAATGCCTATGGTATTTACAGCGAACCGGTAACCGATCAAATGATGGAAAAGCTGGAAGTCAGGCCATAAAAAAACCGGCTTTACTGGTGTAAAGCCGGTTGGTGATTGTTTTCGTTAGGCGAGACTTTCTGCTTTATAGCCTGCCTTTTCTACCGCCTTGATCACGTCTGCCTCGTCCAGGTTTTCCGTCGTAACGGTCAACACTTTTTTTGGATTGGCAATATCAACTTTCCAGTTGTTTTCACCAATGGCTTCGTTAAGCACCGGTGTAACGGTTGCAATGCATGATCCGCACATAATGTTTGTTTTGACTTCTATTGTTTTCATATCGTCTGTTTTTTATTTTTTAATTAAATCTTTCATATGCTAAATGCTTTTTCTGAATAATTGATTCAAAGAGTGTTTACAACTTCAACCATTTTAGCCGCAAGCTATTGGTGACAACACTCACACTGCTAAGGGCCATGGCTGCACCGGCAATCATCGGGTTCAACAAGAATCCGGTAAACGAATACAGGATACCGGCTGCAATCGGTATTCCAATCACGTTGTAAATAAATGCCCAGAACAAGTTTTGCCGGATGGTGGCTACCGTTTTTTTCGACAGCGTAATCGCCTTTGGAATTTTGGACAGATCAGATGAGATGATCGTCATTTTTGCAACGTCCATTGCGATATCGCTGCCTTTACCCATAGCAATGCTGACATCGGCCTGGGCCAGCGCATTGCTGTCATTGATGCCATCACCCACCATAGCCACGGTTTTACCTTGTGCCTGCAGGCTTTTCACAAAGGCTGCCTTTTCGATGGGTAACACCTCTGCCTGGTAGTGTTTAATTCCAACCTGCAAAGCGATAGCTTCGGCCGTAAACCGGTTATCACCGGTAAGCATATAAACATCAATCCCTGCGGCATGTAATGCGCTCACGGCTTCTACAGATGAGGGCTTAACCTTGTCAGCGATGGCAATGGCAGCCAAGGCTTTTTCTTTGTTAGCCAGCCAAACAACTGTTTGTGCTTTTGCCAGCCAGCCATCGGCTGTTTTTTGCAAATCTTCGTTTACCAAAATGTTTTCTGCTTGCAGCAATGCGGGGCTGCCCAGGAAATAAGAAATGCCATTAACCACGGCTTTCACGCCTTTCCCAGTAATGCTTTCAAAATGGTCTATCGGCAAGGCCTGTGCGTTTTTTTGTTTGACGTGTCGCACAACGGCTTCCGCCAGCGGATGTTCTGATGGCTGTTCGATGGTGTACAACAGGTTGAATAGCTCCTGTTCTGCCAGTCCATCGATCGCTTTTATGGAGACAACCTCCGGGCGGCCTTCGGTGATGGTGCCGGTTTTGTCCAGCACAACGGCCGATACCTTTTTGGCCAGCTCCAGGCTTTCAGCGTCTTTGATCAGGATGCCGTTTTCGGCGCCTTTCCCCACGCCGGCCATAATCGCCGTTGGCGTGGCCAGTCCAAGGGCACAGGGACAGGCAATCACCAGTACGGTTACAAAAGCCAGCAATCCTTGCGTAAAGCCATTTTCACCACCGAGTACAACCCAGGCAATCAAACTCAGGACCGCAATCAGAATAACGATGGGAACAAAAATGCCGGCAATTTTATCCACCAGCTTTTGCACCGGCGCTTTGCTGCCCTGGGCTTCCTGCACCATTTTGATAATATGGGCCAGCACCGTATCGCCACCCACTTTGTCTGCCCTGAATTGAAAACTTCCTTTTTGGTTGATGGTTCCGGCAAATACCTTTTCACCACTACTTTTTTCTACCGGCACCGGTTCGCCGCTGATCATGCTTTCATCAACATAAGAGGTTCCACTGCTAACGGTACCATCCACCGCAATTTTTTCACCCGGCTTTACCAGTAAAGTATCACCCACTTTTACGGAAGTGATGGGCACTTCCATCTGGTGGCCGCCGGTATGGATAACGGTTACGGTTTTGGGTTGCAATCCAATCAGCTTTTTAATGGCGGAGGAAGTATTGCCTTTCGCCTTTTCTTCCAGCATTTTGCCCAGCAGAATGAAGGCTATTACAACCGCTGCCGCTTCAAAATAAACATGCGCATGCAAGCCCTTGCTGTGCCAGTATTGAGGATACAGGGTGTTAAACACACTAAATATATAAGCAACACCGGTACTAAGCGCTACAAGGGTATCCATATTGGCAGAACGGTGTTTAGCCTGCTTCCAGGCACCTACAAAAAACTGTCGCCCAAAAACCAGTACCACGGGAGTGGCCAGTGCCCACATGATGTAATTGGCGTAAGGCATATCCATATAAAACATCCCGATGATCACCAGCGGAACGGCTAAAATCAACGACGCAATGGTGCGGCGTTTCAGGCTCTGGAACTTTTTGCGATGCACTTCTTCAAGAGCGTCTTTTGCTTCTTCGGTTTCGTCAATCATCAGGTCGTAACCAATGCCCTGCAAGGCGGCTTTTAGCTTGTAAGGATCGGTGATGGTGGGCACATATTCCACCTGCGCTGTTGCATTGGCGTAATTCACGGAAACATTCACCACGCCGGGGGTATTTTCCAGAATAGTTTGCGAACTGCTGGCGCAGGAAGCGCAGCTCATATTAAGAACGGGAAATGATTTTTTCACGGTATCGACATCATAGCCCAGGTCCCGTATGGCTTTTACCGCTTTCGGAACCGTTTGCAGTTCATCCTGCGTAGTGATAACGGCCCTGTTGTTGTTCAGTTCTACCTTGTGTGTCCTGATTCCTTCCACCTTGCTTAGGCCTTTGTCAACAATCAGCGCACAGTGTTCGCTGTCGACTCCCGACAAAGGCAGGTGGATCAAATGTTCATTGTTCTTCATGGCTTCAACATTTTATCACCACAAAGGTCTTAAAAGGGCAGAGGGGGACTGTTACACCTTTTTGGAAAAGATGTACAGATTTTTGCAGGACAGCGTAAAATGCCAGTGATTGTCTACCCGTGAATGCCGTCGATAGGCTTTCGGTGCACCGCACCAAGTTGCTTGAACTGGGAAGGCGTCATTCCTGTAACCTTTTTAAACTGATTGGACAGATGTTGTGTGCTGCTGTAGCCAAGATCAAAGGCAATCTGGCCAAGGGACAGTTCATCATAAATAAGCAGCTCTTTTGTTTTTTCAATTTTTTGCAGGATAAAAAACTGTTCGATGGTGATACCTTCCACCTCTGAGAACAAGCGACTGATGGAGGAATAATCCTTAAAAATGGCTTCAGTAATGTATTTGCTCACGCTGAAATGATCTTCTACAGTTCCGCTTTGTGCTTTTTGGATCAGAAGATTTTTTACCTGCTCGATCAATTGTTTTTTCTGGTCATCAAGCAACTCAAATCCTGCCTGTTTCAGATCGGTGGCAAATGACTGGAGTTGATCCTTCCCTGGTTTGTTTGCCAGGTCCACTTCGCCCAGGCGAACACTGGTTGCCGACAGGTTATTTTTTTGAAGAAGCTGTTCTACTGAAGCGATACAACGGGGACAAACCATGTTTTTTATTATCAGCCGCATGGAGCAAAGGTATTGGTTGGTAGCAATTGGCGGGAAGCCATGTATCCAAACATGCAGAACCTGGATTCCTTACCTATAAAACAGGAATCGTTCCTAAAATGTTTAAAACAAAAACCATTCATTCAAGCCTGTCTCAAAAAATCCGCCCAGAGGGCGGATCATTTTCAGTTTGAATGCTACAAGGTTTATTTGGTTAACTGCGAAACCGCCATAATGGTAAAATAGCGGTTTCCTTTGGGGGTTTGCCAATGGATATCGTCTCCCCGTCGGTAGCCAAAAATGGCACTGCCAATGGATGAAAAAAGTGAAACCTTGCATTTCCGGTGATCGGCTTCTTCCGGCAAAACCACCGTGTACGTATAATTTAACCGCGCCATTTTATCCCGCAGGATCACCTTTGTATTCAACCGAACACCATCCCAGGGAAACTCGTCTTCACTGCAAACCGAGGCGCTTTCCAGTCGGCTCAGGAGATAAGCACTTTTCTCATCTCTGACGAGTTCTTTTTTTGTGCTGAGATAGGTACGAATGATATCAAAGTCTTCCTTTGCAATAATGGTATTTTCAGTGTTTGTTGCGATCATGATCTTTGATTTAACAGATAAAAATGAAATTTCCACCCGGCTATTAGGCCGTTTATTTTATCCCTGTGTTACCAGGGGCTGAAAAAGAAAGACTTTACGTCCCGAATAAAAATGATAGGGTTTCATAACACGGCTTTTGTTTATTGACAAACTGATTTTACTAAATAACATACTCAGCTTCCGGCCCAACATTGTACGAATAGTTGAAGCCGTCGATGCGGTTTTTCCAGTGTTGTGCTTTTTTGGCGAGCAGCGTAAGCTCCGAAAGGGCATCATGGGCATGGTCAAAAAAACAAAGAGTCGAATCGGTCTTCCTTTTTGCGGACTCTACTTCCAGCACGACCCGCTCGATATGACCGTCTTTGTTTTTCTCTTTCTTAACCCTTGTTGCGGTTATGGAGCGCAGCGGAATGACATGTGATTTATGTACCCGGCAACTATGATCAAGAAAGACCAGTTTTCCGCTTTTGTTATCCAGGGCAATCCTACGGTTTCCGATCGTTTCGGCGTGAGACACGGAAAGCCCTTTCCGTGCAAGCAGACGCTTGTATGCACCCGTCAGGTTTAATTGTCGCTTTTGCTTCCGTTGCCTCGCCAAAAGGTATCGAACACCATAAATGGATGCGATTCCTGCAGCAATGGCTGTGATGATAAAACCTGTCATAACAAAATTGTTGTTTGCTTGTACAAAAAAATTCCGGATACTCTTTCTCCTGCATGCACTCAGACTACCGCTTTTGCCAGGAGTGATTTTCTTTTTTCCAGTTGCCGCATTAACCGTTTTTCCACGTTCCTCAGCAACTGCTTCCATTGCTGGCCTCTGTCGGAAGCCACAACATCAGGCCCTGGAATGCCAACCCGCACATTTACCATCCTGGGTATTTCCGCATCGGGTTCCGCTTTCAGGTAGATGTCGATCCAGTTGATTGCCGGCAGTGTTTTTTGCAATTTTCGAATCAGTCCCTGGATTTTGCGGTCGAGGTAATCATTCATTTTTACGCCTGTTAATTGAACATCTAATTTGATAGGATTAATCTCTGTTGTTGTCATAATAAATGGTTTTATCTGATCGGTAATCAGGGTTATAAAATGATTTGTTGTTGGAAATTTTTTGTCGTACAGAAAGTGGAGCCGGCTTTAAAGGATCGATCTCATTCGTGGTTCGTACGCTCCCGGATAACAGCAAAAAGGCTTACAGAAATTGCATACAAGGAATACGACAAAGCATTTATTCGTTGCAACCGTTTGAAAACTGTTCAAAAGAATAAACGTCATATATCCTTCCTGCAAAACATTCAGGAATTGCATTACAATTCAGCAGGCTATTTCAGTAGCCTAGCTAGCGTAATTCATAAAACAATACGAAAACGATTAGAAATTCATCGCCGGAAGGCTGGAAGAAAATCGCTTGTACGATGAAAAATAATAGAGGTCGGTACAAAAAGGAACAAACTCAGGAAACGAACAGGTAAAGTCATCACTCATATCGAGGATGATGTACCCTTTTGGCAGAACAGGTTTAATATGTTGTAAGCTGTAGGCCATTTGAGCAAACTTACAAAAATTAACCGACAGGGCGAAGCCATAGGGGCTTAGAATGCGGATAACACGCAGTGTGAGTAAGGAATTCAGGGCATCTTAAGGAATTCTTAGCAAATAGAAAAAAGCGTTCGATCATTTCCCGCTTTCTATCTTTTTTTGCACGGTATTGATAATTTGCAGAAACTCCATCGGGTCCACCGGCTTTGAAAGCGATACAGTGGAAATGCCTTCAATCATTCCCTCGGGAACTGTCTCATATCCTGTGGTCAACACAAGATAAAACGACCGGTGAGAAAGTTTTTTCAATACGCCATATCCGTTAAGCAAAGGCATGTCCACATCCATGAATACCAGGTCCGGTTGCAGGCTATTGATTTTTTCAACGGCTTCCAATCCTTCCCTTGCTGTTCCTGCAATTTGAAGCCCCGGTGCCAGTTGCAAAATCAATTCACGGATCACTTCTATGGCAATGGGTTCATCATCGATAATAACAACACGGATCGGATTCATACATTTTGTTTAAACGGGATGGAAAATTTGATGGTTGTTCCTTTTGATTCGCCTTGTTCATTTGCCTTGTCAATCACCTCGTAAAAAAAATTCGTCTCTTGCTCCTGGTGAAGAAGGCGCAGGCGGTCGATCGTTATCTCAATGCCGGAGGATTGATGTTCTTTAAAGGTAGTTTGACGAATCAGCGCCGCCTGTTTGCGACCAACGCCATTGTCATCCACTACACAGATCAAAGCACCGTTTTCTTCTTTCAGCAGGATATGGATAAACCCTTTGGTGGTGGTAAGATTGCCAACACCGTGTTTGATAGCATTTTCCACAAAAGGCTGAATCACCATTGACGGTACAAAAACATTTGTTGTTTGAATAGAAGGAGCCGTTTCAATGCGGTACTCAAAACGGCCAGGTGAACGGATTTCCTCCAGCTCAAAATATTTAGTCAGCAGGTCCAGCTCTTTGGCTAGTGACACCCATTTATCCTTGCTCACTTCCAGGGAAAGCCGCATCAGGCGGGCCAGCCTTGCAATCAACGAAGCGGCCACCAGCTTATCTTCTTTTAAAACCGCTCCCTGGATGGTATTCATCAAATTGAATACAAAATGGGGGTGAATCAGTTGTACCAGGATTTTTTGCCGGTTTTCTGCCAGTTCCAACAGGAGCGTATTCTTTTTCCGGATAGCACGTAGCCTCATTTGAAACAATAAAAGCAGCAAACATATTACAAGGCTGAAAACAAGAGGAGGGAACCACCACTGCTGCCAGAAGGCTGGCTGGATCTGAAACGAATAGGCCGACACTGCCGAATGGCTTTGATCTTTTAAATTGATGGCACGAACCAAAAACCGGTATTGCCCCGGTGGCAGGTTGGTGTATTTTACCGATTGCTCCATGGTATGGTGCCAGGCATCATCAAAGCCTTCAAGCCGGTAGGTGAATTGTTGCTGCCGGGCCGCTGCTAAATTGATGCAGGTAAAATCAAAGGCAAGCGCATTTTGGTTGTGGCGGAAGCTTCTTTCAATTGGTGGGAAGTAAAGACTATCATTGACCTTTACAGTGGTGATAGTCGTTCTTGTACTGGAATCCGTATGCAGAATACGGGATGCATTGATGACCACCAGTTTGTTGACCCATTTGCTGTAGATCCACCCGTTATTCACAGTAAACTGCTGCACATCAAGCGAGGGTATTCCCGATTCCAGTCCCAAGTGAACGGTTCGGAAACGATTGTCTTTGTATCGCACCATCGTCAATCCCTTGTTGCTACCAATCCAGATGGTATCCTTGTGAACAGTCATTGTATTTACCGTGGGACTACGCAGTCCATTGCTGGCATTAAGGGAAACGATCCGGTTGTTTTTATAAACGGCAATCCCATTGCTTAAACTGGCCACCACCAATTCTCCCGTTGAAAGCTCGCTGATCCCGATAATGCGATCATTGAATACAGGATGCAGGGCACTTTGATCTGTCAGTTGTCCATTTTCATATTTGACCAGGCCTTCCCAAGTTCCAATCCAAAGCACACCCGATCGGCCGGCAAACATGGAAATAATGCGTTTTGAAAGGGGCAATTTTTGCCGCAGGGGTTTTCCCAGTCCCTCGTAAATCCTGAGTTCAGCAGTTGGCGCTGGCGTTCCGTAAACCGTGTCCTTTCCGGCGAACAGGAGCAGGATATCCTGTCCGGGTAGATTCCGCCAATGGCCTTGCTCTTTTATAAAATAGCCTTTGTCCGTGAGGGCCACAAGCGAATCGCTGAAGTTGAGAAACATTCGCAGGAGATAGCTTCCTGCGGGTAAAGGAATGTAGGATTCTTCAATGATCCTGTTGCCGGAAAACGTTTGCAAGAGGCCGTTATAATACCCGACGTAAACCCTGTCGCTGAACTTTGCTCTTTCAATGGAAACAATCCTGCTTTGACTGTCCCAAAGGCGTGTCTGTGCCGGATGACTGTAAAAAACACCATTTTCGAGGGTAGAAAACCAGGTTCCGCCCTGGTTGTCTTTGTAGATACTGCTTACCGAATAGCCATCTAGGTGGTTTTCGAGCGGGCCAATGATTGTACCTTCCTGCAACCTGTACAGTGCAGCCCCCTTGTTTTCAAATCCAACATAAAATTCTTCGTTGTTGTATTGCGAAATCGACAGAACATGTTCCGGAAAAAGAAAATTGCCTACTTTTTTCTGGTCTTTATAAATCAACAACTGCCGGCCAACGCTAAACAGGTCATAAGCACCACATCGCAGGTGAAAAAGCCGGCGGATATAACTGCCCCGCCAGTTCAGGGTCACATTGTCGTTCGATACCTTACCATTTTCCCAATAAATGGTCAACGGTTGTTGCTGAACGCTATTGCTCTCCGGGCTTGTTTGCCGGTAGAAAAAATTTCTGCGGAGATCGAAATACAACCCATCCGGATCATCAATTTTTTTTACGGCTCCTTCAGCAGTAACAAAGCAACTACCAATTTTGTAGTTGTAATTGTAATCATTGTTGAAGCTGATCCAGGTTGTGTCGGCATGCACCGAGATGGTGTTTGCGATCAGGATGCCGGGATGATAAAACAGGCTGGCGGTGCGGTTGTTGAAAGGAAAATCGTACAGGGTTTCGTTCCGGTACTGGTATATAATTCCCTGCAGACTGCTGAAATAAATCTCGTTTTCGGGAGATTGATAAATATAATATACTGGTTTGCTGGTAAGCCTGTTTTTTTGCAAAACCGGCCGGAATCCATACCCGTCAAACTGTACGCCTCCCCGGTCTGTTGCCAACAACAGTTTCCCGCTGCTATCCTGCAAAACCTGGTACACTTCATTGCTTGGCAACCCATCATCCACCGTAAAATGCTTCATGTAAAGCGCCTGTCCTCCGGCGGAAACCGGCAGCAATAAAAAGAACAAAACCAGGGCGCTGATTGTACAAAAAATGTAATACGTGAAAGAGGGCCTGCAAACTTTCCCGGTTTGTAAAAACCGGCACCTGTAAAAAAAGAATCGAATGCCAGCTGGTCCGTTCATTTAACGTGAATGCAATTCGTTGGTTAAAATAACGCTCAGGCAACTTGAAACCGTACAAATCATGATTCAAACAGGTTTTACTTTGTTTACACAGACGGTCACTTACCTGCTGTAATGATAACGTGGATAAGGGAGCATTCTTGTGGATGCCTCCCGGAGCATGATTAGAGCGCCGCCAACCGTGATAATCCGGATTTGAATTCTTGTCACCTTTCTCCCGGAAAAGGTATCATATCAAGGGTCAAATTTGGCCCGGAAAAGGATAGAAGGGCTTCCCGTGTTTTTATCGGTAGGCAAGAGAGTTTTCTCTTTAAACCAAGCACAGAATATACAACGGGAAAAAGGTGCTTTTCACTCTTTTCAGATTGCCTGAAAAGAAACACATAAAACGGGTAGTAGAAACCACCCGTTTGTACCCAAAAGAATGAGAAGCCTTTATGCAAAGGCTGGGCAAGCATACAATGGATTTTTTTGACAGGATTGTTAATAGGGCTTGAAATCTGCAAATTGCAGCCCGGGGAGTGATAGAACAGTCCTTTCCGCAGAAAAACCCCTCATAAGACGTAAAGGTGAATCAGTTTCCCGGAACTCAATGCTTTCAGTATAAACCGGATCAAAATGGACGGTCTATTACGCTTTCCGCTTGCGGCAATCTTTTCGACACATTCCTCACATTAGGATCCAGTCAGCTTTGCGGTTTGACTTCTCTTGATTTACTTTATAACACGTTCGATTACTATAAACCCAATCCAAATGCTGAACATGCCAACCATTTCTTGCAAAAAACATTTGCCTCTACTTCTTGCCAGCGCTTTTTTCCTGAGCTGTCAGTCTCCGGCCTCATCACCGAAAAACACAGCGGAGCCTTTACCCCTGGCCGGTACCTGGCAGCTCCTGCAAGGCACCACCATCGAAAATGACGATACAACGGTAACTGATTATACGAAAAACCTATCCTTTATTAAGATTATCAACGACACGCATTTTGCCTTTCTCCAGCATGATTTAACGAAAGGAAAAGATTCAGCGGCTGTCTTTGTGGCCGGCGGAGGAACGTATACGCTTCAGGACAGTGCGTACAAAGAACACCTGGAATATTGCAGCGCAAGGGAGTGGGAGGGAAATGATTTTTCGTTTACCGTCACCATAAAAAATGACACCCTGGTTCAGCAGGGCGTTGAAAAATTGGAAAGTGCCGGCATCAACCGGATCAATACTGAAAAATATGTCCGTGTGAAAAAGTAAAATCAGATTACGTAATCTGTCTCAACCAGAATCCACTCAATTCATTGCTGTGTGGGTTTTGGTTTTGCTCGCCTTCTGTAACAGTTTTAGTATACAATTTTGAACACGAAAGGAGGAATCGTCTATTCTCAAATTCAGCTTCTGAATTGAGAATTAACTCTTGAACGTTTCCATTACGTTTTCATTGCTGGCGGAACCCGCAGAAAGGTGTACCTTCTGGCTTCAAAATCATCCCAACAGAACTGCCATGCGTGTAAAGCAATTCTGGATCATCGCTTGCTTGCTCCTTCTTTCCATTAGTTGGAATGCCTGTCTTCACACGGCTGAAGAAGAGCTTACTGAAATTCCCGATGTCATCAGCTATAATTTTCATATCCGGCCGATTCTCTCAGATAAATGTTTTACCTGTCATGGTCCGGACATCAGCAAACTCGAAGCCGGTCTGCGACTTGACCAGCCGGAACATGCCTTTGCACCCCTGAAAGAAACAAAAGGCGCTTTTGCCCTTGTCCCGGGTAAACCCGAAGAATCTGAATTGTATAAACGCATTTCTTCCACCGATTCTTCTTACATGATGCCGTTGCCGGAATCGCACCTGGGCGCTTTAACGGCTTATGAAATTAAGCTGGTTGAAAAATGGATCAAACAGGGAGCAAAATATGAGCCGCACTGGGCTTTTGTAAAGCCGGTAAAAACGCCGTTGCCAAAAGTAAAAAATGAAGATTGGCCCAAAAATGAAATTGATTATTTCATCCTGGACAAGGCTGAAGCCGCGGGACTCAATCCCAACAAAGAAGCATCCAAAGAACACCTGTTGAAACGGCTCTCATTTGACCTGACAGGTCTTCCACCCACGGAGGAAATGATGGACCGTTTCTTACAAGACACCAGCAGCAAAGCGTATGAGAGCATGGTAGATGCGTTGCTGCGTTCAAAACGTTATGGAGAAAAAATGGCTGTTCACTGGTTGGATGTGGCCCGTTATGCCGACAGTTACGGTTACCAGGATGACAATGTTCGCACCCAATGGGCCTGGCGGGATTGGGTCATTCATGCCTTCAATAATAACCTGCCGTACGATAAGTTCTTAACCTGGCAGATTGCCGGTGATCTCCTGCCCAATGCTACCAAAGAACAGGTGCTGGCAACCGGTTTTTTCCGCAACCACAAATACACTGAAGAAGGCGGCGTGGTGCCGGAAGAATACCGGGTGGAATACATTGTTGATAAAACCAAAACCTACAGCAAAGGCCTCCTGGGCTTAACGGCCGAATGTGCGCAGTGCCACGATCACAAATACGATCCCATCTCGCAGAAAGAATATTTCCAGTTGTACGCTTTTTTCAACAACACCAAAGAGGTGGGGTATGAAGGTGATATTACCGTTTCGAAGCCGGCCAAAATGCCGGTGCTGACGATCAGTCAAGAGGAGGTAAAATCAGTGATGACTTTTCTGAATCCGAAAGATACCGGCAACATCATGGTTTCAGTGATGGGCGACCAGGATACGCTGCGAAAAACGTATTTGCTTGACCGTGGTTTGTATGATCAACCAACGGTAGAAGTCAGGCCGGTAGCACCGCAGGCGGTGATGAAATTCGATACCGTCAAACAAAAGCGCAACCGCCTGGGGCTGGCCGAATGGACAGTGAGCCTTGATAATCCGCTGACAGCAAGGGTTTTTGTCAATCAGGTGTGGCAGGAAATCTTTGGTCGTGGCATTGTAAAAACCGCCGGTGATTTTGGCATGCAGGGCGAATTGCCCACGCATCCGGAACTGCTCGACTGGCTGGCTGTTGATTTTATGGAGAACGGCTGGGATATCAAGCGCTTGCTGAAAAAAATTGTTCTATCGGCAACCTACCGGCAGTCCGCTCATGTTTCGCAAAAAAGCCTGCAAAAGGATCCGGAGAATAAATATTTAACCCGGGCACCGCGACTGCGGCTGAAGGCAGAATTCATTCGCGACATGGTATTAAGCAGCAGTGGCCTGCTGGTTGGCACCATTGGCGGACCGAGTGTGAAACCTTACCAGCCGAAAGGCATTTGGGAAGCGGCAACTTCCGGAAGGGGTGCACTGGCAACCTATAAACAAGACCAAGGTGATGGCCTGTACCGCCGCGGTTTGTATAGCTTTATCAAACTGACGGTGCCGCCGCCCAGCATGATCCTATTCGATGCCAGCAACCGCGACCAGTGTGAAGTAAAGCGATTGCAAACCAATACACCACTGCAGGCCCTCGTGATGATGAATGACCCAACAGTTCTGGAAGCCTCCCGTGTGCTGGCTCAAACACTTCAGGCAGAAAATACGTCTGTTGAACAAAAGCTGGAAAAAGCTTTTCGCCGCATTCTTTGCCGCCTGCCGAATGAAAACGAAAAAAGGATCATCAAAACCTATTTTGAAGAGCAATTGGTGCAGTTTCGGCAGGGAAAACTGGATGCACAAAAAACGTTGAAGGTTGGCGAATACCCGGTAGCCCAGTCGCTCGACAGGGCCGCAACGGCCGCCCTGATGAAGACCATCAACCTGCTTTACAACAGGGAAGAAGCCATCATAAAATCCTGAGCAATGGAAAAAGAAGTATTGGAACATCATCTCAATATGAACCGCCGCCGGTTCCTGTCGCGACTGAGCCTTGGTATTGGCAGCGTGGCCCTGGGATCTTTGCTCATTCCTGATTTGTTCAGCAGCAAAGGGGACCAGGAAGTGTTGCTTTCAGGATTGCCGCATTTCGCCCCCAAAGCCAAACGCATCATCTTCCTGTTTCAAAACGGGGCGCCTTCGCAACTGGACCTGTTTGACTACAAACCCAAGCTGCAGGCCATGTTCGGCGAAGACCTCCCTGCTTCCATCCGCATGGGACAACGCCTTACAGGCATGACTGCCGATCAGAAAAAGTTTCCGCTGGCCGGCAGCATGTTTCAATTTGACCAATATGGCGAAGCCCGGGCCTGGATGAGTGAATTGCTTCCCTATACATCTAAAGTTGTAGATGATCTCTGCATCATCAAAAGCATGCACACGGAAGCCATCAACCACGATCCGGCGCTGACGTTTTTTCAAACCGGTGCGCAGGTAGGCAATCGTCCCAGCATGGGCGCCTGGTTAAGTTACGGGTTGGGCAGCGAGAACAAAAACCTGCCGGCTTATTGTGTACTTCTTTCAAAAGGGAAAGGAAACGGACAGGGTGTGTATTCTAAGTTGTGGACCAACGGCTTTTTGGATTCGGTGCACCAGGGCGTACAGTTCAGTAGTGGCGAAAGTCCCGTGCTTTATTTGAACAATCACGAAAGCGTCGACCAGGCCGACCGGCGAAAAATGCTTGACCATCTGGCCGCATTGAACCAAGAAACTTACAATGAATTTGCCGATCCGGAGATCAATGCCAAAGTGCAGCAGTACGAGATGGCTTACCGCATGCAAACGGCCGTTCCCGAAATTACCGATGTGAGCAAAGAGCCCGAAGCGATTATCAAACTATACGGGCCGGATTGCCTGGTGCCGGGAACCTATGCCGCCAACTGCCTACTGGCCCGCAAGCTTTCGGAGAACGGTGTTCGCTTTGTGCAGCTCTATCACCAGGGATGGGATGGCCATGGCAACTTGCCAGGTGAGATCAGGGGCCAGTGCCTCGATACCGACCAGGCATCTGCAGCACTGATTACGGACCTGAAACAACGCGGTATGCTGGATGAAACCCTTGTTATCTGGGGAGGTGAGTTTGGCCGCACCAACTATTGCCAGGGACCACTGGCAAAGGATAATTACGGAAGGGATCACCATCCCCGCTGCTTTACCATCTGGATGGCCGGTGGCGGCGTGAAACCCGGTGTGTATGGAGAAACCGACGAATTTGGTTACAACATCACCCAGGACCCTGTACATGTGCACGATTTTCATGCAACGGTTTTGCACCTGATGGGAATGGATCATGAAAAGCTTACGTTCAAACACCTTGGCCGCCGGTACCGGTTAACTGATGTTGCCGGCAACGTGGTGAAAAAAATCATTGCCTGACAGCCCCAATTTTACGATTATGCATCGCCGCCAGTTTATAAAAAAAACAAGCATGGGCATGGCCGCTGCCTGGTTGTTGCCCTCATTCACCGGAGGAGAAGACATCATTCTTGGTCACAACCAAAGACGCTACCGCCTGGATAAGGCCTGGAGTCTTGCAGATGTGGCCCGTTTCCCGGTAAAGGATTGCCATGAAATGGTGCTGGACCAAAGGGGCCGCATTCTTTTACTGACAAACGAAACCAAAAACAATGTGTTGATCTACGATAAAAAGGGCCGCCTTTTGCAAACCTGGGGCTCTGAATATCCCGGCGCACACGGCCTGACGCTGTTCAACGAGAATGGAACCGATGTGCTATTCATCTGCGACAACGAACGCCACCAGGTTATCAAAACAACCATTGATGGAAAAGTGTTGCTTACACTGAACTATCCTGTGGAAACCAGCCAGTACACCAAAGCGGAAGAATTTGTTCCTACCGAAACTGCCATCGCACCCAACGGTGATATTTACGTGGTGGATGGCTATGGAAAAGATTTCGTGATCCAGTACGATGCAAAGGGCCGTTACATCCGGCATTTTGGCGGCAGGGGAGAAGGCGATCCCTATCTGTTGAATGCACATGGAATTTGCGTGGATACCCGCAACAAATCAAAGCCATCGCTGGTGGTTACTTCCCGCATGCAAAATGCCTTTAAGCGCTATACCATGGATGGTTCTTATATCAATACCATTGCGATGCCCGGCGCCTGGGTTTGCCGGCCGGTGATCAAAGGAGAGCACCTTTATGCAGCAGTGCTGCAAAGCCATTCATCGCAATGGAAACAATCGGGTTTTGTCACCATACTGGATAAAGATTTTAAAGTGGTTTCCAACCCCGGTGGAACTGAGCCGGTGTATAACAACGGTATCTTGGGTGAAATGAAACAGGCGGAAACCGTGTTTGCTTATCCCCACGACGTTTGCATCGACGATGAAGAGGCCATGTATGTGGCGCAATGGAACTCAGGGAAAGTGTATCCGTATAAATTGACGCCGGTTGTATAATCATCTTACACCAATTCACCCCTCATGCAGCGCTGGAAACCGATACTTTTCAATATAGCTTTTTCGCTTAACTGCCTGCTCCTTTTCCTGGTGCTTTTTGAACAGTACCTGCAGGTGCCGGTATGGTTGCAGGTAGTGGGCCGCATGCACCCGCTGATCCTGCATTTCCCCATTGTACTGCTGGTGTTGGCCGTTTTCTGGGAACTGTTGCCACGCCGGCAAAAAGGGGAGGCAAAAGACACGACAAACATCGGCGATGCCTTGTTGTTGTCCGCTGCACTTTCCACGGTTTTCACTTCGCTAATTGGTCTTTTTCTTTCCCGCGAGGAAGGATACGAACCCGCGGTTTTGCAATGGCATAAATGGGGCGGTGTATTCATCTCTTTGCTGTCGCTAATTTGGTACTCCTTCCGGCGTCAGGTGCGGCAGGTGAGGGGGCTCATGGTTACCACCGCAATGGTTGGTTTAACCGGTATTGTGATCACCGGTCACCAGGGCGCTAATATTACCCATGGGGAAGATTTCCTGCTGGCGCCCTTGCACAGTACGGAAGAGGCACCTGTCGTCTTGTTGGAAGATGCTGTTGTTTATACCGACATGGTAAAACCAATCCTGGAGGCAAAATGCACTGGTTGTCACAATCCGCAAAAAGCAAAAGGAGAGCTGGTGATGGAAACGGAAGCCTCTATTCTAAAGGGAGGGAAATCGGGGGTGTTGTGGGATACTACCGCAAACGATTTTGGCTTGCTGATGCAACGGGTTCACCTGCCGCTGGACAACAAAAAGCACATGCCGCCAAAGGGAAAACCGCAACTGACCGAGGAAGAAATCATCATCATTCAAAGCTGGATAAAAAACGGTGCGGAATTTCGAAAAAAACTGGCCGACCTGCCGCCAACCGATACCTTGCATGCATTGGCTGCAGCCCATTTCTCTTCTATTGAAACTGATATATATACCTTTGCACCCGCCGATGAAAACGAGATCAAAAAACGCAACACATCATACCGTGTAATAGCGCCACTGGCAACCGGGTCACCGGCATTGGGTGCTACGTTTTACAGCGCACAGAATTTTAGCACTGCAGCCTTAAAAGAACTGGAAAGCCTGAAAGAGCAGGTGGTATCCTTAAACCTAGGCGGGATGCCGCTGCAGGATGAAGACCTGGCAATCATTGCCCAATTTAAAAACCTGCGAAAGCTGAATGTATCCTTTACCAACATCACCGGTTCAACTCTTTCACAACTAAAAGGGTTGACAGAGCTCCGCCAGCTTTCCCTTTCCGGCACAAACGTAAAATGGCATCAAGTACAAACCTTGGTGGCCTTGCCCAGGCTCACAAGGATTTATCTCTGGAACACAGGTGTGCAACCGGCAGAAATTGCAAAAGCAAGCTCGCAATACAAAACCATTCGCTTTGAAAGCGGGTACAGTGGCGATACGGTTGTATTGAAACTGAACCCGCCTATTGTTGCCAACGAAGAACAAATTGTGCAGGAGCCGGTACCCCTGAAGCTGAAACATTTTGTCAGGGATGTATCGCTGCGCTATACGGTGGATGGCACAGAACCCGACAGCCTTTCATCGCCGGTGTATAACGAAAACCTGGTGATCGATAAGAACCTTGTTCTAAAAGCAAAGGCATTTAAAAAGGGGTGGATCAGCAGCGATGTAGTGGAGCGCCGGTTTTACAAGAGAGGCCGGAAACCCGATACGGTTATCGTGGCAAAAGCTCCCGATCCGGCGTACAGGGGCGATGGCGGAAAAACCCTGGTGGACAACCAAAAAGGGGATCAGAATTTCCGTAGTGGTCTTTGGCTGGGTTATAAGGATTCTCCTCTGACCGCCCTCTTTCAATTCAAACAACCGTTGTCGCTTTCTTCCGTTACCGTCAGTTCGCTGGTTGATATTGGTTCTTACATCATGCCGCCGGCAGAGGTAGAAGTATGGGGCGGACCAGATGCGTTGCACTTGCGCCTGTTGAAACGGATGCTCCCAGCCCAACCCAAAGAGCAAAGGTCTTCTTCCCTGGAGGATTACCCTGTTACGTTTACCCCTGTATCCGTAAGCGTCATTAAAATCATTGTAAAGCCAGTGGCCAAGTTACCTTCCTGGCATCAAGGCCGTGGCGAAAAAGCCTGGATATTTTTGGACGAGGTGTTTTTTCAGTAATGGCAAGGTGACAATTTAGAATGACATTTTTGGCCGTTGATATGTGGGAGCAGTCCAACCATTTTTACCCGTTTTTATTTTATAGAAGGATCAATCTAGTTTTGAAAAGAAGTCCCGTTTCGGATTTTCAAAACACAGAATTGTTGCCGTACTTCGCGGTTTTATTTCGGTAAACCTGAATGTATCATGCAATTACAAACTCCCTTGCTCATATTTGACCTTGACGGCGTGTTGGTGGACAGTGAAAAAATTTCGGAACGGCTTTATGTAAAATGCCTGCAGCAGGACGGTTTTGAAGTGGACACTGTTTTTTATAACCAGCATTTTTTAGGGCGTTCTTCCCGCGACTGCATGGTGACCCTGCAGGACCATTTTGGACGCCTGCCTTCGGAAGAAGCGCTTGCACAATACGACGAAAAGATCGTAGACGCCTTGCGCACCGAACTGGAACCGGTGCCCTTTGTAAAGGATGCCCTGATGCAGTTGCCGCTACCCAAATGCGTGGCTTCGGGTTCTGAACTTCACCGCATCCGGATATCGCTGGAAACAACGGGGCTGGCTCATTTTTTCCAAAACATAACCTCGTCGTATGAAGTGGCGGTGGGCAAACCGGCGCCGGATGTTTTTCTGAAAGCGGCAGAAAAAAACAACTATGCACCGGAGAATTGCCTGGTGATTGAGGATACCATCTTTGGCGTGGAAGCGGGACTGGCTGCCGGCATGAGAGTGTTGTGTTACCAGCCAGATGAGGCGTTGGCGTATGAGGTGCCGGAAGGGGTGGTTGTTTTTGACGGCATGAAGCAGTTGCCAGAGTTGGTCAATGAAATATCAAGGTTGGTTAAGTGAACATTTTTTATTACGATAGCTATATGCTGGATTTGCTTATATATCCATCCTGAAAATTACAGGCTACAAAACACCAAATGTTTCCTGAAGAGCTTCATGATTCAGCAGGAAGAAACGCCAATAAATAAATAAATTAATCATTCATACTTTTTTAGTTTACCCTATGAATCTTTTTTCTCAATGGATAATTCAGTCTATCAAAGCTTCGAATGCATTTATAGGAAGTGAGGAAGTAATGAATTTGATCGAAATAATTAGAACTCCTTACAGTTATAACGTACAGGAGCAAATTATAAACATTCTTAAAAATGGTGAATACACAAAACTTAAAATGTTTGAGCCGTCCAATGATTTATTAAGTGAGGAACTTGCAGTTTTTCAGTTTTCTAATGAAAAAGGACGTTTGATGTATGCGCTATTTTTTGAATCCTTTACACTATCCAAAGGTTCTGAAATTTTTGGTGTTTATCCAGAAGTTTAAATTATAAATTTCAATCGAACTTCCGAAAACTATCAAAACCTATATAGAAAAAAGAATACTCGCTTCCATGATTTGAATGAAACAATTATCAATGTTGAAGAAGCTCCGAAAGTAGGTTCCGCCAAACGGGTAAGTAGAAACTATAAAAACATTCAACAATCCAATAGTAATGAAATAAGCCTTTATATTATGTCTATCAAGGCTTCTAATAATTCATTGTGATCCGGTCAGGATTCGAACGATCAGTAGTAAGCGTTTGTTTATCAACAATATACCCTTGCAAAATTTCAACAGGTCAACTATTCTCATTTTCCGTAGTTTTTGGCGCATTTTAAGAACTATAATAAAGGTAATAGCCGTTTTCGATCGATCATTAGAGAGTTCGATAACAGTTCAAACAGCAACACCTGATTATGCAACCTTAGTTTCAATACGCACAGTTTGACCTGATGCGTGGGAAAGGCTACCGTTCATATTTAAAACATTTTGATTTAAACAAATCCATCACAGGCATGCACGCACTTTGCGCCTAAAGCATTTTATAATTATAATTTTTTTAGTTTATTGATTTTCACCAGATTGTATTATTATTAATAATAAATAGTAGCAATTGTTTATTTGTTAAGTGCATTTCCCTATTTTTACGCCACCAAACTAAAATCTTAAGAAACTCTCTCTGAACAACACCCCAGGACTTTGTAATCCACCCCTTGAATCTTTTCGTTAGTTCGCCTCCAACATCCTATGCAATTGCATTGCTAATCTTTTTTTTACACCTACTCATCTGATTCTTGTATTAAGTTTTAATACCAGGTTACTTATGTCTGTCCCCAACAGAGAATACGAAGTTTTATTCACACCCCTCTTTCATTGGTCATGCCTTGGGAAGCCTCCTCCATAATTTTATGTAGTTCAGTGTTTTTCAATCCTGTGCAATGCCTTCAATCCAGTATTGATAAAAACCTTATCAATATTTAAAGATCAAAAACACAACAATTATGAGAACATCCAACCGATGTTACCAAAACTCAAAATGGCGAACAGCCATAACAGGTGGTGTCAAAGCTTTTTTGACGTTATTCTTCCTGATTTTTCTTGCAACAAAATCAACAGCGCAGATCAATATCGATGGTGATCCGAGCGATTGGTGCAACACATTGGCTACGCAGCCTATTAAAGCATACGTACCTGACCCAAGAGGAAACGGCGTATTGGACAACCAGTTTACACAAGGGTCTAAAGACTTTATGCCAGCTGGCGAACTGCGTTGGGAAATCGGGCAAACGAAGGCAAAGAACGATATCGCCAATGCCGCTGCCACACTGATAGGGTGTACCCTTTATTTTGCCGGTGACCGTACTTCAAACAACGGCGATGCCCAGATTGGTTTCTGGTTTTATTTAAACGGCACAGGACCGGTAACCCAGCCTGATGGCACCAAGAATTTTGCCCCGGAGCACAGTATAGGTGATTTATTGATCCTGGCCGACTTTACGGGAGGTGGTAGAAATGCCACTGTAACGGTTTACAGGTGGGTAGGAACCGGTGGAAATGTTGCTGGATCAAACGGCACGTTAGCCACCACCAATATTGTTGGCGAGGTAGCTGAGAATAACAGTATCGTGTATCCCGTGCCAAGTTGTTTCAGCAACTTCCCCGCTGCCAATTATGATATCAATACCTTCTACGAAGGTAAAATTGATCTTTGCAGCCTAAACCTCACAAACCTTTGTTTTTCAAGCTTTTTATTGGAAGCCAGGTCATCGCAGGAGATTACCGCTTCCCTGGACGACTTTGTTGCCGGTTCTTTCAATGCAAAGCCACAACAACCCACCGTAGAGGGAGCCACTCGTTGCGGAGCAGGATCTGTTACCTTAAATGCTGATTGTAGCGGCGCTGGTGTCCGCTGGTATACTGCTCCATCGGGTGGATCGCCTGTTTTCACTGGAGCATCTTACACAACCGAAGTAACTGAAACCAAGACCTTCTATGTAACTTGTTTCAATACTATCGGAAATTCCATTTGTGAAAGCGATAGGGTTCCTGTTACGGCCACTGTCAACGCCAATCCAACGGCAAATGCCGGTCCCGATCAGGCCAAGTGCCAGACAGCTCCTTCAGGACCAACTTCCTTTACGCTTGCCGGCACGGCAGCCAACGGAACCACATCCTGGTCGCAAACAGCTTCTACCGGCACCGCCAGTGCAACGATCGCTACACCGGGTTCTCTTACCAGCGGTGTTAGCGTGAGTGGCATCGGAACCGTAACCTTGACGCTGACTACCACCAGCGAAAATTGCGGAACAGCAACCGACGTTGTTGTGCTGACTGTCAACGCCAATCCAACGGCAAATGCCGGTCCCGATCAGGCCAAGTGCCAGACAGCTCCTTCAGGACCAACTTCCTTTACGCTTGCCGGCACGGCAGCCAACGGAACCACATCCTGGTCGCAAA
>JACJGO010000006.1 GCA_014163555.1 Flavisolibacter longurius
CGCTTTTTTTAGTCTTTGCCATCTGCAAAAAAACTTTAGTGAAACCACTTTCACTAAACATCCGCCAAACCCTTAACCAGACTGCATTACAGCCAATTCTACCAACCATTTTTCAGTAATATGCCTTAATTTGAATCCCATCTAAAAGCTGATCCTGACAGATCCCTTCCTGGAAATTACCTGTTACCTGAAATTGGCTTTCAAATTTTCCAGGAACGATGTTCTTTTCGAACCGGCATTGTAATCTGTCAGCAGGTAATTGGCCAGCCCGGCCCCAAAGAAACCTACCGCCAGCCACATGGCTTTTTTGTTCTGCCGGATGGATTTCAGAAACAGAACACGCAGCAGTCCTGAAAGCAAAAGCCTGTCAACCATCTGGTGATCTTTAAACGATACGGTTCGTTTAAGACCGTAAGGAGTATCTGTCAGCGCATTCAGGAGCAACAGGCTTCCGCCGGTAGCACCAAAAATTTTCGTTGCATTCCTATTAACGCCAAGCAGTGCCGGGGCCGCTAGTTGTACGGCCGAGAACACATAATCTACAAGACCATGAGTTTGCGGTTTTACAGGATGTTTCATGTTTTCTTTTTCCTGTTGGGTTCAAATAGCATTCCTTTTTCTGATGGTCAGGCCGCTGTTAAATTGTTCGCCGGTTTACAACAGGCATAATTTTTCGCCAGTAGTTTTTTTGTACACTAAAAATTTTTTATGGCGATACATAAAGGCAACGAGCTAAACAACGTACGGGAAACTTGGAAACAGAATGAACAAAACCGTGCTGGCGAAAATGCACCCCAACGGATTGCCGCCGAAAGCAGGGAACTTGATGAAGACCTGCAACAGGACATCCGGGAAGGGGCCGCCGAGTACGACAAGGCCAACAAAGAGGACCGGTTGCTGAGTGGCGACCGGGCCTCTGTTAACGATGACGATCAGGGGTGACAAGCCAATGGCAACGCTACCCTAGTTCAGCAGGTCATCCAACGGTATGTTGGACAAATACGGATGTAAAAACTGCGTGTCGTTAAAAACGCGGTACTCTTCAATGCTTTTGTTTTGCGGATTACAAAACGTTTCAACGTAAAAATCATCAAGCTGGAAGAGGAAAATTTTGCGGTTGCGGTTTTCCCGTTTGCCTACCAAGATGCCCTGGTGCAAAACGGTCCACTTTTTTTCTTTTTCGCCGAGCAGGATAAAATCGGATAGGCCCATCGTTTTCGTTTTTTAGCGTGAATAAAAAAATCGTAACGAACTGTACACGGCATGCAATTGAATGCTTGAGCCGGTACGACTAACCTAAGAAACCAAAATTGCGAGGCTGAAAGGTGCTTGCGAATGCAAAGCAATTGATACGGATACAAAGGTAAACCCGGTTCGGGGTTTTCGGTAACGATATTTCAGGAGATAAGGGTTTTTTAGTAATCCCCTTTTTCCGGTCAGGTCTTTTACTGGTAATGGCCGCTTTTTCCCAAGACCATTAGCCCTCTTTCTTGCCGGTTGGCGATGCTTGCAGTTTTAACAGGCGGAAGAACAAGTCTTCCGGAACTTCTTTTACCGCACCAGGTGGCAGGTTACCCAGTGCCATGTCTTCGATGGCTACGCGGATCAACCGTATGCAACGATGCCCGATGGCTGCTACCATTTTGCGTACCTGCCGGAATTTTCCTTCGGTGATGGTGAGCAGCAGCCAGGTAGTGTCGCCATAAGTAGGAAAGGGTTTGGGCGACGGAAACAGGGGCTCTCCGGCTCGTTCGGCCTCGCAGGGCGGCGTTGTATAATATCCCCCATGTTGCACCGGAATAGAAACGCCAGTGCGAAGTTGTTGCAGTTTTTCTTCACTAACGGTATGCCTTACCTGTACGAGATAGGTGCGGCGATGCGGCACGGTACTTTCAAACAGGAGCTTTGTAATTTTTTTGTTAGTGGTCAACAGCAGCAAACCCTCCGACGGCTTGTCCAGCCGGCCAATGGCATGCGTACCTTCCGGAAACGAAAACGGCAGATCGCCCAACAGGGCACTGGGATAGTTTTCTTTAAACTGCGATTCCATGCCATAGGGTTTGTGCACCATAAAATACCGTTGGGATGACTGCATGGCGGCAATGATAAAGCAATCTGGCGGATAAAGAACTGTAGTATAATCGTTGATGCCTTATTCATGATTGAAATAGATTATATTTTGTGCGCTGAATTTCCTTACCTTACATGGACTTCCCTGCCTGTATAAAAATGGCTTCCGTACCATAGGGCAACACTTTCGCATTATTGTTTAACTTCAAAAACTTCTCACATGAAACCTGTATTCACATGGTTAATCACGTCCGCATTTTGCATTCTATCCGGCAGTATTCAGGCACAAACCTCTCCCGTTGTGCAAACCAGCAACACCACTGACCAGTCTCCGTACAAAGTGGCCCTGACCAAACTTTCGTTTGGCAACGACCAGTACACAAAATTTGTGTTGAATGCCTGGAAAGCCTATGACGACAACAAACTGGATGACATCGGTTTTATCATCTCCGATACCATCCGGGCCGGCATGGCTGATGGCCAGATGGTGCGGGGCAAAGAAGCCTTTACGAATAGCCTGAAAACCTACAGGGGTGGATTTGCTTCTGTTGCCAGCAGGGTTACCGCCATTACCACATTGAAGTCGGTAAACAATCCGCAGCACGAGTACACCCTGATCTGGGGTGAGGAACTAGGTACCAAAAAAGACGGTACCACGCAAAAGTTTTCGCTACATGAAGTATGGGTTTTCGACCAGGGAGGCAAGGTGACTGAATTCTACCAGTATGCGATACCGTTACCAATCAACTAAAAGCGTTTCGGAACCCTCACCGGCGTGAGGGTTTTTTTATCTCTTTCTTCCGGCAAGGAAATGTCTGCTTTTCGGCTTTTCTCCATCCTAAATACAGTTCCCTTTAAAGGACCTGCCAATTGCCTGTTACAATTGTCCATTGCTTATCGAAGCCGTATCTTCAAGGAAACATTCCCACCATGGATCAGCAGATCATCAACCTTTACGACGAATACACCCATAAGCCGCTCAGTCGGCAGGAATTTTTAAAGCGACTGGCTGTATTGGCCGGTGGCACGGCAGCCGCCATGACCTTGTTGCCAATGCTGGAAAGCAATTATGCCAAAGCAGCGGTAACTACGGCCGATGATTTGGTCACCGAATACGTGAACTACCCCGGTGTTCCCAACCAAATGACAGCGTATGTGGCACGGCCGAAAGAGGCGAAAAGGTATGCGGCTGTTGTGGTGATTCATGAAAACCGCGGCCTAACACCGCACATCGAAGATGTGGCCCGCAGGGCAGCGCAGGCGGGCTACCTGGCCATTGCACCCAATGCCCTTTCGGCGCTGGGCAAAACACCGGCCAGCGAAGACGAAGCCCGCCAATGGTTTAGTGAGCTCAAAGGGGAGAATAACCTGCAGAATTTCATCAATGCGTTTGCGTATCTTAAATCCCGCAACGATTACAACGGTAAAGCCGGTTGCGTGGGCTTTTGCTGGGGCGGCGCCATGGCCAATAACCTGGCGGTAAATGTTCCGGAGCTGAGAGCGGCTGTTGCTTTTTACGGACGGCAGCCAGCGCTGGAAGACGTGCCGAAAATCAAGTCTGCCGTGCAACTGCATTATGCCGGTCAGGATGAAAGGGTAAATGCCGGAATGTCCACTTACGAAGAAGCATTGAAGAAGAATAACATTTCCTACGAGCAATATGTGTACGAAGGGGCACAACATGCGTTTCATAACGACACGTCAGCGGCTCGCTACAACGAAGCGGCTGCAAAACTCGCCTGGGGGCGAACGCTGGTATTTTTTGCCAGACACTTGAAAGCCTAATGAAGCCATGTTTGAAACCAATGCATTTTAGTTTTTTATAGATTCAATCAGCAGAAATTTACTTTATGTTGCCCCGCCATTTATGGCGGGGGCATATTATCGAAATCAATTTCTTTTGTCGGCTTTAGCCGAACCGGTTTGGCTAGCCGATACAAAAGAAAATACAAATCACACCTTCATACCCCGAGCTAAAGCAGCGGGGCAATTTGTTTGACAGAAGTAATTTATCCGCTAAAGCCTGAAATAATTGCACGGAATTTCCTTGTTATAGAACGTTTTGTAAAACGCTACATTTGCGGCCTTAATTTTTAAGCTATGAAACTCGAAGACGTATTGCAGCAGCGAAGCGCTGGCAAATGTGAACTCTGCAGCGCTGCCGAAGGATTGCAACCGTACGAAGTGCAGCCACAGGACAGCCGCAATGAAGAAAATACCCTCGTGCTTTGCGCCAAATGCCGTGCACAGGTAGAGAAAAAGGAAGAACTGGACAGCAGCCACTGGCGCACCGCTTTGCCCGAAAGCATGTGGAGCGAAGTACCAGGTGTACAGGTAGCAGCTTGGCGTATGCTGAACCGTCTGCGCAACGAAAGCTGGGCCGCCGATAACCTGGACATGCTGTATCTGGACGAAGAAAAACTGGCCTGGGCAAAAGCTACCGGCGACCATGAAAGCGACGGCAGTGTGGACCTTCACAAAGACAGCAACGGGGCTGTGTTGCAAAGCGGCGATTCTGTTGTGCTTACCAAATCACTGGATGTAAAAGGTTCCACCCTGAATGCAAAAATGGGAACCGTCGTCAAGAATATTCGCCTGGTAGAGAATAACACCGAACAGATAGAAGGCAGGATCGAAGGACAGGTGATTGTGATCCTCACCAAATATGTACGCAAGCAAAATAACTGACAAGCCTATACGTAAAAAAGCCGGTGACATGTCATCGGCTTTTTTATTTACATCAGTAAAATACATGCTTTCAAAGCTCGTAGCTCATAGCTCACTGCTAGCAGCTTCCTCCCTACACCGCATCCGACAGCGACGTAAAATTAAACCCAGTGATGCGCATCGGCGGCACCATACTGTTTTGAATGCGTACCGGTTTGCCTACCGCTTCCAGGTTGGCCAGCATGTTGGCCGGGCTCTCATTAAAGCGGAAATTTTTAATGGCGTGCTGCACAGCACCGTCTTTGATCAAAAACGTACCGTCGCGGGTAAGACCAGTAAACACCAGCGTTTGCGGATCTACCAGGCGGATATAATAAAACCGGGTGACCAGGACGCCATTGTTTGTTCCTTTAATCAGGTCTTCCAGTGATTGCTCAGTGCCTTGCATGATAAAGCCTCCCGGCGGCGGTGGTGCATCTGTTACTTCTTTTTGCCTGGCCCAAAAACGGGTGTAGGGCAATGCTTTCAACACACCTTTTTCTACCCAGGTTACTTTGGTCTGCGGACGGCCATCGAATGCGAAGGGATTCGAGGGATTATCAGTGCTGAACGGATCGGAGAGGATCGTCACCTTATCGCTGAACAACTGGCTGCCGATACGGTTGCCGCCGCCACGCTTGCCAAAAAAGTTCCGGCCTTCATCGGCACCGCGGGCATCCATGGCATTCACCAAAAGAGAAATCAAATCATAAGCCGCCTGCGGTTCCAGTACAACGGTCATCTTTTCGGGCTTCAGCTCTTTGGCATCTTTTGATGCAATGGCTTTTTGGATGGCCACTTCTGTTGCGCCTTTGGTATCGAGGCTGGCCGCATCGGTAAAATAGCTCACACCATAACCCGAGCCTTTTTCATCAGCCGTTCTTGCCGTTACCGTAAACTCACCACCGGTAGCACGGTTGTAGCCAAACAGGCCTTTGTTGTTGCCAATAGCAACAAAGCCTGCACTGTCTTCCAGGTAACCGGCTGCCGTTGTTTTGGTAGCGATGCAAGCCTGTATGCTGGCCAGCGCTGCATCTACCCGAAACAAGGGATCAATCCTGGCCGAAGCTTCCGAAAAGTTCAAACCCTTGTCGTATTGCTGCGGACCCAGCACCGGCATATACTCGGGATTTTCGGGAGCCAGGCGGGCCACTTCTTCGGAGCGACGAACGGTTTTTTCCAGCGTAGTATCATCAAACTCATTGCCGGTAGCGGTACCGGCACGTTTGCCAAAAACAGAGGTTATGGAATACGAAAGATTATCGGTTTCGCCGTTGGTGGAAACCGTGTTGCGGGCATAACGGATGTTGCCTGTACGGCCGCCGCTCAGCGTAACGCTGATCTCATCGGCCTTGGAATACGAGAGTATTTTATCAATCAGGTTTTTTGCTTCCTGTTCGGTTAAAATTTCCATGAAAACGTTTTATGCAGATTTTGCAGAATTGGTATTGAGAACATTGATCTTGTTGAACCGGCTGGTGCTGCAGCCATGCGACACGGCGCTGATCTGTCCCGGCTGGCCTTTGCCATCGCGGAAGGTGCCGAAGCAGCGATAGTCTCTTTCGTCACATATCTGTGTGCACTGGTTCCAGAAATACTGGGTGTTGCTTTGATACGCGACATCTTCCAGCATACCGGTGATCTTGCCGTTGGCGATCTCGTAAAACAATTGTCCGCCAAACTGGAAATTGTAGCGCTGCTGGTCGATGCTGTATGAGCCGCGGCCAACGATGTAAACACCTTTCTCCACGCCTTTGATCATATCGTCTACACTTACACCATCGCGGCCCGGACGCAGCGATACATTTGGCATCCGCTGGAATTGCACATTGTCCCAGCCATCGGCATAACTGCAGCCATGCGATTCATTCTGTCCCAGTATTTGTACCTGGTCACGTGTTGCCTGGTAGTTGACAAGAATGCCGTTCTTCACCAGGTCCCATTCTTTTGCCGGTACGCCTTCATCATCGTAACCAACCGTGTTTAAAAAATAAGGTTGCTTTCGGTCGGCAAAAAAGTTCACGATCTTGCTGCCATAGTTAAACTTGCCGCTTTTCCATTTGTCCAGCGTGGCAAACGAGGTGCCCGCATAATTGGCTTCGTAACCCAACACACGGTCCAACTCCAGCGGGTGACCAACGGATTCGTGAATGGTTAAACCAAGGTGACTGGGTTCCAACACAAGGTCGTAATCGCCAGCCGAAACCGATTTGGCGCTGTGCTTTGCCTTGGCCTGTTGCGCCGCAAGAATTGCGTCCTCCACCATATCATAGGCATTGCGGAAAAACACCAGTCCTGCCGGACCGGCAATCTTCTCCGATGCCTTCGGCGTCAGGTATTCGTAGCCCATTTGCACAGGTGCACTGAGGGCATCTCTTGTTTTGAATTTACCGGTGGCCTTGTCCACCACTGTTACGGTAAAGTTGGGCCAGAGACGATGAATATCCTGGTCGATGTAAGAACCATCGGTGGAGGCAAAATATTTTTGTTCGTTCACAAACGACAGTGATGAATTGATAAACGAAGCGCCGGCTTTCAGGCCCTCGCTGTTCACTTTCATCAGCAGGTCAACCTTGTCTTTAATGGGAATGGTAAAGGCGTTGACCTGCAGCGGTGTTTTCCAGGAGCGTTCGCCCAGCCCTTTTTGCGGGGCCAGCTTCACCGGTTCTTTTTGCAGTTTGCTGTTGGCCTTTGCCAGCAGCACGGCACGGGCCGCACATTTTTGAATGCCTTCTTTGGTCACTTCGTTGGTAGCAGCAAATCCCCAGGTGCCATTCACGATCACCCGAATGCCGGCGCCAAACGATTCGCTGTTGGCAATGTTTTGTACACGGGCTTCTCTCGTAATGATCGACTGGTTAAGATAGCGGCCAATGCGTACATCGGCATAGGTGGCGCCGCCCCTTTTGGCTTCGGTCAGCGCTGCATCGGCCAGCGCCTTTTTTACTTTTACATCAATGCCATTGTTCAGGAACTGTGAAACCTCTACCGGCCGGCTGAATAAATAGTCCGGCACCAGCAGTGAGCCCAGTCCCAAAGTTGAAAGCTGCAGAAAATCTTTCCGTTTCACGTGAGCAGTTTTTAGAAGTTGAATATTGAGAAGGCGTCAAGCTACGAAAAAGAGGGCGAAGAGCTGCCAGCTTCCCCAAAAAAATCGAATGGCAGCGTTGGCGAATCACCCTCGTTGCAGTTTCTGCAAAACACTGCTTTTCCCTTTCGAAATTCAATTAGAAACCGCTGCCCCGTACTGATAATTTCGGAAGGTTGAAGGCTTGCAGCAAAGGTTCTAGCCATCGCAGGCAACCGCTCAATTATCGCCCACATAAAAAAACAATGTATGAACCAAAGCATTTTATTACTTGGCGTCTGTCTCTATGCTATTTTTCTTTCCTGTAAAAAAGAATTGCCTTCCAATGACGGTACGCCTGATGCAGATGCGGCAGCAACACGATCGGCGCAAGCTGGGGGGCCGCACCGGACGATTGCTGTTGTATCAGATATACACTATACCGACCCATCACTTCTCCGGAACGGGGCCGTAAACGGAACGGCCTTTCAGGCTTACCTGGCACAGGACCCGAAACTGCTGCAGTACAGCGCACCGGTTTTTCAGCAGGTAATGGCCGATCTAGAGAACGAACGTCCTGACCTTTTGCTGGTTCCCGGCGACATAACAAAAGATGGTGAACAGGTAAGCCACCGGGCCGTTGCAACCTATCTTGAAAAACTCCGCAGCCAGGGCACAAAGGTGTTTGTGATCCCCGGCAACCATGATCTCAACAACGCCAAAGCCGCACAGTTTAACGGCGATGGCTATACGCCATTACCGCGTACACAGCCGGCTGATTTTGTGAGCATCTACCAGAACTTTGGCTACAGCGGTACCGACCGCGATCCGGCTTCGCTGAGCTACCTGGCCAAGCCGTATGACGATCTTTGGATTTTGGCCATCGATGCCAGCAAGTATGAAGAGTACGGGCCGGAAGGCGACGTAGCGGCGGGCCGTATCAAAGAAGCCACCTTTGCCTGGCTGCTGCAAAAACTGGCTGAAGCCAAAGCGGCCAACGCAACGGTGTTTGCCATGATGCACCACAACCTGGTAGAGCATTACACCAATCAAAGTGTGCTGGATCCGGGGTATGTAATTGACGACTGGCAGGCCAAAGTGCATGCCCTGATGGATGCCGGTCTCAAGATCATCTTCACGGGGCATTACCATGCCAATGATATTACAACGTATACGCATGGCGATAAGTCGATCACCGATATTCAAACCGGTTCGCTGGTAACAGCACCAATGCCCTACCGCCTCGTCACCATGAAAAACAAAAAGCTGGACGTTGAAACAAGACATGTGACATCGTTGCCGGTAGCCATGCCGGGTGGTGTTAGTTTTACGCAATACTCAGGACAATTTTTAAGCGGACACCTCGACAATTATTTCTACCAGTTTCTTCAAAACGCCTTTGGTGCACCAGAGCCGGTTGCAAGCTTTGCTGCACCTATCTACCGCAACGCCATCATGGCCCATTTTGCCGGCGATGAAGCCATGCCTTCGGCCGAACGGGAACAGATCAATACCCTGGCGGGCATGGTACCGCAACTGGCCGATATCGCTACGATTCTGTGGACCGATCTTGGCGTAAAGGACAATACGGTCACTGTTCGCTTTGAATAGGCGCTAATCAAAACTACACTGCCATCCTGTTGTGTGCCTAAAACATGCAGCAGGATTTTTCTTTTGTATCGACAATATTTGCGTCTGCAGATTTGCCTTATCTTGTCCGCATGCGAAAACAGTTCCTTTTCTTTTCCTGTATTCTTACCCTTTCAACTGCTGCACAAAATGTGCAAGTCACGAAAAGCATTCAACAGGCCATGAACCGTGTGGATACAACCACGATCCGTTCACACATTGCTTATCTGGCCGATGACAAACTCAAAGGCCGCCTGCCCGGTACCGAAGGTTATGGGATGGCAGTGGATTATGTAACAGGACAGCTAAAACAGATTGGCATTACACCCGGTGGTGATGCTGGCGGCTATACGCAAAAACTGGTGATCCGCAAATCAGTGCTCAACAATACATCCGCGAAAGCAGTGATCAAAGACGCAGCCGGTAATGTGGATTCGCTGCAAGTCTTCCGCGATTTTTCACCAGTGCCGCATCCGCTGAATGCAAACGCTTCGGCTGAAGGTGCCCTGGTGTTTGCCGGTTACGGTATCGATATTCCCGGCGGTTATTCCGATTATGCAGGTGTGGATGTAAAAGGAAAAATTGTTGTGTTAATCGCCGGTGCTCCTGATGGCATGATCTCCACCCTGACGGCGCATTTTTCCAATGCAGGAAATAAGTATGGAACGGCTGCGCAGAAAGGTGCTGCCGGTGTGTTGCTCATTGATATGCCGGCCCGTTCCGCTGCCAATGTGGCCCCGGTTGTGCAGCACAACGTAGCGCTGAACCCGGAAAAAACGGCTGCTTATGGTCGGCGCTTTACCGGCAATCTTTCCGTTGCCATCAGCGGCTCAAGAGCGTTGCTTTCGCGTCTTTTCCTGAACTCCGGAAAAAACCTGCAGCAAACACTGGCTTCCATCAAGAGCGGCAAGCCTGCATCGTTTGCCCTGCCGGCTACACTGGCCGCTTCGTACCAAACATCGCACAGCGATTTTGATAGCTACAACATCGTAGGGCTGATTCCCGGTTCGGATAAGGCCCTGAAGAACGAATATGTTGTGCACTCGGCCCACCTCGATCACGTAGGCATCAGTCGCCCGGTGGCGGGTGACTCTATTTACAACGGTGCCCACGATAACGCTTCCGGCGTGGCTTCGCTGCTGGAGATTGCTAGGATCTACAAAACGTCCGGCGCTAAACCCAAACGTTCAGTGCTGATCGTAATGGTTACCGGTGAAGAAATGGGACTGATTGGTTCTTCTTATTTCGCGGCCAATCCAACGGTGCCGAAAGGATCTATCGTTGCGGATGTAAACACCGATATGCCCACCGTGATCGCACCCTTGCTTTCGGTGGTGCCGCTGGGCGCCGAACATTCCACCATCATGAACCATGTAAAGTTTGCCGCGGGTCAGTTGGGACTGGATGTTGAAAAAGATCCCGAGCCTTCGGAAAACCGGTTTGTGCGCAGCGACCAATATAGTTTTGTAATGAACGGCATTCCGGCCCTGCACATCAAGTATGGCAACAAGACCAATGTTCCGGGTTTTGACATGGTGAAATTTGTGAAAGAATGGCGGGCCAAATATTACCACCAGGCGGCCGACGATATCAATGGCATTTTTGATTTTGCTGCCGCAAAGACTTATGTGCAACTGAACTTCCTCATCTCGTATTCCATTGCGAATACGACGGAAAGGCCACGGTGGAACAAAGGCGACCTTTTTGCCACCGCTGGCAAGTGAGTGGTGAGTAGCTAACAGCTAGCAGCCAGTAGCCAGCAGCATCTGACTACTGTAGCTTAAAACAATAATCGATGAAAATAGCAACCTACAATGTGAATGGCATTTCGGCACGTTTGCCGGTTTTACTGCAATGGTTAACCGAAAAATCGCCGGATGTGGTTTGCCTGCAGGAACTGAAAGCGCCGCAGGAAAAGTTTCCGCTGGAAGCGATTCAGAATGCCGGCTACAGCGCCATCTGGCACGGGCAAAAAAGCTGGAACGGCGTGGCCATTCTTTCCAGGATTGGCGAGCCGCAGGAATCGGTTCGTGGTCTGCCCGGCAATGATACCGACGAACAAAGCCGCTACATCGAGGCAACCGTGAACGGAGTTATCATCGGTTGTTTGTACCTGCCCAACGGCAACCCGGCGCCGGGTCCTAAGTTCGATTACAAGCTGCAATGGATGAAGCATTTTGCGGACCATACGGCAACCCTTGTTGATCAAAAAACACCGGTGGTGCTGACCGGCGATTACAATGTGATTCCAACCGAAAAAGATGTGTACAAACCGGAGCGCTGGACAGACGATGCCCTGTTCCGCCCCGAAAGCCGCGAGGCCTTTCATAAACTGCTGGCGCAGGGCTGGACTGATGCGGTGCGCAAGCTTTATCCCGATGAAACGATCTATACATTCTGGGATTATTTCCGTTATGCGTTTAAACGCAACGCCGGGCTTCGCATCGATCATTTCCTGTTGAATGCACCCGCCAATGACCGGCTGCTTTCAGCCGGCGTAGATAAAGATGTTCGGGGCTGGGAAAAAACCAGTGATCATGCACCGGTGTGGATTGAACTAAGGGACAAATAACTTTCTGTTCGCTGCCTGCCCTACGGCGCGGCATTATTTTTCATACGTAACTGTTGGCTCAGCTATAAGAAAAGCAACTGTGTTATAAACGGGTGTTGTATGAAAAAGAAAATTGCCGGCTATACGTTTTCCATCACTGCCAGGGGATTTTGGCGTGTGCTGAAAAAGGCAGGGCGACGGTTACGGAGCAACAGCCCTCTTCACCTGGCCGGTTCTACCGCTTTTTTTGCCACTTTTTCCATTGCCCCCATTTTTGTGATCATCATCCACGTGGTGGGTTCCGTTTTGGGCGAAACCACCGTACGACAACGGATCATTCAAAAATTTGCCGAATCGGCACCGGAAGAAAGTGTGCAGCAACTCAGCCGGATCATGAATGGCCTGCAACAGCTTTCGGGTTTTTGGTATGTAGATGTTGCACTGCTCCTTTTCCTGTTGTTCTCTTCCTCCACACTTTTTTCCGTGATCAAAAATTCTGTGGAGCGATTGTGGCGCATTAAAACGGTAGAGCACAAAAGTTTTGCGCAACGCCTGAAAAAACGGCTCTTTTCTGTTGTGCTGATTGTAATAGTGGGTGCTTTGCTGGTGGCCAGTTTGGTAGGGCAAAGTTTGCAAACGTTTTTGGGCGATGCCATCGCCGACATCTCGCCGGCGGCCTCCGTGTATTTTAAAACCCTGTACCGCTTTTTCGGGTCGGTTCTAATCGCATGGATATGGTTTACCCTGGTGTACCGCTATATTACCGATGCCCGGCCGCAATGGAAAACCGTGCTGGCCGGCGCTTTTTTTACGACCGTTCTGTTTACCATTGGCCGCGTTATTTTGCAGGCGGCACTATCCGGAACCAACATTCCTTCTGTTTACGGAGCCTCGGCCTCACTGGTGCTGCTGCAATTGTTTGTGTTTTATATTTCGCTGCTTAACTATTACGGCGCTGCCTTTACCATCGAATGGGCAAAGCATTACCGGCAACAGGTTTACCTGCCAAGCCACATCAGCTATTACACCATTGAGGAAAAGCACAGCAAGGAAGATCCCTAACGGTTAGCTCTTCTACTTAGTTTCATGTATCAACCTGTCCATCGCAACAACAGTGCTTACTTTTGCTGCGAATCCGGGTCTTGCTCTTTCTCTTCTTTTTCTTCTTTTGTCCAACCAGAGGTTTCTCCCGAATGCGGAAAAGGTCCCTCCGCTCTTTCGTTATGGGGTTGCGAAATCTGGACGGATTCGCTGCCTTCCTTTTTTTGCGGAGATTGTTGTTGCTGTTTATTATCCTGTGTGGATTGATGTTCTGTATTCATAACGTTTTCTTTCTGAAAAATGAGCACTAAAATTCAATGCCAACCGGTATGTTTTGCTTTTTAGAAAGATGAGACAGCGTTGACGGGTAATTTGGTCATTTCAGCTAATATGGTTTCCGGCAATTTGGTTTTTTTGTAAACTGCAGGCTTACACAATCAAACCAAATGAAAGAACTGCTTATCCTGACCACATTCATTTTCTTTTTGCAGGCCGTTTCCCACTCGCAACGCAATCCTGAACCTCTTACGGTTAAGACCGGCTTTTTTGGCTGGCAGTTTCAGCACAATGGAAAAAAGATCTCCCCGGCTGCGGCCAGCGACCTGTTATTGGCCAACGACCAGTCCGCTGCCTACATGCGGTCGGCCCGGTCCAACAATACAATGTCACAGATTGTGGGCAGCATCGGTGGATTTATGGTAGGATACCCGGTAGGCACCTCTATGGGTGGTGGCAAACCCAATTGGGCTTTGGCGGGTGTAGGCGCCGGCCTGATAGCCGTGTCGGTACCGTTTTCCATTGCGGCAAACAAAAACGCCAGGAATGCCGTAGCTGCCTATAACGAAGCAGCCGGCACGACTTCCCTGAACAAACCCGTGTTCCGGTTAGGCTTTACCGGTAGTGGAATGGGTATAAACATACATTTTTAAGACGACTGGACTCTTGTCTCCTGCTTATACCAGGCTTCTTTCACTGCGTCGTTTCTGGCGCAGTGAGGTTATTTAAACATTTGCGAAAAGCGAAGAAGCCGCGTATCACATTGCATACCGGTTTCTTCCCTTCGCTCTATTTAAGAATCAGCGCCTATTATATCCTTGTATTGGCAGGCCGTTGTTTTACAGACTTTCTGCGTTTGTTTTTCCGTATTTGTAAAAACACAGGAATCAGCAGGATGATTACCGAAGCCGGTAGAATATAACCCAGGTAGTTTTTGATCTCCGGAAATTTATTGCCGAGGAAATATCCGGAAAACAGGAACAGGCCCAGGTACACCAATACAGCCAGTAGGGTTAGTGCATAAAAGTTTCGTCGCGGCATGCGGGTTGCGCCGGCAATCACGGGTGTAAAAGGCCGTACCACAGGAAAAAATTTACCGGCAATGATGGAAGTCTTTTTGTGGCGTTCAATATAATCATGTGCCATTTCCAGGTACTCTTTTTTAAAATACCAGGTATCTTTTTTCTTGTATAAATTTTTTCCGAAGCGCCGGCCGATATAATACCCTGTACTATCACCAGCCATAGCGGCCAGGGCCAGCAACAGGAAAAATAAACCGATGGAAATATTCAGTGTGCCTGTGCTTACCAGTAAACCCGACGTAAAGACCAGGGTTTCGCCACCTGGCACAATCAGGCCCAGCAAAAGCCCGGTTTCTGCAAAAATTAAAATGATGATCAGTAACAGCCCGCCCCATTCAATCAGGTTGTTTGTTTGAAAAAGCAAATCCATACACATTCCATTAGCTACGATGCCTTAAGCGTAAAAAGGATTATGCCAGTTCGTTCAAGGAAGAAATATTTTTAACAACCAGAAGCTTGTCGTTCTAAAATAAACTGGTGATCAGGCGGTACAAAAGCCATACAATGCCGGCTAGGATCAAAGCTAGGATAATCAGTACCGGCACCAGCACCCGCCACGCACTACCGCGGTACCGGCCATGCTTGTAATACTGCTGCATCAGCTTCATATTTTTTACGTTGGCCTTGTGTACAAAGTCAAACAGGTCACCGATAATGGGAATGGCACCCAACGCAGCGTCCACAACAATGTTCAGGATCATGCGGGCCAGCACATGACCACTGGCCCCATTTCGGGCCATCAGTAAAACCAGGTAGCCTGATACTGCAAATGTGGAAAGATCGCCCACACCCGGAATCAAGCCCAGCAAACCATCCAGCCCAAATCGAAAATTGGTTCCCGGAACCCGGAACTTCGCATCCATCCACCGGGCTATAAATTCCATTCCTTTCAATTCTTGTGGTAACGCATTGGATTCTTTCCTGATCATTTTTATTGTTGTTTTCTTTTTATGGAATAATATCATACCAAAGAAGAAACTGGTTTATCAACAACAGACCAGCCTGCACTGTTGCTTAATAGAACTGCATGAGATTGCTTTTTGAAGAGCCTGATCAGTTATAACGGTTGTGGTCAGGGCACAATTTTTTCGGTAATATGTCTACTTACTTAACCCAACTTTTAACCATTAAAAATTCTATACTATGGCTGACAAAAATTTCAACCAGGGATCACAGTCCCAGCAATCCAACCAGGATTGGGAACAGGACAGAAACCGTTATAACCAGGACAATGACTGGATGCAGAACCGTAACAGGGGTCAGTACGGAAATACCGGTTATAGCGGCAATCAGAACTATCGTGATGTAGGGTATAGTGGTGATTCGGCCCGCGGAATGGGCAGTGGCAACCAGGGTGATACCAACCGGGTGAACTATATACCCGACAACGATGATAACCGTGGCTACCAGAAACGTGATTACGATAACACCCAATATGGCAATTCCGGTTCCTACGGGTACCGCGGCAATGATCGTAACGGCGACTGGCAGGGGTATGGCAACGAAAACCGTGGCAGCGACGGCAACACCTCTTATGGGAACGATTACAATCGCCAGGACTGGAATCGCAGAAACTTAAACAGCGGAGCATGGAGCAGCGACCAAGATTGGAACCGTCGCCAGCAAAGCAGCGGCAATTGGGGCAATGACTATGGCCGGCAGGATTGGGGTCGCGGACAGGTAAATTCCGGTTACGACAGCAACCGCAATGATGACGACCGTAACTATGGCAACAGCAACTATGGCAATAGTTATGGTGGCTATGGCAACATGAATAACGATTATAACCGCGACTGGAGCCGCAACCGGAACAGGAGCAACAATGATCGTGATTACCGCAGGGATGACAACGAAAACTGGTGGGATCGTACCAAGGACAAAGTATCGGGCTGGTTTAGTGACGACGACGATGACGACCGTCGCGACCGCAGCCGCAACTACGGCGTCAGCCATCGCGGCAAAGGTCCCAGTGATTACCGTCGCTCCGAAGATCGGATTCGCGAAGATATCTGCGACCGCCTCACCGATGACGACCGTGTGGATGCCAGCAACATCAGCGTGCAGATCGACAACGACGCTGTGATCCTTAGCGGTACGGTAAGCAGCCGGGAGGAAAAGCGCAGGGCCGAAGACCTGGTGGAATCCATCTCCGGTGTTCGCAACGTAGAGAACCGTTTGCGGGTAGGCCAGACCGGTGGACTGGCTGGACATGATTATACCGGCAACACCGATCGTACCGGTGGCATTGGCACCGAATCTGGCACTACCAATGAAATCATCCGCAATGTTGAAAACGAGCGCAGTACGACGGATACCAAAGGAAGAAACAAAACCTTATAAGGTTGTTTGCACATGTCGTTGAAAAAGCATCTCACAGGAGATGCTTTTTCTTTTTCTGCAGTCAGCAGCTTTAAACGTTTTATGGTGTTCAGATTGGCCAATTTTCTGATTTAAGCCATTTGTCGTTTACCAAACCAACGCAGGGTAATGGCGGTCAGGCAAAACACGAGTTCAATTGCCAGCCACTGGTTGCCAAAAGCGCCCAGGCTACCATCGGCCAGGATGGTGAGAATGCGGGAAACAGCATAAAGACCCCAGAAAACACCCAGCAGGGCAAGGCTCTCGAGCTTATTGCGGCGAAGCGTATAAATAAGGCAGATAACAAAAGTGAGACCTACGCCACCGTATACTCCACGGATGGAACTGATGGCATCGTTGTTGGGCAGCGGTGTGGCTACCAGGTCCATCACTGCCTGCGGGCTGAATAGCGCCATGACACTTACAGACAATACACTAAACGCGGAAAAAAGAACATAACCGGTAGAAGACCATTGCAGCAGTTTGTTTGCTTTCATGTTGATCAATTTTAGAATGCAAACATCAGCCTAGTGAGAAAGAAGAATCTTGGTAAAAACCAAGATTTCAAATACGCACAGTATTCAGCAGCTTACTGAAATTGGTGGCATTGATGCCCAGGTAATTTGCCAGGTATTTGTGCGGCACCAGTTGCAGGATATGCGGACTGCGTTGCAACAACTGCCTGAATTTTTCTTCCGATGAAAAGCACTGCAACTCTACCATGCGTTGCAATAAACCTTGCAGCGTGGCAGCCAGAGCTTTTCGTACAAAAGCTTCAGCCGACGGCATGGTAGCCAACAGCTTTTGCAGATCGGCATAGGCCAGTTGCAGAAAAACGGACGGTGTAAGCGTTTCGTAGTAATAGGCAGATGGTTTTTGTTGCAGAAATGCATCCACAATGCCGCCGAACGACGGCGCATAGGTGAACAGCAGGGTGGCTTCTCGTTCCTGTTCATCAAAATAAAAAATACGTTGCACACCTTCCACTACGAAATAAAGGTAAGGCTCACGGCTACCTGCAACCGTAATGCTTTGCCGGCGGCTTTCGCGGCGCAATTTCCAGGGTTCGCTGAAGCGTAGCCAGTCTTCTTCGGAAAACGGGTGCACCGTGAGTACGGTTTGCTTCAACTGTTGAAAAGCCGTTTCCGCAGTGGTAGCATGTGCCATGCTGCTAAGCTAAGGGATTGGAGTTTTGGTATGGTGCATAAACAACAGAAGGATAAATTTTCTGTCCGTTCAATGGCAGCAGTCTTGCTTACTGAAGTAGAGAAAAATATATTGAAAAAGCTGGAATGCCGTTACTTTGCCGGTTCTTCTAACGATAGGACTTGCCGGGACGATTTAAAGAAACGAATGATGAAGACGCAGAAGAATCGCTTTTCCCTGA
The DNA here is from genome assembly GCA_014163555.1 of Flavisolibacter longurius. Lineage (GTDB taxonomy): Bacteria > Bacteroidota > Bacteroidia > Chitinophagales > Chitinophagaceae > Flavisolibacter. Next base: position 18,168 of record JACJGO010000006.1, read on the forward strand.
TCCTCCTGTTGGGGTTACTTTCCGCCCTAGGGCCTTTTTCCATCGACATGTACCTGCCAGGTTTCCCGATCATTGCTGCCGACCTGCAAACCTCTGTGGACCGGGTTTCTTATTCCCTGTCGAGTTATTTTGTAGGTGTTTGTGTGGGGCAATTGCTTTGGGGCCCTTTGCTCGACCGCTTTGGCCGCAAACGTCCTTTATTGTTTGGCCTCATCATTTATATCATTGCTTCCCTGGGTTGTGCCGTGGCCGGCAGCATTGATATGCTGATCGGCTTCCGGTTTCTGCAGGCCCTGGGTGGTTGTGTAGGCATGGTGGCGCCCAGGGCGGTGGTACGCGATGTGTTCCCGGTTTCGGAAAACGCCAAGGTATTTTCCCTGCTCTTGCTGGTTATCGGTGTGTCGCCCATTATTGCACCCACGGCCGGGTCGTTTGTGGTGAGTGCTTTTGGTTGGCATTCGGTCTTTCTTGTGTTGGCGATGTTGTCCGCGCTGTTGCTGGTAGCCGTGATTCTTTTCCTGTCGGAAAGCAAGGCACCCGATCCCAGCTTTTCACTGCGGCCTAAACCGATCATGGGTAAGTTTTTATTTGTTGTGAGAGACCCGCAGTTTTATACGTATGCGTTCACCGGTGCGGTGGCCTCTGCAGGGTTGTATGCCTATCTCTCCGGTTCTCCGTTTGTATTTATGGAATTGTTTGGTGTGAACGAACATCAGTACAGTTGGATATTTGCCCTTATTGCCGCGGGGCTGATCGGCAGCAGCCAGTTGAACAACCTGATGCTGAAAAAATACAGCAGCGGACAAATTATCCGTACGGCGTTAACGGTTCAGGCAACCGTTGGGCTTTTACTGGCCATTGGTACGGCGGCCGGCTGGCTAGGTCTTTACACCACCATCTTCCTGATCTTTTTATTTCTCTGTTGCCAGGGCTTTAGTTTTCCCAATGCATCCGCATTGTCCATGGCACCATTCGCCAAAGAAGCCGGTTCCGCATCAGCACTTATGGGAGCTATTCAAATGGGAATGGGAGCGGTTGCATCGGCCATGGTAGGAGTGTTTTTCAACAGCACTGCCCTTCCCATGACAGGCGTGATGGCCGCTTGTGCCGTGGTTGCCCTGCTGATATTAGCGTTTGGCCAACGGAAGATCCGGTACAACGCAAGGCAGGAGGATATTGAAGAGCAAACGGTGGACCTTGTAGAGAAATATTAACGCGTGAACCAAGCCCTTCCTGCTTTCCAAACAGAAAGGGCTTTGCGTTTTTATCAGGCTTCTTCTTTCAGCGATTGCATATCGATCACATAGCGGAACCGCACCTCTTCGTTTTGCATGCGGTCAAACGCATCATTGATGTCCTGCATCTTTATCATTTCTACCAGGGGTGCAATGTTATGTTCGGCACAAAAGTCGAGCACTTCCTGCGTTTCTTTAATGCCGCCGATCAGGGAACCGGAAACGGTTCGGCGATGAAATGCCACTTCGTTGTTGTTAATCCCCTTTTTATAATTTCCCAACATGCCAACGGTGACCAATACACCGTCTTTTTTCAATAATGATACATACGGATTGATGTCAAACGGATCGGGAATGGTAATGAGGATATAATGAAACGACAGTTCGGCTTTTATCATCTCTTCTTTACTTTCGGAAAGAATCACGCTGCTAGCACCCAGTTCAATGGCGGCTGATCGTTTTTCTTCCGTGGTGGTGATCACTGTTACCTCAGCGCCCATGGCTTTGGCAAGTTGCACGCCCATATGTCCCAGTCCGCCCAAACCCACAATTGCTACCTTGTCGCCCCTTTTTACTTTCCAGTGTTTCAGTGGAGAATAGGTGGTGATGCCGGCGCAAAGAATCGGCGCTGCTTTTTTGGCATCGATCGCATCCGGGATACGCAGCACAAAATCTTCTTTTACCACGATGTTCACTGAGTAGCCGCCATAGGTATTGGTGCCGTCGGGTTTCAAGGGACCATTGTAGGTAGCCGTCCAGCTTTTGGGTCCCTCGCAGTATTGTTCTTCGTCTTCCTGGCAGGATTCGCATTTTCCGCAGGAATCAATCATGCATCCCACGCCTACAATATCACCCACCTTGAATTTTTTTACGGCACCACCGGCTTCCACCACACGGCCAATGATTTCGTGTCCGGGCACGCAGGGATATACCGTGTTGCCCCAATCGTTTTTTACCTGGTGCAGGTCGGAGTGGCAAACGCCGCAGTACAAAATGTCGATCAACACTTCATTTGGCTTTGGTGCCTCCCGTTCAAAATCCATTTTATCCAGCTTGTTGAAAAACGATCCTTTGGCGCCGTAGCCCTTGCTTTTAATTTTTTCCATGAAACGATTTTATATAATGGTTCCTGCTCTGTTCCCCAAACCGTGACCGAAGCTTTCTTTTGTGAAAGAAAAAGGAGGTCGGTGCGAATGGCTGTTCAACAGGCGCAGTAAAATTTTTTAGCAAGGAATGATGTAAAAGAATTATGCCCTGAAACCTTCAATAAAAACGGTGATGGCGCTGCCCGGAAAAACAAAAAGGCTGCACAACAGCAGCCTTGATAAAAATGAATTGAATGGTTTCGTAAACCTTAAAAACGATAGCCAACAAAAAGCTGTACGACACCGTTTTTCAAGTCGGTTGTTTCAGGGTTAAAAGGTAAAGGATAAGGACTAGGATCGGTGGTCGCGGTCTCATATCGTTTGTACAATTTTCCGAGTCCAAGGTTATAGCGGCCGCCAATCAAAAGGCCCGCTATAGGATTCAGTTCAACCCCGGCAGCAAAGCCGTAGTCGATGCGGTTCATCAGGCCTGTGATGGTCGTGTCTCTGCCGCCACTCATTTTTGAGTTAAGCAGTACGCCAATCTGTGCACCGGCTTGCAGTTGAAAAAAGCGGCCAATGCCAAATGTCACCAGTTGCGGCAGGTAAATGTAGTCGTTCAGCACATCCGTATTCTTTCCGCCATTGTCAAAAGAATAGCCCTGGCGGGAAAAGACAACTTCGGAACGAAACCCTTTCCCGGTACGCGATGTTGGAGCATAAAAGGCACTCACTATAAAACCCGTGCGGTTGCCCGGTTTAAAGCCTTCTTTGCTTCCGGTGACATAGGACCAGTTATAGCCGGCTTTCAGGCCGAAGTGTTGCTTATAACGGTCTTCAATTTTTTCAATATCGATGCTTTGGGCAAAGGCAAAAGCTGTTGCAGCGCAAGCAAAAATGGTCATAACAATTTTCTTCATATCAGGTTGTTTTGCTCTACAAAGAAGCATCACCTAACGGCTAAAGAAAAGGCAAACGCCAAGGACCGAGGTTTTTGCTGATTGAATTGCAGGAAAGGCGATACAAACTGTAAAGCGTTTGTTTGATTTTTGTTGCGAAGCAATCATTTCCGGCTGGATTGTTCCCATTTCTATGCGCCCAAACAAAACCTATTTCATTCGAAGGGTCAGCAACATGTGCCGGACAAATGGGTATATTCATAACCCAAACTTTTCCGCATGAGAATCTTGCTCTTTTGCTTTTTCACCGCCTGCCTGCTGCAGGCAAAATCCCAGTTAGTAATACGTAACACCACGGTTGTCGATGTAGAGGCCAGGAAACTGCTGCCCGGCCAGGATGTACTGGTGCAAAACGGTATCATATCAGCCGTAGGCAAAAAATTATCTATTCCCGCCGGTGCTACGGTGGTTGATGGCAACGGCAAATACCTCATGCCTGGACTGGTGGATGCGCATGTGCATTTCTTCCAGAGCGGCGGTATCTACACCCGCCCCGATGCCATTGACCTGCGCAAAGACAAACCCTATGCAGAAGAGATCCGCTGGTTGCACCAGAACATGGAAGGACAATTGCGGCGCTATGCAAGAGCAGGCATTACATCGGTGATTGATGTAGGAGCAACCATCAGCTTTTTACAGCAACGCGACAGCTTTCACAGCAAAGCTTATGCTCCAACGGTGTATATGACCGGCCCCTTGTTAACGACCTATGAGCCGGAGGTCTTTCAAGGATTGAACGATGAAGAGCCGTTCTTCCTGATGAAAACGCCGGAAGACGCCAGGGCCTATGTGCGCCGGCAGTTGCCGTACAAACCTGATTTTATCAAGATCTGGTACATTTTGCTGGGCCGCAACAAAGACAGTGCAGCAAGAGCCAGCCTCCCGCTGGTGCAAGCCGCCATTGACGAAGCCCACAAAAATAAATTACGTGTAGCCGTTCACGCTACCGAACGCATTACGGCACAACTGGCCGTGCAAGCCGGCGCCGACCTGCTGGTGCATGGTGTGGAAGATGAACCAATTGATGAACCATTTGTTTCCCTGCTGAAGCAAAAGGGAACGGTGCTTTCTCCAACCCTGGTGGTAGCGGGTAATTACCTTAAAGCCTTTGCGCAGGACTACAGGCCAACAGCGGAGGATTTTCGTTATGCGCATCCAACGCCACTGGTCTCGCTATACAACCTGCCGGCTGCAACGGATACGGCGCTGGTTAGGCAATACCAGGCATATGCTGTCCGAAACCGTGCAGCCGCAAGGCAGGAAGATTCGCTTCGGCAGGCAAACCTGAAGCGCCTTGCAGAAGGCGGTGTCACTATCGCCACCGGTACCGATGCCGGTAACATTGGAACGCAGCATGTATCATCGTACTACGATGAACTGGCGGCGATGCAACAAAGCGGAATGTCGGGTTGGGATTTATTGCAGGCGTCCACCATAAACGGGGCAAAAGCGGTAGGAAAAAGTGGTGAGTTTGGCGCGGTGAAGAAAGGTCTGCGTGCCGACCTCCTGCTGCTTGCGAAAAACCCGGTAGAAGGTTTTCGCAACTGGCAAAGCATAACGGCCGTTATCAACAAGGGGCATCTTCTGCAGCCGGATTCGCTTCTTCGGCCAACGCCGGAAGAACTGGCTGATCAGCAATTGCTGGCCTACAATGCGCACAACCTGGAAGCCTTCCTGGAGCCTTATGCCGACAGTGTGGAAATCTATGAACTGGAAACAAACAAGCTGCAGGTGAAAGGCAAGGAGGCCATGCGCAAGCAGTACGGTTTTCTGAATACGGCAAAGACACTTTACTGCAAGCTGCTGAACCGGATTGTGCAGGGCAATGTTGTGATTGATCACGAAGAGATCTGGGTAGATGAAGGCCGGCGGTTTTATGGCGTTGCCATTTATGATATTAAGGGTAATAAAATTGTACGGGTGTGGTTTCCGCGTTAACCTTTTTTAACAATGGAAGGTTCAACTGTGTTCAATTATAACAGATAGCAAACAATTTTATTACAATTCAATTAGAAAACCACCCGGCATTTTTATTGCCGTACAGGGATAAGCTACCTTCGCAATCCGCAACCGCAGGACAAGCTGCCCCAATTTCTTTGTTTAAACAAGTGAAGTATGAAACAACGTGTACTCGGTTTTCTTTTTGTGCTTGGTGGCTTCTCTGCGAATGCCCAAATTGAGCGGGAAGAACCACAGAACCCTGTAGGTCCCCAAATCCAGATTTCACAGCAGCGCATCTTAGGAAAAGTGGTCGATCAGAATACTGGTAAAGGACTGGAAGCAGCCAGCGTACAGCTTTATATGTACAGCAGCGCCGGTAGTGACAGCCTTATACGGGGACAGTTTACAAGAGGAAACGGTGAGTTTGTATTTGAAGGCCTGCCGCAGGCAGATAGTTTTCGTGTGGCCATCACCGGTATAGGCTATACTCCCTGGAGCCGCGTGGTGACACTATCCCAGGCTGGCTTTACCGATCTGGGCAATGTTTCCATTACTCCCGAAAGCCAGGTTCTGGGCAACGTGGTCATCACCACGCAGCAGCGACCGGCCCTGCAGATGGGAATCGATCGAAAAGTTTTTACGGTTGAGAACAACATTACAGCCTCCGGCGGAACCGCCCTGGATGTCATGCGAAATATTCCCTCGGTATCGGTGGACGCAGAAGGCAGTGTGCAATTGCGCAATGCCCAGCCACAGATTTTTATTGACGGAAGACCGACGATCTTAACGCCAGACCAGATTCCTGCCGACCAGATTGAACGCATAGAGCTTATCACCAACCCGTCGGCAAAATTTGATGCCTCCAGCTCAGCCGGTATCATCAACATTGTGATGAAGCGCAACCGCCGCATGGGACTGAACGGCATTGCCACCATCGGGGGCGGTCATCCCTCCGTTTTAAATGGCAACCTTTCGGTGAATGCCCGGCAGGGAAAAGTAAACTTGTTTGCCACGGGCGGCTACAACCAATCGGGTGGCTTGGCCCGCGGTAAAACCTTCCGCCAAAACAAACGCAACGGTCTTGTGGAAGATTATTTTAACCAGTACTCGGCTACCGACCGGATGCGCCGCTTCCGTTCGATCCGGTTCGGGCTGGATTTTTTTGCTTCCATCCGCAACACCTTATCGCTTACCCAGAATATTGTAAAGGGTACGTTCAGCAACGAAGAAACACAGGACCAGGAATACCTGAACAGAAGTAAAACACTCGAACGATTTGGTTTGCGTACCGCCAACAGTGAAAGTGAATTTGAGCGGTATAACACGCAACTGAACTATACGCATCGCTTCCCTAAGCAGGGACAGCAACTCAGTGCCAACCTGAATTACAGCAACGGCAGCGGCAATGAGGCTTCAAACATTGTCAACTCCTTTTTCCTGCCCGATGGTACGCTGTATTCCGTACCGGCACGGGTTCGTAATGCCGGCCGCAACAACAATGACCAGTACACGTTTGAAGTGGATTATACCAACCCTCTTGGTGAAAATTCCAAGTTTGAAGCCGGGGGCCGTACGTTTACCAACAAGCAACGCAGCTATTTCTCTTCCTTTTCGCTGTTGAACGGATCGGAAACATTGTTGCCCTTGAGTAACAACTATGCCTACTCGGAAACGGTGAACGCTGCCTACCTCTCGTTTTCAAACAAGATCAACACTTTCGGCTACCAACTGGGTTTGCGTGCAGAAGTGTCCCGCTTTGAAGGTGAGCTGATTGACAGCGCCCGGAAATTTGGCTATGATTACCCCCGCAGTGCCAACCGCTTTTTCGACGCCCTGTTCCCCAGCGTATTCCTGACCAAGCAGGCGGGGGAAGGTGCCGAGCTGCAGGTGAATTATACCCGCCGCATTCGCCGGCCCAACTTCTGGCAACTGAATCCTTTTATTGATATCAACGACCCGGTGAACCTGCGGCAGGGCAACCCGCAACTGCAGCCCGAGTTTGTAAACTCCTTTGAGTTTAACTATAGTCAGAACTATCAAAAGGGAAATCTTTTGGGCGTTGTGTACTATCGCAACAACCTGCGTGACATTACCCGCTTCAGCGATACCATCAGCGCTTCGCTTTACCAGCAGTTGAACAATGCGGCCATTGATCCCAATGCGATTCTGAATACGTTCATCAATGCCCGCAGCACCAACCGCCTGGGGATGGAACTGACGCTGCAGCACCGCTTCACCCCTCAGTTTGACATTGTACCCACAATTGATATGCAGTACCGCAAGGTGAATGCGGATGAGTACCGTTTAAGCAACAGTGGCTTTAACTGGGATGCCGAACTGACCGCCAACTTACGGTTTGCGGCGCAAAGGGGTTTGCTGAAAGACCTGGGTCTGCAACTGGTAGGCGAATACGAGTCGGAAGAAGTAACTGTGCAGGGACGCAATGTCGCACAATATCAACTTGACTTTGGTCTGCGCAAAGAGTTCCTCAAAGACAAACGCGGAACCATTTCTTTTAACATCAACGATATTTTCAATTCGCAGCGTTTCGGAAACATTTATGATACGGATAACTTTTTCCAGGAGTCTTATTTCCGTAGAAATGTGCGCAGTTTCCGCATCAATTTTACCTACAAGTTCGGCAGCGATGACTTCAAGGTTTTTGGCCGCGACAACCGTCGCAACGACAATGGTGACGACGATTAAGCCCGGAGCGCAAAGCAGTTTGTGAATGGTGAGTGGTCAGTGGTGAGTAACGTTTGCGTTCTTTCACCGCTGACCACTCACCGTTTTTGCATGTTTATATCCTGATTGAATGTATTTGTATTTGGGAATTCAAACTACTCCAAAACAGGTGGCGAAGTTTTTGCATTTTCCATTCGCCGGGCTGTGCTAAGGAAGCATTCGTATCCACAGCCATGGCTTCACCTTTAATCTGGCCTGTGTGCAAAAACGATTCTTTCATATTGCGGGAATGGCGGTCTTCGGCTTGCTGGCAACAATAGCGCTGGCCGCCACCATCGTTCCTTTTTCCCGGTCAAAAAAATGGTATGTCCGTGTGTTTGATTACCCGCGGCTGCAAACCCTCATCATTGCCATCCTGGCGCTGGCCTGGTACCAGGCATTTTATTTTCGTTACCGGAAACGGGAACTGATGTACTGGTTGTTGTTGCTATCTGTGATTGCCGTACAGATCTACAAAGCCTGGCCTTATACATTGCTCGGGCATAAGCAGGTGCTGAACGCAGGCCCTGATGCAAACGAAGAAGATGCTATCTCCTTTTTTATCTGCAATGTCTTGCAAACCAACAAGGCTTATCAAAAGGTAATCAACACCATCAACCGCTATTCACCGGATATCATCATCACCACCGAAACCGACAGTACCTGGCAGCAAGAATTAGCTCCTCTTGAAACCGAGTATGTGCACCGGGTGGCTATTCCGCAGAGCAATATGTACGGCATGCACCTGTACTCGCGGTTGCCGCTGGATAAGCCCGAGGTTCGCTTCCTGGTGGAGTCCGATATTCCGTCTATTCGTACGGGAGTACAACTGCAATCGGGAGAGCAAATCACTTTATTTGTGGTGCATCCCCGGCCGCCGTTTCCCGGTGAATCGGAAGAGACCAGCGAACGGGATGCGGAGATTGTGATGGTGGCCAAGGAAGCCCGTGAACTGGAGGGAGGGGTGATTGTTGCCGGTGATTTTAACGACGTGGCCTGGTCGGAAACAACGGAACTTTTCCAGGAAGTAAGCGGCTATCTCGATCCCCGTCGCGGCCGTGGTTTCTACAACACCTTTCATGCGCAGTACCCCATCTTCCGCTGGCCCTTGGATCATATTTTTCACAGCTCGCATTTCAGGCTGGCTACCATCGACCGGGTGCCGTCTGTCGACAGCGATCACTTTCCTATGTTCATCAAACTGGTTTACCAGCCGGAGAAAAAGGAAAGCCAGCCCGAAGTGGAACCCGATGAAGACACCGAGGAGGAAGCGGAAGAAACCATCCGGGAAGGAAAAGAGGAAGCCGCCAAAAAGCAATAGCCGTTCTGTTTACAACTCTGCGTTATCTTCAGTCTCATGATAACGGTGCTGCAGATTCTTTTTGTATTGGCCCTGATCACACTGGTGATCATCCTTGTATTTAAGCAGCGGCGTGTGGCCACTTATACAATGCCGGAAGGCTACCAGGATATTCTGCAGGATTATGTGCCTTTTTATGCCCGGCTGCACGATGAGGGAAAACGCAGGTTTGAAGACCGGCTGCAGCATTTTCTTTTTTCGGTAAAGATCACCGGAGCCAATGCCGATGTGGAAGACCTGGACCGGATACTGGTGGGAGCCGCAGCGGTGATACCGGTTTATTATATTCCCGACTGGGAGTATGTGAACCTGCGGGAAGTGCTTCTTTACCCCGGAAATTTCAACAACGAGTTTGAACAGCACGGCTACGAGCGAACCGTCACCGGCATGGTGGGTACCGGGGCCCTGCAAAATGTTATGATCCTTTCCAAATGGGAATTGCGGCAAGGCTTTCTGCATCCCAATTCGGACCGCAATACAGCCATTCATGAATTTGTGCACCTGGTAGATAAAATGGACGGCACACTGGATGGGGTACCCGAAATTTTGCTGCCACGAAAAGACGTACCGCAGTGGAAGGACCTCCTGGAACAAACCATGCTGCAGGTACGACAGGGAATTTCCGACATTGATCCGTATGCAGCCACCAGTCCTGTGGAATGCTTTGCCGTGATTGCAGAATACTTTTTCTCACAGCCCAAAAAATTCCGGCAGGAACATCCTGAACTGGCGCAGATGCTGCAAACGATTTTTATCCGGCAAAAAGAGTAAAGGCCATTGGCAGGGTCCTGCAAAGAAAAAAGGCTTTGACCACTTGGGTCAAAGCCTTTTTCATTGAAGTTGGTTTCGGTGCTTAGTTAACGCCTGCACCTGGCAGTGAAACAATTATCAAAAACAATATCGAATATCAATTATCCAATATCCGGAACTCAAGCATCAAAATGCCTTTTTAAGCGGGGCGCCGCTTTCGGCTGCCGCCATATCGATCATGGCCGTAATCTCACTCACGGTAGCATCGGCACTGCCGCTAAAGCCAACCGATTTAAAGCGGATGTTGTTGTTGCGGTCAATTACAAATTTGGTAGGAATGCCTTCCACGGCAAATTCCTGTACCACTTTAAATTCTTCACTATCCTTTGCCTTGGTCTCGTCGTACAGCACTTGGAAGGTGTAGTTGTTTTTGGCAATAAAATCGGTCACTTTCTGTACCCGGTTCGAATCATTTTCCCAGGTATCAATAAAGAGGAAAACAACATCAGGATTGTTTTTAAACTTGTTCACGGCCATTTGCATACCGGGGAACGAAGCTATGCAGGGACCACACCAGGTAGCCCAGAAATCAACCACCACCACTTTGCCTTTCAGGCTGGATAACGCCACCTGGTTGCCGCTCATGTCTTTCAGGGCAAACTGCGGTGCCGGCAGGTTGATCATTTTTTTGGCCAGTTCTTCTTTTAACTTGTTGTAGGCTCTTTCTTCAATCGACGATACATAAGCTGTCCATTCGGCTGTTGTTTTTCCGCCGGCAGTGTACAGGCGTTGCAGTTGTTCCTTCATAGCCGGCGTGTACTTGCCTTCTTCAAAAAAACTTTCCAGTTCGGCTTGGGCAGCAGCAGGCCCTTTAATTTTTTCCGTCAGCAAGGCATACACTTCATTCATGCCGGTATTCTTGCGCTTGAAATGTTCCATCGCTTCTTTCTCCCATTTGTAGGCTTCTTCAAGGTTGCCGTTGTGGAAGAGCAGCGTGGCATAGGTATCCACAAAATTGTAGTAGCTGCCATCAAGGTTTTGTACATATTGCTTTGCGGTAAAATAGGGCGGCTTGTTTTTGAGCTGCTTTTTTTCTTCCTGCATAGCTGCCAGCGAAAGGGCCGATAGTTCCAGCCCGGTTTTTACATCCACCGGTTTTTTATCGATGCCTTCACCGGCCAATTTCCAGGCAATGTTATTCAGGCTGCTGGCTTTTGAACTGTTGTTCTGGATTTTTTGAATATAGGCTTTGGCTTCGGTGTACTTTCCCGAATCGGCTAACTGGCTGGCAAGCGTTGCCGCCATGTTGTCCAGAAGGGAAGCTTCATTGGTCGACGGTTTTTTTATGCCGGCTGCATATTCTTTGTAGATCTTTTCTTTACCTGCCAATGATTTCTCGCTTCTGAAGGCCGTCATTACTTCATCCCGCTTCCAGCCCCCGTTCGGAAACCGCTCCTTCATGGTTGCCATCAGCGCTTTTGCTTTTTCTGGATCTTTCAGGGTTCTTTCATACATGTTCTTTAACAGGTACAAATTTTCTTCGCTCAGGTCCTTTTTTTCGGCATAGCGGGCCAATTCCGTTTTCAACTGTTCTTTTGCGGCTTCGTCTTTTGACTGCATTAAAAAAAACAGGTAAGGTTGCAGAAGCTTTTCCCGGGCTCTAGGGTTTTCAAATTCTTTTTTGTTTAGTTCCGCAGCTTTATCGGTATTCCGCGCCAAACCAAAAAGAAAGTTTCCCAACCCGTTAAATGCTTCGGCCACGGCAGCTTGTGCACCCACTACCGGCTTGCCGGATTTATCCTGCAGCAGGGTATAATATCCCTGGTCGTTGTTATTATCGTTTTTGTCGTCTTTGCTGAAAGCAAAAAACACGGCCCGGGTGCTATCGGCCGTTTTCAGTGTGCCTTTATACAGCCCGCCTGCCTGTTGCAAGGGGATAGTAACTGCACGGGGCATGCCTCCTTCCATAAGATACGCAGTCGCCTCAAAATCTTTTATACCCTGCAGCACCGTATTTCGGGGCATGTATTCAAAGCTGATGGTGGAACCTGCGGTAAGGTTCTTACTGGTGATTTCAAAGTTTTTCTGTGCAGATGCCAGCAGGGTAATGCACAAAAACCACAGAAGAGTGCCTGCTTTTTTCATTTCGCTGATTTTTAGGTTATTGACAAGGGCGGAATGCACCTTGTTTGATAATTAAATGTAATAAAACAAACCCAAGTATCGCGGGGAAAATAGAGAAAGGAATAGCCGGTGTCTTACCGGAACCATTGAGGACCATTGTTGCCACGATGCTCCACAAGTGGTGGCAGGTAATTTGATGAGGTTAAAAAAACATTTTTTATGCAGGATTCAAAAAACACAAACCCTTCTTCAGAACCCAATCGCGATGCCACGCCAAAGCCGGATGCCGAAACACTTCATACACCTGATCCGCAGGAGAAAATGGAAGGTCCTGTTTCGTCAACCATGCACAAAGCCGGACATGCGTTTGATACCGATAAATCAAAGGAAGAAGCAGACCGGGAACATGATGCCAACATGTAGTTGAAATGGTTGCATGGAACAGATATTGCAGCACTGCCATCCCTTAGGTTGGTGGTGACATGCGGTATGTTTATCTTTTTTTTCTTGGTTGGATTATAACGGTTGCGGCTTCCGCACAATCATCCCGCTGGAAGCTTATTGGGACGACGGCCTGAAATTTCAGAGCCGCGACAGTTCCTTTAAGCTTTCGGCCGGTGGCCGTGTGCATTACGATTTTGCTTTTTCTCGACAGTCGCGGGTATTGGATACGGCTTTCAAAAATGCCGGCAGCAAGGTAGAAGTGCGCCGGGCCCGTTTGAGTTTTGAAGGAACCATCAACAACGCCTACGCCTATGAGTTTGAATTTACCTTCCGGGAACAACTGGAGTATGCCGACATGTATTTTGCCTTTTTGCGCCTGCCCTTTGTAGAGCGGCTGACGGTGGGCTATTTCCGCGAACCGTTTGGCCTGGAAGAGCTGACCAGCAGCAACAGCATTATTCTGATGGAACGTTCGCTGACCAGCGTATTCGGTCCTTCCCGCAATACGGGCCTGATGGTGCAAAAGTAATTTCTCGACAAAAAGCTGCGGGGCTATGCCGGCTTGTTTCGCCGCACCGATGATTTGGGTGCCGATCTTGAGGGCAAAGGGAATCATTCCTTTACCACGCGATGGGTGTACAACCTGCCTACCGGCACCGATAACAGAGTGGTGCACCTGGGTCTTTCGTTCTATCGCTACACACCAGAAGATTCAACGCAGAAAATAGAAACTGTGAATGAAGTCAACACCAACCCGGAATACCTTACCACCAGCGGTATAAACGGTGTACGCACCGTGAACCAGTTTGGCGGAGAGCTGGGTTATGCTAACGGTCCGCTTTGCCGGCAGGGTGAGTGGATTGAATCGTATGCGGCGCTCCATCCCGATGCGGCGGCACCACAAAGAAGCGTTTACCGCTTCAACGGATTTCATGTGATTGCTTCTATGTTCTTGAAAGGTGGTCGGAGAACCTACAGCAGCAACGGTAATCGTTTTGCTTCTATAAAAATCGACCGTGATCCTGAAACCGGTAAACTAAAAGGCGCCTGGGAAGCGGCATGCGGTTGTCACATATTAATTTGAGTGAGGCCGGTCAGTTTGTGAACAGGGCAACTAATCTTACCGCAGGCCTCAACTGGTATGTCAATTCCTCTTCAAGGGTAATGGCCAATTACGTGCATTCATTTTTAACGGAGGGCTGCGCACCAACACGCTGCAGTTTCGGATGCAGGTAAGTTTTTAAATAGCAAAGGCAGTTGGTTGCTCCGTTTGCGCAAAGGTCTTTGCCCATTGCGAATTGCCTATTGTTTATTGCCAATTGGGCCTACAGGTCCTTCACCACATTGGCAATGACATGCGGCTTGCCCAGCGTGTAATAATGAAGAACCGGAACCCTGGCAGCTTTCAATTCTTTCGATTGATTCAGCAGCCATTCCTGTCCTACGATCTCCACCTCCGCATCGGTCTTGCACTTCATGATCTCACTGGAAAGTTGTTCCGGGATATCTACATGGAAGGTTCGGGGAATAATGCTCAGTTGCTTTTTGGTGGTGATGGGTTTGAGCCCCGGAATAATTGGCACGTTAATACCGGCGTCTTTGCAGGCCTGGTTAAAGGCAAAGTATTTTTGGTTGTCGAAGAACATTTGGGTAACGATATACTCCGCACCGGCATCCACCTTTGCTTTCAGAAAGGCCATGTCGGTTTGCATGTTGGGTGCTTCGAAATGTTTTTCAGGATAGCCGGCCACACCAATGCAGAAGCTTGTTTTTACTGCATTCTTCAAATCCTCTTCAAGATAAATGGCGTTGTTCATGTTCATGATCTGCTGCTCCAGCTCAATGGCATAGCGGTGCCCGCCCGGCTCCGGCTCAAAAGAGCTTTCGTTTTTGGGTGCATCGCCGCGCAGCACCAGCACATTGTTCACGCCCAAAAAGTGCAGGTCAATAAGAGCATCTTCAGTTTCCTGTTTATTGAAGCCGCCGCAAATCAGGTGTGCCACGGCATCTACCTGGTAGCGGTTCATGAGGGCCGCACAAATACCAACCGTTCCCGGACGTTTGCGTACTTCCACTTTTTCAAAGGTGCCGTCGGGCTTTTTTTTGAACATGCTTTCGCTGCGATGGTACGTCACGTTGATAAAGGAAGGCTTGAATTCCATCAGCGGATCAAGGTGTTCCCACAATGCGTTGATGCCTTTTCCTTTCAGCGGCGGAAGAATCTCAAATGAAACCAGGGTTTCTTTTGCCTCGTTGATGTGCTCAATAACTTTCATATCGGGGTGCAAACATAGTGCTGGGAAGCGATATTGGAATATTAGGATAGTAAGATATTTATTCTACCTTGATAGACAGCAGCCAAAACACAATGCACGATAGAAATAATCAAACTTGAAGACCTAGAAATATATCAACGGCGTTAGCAATTGGTGAAGATGTTTGGCAGGTGGTGGACCGATGGAGTTATTTCCCGAGAAGGACGGTTGGAACGCAGTTCGTTGATGCAGCTGATTCTATCTCCGCCAATATTGCCGAAGGGTACGGAAGAAATTCTTACAAACACAGAAAGTTGTTTTGCTACTACAGCCGTGGCTCCCTGATGGAAACGAAAAATTGGGCAACAAAAGCAGTAGAAAGAAAGTTGCTTGAAAAAGATGAATATGACGTGCTTTTAGAAAAATTACGTATCCTTCACTATAAGCTAAACATCTACAGTAAGAAGTTAAAAACCAACTAGCGCAGTACAATATCCCAATATCCTAATATCCCAATATCCTATTTTCGTCCCATGAGCATCCGCATACATACCCATGACCTGGTGAAGCGCTATGGCAAACGAACAGTGGTGGACCACGCTTCTGTGGAAGTAAAGCAAGGCGAGATTGTTGGCTTGCTGGGACCCAACGGTGCCGGAAAAACCACCACGTTTTATATGGTGGTGGGACTGATCAAACCCGATGAAGGTGCTGTGTACCTGGATAACGACGACATTACCAAATTGGCCATGTACAAGCGGGCCCAGTTGGGCATTGGCTATCTGCCGCAGGAAGCCTCCGTATTTCGTAAGCTGAGCGTGGAAGACAACATCAGCGCCGTGCTGGAGATGACCAGGCTTTCCCGCAAAGAACAAAAGGCCAAGCTGGAAAGCCTGCTCGATGAATTCCGCCTGCACCATGTACGCAAAAGCCCAGGCGATGTGCTGAGCGGCGGCGAACGCCGTCGTACCGAAATTGCCCGGGCCCTGGCGGTTGATCCCAAATTCATTTTACTGGACGAACCTTTTGCCGGTATCGATCCCATTGCGGTGGAAGACATCCAGGCGATTGTAGCCAAGCTTAAATACAAAAACATCGGTATCCTGATCACGGATCACAACGTAACGGAAACACTGTCCATTTGCGACCGGGCTTACCTGCTGATTGAAGGAAAGATTTTTAAACATGGCACCGCCGAAGAACTGGCGGTGGATGATGAAGTCAAACGCCTTTACCTGGGTCGCAACTTCGAGCTCAAACGCAAGGATTACCTGCTGGATGGCTGGATCAATCCACGGGTGCCGGAGGTCGAATCTATTATCCGAAGCCTGGAGGACCTGCGCCAGCAGATTCTCACCAAAGACGAAAATGAAGTGTTCAGCACCGATACCCTGCAGATAGATTTGGAGGACACTACCATTTTAGAGAACAGTTGGGGCGATATTGACCAGACAACCGGTGATGTCATTGCCGCCATTCAGCTTTTCTTAAAAACCGGTTCTGATAACGCATTCAAAAAAGAAGTGGAGGCGGTACTTGCCGCCGGCTACGACAGGCGCCAACAGGTTGATGCTTTATTGGCCGCTTTTCAAAAATACCAGCTCACGCATGCGGAATAAGATGGTGAGTAGTAAGCGGTCAATGGTGAAGGGAAGAAATAAACTCACCAATGACCACTTACAAAAAAGGAAGCTCCTATTTCCTTTTTTTGTCTTGTTCCCTGAGGCCTACTTCGGCTTATACTTCGCCTCGTCAAAAATGCGTTTGGCTGGTGTGCGGAGAATCTGCTCCACACTCAGCTTTTCATTCCGCTCTTCAAAGCGTTTGATAATCTGCCAGCCAATCCAGGGACCGATATTGCCCGGCGCACCGCCGCCGCTGTTGTCGTGCGGAAGGGTTTGGGTAAACGGTGCTTCGCCAATGTAGGATTGAATCGCTGCCTGCTCTACTGAGAATAAGTTTTCATTCTGGTTGATATAGCCCCAGATATTGCCCTCTTCGGCTTCCACCCACTTGCTTTGCCGTGTGGTGTACCCGGTGATCAAACTGTCGGGTGTGTGGGGCAGGAACTTCTTCAGCAACCACCACTGCTTTCCTTTTTCGATCATTTGCTCTACCAGCGAAAAGGTCTGGCTGGTATCGCGATAAATTTCTCCGGCAATGGCCCGCAACGAGTTGGGTACAATATACTCGGGTTCGAAGCGGCGCCGCAGGTAATCGGGGTATTGCGTGGGATCGTAGGCCTGGTAATTTTTGCTCAGGAACATCTGCAGGCTGATGATCAGCGTATCCTGGTAGTAGGTGGTTCCGTAAATTTCATTCGGGTTTTCCGGGTTCAGGCTTTCCACCGAGGTAAGCACCACCGGCGGCTGAAAGCGGGGGAAATAATGCTTCACATACCGGAGGTTTTCTTCCAGCCCCTTTTCCACCTCGCCCAGGTTGCTGTACTTTTTCTGCACGGCTTTGTACAGCGGCGTGATAAAGCGATAATACTGCTGTAAAGCTTCCCCAAAGGAAATATTTTGCTGCTCGGCAATCTCCCGAACCGGGGCAAAAAATTTAAAGTACAGCGGCAAAAAGGCTGGGTATTTGGCTTCAAGTTGTTGCAGGGCCGGTTGCAGTTGTGTTGTATCGGCCGAAAAAAAATCTTTGTCAAAACGATGGATCGTAATATCGGTTTCGATGCCGCTGACATCGGGCGCCTTATCGCCGCTGCAAGAGGCAAGCGAAAGCAATACCAGGGCACAAAAAAGGCCTGGCAAACGAGCCGGCGTTATTTTTGAATTCTTTAGGAACTTTGGAAACGTTAGAATAATCAAGAGAGATGAAAATTTATTTGGCTCAGCAAAATTATCACATTGGCAACTTTGAAGCGAATACAGAAAAAATTATAGAAGGAATTAACAAGGCCAAGGCCGAAGGCGCCGACCTGGTGCTGTTTTCGGAGCTTTGTATTTGTGGGTATCCTCCCCGTGATTTCCTGGAGTTTGATGATTTCATAGCCCAGTGTTACGAAGCCATCAACAAAGTAAAAGCCCATGCCGATACCATTGGTGTGCTCATAGGCAGCCCGGCCCGCAATCGCCGCAAGGAAGGCAAAGAGTTGTTCAATGCTGCGTTTTTCCTGTACGAAGGCGAAGTGAAGACGGAAATTCACAAAACCCTGTTGCCTACCTACGATGTCTTTGATGAGAACCGGTACTTTGAGCCTGCTTTCGAATGGAAGTGCATCGAATTCAAAGGGGCAAAACTGGCCGTTACCATTTGTGAAGACATCTGGAACCTGGGCGACAACCCGCTTTATCGCCTTACCCCCATGGAAGTACTCATCAAAGAAGGCCCCGATGTGATGCTCAACCTTTCGGCTTCTCCCTACAATTATGCACAGGATACGGTTCGCAACAGTATCGTAAAGGCGCATACGGAAAAATACCGGATTCCGATGCTCTATTGTAACAACGTGGGGTCGCAAACCGAGATTGTTTTTGATGGCGGTAGCCTGGTGTACGATGCCGAAGGCAACAAGGTGAAAGAGCTGAAATATTTTGAAGAAGATTACTTTTTGTATGAAGCCCCCTTGCCCGCCAAGGGGAGTGCCCCCTCAATCCCCCAGGGGGGACTTAGCTCGACACAAGGCAAGCCTTTGCAGGATTCCGGTGCTGCTGTAGAAACATCATTATCGGAAAACAATACGGCGGAAAAAATTCTGCAGCAGGAACTGCCCGGAGATAAAAATGTATCGCCGGAAAGCAGTGCGCTGCAACCGGGCCAATTCTCCGCCTTAGGCGGACAGGGGGGCCGGACTTACTATTATTCTGCTGCCGATGTGGGCAAGGGCTCCGATATCATTGCCTACCTCACCGACGACAAAAATATCAGCGAAATCCACCGGGCCCTGATCCTGGGAATTCGTGACTATTTCTTCAAAATGGGTTTTAAAAAGGCAACGCTGGGTGCCAGCGGTGGCATCGACAGTGCCGTGGTGCAGGCACTGGCCGTGGAAGCCCTGGGAAAAGAAGCGGTGCATGTGCTCCTCATGCCGTCGGAGTTTTCATCGGGTCATTCGGTGAGTGATGCAGAGCAACTGAGCAAGAACCTCGATAACCGTTATGATGTCATTGCCATCAAAGACATTTATGATACGTTCCTTACAAAGCTTCATCCCATCTTTGGCGACTTGCCCTTTAGCGTAGCCGAAGAAAACATTCAAAGCCGGGTACGGGGTAACCTGCTGATGGCCGTGGCCAATAAGTTTGGCTACATCCTGTTGAACACATCCAACAAAAGTGAACTGGCTACCGGTTACGGCACCCTTTATGGCGATATGGCCGGAGGCTTAGGTGTGCTGGGAGATCTGTACAAAATGCAGGTGTATGCGCTGGCGAGATACATCAACCGCAATAGTGAGATCATTCCCGAAAATATTATCAACAAGGCGCCTTCGGCTGAACTGCGGCCGGGGCAAAAGGACAGTGACAGCCTGCCGGAATATGGTGTCCTCGACCGTGTGCTGTACAACTATATCGAATTGCGCCAGGGACCGAAAGAGATTATTGCCGAAGGCTACGATCCGGCGCTGGTGACTCGCATTCTTCGCCTGGTAAATATGAACGAATACAAGCGGGCCCAGTTCTGCCCCATTATCCGTGTCAGCAGCAAGGCCTTTGGTGTGGGAAGGCGCCTGCCGATTGTAGCAAAGTACCTGAGCTAGACCGTGAGTGGTGAATGGTGAGTAAAGAGCGACCTAAACTCACCACTGACCACTCACCACTCACAAATGGCCTTGTGCGCCGGCCCTAGATCATCTTCACAAACGGATTCGTCTTCATTTCATCGCCGATGGTGGTGCTTTCGCCGTGGCCCGGGTAAACGATGACGTCTTCGGGGAGGGTGTACAATTTTGTTTTGATGCTTTCTTCCAGCACGGAAAAATCGCCGCCTGGCAGATCGGTGCGGCCAACGCTGCCCTGGAAAAGTACATCGCCGGCAATCACAAATTTGGCCTCCTTGTCGTAAAAGGAAACGCTGCCGGGAGAATGGCCAGGGGTAAAAAGTACATGCAACTCGTCCTCGCCAATGCGGATCGTATCGCTTTCGTTCAGGAAAACCAGCTCGCCGTCGTAATTGTCAAAGGGAAGTCCCCAAGCCTGGCCCGAAGCGGGGCCACGATCCAATACCTGTTTTTCTTTCGGGTGCAGGTGGAGCTTCAATCCAAAACGTTTGGCAACAAAGCGGTTACCGAAAATATGGTCGAGATGGCAATGGGTGTTTAGCAAAAGTGTGGGAGTGAGACCATTTTGTTCAATAAAGTCCGTTAAAGCCTTTTCTTCAGAGGCAAAATAACAGCCGGGATCTATAATACAACACGCACCTTTTTCGTTATAAAGCACATATGTGTTTTCCTGGACGGGGTTGAAAGTAAAGGCTTGAACCGTAAGCATGCAGTTTTTCGTATTTTTAATTGCAATTTACAACCAATCAAGAAGCACAATTTCCGAAATATTATACCACACACTTTATGATTAAATGGCGTTACCGGACAGTTGCGGTCGTTCTTTTCACCTGTTTTTTCTCTCTTGCCCAAGCCCAAGTGAACACTGTGGAATATGGTAAAAACCGTGTGCAGTACCAGAAGTTCAATTGGCGCTATTATCAAACCGAAAATTTCAATACCTACTTTAGCCAGGATGGCCTGGAGCTTGGCAAATACGTGGCGCAGATTGCCGAAAAAGAATTGCCCCAACTGGAAGAATTTGTGGAGTATGGCTTGCAGCGCCGTGCCAACGTGGTTGTGTACAACAATTTTGATGAAATGTACCAGAGCAACATTGGCCTGGGCATCGACTGGCAAAGCTCCGGTGGTGTTACAAAGCTGGTGAACAACAAGATGATGCTCTACTTTGACGGCAACCGTGAGAACATGCGCCGCCAGATCCGCCAGGGCATTGCCAGTGTGCTGGTGCAGAACATCCTGTTTGGTGATGACCTGGGCGAGTTTGCCGCCAACCAAACCCTATTGGATCTTCCAAAATGGCTTACTGATGGTTACATCAGCTATGCGGCAGAGGAATGGAGCACCACCCTGGACAACCAGTTGAAAAACGAATTGCTTGGTGGCGATTACAAAAACTTTTATCATTTCGCCTATAAAAAACCCCTCCTGGCCGGTCATGCCTTTTGGTACTACATCGGTAACAAGTATGGCCGTCAGCGTACCACCTATCTTCTGTACCTGTCCCGCATTTACCGTAACCTGAACAGCGCTACCAACAAAATCGCCAAGAAAAAATTCAAGGAAGTTCTGCAGGACTTTATGCAGGAAATGCCCGACATGTACCTGAAGGACATTCGCGGACGGAAAGCTGCACCCCGGGGAACCGTTACCGTTGCGGAAGACGTGAATGAACGAAAGGATTTTATTCGCTTCAATGCCAACCCCCTTCCGCGCAGCTTTATGTATGCGGTTACTCAGTTTAAGCAGGGCAAGTACAGCGTAGTGTTGCACGAAAACTATTACGACAAAAAAACGCTTCTGACCTATGGCACTCGGACTGGCGAAGACGAGATCAACCCCAATTATCCTATCCTGGCTTGGGACGGAAAGGGCACCCGGCTGGCGGTGTTGTATAGTCACGAAGGCAAGATCAAGCTGTTTATTTATGACGTGGTGAACCGCATCAAACGCGAAAAGCTGGAGCTGCCCATGTTTGACCAGGTGACCGACATGAAGTACATGCTGGATGCCAATACCCTCCTGTTCAGTGCCGTGCGGGGTGGCCAAACCGACATCTTTACCTATAAGATCGACAGCGAACGGTACGAGCAAATTACCAACGATGTATACGACGACCTGGATCCGGCCTTTGTAGCCTTCCCGGGTAAAACGGGGATCATCTTTTCGTCGAACCGTCCGTCGGCCACTGCACCCAGTTCCGATACGGCTATTACGGCAAAGCCCTACAATATTTTCCTGATCGATAACGCCAATACACAAACGGAGTTCAAGCAGATATCGCAGCTCACCAATTTAAGCTTTGGCAATGCCCGTTATCCTTCTGCTTACTCGCAGGCGCACTTTACGTTTGTAAGCGATGAAAACGGCATTCAAAACCGCTATGCCGGTTTCTTCCGTTCCGAAAGAGCCGGGCTGGATACGCTGGTGTACATTGGCGACGAAGTGTTGCGCAATCCGCCCATTGAAGAAGTGGACAGCGTATTGCGAGTATGGGAAAAACCGGATATTGATTCGGTAGGTTATGTTTCTGTCACCAACGATTCGGCTTATGTGTTTCCGCTGACGAATTACCAGGCAAGCCTGCTGGAAACCCGCACCGCCGGCGACAACTCGCAGGTAAGTGAAGTGATTCGCCAGGGCGACACCAAGTTTTTGTACAAAATAAAAGTGGATGAAACGGCGCTACGTCGCCGCAACGTGAATGCCCGTCCGACGGACTACCGCAAACGCATTGATGAGCGCAGGCGCATGGAACTGAGTAAGCTGATGAACGATCAGCCCTTTGGCACCGATACGGCCCGCAGAGCCGCATCTGACTTTTTCAACAGCGAATTTGATAACGAGCGCAGGGATTCATCGCAGGTAGGAAGAGTGCTCCCGGCGAATGACCCGGTGCAGGAAACCGTTTTGTCAAGGGCAAAGCTGTACGAATACCGTCCGCGTAAGTTCTTTAACGATTACGTAGTGGCCGGGTTGAACAATACGCAGTTTGT
Organism: Flavisolibacter longurius; assembly: GCA_014163555.1. Taxonomy (GTDB): domain Bacteria; phylum Bacteroidota; class Bacteroidia; order Chitinophagales; family Chitinophagaceae; genus Flavisolibacter. The sequence continues at coordinate 40,773 of JACJGO010000006.1, forward strand.
CATCAACCGCTATCAGCCTTACCAGGGCGGCGTGGGACCGATTGATCCGGCCAACGGCAACCAGTTGAATGGTTTGATACGGATGGGAACTGTTGATCTGCTGGAAGACATCAAAATCTCCGGTGGTATCCGCATCGCCCCGAATCTGAAAGACAACGATGTGCTGTTTGAATTTACCAACCTGCGCCGGCGCCTCGACTGGGGCTTTACTTATTACCGCAGCAATCTGCAAACCCAGATTCCGTTTCCAGACCTGGGCTCCAACCTGGCTATCGTCAACCAGCACTCCAGCTATTACCTAGGCCGGATTCGGTATGCGCTTGACCGTGTTCGCAGCATAAGGTTTACCGTAGGACCACGCTTCGACAGGAATGTGTTTCCCAGCATCAACCCTGCTTACCTGAAGCAGCCGGATGACAAAAAAACCTATGGCCAGGTATCGGCTGAATATGTGCACGACAACACCGTGAACCCTGCGCAGAATATTTTAAATGGCCTGCGTTATAAGTTCTATTTCGACTGGTTTACGCAGTTGAATAAAATCCGCAATACGGAGGGTAAGTTCCTGATGAACTTTGGCTTTGATGCCCGCCATTACCTGCCGCTGTACCGCAACCTGATCTGGGCGGTTCGGGCAGCCGGTGATTTCTCCTGGGGTAACCAGAAAGTGGTGTACTACCTGGGTGGCGTGGATGGCTGGCTGAAGTTTGGCGACAACCAGAAGGTAAACCAGAATACCGGTGAAGTAACCTACCGTTATTTTGAGCCCAACAACCAGCCCGACCCGGATGCCGCGTATGCTTACCAGGCGCTGGCCGTGAACCTGCGTGGTTTTAAACAAAACGTGGCCAACGGGAACAACAACCTGGTATTTAATTCGGAAGTGCGTTTTCCGGTGTTTGCAACGCTGTTTAACCGGCCGATCAACAACGCCTTCCTGCGCAATTTCCAACTGGTGCAGTTTGTAGATTTGGGCACAGCTTGGAACGGTGGCTATGATGATTTTGAACGGCCTTATGTTCTTTACGCCAATAACTCAGCGCCGGGTGTGGCTGTGAAGGTGAAGGCCGGTGGTGTGGGTCCGTTTGCTGGCGGTTATGGTTTTGGTGCCCGCAGCACCCTGTTGGGTTATTTTGTCCGCTACGACGTGGCCTGGCAAATGGATGGCCTCTTCCGCGGCAAGCCACAAATGTACCTGGCATTGGGCGTGGACTTCTAAAGGCTCCGTGGGTGGTGAATTGTGTGTTAGACCACTTCGGGCTGAAAGAGTTCTTCACGTAAAAGCAATAAAAAAGAGACGCTAAAACAGCGTCTCTTTTTTATTGGGAAAAACAAACACGGAAGCAGTTTATTCTTCCTCTAGTTGCTTTAAGTAAGCTTTTAGCATCTGGTCGATCTTTTTCGGGTGAAAAACCTCCTCGCCGTAAACGCCGGAAGCCTTGCTGTACAGCACTTTTTCTTTTGCGCCGGTTTTATAGGGGCCCGCTACGCAGAGATAGGTATTGCGTTCACCGTCTTCTTCACCCGGCAGTCCCAGTTTGAACAGATGGAATAGTTGTGAAGCGCCTTCAAAAACGCTGGTACGCTGCCCAACATAGGTCAGTGTAAAATCTTCGTAGTCTTCCGAAAACAGGTTATACAATTCGCTTTCGGCCAGACTTTTCTGTGAAGTATAAAGGGCTGGGAAAAGAGTTGTTTTTCCCAACTCCTGCAAAGCCTCGTAGAAGGAAAGCCTTGGACTTTTATCGGCCGCTACTTTGACAATTTCCGTTGGAGGCACCGTATGGTTGTTGCGCAAAAGCGCCAGGATAACGGCCTTCTTCAGGGACGCATCTTTGTGCAACAGCATAGTACGCAGCAGGGTGGTGCCTTCGGGATCGTTCAGCCCTCCCAGCAGGTGGGCCCACCGTACAACTTCCCAGGGTTCATAGGTTCCTTCCTGCAAAAGCTTCCATTCGTTATGAGCTCCCTGCAATATTTCCTGCTTATATGCTTTCAGGTTTTCCTTTGTCAGCAGGCTGTCTTCTACCAACTGGTTGGCCACTACGGCCACGACTGTCCCAAATAGCGGATCATTTGCTTTTTGCAGCAATTCGGGAAAAAGCGTTGTGGTCAGTTCTGCAGAATCGAGCAGGGGCTTTTGCAGCACTATGGCATTGCCGGCCCTGGGCAAATTAGGTAACAGGCGCTTTAGCACTGCAAAGGATTCGCTGGTTTTCATATGTGCCAGCAGTTGCAGCAGTCGGAACTGGTTAACGTTTTCTCCCTCCTGGAGTTTAGCGTACGCTGCTTCTGCAAAAGAAAGCGTTGTAGCATCTGCCAGCGGCAAAATATGATCTATCAACTTGCTGTGCGTAGAATAATACTCTTCGTCATCGGCATAGGTTTGCAGAAGCGCCTTGTGCAGCAGTGGCAAATCTTCTTTTTGAAAAACCACAACGTCAAGATCTGTATGGGCACGGGCAAATGCGGTAGAGTCTGTGGCTGTCAGGGCCTGCAGCAATTGGGCCGCCTTGTTTTGATAAATGGCGGGCGGCACTTCGTTGTGCACACGAAAGCTTTCGAAAAAGCTGTGGTGCAGGCCATCTTTCCATTCTTTTTCCTGGAAGCGGGCAAGGAGAGAATAAAGTGTGTCTTTGTTTACCAGCATGCGAATCCGTCGCAAACCTGAATGACCACGGGTCTGCGTGGTAAAGTCAATGCCGCGTAAGGTTCCGTTTTGCACCCAGGTGCGATGCAGCAAGGTATCCTTTTCGCCAAGGTTGGCCTGCACTCTTCCTTCAAAATAAAGGCTGTCGCCAGCCGCCCAGTAGGTTGGTGAAAAAACTGCTTTTTGAACGAAGTAAGAAACCCCATCTTTTTCATCGTAGGTACAATGCTGTTCAAAATGCGGATCGCTGGCCGTTGTGTCAATCGTAGAAATTTTACGGAAGGAGGCCGGAGCGAGGGTGGAAAAACCCGGGCCATCGGCTTTTTGCCAGGCCGTCTTTTCATAGGGCAATAGTTCCAGGGATTGAAGGTAGCTGTCAATATCATTCATATCACTGCCTTCTACGGCCCCGCCTAGCAGCAGGATAACCTGGTTTCCGCGTAGTACAATAAGGGCTTTGTATAGGCCATTCACCGACCTTTCTTCGTACTCCATGTGAGCAGCCGGGTAACCGTTGTATTCGGTGACGTCAAACCGGGTGATGGTATCCAGCCTGCCAGCATAATCATCGTACATCGCTTGCAGAAGCGCAAGGTCATTTTCAATAAAGTTGCCGGATCTTGTCTGCCGGTGCTGAAAAAGGTAATAATAACCTGTAGCCGGGTCGGTAAGGGCGTAGGTTGAAAATTCCCAAACAGCGTTGCTGTCTGCTTTTGCATCCGTTTTATGGTCCTTCTCCGGAAGACCGGGCATGCGTACCGCTGCTGGTTTATCCGGTGCTACAAACGGGACCCAGGCTTTTTTCTGCGGCTCTTCGCCGGGAACAAAGGAGGCGAAAAATCGGTCCACTTCGGCATTTCCGGCTGGGTTTTTTTTGGCGGTGCCGGCCATCAGCATGTAAAAGGTGTGGCCCCTGGAAAACACCCGGATACGGAAGGTATAATCATCTTTGGACGTTGTGGCTTCTCTGCCCTCCATTCCATGATGCGTGACAGTTACTGTTTTCAGGGTTGTGTTCCCGCCCATGTTTTTTGCACCTTCCTGTAACATCATGTCCAGCGACTTTGTTTTGGTATCGAAACCATTGACATGCATGCTCATAAAAACCGTCATGGAGGTCAGGTCATAAAACATTTTCATTTTCGGGTCGCCTGCGGACTTGCGCATATCAGTAGGAATGCCGGGCATTTTTACGGTGTAGGCATCGTCGATGCCTTGTATAAGCTTCCATGGTTTTTCCTCTAATCGCGAAGCGTAGGTTGCGCCGTCGATGGTGGTGGTGGAAAACACAGGATCAACCGCAAAGCCCCGGTTGCGCAAAAGCTGAATTACCCCCGAATCGCCGGGAAGGTGAGCAGCACCAACGGCAAAAAACGTGGTGCGTACCGCCGAGAGGCTGTCCATGCGGTAGGCCATCTTTACGTTGCGCCTGATAAGCAGGGCATCCCGCATTTTGCCGTTTAAGGACCGGCCGCTCCATGCGTCTATTTGATCAAGGTCCTGCGCCAGGTAGATGGTTATCAGGCTGTCAATCGCCTTGCGGTATTCTTTTTCCGGCTGCAGTACCGTTTCCACTTTCAGGTCAGTTCCCATCACATCGTTCACGTCCAACTGGTCTTCCACGTCTTCAATACCGCCGGTCCACTTTCCCTGTCGTTGGGCCAGTTCCGCAAGAAAGGCGTCAACGATGGTGGGCATTTCGCCGCCAAGCAAGAATTGCCGCAAACGGTAGTCATGAATATCTTTTAATTGCTTGGCGGTGATGGTATTGCCCGTTACGCCATATTTACGCAACAGGTTCAGCACAGAAGGGTGCAGCTTGCTCCGGTCAAGCTTTAGTTTTTGTTTGGTGAGATGTTCCTCTTTTTTTTCCATTGCTTCCATGTTGGTAAAAAGAGAATCCATTAGGCTCCGAAAATCCAGTTCCGTTGCAAGGCCTTCGGTTTGTGCAATGGCGCTGTAAAGCGAATCGCTAAACTGAAAGAGACGCTTGTTCTGCAGGTGTATGGTGCCGTAGAGGTACGAGGGTTTTTGCAGGCTTTTCCCGCTGATGCGCCATAAAAGTGTGCGGGGTGTTGGTGTTTGCTGGGAAAAAGAGACGAACGAAACGGCAATGTATAAAAGGAGAATGCCTATTCTCATAAAGGCAGGAACCATAGTTTTGGTGTTTGCCGCAAGTTAATGGCCAGGCCGCAAAGCGCAAAACCCTCAGGAGACGTTTGTGGAATGCAGGATCACTGAACAGGCTTTCCGGAGTTCATCTTCGGTAATGTTGAGCGGTGGAGAAATACGCAGGCTGTTGGCGGCAAACAGGAACCAATCGGTAAGGACGCCGTTTTCAATGCAGGTATCGATAATTTTTTTGGCGGTGGCAAAGCTGTCAAATTCCACGGCAGCCCAAAGGCCGGCTGTGTGCAGCGATTGGATTTTGGGGTGAATGAGCAGTTCTTTAAGCAAGGCCTCTTTTTCACTAACAGAATTGTGCAACCCTTCTTCCAACAGGGCTTCAAAGGCTGCTTTGCCGGCCGCGCAACAAAGCGGGTGGCCGCCAAACGTGGTAATATGTCCCAGCACTGGATTGTCGGTCAGGTGATCCATAAGCGACTTGCCGGCGATAAAAGCGCCGAGAGGTAGTCCGCCGCCGAGTGCTTTTCCCAGTAATAAAATATCCGGAACCACACCGTATTGTTCAAATGCCCAAAGGCTTCCGGTGCGGCCAAAGCCGGCCTGGATTTCATCGAAAATCAGCAGGGTGCCGGTCTCAGAACATTTTTTTCGCAAGGCCTGCAGCCATTCTTTGCGGGGTAAAATAACACCGGCTTCGGCTTGAACGGTTTCGGCAATCACGCAGGCTGTGTTTTCGGTAATGTAATCCAAATCTTCTGTTGCATTATACCGGCAATGATGGATGCCCGGCAACAACGGTCGGTAGGAGGCCCGCCAGTATTCATCACCAATGATACTTAATGCGCCCTGCGTAGATCCGTGATACGAATTTTCAAACGCCACCATCTCTACCCGGCCGGTTGCCCGCTTGGCAAGCTTCATGGCACCTTCCACAGCCTCGGCACCGGAATTGGTAAAATAAACAGAATTGAGTGAAGAGGGTAAATGTTCCGTAAGCAGGTGTGCATACTGCACCTGCGGGCTTTGCACAAACTCGCCATACACCATCACGTGCAGGTAATCATCGGCCTGCTTTTTAATGGCTTCCACCACGCTGGGATGCCGGTGACCGACGTTGGCCACACTAATGCCGCCTATCAGATCAAGGTATTTCTTCCCCGAAGCGTCTGTCAGGTTACATCCTTCCGCTTTCACAATCTCAATGGCCAATGGGGCCGATGAGGTTTGCGCCACATGTTGTAAAAAAAGCTGCCGTAAGTTCATCGGGCAAAACTAACCGCGGAGAACGAGAGAACGGGAGGTGTTCGCAGAGAAGTGGAAAAAAGGGGCTCCGCAAAAGCCTCCGCTTCTCCTGTTCGCTGCGGTGAAAAACCTGCTACCTTCGGCCGTACTAAACACAAAGAGCCATGGCTTTGATTTTACCAGTGGAAAGCGTTTTTCCCAAATGGGCCGAGGATTGTTTTATTGCGCCCAACTGCACCATTGTTGGCGATGTGGAAATGGGGACGGAATGCAGCGTATGGTTCAATGCCGTCGTGCGGGGCGATGTGAACAGCATCCGCATGGGTAACAAAGTGAATGTGCAGGATGGCGCTGTTATTCATTGTACGTATAAACGCACACAAACCATCATTGGCAACAATGTTTCCATTGGGCATAATGCTATTGTGCACGGCTGCCAGGTGCACGACAATGTGCTGATTGGGATGGGCGCTATTATCATGGACAATGCCATTGTACACAGCAATACCATCATTGCCGCAGGAGCGGTGGTGCTGGAAGGGACCGTTTGCGAAGGTGGTTCGATTTATGCAGGCGTACCGGCAAAGAAAGTAAAGGCCATTTCGCCGGAAAAAGTGGAGGGGGAAATTGCCCGCATTGCCAACAATTATGTGGGTTATGCCAGGTGGTTTGCGGAGGCCAATGTTGCAAATAAAACAATTTGAGATTATATTTATCGTTTACTCTGTAAACCCCATGACAATGAAACTACTTCGTTTTTCCTTTATTCTGATTGCTGCGACAGCGCTGCTGTCTTCGTGCAGCTTGTGGAACAAAGCCTTTCCGCCCAAGTATGGTTGCGGCACCGATGGAAAAAATGTAGGCGCTGAAAAACTGCTGGATGGCAGCAATCAGAAAAAGCAGCCCAAATTCAAGAGTTAATGTTGGCGTAATATAAGCTGTGCAACAAATCAGCAGACTTGCTTGTCTTGGTTGCATGAATGCAAACCCTCACCAGATAAAACCCCTTGCTATATGAGTCTAACCCTAAGAACAACACTTGGCTTTACCGAAGCGGTGATCGATGCTGCCGGCGGTTTAAAGCGCTTTTACGAAGTAGCCTCCCTCCTGAGCGATGCTTTCTCTGTTTCATTCAACCGCAAAGAAGATGATTTTGATGCCATCAGCTGGGCGTTCCGGCTCAACAAATATGAGCTGACGCTGGAATACAACATTTATAACGGCATCCTGCTGTTTCCGACAAAAATGAACGGCGCCAGCAAACGGGATAATGAAGCGGTGGTGCAACTGGCCAATGTGCTGGAAGGCAAGTTGCAGAATTTGGGGCTGCAGAATAAGTTGGCTTAGCTCTCCGGTGGCTTGTTTGCCATTGCAGGATTGTTTTCCAGTAATCTTGACTGGTGGTGAACTGTTAGGATAATAGGGTACTCTTCTGTTTCTACTTCGTAGATGATCCTGTAATTACCACAAAGAAGCTGTCTGATTGTAAGATCTTTCAGTTCGGGTACAGGCCTTCCACTCAACGGGTAATTTTCTAATTGATTTACTTTTTCAAAAATGGCCTCTACTTGTTCTTTTGCATATTGAAATGAAACTTTTTCTATGTATTGACCAATCTCCTCAACATCTTTCAGGGCTTGCTCCGTCCATTTTACCTGAGCCATTTGTTCAGCTTTTCTTTTGCTTCATCCATGGTGTAGGTTTTGCCTTCGCTGATTTGTTTGCGGCCTTCTTCAATTTTTTTCAGAAGAAGGATTCTTTCAAATAGCTCATGCGTATCAAATTTGTCCGGCAGGTCTTCTAAAGCCGCCAGCACCTGTTGTTTCGTCAGCATTGCTTTCATTTCTTTCTAAATTACAAAAATGGCCGCAACAAATGCGGCCATGTATTCTGAATAAACCATTTTTTCTAAACAATATTCCAGACTTCATTTCCCCGTAGCAGCTTGTCCAGATCGGCAGGCTTTTTCTCTTTGGCCCACTCGATCTGCTGTGCCATTACGGCTTCATACGTAGGCCGGGAAACCTCGTAGAACACGCCAAAGGGGCGGGGCAGGTGCCCTTCCACCCGTGGATCGTCGAACATACGGGTAAGAATCTGTGCTTTGAAAAGGTCCGTTTCGTCATGCACCCAAAGGTCATCAGCGCTGTGGCCGTTGTTCAGGTCAACCACCACCGGTTTGAAACCGTCAAGCTTTATGCCTTTGTCGCTGTTGGCGCCAAAAATGAGGGGCTTACCGTTTTCCACAAACAGGGCATTATCCGCCTTGGTGCCTTTTTCAGTGAAAATTTCAAAAGCGCCATCGTTGAAGATGTTACAGTTCTGGTAGATTTCCAGGAACGAAGCGCCTTTGTGCCCGTGTGCCCGAAGCAACATGGCCTGCAGGTGTTTTGGATCACGGTCCATACTGCGGGCAATGAAAGAGGCATCGGCACCCAGGGCAAGGGCCATGGGATTAAACGGATGATCAATAGAGCCAAACGGTGTGGACTTGGTAACCTTATTTTCTTCCGATGTGGGGGAATATTGTCCCTTTGTCAGGCCATAAATCTGGTTGTTGAAGAGCAGCACGTTCACATCAAAATTGCGGCGCAGGAGGTGAATGGTGTGGTTACCGCCAATGCTCAGTGCATCGCCGTCGCCGGTAACGATCCAAACACTCAGGTCAGGCCGTGAAGCTTTCAGTCCGCTGGCAATGGCCGTAGCCCTTCCGTGAATGGAGTGCATTCCGTACACATTCATGTAGTACGGAAAACGCGATGAGCAGCCAATGCCGGAGATAATGGCAATCTGCTCGCGGGGAATCCCCAGCGTGGGCATTACTTTTTGCACCTGCGCCAGGATGGAATAATCGCCGCAGCCCGGACACCACCGTACTTCCTGGTCGGTGGCAAAGTCCTTGGCCGTAAGGGCCGGTTTATTTTGTGCTACTGTTTCCATATTGAATAGAGGAGAAAACCGCAAGTCGGTTAGGAGTTATCGTTTACCGGCAATCAGTTTTCTTGTTTTGTTTTAAAGTTAATATAAATGTCTGTTAGCTGCTTCTTTTCCATGAAATCTTTTCCTGCCGAATCTGGCGCCATTCTGCATTAGCTATTTACCTCTTCCTGCGCATTTGAACCTACTAATTCTTCCCAGTATTCTGCCGCTCTTCTTGTATGCGGAATCACGATGGTTCCACCAACAATATTGGCCACGGCAAAAATTTCGTACATCTGCGCTGTGGTCACACCCAGTTCATGGCTTTTGCCCAAATGGTATTTGATACAATCGTCGCAGCGCAGCACCATGCTGGCCACAAGCCCCAGCATTTCTTTTGTTTTTTTATCCAGCGCACCGTCTTCATATGTATTTGTATCCAGGTTCCAGAGCCGCTTCAGCACAAGGTTGTTCTTGCTCAGGATCACGTCATTCATCTTCTCACGGTAGGAATTGAACTCATTAACCAGGTCAGCCATCTTTCAAAAATTTAAGCCTGCAAATTTACGAAGCGGCAGCGGGAAAGAAAGGGTACAGGATTCACAACGACAGTTTTTCTCTAAATTGAGGCTAACTTTAACGCTTTCTGAAAACTGCACGCCGCACCTGAAAGCGTGGTATTCCAAACCAAAAACAACAGGATCAATGAAAAGAACGTTTTTCGTCACAGTTGCCTTCGTAGGGATGGTAGCCCTTTCCTGCGCCGTTACCAATCAGTCCTCCAATTCGATGTACAAAAACCTGAAAGTGCTGCCCAAAGACATCACAAAGGAGCAAATGGACAGCGTGATGCACCATTTTACCGCTTCGCTCAATGTAAAATGTAATTTCTGCCATGCCCGCACGGCCGATAACAAGGCGTTTGATTTTGCCTCGGATGCCAACAAGCACAAACTGGTGGCCCGTGACATGATGACCATGACCAATGACCTCAATAAAAAATATTTTAACCACACCGGATCTGCCATTACGCTGAACTCGCAACTGGCCGTGACCTGTTACACTTGTCACCATGGTGCCACGGACCCGCTTATAAAAGCACCGCAAACAACCCGCCCGTAATTTTTTACCCAAAACAAGAAAGGATGAACAAGAGCTTTGATTTTGGTATGATCGGAATTGGTGTGATGGGAAGTAACCTTTTGCTGAACATGGCGGATAACGGTTTTTCCGTGATTGGTTACGACCTGAAACAGGAGCGGGCTGATAAACTGGAAGAAGCCGCAAGTGAAGGCACGGTTGTAAAAGGTACAACGGATATCTCGGTAATGGTGCAAAGCCTGAAAACGCCCCGAAAGATCATGATGCTGGTGCCTGCCGGCAAGCCGGTGGACGATGTTATACAGACCCTGGTGCCGCACCTGGAGAAAGGCGACATCCTGATTGATGGCGGTAACTCATTTTACCGCGATACGCAGCGGCGGGTGGATGCGCTGCAGCCGCAAGGCATTCATTTCTTTGGCATGGGTGTATCAGGTGGTGAAGCCGGTGCCCGGTTTGGTCCCAGCATGATGCCGGGTGGCGACAAGGCTGCATATGAATACCTGCGGCCCATTCTGGAAGCCATTGCCGCCAAAGCTGATGGCCATCCCTGCGTGGATTATGTAGGCAACGGTGCGGCGGGCCACTATGTAAAGATGGTTCATAACGGTATCGAGTATGCGATGATGCAGCTTATCAGCGAAGCCTATGATATTTTAAAGCGCGGCGGCGGCTTTTCCAACGAAGACCTGCATGCGGTGTTTGCCCGCTGGAATAAGGGCAGCCTGCAATCTTTTTTAATCGAGATCACGGCTGAAATTTTCAGGACGCTGGATGTAGAAAAGCCAGACGAAAAACATTATCTCGTTGACGCCATTTTGGACAAAGCCGGCTCCAAAGGCACAGGAAAATGGACCTCGCAGGATGCGCTGAACCTGGGTGTGCCCATTCCTACCATTGATGCTGCGGTGGCAGCCCGCAGTTTATCGGCCTATAAGCAGGAACGAATGCAGGCAGGTGAGTTGTACAAGCCGGCAGTAACAAAGCTGAAATTTTCTGCCAAAGAACTTGAGGCAGCCCTGGAAGAAACGCTTGGTTTTTGTTTTGTGATGGCCTATGCCCAGGGATTGAGCCTGTTGGTAAGCGCCTCACAGGAATATAGCATGCAGATTCCACTGGCCAACGTGGTGCGCATCTGGAAAGGAGGCTGCATTATCCGTTCGCTGCTCCTGTACGATTTTGATAAAATATTCAGAAGCAACCCGGAGCTTTCCAATGTATTGCTGGATAAAACCATGGCCGGCTTCCTGCAGGATAAAGAAACGTCGACAAGAAAAGTGATTGCACTGGCCGCGCAGGCCGGCATTCCGGTAGGGGCTATGGGCAGCGCATTGGCTTATTTTGATGCATTCAGCACCAGCCGGCTGCCGGTTAACTTAATTCAGGCACAACGCGATTTTTTTGGCGCCCATACCTATCAACGAATTGATCGCGAAGGTGTTTTTCATACCGAATGGAATAGTGATACAACTGAACAACCATGATTAGTGAATACAAAGCAAAGCCGTTGGAACCCGTTATCGTCTTCATTTTTGGCGGGAGTGGTGACTTGGCTTACCGCAAGCTGTTACCAGCTTTATACAACCTTTACCTGGATAAATATATTCCTGATGAAACCTTTATCGTAGGCATCGGAAGATCAGAATATAGCGATACCACTTACAGGGAGTATATCCGGGAAGGGATTGAAGAACATTCCCGCCGTAAAGACGGTCTGGAAGAACACTGGAAAACCTTTTCTAAACAAGTAGATTATTTGAAAGGCGATGTAGGCAAGACGCGGCTTTACCAACAAATCGCAAGGTTGGTAAAACAAAAGGCAAAAGAATGGGACACAGAGCCACACCTGATTTTTTACATGTCTGTGGCGCCACAATTGGCGCCGGGTATCGCTGTTAAACTTCATGAAGCCGGGCTTACGGCCGATCCCGCCCGGTCGCGGATGGTGTATGAAAAACCCTTTGGGCATGACCTAAAAAGTGCCCGGGAATTAAATATTCAGTTGGGCGAGTTGTTTGAAGAACGGCAGATCTACCGAATCGATCATTTTCTGGGCAAGGAAACCGTGCAGAACATCCTGGCCCTGCGTTTTGCCAATGCCCTGTTTGAGCCGCTCTGGAACAGCAATTATATCGATCATATACAAATCACGGCGGCCGAGGCCATTGGCATTGAAGGTCGCGGGTCGTATTACGAGGGTGCTGGCGCCATGCGTGACATGGTTCAGAACCACATTCTGCAGCTCATGTGCATGGTGGCGATGGAAGCACCGGTTTCGTTTGCCGCCGACGAAATCCGAAACAAAAAGCTGGATGTATTAAAGGCCATCCGTTGCTGGTCAAAAGAGGCGGTACACCAGCATGCCGTCCGGGGCCAGTACAGCGAAGGCTGGAACGGCGGCGAAAAAGTAATTTCCTACCGGGAGGAAAAAGGCGTAGCTGAAAAATCCGGGGTAGAAACGTTTGCTGCGGTAAAGTTTTACGTGGACAACTGGCGCTGGCGTGGGGTGCCGTTTTATGTACGCACTGGCAAAGCCATGAATACCAAAACCACGCTGGTGGTGATCCAGTTTAAACCCGCCCCGCAATACGCCTTTCCCACAGAAGCAGGCGAAACTTGGCGGGCCAACCGGCTGGTCATCAGCATTCAGCCGCAGATGGATATCCGGCTTCGCTTCCAGGCCAAACAACCTGGTCCGCAGATGGTATTGCAACCGGTAGATATGGTATTTAACTACACCGATGCCTATGGCGACAAAGCGCCGGAAGCTTACGAAACCCTGCTGCAGGATGTAATTGAGGCCAACCCAACCCTATTTATGCGGGCTGACCAGGTAGAAAGGGCCTGGGAGGTGATACAGCCAATACTGGATGCATGGCAAACACGGCCACCCGTTGATTTTCCCAACTATGCTCCTGGTTCCTGGGGACCAGAAGATGCGGAAGCCCTGATTGCAAAAGATGGAAGACACTGGACCACGTTGCCGAAAGAGAAATAGTTTGGGGTTAGGCGTTTGGTGTTTGGGGTTGTTTAGTCGATCAGCATAAAATGATTTAACTGCCATTAAATTGAAAGAGACGCTTCCTGTTAAAGAAGCGTCTCTTTTATTTATCATTAAAAGTCTTTATTCGGGCAATACAAAAAGTCTATTGCCTGTATAGAATGTTGACCAGTCATGCCAACTCCAAGCGCAAACACCTAACCCCAAACTCAATTACACTCTTCCCCAGTTCTCACCACTCTTGATCCGGTACATGGTCATTTCGCTGACGTCGTATTTTTCGGCCATTTGTTTGATGGTCAGGCGACGTTTGTCGTTGTTCAGCATATCCTTGATGCGGCGTACCTGTGCAGCGGTAAGCTTCAGGCCCACTTCTCTTTCGGCCTGCTTTTTCTTGTAGGCGATTTTTGCGGGGCTTTTTTGCTGGTGCTGGATCATCTCTTCCAGGGTGGCCCATTTCAAGTTGCTGGCCCGGTTATCCAGCTTGTTGTGATTTTTATGGATCACATATTTATAGCGGGGCGAAGGCCGCTTCATGAACAGGCGGGCAATCTCCCGGTGGAGGTACAATGTGCTTTTCCGTTCAGGCCGGTGCAGATTTAGGGTACGGTAGCCCGTTGTTAACGAGCCATTCAGCAGTTTGCCATCTTCCAGCACGTCTTCCTTGTAACTGGCCAGCCGGCCATGCGAAGAAACCGCGTAGTGGTTCCGAAGCTCTTTACTGCCTTCAAACGATAACTGCTTCCATTGTTCACCCGGTATTTTTTTTATCATGGCAACAATTTTTTCAAACCAAAGAATGAAATGATTTCACATTAAATTTCGTAAAAATTCATGCCTGTTCCATCATTTTTAAAAATTGATCTTCGGAAAGAACGCGAATACTGGCAATTTTTTTTGCTTTTTCCAGTTTGCTCCCGGCATCTTCCCCTACAATCAGGAAATCAAGCTTACTGCTCACACCGGATAAGATCTTGCCGCCCGCCTTTTCCACCATCCCTTCCGCCTCGCTACGTTTCAACCGGTTAAGTGTACCCGTGAATAAAAACGTTTGTCCGCCGAGGTTACCACTGCCTGCCGCTTCCCGCTTTTCAGCTTTTAGCTGAAGTCCCAGGGCTTCCAGTTCCTGCAGCATCCGGATGTTGTCTTCGTTGCTGAAAAACTGCACCACGCTGCTGGCTACTTTGGGGCCAACATCCTCCAACGATTGTAGTTTTTCTTCATCAAAATGTTGCAGGTCGAGGAGGTGATCCACCGCTGCTGCTAGGGTTTTTGCCATGGTTTCTCCCACAAAACGGATGCCCAGTGCAAAGATAAGCCGGTAAAGCGGCTGTGTTTTGGAGTTAGTGATGGCGGTTTGCAGGTTGCTGATGGATTTTGCGCCAAAACCTTCCATTTTTCCGATGGCCTCATAATCCAGTTGATAAATCTGCGGAATGGAGCCAAGCAGCCCAAGCTTGTAAAATTTTTCAAGATTGGCCTCGCCCAATCCACGAATATCCATGGCATCTTTCGAGGTAAAATGAATCAGGCGTTCCAGCAACTGCGCCGGGCAGGTGGCGTTTACGCAGCGCCAGGCCGCTTCCTCGGGTGAACGGAAAAGCTCGTCGCCACAGGAAGGACAATGCGTAGGAAAATTTATCGGTTGTTCATTGCCGTTGCGAAGCTCCGTCAGCGGTTTTACGATGTAGGGAATCACATCGCCTGCCCGCTCCACCAAAACTGTATCGCCGATCCGGATGTCTTTTTCACGAATGACGTCTTCGTTGAAGAGCGAAATAGAACTGACGGTAACACCGCCAATGGGTACCGGTTCGATTTTCGCCACAGGGCCGATGTTGCCGGTTCGGCCGATCTGGTATTCAACCCTTAGCAGTTTACTGGTGGCCTGCCGTGCTTTGAATTTGAACGCCATGGCCCACCGGGGATGGTGCGAGGTCATGCCCATTTTGTCCTGCAGTTCAAAATCATTCACCTTGATCACCATACCATCGATCTCGTACGGCAAGTCATCGCGGCCGGCTTCAAATTCGTTACAGTAATCAATAACAGCCTGTATGCCTTTCAGTACTTTTTTCTCTTTGGCCGGGCTGCGGAATCCCAGTTCCCACAGCATATCCAGCGTGCCGGAGTGGGTGGTGAGATAGGATGACAGATGATCGATGACAGATGCAGGAACATCGTCACTAACCTTATTGCCGCTGTCATCTGCCATCTGCAATCCGTCATCCGTCTTCTGCACACCTTCTTTGCTGATATAATAGCTGACATGATAAACAAATGCTTCCAGCTTCCGGCGGCCCACTTCTACCGGGTCTTTTATACGCAGTGTGCCGGCGGCGGCATTGCGTGGATTGGCCAGCGGTGTCCCTCCCTGTTCGGCCAGGGCTTCGTTGAATTTTTTAAAATTGTTCTTGTTGATCAGAACCTCGCCGCGGATCTCCACCGCTTGCAGGCCATAGGCCGAAAAGCGGGCCGACAGCGGAATGGTTCGGATTTGTTTGATGTTGGGAGTAATGTTGTCGCCCCGCACCCCATCGCCGCGGGTGGCGCCCCTTACCAGTTGGTCATTCTCGTAAAGCAATGAAATGCTGGCGCCGTCGAATTTCGGCTCTACGCAGTATTCAATTTCCGATTGCCCGGTCAACTCACGGGCTTTCCGGTCGAAGTCCAGCAGGTCCTCGGTGTTATAGGAATTGGCCAGAGAGAGCATGGGCACCAGGTGTTGCGCCGTTGGAAATTCTTTGGTCAGCCCTTTGGCTACCCGCTGGGTAGGCGAATCCGGCGTTACCAGATCGGGGGCTTCGCTTTCCAGCTTTTCCAATCCTTTGTAGAGGGTATCGTACTCATAGTCAGAAATCAACGGATCGTTCTGAATATAGTAGCGGTGTTCGTGAAAGCGCAGCACGCCTTTCAGCTCATATATCTCGTCTGTTGTAAGCTTCTCTTCTTTGATTTTTTTCAGCAGGCTTTCCGTCTGCTTTTGCAGTTCTTTTATATCCGATGACATGCGGCGAAAATAAAAATTAAAGGTGGGGGAATGGAAAGAAAATTCTTCTCCGAAGGTTTTCTTATTGTAGGCTTTTTAATGCATTTAGGTATATTCTCCTGTTCTTCTCTTCTGTTATTTCGGCATCGTATAATTAAATGGCATTTAATCAAGTAGGGTTGACGGTTTGTCAAAGAAATTGGTTCTCGTTTCGAATTGCAGGTTCCTTTGTTATGCCAATCGGTGAGCCACTGGTTCACGCATTTCAAACTACAAAAACTTCCACATGAAAAAGCTCATTGCCTTTTGTTTTGCATCAGCATTTTGGATCGCCATTTCTTCCTTTTCAGGCAAATGGGGCGGTGATATGTTTGCTATTTACCTCAATGGAAAACAGGTGCACCGGCAGTTTGTACATGTTGATCAGTCGGTGAAAACTCTTTCCCTGGTTTCCGGCAGCGAAAAAGATAAAATCGATGTGCTGTATTCACACTGCGGCCAGAGTGGGAAAAGCAGGATCATCACCATCCGCAATGAAAATAACGAGCTGGTGAAGAAACTGTCTTTTGGCGATGGAACTAATGACCAGTCTTTGATGGGTTTTCACCGGAAAGAGCTTGGAAACTTCAAACAAGCAAGAGTGAACCTTTATTATTCTTCCAGCGAGTTGCCGGAGGGCAAGCTGCTTGCCCGGATTGTTTGGCAGGAAACCAGCGCTGTTGCAAAACGGTAAAGAGCGGTATTTTTCCAATATGGGTCAGCCATTGTTTCTGAATCTACTGCATTGAACGGGGAAAAGAAGAGTAAGGTTTTGTCACAGACTTCACGTTCATCAATATTTCATAACCGAAACGGGACTTTCTCTTTTATATCGACGGAAAGGAGATACACATTTGCAGGCTGAAAAAAGCAATATCTCCACCGGTTGCTCACCCTGTCAAACATTTTACGCATTCCCAAAGGCCATTGGCAAAAGCCGGAATCAGTATTGAGCAATTAGCAGTAGATTTAATATGATGAATTTTGCTCATAAACAAATGCCGGTTTGTTTAGACTTTACAGCCATGCCTGCAAAGGTTTTTCCATTCGTGATTCCGGCGGTTTTGGTAAGACTGGTATGCGTACTGCTTTTAGCAGCCGCCACATTCTGTGCAAGGGCGCAGGTTTCATAGACGACATCGACGCAAAAAGACGAAAACAAATTGATAGTGTTCAGTTCGTCCTCCGACAGGAGAAAACAGATACGGGTAAAGTGAAAGCCTTGCACCTGCTTGGACAGCGATATGTTTGGGTCAACAGAGACTCTGCACTGTTCTACTACCAGCAGTCATTAAATCTGGCACAAAAGATCAATGATAAGTCGGCCGTGGGCCGGATTTTACGGTCATTGGTTGATGTGTATGCCCAAACCGGTGATCATTACAGGGCACTTGAAACTGCTTTGTACAACCTCGAGCTGGCTAAATCGGGCACCGATACCATCAACTTATTCTGGGCTACCCGGGCCGTGTGGAGGATTTACACCCAAATGCTGGATTTCGAAAAAGCACTGGAGTACGCCTGGCAGGTCAAGGCCATTGTTCATTCAGGATATTTTAAAAAAGAAGAAGACATAAAGCGTTATTCCCTGATGGGATATATTATTGTTTCGTACACTGCACATGCGGAAATGAAGCACAGGGATTCGGCCGCTTTTTATGGAAAGCTTGCATATGAAACTGCAAAGGCGATCGGGGATATGGACCTTCTAAGCCTTGCTGTGGTAAACATGGGTAATTACTACCGTGAACAGGGTGAAAATGCACGTTCGTTTTCTTTTTACAGAATGAGTATACAGCTTGCTCATCAGGCGCAACGTCCGGATGTTATTGCCGGTTCACAATTAGGTATAGCTAAACTACTTGCCCGTGAAAAGCAGAACGATTCGGCTTTTTATTATGGTCATCTGGCGCTGGAAACGTATCAGCGAATCAAATCTCCGATCCTTGAATTGTTGGCCACTACGTTTTTAAGTGATTTGTATGCCGCAGAGGGCCGGATGGACAGTGCTTACCGATACCAGTCCTTAACGCTGGCTCTGAGAGATAGTTTGTTTAACCAAAAGAAAGTGCGACAAATACGGGATGTAACCTTTGCACAAACGCTTCGCCAACAGCAACTGGAACAGGAGCGGAAAATGGCCCGGCAGCAATATAGCACCCGTCTGAAAACCTACGGAATTGCTGGCGGCTTGTTGCTGATCCTTTTTGCTGCATTTTTCATTTACCGCCTTCGGCAGATAAAACACGAAACCCAGCTGAAAGCTGTCTATAACAAAAAAATTCACCAGATCGAAATGCGGGCTTTACGGGCACAAATGAATCCGCATTTTATCTTTAATTGCCTCAACTCTATCAATCGTTATATTGTCAAAAGCGATCACAAAACGGCTTCCAGTTACCTCACAAAATTTGCCCGGCTGATCCGCCTGATTTTAGACAACTCAGCCAACGAACTTATCACATTGGACAAAGAGATTCAAACGTTACGACTCTATGTTGAAATGGAAGTATTGCGTTTTGATCAGGCATTTGATTATTGCATCGAGGTAGATGAAGGAATCCTGCCCGAGACCGTCAACATTCCTTCCATGTTGTTGCAGCCCTACGTGGAAAATGCTATCTGGAATGGGTTGCTTCACCGTGAATCCGGCGGCGGTAAACTATGGATTCGCTTTCAGCAGACAAAAGAAAACAGTTTGATCGCTGAAATTGAAGACAACGGCATCGGCCGTCAACGGGCAAGAGAATTAAAAAGCAAGGAGATAATTGCAAAAAAATCCTACGGCATGCAGATCAGTCAGGACCGCATCTTCCTGATCAATGAGCTTTACAATATAAATGCAAATGTTTCGGTAGATGATTTGACCGACTCGCAGGGCCATGGAAAGGGTACAAAGGTCACCATCGTACTGCCGGCAACGGCGGCTTAAAATGCCGCTTACGGTGTAACCATAAAACAAATTGTTTAGAGAAAAACTGTATGATAAAAGCCATTCTGATTGACGATGAAAAAAATGCCCTGGAGATGCTGGAATGGCAACTGCAAAACTATTGCCCGCAGGTGCAGGTGGGGGCACTCTGCGGCAGTGCAGACGAAGGCATAACCGCAATTCGGCAACACGTACCGCAGTTGGTATTTCTCGACATTGAAATGCCACACAAAAATGGTTTTGAGGTTATCTATACGTTTCCTGAGCCAACCTTCGACGTTATTTTCACCACGGCTTATGATCAATTTGCCATCAAAGCTTTCAAATTTGCCGCGCTGGATTACCTGCTGAAGCCCATTGATGCGGACGAACTGGTAGCTGCTGTTCAGCGCTATGAAAAGAAACAACGCCATCATCAGTTAAAGGACCAACTGGACATTTTACTGCAGCAATACAAACAACCGCAACTGGCACCGGGCAGGATCCCTTTTGCCACACAGGAAGGACTGGTTTTCATTCGGCCCGAAACCATTGTGCGGTGCGAAGCATCGAGCAATTACACAACACTTCATTTTTCCGATAAAACAAAAATGGTCGTTTCCAAAACCCTCAAGGATGTAGAAGATTTATTGAATCCGTACGGCTTTTTCCGCGTACATCATTCTCATCTCATCAATCTTCAGCAGGTAAGCCGCTATGTTAAAGCAGATGGCGGTTTTATTGAAATGGCCGACGGTTCTCAGGTGCCCGTTTCCCGCCAGCGTAAAGATTTTGTGCTGGATGTGCTGACAGGAAAGCATTAAATATAATTTTACTATCTGCTCAGTGGCCGCAGCTGTTTGCTCATTTCACTGCTTTTTGGGGTTTTGCCGAGTGGAACTTAGGGTAAACCAAAATAAAGTATATGATGCGTTTACTTTTTAAGCCACTGCCAATTTTGTTGAGTGTCTTCGTGTTCAGTTCCTGCAACAAAATGAATGACTTTCTGCCAAACGGAAAGGACAAAGCCAACAAACTGAAAACCTACCGGAGTACGCCGGTTAGCTTGTGGGAGGGGAAAGCCACCGCATGGATCTCTGTTAACCGGGTGGGAGTGCCGGTAGAACTGGGCCTTGAAATAGCGCCGAAGGCGTTGGACGGTTTGCCGGAAACAAACTTTAGTGTTGCCAAGGTGCCGCTGCCCGCCATCGCAAAGGAACTGACACCTTTTGACCACATTCAGATCGACTGGGCTTCGCAAGGACACGGCATGCCGGGCCCCACCGGTCCTGCTTTTATGGGGCCGCACTACGACATTCGTTTCTTTATGACGACCCTGGAAGAGCGGATGCAGATTCCGGCACCTACCGACCCAACGGCCAAATTCAACATTCTTCCTCCCGCCGGCTATATGCCCGCCAATTATTTTGCAGGCCGGTCTGCCCTTCCGGGCATAGGGCTTCACTGGACCGATGGACAAGGGTTTAACGGCATGACGAGGGCCATGGTGTTGGGTACGTACAACGGTGAGTTTACGTTTGTATCGCCCATCGTAACCGCAGAAGAATTGCTGAGTGGTAATGCTTCCTCAACCCCGTTTGGCCAGCCGCAATATTTCCAGGAGTCGAATACGTACTACCCCACAACGTATAATATCTACCAGGACAAGGAAGGGAAAAAACACCAGGTAACGCTTAGCGGTTTTGTTTTACGGTAAACAACTCTGCTTCCGGCGAAGGATTGTGTTGAAAAGAAACATAATCCTTCGCTATTTATAACGTTGAAAAACTTGCAGTGTAATTGATTCTCGGCGCTTCAATAGCCCTTTCATGTTTTTAGCCCTATACATCACCATTCAATCAAACAAAATGAATAACTATGTTCTGTCAACGGTGTGTAGCAAGCTATTTTCGTCGCAGTACATTCGAAAATTAGTTTAGGAAAGAGCGGATTGCAAACCCTGATGGTACAAGCGGTTTAAAACTGTTTGTATTTACGTAGTAAACGTGTGAACACCTTACTTTAAGGGAAGATCTGGCCAAAAAGAAATTTCTGCCTATAATGTGTTTCAAGTACATATTCTCCTATCTTTACCCCGGAGATTTGCTTATGAAACGCTTGCTGCTGCTTGTTATTACCGTGGTGTGTGCCGTTGTTACCAAGGCACAATTGTTAACCTGGTCACCTTCTTTTCCCACTGAAAATAGCCCGCTGGAAATTACCATGGATGCTACCAAAGGCAACCAGGGTTTGCTGAATCAAACACCAACGTCTGATGTTTATGTGCATACTGGCGTTGTGACAAACCTGAGTGGCGGTGCATGGCGATATGTAAAGTTTAACGCCAACTTCAACCAACCGAATGCACCCCTGCAAGCAACCTATCTGGGGAATAATAAGTGGAAATTTACCATTACTGGAAGCTTACGGGATTATTATGGGGTGCCGGCCGGCGAAACAATTCAAAAGGTTGCCATTCTGTTCCGTAATGGTAGCGGAACAAAAAAACAAGCTAACATCGATGGCAGTGATATGTACATACCTGTTTATCCTGCTACAGGATTTGCGGTGCGATTAACGCAACCGGCCACCCAGCCGAAACTGGTTCCTGTACCAGAGCCGCAGACTTGGTCAATCGGTTCTGCCATTACCGTTTCGGCCGACGCCAGCAAGGCATCCGCCATGAAGCTATACCACAATGGTGCTGTCATTGCCACCTCCGGCGGTAATGTAACCACGCTTTCAGGCAACACCACCATAACCGCAGCCGGCAACCAGCAGATTGTAGCTGAGGCCACCGAAGGAAGTACCACTACCTATGATACCATCACCGTTTTTGTAGCAGGAGCAACCCCGGTGGCAGCCTTGCCTGCCGGTGTAAAGGATGGCATCAACTATTTGCCCGGCAACACTTCGGTCACCCTGGTACTTCGGGCGCCGGGAAAAAGCACGGTCACGGTCATAGGCGATTTTAACGACTGGATGCAAACAACAGCATCGGTTATGAACCGAACACCGGATGGCAAGTTTTTCTGGCTGACCATTAACGGGCTGACAGCAGGCACCAAGTATGGCTACCAGTACCTGGTGGATGGTAACATCCGCGTTCCCGATCCTTATGCCGAAAAAATCCTGGATCCTTTCAATGATCAATATATTCAGGCTTCTACTTATCCTTCCCTGAAGCCATATCCTGCCGGGAAAACGACCGGAATGGTGGGGGTGCTGCAAACAGCCCAGCCGGCGTATAACTGGTCGGTAACAAACTTCAGCCGCCCTGATAAAAGAGGGCTGGTGATTTATGAATTGTTGTTACGCGATTTCCTCGCCGCCCACGACTGGAAAACTTTGAAGGATACTTTAAGCTATTTAAAGCGTCTTGGTGTGAATGCCATTGAGGTAATGCCTTTTAATGAGTTTGAAGGCAACATCAGCTGGGGCTACAATGGCTACCAGTATTTTGCGCCGGATAAATATTACGGGCCGAAAAATACCATCAAAGAATTTGTAGATGCCTGCCACCAGAACGGCATTGCCGTCATCATGGACATTGTGCTGAACCATACCTACGGTCCTTCGCCCCTGAAAGACCTGTATGGCCTCGCGAATAATCCCTGGTACAATCCTACGGCGCCGCATGCCGCCATTAATTTTGGCGATGACTTTAACCACGAAAGCACCGATACAAAAGACTTTTTTACCCGTGTATTGCAACACTGGCTTACCGAGTACAAGATCGATGGCTACCGTGTGGACTTTTCCAAAGGACTTACCCAAAAAGTTACTACCAGTGATGCGCTGATGTCAGCCTACGATGCGAGCCGCATTGCCATCCTGAAAAATTATTACAATGTGGCGCAGGCAGCGTCTCCCAATGCTTATGTTATCCTGGAACATTTTGCCGACAATACGGAAGAAAAAGAACTGGCTGACGCCGGCATGCTACTCTGGTCCAATGTATGGACAAAATACCAGGAGGCCTCCATGGGTCACCTGGGAAATTCCAATTTCCAGGATGTCATCTATTCCGTTCGTACCTGGACACAGCCACATCTCGTCGGTTTTATGGAAAGCCACGATGAAGAACGCATCACGTATAAAAACATCCGGTACGGCAATTCGAACGCATCCTACAACGTCAGGGATACGGCAACAGCCCTGCAACGCATGTCGCTGAACGCTGCTTTTTTACTGACCATTCCAGGTCCGAAAATGATCTGGCAGTTTGGGGAACTGGGATATGATATTTCGCGGTGCTACCTGTCGACCAATGGCGAAGAAGGCAACTGCAACACCAAGACCGATACCAAGCCTATTCGCTGGGATTACCAGAATGAAATGCGTCGCCGGCAGGTGTTTGACACCTACAGCCAATTGAATAAGCTGCGGTTTCACCCCTGGTATACCGGTGCTTTTCAATCAGGTACTGTAGAGCGTAGCCTCGATGGGGCTTTTAAATGGATAAAGGTTACAACCGCTAACGATACCGCCGACCTGGTGGTGATTGGCAATTTTGACGTGGTGCCCCGAACGGGCCAGGTTACCTTCCCTGTAGCCGGCACCTGGTACGACTACTTCGGCAATTTTATTCATTCGGCCACCGGGGCGGCGCAAAGCTTCACACTGCAGCCCGGCGAATTTCATGTTTATGTCAACCGCAACGTCAACAGTGTAACGGCAACGCCGGTGGGCAATGTGCCCTGGAACGGTACCCGCTTTGTAGCCGGCCTGTTTCCGAATCCTGTACAATCCGGCTTTACGCTGGACCTGGCGCTGCCGCAAAGCGGTAACCTGAACGCGGTTTTATACAACAGCGTGGGGCAAGTGGTAGGAACTCTGTACAACGGATTTCTGCCAAGAGGCGAGCGGCAGTTGCCGCTGTCACGCCCTGCCGTACCGGCCGGAACCTATTTTCTGAAGCTGCAACTCAAAAACGAAATTCAAACAATTCCTCTTACCCTTCAATAACTGCAAATGACCAAACTAAAAACGGCTGCGCTGGAGAAGAGCAGCCATCTTGAATACTTCAATATTGCGGTGTCGGTGGACTGTGTAATTTTTGGTTATGCCGATAAAGCGCTGAAAGTGCTGCTGATCAAATCCGACCTGGAAGAATTTGCCGGTATGTATTCCCTGTTGGGAGACTTGGTTCGTCCCGACGAAGATTTGGACGAAGCCTCGTACCGGGTGCTGAAAGACCGTACTGGCCTGGATGATGTGTACCTGGAGCAGGTGCATACGTTTGGTAAATTAAATCGTCACCCTTCCGGCCGCGTTATTACCACAGCCTATTATTCGCTGGTCAACAAAAAGAACAACGGCCTGCAGCTGCCCAATCACGAAGTGGGCTGGCACAATGTGGATACCATAACGGAGCTGGCCTTTGATCACCGGCAAATCCTGGATACCTGCCTGCAACGCCTCCGCGAAAAAGTGATGGAGCAACCCATAGTTTTCAATCTACTTCCGGAAAAGTTTTCACTGCGGGAGTTACAGGATCTGTATGAAGCCATCCTGGGTGTGGAACTGGACCGGCGCAATTTCCGAAAACGCATTGTACTAAAGGACTGGCTGGTTGATCTGAACGAAATGGAAGTGGACGTACCACACCGCCCGGGAAAACTCTACAAGCTCCGACCCGTGTTAAAGCAAAACCGTTACCTGGCGCTAAAGCCTGAACAACAAAAATCACCTTCTTTACTCTAGTCAAGAATCAACTGATTTCGAAGGCATTTCGTCGAAAAAGAGCGCAAACATTTTCACGGATGTTAAAAAAAACCTATCATTGTGTGCTCAATACACATTTATTACGACTGCGTTACTTCTTTAAATTTTAATATTGATTGCTTATGTATCTGAGAAAGTTACTCCATGCGATTGGCTTGCCATTGCTGCTTCTTTTTTCCTTTGTGGCCACT
The DNA here is from genome assembly GCA_014163555.1 of Flavisolibacter longurius. Taxonomy (GTDB): domain Bacteria; phylum Bacteroidota; class Bacteroidia; order Chitinophagales; family Chitinophagaceae; genus Flavisolibacter. The sequence continues at coordinate 65,670 of JACJGO010000006.1, forward strand.
GCGCAAGACAGAGTTGTTAGTGGGCAGGTTACCGATACAGCCGGAAGAGGGCTTTCCGGGGCTTCGGTAACGGTAAAAGGACAAACAACCCGGGGAACCACCACGGATGCCAGTGGCGCTTTTTCCCTGGCAGTACCGGCCGCGGCCAATACGCTAATCATTAGCTCCGTTGGTTTTCAGCTCCAGGAAGTTGACATTACCGGGCGCACATCCGTCACCGTTAGTTTGCAAACGGCCGCCGGTAACCTGAATGAAATTGTGGTAACCGGTTATGGTACCACCCGCCGGAGAGATGTTACCGGCTCTATTGCCAAAATCAATGAACGTGACCTGAACCAAGGCCCTATCACCAACCCGCTGCAGCAAATTGCAGGACGGGCTGCCGGTGTTACCATCAACCAGGCCGGTAGTGAGCCCGGTGTGGCGCCCAGCATCCGGATTCGTGGTATTACCTCTTTGGGTGGTGGAAACGATCCGCTGGTAGTAGTAGATGGTATCCAGGGTAATTTGGACCTGCTGAACCAGGTTCCCCCAAGTGAAATTGAGTCTGTGGACATCTTAAAAGATGCTTCGGCAACCGCTATCTACGGTTCCCGTGGTGCTGCGGGTGTGGTATTGGTAACCACCAAAAGAGCCCGTACCGGAAGAACCATTTTGGAATACACCGGGACTGCAGCCATTGAAACCATTGCCAAAAACTTCGAAATGCTGACAGCTGAAGAGTGGAGAGCCGAAGCCCAGCGCCGTGGTATTACCGGTGCTGACTACGGCGGCAATACCAATTGGTTTGATCTGATTTCAAGAAACGGCTATACGCAAAACCATAACATTGCTTTTGGCGGTGGTACTTCTGACTTCAGCTACCGGGCATCGGCAACCGCTATTCTGCAGGAAGGTCTGTTGATCAATTCCGGACTGCGCAACTTTATCGGCCGTTTTCAGGGAACACAAAAAGCCCTTGACAACCGCCTGAACATGACCTTCAACCTGAACACAGCAACCCAAACCAATAAGTGGAATGGCCCCGGAAACATTGGTGGTGCTCTGCAAAGAAGACCTACTGATCCGGTTTACTTCAAGAATGCAGCCGGGCAAGACAGCTCATACTTTATTGACCCCAATGCTTTTGCGTACGTAAACCCATATGCCCGTTCCAAGGAAATGATCGACGGCACAGAATCCAATACGCTGTTTGGTAGCCTCCGTGCCGACCTGGAAGTTGTTCGTGGCTTAACAGCCGGTTTCTTTGGTTCCTGGCGCCGGGTGAATACGCTGTATGGTTCCTATGCTTCGCCGGCTACTACTCGGGAAGATGCCCGCAACTTCCGTGGTATTGCGCAGCGAAATACCAACACTACCAATGAGCGCCTGATGGACCTGAGCCTGAATTATAAAAAGTCGGCCAATGGCCATAACCTGGATGCCATTGTAGTTTACGAATGGCAGAAAGCAATCTATGAAGGTTTTGCTGCGCAGGGCAGAGGCTTCCTGAACGACCTGCTTACCTTCAATGCCTTACAGTCTTCTGATATCAGCCTGGCACAAAATGGCGACGTCTCTTCTTATAAGAATGACAGAACGATTGTTTCGTTCCTAGGTCGGGTAAACTACAACTTCCTGAACCGCTATTTCGTAACGGCTTCTTTCCGCAGAGACGGATCCTCTGTATTTGGCGCCAACCACAAGTGGGGTAATTTCCCGGCCGTATCATTGGCCTGGCGTATTGCTGGCGAGAGTTTCATGCAGGATATCCGGTTCTTTAACGACCTGAAACTTCGTGTTGGTTACGGTGTTACCGGAAACCAGCAAGGTCTGGGACCATTGAACTCTGTACGTTTGGTGAATCCGAATGGTACTACCTTCTTTGGCGGACAGCTGATTCCTGATTTTGCCATCAGCCAGAACGAAAACCGTGACCTGCGCTGGGAAACCCGTGAAATGGCTAACATTGGATTGGACTTTGCCATCCTGCGTAACAAGTTGACGGGTACAATCGATTATTACAACGGTAAAACAGAAGACCTTCTCTTCGACTATACCGTACCGCAACCACCTTATCCGTTTGGAACCATCAAGGCCAACGTTGGTACACTTCGTAATGAAGGTGTCGAACTGACCCTGAATTATAACCTCGTACAACGCAGAGATTTCACCGTTACGCTTTCGGGCAACTTCACCCGCAACACCAACCGTGTGCTGGAATTAAGTGGTTCGCTGAACGGCGTTCCTCTGAATACCGATACTGTACGCTGGGGTGCTGGTGGTACCACCGGTGTGGCGTCAACCAACAACGGTATTTCTTTCCTGATCCGGAATTACCCGATCGGAACGTTCTTCCTCTTCAAGCACGGAGGTGTTGATGCCAACGGCAACCAGTTGATTGAAGACCTGAACAAGAATGGTAAGATTGATGATAACGACCGCAGCCCCGATCGTTATATCGCTGGTAATGCCTTGCCGAAATTCACTTATGCTTTCACACCATCGGTAACCTACAAAAACTTTGACCTGAACATGGTGTGGAGAGGATCGTACGGCAATAAGATTTACAATGCAAGACGGGCAACGCTGAGTGCACTGGCGCAGTTCGGTCAGCAGAATGTATTGCGTGATGCACTGGAGACCAATATCAGCAACATTGATTATGCTTCTGATTACTGGCTGGAAGACGGCTCGTTTGTACGTCTGGATAATATGACCCTGGGCTATCGCATTCCGCTCAACAGCAAATTCATCAGTTCCATTCGCACCTCGCTGACCGGCACCAACCTTCTGGTCATTACGGATTACAAAGGCATCGATCCGGAACTGCGTACCGACGGCGGTAATGGATTTGGTATCGACGGGGGAATTTATCCCCGCACCAGAGGGATTGCTTTAGGACTCAACATCATCTTTAAATAAACTACTTATCGTGTTTAATATGAAAAAGCTTGCTTATTTATTTTCTATAACGGCCATGCTTGCCCTCAGCTGCACCAAGCTGGATGAGGGTATATACGACAAGCAGGTGGCCGATGCATTTTATGCCACGCCTGCAGGTATCAATGCCACGCTGGCCAATATTTATAACGAGATCCGTGGCGACTGGAACGGAAAGGGTTATGCCGGTGGTGACCGTGGCTGGTACGACCTGAACGAAACCAGCACCGACGAAATGATGATCCCGACACGGTCGGATGGTGCCTGGTCGGATAACGGCATCTGGCGCCAGATGTACCTGCACCAATGGACAGCCTCGCAGGAGTTTATGAACAACACCTGGAACTGGCTGTACCGCAGTGTTTTTAAATCCAACCTGGCGGTGGACCTGCTAACCAATGCCAATGCCGAGCCGTCCAAAATTGCAGAAGCAAGAGTAGCCCGTGCGTTCTTTTACTGGATGCTGATGGATGGCTGGGGAAGCGTTCCGTTTTATACCGAAAACAACCTCACCATCGACAAGATTCCGCAAGCTTCCCGCCAGCAAATCTTCGACTTTGTTGTAAAAGAGCTGACAGAGAATGTCGATAAATTATCTCCAAAAAAAGGTGGCGAATTTTACGGCCGATTTAATAAGTGGGCGGGTTATACTCTGCTGGCAAAAGTGTACCTGAATGCAGAAGTGTACACCGGAACACCCAAGTGGAATGAAGCGCTTGCTGCCTGCGATAAAATCATCAACGAAGGTGGTTTCAGCCTGCAGCCGACAGCAACCTATTTCTCCATGTTCCGCGATGGGGCAGCAGCTTCTCCTGAAGTTATTTTTTCCATTTATGTGGATGGTTCCAAGGCCCCCCGCAATATCATTGGCATTCGCAGCCTGCATGGTCCGCATGGCAATGCAGCTGTGGGTGTAAGTACCTGGAACGGTGCTACAGCGCACCAGGAATTTGTAAACAAATACGAAGACAGCGATATCCGCAAACAGCAATGGGCTGTGGGTCCTCAGCCGGGTGGCGTGAACTACCAGTTGAACATTAGTTCTATTACATCGGCAGGAATTGAAGAAGGAGCCCGTAACACGAAATTTTTTCCGGTGGCGCCGCTCGATGGTAACACGGCTTCCAATGATTTCCCGGTATATCGTTATGCCGATGTGCTGCTGATGAAAGCTGAAGCACTTCGCCGGACCAATGCCACCGGCGCCAAAGCCCTAGTTGATCAGGTAAGGGTTCGGGCAGGTTTGGCTCCGCTGGGTGGAGAACCAACATTAATGGATATTTATAACGAAAGAGGCCGTGAGCTGGCATGGGAAGGTCATCGCCGCATCGACATGATCCGCTTTGGTACGTTCTTACAGCCGCACGACTTTAAAGGACAGAGCAACAATCGTTATCTAATGTTCCCCATTCCCGGGCCGGCACTGGCTGCCAACCCGAATCTGAAACAAACACCTGGTTATTAATATTAAATGCTTGCAGAAATGAAACGCATATTGAAACTGACTACTCTTTTCGGCCTTTTGCTGGCCGTGGCTTTTGTAAGCTGTAAAAAGAGCGATACGTTAGAACCCACTATCGAGGGGCTGGCCATTGATGATTACGACATCATTCAGCTTACCAACGATAACCCGGATGTTCCGGTGTATATCGCTTATTCCGACGACCGCTCCATCGACAGCGTAGACATCAGCATCAGGCCTATGAACGGCACGACATCAGTGGCCCGGAACGTTATTCGCAATTTTATTCACAGCTCTACCGGCCGTACGCTGGTAAAAACACCGTTCCCGTTTCCGGGGGCTGGTGGCCCTACCGGTGTGTACACCATCGAATACAGCATCACGGATCGGTCCGGGAAAAAGACCACAAAGGCCTACAACGTTAATATCCTGAACAACAAAACGCAGCAGCTTTGCACTTTCCCTGCCATGAACCTGCCGGCTGGCAAGAATGTGTGGATCCGTGTGACCTCTACACAGCCGATTGCAGCCAATGAGAACATTTATGTTACCGGGAGCTTTGAAGAAGCCAATGGTGGTGCTGGCAACTGGACGGGCGGGAACGTAAATACGTTTAAGTTAAACCGCGTCGGCAACAGCAACCAGTGTTTTTACATTGCATTGAACCTGGATAATTCCCAGGAATTCAAATTCACACTGGGTACTTGGGACAAGGAAGCCTTGGGCAATACTGGTCAGACGCCTTCGAACGCAAAATGGAATGGCCAAAGCACCCAGGATATAACCATCTATAACTGGAAAGGCAAACCGGTGGTGAACCAGACCATTCCGCAAGTGCTGCCTTCGGAAGGGATCAATACCGGCCAGGTGTCAATTATTGCGGATGTGGCCAGCACAGATGACAATATCAAATATTATCTCGTTCCAAAAGGCGGCGATATCAACGACAAATCAAGACCCATGTACCGTGTGATGAATGGAACCGCTGCTACTACAAGAGTAATTGGTTCTGTTCCCAAAAGCACAACTACCGAATACATTGTAGTACGCAATAACAACGGTACAACCCGAAAAGGTGTCAACGCCTGGGGTTTTGAAGTGGCTACAAAATGGGATGGTGTTACCAACCCTGTAAGCACCAGCACTCCCTTCTTTGAAGGCGATGCCGGAATACAGGCTGCACCGCAAACACTTTATATTGTTGGCGATGCTACACCCAATGAATGGAACAATCCGTCTACACCGTTTCCATCACAAACCTTCACCCGTACGGCTCCCGGTAAATTTGAGATTGCTTCTCTGGCCCTCAAATCCGGTAAGTCCTACCTGTTGCTGCCCGTTGCAGGCCAATGGGGCAAGTATGGCGGTAATGGAAAGTTGAGTGGAGACTTGGTTGTAGAAGGTCCGAACATTCCATCTCCGGATGCAGATGGCAATTACAAAATCAACGTGGACTTTACCACCGGAAAATACACGCTGACCAAGCTATAACGCTTGCATCGTTAGCGTTTTCATTAACTTAGGCCATTCATCTCGAATGGCCTAAGTTGTTTTATGCCATCTTCCAAAAACTGAACCGATGTGGCTGAAGACCCTGCTTTTTACTTTCATTCAACTCGCCCTGTTCTTCTCCTATACCATTGCACAAAACCCCAAGCAAAACCTTGTCTACGTCGACAACAAGGGCGTTCTGCGATACACAGCCACCAAAAAAGAAGCGACCTTTTTTGGCGTGAACTATACCGTGCCGTTTGCCTATGGCTACCGTTCGCACAAAGCCCTGGGCATTGACCCAGAAAAAGCCATTGATGCCGATGTGGCCCACATGGCAAGGCTTGGCCTGAATGCTTTCCGTGTGCATGTATGGGACGTAGAGATCAGCGATTCGCTGGGGAATCTTTTGGAGAATGAACACCTGCGCCTGTTTGACTATCTGCTTTTCAAACTAAAGCAACAGAATATAAAAATCCTCATCACCCCCATTGCGTTTTGGGGTAGCGGTTACCCCGAGCCCGATATAAAAACCATCGGCTTTGCTTCGGTTTATGGCAAAGGACCTTCGGTAGTGCGGGAAGAAGCCATCAAGGCCCAAGAGAACTATCTGAAACAGTTTTTTAGCCATGTCAATCCTTACACCAAAACTACCTACCGCGATGATGTGGACGTGATTGCCATGGAGATTAACAACGAGCCGCATCACAGCGGCCCGCGGGAAAAAACAACAGAGTACGTAAATCGTATGGCCGCTTCCGTTAGAAGTACGGGTTGGACCAAGCCAATCTTTTACAACATCAGCGAATCGCCTTCCTATGCCGGGCCGGTAACGGCTGCCAAAGTGGATGGCTTCAGCTTTCAGTGGTATCCTACCGGGCTGGTGGCCAATCACGAGCGCAGGGGCAATTTTCTGCCCAATGTTGATCGCTACCATATTCCTTTTTTGGATTCACTGCCCGCATTTGCTAAGGGTGCCCGCATAGTGTACGAGTTTGATGCCGGCGATGTGATGCAGCCGATAATGTATCCGGCCATGGCCCGCAGTTATCGCACTGCCGGTTTCCAGTGGGCAACACAGTTTGCTTACGATCCGCTGTATACGGCCTATGGAAATACTGAATATCAGACACACTACCTCAATTTAGTATACACACCGTCCAAAGCCATCAGCTTGCTGATTGCAGCCAAAGCTTTTCACCGGGTTCCGCGTGGCAAAAGCTATGGCAGGTATCCGGCGGATACTTTGTTTGATGCCTTCCGGGTGAGTTATCGGGATCAGCTTAGTGAGATGAATACCGATGAAGAATTTTATTACACGTCATCGACGGCTACGCAGCCAAAGGCCGGCGCCAGGCTGAAACACATCGCCGGTGTGGGCTCTTCGCAGATTGTGCAGTATGAGGGAACCGGAACTTATTTTTTGGACAAGGTGGCTGATGGCGCCTGGCGCCTGGAAGTATTTCCCGATGCCGTTGTGGTAGCCGATCCGTTTGAAAAAGCATCTCCCCAAAAAACTGTTACCCGCATTCAGTGGCGGGCCAACCGCATGAAGATCTTGCTCTTTGAATTGAATGAGCAATATGCCATCACTGGGGCCACTACCGGTAATAAGTATAAATCCAACTGGAGCAGAGAAGGCAACTACCTGCGGCCGGGTGTTTATTTTATCACGGGACCCCAAAGTGCCTATGCCGGTTATACTACTTCGGGAGTCGAATTTTATGCACCACCTTCCACTACTGCAGATCCTGTGGTGTATCATCAACCAGTAAACCAGGTTTCTGCGCAGCAAACATTTTCAATTGCTGCCACCATTGCCGGCATGGATACGGCTGATAAAGTTTCTGTTGAGATCCGCCACTCGGAAAAAGGATGGAAGACGGTACCCATGCAGCGAGCCGGTTATACCTACACAGCGGCTGTCCCCCTTGACCTGGCGAGTCCCGGACTGATCAATTACCGCATGATGGTGCGAAAAGCTAACGGCGATACGTACACGTTTCCTGGTGGGTTTAAAGGAAATCCGTATGCCTGGGATGAGTACCGCAACGAAAGCTGGCAAACGGAAGTAGCTGCACCCGATAGCTATCTTTCTCTTTTTCATCCGGCAAAGGACCGGGCAAAGCTTATGCTCTACAATCCCGACTGGCGGGCCAATACCATCGCGTATGTAACCTCCGGGAAAACTTCTGACCTGGTGATGCGTGCCAATATGACCAAACCTGTTGCGGGTCAGCGAATGGGTTTTCAAAGCTATTTCCTTGATGAGCTTGCCGGCAGGATTAGCGAGGTGTCATCTTTTACAAAACTGGTAGTGAGAGCAAGGGCTTCAGAAAATACCAGCGCTAAAATTTCACTGATTACCACGGATGCAGACGCGTACGGTACCGCTATTAACCTTTCACCAGAATGGAAGGAATTAGAAATTCCACTCAGCAGTTTGCAGTCAACTTCCTTCCTGCTGTTGCCGCGGCCTTACCCTGGTTTCCAGCCACTGGAGTTTCAATCCGCGAATTCATCGCCTTTTGCTGTTACCGACATCGAACGGCTGGAACTTAGTATAGGTCCGATTGCACAACCCGTGCAGTGGGAAATAGGCGGTGTGTGGCTGGCGAAATAAAATCAAACTATATCGGATTTACCGTTTTAAAAATTGATTTGAATTAGGGCAATACCGCCATCTTTGCTTATTTTGTACACAGGAGAATTGCTATCATGAACAAGCCGCATCGTTTATTCGATTGCCTCGATGTGCAGTTGCAGAAAGGAGGCGTGGAAGGTGCACTGGTTGCCAAAGAAGGCGGCCGGTGGCGCAAATACAGCACAAAAGAAATCAAAGACATTGTTGACACACTCAGCGCCGGACTGCTGGCCATGGGTATCAGCAGTGGTGATATGAGCGTGGAGGGGCGGGATAAGATTGCGATTCTTTGTAAAAACCGGCCCGAATGGGTTTTTCTCGACCTGGCCGTGCAACAGATTGGTGCCGTTCTGATACCTATTTATCCCACAGCGCACATCAACGACATTCAATACATCATGAATGATGCGGCGGTAAAGCTGGTCTTTTTTAACGACGGTGAACTGTTGGACAAAGTAAAAGAAGCCTCTGCCGCTGTGCCTACCATAAAAGAGATCATCAGCTTTGAGAAAATGGATGGCATCCGTCATTGGACTGAATTGCTGACACTGGGCAGCCAGGAACATTTTGCCGGCATACAGGAAGCGGCGAAAAAGATCAACACCGAAGACCTGTTTACCATCATTTATACATCGGGAACGACCGGCTCGCCCAAAGGCGTAATGCTTTCGCACCACAACGTGCTGAGCAATGTGATGAGCACCCTGCCGCACTTCCCGCTGACGATGAACACAAGGGTGATTTCCTTCCTTCCGCTCAACCACATTTTTGAGCGAATGGTTACCTATATTTTTCTGTTTGCCGGTGCCTCCATTCACTACGCTGAAAGCCTGGATAACTTGGGAGAAAACTTCAAAGAAGTAAAGCCTGAAATGTTTACCACCGTGCCGCGACTGCTAGAAAAAGTGTACGAGAAAATCCTGGCCAAAGGATCGGAGCAAACCGGCATTAAACGCAAACTGTTTTTCTGGTCTCTGGGACTGGGCGAAAAATTTGACGTGCAACAGAAAGGTAGTGCTGCCTACCGGTTGCAGCTTTCGCTGGCCCGCAAGATTGTATTTAAAAAATGGCGGGAAGCCTTGGGTGACAGCGTGAAATGCATTGTCACGGGAGCTGCAGCCTGCCCCGTGCGCCTGATCCGCCTGTTTTCTGCCGCCGGCATTCCCATCCTCGAAGGATATGGCCAAACCGAATCCTCACCGGTGATTAGTGTAAATCAATTGGATGAAAAGAAATGGATGATCAGTACTGTAGGACCGGTGATTGATGGTGTGGATGTGAAGATTGCAGAAGATGGCGAAATTCTTTGCAAGGGCCCCAACGTAATGATGGGCTATTACAAACGGCCCGACCTGACAGCCGAAACCGTGATTGATGGCTGGTTGCACACCGGCGATATTGGCACCCTGGTGAATGGAAAGTTTTTAAAGATCACTGACCGTAAAAAAGAGATCTTTAAAACCTCGGGCGGCAAGTTCGTGGCGCCGCAGCCCATCGAAAACAAGCTGGCCGAATCGCCCTTTATTGAGCAAGTGATGATTGTAGGCGCGGGACAAAAATTCACGGGCGCCCTGATTGTTCCGTCGCAGCGGGCTTTGCAGGAATGGTGCAAGGAAAAAGGAATTGAGGTAAACGGCGAAAGCCTGCTGAACAACCCACAGGTACAGCATCACTACAAAGAGATCATCAATGAAGTCAACAAGAACTTTAACAACGTAGAGCAAGTAAAAAAGTTTGAACTGCTGACGTGTGAATGGAGTATTGAAGGGGGCGAGTTGACACCAACGCTTAAACTTAAACGGAAAGTGATCATGGAGAAATACGGTGATGTAGTGAACCGCATTTATTCCTGATAAAATTCTCCAAATTAAAAAGGCCTCTTCTGAAGAGGCCTTTTTGTTTACCGGTTTTGTTCCAGTGGCGGTTGCGGATTTTGCTGATCGGGAACATCGCTGATCTGTTTGTCGTACGAGTTGGGTTCCTGATCAATGTATTCCGGCTGGTTTTTTAACTGCTGATCGCTTTCTGTAGGCTTTGGGTAAGCCACAGGGCGGTCCTCTTCAATTTTATCCCGAAGGTTTTTATCCTTGTTATCCATACAATTTCATTTTGGGTTGCTGTAAAAAATATCAAGCCTTGTAGTCATACAAGGCTTGATGAGATGAATAGCAAAGCAATCTTGTGGTTACATTCCCTGGCCACGTTCGTTGCCGCTACGGCCTGTGTTACCAGTGCCTGTGCTGCCACCACGCCCAGAATCACCACCTTCTAAACCTTGACCTGAAGTGCTACCCATGTCTCCACTACCAGAACCCGAAGTTCCGCTTGTGCCCTGGCTTTGATTACCCAGACCACTTGAGCCACGATCAGAGTTGCCCATGTTGCCACCTTGGTTGCCCATAGAACCACCCTGGCCGCTTTGACCGCCCTGGTTGCCCATAGAGCCGCCTTGGTTACCTTGGTTGCCGCTGCCTGTTTGCTGGCTTTGACCACTGCCCATGTTACCGCTTTGGTTGCCCATAGAGCCACCCTGGTTGCCCATGTCTGAGCTTCTGCCTTGATCTTGATTTCTGTTGTTGTCTGCCATAACACTGTTTTTTTAAGTCAAGAAATGAATTGCAGTTCAATACTAAAAACTTCATGCCTTCTCTGCGGTACGCATCTTTTCCTAGGCAACTGCAAATCTGCTGGTATCCAACCGTATTGTTCAGTCTACTTTGTTTGTGGATGTTTATCAACAGACAAGTAAACAGTCTGCTATACCTGACCGTCGCTGTCGCTACCTGTTATAAAGGTTTTTGATCCCATGCCACGGTTCCGGCTGCTGGGGTTGCGGCTTTGCGCTACAGCAGCTTTGTTCTCGGTATCCAGCGTAGGATCACCACCTGAATTAATGGGGTTGCTTACATCCTCTGTATTACTGGTTGTACGTACATGCCCGGTTTCCGTTTGTAGTCTTTCTTCGTTCTTTTTGTTGTCTTCCATAATGCTTCTTTTAATCGATGAAATAATTAATGATTATTGCCCCTTGAGTCCTGAAAGGTTCCATCGGAACCGTTTTTACGCCGGCCGCTTCCATAGCGGTTCTGAATCTGGCTCATGGTTTCAAAGGGATGCTTTTCCATTAGCTTTTTTTCATTTTCCGATGGAGAAGATGAGGTTGGCTTTTTAATGCTTGTTTCTTTTTTCTTCGCCATATACTTTTCTGTATAAGCCCAAAAAACTATGCCGTTCGAAGCATGCTCAGCAAGCAAGAAGCCTTATTTAGCAAGCAGTTTCAGCATCAGTTCTTTCAGATTTTTCTGGTACTGCTGCTGTGCATTTTTCTTTTCGCCGGTGGCGTAAATCTTATTTCCTAATAGAGCCAGCCAGGTTTGCGATGAACCATTCGTCAGCATGCCATGTGTATGCCAGTTACTTGTCGCATTTCCCCGCCCATGATCGGTTGTAATGAGAAAACTTGTTTTGCCTGCATAGGCCGGTAGCCCCTGCAAATAGTCCCAAAGCGCAGCAATCATTTGATCGGCCTTTGCTGCCTGTTGCAGGTAAACATCATACTGTTTGTTATGTGCGGCTTCATCCGTTCCGCCAAATGAAAGCAACACAACCGATGGTTGTTTTTCTTTAATGTAGTTTTTGCAAGCCAGGAAAGTCAGTTCATCGCTGCGGGTGGTTTTGTTGTCTTCCAGTTCATCCTGTAAGCGGTTGAGTAAGGTTCTGTCGCTAACCAGAGAAAGCCCCTCTATGTTATCAAAACCACTGTTGATGTAAACCCTGCTTTTTTCCCTGTTCAGGATATAAGGAAATGCATCCCAGGAAGCAAAGGCCGCAACTTTTCCTTTGTAGGTTTCGCTAGCCGCTAAAAAATCGAGGATGGTTGGATTTGGATTGGCCACTTTGCCATTCCCAAACAGGGTTGGATCAACCTGCCCGGTAAGCAATTCATTGTACCCGGGATAAGACAGCGCATAGGGATTGGACACGTTCACCTTATTGCCGTACTGCCGGTTGCCATACAACTCGCCTCTTTTGGCAATCACGTTCCAGAAAAAGGGCAGCAGCTTTTTCCGCCTCTCTTCCGGATCTGCATCCCAGTATTTTTGTTGTGTAAGCGATGGATCGGTATTATAGTCGGCATTGGCACTTAGTGCAGAATCGGCACCAGAAAAAACCTCCTGCCAGCGCAGCCCATCCAGGGTAATAATAAAAAGTTTGTTTTCGCCGGATAAAGCGGATACAGTGTGTTCATTGGTATGTACAGATAATCCCAGCAGCAAAAACACTATAGCCGTTCCCATCCTCATCATGCCAACACCAAAAGAAAAACGGTGCCAAGGTTGCCAAATTGCAGGCATCTATGCCGGAACCCTTGTCTGGCCTATCAGCTTAAATTTTAAAAATATATCAGGCAAAGACTAAGGGATAGCCCTTAGTGGTTGAGAAAATGACACAAGTTTTTTGGAACTGCGGTGCCGTTTCTCCAATTTTAATATCCAAATCGAAATTCCACCCATCCAGCATCTATGAGTTTTACCCAAAACACGCTTCGTTCCTTTATTAATTCAGACGGAAAGCTGATCCTTTGTAACGAACCTTTCTTCACCCATTTTGGCTGTTGCACCGAACATCTGATCGGTAAGTCGGTGGCCGATGTTTTTTCTTCCTTAGAAGATATGGGCCTGTTGCAGGCCGTGCAGCAATGCCGGCAGCATCCGGATCAATCGCTTACCGTTGAAATGGAAAAACAATGCAAAGGCGGTTGCAATCATTTCCGCTGGGAGATTTTTTCCGAAGAAAAAGAGGGCCGCGTCACTGGCATTCATATAATTGGTAACTACATCCGCCCGAAAAAAGAAGTCTTTGCCCAATAAGCAATCAAGAACTTATCACATAAAACATAAAATAGCAAAAGGGCCATTCTTCAGGAATGGCCCTTTTGCTATTTGTCAATTGTCTGTTGCTCATTGCGATGGCGCAACGGCTGCTTTTTTGGTGGCAAATCCCTGCCGGCTCATTTCGCCCCAACTTTTCTTTTTACGCAGCAGATCGATATTGCCTTTCACTGCCGACCAAACGGTAAATGGGTGAAAGAAGATTGGCTCCACCAACGCTGTCAGCATCAGGCTGGCAATCTCCCGCCGCTTTTTGTACTGGTTGTACGTCATCACTTCCATCAATATGGCAAATACCGAAAACACCGCTGCAAAGGAATAAATGAAAATAAGCAGGGCCGCAAAAAACTGCCAGTCCATCAGGCCCAGGAAAGCAAAAATCAAAAATGCCACAAAACCAGTGAACTCAACAATTGGCGCTAAAAATTCAAAAAAGAACCAATAGGGATAACTCACCCATCCCAATATGCCATACTTGCCATTGAAAAACATTTTGCGGTGAAGGCGAAGGGTTTCAATGGTGCCCCGTGTCCAGCGGTTGCGCTGGCGACCCAGGATCTTATACGAAACCGGCGCCTCCGTCCAGCAAAGCGGGTCAGGAATATAGGCCAGGTGATAGGGCAGGTTGTTGTCGATCATGTAGCGCTGCATGCGTACCACCAGTTCCATGTCTTCGCCAACCGTTTTGGTATCGTAACCCCCGGCTTTGATCACGATCTCCCGGTCAAAGGCGCCAAAGGCACCCGAGATCAGCAGCAGCCCGTTCATGCGGCTCCAGGCCATACGGCCCAGCAAAAAGGCCCGAATGTATTCCAGGGTTTGCATGCGCGGAAGAAACTGTTTGGGCAGGTGCACCCGTACAATCTTGCCGTCTTCCACTTCGCAGGAATTGGCAATGCGTACCACGCCGCCGGTGGCAATCACCCGTTTGTCAGCCGTTTCCAAAAACGGTTTGGTGAGCTTGAGCATGGCGTCCTGCTCCAGGATGCAATCCACATCGATACACACTACGTAGCGGTTTCGGGCTACGTTGATGCCAACGTTCAACGCATCGGCCTTGCCGCCGTTAACCTTGTCTACCACCACCAGCTTTTTATACACCGGATTGCGGCTTTTATAGATGCCACGAATCGGTTTTGTGGACAATGCCTGCTCTACAAAATAGGGTACCTCTTCCAGGTCATATACCTCCACCAGCTTTTGCAGCGAGTCATCCTTGCTGCCGTCGTTGATGACGATAACCTCAAAATTGTTGTAGTAAATATTGAGAAGTGACCGCACGTTTTCAATAATGGTAGCGCCTTCGTTATAGGCCGGTGCCAGGATGCTGAGGGAAGGTGCATGCTCCGATGAGGCCAAGATGTTGTAATTGGCAAATGTGCTTTTACGGATATACTTCCGCGTTTCTCCGATAGAATATAGCCCGATAAAAATATAAAAGCCGAGGATGGCTACCGAATACGCAAACACCCCATAGGTAAACAATTCATAAAGTACATGCCAGAAACTCATACGGCTTGTTTTTGTAAAAGAGGAAGAATGGATGTGAACGAGGGATTGTCTTTTACCTGCAACAACACCTGCGAAGACCAGGAAGGACTGATTTTTTGAATCAGTTGCATGGCATGGTAGCGGATGCTTTCATCTTTGTAATGCAAAAGCGACGTGAGAAAGCTGATCTCCCCAGCACCGGCGCCCACTTCCGGCAAAAGATCCAGTATAGTCAGTTGTTCTTCTTTGGTAGCGCTGCCAAAATGATGCAACAACGTCGGCAGGGTGGTCTCCTCGTAAATTTCTTTTGAAGCTTGTAAGGCCTGCAGGCGAACCATAGATGATGCATGCTCCAAACAGGCGATGACTTCATTGTATAACTCGTAGCATTTGTAAATGGTCACCAGTCGCAACGCAAACTCCACCACCGTATCATTGTCCGATGAAAGCCAGGGACGGATCTGTACTGCATCCGGTTCGCTCTGCTGCAGGTGGTTGATGAGCGAAAGTTGCTGCCATTGCGTGATGGGATAGGTAACAATATTTAAAAAACGGAGGCCTTTAAAGCCGGTAAGCTTTACCACGGCAATCTGCGCTTCGGTGCGAATAAAGGGATTGGCATTGTTGGTTTCGCGGTAGATTTTTACCAGGTGTTTGCTTTGCTGCATTTCTGCCAGGTGCTGAATGGCGCTGGCTTTGCGAAACCATTGACCCGAACGAAACCGGTGCAAACTGTCGTTGTCCAGTTCCAGGGTTTCGTATAACCATTGCAGGTTTTCGGCGGCAATACCGCTAACGCTGTCTTTGGTTTTTACAATTTCTCGGATCAGGATCTTACGGGTAAAATGTTTTTTCAGCCGCGGCTTTTGGCTATCCAAAAACTGTTGCAAGGTCTCTTTGCATTCTTCTTCTGATTCGCAAATGGCAATGCCGGCAATTAGGTCGCTGAACAGGGAGCGAAGCTGCACTTTACGTTTTTGTCGGCTGTGGTATTGACGCAAAAACAAAAGAATAAAAAGCAGCATGATCATCACCACGGTGGCAAAAACAAACGCGGTGGCCAGCAGGTATTGGTACGGTAAAACTGTTTTCAAAGGAATTGGATAGAGGTCAACAAATAGATCATCGTGCCATCAGTCGTTTCACACGCATCGAAAGTTCGTTGGGGCTGAAGGGTTTGGCAATAAAATCATCAGCGCCCAGGTTAAAGGCTTCCAGCACTACGTTTTCCTGTCCCATGGCCGACAGCACAATGATGGGCGTCTTTTTTTCAGTCTGTTTTACGGTGCCCACAATCTCCAGTCCGGAGGCATAAGGCATCATAATATCGGTGATGATCAGGTCGGGATCGTGTTCATCAATCATGGACAGCGCTTCGCGGCCGTTGTCGGTGGTCATCACATCGTGCCCGTCTTTTTTGAGGCGCAGAGAAATGGTCTTTAACATGATCGGTTCGTCTTCGGCAACTAAAATTTTCATAGTACGATTTTTTTACGGGTTGAGTCTAATTCGGCT
The DNA here is from genome assembly GCA_014163555.1 of Flavisolibacter longurius. Taxonomy (GTDB): domain Bacteria; phylum Bacteroidota; class Bacteroidia; order Chitinophagales; family Chitinophagaceae; genus Flavisolibacter. The sequence goes on from JACJGO010000006.1 coordinate 82,087, forward strand.
TCCAGCATGGGTTTTACCAGCTCGTATTGTTGCAGGGCCTGTTGCAGCAGACCTTCAATGGCATCGGTATCGGTAACTGTTTTTGCGTTGGCTTCAATCTGCGTAATGGTTTCCATCATGGGTTTCATCTGCAGAATGCCAAGGCTGCTCTTCAGGCTGTGTGCCTTGCGGTACACTTCTTTCCAGTCTTCCTGGAAGGTGTGATCCTTGATTTCACTGAGCGCCGGTGGCGTCAGCGTTAAGAAAAGATCCAGCACTTCGGTTGCATAATCAGCATCATCCATCTCATCGAGATAAGAAAGATTGTAAAGCTCCGGTGCTTTTTCTTCTTCAAGGCTGGCCGCATTTTCGGCGCCGTTTTCTCCTTTGTTCAAAAGGAAACGCTTGAGGTGATAAAACAGCGTTGCCGGTGCAAAGGGCTTGGTGAGGTATTCATTCATTCCGAGTTCCAGGCAGCGATCCTTTTCATTGCGCAGCGCACTGGCCGTCATGGCAATGATGGGAATGTGGATCTGCATCTTATTACGGATATACGCCGCCGTTTGAAAGCCATCCATCTCCGGCATCTGCAGGTCGGTGATGATCAGGTCATAAGTTTCTTTTTCGAGGAAAGACACGGCTTCCTTACCGTGATTGGCAATGCGTACTTCCATGCCGGCTTTGTGCAGCATCAGATAAGTAACTTTCTGGTTCACAAGGTTGTCTTCAATAAGCAGGATCTTTTTGCCCTCGAGCAAATTGGATGGAATATGGTGTTGTTCCTGCTGCGTTGAAGCGGGTTCGTTGGTAATATGTTCACTCAGCGTGAGGGGCAGTTCAAAATAGAAAGAAGTGCCATCGCCCAGTGTACTGCTCACGGTGATTTTTCCGCTCTGCAGTTCTATCAGGCGTTTGGTAATGGCCAGTCCCAGGCCCGTGCCGCCAAACCGTCGCACCATGTCGCTGCCGGCCTGCACAAAGGATTCAAACACTGTATCCAGTTTATCCTGCGAAATACCAATGCCTGTGTCACTTACCGTACAAACAAGGTAAAGGCTATCTTCTCTTTGTTCGGTCGTGGCAAATAAGGTGACTGCGCCGTCCTCTGTAAACTTCACGGCATTGCTCAGCAGGTTATTGAGCACCTGCTGCAATTTGTGCTGGTCTCCTTTTACATGTTGCGGCACATCTTCCAGAATTTTATTCAGTGCAATGCCTTTTTCGTTTGTTTTTACTTTAAATGGCGCAATGACAGAGTCGATGGTTTGCTGCAGGTTATAATCGGTTGTTTCCACCGTCATGCGGCCCGATTTGATCTTCGAAAGATCAAGAATATCATTGATCAGTGCCAGCAAAATGCCCGACGATTCTTTGATCAGGTGCAGGTATTCCCGCTGCTCCGAATTAAGTGCTGTTGTTTCCAGCAGGTTGGTCATACCAATAATGCCATTCATCGGCGTCCGGATCTCGTGGCTCATGTTGGCGAGGAATTCTTCCTGCAGCCGTTCGGCTTTTTCGGCCCGCTTCCTGGCACTGATCAACTGCCGCTGGTAGCGGATCAATTCTGTAATGTCTTTTCCTACGGCACTGATGGCAAACAGTTCGTTGTTCTTATCAAAGAGCGGAAATTTCACCACCAGCATATTGCGTTCGCCCTCGGTGGTAATCAGGACTTCCTCCAGTTCAACGGGCTTGCCTGTACGTTTTACCTGTTCGTCTACTTCGGTGAAGCGCTGCGAACCTTCAGGGGTTTTGTGCACCTCGCCAATCTCTTTCTGGCCAACCACGGTGTCATCGGAAGTGCCAAAGGTTTGGTGAAACTGCCGGTTCACCATCATAAACCTGCCTTCAAGGTCTTTGAGGTAAATGATCATGGGCATGTTGTCCAAAATAGCCTGCAACTGTTCCTGGTATTCTTCCTGTTTGGCCTTGATTCGCTGTTCGGCATCGGCCAGCAGCTTTTCTGCATACTTCCGTTCTGTAACGTCTTTGGCAATGGTTTGGAAGCCCAACTGCTGGCCGCCTTCCTGCAAGAGCACCACGCTTTGTTCAATCCAGCGCAGTTCGCCAAACTTGCCCCGTATCGGCAGTTCAAAAACAGTTTCAAAGGTTTGGTTGGTTTTCTGGGCCTGGTAAAACTGGAGCACTTTTGGCCGCCATTCGTCTTCAACAAGAGTCAAAAAGTTTTCGCCAACCAATTCTTCTGCTGTAAAGCCGGTTAGGTCTTTACACTTGCCACTGAGGTAAGTAAAGTTCCCGTCAATATCGGTGGCATATACAACCAGGGCAGAGTTTTCAATCAGGCCTTTGTATTTGTGCTCATTCAATTGAGCTTTTTGTTCGGCATGCCGGCGAAGGTTGTTTTCTCTTGCAATTTTATACAGTAACCCGGTTACCAGCAAAAAAGCTGAAAGACCCAGGACTACGGTTGTGGTGTACCGGAGGTTGGTCATTTCGCTGTTTTGTTGCATCCGCGACGTAAGCAATAGATCTTCCTGCTTCTGCATGCGCTGCAGAATGCTTTCTATGGAATCGGTGATGACTTTTCCTTTCAGGCCTGCGATGAGGGTTTCGGCAGCCTGTTGCGAAGACTGTGCTTTTGCCAGGATCTCATTCTGAAAGGCCAGCTTGTTCTGCATCAGCCCCATCAGAGTAGTGATTTCATTTCTTTGTGCCGTATTGTCGTGAGTAAGTTTCCGGAGGCGGGTGATGTTATTGAAAAGGTTTTCACGTTTCTGCTGGTAATGTTCGGTGAAAACAGCGTTGTTGGTGATGACATAGCCGCGCAGACCGGATTCCACTTCAAAAAGAGACGACCGTACCGCATTGATCCCTTCGATGACCTGGTGCGTATGTGTCACCCAGTCGAACGATTTTTTGTGGCGGTGAATGTTTTGGTAGGTGTAAATAATTAGGTAGATAAGGCCGGCAGACAGCAATAGCAGTACAGACCAAATGGACTTTTGAATTTTCAAGGATATCGGTTTTGGAAAGCAAATGTAACTTTCAATTTGAAGAAATGCAATTTCTTAGCCGATGGCATAGCCGGGTTTACCGAATTGAAAGTGAAAACCGGTTTCCATTTTCACCGTTATCCACATTTGTATGCACTATTTTATCCGCAGCCTGTCCTATGCATGGCAGGGAATATTTCAGTTTTTCCGGCGTGAACGCAATGGACAGATTCAGGGAGTGTTGGCCGTGCTTGTGATTGGCGCCGGCTTTTTTTTCGGCATCACCAGAATAGAGTGGCTGGCCATCCTGGGATGTACAGCACTGGTGATTAGTTTGGAGATGCTCAATTCGGCCTTGGAAAAACTCTGCAACCTGTACACCACGGATTTCCACCCGGCTATCAAAATCATTAAAGATGTTGCTGCAGCAGCCGTTCTTTGGTCGGCCTTTTTTTCACTGGTGATCGGCTGCGTGGTGTTTTTACCTTACGTCCTGAACTTGTTTCACTAAAAAATGTACAGTATCGGAATTGACTTCAGGTGCGGTGCCGTTCCTTGTGCTGCTGCAACAGGTTCTGGTACACCGGGTCGGCTTTTGCCTTTTGCCAGGCATCGTAAAAAATGGCCGCACTTTCTGCTTTCACAGGGTCATGATCAACCGGCAGTTGTTCCCGGCCATGGGCGCCACTCACCCCTTTTTTATCGGCAGGCACAGGGCCGTTGTATTTTTTTCCTGATTTGTAATTGGTATAGCGCCGGCTGCGGGTATAGCCCATTTGCAAAAACTTGCGGGCCATGTCCATGCCTACAAAATCGTTTTGCTTTTTGTACTGCAAAAAAAGCTGGTAGATTTTTTTCGCCGATGCTTTGGCAATAGCCGGTGTTTTAAACCGCCAGTGCGGAAGGATCTCGCTTTTATAAGGCTCTACCAGCAATACACCCTGTTCCCCCACGCCGGTGCGGTACAGGTCCGGCCGCTGGCGCAGATCAAGATTCTTATAATCCAGCGAATAATCAAATCGGGCAAAGGGCATAACAGGAATGTGTTGAAACGTTCTTCTCATTTACTTTCAAAAACTGTGCAGCGGGTTCAGGCTGAGGCAAGATCAATTTAAGCTTATATCGGTTCATTTATTCATAATGCAGAAGAATCGTTGGAGATGATTTTTAACGTTCGGGCAGGCTGCCGGTAATGGTATCTTTGCAGCCAATAAATTTCTTACTGATGTGTGCTGCCGCAACAGATGTAAAACCCAACCTTGTTCTTAGCGTTTTTCAAAACAAATGCCCCCGTTGTCGCCGGGGCGCTATGTTTCAGGATAGCAATCCGTACCGGCTTCGGACGGTACTGCGCATGAACGAACGCTGCCCTGTATGCGGACAACCGCTGGATATGGAGCCCGGCTTTTATTACGGTACCAACATGATCAGCTACACCCTGGCTGTGCTTTTCAGTTTGCTCACGTTTTTGCTCTGGATGCTCACCATAGGCTTTTCCCTGAAAGATGATCGTTTCTTTTGGTGGCTGGGCATCAATGCGGTTTTGCTGGTGCTGCTGCAGCCACCGCTCATGCGTCTTTCCCGCGCCGTATGGATCTATTTTTTTATCCGTTACAGCCCCCGCTGGAAGGAAGGCGATATCGTTGAACCCGAACGGGTGAACAAAGAACACCAGCATAATTGGTGAAGACGTGAGACGGTAAACGTGAAACCTTAGAAAGTTCACAAGTTCACGGGTTCACTTGTTGACAAGTTAAAAGCCCCAACAAACTATTATTGGAGAAATGGAAATTATAGTAACGCTACAGTTTCACGTCTGACGTTTGACGTCTCACGTCCTCAGTTGTTTCGTGGTTCCAGCGGTTCTTTGAATTCGGCGCCGCAGTGAAAACAGTGGTAACATTGTTCAGGCATCAGGGCAAGGTCGCCAAGGAAGAAGGTAACCACAGCGCTTAACCAGTTGACCGGCTTGCGCATGGTGTTGATGAATTCCACTTTATGGCTGTAGCATTTGGGACAAATACAATTGCTCTTTTTTTCATCAGCTATATGCTGCAGCAATGTATCGGCCCTGTTCATTTGCTCTTGTTTTACCATCAGTTGAATGCCACCAGTAGCAATTGTCCAAACCGGGATAATGGTGGTTGTGGTTTCATTTTTCAGCCAACAGTCGATCCCTTCGTCTTTCAGACGTCCCAACACAATATGTGCATCAATGTAGTTAGTAAACGATTGGACAGGAATAAAACTCATGGCAAACAAGGCAACCTTTGATGGAAGAGGGATGCATACACAAGATAACACAAGAAGGGAAGATTTGTTAAGCTTGTTTGCCTTTTAATCCCTTAAAAAGCAGGTAGAACAGGCTTTATAATGCTTCCTGAAGCTACTTTATAGGCCCCCACTGCAGATTCTAACCTGCTTTTGAACCGTATTTACACAAAAACAGCCCAGGCAGCCTCTGCACTAATCATATTAGTTACGCTTTTCCTGTGGAAATTGCGGCAAAGATTCCGCAAACCCGGCGTTAGAAGGCCATTTTTCAGCAGGGTTCGCAACATACAGGGCGATGTGGCACATTTTTCGTCTTACTGCTGTAAATATTTATTCACTTTTAAATTGAATGTTATGTTACGCTGGACGATTATCTTTCTGATTGTTGCTATCATCGCAGCCATCTTTGGTTTCGGTGGTATTGCATCCGGTGCGGCTAGTATTGCGAAGATTTTGTTCTTTATTTTCCTGGTACTCTTCGTACTGAGCCTGATCTTCGGTAGAAGAACAACTGATGTTTAACACCGGTCGATTTACTGTCGTGAAGAATGAAAGAGTGCATTTGAGAAAACAGTAAGATATTATACAAATCCCACGTTTCTTCGTGGGATTTTTTTTGCGGTAAAGCCAAGTAGTGTAGAATAAGGTATGCATTGCCACTAGCAGTTTCACCAATTGGGGGAACTGCTTGCAGCCTGAAGTTGATGTTTCAATAAAAAGCTGCGATCATAACATTGATCGCAGCTTTTTATTTATGGAGTTTACATGCTTCGCCGGTATTGGCCACCCACTTCGTACAGGGCATGCGTGATTTGGCCCAGCGAACAAACCTTTACGGTTTCCATCAGTTCGGCAAACAGGTTACCGTTGGCTACCGCAACCTCTTTCAAACGCTTCAGGGCTTCTTCACGTTTTGCTTCACTGCGTTTCCAAAAAGCCTGTAGGTTGGCAATCTGTTGTTCTTTTTCCTCTTTGGTGGAACGGATCACTTCACCCGGCAGAACCGTCGGACTTCCTTTTTTGTTGAGAAAAGTATTCACCCCAACTATCGGCAACTCACCGGTATGTTTCAGGTGCTCGTAGTGCAGACTTTCTTCCTGGATTTTGTTGCGCTGGTACATGCGTTCCATGGCGCCCAGTACACCGCCTCTTTCAGTAAGGCGATCAAATTCTGTCAGCACTGCTTCTTCTACCAGGTCTGTTAGTTCTTCAATGATAAAGGAACCCTGAATAAAGTTTTCTGTTTTGGCCGAACCCAGCTCTCGGTTGATGATCAATTGGATCGCCATCGCCCTGCGAACGCTTTCTTCTGTTGGTGTCGTGATGGCTTCATCGTACGCGTTTGTGTGCAGCGAATTGCAGTTGTCGTAAATGGCATACAGGGCCTGCAGTGTTGTACGGATATCGTTGAAATCGATCTCCTGTGCATGCAGGCTTCTTCCCGAGGTTTGAATGTGGTACTTGAGCTTTTGCGAACGGTCATTGGCCTTGTACTTATTCTTCATGGCTTTGGCCCAGATGCGCCGGGCCACACGGCCAATGACGCTGTATTCAGGGTCCATCCCATTAGAGAAAAAGAAAGAAAGATTGGCTGCAAAGTCATCGATGGCCATGCCGCGGCTCAGGTAATATTCTACGTAAGTAAAACCATTGGCCAGCGTAAACGCCAGTTGCGTAATGGGATTGGCGCCAGCTTCGGCAATGTGGTAACCGGAGATGGATACACTGTAAAAATTACGAACCTTGTTTTGAATAAAATATTCCTGTACATCGCCCATCAGCTTCAGGGCAAATTCGGTGGAGAAAATGCAGGTGTTTTGAGCCTGGTCTTCTTTTAAAATATCGGCCTGCACCGTACCGCGAACCTGCTGCAAGGCTTCTGCTTTCAGCTTTTCGTACACATCTTTCGGCAATACTTCGTCGCCGCTTAAGCCAAGCAGCTGCAGCCCCAAACCACTGTTGCCTTCGGGTAGACGTTCAGGATAGGAAGGGTTGTAATAGGAAGGCTGACTTTGAATTTTGAACTTTTGACGTTGAACTTTTTTCACTTCTTCCCAAAGGCCATTCCCGGTAATGTATTTCTCGCATAGCTGGTCGATGGCCGCATTCATAAAAAACGCCAGCAGCATCGGTGCAGGACCATTGATGGTCATGGAAACAGAAGTCTTCGGATCGCAAAGATCAAAACCGCTGTATAATTTTTTCGCATCATCAACAGTAGCGATGCTCACACCACTGTTGCCGATCTTTCCGTAAATGTCCGGACGGTAAGCGGGGTCTTCGCCGTAGAGGGTTACACTGTCAAACGCAGTGGAAAGACGCTTGGCCGGCTGTCCTTGCGATACATAGTGAAACCGTTTGTTGGTACGTTCCGGTCCGCCCTCACCGGCAAACATGCGGGTAGGATCTTCTTCGGTGCGTTTAAGCGGGAACACACCAGCGGTATAGGGAAATTCGCCCGGGATATTTTCTTGTAACTGCCAGCGCAGGATGTCGCCCCAATCTTTGTATTTGGGTAATACAACTTTGGGAATGCGGGTACCACTTAGTGACGTGGTGGTTAGTGGTTGGCGGATCACTTTGTCGCGAACCTTGTATTCAAAAAAGTCCGAGGCGTATTGCTGTTGCAGGAGAGGCCATGCTTCAATCAGCTTTTTACAATCCGGATGCAGGCCTGTTTCGTAGCGCTTTTTCAGGTCCTGCATCTCAGGAATATTGCTGACCTCTTTTTCTCCAATCACACCATTGATCTGGTAGAGTTTGGAAGCGATAGCGCTTTGTTCGGCCACCCATTGATCATAACTCCGGTTGTTCTCTGAAATTTCAGAAAGATAGCGCACCCTTTTGGGCGGAATGATCTGCGATTTGGTGGTAGTATCACTCTCGTGTGCATGCAGCTCGATAGCGCCAAACTGCACACTGGTTTTCTTTTCAACGGCCACCATCAGTTTTTCAAACAGCTCGTTGATACCGGCATCGTTGAATTGCGCCGCAATGGTTCCCACCACGGGCAATTCTTCATCCTTTGCTGTCCACAAACTGTGATTGCGTTTGTACTGCTTACGTACATCGTGCAGGGCATCTAACGCACCAGCCTTGTCAAATTTGTTGATGGCGATGACATCGGCATAGTCCAGCATGTTGATCTTTTCCAGTTGCGAGGCGGCTCCGTATTCCGGCGTCATTACATAAAGGCTTATATCGCAATAGTCAAGAATAGAGGCATCGCTTTGACCCACGCCAGCACTTTCCAATATGATAAAATCAAAGCCCGCAGCCCGGCAAATGTCCAGTGCATCCTGCACATGGGCACTTAGGGCGACCTCGCTTTCTCGGGTGGCCAGCGAACGCATATAGGCGCGGGGAGAAGAGATGGCATTCATCCGGATGCGGTCACCCAGCAGGGCGCCACCGGTTTTTTTCTTCGAAGGATCCACGGAAATCACCGCGATAGTTTTGTCGGCAAAGGCATTCAGGTAGCGGCGGACAATTTCATCCGTCACGGATGATTTACCGGCGCCACCGGTTCCGGTAATACCCAGCACAGGAGCCCCCCTACCCCCCAAGGGGGGAGTGGCCAGGGTACTTGCCTCGCTTTGCGAAGAAATTTTCTTGTCATTGCCCTCCCCGTTTAGCAGTTTTTCCAATACGGGTTTATAGTCTTGTCCGGCTTCAGCAAGGGTAATGGCCCTCGCTATTCGCCGGATATCTTTCTTTTCCTCTAACGGAAGTTTTCCATTCCATTTTTGACTGGCAGCCCAATAAGGGTCTGTGCCCTGGCCATTCCCCCCTTGGGGGGTAGGGGGGCTACACTGCTGAATCACGTCTTCAATCATGCCTTCGAGGCCCATCTTGCGGCCGTCGTCCGGTGAATAAATGCGGGAAATGCCGTATTCGTGCAGCTCGTTAATTTCCTGCGGAAGAATAGTACCGCCGCCGCCTCCGAAGATTTTGATATGGCCGCAGCCATTCTCATTCAGCAGGTCTTTCATGTATTTAAAAAACTCTACGTGACCGCCCTGGTACGAGGTAATGGCAATGCCCTGCGCATCTTCTTCAATGGCACACTCCACAATTTCCTTCACACTGCGGTTATGGCCCAAGTGAATAATCTCGGCTCCCTTGCTCTGCAAAATGCGGCGCATGATATTGATCGCGGCATCGTGACCATCGAAAAGGGAGGCGGCTGTTACAATACGGATCTTGTTTTTCGGTTGATAGTTCATATAGCTTGGTAAACGCCGCAAAGGTAGGCGAAAATGCTCCGTCATAGGAAGCTCAGGGCCGGTCGGACAAGGCTTTAACGAAACCTGCCGATGCTTTTTCCAGGCCAGAGTAGGTGCCGGCTTTGCGGGATTTACGGTGTCCTTCGGGAAGGGCGTCGTAAAAAGGCGAAAAATAATTTCGTAGATATACTTGCATCTTTGTGAAGTGCACTATATGTTTGCATTCACAATTGATCCGTAAGAATACGAAAGCGTCGATCCCAAATGAAAATCTCTTCACTCGTAGATTTCCGCTTCGGAACTTTTTCAGAACCAGTTTTTACGGACAATTGAAACGCTCTTTTCACACTGCCGGCCTCTTGTTGGCAGAAACGAAAGAAAATTGACAGCGGAAATTGCCCCAAGCAGCTTTCCCAAAAAATTTTTACAACTGTTTCTTGCCGCTCTTTTGGTTGAGTAGCAAGTAATTATACCTTATTTCTTTGGACGGAAATGAATCCCCAACCTTTTACCGGTGGGGATTTTTTTAAAATAATTTAGTTTATATCATAAACTAGTTTACCTTCATATCGAAATCAATTGCTATGAGAGAGTTTTTTATCCTGCTGATGCTTTTTATCCAGATCAACGTCTTAAAGGGACAAACGGTGATCAGCGGAACCGTAAAAGATAACAAAGGAAAGCCGCTGGCGGGTGCTTCGGTTACCATTAAAGAATCGTATGACGGTACACTGGCCGATTCATTAGGTGCCTATCGGTTTGCCACAACCGAAACCGGGACACAGATTCTTGTTGTCACTGCCACCGGCTACAAATCGGTTGAACAAAGCTTTACGATTTCCGGCGCTTTGCAGCCGATCGATTTCCAGCTAAAAGAAGAATTCAACGAAATGAAGGCGGTGGTGATCACGGCCGGCACGTTTGAAGCCAGTGATCGCAAACGGACGGCTGTGGTCTTGACCTCGCTGGATGTAGTGACCACCGCCAGTGCCAACGGTGATGTAACCGGTGCTCTGAAAACCCTGCCCGGCGCCCAACAGGTAGGCGAAAGCGAAGGCCTTTTTGTTCGCGGCGGCACGGCAGCAGAAACCAAGATCTTTATCGACGGTACACTGGTGAACCGTTTTTTCTTCCAGTCGGGACCCAACATTGCCGGCTATGGCCGCTTTAATCCTTTCCTGTTCAAAGGAACCGTGTTCAGTACCGGTGGCTATTCGGCTTTGTACGGACAGGCGCTTTCGTCGGCCGTTATTCTCGAATCCATCGACCTGCCGGAACAAACGTCGGCTACCGCTGGCCTTAGTGTATTGGGTGGTGGCGGTGGTTATCAGCGCCTGAACAAAAAGAAAACAGCTTCCTGGGGCATAAACTACAACTACACCAACCTGGGACTGGCCTTTGGACTGATCAAACAAAAGCAGGACTATTTCAAAGTGCCCACCATCCACAATGCCGAAGGCAATTTTCGTATCAAAACATCGGCTTCGGGCATGCTGAAATATTACGGCGTTTTCAGCAGCAACCAGCTTGGCTTTACGGTGCCCAGCATCGATACCCTGGGTTACTTTGATAAGTTTGGGTTGAAGAATATCTACCACTATCACAACCTTTCGTACCGCGACCGGCTGGGCAGCCAGTGGAAGGTGGCGGCCGGGGTTTCTTATACCAACAGTAAAGATGATATTGAGGGCGCCTTGCAAGACAAAGGCAAGCAAGATGTGGTGCTGCAGGGACTAGAGTTTAAAAAATTTGGTTTTGATAAAACGGGGCAATACATCAATGCCAAACTGGTACTGGATAGAAAGCTGCGAGGACTGAGTGCCCTGCGGTTTGGGTCAGAGTACAACTACAGCAGCGATCCTTCTACGTATATCGATTATAATAACAACCGCTACGGCGGTAAACTCAAACAGCACATTACGGCGCTGTTTGCCGAAACGGATATTTACCTGACTAATGCCTTAGCAGCAAAGCTGGGTGGAAGGGCAGAACATTCATCTTACCTGGACCGCACTAACCTGGCGCCACGGGCCTCACTGGCCTATAAAACCGGAAGGGAAAGCCAGGCTTCAGTAGCTTATGGAATCTTCTATCAGAATCCGGAAACGCAATACCTGCCGGCTACCTCGCCGCTCAATTTTTCAAAGGCTACGCATTACATCGCCAATTATCAGAAAACAACCGCACTTCAGGTGTTTCGAGCCGAAGTGTTTTACAAGAAATATGATGCGTTGCTAAAGACAACGCCAGTTACCGGCCGTGATGGCATAGCTGCCAACAACAGCGGTTTTGGCGAAGCGAAAGGCATTGAATTTTTCTGGCGGGATAAAAAAACGATTAAAAATTTCGACTATTGGATTTCCTATTCTTACCTGGATACCGAACGTGACTTTTTGAATTTTCCTGCTGCCATTCGACCCAATTTTGCAGCAAAGCATACGGCTTCGCTGGTAGCCAAAAAATTTGTGATGCCCTGGAAGATGCAGTTCAATGCCTCCTACAATTTTGCCAGCAGCCGTCCGTACTACAATATCGTCAACAGCAATGGTCAGTTTAAATTTACCGACAGGGGCGAGGTGCCCGACCTGCACAATGTGAGTTTTAGTTTGAACTATATTCCTACCATTGGAAAGGAGAATGCAAAGTCGTTTGTGGTGTATGTGCTTCAGGTCAACAATGTGCTGAACCTGAAACAAACTTACGGTTACCAGTTTTCGTATAATGGTTACCGAAAGGAAGCCATCGTTCCGCCATCACGCATGTTTGTTTTCATCGGCGCTTTCTTTTCTTTTGGCATCGATCGCACCCAGGACGCCATCAACAACAATCTATAAGGCAACAGATAATAAAGACAAAAACGCAAACTATAAACCATAAACTGTAAAACATGGCTTACGAACAAACGCCGCAAGGAAAAGACCCCATGCTTTGGGACCTTGCCAAACGAAGGGCTTCTTTCCGGAGTCACCTGATCACGTATGTTGTTATCAATGCATTTCTCTGGACACTCTGGTTTCTTACCGGCGGAAGGGAATCCCGTAACGGTCTTCCCTGGCCCGTATGGCCCGCATTAGGGTGGGGCATTGGACTGGCCTTTCACTATTTCGGCGCCTATGGAACCGATGGCCAGAACGCCGTTGAAAAAGAGTACGAAAAATTGCAAAACAAAAAAAATCAAACAGTATGAAAAAGATCCTTTTTGCACTGACATTGCTCCTGGGTAGTTATTCTGCCCTGCTGGCGCAAAACGAAAAATATGTAAAAGCCATGCAGGACAAAGTGGTGGCGGTTGATTCGGTTCGCAGCACTGCGGAACTGCTGGCACTTTCGGCTGCCTTTGAACGCATTGGCGACGCCGAAAAAACGCAATGGCTCCCTTATTATTATGCGGCGCTGACACAGGTGAATGCCGCCTATATGATGGGCATGGAAAACCTGAAGCCGGATAAGGTAGACCCGATGGCCGACAAGGCCGAAGCCATGCTGACAAAAGCGGAAGCCAATGTGCAGAAGAACTCCGAAATTTTTGTGCTGAAAAAAATGATTGCTTCACTGCGTATGATGGGCGATCCGATGAACCGCTGGCAGACCTACGGTCCGCAGGCAGCCGAAGCCCTGCAAACCGCCAAGGCATTGAACCCGGAAAACCCAAGGATCTTTTTACTGGAAGCACAGGATAAATTTTTTACACCCGAACAATTTGGCGGCAGCAAAACAGAAGCAAAAAAACTGTTTGAAGAAGCCCTGAAACGGTATGATGTTTTCAAACCGGCTACACCGCTGGATCCGGTGTGGGGTAAAACCACAGCGCAATATTTTTTAAGCCAGATCAAATAGTGGCCGGTCCACAAGGCTCTTTGTGAGTCGTGGGTGGTGAATGGTGAGTGGCGTAGGACTGGACTCACCACTGACCACTCACCATTCACGAGTGGGCAGCAATTTAGTTGACGACCGTATTTATTTCCGAATACAGGCTATCTTGCCCGTATTCGTCTCAATGAAACAGGGCATGGAAGAAAACTTTTCGCCGCAGCAAAGCCTGCAACTTATCGAAAGCATGATCAAAAAAGTGCGGAGCGACATCAGTGAAAATCGCTTCCATTTTTTGTTTTGGGGATGGATCACCTTCCTTGCCTTGCTTACGCAGTTTTTCCTGAAAGTAGTGGTGCAATACCGCCATCACTATCTTGTCTGGCTATGCGTGGTGCCGGCAGTGATCGTTACCATTATTTATTCCAACCGCCGGCATCGCAATAGTGTCAGTACCTATGTTGGCGACAGCATGAAGTACCTCTGGATGGGTATTGGCATCTCGTTCTTTGTGTTAAGTTTCATTATCAGCAAAACAGCCGGCGGCTGGCTGATTGCGTATCCCTTTTTTATTCTTTTCTATGGCCTCGGTACGTTCATTAGTGGCATGTTTCTAAAGTTCAGGCCCCTGGTTATTGGCGGCATCTTCAACTGGGTTTTGGCATGCGTTTGTGTGTTGTTGCCCTACGATTATCAATTACTGGTTTCAGCCGTTGCTATCCTTACAAGCTATATCATTCCGGGTCATATTATTCAAAAACCAATTGCCGATACATATGGAAGAAAAACAGTTGACTGAGCGGGAAAGTCTGCACCTGATTCAGCAGATGATCACCATGGCCAAAAAAGAGCAGCGGGATGATGGCAGGGGATGGATCATCTGGGGATGGCTCCTGTTCCTGGCTTCGCTGCTTACAGTGGCAAACATCAGGTTTGGCTGGTTTCAGACTTTTTTCTTTTGGGATGCGTTTGGACTGGTGACGATTGCTGTTTTTTTATATGAAATGATTGCAGCCCGATTGCTGAAACGGGCTGCCAAGGTAAAAACATACACCGGTGATTTATTTTCCCGGCTGAATGCAGGGTTTTTTATTTGTTTGCTTTTTATCATTGTTGCCATCAATGTCGGCTCAAGAGTGATCAGCAAAAAATACGGCATGATGGACATGACCTTTGTCAACATCGGTTTTTCACTTCTTATCAGCCTGTACGCTTTCTGGATTTTGATTTATGGTACAGCACTCAATTTTAAACCCTCTGTCATTGGGGCGTATTGCGCCTGGGCGTTTGGAATTGCAGCCTTGTTTAGTATGGACTTTGAAATGGTGATGTGGCTGCAGGCTGGCGCAGTGTTGGCAGGGTATATTGTTCCAGGCTATATCGCCAACCGCGAATTTAAACGTATAAAAAGAGAGGAGAAAGTAGCCGAACGTGTTTAAAGAACTGGATCCCATATTGCACTCACAGTTACGCCTTGCGGTTATGTCGCTCCTCATTGGCGTGAAGGAAGCGGAGTTTACATTTTTAAAAGAAAAGACCGGTGCCACAGCAGGCAACCTTAGTGTACAGATCCAAAAGCTGAAAGACGCCGGTTATATTGAGGTGCAAAAACAATTCAAAGACAATTATCCGCAAACCATCTGCCGCATCACGCCCATCGGAGTGAATGCATTTGAAACCTATGTGAAGGCTTTACAGAGCTATATTCAGAAATAGTCAAACAGGGGCCGTAAAGCATTGTTAAGTTCTCTCCCTCAGCGCTATCCTGCGCTACATTTGTCCTGATGTCTTCCATTATTGAAGTAACCGGTCTTACCAAGAACTTCAGGGAATTTACCGCTGTGAATGGACTTTCGTTTGCTGTGCCCAAGGGCGAAGTGTATGGTTTTTTAGGACAAAACGGTGCCGGAAAATCAACCACCATCCGGATGCTGCTGACATTGATAAAGCCATCTGCGGGAAGCATTCGCATTTTGGGAAAAGAACTGACCCATCACCGCAAAGAAATCCTGCAAAAGGTAGGTGCCATCATTGAAAAACCCGATCTCTACAACTACCTCTCGGCTTTGGAAAACATTCGTATCATGTCTAAGCTAAGCGGCGTTCACCTATCGAACGCCGACCTTATGCAGCACCTGGAAAAAGTAGGACTGAAGGAACGGGCAGCCAGCAAGGTGAAAACGTTTTCGCAAGGCATGAAACAACGCCTTGGCATTGCCTGTGCGCTGGTGCACAACCCGCCGTTGATTATTCTGGATGAACCCACGAACGGCCTCGATCCGCAGGGAATAGCCGATGTACGCAACCTGGTGCTGCAATTAAGCCGTGAGGAAGGAAAAACAGTTTTTATTTCTTCGCACCTGCTGAGCGAAATGGAAATGATCGCCGACTCCATGCTGATCATCGACCGTGGGAAAAAGGTGGCCGAAGGCAGGGTGACTGAATTGTTGCATCCGTCGGAAACACTGGTGCAATTGCAAACCGAAAACAATTCCACTACAAAACTGTTATTGCAGGAAAGCCGGTGGCAGTCTAACCTGCAATCAGGCGGCGAAGACATCCTGCTGAAAATGCACCGCGAAAACGTTCCGGAGTTGAATGCCTTTTTAGTGGCACAAGGTGTTGCTGTTTATTCGCTGCACGCCAGGCATTCACTCGAAGATTATTTTTTATCACTTACAACGCCCAACCAGCATGTGGCAGCTTACACGGATTGAACTGTTTAAGGTCTTTCGTAAACCCCGTACCTATATTGCCTTTGCGGCCATAGGGTTGATCATTCTCCTGATCCAGTTTGCGATGTATGCCGATGGTGAGCAGTACTTGGAATTCATGCTGCAAAACATCAATGCTGCCTTTGACATTGAAGGCAAAAAGCTCAATGGCTATTTTATTTTTTATCTCATTCTGCACACGTTGTTGGTGCATGTGCCGCTCCTGATTTGCCTGGTGGCCGGTGATGCCGTAGCCGGCGAAGCCAACATGGGCACCTTGCGGTTGCTGGTTACCAAACCGGTAAGCCGTACGCAACTGTTGCTAAGTAAATTTTTTGCTTCCTGCATCTATACCCTTTTGTTGTTAACCTTTATGGCAGCAGTCGGTCTCCTGGGATCGATTGCCTTGTTTGGCGTTAGTGATTTAATGGTGCAGAAAAGTGACATGTTCATACTGCTGGATAAGGGCGATGTGCTGTGGCGCTATGCTGCTTCGTATGGCTTTGCGGCGCTTTCCATGATTACCGTAGCAGCACTGGCATTTTTGTTTTCGGTGTTTGCCGATAATTCCATTGGCCCGATCATCGGTGCGATGAGTGTAGTGATTGTTTGCACAATTCTGACCACAATGGATATCCCTGTTTTCTATATGCTTAAGCCATACCTCTTCACCAATCATATGCTCAACTGGAAAGGCCTTTTTGATCAGCCAGTGGATGTGCAGGAAGTAGGCAAATCTGCAGTGGTGCTGCTTTTTCACATTGTTCTTTTTGTTTCATTGGCAATCTGGGTCTTTCGCAGAAAAGATATTTTATCCTAAACAAATCGTATGAAATACTTCTTTCTTTTCCTCAGCTTTTTTGCAGTAAATCGGTTGCTGGCACAAGCCGAAGCCGCCCTGTTGCAAAAGGTGCGTGCCAAGCTGGATAAGGTGTCTGATTACCAGGCCGAAGGCAAAATGAAGCTGGATGTTTCCTTTATCAATGCGCCGGCATCGAAAGTGACGGTGTATTATAAAAAGCCCAACCGTTACAAAGTAAAAAAAGAAGGCGGCATTTCGATTTTACCCAAGGGTGGTGTGAGTGTGAATGCGGCCTCGCTGCTGGCCAGCACCAATTATCAAACCGTACCAGGTGGCGCTTCAGTGGTGGATGGTGTGCCGACCACCATCGTAAAGCTTATTCCCACCGACGAAGCCAGCGATGTGGTATTATCGGTGTTGCATATTGATGAAAAAGCGGCCGTGATCCGCAAAGCAGTTGTCACCACCAAAGAAAGCGGCACTTATGAAGTGCAACTGGGTTACGGTGCTTATACAGCCTGGGGATTACCCGATAAAGTCGTTTTCACTTTTAATACAAAAGACTATAAGCTGCCCAAAGGCATCACTTTTGAATATGAAAAAGGCGGTGAGAAAAAAGTGGACGACAAGGCAAAGACGAAAAAAGGGAAGGTAGAAATTACTTATACCAAGTATACCATTAACAAAGGCGTCGATGATAAACATTTTCAGTAGCGCAAGAATTTTTCCTGTTTTTAAAAGACTGATTGGCGAAACGAGAGCCCCTAGCCGCTTCTGCCGGCAGTTGGCCTTTTTTCGCTAAACTTGCATACAGAACCCTTGATCATGACCATAGAAGAAAAAGCGCAGTTTTTACGGAACGATTTTATCCCGCTTTTGCAGGCGCTTCCTACTGAAGTCAAGCCAGCCTGGGGTAAAATGACAGTGCAGCAAATGATAGAGCATTTTTCTGACAGTGTACGCATTGCTTCGGGCAAAGCGGTTCATACCAATGTGCTGACCCCGCCGGAACAACTGGATAAAATGCGCAGTTTTTTGGAAAGCGACAAACCTTTTCGCGAAAACACCAAAAACCTGTTAATGCCGGAAATTCCGGCCCCGGTACAAAATCCTTCCAAGGCAGAAGCGGTAAAAGAATTGCAGCAGGAGCTTCAGTTTTTCTTTTCTGTTTTTGAAAAGAACAACCTGCAGGTGACCCGCAACCCGTTTTTTGGCGATCTGACCTATGAGCAAAACATTCAGTTGCTTTACAAACATGCCCTGCATCACCTGCGGCAGTTTACGCCGGTTGTATCAAATGATGCTGCCTGAGAAATACATGGAATCGCATACCTGTTGCCAATACAGGTAACACGTCCAATTTATAAACGATTGCTTAACGCTATATTGAAATGATGGAACAGAACGCAACTTCCAATGAACAGATTTTTTCCTCGCAAACAAAAATTACCAAACTTGAAAACTACATCACCGGTCGTTGGGTGAGGGGTGACGGTGAAGGACAACCGTTATTTGACGCGGTAACCGGTGATGCCATTGCAGCCGTTACCACCAAAGGGCTGGACTTTGCTTCCGTGTTGCAGTATGGCAGGGAAGTCGGCAATGCTGCTTTGCGCAAGCTGACCTTTCACGAACGCGGACGGATGCTTCGGGCCCTGGCAGTGCACCTGATGGCGAACAAAGAAAAATTTTATGCGGTTAGTTATCGCACCGGTGCCACCCGTGCCGATGGCTGGATCGATATCGAAGGCGGCATTGGTAACCTGTTTGCCAATGCATCCTTACGCCGCAAGTTTCCCGACCTTCCCTATTGCACCGATGGTGATCCAATTGCCTTGAGCAAAGGCGGAACCTTTATGGGTCATCACCTTCTGGTACCAAAAGAAGGCGTGGCAGTACACATCAACGCCTATAACTTTCCCATATGGGGCCTGCTGGAAAAATGTGCAGTGAACTGGTTGGCCGGTGTACCAGCTGTTGTCAAGCCCGCCAGCATTACGTCTTTTCTAACGGAGGCCGTGGTAAAAGAAATCATTGCTTCGGGTATTTTGCCCGAAGGCGCTTTGCAGTTGATTTGCGGTAGCGCCGGCGATATGCTGGACCATGTTACGGCGCAGGATGTGGTAACATTTACAGGATCCAAATCTACTGGGCTGCTGTTAAAATCCGGTAAACGCATCCTGGAAGAAAGTGTGCCGTTCAACATGGAAGCGGATTCGCTCAACGCTATTGTGCTGGGTCGTGACGCCGAACCTGGCTCACCCGAATGGGACATCTTTGTAAAAGAAGTACGCAAAGAGATGACGGTGAAAGCAGGGCAGAAGTGCACAGCCATCCGCCGCATTTTTGTTCCGGAGCACCTGCTGGAAGAAGCGTATAAAGCCATTGGCAAAGCGCTGGCGCAAACAGCCATTGGTAACCCGTACAATGAAAAGGTACGCATGGGTGCATTGGCCGGAAAAAGTCAGCGAGATGAAGTAAAGGCCAACGTTCAAAAACTGCTGGCGTCTGCGCAGTTGGTGTATGGGTCGATGGACAGCGTGGAGCTGATTGACGCCGATGCGGAGAAAGGTGCTTTTCTTTCGCCGCTGCTCCTGCTGAGCAAAGATCCGTTTCGCAATACGGCTGTGCATGATATAGAAGCGTTCGGACCGGTAAGCACGATCATGCCGTATAAAGACCTGGATGAAGCCGTACGGCTGGCAAAAAAAGGACAAGGCTCTTTATGTTGTTCCATCGTAACCAACAACGATAAACTGGCGACTGAATTTGTGGTTGGCGCCGCCACACATCATGGAAGAATTTTGGTCTTAAACCGCGATAACGCCAAAGAAAGCACAGGCCATGGTTCCCCGCTTCCGCTGTTGATTCATGGCGGTCCGGGACGGGCCGGCGGTGGCGAAGAAATGGGCGGCGTACGCGGCGTAAAACATTACATGCAACGAGTGGCGATTCAGGGTTCTCCTACAACCATCACAGCCATTACCCAACAATACCAACCAAACGCAAAGGGTATTCAAACTAGTACGCATCCCTTCCGGAAATATTATGAGGATTTGCAGGTGGGTGAGCAGATTATTACCGAAAAACGGGTTATTACAGCCGAAGACATTGATGCCTTTGCTGATCTGAGTGGCGATCATTTTTATGCGCATAAAAAGAACACGGATTTTACCGGAACCATGTTTGAAAAGCAGGTGGCACATGGTTATTTTATTTTAAGTGCAGCGGCAGGTTTGTTTGTCGATGGCAGCGACCTGGGACCGGTGTTGCTCAATTACGGCATTGATGAATTGCGCTTCACGAAGCCGGTTTACCCCGGCACGGAACTAACGATACGCTTTACGTGTAAAGAAAAGATCCCGCAGGATAAAAAAGAAGAAACGGATATTCCTAAAGGCATTGTAAAATGGCTGGTGGAAATGCTGGACGAAACGGGTGAGATTGTTGGTATAGCAACCATATTGACAATGGTGAAGAGGACGAGTTGAGTTCTCGCGGAGGCACAGCGTACGCTGAGATTTGTTAATTTACGATAATGGAAATCAACACAGTCTCCGGAGCAACTGTTGACGAAGCAATAAAGATTCATACTGACCTGGGTCTTGGTTTGTTAGAATCCGTATATGAAGAATTGTTAGCCTACCGGCTTACAAAAAGAGGCTTTTCAATAAAGCGCCAGGTTCCGATCCCAGTGGTTTATGAAAATATTAAAATGGAACTTGGTTTCCGCGCAGATTTAATTGTAGAAAACTGTGTCATTGTTGAAATAAAATCGGTTGAGGCATTAGCCCCGGTCCATCATAAACAATTGCTAACCTACCTAAAACTTACGGAGATAACTGTTGGACTATTGATTAATTTTAATGAGGCATTATTGAAAAATGGTTTAAAACGGATTGTCAATAATTATTTACCTGCGTCCTCTGTGCCTCCGCGAGAAATAAAATTCTGAAACTATGGCAAAAGACTTAATCAACGGCTACGTAAGTCCAGAAACACACAAAGGAATTACAACCATTGAGTTTTTTCATCCGCAAAGCAACTCGCTGCCGCGTAAAATGCTGGCCGAACTTGCCCATGAGATTCATACGGCCGGTATCGACAACGATACCAACGTGATTGTGCTGCGCTCCGGAGGGGAAAAAGCTTTTTGTGCCGGCGCTTCGTTTGATGAACTTACCCGCATCGAGAACAAGGAAAAAGGCTACGAATTTTTCAGCGGCTTTGCCGAAGTGATCAACGCCATGCGCAAATGTCCTAAGCTGATCATCGGCCGTATTCACGGTAAATGTGTTGGCGGTGGCGTTGGCCTGGCCGCATCGGTGGATTATGCCATTGCCGTAGAAGGCGCAGAAGTGAAACTCAGCGAACTTGCTGTAGGCATTGGTCCTTTTGTAGTAGGTCCGGCCATACAACGCAAGATTGGGCTTTCTGCCTTTTCGCAACTGGCCATAGATGCCACGCTGTGGCGAAACTCCGACTGGGCCCGTCGCAAAGGCTTGTTTGCGGAAGTACATCCCACATCCGAAAGCATGGATGAATCCATCAACCGCTTGTCTAACCAACTGGCGCATTCCAGTCCGGAGGCCATGAGCGAATTGAAAAAAGTTTTCTGGCAAGGTACGGATGACTGGGATGAACTGCTGACACGCAGAGCCGAGATTAGCGGCCGCCTGGTATTAAGCCATTTTACCCGTGACGCCATTGCAAAATTCAAAACAAAGGCAACAACGTGAGGAGTGAAGATTGAAACCTTATCATTTAGAACATACAACGTTTACGGAAGAAGAAGATTCTATCTGGCAACTACTTGAAGAAGTAAAGGATCCCGAAGTGCCGGTGCTTTCCATTCTTGACCTGGGGATCGTTCGAGATCTTTCTTATCATGAGGGAAAGGTGATGATCACCATTACACCAACGTATTCCGGTTGTCCGGCGATGGATGTCATAGCCATGGACATTCGCCTGAAGCTATTGGAAAAAGGGTATCGCAATATCCAGGTGGTACAACAACTTTCACCCGCCTGGACAACCGACTGGATGACTGAAGAAGGCAAACAAAAATTAAAAGCTTTTGGCATTGCACCGCCTAATCCCAAACAACAATTTTGTACCTCTGATATGTTTCGCGAAGAAAGTGTGCAATGTCCCCACTGCCAATCCTATCATACAGAGCTGTTGAGTCAGTTTTCCTCTACCGCCTGTAAAGCCATGTATCGCTGTTTGGACTGCCGGGAAGCGTTTGATTATTTCAAATGCCACTAGGCAGTTCACGTGTTCACTTGTTTACAAGTTCACAAGTTGCTGGGCTCTGCTCTCCACAAACGAAACAAGCTTAGATTTGATCTTTAATTTTTTTGCATGCCCTCAATTCTTTTCGACGTCAACGATTCAGTAGCCACCATCACCTTAAATCGTCCGGACAAGTACAATGCGTTCAACCGCGAAATGGCCTTACTGCTGCAGAACAAGCTGGATGCCTGTGCTGCAAAAGAAATCCGTTGCGTATTAATCACCGGTGCAGGAAAAGCCTTTTGCTCCGGACAAGACCTGGAAGAAGTGGTTGATCCAACCGGGCCGAAGATTGAACATATCGTAGGGGAACACTACAATCCGATCATTACCCGCATCCGTAAACTGGAGAAGCCTGTTGTAGCGGCTGTAAACGGTGTGGCTGCCGGCGCTGGCGCCAACATTGCACTGGCCTGCGATATAGTAGTGGCAGCGCAATCCGCAACTTTCATCCAGGCTTTTTCAAAAATCGGGCTGATCCCGGACAGCGGCGGAACTTTCTTCTTGCCCCGCTTAGTCGGCTGGCAAAAAGCATCTGCCCTGATGATGTTAGGCGATAAAGTAAGTGCGGAAGAAGCCGAGCGGATGGGCATGATCTATAAATTCTTTCTTAACGAAACCTTTGCAGACGAAGCCCGCAGGATTGCGACCACACTTGCGGCAATGCCTACCAAAGGGCTTGCCTATACCAAAATTTTACTTGATAATTCGTTTGAGAACAGTTATGAAAACCAACTGCATGACGAAGAAATTTTTCAGCAGCGGGCTGGCCGGACAAGCGATTACAAAGAAGGCGTGGACGCATTTTTACAGAAACGAAAACCAAATTTCACCGGCGAATGAATACACAGGCAGGAAACGATCAACTGGCACAAACAGTAGTGGACAAAATGATGCGGCAGGATGCCTTCAGCCAATGGTTAGGCATCACCGTTATAGACGTGAGAATAGGCTATTCGAAAATTCAAATGACACTACGGGAGGATATGATGAATGGCTTTGGTGTGATTCATGGCGGCATTGCATTTTCGCTTGCCGACAGTGCTTTTGCTTTTGCCTGTAACAATCGCAATAATCTATCCCTTGCTTTGGATACGAATATTACGTTCACCAAATCCACCCGGCCGGGTGATGTGCTCACTGCGGAAGCTGTGGAAGTGCACAACGGGAAAAGCACGGGTCTTTACCTTATTACTGTTACGAACCAGGAAGGGGTGCAGGTTGCCCATTTCAAAGGCACCTGTTTCCGCACCGGAAAACCCCTTGTTGATGCATGAAAGAAGCGCTGCTCCAAGCCTTCCAGCAGCATCCTAACCTTGCCCTGTTAGCAAGTTTAGCCATCAGTATAGTTGTCGCTGTACTTGGCATTGTGCCCAGCTTTTTTATTACCGCTGCCAACATTCTTTTTTTTGGCTTTTGGCAGGGCGTGCTGATTTCATTTTTAGGTGAAGCCCTGGGTGCCGTGGTTGCCTTTTACCTCTACCGGAAAGGGTTTAAAAAAGAAGCTTCGCAACAACTGGAAAAGCATCGAAACATAAAAGCCCTTATCAATGCAGAAGGCAGCAAGGCCTTCTGGCTCATTTTTTCTTTACGATTAATTCCGTTTGTGCCATCCGGCCTGGTCACTTTTGCAGCTGCTATTGGCAAAGTAGCAGCACTAACGTTTCTGGTGGCAAGTTCTATTGGCAAACTGCCAGCTCTGCTTCTGGAAGGCTATGCTGTGTACCAGGTGACCGAATTTAGCTGGCAAGGCAAAGTCATTCTCACGGTTTTTGCGGTATTCATTCTTTATTTTGTTGTGCGGCAAATTATCTCTTCAAAAAAATAAATCCTTTCCATGGCGTTCTATCAGTTCAACGGCATCAAGCCGGTGGTTCATCCATCCGCATTTGTGCATCCACAAGCTGCCGTTACCGGCGATGTGGTGATTGGCAAAGATGTTTACATTGGCCCGGGGTGCGCCTTGCGTGGCGACTGGGGAAAGATCATCATTGAAGACGGTTGCAATGTACAGGAGAATTGCACAGTGCATATGTTTCCAGGCGTTACAGTGGTTTTAAAAGAAAGTGCCCACATCGGCCATGGCGCCATCATTCATGGTGCTACAATAGGCCGCAATTGCCTGGTGGGTATGAACGCCGTGATCATGGATGAAGTGGAACTGGGCGATGAAAGCATCGTCGGTGCTTTGTGTTTCATCAAGCAGGGTGAAAAAATTCCGGCTCGATCATTAGTGGTGGGCAATCCGGCGAAGATCATCAAAGAGGTCAGTGACGATATGCTGGCCTGGAAAACCGAAGGCACTAAGCTTTACCAGCAACTGCCAGCACAGTGTTTCGATACACTTCTTCCCTGCGATCCGCTTACCGAACCTGTGCCGCAGACGCCGCTGTTTACCAGTCAGTATCAACCGTTTAAGAAACTGTAAATCCGGAGCAGAAAATACAACCAAAATATTCGTAATTTAATAGGCCAAACCCCCAACAAATTTTGTGTTATGAGAAGAGCTTTACCCCTTGCCAGCCTTGCTGTTCTTTTCCTGTCATTTTATTCCACTACATCGGCACAAGCCGATCGTTTTGCTTATGCCATTACGGATCTGACAAAAGACGGCGCCGGCTGGAACGCCCTGCGCAAACTGGACCTGCAAACCGGTCAATACAGCGATGTTTTAATCAACGGGACGGACGCAACCAGAAAGGCTTTTGATGCCGCAACAAAAAAAGAACTCACCCTGCAGGCAGATGCCAAATGGGGCAACCTGTTGCAAGCACCGTTTTCAACCGGCGTGGCGGCAGCCGCTTTCGACAGGGCTCACAATCGCCTTTATTTCACACCCATGTTTGTTGACCAGCTCCGCTACATTGACCTGAAAACAATGCAGGTTTATCATGTGGGAAAAGACTTCAGCGGAACCGGCAACATGCATAACGATGAAGCAAAGATCATCACCCGTATGGTGATTGCTCCTGACGGTTATGGCTATGCCATCAGCAACGATGGAACGTCATTTATTCGTTTTTCTACCGGTAAAAAGCCAATTATTGAAAAGCTGGGATCATTGGTAGATGCACAGGCCAACAATGGCATTTCCATTCATAACCGCTGTTCATCATTTGGCGGCGATATGATCTGTGATGATGCAGGCAATCTTTTTATTCTCACAGCCCGTAACAACGTGTTTAAGGTAAACACCGAAAGCAAAGTGGCAACACACCTGGGAAGCATTCAAAACCTTCCTGTCAACTTTACTGTGAACGGTGCGGTAGTGGACAACGAAGGTAGTCTGCTGGTGAGCAGTGCTGTGGATGCCTCTGCCTATTACAAAGTCAATTCAAAAGACTGGACTGCCGTGAAGGCCGAGAGCATCAGTTCTGTGTTTCGCAGTTCCGATCTGGCTAACAGTAATTATCTTTCTACCCGCACCAACCGCGATATTCCAACCGTGATGGCACCGCAAGAACGTTTTGCCAAACTCATCTCGGTTTACCCGAACCCGGTTACGGCCAATCGAATTTCGGTGCAATTCAACAAGGTGCCCAATGGGGACTATACGGTAGAATTAACCGACGTATTGGGCCGCAGTGTCATGGTGCGGAAAGTAAATGTTGCCAACACCGATCAGATTCAGGTACTGCCGCTTACCAAAAGTGATGCGAAAGGAATTTACATGGTAAAAGTGTACGATGCCGGTAACCAGTCGGTATTCACACAAAAAGTGATGGTGCAGTAAGGGGGCTGCACCTAACCTCTCCGCCTAAGGCGGAAGGAAGAGCCACCGCATAGACCCTGAGGCCTCCCCAAACCCCTGCGGTGGAGGGGCTTCCTACCACACAGCGCCCCGCTTTTGCATGATACGATTTTTAGCCACTGCCAGTTTTTAGGTGGAGGCTTTTTGTTTTGTGAAGTAACAAAGAATCTCCAGCTGGTTACATAGCAAACTCTTTCACATGACCTGCCACCGGCGGTGTCCGCACCGCCTCAAGATGACGTTAGGAATGGCTGCACATCAAAAGGCAATAAATTTGATGTGCGTAATGGTGTAACGGCTTCTGAAAAAATAGGCATCTGTAGGTTGATATTCGACCCCTCCGGGGCCGGAGCTTGTCTCGTGATGCGATTTACCACCGGTTGCACCGGTGGCTACTCAGGTTTGGCCCCTCCGGGGCCGGTGGGTAAACCCATGTCTTTGGGCATTGCATCCAGATAGCGTTCATAAACCAGTTCCAGGTAATTATAGATGCTGGGAGAAGGATAGTCCAGGGATGTATAAAGCGTTTATCAACATCTAGCCATAAGCCCGACGGGCTTTCCTGTGAATAGCGCCGGGCATAAACCTGGCGAAAGAATGCACAGGATGATTCCAAAACCCCGGAGAAGTCCCCTGTTTACTTTATGTAACCGGCAGCAGACCATCTATCATTCTTTGGTTGCATCGCACTCTTGTGCTCCTGAATCGCTACGCATCAAATTGCCATTGGCTAGAAACCCAGGCCTGCTTCCCTATATTTGTTTGATGAACGCATCACCGTCCTTCTGGCAGGCTTCCTGGCACCGATTGAAAAAAAACAGGGGTGCCATGGCCGGTTTGGTGATGATCGTTATCGCCATTTTCATTGCTGTTTTCGGCTATTTTCTTTCGCCTGATCCTTCTCCGTTTGCCAACCGCATTATTTTGGAAGTGGGCGGGGAAAAGCCAGGGTACACAAGAGATTTCTTGCTGGTGAAAAAAGATCGCATTGTTGAAACAGGCGTTTTCACACGCCTTGTTTCTGGCAAGCCGGATGCTTACGATTATATTCCCATCACAACCTGGCAAGAAGCTGGCGACAGCGTCATTGCCCAACGTTTTATCGATGAAGGTGTCACCGAACGCATTGCCTACCCAAAAGAGCGCCTGGCGCCAGAACCCGTAATCACCAAAAAGTTTTATGTCGGTACTGATAAATACGGCCGTGATATTCTGAGCCGGCTGATTATCGGCACAAGAGTGAGCCTGAGTGTGGGTTTAATTACAGTGATTATTTCTCTTTCTGTCGGTATTCTTCTAGGTGCTATTGCCGGCTATTTTCGTGGCAAAGTGGATGAAATGGTGATGTGGCTGATCAACGTTATCTGGAGTATTCCAACCCTGCTTTTAGTATTTGCTATTACCCTGTTGCTGGGCAAAGGTTTTTGGCAGGTGTTCATTGCCGTTGGTCTCACCATGTGGGTGAACGTGGCTCGCCTGGTTCGCGGCCAGGTGATGGTAACCAAAGAACTGCAGTATGTAGAAGCTGCCAAAGCGCTTGGCTATTCGCATTATCGAACGATCGTCAAACATATTCTGCCAAATATTTTCGGACCAATTCTAGTGATAGCGGCTTCCAATTTTGCATCTGCCATTGTAATTGAAGCAGGGCTGAGCTTTTTAGGTGTGGGTGTTCAACCACCACAACCCAGTTGGGGATTAATGATCAAGGAGAACTACAATTTTATCATCACGCAAAATCCCATGCTGGCCCTGGCACCGGGCTTTGCCATCATGCTTCTGGTGTTGTCATTTAATCTATTGGGCAACGGGCTTCGCGATGCCTTGAATGTAAGGGGCAAGTTATAAGCTGAAGGTTTGATGTTTGACGTGCAGAGTTGTCGTGGAGGACACTACTTTGTTCGCATTTAGACAGGTAAACCAGTACTACGTTTATCTCCCTCATTTTTGCTGTGCATGTCAGCGATTATAAGAAAAGAAAGACAGAGGTAAAATACACTTCCTACTTTATCGGTTTCAATAAGGTCACTTAAAAAGTTAACCGTGCATTGCATCCACAGGATAGCGCCAATGGCTGCAACAGTTACCTTCCAAAAACGGGAAGTGGCCCGCCGGTAGATTTTTTGCGCATACCAAAACATGCTTCCCACCAGTAATAAAAACAGAAACAAGCCTAAAATGCCCTGTTCAATCAACAGCAATAAAAAATAATTGTGCACAGTTGATTTCTCCGGGTTGTCACTCACCCAGGTCCGGAAGGTAGGTACGGTGTATTCTTTATACTGTTGGTAAAACGTGGTGGGGCCAAACCCCGTTCCCCACCGTTCCTTGCTCATGTTGACGCCGGCAACCCAACGGTTAAAACGTTCTGCTGTGGACACATCCTTTCCCTTGTAAGTTGCTGCTAGGTGATCGGTGAAATCTTCATGAAAAACAGTCGATTCAAAATGCGGTGCAAACACCAGGTACCGGTCATTGTGCTGTAGCCATATCACCACTGCTGTTACCACCAAAACAGCAATCAAAAAACTTTTGAACAGACAGCCTTTTCTGATTAACCCATACGAAACCAATCCTGCCGCCAGCGCCAGCCAGGCACCACGAGCATAAGAAAAGTAGAGCGCTGCTAAAACGATTACGAGTGAAAGGAACAACAGTGTTTTTTGTGCCTTTGATGTGGACAGTTGAAAAAAGGCAAGTTGTATAGGAACCATAAATACCAGCAAGGCTGAGTAATTGACATGGTTGCGAAAAAACGGGGAAAGCGCTTCGTTTACGGTGGCAAACGAAAAGCCCAGTGTGGCATGTTTTGCCAGGGCGAAAACAGTGGCCAAAAACATAGAGACAAATATTGTTATCGCTGCACGCTTTACCAGTTTTTCATCGCCTTTCAATACAAGGGGAGCGCCAACAAAGGCCAGGAGGTACCAGCTTTTAGCAAGAAAGTATTTAAAGGAAAGGGAAAAATATGTTGATACAACAACAGTGATCACCATCCAGGCAAAGCCTGCCGCCAATACCGGCAGTAACCAGAACGGACGACGGAAAGCGTCTATTTGTCGATAGTGCATTATTCCCAGGGCTATAACAGAGAATGACAGCAACAGCATCAGGGGTTCATCCGGAAGATCGGTGCCCAGGCCATTGCTGAATGTTTTTTCCACCGACCAGGGAATCGTAAAAAGCAGGACCAGAAAAAGAACCCGGGGATAACGAATCAACAGGGCCGTTGCTGCCAGCAGGGCCGGTACAAACAGCAGGAGCATTTCAGAAGAATAAGCGGCAACAAATACCACCGCCAGCAGGAAAAAGCTGCCGGCCAGGAAAAAGGATTTGTTGTGGCTTGCGATCATGCGTTCTTTCTACGGCTTTCGGTAAGTAAGAGTAAGAATATAGAAAAAAGCAGTGAAGCCAGGAAGGTGAATACAACAACCAGCACTGTTTGCGGCCGGTTGTGCCAGGGCGATGGCCGTGCCGGTTCTACAATAAGCAGAGCATTCGGATTTGTTTGTAAAGCCAGTTCATACTCATTGATCAGGCGTGCATACAAGGCGGCCTGTGAAGTGCTGTTGTCGATTGTTGATGAAAGGTTTTCGGCACTACTATCCTGCTGGGTAGTTGTTGATTCTTTCAGCCGCTGCAGCACCAGCCGGTTGTTTTCGGCCCGCAATTGTTGGTGAATGCTGTTCAGTTCCTGCGCCAAGGCATTGGCTTGTGCGGCGGCCATATTTGGGTCTTTATCCCAAACTTTTATTTTAAGTTCCCCATAACCTGTGCGGTGAATGCGGGTGTCTTTCTGCAAAGCTTTTGCTGCCTTGTGAAGTCGAAATACATCGTCACTGTTTTCAGGATTATATGCTGGCAGGCGAAACCGTTTGGCTACTGCCAGGAAGATGGTATCAAGTTTTGCCGTGCCTTCTATTTTATCCAGTTCATCCGGCTCGCCCAATTCGCGGTACAGCGCTTGAATGTTTTGATTAAAGATGCGGGCCCGGTCGCCAATTTCAGGATTGGAGGGCAATGCTGTCACTTCGCCTAAAAATTCCTTTGGACTAATAAGGCAGGCCACCAGTGAAACTACCGTGGCCAGAAAGGTAATCAGCAAAGCAGTTTTCCACCTGTGGGCAATCACACGAAAAATATCAGGCATGCAGCTTGTTTAATAGTGGCAAAAATATTTTTTTAAGCCGGTTGCGTCCGGCCAGCAAAAGAAGACAACCTATGCTAACAATGCTAAGGAAAAGGATCCATTCGTTGTCGGTAATCTTTTGCACGGCATAAAACAGCATACCAAAAATAAGCGCTGCAAGAAGATAGAGAACGGCCGCACCGGCAGCAACCCTGATCTTTAGTTTTTTTGATGCGGCTATCCATAGCCCAATGCCGCAACCGTACTGGCTGACGAGTGCTGCTATGGCACAACCCTGTGCACCGTATTGCGGAATCAGCCAAAGGTTCAGTGCCACATTACTAACAACTGCTACCAGCATGATTCGAATAAAAAGCTGAATCGCCCCAATGGAGGTAAGGGCTGTGCCATATACATGAATAAGATAATAAGCCGGCAAGGCTGCCATCGTAAGTAGAATCACGTTGTTGGTGAAGCCGTCTGCCGAATGGTACAATAAATTTTGCAGCCAGGAGGTATAAACAAATACAAACGCCAGTGCTACTGTTGCCAGCAACAGCAAGCCGTGGCGGGAGACCAGGACAACACGCTGCACCATGGCTGTATCCTGTTGGTTGCGAGAAAGAAAGGGGAGCAGAAAGGATGCAGTCAGATAACCGAGCATATTGCCTGCATCCAGAAGGCGGTACGCCATGGCATAGATACCGGCCTGCAAAGCACCTTCGGGGTGAATTTGTGACAGCAGAAATGCATCCAGCCGGTTGTGTGTGGCCATCAGTAAAATCAGCAGGACAAAAGGCAGAACCCATCTCCCGATTTTTTGCAGGCTTGCCTTACTCGCAGGGACAAACGTATTTTTTCTCCAGAGGTAAATAAACAAACTGCCAATCGCAATGCTCATCGAAAGCGTTTGCAGTTGAAGGAAGAGAAGCATGGTGATGGGTTTAAAGATACTATATACCGGACCGACACAAAGCAGTAGGAGCAGGGTTCTGTCGAGTACCGAAAAATAGGCATCGGTTTTGAAAAGCTGCAAGGCTGTTAACAGTCCCCGTAAAAAAACAAAAAGTGAAATCAGGCTTTGGATCAGGATCAGATAGAGCAGAATGTCCCAAGTGCCTATATCTGCAAAAACGGCAACTGCCGTGCAGCAAACAGCATAAAGACCCATCAGGAAAAACTTCAGCCGCAGGAGTTGTGGTATGTTCAGGCTTTCTTGTGCTGCCAAACGCTGTGTCAGCATATTGGTGAGGCCTGCATCGGCAATAAAGAGCAAAATGTACGTTAGGTTAAACAGGGCAAAATAGGTTCCGTACACTTCATGACCAACGATATTCTGCACCCGCCGGTCTATCAGGAAGATCCAGGCCGGCTTGATCAGCAGGTTGAGGAAGAGCAGCCAGGAAAGGCTTTTGAAGAATTGTTTGGCTTTCATATCAGGCAGGCGTAACCGTAATGGTGCGGTTAAGGCTTTCTTCCAGCGAAATAAAGGTTTCGGTTCGTTCAATGCCTTTAATCTTCTGCAATTCATCGTGCAATACCGTGCGGAGCTGCACAATGTCCTTGCACACCACTTCGGCAAATATGCTGTAGTTACCTGTGGTGTAATTCAGCCTTACGATCTCAGGGATCTTGCGCAGATCTTTTGCCACCGTATCGTAAAGCGAACTTTTTTCAAGGTAAACACCAACAAAGGCAATCACATCATAACCTAGCTTTTTGAGGTCAACGTTGTATTTCATGCCGCTGATGACGCCGGCTTCCTGCAGTTTTTTGATGCGGACATGAATGGTGCCCGCCGAAACGTACAGTTTTTTACCGATTTCGGCGTACGAAATGCTGGCATCGTGCATCAGTTGCTGAATGATGTTGAGGTCCAATTTGTCAAAATTCAAATCAACAGCCATGGAATACGGGTTTTTTTGAAAAAATTTAGTTTATGTGCAAATTATTGAATGAAATCTAAATATTTTAAATAATGTTTGAAAAATGTGTAAGCATCTTATCTTTGACTTATCAAGTTCATTGAAACAGTCAGTACGGAAAACAAAGAGGCAACAGACCGGTTGCCGATTGTAAATTGCCCGATGCTGATTGCACTATACTGTGGGGTGATGAAATTTTTGGCAGACATGCCCTCTTGTCTCGGGGGTGAGGATCACAGGATAAACTAAGTGTAGAGCCGACGTTACTTTTGGTAAGGCCGACCAGGGTTGACCACTAAACTTTGCACTTACGCTAACTGCCTCGTGGAGGTTCGAACCCTCCCCCTACAGCTTCTTCTCATGTGTTTATTTAGCCTGCAACTGATTGTTTTCAATTTATTGCGGGCTTTTTTGTTTTCTGTATAACCCTTTGGAATCGCTACAGGGAAATATATTTTATTTATCAAGAAATTGCAGATGATCGTTTAATGCTAACTCCATAGGTTGGCAATTTTATGTTTTATTCATTGCAGGCGAGCTAAGAGGACTTTTTTAAAAGCCCTCTTAAATGAAAAAGGTGATACATTTTATGTACCACCTTTTTCATTTATTGAGACCTACCTATCTAGAAACCTGCTGTTTTCACCAGTTTCAGTGTTAGTTTTTCACTACCCTGCACTACTTCGGCGAGATAGGTACCGGGACGATAGGTGCTGCCCAGCTGCAGGTTGGTGTTGGCAGCCGTTGTTTTTGTTTCGACCAGTCTTCCCAGCATGTCCATCACGCGGATGGTCACCCGTTCTCCTGGCGTGCCGCCTACCTGCAGCGTAAAATGAGACGTACTTGGATTGGGTAAAACGCGTACCCTAAGCACACCACCAAGGTTTTGTTCTCCCTTCACGTTTGCCTGCACGGGCCTTACTGCTGTTACCAAATCAGCAGCAGGCGCACATCCCAATTCGCGATAGGCGCTATTGGGAATGCGGGTTCTGACCGGTATGCCGGCTTCAGGAGCCGTCCAATACACTTCGATGCCGTCTATGCCTGTGGCGTCAAAGTAGGTAATGGCGATCGGGTACGCACCGGCCGCAGGGAAGGTATACCAGCCACCGGCAGCCCGTGTCGCGTGCTGGCCATCGTTATCAACTACTGGTGTTATGTAATGCCCATAGTTGCCAATATATAGGCGTGAGCCATCATCGGATACTGTTTCAAAGTAGTAGGTACCGGCAGCCAGAATATTGATTTTTCCCTCCCATAAAAAGGCAAAGTTGTCGCTTCGTTTTCTTGGGGATATATCAACACCGCCGATAGTACCGGTCGCTATCGGTGTCAAGCCACCGAAATCCGGCAGTCTTGTCCAACTGCCTTCGTAATATTTGTACGTCAGACCCGGGGAGGCAGGGTTGTAGTTGATGTGCGAGAAGGCCGCATCCGGAATCCGGGTCCGGGTTGGAAGATCTGGGCTGCTCCAGTAAAGTTCCAGTTCGTGGGCACCATACGATTCAAAATAAGTAATCGCAATGGGATAGGTACCGGCAGTGGGGAACGTATAGGTGCCGCTGGCCAACTGCAGGGGGTGTAAACCATCGTTGTTCACAACCGGCGTTGCATAATGTCCATATTCACCGATATAAAGGCGGGAGCCATCATCGGAGGCGGTTGAAAATGTATACGTACCGGCACGGGGCACCGTAATGAAACCTTCCCACAGAAAAGCAAAATTGTCTTCCCGCCTGCGGGGTGCCAGGCTTGCCCGGGGTGAAGTCCCTGCTGCTACTGGTGTCAGCCCGCCAAAGTCCGGAAGCTGTGTCCAGGCCCCCTCGTAGTACTTATAGGTAAGACCCGGCATATATGGCGAATCTGGCTGGCTGCAATTTTGATTACAGGATACCGCATTTTTAAAGACGGTAACCGCATTGCTGTTGTAAGCTGTTGTGGCTACGTCCGGCTTGGCATCGCCATCAAAGTCGGCCAAAACGATGTTGGTGGACGAACTGCCGGGTACATAAAGCGGCTCACCTGCCAGTGAAACAGATCCGGCCGTACTGTTGTTTTTGAGAACGGAAAAATTGTACATGGTAAAATGGGATAGAGCCACGTCCGGTTTCCCGTCGCCATCCAGGTCGCCAATGGCCACGTTGAGCGGCGCAAATCCTACCGGATAATTGATTGTTGCCGCAAATGCAATCGTGCCGATGGTGCTGGTATTCTGAAATACTGAAATCAGATTTGCGAAACTGGATACAACCAGATCAGCCTTTCCATCGCCATCCAGGTCGCCCATGGCGATTCCAAACGATGTGCTTCCGATCGTATAATCTGTCTTTGGAGCAAAAGCGATGGTTCCTGCGGAACCTGTATTTCGAAATATTGAGACCGTATTTGAATTCAAATTGGTGACGGCCACGTCCGGCTTGCCGTCTCCATCCAAATCACCAACGGCAATGGCATGCGGACCGCTGCCGGTTGTATAGTCTGTTTTGGCGGCAAAAGAAACAGAACCGGGTGTGCTGGTGTTTCTCAAAAAAGAAATGTTGCCGGAAGCGGTGTTTGCCACCACCAAATCTGCTTTGCCGTCACCATCAAAATCACCAATGGCTACACCACGGGACTGCGTTCCAGCCGGAAAATCAATTCTGGCCGCAAAATCAATCGTTCCATTGGTGCTTGTATTTCTAAAAACTGAAACGGTGTTGGAGAACTGGTTAGCGACAGCCATATCCAGTTTTCCATCGCCATCCAGGTCGCCCAGTGCCACCCGCTCGGGTCCCGCTCCCGCAGGGATGTCTAGTTTAGTGGCAAAGGAAATGGGGCCGCCGCTACCTGTGTTCCTAAATACGGAAACTGTATTGGCGGGAGCGTTTGTTGCAACAATGTCAGGTTTCCCATCACCATCCAGATCGCCTGTCGCCAAGTTGCGGGGATCTTGTCCGGCTGCAAAACTCATTTGTGTGCCAAACGAATTCGAAAAGAAACCCGGACAATTGTTAGGGAAGGTCGGAAGGAAAGAGGAACCAGAATAAGCCGTCAGGTTGTTAACCGTAACAGAAATGGGGCCGTAGGTAATTCCTGCCGGAACGGTAACTGCCAATGAAGTAGCGGTGGCTGCTGTGACTGTTGCCTTTACTGCGCCGAAATAAACCAGGTTGTCGGCTGCTACCGGGCTAAAGTGAGAACCTGTAAGGATGACAGTTGAACCAACCTGTGCGGAAGCGGGAGAGAAAGACGTAATAACGGGTACGTTGACATCAGGCGGAGGTGATTGTGTATCAACTCTGAAACGCCACATGTCATTCAGGTTGCCGAACCCTGTGCTTGCGTAACCAAGGCCACCAAAAAGCCACAGGTGGCCGGAAGCGTCTGTCCATTCTGCTGCCAGAAACCTGGCGCCTGGTTTGGTGGTAGGGGCAGAAATGCCTTGTGTACCGTACAGACCTGGTTGGTTTACGGTGTTATCACCACTAACCCAGGTCCACTCGTTTGTAGAAGGATTGTACTTCCAGAGGTCATTGAAATAACTAACATTGTTACTGCCAAAGTCCTTTTGTCCGCCAAAAAGCCACAAGTTGCCTGCTCTGTCCACCCAGGTAGAGGCACCACGCCTGCCTCCCGGCCTGTTGGTTAAAGCCGGGATGCCTTTGGTACCGTAAACACCTTCCTGGTCGGGAATGTTATCGCCGCTGACCCAGGTCCATTCCAGGGTTGATGGATTAAACTTCCACAGGTCATTCAAATCGTTAACAAGATCGTTACTGACCGTCTTACCACCCATGATCCAAAAGTCGCCGCCGGCATCAATCCAACCTGCGGCAGCATCCCGTGCACCCGGTTTGTTGGTGGGAGCAGGTACACCTTTTTCGCCATATATGCTGGGTTGGTTTACAGTGTTATCGCCGCTGACCCAGGTCCATTGATTAGTGGAAGGATTGTACATCCACAAATCATTGTAACGGGAACTTCCACTATAGCCACCAAATAGCCACAAATTACCCGAAGCGTCTGTCCAGCTAGTTGCTTCCTCTCTTGATCCCGGTTTGTTGGTGGGCGCAGGAACACCTTTGGTGCCATACACGCCGCTTATACTTAAAGCAGGAAGGTTATCGCCGCTGACCCAGGTCCATTCCAGGGTTGATGGATTAAACTTCCACAGGTCATTCAAAAAACTAACGCCGAAGCAACCTTCTGCATAGCCACCAAAAAGCCATAGATTCCCTGAGGCGTCAGTCCAACCCGCGGCACCGGTTCTGGGCCGAGGTTTGTTATTAACGGAAGGAACGCCTTTGGTGCCATATGTGCCACACCTGTCACCCCGGACATTTTCGCCACTTACCCAAACCCACTCGTTTGTAGAAGGATTGTACATCCAGAGGTCACTTACATCAAGGTTGCCGCCAAAAAGCCAAAACTTGCCGGTGGCATCCGTCCAGCTGGTGGCGCTGATCCGTCCGCCCGGTTTGTTGGTGGGCGCAGGAACACCTTTGGTGCCAAAGATGCTAGGCTGGCCCGGAAGATTGTCGCCGCTGACCCAGGTCCATTGATTGGTTTGCGAATAAGCAATTGAAGTTAGTGTCAGTGCATAGAGCAGAAAACTGTAAATTTTTTTCATGCTGGTATCGTTTATGGTTATGCGTAAGGGAGTAAAGAATATAAAGCGATCTTGTTGCCGGTCGGTAAGTAAAACAACAGGTTGTCTGCTGTTTACAAACTAGTAAAAATGAGCTTAACCTTCCGGTGCTGCAGGTAAGAGCCAAGGAAAACAGATAATGTGCAGTTACAGTGCAGCAGAACCGGAATAAGCAGATTTGCCAGGTGTAGCGGTCTATATAGCATGATGTCGTATTAACGTTTTCGATGTAAGAAACGGCAACAGAACGACCCGGGTAGTTCCATTGCATGGGTAATCATCTGCAATAGTGGATAGTACGGTCTGATTCACAGGAGAGAGGAATGCAACAACGTGGAAGGCGAATATCCTCAAAAAGTTCAATAGAGAAAAATCTTTATTTATAATCAAGGTTGTTTGGGTTACTGTATTGCTTCTTTGATCTAGTTGAAACGGTACTTTTGTTTGGTGAAGCCTGTAACGGACGATGGGAAAGAATAAGCCAAATGAATGTTCCCTTTTTTTAAAATACGACCCAAAATGTGAAACGACGACGGGGACAAACAGATAAGGGTTATCACATTCAATCATCATGAGGAAGCTTTTGTGTTCCTTTTTTCGAACGTTATCGTACCACTGGCAACAAAAAGTCTGTAAACAGAAGTGTACTTTACCGTGGTTCAAACACGCTGATCATTAACAGGCTTCACAACACCAAGCATCATATTTATTCTTTGTCGGTCCAGCTAAGGGGCTCCGACCGGGCTGGTGGTTTATTATTTACCGCAGGCACACCTAAAGAACCGTATTCACTAACAGTATCAATTTGGAAAGGATCAACATTTGGTTGGGCCACAGAGTCGTCACTCATCCAGGTCCAGGCTATACGTAACGGTAGAGAGGCAAAGGAGCAGTAAGGGTAGAAGTTGTTTCATGGCAGTAGTATTATTGATTGCTTTTCTTTTATAAAATGATGAAAGCGTACAAAGGATTATTGTCATTACTATTTTTATTAATCGGCTCGAAATAAAAGTGATTGATAACAGCAGTAAAGGCCATCCTGTTGTGCTGCCTTTACTGCTGCCTGTTTGTTATCGACATTATTCTTTTAGAAGCCTGCTGTTTTCACCAGTTTCAGTGTTACTTTTTCGCTTCCCTGTACAACCTGGGCAATGTAGGTACCGGGGCGGAGGTGCTGGCCTACCTGCACATTTGTGCCTGCGGCCGTGGTGCGGGTCTCCACCACCCTTCCTTCTACATCCATGAGCCGAATGGTCATTCTTTCTTTATTGCCGGTGCTAGAGCTTAGCTGCAGGGTAAAATAAGAAGGCGAAGGATTGGGCAGCGCTTTTACGCTTAGCCCGCCTGGAGCAGTTGCGTCTGCTGGTGCAGCACCTCCTTTTTGGGTGATGCTGTTATCGGTGCAGCTCACCACCATTGGTTCTGAAGTGGCACTGCAGCCGCCTTTGGTGACAGTAACCGTGTAGCTGCCGTTTTGCATAACGATGATACTTCTTGTCGTTTCGCCTGTGCTCCACCGGTAGCTATCGCCTTCGGAGGCGGTGAGGGTTACACCTTCTGTCGAACAGCCTTCACCACCCAGCACTTCCCGGAAAGCACTGTTGGGAATACGGGTCCTTGTTGGAATGCCGGCTTCAGCACTGCTCCAGTACAGTTCTATGCCTTCCCCACCGGTGGCTTCAAAAAAGCTAACAGCAATGGGATACATGCCGGCTGTAGGGAAGGTATACGAACCTGTAGCACTCTGCATTGCATGCAGCCCGTCGTTGTCTACCACCGGTGTTATGTAATGGCCATAGTTCCCGATGTAAAGCCTCGAGCCGTCATCGGATCTTGTTTCAAACTGGTAGGTGCCTGCCTTGGGAATAAAGATCCTGCCCTCCCACAAAAACGCAAAATGGTCGCTCCGCTGCTTTGGCGAGATGTCCACGCCACCTACTGTGCCGGTGGCAACCGGTGTCAATCCCCCAAAGTCGGGAAGGCGGGTCCAGGAGCCTTCGTAGTATTTATAGGTCAGACCAGCAGCAAGAGGGCTGTAGTTCAGGTGAGAGAGGGCGGCATCGGGTATCAGGGTTCTGGAAGGGATACCTGCCCCGGGTGCTGTCCAGTACACCTTCATCGTTTCTGCCCCACCAACCTCAAAGTACGTGATGGCAATAGGATAAGTGCCTGCTGAGGGGAAGGTAAAAGAGCCTCCTGCCAGTTGCTCTGCATGCTGGCCGTCGTTGTTCACCACCGGTGTGGCAAAGTGACTGTAGTCGCCTATATAAAGCCGGGAGCCATCATCAGAAGCCGTCTCAAAGTAATAGGTGCCTGCTGCAGGAATGGTGATTTGTCCCTGCCACAGGAAAGCAAAGTTGTCGTTCCTTTTTCTGGGTGCAAGACTCACGTTGGCCGAAGTGCCCGTAGCCACAGGTGTCAATCCGCCAAAGTCCGGAAGTGAGGTCCAACTGCCCTCGTAGTACTTGTATGAAAGTCCCGGTGACGTGTACGAACCTCCCGAAGAGGCAATAGTGGGCAGCACTCCAAAGGAGAGGTCACTGCCATTGTCCGTACCCGTTATAGCAGGCGAAGAGGCCACAACTCTTATTCTATACCCTGTACCCGGAGCTACATTGGATGGAATGGTGACTTCTATTATCCCAGGTGTTGTAGCACTGACCGAACCAATGCTGATCGGGTTATCAAAACTCCCTGATGCATTGGAAAGCTGCACTGTAAAAACATTGCCGGGATTGAAAGAATGATTGGCCGTATACCTTACACTTAGTTTACTGCCTGCACATAAACCGGAAGACAAAGGAGAAGTGGTTAGCGTTGTTGGTTCCGTCTCCACGCCAAAATTCCATAAATCATTCAGGTAGCCGGTTGTACTTGTGGTGGCAAAACCACTGCCGCCAAACAGCCAGAGCTTGCCAGCAGCATCCATCCAGCTTACCGCTTCACTTCTGGCGCCGGGTTCATTGCCCTGAGCAGCTACACCTTTTGTACCATAAGCGCCGGGATCATTGTCATCACCACTCACCCAGGTCCAGGTGCTGTTGAGCGGGTCATACCGCCACAGATCATCGCCGTTTAATAACCAAAACTTACCAGCCGCATCGGTCCAGCTAACCGCACTCCTTACTAATCCCGGATGGTTGTCTACAGACGGCACTCCTTTGGAGCCGCGAACAGGGGGGGCAGCGCTTTTAAAGAATGGTGGTGGTTGAAACTTTTCACCCCCCATCCATGTCCATAAACCAGTTGTGGTATTAAACAGCCATAAGTCGGCAAGCGTGCTCCTGAAGTTTAAACCGAAAACGTTTTCAACATTGTTGTAGATCGTATAGCCACCATATAGCCACAGGTTGTTGTCTTTATCCACCCAGCCGACAGCATCCTGCCTGCCAAGTGGCTTATTGTCAGGCGAAGCAACACCTTTCACACCGTAACGGGCAATACCATCAGCATTAGTGAATGCAGTAGTACTGGTTACAAAGGTCCACTCCGTTGTTAAAGGATTAAACTTCCATATATCTGTCATGTGGCCGGACAAAAAACCATAATAAGCATAACCGCTGTACAACCAGAAGTTGCCGTCATTGTCTGTCCAGGTAATTGCGTGTGTTTTTGCAGGTGGTCTATTGTTTACAGAGGGCACGCCTTTGGTAGCGTAAACTCCATAATGAAAGTCCCAGTTGTTTGCACGCATCGCCTGGTCGGCCGTAATGGAGTCTCCGCTAACCCAGGTCCATTGATTCATGGTAATGTCATATTTCCAAAGGTCATTTATTTCACCACCTACCCCTTCGAAATAGCTTTGAGGGTAATATGTATTCCCGCCATAAAGCCACAGGTTACCTTCCTTATCCGCCCAACCAGCAGCACCAGTCCTGGCGCGGGGTTTCGTTTCAGGCGTCGAAACTCCTTTTGTTCCAAAAACAGCTGACTGATTTGTCAGGTTATCGCCGCTTACCCAGGTCCATTCACGGGTAGCAGTGTTGTACTTCCACAAATCATTTAAAAAGCCAACAGTTGTATTTGCCGCATAACCGTAACCACCATATAGCCAAAGGGTGCCGCTCCCATCTTTCCAGCTTGCGGCCCCCTCTCTTGCGCCGGGCTTGTTTTCTGTAGAAGGAACGCCCTTGGTGCCGTAGGAGCCAGGCTGATTGATCACATTGTCACCACTCATCCAGGTCCAGCTTCCTGAGACCGAAGGATAAGGCGGTTGCGGCGCGATGGTAAGAGCTGTACCGTTATCTGATCCTATCACCGGTTCGTTTCCGGCAACTGTTATTACCCGGACCCTGTAAGCAGTGCCTGCAGGGGTTGCGGCAGGAATGGTAGCCTTGATTGTGCCGCTGCCGGCAGCAGAAACGGACCCAATGAAAACAGGGTTAGCAAAACTGCCGGAAGCATCGCTTAACTGGGCATGAAAGATAGTGGTGGGATTAAACGTACCTGTCGCAGTATAAGCTACAGAAACTTCTTTGCCCTGGTAACGGACGTTGGAAATAAGTGGGTTTGTTGTTATGGAATGTTGTGTGCTTACAGAAGTTGCCGGCAGGTCCATGATAGTAATGTCTGCACCATTATCAGAGCCATGTATTTCCGGCAGGTTGGATACTACTCTGATACGATAGCCACTTGCGGCCGGTGTTGTGTAAGGAATGGTAACATTGATGGCACCACTGGTACTGGCCTTTACGCTGCCGATGACCACCGGATTTAAAAAGCTGCCGGTAGTATCACTCAGTTGGGCAATAAATAAATTGTCCGGCCCAAACGATCCTTGTGCTGTGTAAGTGATGCTTACCATAGCACCTTTGTAATAACTGGTTGCAGGTAAAGAAGTTGTGATGAAAGGCGTTGTGGCAGACGTGATCGTGTATTTCCACAAGTCATTCAGATAGCCGTAAGAACTGCTTGCAAACCCCTCCCCTCCAAACAACCACAGGTTGCCCGAAGCATCAGTCCAACTGACTGAACTGCCTCTTGCACCTGGTTTATTGCCGGGCGAAGCAACGCCTTTGGTTCCATAAATTCCAAAACCATTTTGACCGCGGCTCATCCAGGTCCACTCGCCGGTATCAGGGTTGTATCTCCATAGTATATCCCCTCTGAGAAGCCAGAAATTACCGGACAAATCTGTCCAGCTTTCTGCACTGCTTACCTCACCCGGCGTGTTGTTAACGGAGGGAACGCCTTTCTGCCCATATACAGGAGTTGTATTCGTGAGTGTATCACCACTCACCCATGTCCATTGATTTGTAGCTGGATTATACTTCCAGAGTTCATCCCTGGTATAAATCCAAAAAAAGCCGTTCTTACTTATCCAGCTTGCCGCGCCACTCCCGCCCGGATAGTTGCTTGTGGAAGGGACGCCTTTTTGTCCATACGTAATGCTACTGGGAACAGTGCGACCATTGGAAAACTTCACATCACCATTCACCCACGTCCATTCGGCTGTTAAGGGGTCATATCGCCATAGAACGTTCTCCAACAACCAAAGCTTGCCATTGGCATCTGTCCAGGTCAGGTCAGGATCGAAGATGGTAGAGCCGTAGGTGTTAGAGCTATGACCCTGTGGCGCCGGGAAGTTTTCGGTTGAAGGCACCCCTTTAGTTCCGTATCGAGGATCTATGTAGGTCTGAAACCCGCCTGCCATACCTCCACCATACACCAAACCGCCGCCCATCCAGGTCCATTTTAGTGTGGCCGGGTTGAATCTCCAAAAGTCGTTATATAGCGCATAATAGCGTTCCCTGCCATATCCTCCCATCAGCCACAAGTAACCATCTTTATCTGTCCAACTAAGGGCTCCTCTTCTTGGACCAGGACTTGACCCACCCGTAGCACTTTGCGAAAACACAAAGTGTCCCTGTCCACCGCTCACCCAGGTCCACTCATTGGTTTTTGGATTATACTTCCACATATCGCCGTAATACCCATCTGCATAAAACCCCGAGGCAGCTACATAGCCACCAAACATCCACAGGTTCCCTTCTTTGTCTGTCCACTCGGCCGCAT
The DNA here is from genome assembly GCA_014163555.1 of Flavisolibacter longurius. Lineage (GTDB taxonomy): Bacteria > Bacteroidota > Bacteroidia > Chitinophagales > Chitinophagaceae > Flavisolibacter. The sequence goes on from JACJGO010000006.1 coordinate 124,588, forward strand.
CAATTCTTGCAGGTGGTTTGTTGTTCACAGAAGGCACCCCTCGGGTACCATACACATCCAACGGCCCTAATGGTATTTGTTCATTGAAGCAGCATTGGGCCACAGAGTCGCCACTCATCCAGGTCCACTGGTTATCCTGCGGCAAAGCAGTGGCAAATGCACTAGATGCGAGCAGCAGCAAAAAGTAGATCTTTTTCATGTATGGATTGTTTATGATTAAGGGGAGAACTATATATAATACCAGTTGCAATTACCTATAAAACATCGGTTTCAGGCAATTTGCAAATTGCTTTCAGGAAATTGACCGGGCCGCAGGCTTATACATTGGCCTTTCGTTTTAGATATGAAAACTTTACGAAGCAGCAGCGAAATTGGAGGCTTATGATTTATCCAGGGAAGTTGGTAAAAACACATGGTTATATATTTGAGAATTACAAGAAATGAGTCTGTATCAAAAATGAATGTTCCGGTGCTATGCAGATGGTATTCGCCTTAACTAGAGAATAGAGTGGTTAATTTCACTGGAGATGGAAGCAAGAATGTTGGAATCGAATATCCTTAATTTTTCGAATAAGAAAAAATATTTATAGCAGATAGCAGGTTACAGCACCTTCTCCAGAAGAATTATTTCCAACATATTAGCCGTTGAAAATAGTATGGCTACCATACTATAATTTAAGATGAAGTTACTTTCTTCTACTGAGAATACTTTAAAACGCAGCTAATAAAATCTATGTCCTTTTACAATATGACTGTACAGAGTAAAAGAATGAAGCGTAGAATTTTTTTTAGTATGGTTCATGGTCAAATCTTCTATAGAAGAGAAGTCCTTGTTGCCGTTTAGGAAAATTTACACCATCCGGAAAATGAGTAGAGAGAATTGCCTGATTTCTCGTTACTACATATCTGCCGCAAGCAATTGTTTGTTAAACCCTGCAGCGACCAGCTTTTCATAAGCCTCCCATACATTTTGCGGAATTTCCTGGTAGGTCTGAAAGCCTTTTGCGGGGTAAAGTTTAATGCGTTGCAGATCTCCCACCATAATATTGATTACATGTTCCATTGGAATTTCATCGGTGGGATAGTCTTCAAAAGAAATCTGCGGTGAGGTCACAACAAAGTTTTTTCCCGGCCAGGCTTTTTCAAACGTGGCTAAGCTGCGCCGCTCCATGTAAGGCTTTTGCACAACAATAAACGATTGCAGATCGAGGCCTTTTTCCTCCAGCAACTGGCGCACAAACCGAATATTTTCCCCGGTATTGGTGGAGCGGTTTTCTACAAGTATCGCTTCCCGGGGAACACCCTTTTGCACGGCGATGTTGGCAAAAAGCTCCGCTTCTGTTTGCGTCCACATGTTTTCGGTAAGGCGGCCAAGCCCTCCGGAAAATATCAGCAGCGGGGCCCAGCCTTCATGATACAGCGCAGCAGCCCTTTCGGCTACACGGGTGTCATGACTGCCCAATGTCAGAATGCAATCAGAAGGTACCAGGGTATGGTTCACATGATGGTAATCCCAAATGATTTTAGCCAGCGAAAGAACGTCTATGTTGTGCATAACCCGAATGTAAGGGCAATTCCGTTTTCTTTGAAAGGCTCTGACTATGCCAGAAAACAGAATCCAGAAGAAATGAAACGTTTTATCCTGCCGCCATATTGGTTTTTATAGCCTGCGTGTAGATATCCTGGTGCTGGCCAGCCACCGGTTTGGTGTGGCAGATAGAGGCGTATTCGTGCAGGGCTTTCGTCTTCTGCAGCATGGCTGACTTATTTGATTCTGCCAAATGCGTCAAAAATGAAACCATCACATCTTCAAACGGCTTCCAGTTGGTGGTGCGGATAGCGCTGTGATTATCCTGGCTCATTTTAATCTCGGAAAGCTGCAGTGAACCCATTTCTCCTCTTTTGAAATAAGCTGTAAACAGCCTGAAGCCGTCAAAGTAAAAATCTACTGCAGTGGGAAAATAAAACTGGAAACGGATGCGCGGCTGTGGATGCAGCAAGATCCACTGATCAAATTCTTTTTTATTCAGAATAAAAAGTTCAAGGATTTCTTTTTCAGCTTTCGTAACGGTAAGCCGGTGGGAAGCAGGCTGAAAAAAACGTTTCAGGTTGATCATAGCAGAGGATTTGGATTGGCTGTAAATATAGCAGCGGGACCGGAAAATGTCAAACAGAAAATCACCGATAAAAAAAGAGGCTCAAAGCTGAGCCTCTTTTTTCTATTCCTTTGCCAGGGATTCTACTTCCACTTTCTCCAATCCCCTGTGTGCAGGTCCTGTGATCACATCGCCATTAATGTTGTACCGTGCGCCATGGCAGGGACAATCCCAGGATTTTTCTGCACTGTTCCAGTCCACAACACATTTAGCATGGGTACATACAGGATTCAGTGCGTAAATAGCGCCGGTTTCATCTTTGTACACCGCCAGCGTTGATCCTTCGTACTTAACAAGCCTGCCTTCGCCGGCAGCAATTTCTGCCAGTCCTTCGATCTTTTCGGCCCCAAGCCGCTTGCCTACAAACTGCGCCACCACATCGGCATTTTCTTTTACAAACTCCATAAATCCGGCAACCGGTTTCACCCGGCCTGGCCGGAAGAGGTCTGCGTATTCGCTTTCCCCTTTTGTAATCAGATCGGTTAACGTAATGGCAGCAATATGGCTGTAGGTAATGCCGTTGCCGCTGTAGCCCGTAGCTACGTAAACATTTTCCGAACCGCCCGGCAAGTGACCGATATAGGCCAATCCATCCGAAGGTTCAAAATATTGCGACGACCAGCGGTGGGTAACGGCTTCTACATCAAAATGCTGGCGGGCATGGGCAATCAGGTTATTGAAACAGGCATCCGTATTTTCCTTATGCGCCGTTTTATGATCTTCGCCACCGATGATCAGGTACTTGGTTCCGTCGATTTCCTGCGAACGATAATAGTGATACGGATCATACATATCGTAAGCGAGTGAATTTGGATAACGGTTATCGGCAAGCTTTACCGCAATGGCATAACTGCGATAAGGTGCATTGCGAAAATGCAGCAGGTTAATGTGTGGCGGAATATGCGTAGCATATACAAGGTGCTTTGCCCGGATGTTTCCCCCTGTTGTTTTTACTTCATGCCAGTCATCTTGTTTATCAGAACTTTCAACGCGACAGTTTTCCAGAACGGTTCCTCCCAGGTCGGTAAAGGCTTTGGCCAGCGCTGCTACATATCGCGTTGGATGCACCTGGGCCTGCCGCCGGAAAAGAGCTGCTTTTACAAAAGGCACCGGCACAGTGATCTTATCTACCCATTCCACTTCCACACCGGCTTTTTTGGAAGCTTCGTAAATTTTTTCCAGTTCTTCCGCCTGTTGTTCATCAACGGCAAAGAGATAGCCGTTTTTTTCTTCAAAACCACAGTCGATGTTGTACTCCAGTACGTGTTGCTGAAAAAGGTCCCTCGCCCTATTCGTAGCGCTGGCAACCAGCTTAGCGGCATCTGCACCAAAATCACTTTCGATCTGGTCGTAACTGGTGTCGAAGAATGTATTGATGTGCGAGGTGGTGCCTCCGGTGGTGCCAAAACAAAGTGTATGCGCTTCGGCAACGGCACATTGTAAACCCTTTTTTTGTAACAGCAATGCGGTAGTGACACCGGTAATGCCACCGCCTACGATCAGTACGTCAAAACTATTTCCCATTTGTCCTGCGGGAAGGCTAACGCCCCCAACGGTATCCTGCCATAAGCTAATGGTTGCCCCGTCTCTTTTCATGGTTTTTTGCCGGTACCTGTAAAAAAACAATGCCCGCTTTTGTGCACAAATTGGGTAATGGCACAGAGTATGCACTTTAGTAAATGTGAAGATGATTTTTTAATGATAAATGTGAAGCGATGAAAAAAGTGTTGGTAGCGTTGGCGTTCTTTCTCACGATGCATACGGCCGTAGAAGCGCAGAAGAAATATGATTTTGAAAACCTGAAAGGCAGTTGGCGAAACAAGCAGGGTGCAGGATTGGATATTGTGGACAGCAACACGATCTACATTGTGTATGGCGAGCAGAAAAGAAAAGTAACAGACAGTCGTGCCGATTTCAGCAAGTCGCCTGTATGGCTTGATCTGGCAGTAAAAGATTCTACGCAGGTGATCACCTTAAAAAGCCTTTTGCTCTTTGTAAGCGATGACCTGATCCAGTGGCAGGTGTTTGACAGCGAAACCAGGCCTGCCTACTTCAGCATGGACCGCGGTGATATGTTCTTTCTGAAGCGGGTATCGGAAATGATCAACTGATAATCCTGCAGGCACACCTTTTACAAACAGCCATGGAATCGTGGAAGAAAGTCCGTTTGTTACCTTGTAAAGTGAAAGCGCTTGAATCGAAGACCTGAAAGGTTGTTGTAGATTATACGATCGATGTTTTCTTCGTTATCAAAATGCCGGATTGATTAGAACAGTAGAGAAGGGTAATGTAGATGCAGCCTTACCTTTCATCTGGTATCGGCACAATTACCATTTTTCCTCATCTGATTGTGCAGGAGGACTTTGAAAGCTTGCAAACGTTTTTCTTTTTTCTTCCTGACGCTGAATAAGCAGATCAGCCAGCAGGTCGCCGGCATCCGTGCCGGGATGTTGCTGCAACATATTTTTGACCTTTGCTTCGGATACATCTACCCGGTAGAGAATCTGTACCAGTGCACCAAAATCATTGAGCAGGAATTGATTGAGAACCTGCGACAGCCGGGTCCTGATAGCATCTTTCCGCTCAGCAGGCATTGTTTCCTGCCATTGCTCTAAAAGGGGCCAAACTTCCATACGACAAAGCTAACCCTACTTATCCCGGTATAAGACCGTTAATCCTGAAAAAAAGCAAAAGTCTACGAAGGCTGCCGTATCATTGGCGATCTGAAACAACTGTGCATGAAGAAGCTTGTCTTTATTTTTTTACTGGGGCTTAGCAGCCTCTTTGGTTTTTCCCAAGGGAGCATCAAGGGAAAACTGGTGGATTCGTCGGGAAAGACCCCGCTTGCTCTGGCCACTGTCACTGTGTTTGAAGCCGCCGATACTACACTTGTTACTTATCGTTTAAGCAATCCGGAAGGTGAATTCAAAGTACCGGGTATTCCGCTCAACAAAGCGTTTCGTGTTGTGGTAACTTTTTCCGGCTACGAAGCCTTCCGCAAAGAATTTACTCTCACCGGCGAAGAACCCCTGGATATGGGCAACATCCGCATGGAACCAACCTCTAAATCCCTGGATGAGATCATCTTGGTGGCGGAACGGCCTCCCGTCACCGTACGAAGAGATACCATTGAATTTAATGCCTCTTCTTTTAAAACACTTCCTACCTCGCTGGTAGAAGACCTTTTGCGCAAACTGCCCGGCGTGCAGGTTGACCGCGATGGCAACCTCACTGCTAATGGCCGCCGTGTGAACCGCATTATGGTGGACGGAAAATCTTTTTTTGGTGATGATCCCAAAATGGCTACCCGCAACCTGCCGGCCAATGTAATCGACAAGGTTCAGGTAACGGAAGACAAAGATGAAATTGCCCGCAACAGCGATGGTGATTTGACCAACGTGGGCCAGGTAATCAACCTCACCCTTAAAAAAGGCGTAAAAAAGGGCTGGTTTGGAAAGCTCTACGCAGGTGCCGGCACCAAGGACCGCTACGAATTGGGCGGAATTGCCAACATCTATCGCGATACGCTGCAGCTAAGTGTGATTGGCTTTAGCAATAATATGAACCGCAGCGGCTTTTCGTTTAAAGAAGTGCAGGACATCGGCGGCTTTAACCGCAGCGGGGCCCAGTCTATCATGATCTCGAACCGCGGTGGCCAAACGGGTTTTGCTTTGAACGGCATTTCCTTTGGCGGGCTGGATGCCGGTATTGCCCGAACCACCGGTGGCGGCTTCAATCTGAATCATGCACCGAACCGCAACAAATCATTTTTCCTGCAATACTTTTTCGGCAATTCGGTAAACAATGTTATTCAGACCAACAACGTGCAACAGTTTTTTAACGATACCACGGTTAACATCCTGACCCGCACCAACAACAACCGCGAAGCGCAAACGCATAATGTGGGTGCCGGCGCCAACCTGAAACCCGATTCGCTGACCGATATTAACTTCCGGGCCAGCTATGCGTATTCTTCCAGCGCCGATCATATCAATGCACTGGTGAATGTTGTCAACAATAAAACCGGGCAACTTAGCGAAGGCGAAGGTGTGCAGCGCAACCGCAATTTTACCAACAACTACAACCACAACATTTTTATTACGCGTCGCTTTCGGGCAAAAAAGGGCCGGACGCTGAATTTTTCCAATTACGCTTATTACAACAGCAACCTGCAGCGCTACATTACTGAAGCGCAGAATAATTATTTTTATCCGCTGGCATACGACAGCGATTTCAGCCAGTTGCGCCGCCAGGAAGTGCCTTCGCTCTCGGTGAACACCAACCTAAATTTCAGCGAGCCATTGAGCAAAGCGCTGACCTTCCGCTTCAACAACCAATACCAGTACCTGCAGGATATCCAGGACGTAGGTATCTATTACCGCGATGCCAAAAACAATTACGACCTGTTGGACGAAGCCCAGGCCCGGGGTTTTGAACGTGACCAGCACCGGGTGAATTCATACGTGGGCCTGTCGTACAAAATAAAACAGGTAACGCTTTCAGCCGGTGTAAACAACCTGTGGCAATCGATCAACAACGAGTTTAAAAAAGTGGCGGCACCAACGCGTACAACATTGTTTGATGTGCTGCCTTCGTTTTCGCTCAACTGGAAACAACTTTCTGCCCAGGTGAACCGCAGTGTAACGGCGCCTTCCATCAACAACCTGATACCGGTTCCTGACAGTACCAATCCATTTTTTATTCGTTACGGCAACCCGGATCTGAAACCGGCCCGTCGCACCTCTTTTTATGTGAGCAATTTCAACTTTCTGCAGGGCTCCGGTACCAGTTACAACATCTATTTGAACGGAACCTTTACCGATGACGATGTGGTGATGAGCCGCACGGTATTGGCCAACGGCGTGCAGGTAACGAAACCGGTCAACGCCAGTGGCAGCTTTAATCTGTATGCGGGAATCGGCTTTGGCAAAGAGTTTAAGAACCAGCAGAAATTTATTTTCTCGTTCCGCTTTTCGCCCTACATGAATTACGACAGGCGCAAGCTGATTGTGAACAACAATGTAAGCACGGCTTCTACGCTGGGCATAGGCCCCAATTTCAACCTGAGTTTTAACTGGAACGATAAAGTGGAAATGCGCCCGATGTACAATCCCAGCATTAACCGCACTACCTACACTGATCCTGCCTTTAAAAACATCCAAGCCATTACGCATTACCTCGAAAATGAGCTGATCATTCGCCTGCCGGCCAAACTGGTTTGGGAAACGAATATTGCTTACCGTTATAACAGCGAAGTGGCTCCGGGGTTGCCGAAAGAAAACCTGCTTTGGAACGCTGCCGTTACACTGCTTATGCTGAAAGATGAGGTGGGTATGCTGAAGTTGGGTGTATTTGACATTCTCAACCGCAACAATGGGTTTTACCGCTTCACCTCACAAAACCAGATCACCGATCAGCAAACCAATGTGCTGCAGCGGTACGCATCGCTATCCTTTACCTACAACATCCGCAACATGGGTGCCGGTAAAAAAGTGGGAGGGAGAGACCGGTTGTTTATTTTCTAGTATCCCACTGTTCCCCTGAAGGGGAGACTTAGGTTTGTTAGACTGTTTATTCTTCAGTCTTTCAATAAGCAATAACTTTCAATCAATAAAAAATGCCTGTTCTATGTATAGGCATTTTTCTTTTTTTGTCCTAAGCTTTAGTGATATTATGTATCATCCGTTGCGTCGCACTCTTGTGCGACCGGTAATTCTATTCAGCAAGAAGGCAAAAAAATTCTTCTGTCAGAAATATTGAAACATAAAAAGGTTTAATCGATCTAAGTCTCCCCTTCAGGGGGATAGGGGGACTTTCATCACCCCTAAACTAAACAGCGCAAAATCATATTTCGCCGGGTCTTCGGGGTCAAATCCTCTCAGGTGTTCAGTCAGTTCAAGTGCTGTCAGCCAATCGGTTTGTTTGCGGGTGATCAGTCTAAACTGCCGGGCCACACGGGCTACATGCAGGTCAACAGGGCAAACCAGTTGTGCCGGCGAAATGGTTTTCCAAAGTCCGAAGTCTACGCCGCAGGTATCTCTGCGTACCATCCAACGCAGGAACATGCAAAGCCGTTTGCAGGTAGCGCCGCGGGCCGGCGTGGCAATGTGTTTTTTGGTGCGCTGCGGGGCATCTTCCAGTGAAAAAAAGTAGTTATGAAAACCCGTCAGTGCGTTTTCGATGGTTTCATCTCCGGGCTGCATCCACCGGCTGAAAGCTGTTTCCAGCGATGCCTGTGTTGTATAATGCTGGCGCAAAAAATGGACAAAATAAAGCAGGTCGGTGGTGTTGAAGGTACGGTGTTTAAAATGCAGCAGTCGTTTCAGGTCCTCGTCACTGTGTTCGGTACAAAACTGGTAGGGCGCATTGTCCATCAACTGCATCAGTTCTGTTGTTTTGTTGATGATGATGGTACGATTGCCCCAGGCAAAAACAGCCGCAAACAAAGCCGCAATTTCAATATCCTGTAGCCGGGTAAACTGGTGTGGAATGGATATGGGGTCGTGCGGGACAAATGAAGGTTGGTTGTACGCTTCTACCTTTTCGTCCAGGAATTCTTTCAGCTTTTCATTCACGCCACAAAGCTAGTCCATACTGTTTATGAGAACCATTTTTACGATTGGCTTTGTATAACAGCAAACGTTCGCATTGAACCTGGCCAGCAAGTGCCATTAAAGTTTAGCAGCAAATGCAAGAATCTTCTCCGCGTACCACTGCGGCTCTTCCTGGAAGGGTGCGTGTCCGCCGGCATAGTGCACAACGGTTTGATTGGAGAAGCGAAAGCTTTTGTAGTGCTGTACGCCAACCGCATAATCTTTATCACCCGTCATAACAAATACCGGGCAATGAATAGCGGCGGTCTGCGCTGAATAATCTTTCCAGTATTCAGCAACGTTCCAGCACTGCGTAGCAAAATCGCGGTTGAACCGGCCGGCTGACAAGGTAACCGAATCGTTGAATTTCTTTTCCTGCGCATTCCGGTACATCAGCTTGTACCAGCTATCTTTTTCCGAAAGCAGGTTGTGTACAATGCCCACCCGTTGCATGAGTGGTTTGCTTTCATCGTTCAGGCCTTTGTGGTTCTGAAGTCCCAGTTCCTGTTTGCCAAAATCCACATGGCTTTGCATAGAGGCTTGCATGTTGACAGTAGCATTGATGTAGAACAGTGCCGAAACAGAACTGGCATATTGCAGGGCATAATTGGTGATCAGAATGCCGCCGAATGAGTGCCCCATCACTGCCCATTTTTGAATGCGGAGGTGGCGGCGCAGTTCGTCCATATCCTCCAGCATGCGGCCCAGCGAATAGTTGCGGTTGGCTGCCGAATCGGAACGGCCGCTTCCCCGCTGGTCGAAATAAATCATCTTCAGTTTTTGTTCGATCACTGGTGCACCGGCCATGGCTTCGTAATAATAAGCGTTGGAGCCGGGGCCGCCGTGAACAAAAAGACAAGGTTTGCCGGTTCCGGCTATTCGAACATACAGCTTTACGCTATCAGAAGTAGTGAAGTAAAAGGTAGAGTCAATTGCCAGCAAGGGCTTTGTAATTAGCAGCAGCAAAACCGGAAACAAATATCTCATCCTGAATTTTGCATTATAAGACGCGGAAACCAATTCTGAGGTTACAGCTGTTTGAAAAAGGTAAGGAACAAAATGCGGAAGGGAATAACATGCATTAGTTGTGTAAAGGCAAGTAAACAGACTAGCAGTCGTTTCGTTGCGTTCTAGGGATTTAATACAAGTATGGGACTGCCGGTAATGACCGGGCGGCCAATGTCGATGCCGTTGTTATTTTCCTGGCAGGAAGCAAAGAGTACAGCGAGGATAACAATCAGCAGGAGGCCTTTGGTTAATTTGTACATATCCTTTCGTTTAACAGTACAAAATTGGCCCGATGGCATCATCGTCGAAAACAGATGTGACGAATAACGGTTTTAACGTGACGAAAATGTTGCTACGTCTTCGGGTCCATTAAGACAGCGTTTTATCTCCATTTGTGGCAATGCTGAAAACGGCTGATTGTGAACGATATCTGATGAATCCGAATAATGGCCAATCCGGATTGACTAGAATATTCGCCTGATTTCAAACAGGAAAGTGTGCCAGGAGACAAAATAATTGCCTCGGGACGAGGAAATGAAAATGGAATTCAATCTTTTTGTTGAAGGTTATCAGAGGAGGATGTACATTGCTAAACAGCCCGAAATAACTGTTGGTGACTGGTTATATGCACATTAAAATGAATGTGTTATGCGCCTCTTGTTTTGTTTGTATAAAAACTTTACTTAACTTATCTGAGTTTTATGAACCTTTCTACCCAAAATACACAGAAAACATTTGAGGTCATCCGTACGCATGTATGTGAAAAGCTGAAAGGTTTAAGCACCTATTTGACTTACCACAATATCGATCATACGCTTGATGTGCTGCGGCAAAGCGAACGCATTGCCCGAGAAGAAGGCATCCAAGATGAATACAGGATTTACCTGTTAAAAGTGGCTGCAATGTACCACGATACCGGCTTCCTGGTAACGTATTCCAATCACGAAAAAGCGAGCTGTGAGATTTTTCGCAGCGAGGCTGCTTTGTTTGATTTTACGGTGGAAGAGCAGGCCTTTATTACCCGGCTGATCATGGCCACAAAACTGCCGCAACAACCAACAGATCTTTTTGAACGTGTCATCTGTGATGCCGACCTGGATTACCTGGGCCGCCCCGATTTTTTCCGGATTGGCGACGGGCTGCGGAAAGAGTTTTTGCACTTTGGTGTTGTGTCCTCCGACGAAGAATGGGACAAACTGCAGATGAAATTTCTGGCCAGCCATTACTACCACACGAATAGTTGCCGCAAAAGTCGCGAAAGTGAAAAACAGGCGCACATGGCGCAACTCCGTTAAGAAGTTTTCAACTGCTTTTTTTTCATCTCTACGGTAATCTGGTCCTGTTCCCGCAACCGGCGGCAAAGTGTTTTCATGATGCCTTTTAAAATATCGGTGCTGGTGGCAATCACATCGTAAAAATCTTCCTGTTCAATTTTCAGCAAAATGCATTCGGTAAGGGTGGTGGCTGAGGCCGACCGGGTATCCGAATCCAGAACGGAGAGTTCACCAAAAATTTCATTTTCGGAGAGTACGGCCAGTTCGTGTTCGCCGTCATGAATGGAAACCTGTCCTTTGTAGATAAAATAAATGCAATTGCCCTGATCTCCTTTTTCAAAAAGCGAGACGTTGGCATCCACCGTTTCTTCCTGACAGATAGAGGCAATTTCCACCAGGTCCACTTCTTTACAGGCCTGGAAAATAGAGGAGTTTTTCAGCAACAATACTTTCTCAATTATCAGCATATCGCGGTTCAGTCATTTGGGATAAAACAAAGGATCTTGTTTCACTAAAAGCCGTATTGGTTTCTGCCACCGGCACTGTTTTCAATTCGCTGAGCAAGCCCGAAAGATGGCTTTGCCAGGAGCTGTAAACACAGGCCGCTTTTGTCCAGTCGTTAAAGCCAAGGCGGTCGTTTACAACAATGGCTCTGAAAAACTGTTGCTCCGAAGCAGGTGCCGTATGCTTTTTCTTTAAAACAGGGTCCAGCAGGAAATCAAACAATTCGTTCAATCCCCTGGCAATTTTTTTGGGGAGGATCATCTCCAGCATTTCCATGCTGTTGTAAAGCTTTTGCTGCTCTTTGTTCTCGGTCAGTTCAATGATTCGGTTAACCTCTTTTTTAGCGTACAGGATTACGCATATTTTCAGGGCCACGGCCAGGTCATGCCAGATCTCTGTTTCCAGGGATCGCTGCAGGAGATGGTGATTCTTCCAGTGCGGAACGGTGTTCAGGCAACCGATTTTGCCAAGGCTATTGTCAATGAACTGCTGCAGCAATCGCCGGAACAAATGCATATCCTCTACCATTTCTGCATGAAAGCCACGGCTCCACAGCACATGAATGGCCCTGTCTTTATTGGGTTGGTTATCCTGCAGGATGGTGAGCAAAAACCGGGTAACGCCGGCACCTTTCAGTTTGGCGGCAATCTTGATCAGTTCCGGTGTACAGTTATGCGTTAGTTGCTTCGGAAGCAACTTGAGGTCTTCAAAGAGGCGCTCGCCATATTGGAACAAACCCTGGATGGCCAGGTATTTGTCTTCGCGATGCTGCAGCTTTTCCAGGATCACCGGCAGAATGTCTTTTTTCTTCAGCTTGCAGGCGGCAACAAAGGCATTGCGTTTTACGGAGGCGTCTTCATCTTCCAGCAACTGCAGAATAGTACGGGTAAAATCAATGTGGCTGCATTCGCTGATGATTTCAAGGGCCAGCTCTCTGTCGGCGGGATCGGCCGATTGTAACAATTGTTGAATGGCGGTGGCACCTGCATAAAACTCGCCAAACCCTTTTTGCTGCAGCAACAGCAGCACCAGACCCTTGCGCAAGGAAGGCGAAAGCGTTTGCAGTTCGTCTATATAATGTTGTAAGTTCTCCGGGTGCATTTTGCACAAGGCAATAGCAGCCATTTCACGCAATTCGTCGTTCGGCTCTTCGCGAATCATCTTTTGCAGCAGCGGGGCGTTTAATGCGTTCAACTGGTTGAGCCGTTCGAAGGCGTATTGTTTTAATGGCAGGTCGCCGGAAAAAACCTGCTCTTTCAGGAGCTGCAGGATAGAAGGGTAGCGGCCGTTGTCCAGCAGCTTCAGCGCATAAATTTTTTCGGAAAGATTGCCGCTTTGCAAACGTTCGAGCAGAATGGCAAATGTATCGCGGTTGTACACCACTACACCTTCACTGTTCATCACCCCTTTCGAAATGGAGTGGTGCAGGGTTTTGGCATAGGCCTTCCGGATATAGAAAATAACACCTACCCATACCATCAGGTTCACCAGCAATACTTTGATGATAAAATTGATGCTCAGGTCAATGTTCACCTGCTGGGCAATCACAAGGGAAGAACCAACGATCAAAAGAGAAGGCGCCAGCATGTACCCTTTGGCAATAATGTGACCTTTCAGCCGGTTGTGGGCACTCAGCGGTTGAAACAGGATAAAGAAAACCGGCTCCTGCATAGCAGACCGAAGCACTTCGGTAAGCATAGCCATCAAACCAAATTCAATCAGTACATACCGGTCATCGGTATTGAAAATAAAAAACAGGCAGAAAATTGTCAGCATTACCGGGGTAATGAGCAGGCAGGTTATCAGGCCCAGTTGTTCAATCATGCGGCTGGTGAAAACCAGCTTCAGCACCAGGGTAATGATTCTGCCGGCGGCAAAAAAGATGGAAGTGTAAGTGGCCAAGGTAGTCAGGTTCTGTACCCTTGCTTTTACCTCGGTAACAAACGTATAATCAATCAGGTTGAACACATTATAGCTCAATAGGGAAAGCAGCGAAATAAAAAAGATCAACTTGTTATTGAGAAGAAAGGACAGCACCGATTGTTTGTGACCGGCATGCTGGTGATCGGAGGAATGGCCTGTTTTGGTTTGAATGCCTTCCCAACGCTTTTTGGTGATTAACCGGTTCACCAGGAAAAAGCCAATACCCAGCGAAAGCACCGAAAGCAGCAACAGGTTGTCGATCCCAATCAAGGGCATTAGCAGGGGGGCTGCCATATAACCTATCAGTTTTGCCGGTATATCACCGGAGCCTACAATGGCAAACACCCGCCGGCTCTCCCGCACATTAAAAAGCAGCGAAACTAGCCCCCAGTAGGCATAGCCCGTCATCATATAAAACAAGGTGCCCCATACCAGCAGGGCAAAGATGATGGTGTTCTGGTCCATGGTCAGGAGGCCAATGCGAAAGAAAACAAGAACAAGAATAGATAAGAGGATAATGGTTCGAAACAGGTGGAGGGGCGACAGTTTTTTCTCCAGTTTCTCGTAGCCTACATTGAGAAGCAGTAAAAAACCGGCAATGATCAGGTAGGCATATGCGATGTTGGTAACGGCAAAATGGTGAATAAAAAAGGTAAACGAAACAATGTTGAGAAAGGAATGGGCAATGCCAATAAAGAGTTGAATGCTTAGGAGATCGAACACGTGGTTGGACTCGGAAGCTTTTATATTCAGAATACGAAACAACCGTTGTTTCATCCATTAAATATAAGCTTAATCCGGTGGCAGCCAATAATTAAATGCAATAAATCATTTATATTTCGTTCTGTATATAGAAATTAAATTATCTTCAAACTACCGAACTGAATTTCCGGAACTGACGCCATCCTATCCTTCCAAAATCATTTCTTTTAAACCCTCCCTGTGCAGGCATAATCAATTACAAGAACAGCACCGCTGCAAGCAGAGGCTATGCAGTTGGTTTATTTGAATTTCCACTATAGCCAAACCATTAAACCGTCAACATGAGAAAAATTATTAGCCATCGGGGTAGGCCAGTTTCCCGGTTGGCTGCACTGTTCATCCTTCTGTTTGTTTTTTTCCAGCATTCCGGATCGGCACAGCAAACCACCATTCGCGACTATGTTTTATTTGGTGCCCGCAGCACACAAATCGGAACCTCTACCACTATTACCGGGGGTCGGATTGGCAGCAACCAACTGGTGCAAACCATCGGAAATACCAACATTACGGCTGATATTAACAGTGAGGGGCGGGTACAACTGGCCAACAGCAATACGATTCGCGGCAACATCACGGCAAAGAACAGCGGTAGCAGTGCCCTTGCAATTTCAGCCGGCTCCAATTTTTCGTTTCCCAATAACAAAAGCGAAATCCATGCAGGCGGAAATGTAACCATCCAAAGCGGAATGATCAGAGGGTCACTTTATATGCCGTCCACTGCTACATACATCGGCCCAAAGGTTGGTGAAAGGTTTGATGACCCGAAGTTTCCAATCATGCCCTCCCTGCCTGCGGTGACTTCATTTATGGCCCCAGGCACAGAAGATGTGACAAGTACAGGTTTGGTATCGCCAAACAAAGCGTACCGGAATCTTCAATTAAGTGGAGGCAAAACCGTCACATTTGACGGTCCGGGTATTTATACTTTCAGTAGCATTAAAATCAGCAATTCCGATAACCGGATGATCCTGGATTTTAAGGACAACTCAACCGGGTTTATCGTGATCCATGTTCATGGCGATGTAGACCTTGATAAAATAAATGTACAATTGGTAAGAGGCGGGCATCCCAGCCGGGTATACATGGAAGTGCATGGAAATGGCAGCACATCACCCAACGGAACGGAGGCATGGCGGATTGCCACCGGCTCATCGGGGTCAAGCGGTTCCATTTGGTATGGCGCGGTGTGGGCACCGAACGGTGGTATTTTTGTTGGTCAGGGAGCAAGTCCTTCAAAAATTGAAGGCGCTTTGTGGAGCGGCACCGATGTTACGTTGGGAAGCGGCGTGGGTGTAACTTATGTGGCGCCACAGCCTTGTCCGCAAGTGGTAGCTGATGGCGGTGATGATAAGGTTCTTGTTTGCCCGGCAACGTCAGTGTCAATTGGTACAAACCGGAGTAGCGGCGCCATGTATTCGTGGACGACTGTGATCGATGGAACTGAAACTGTGGTTGGCACAATACCTGTCATCAATGTAACAAAGAAAGGCACGTATAAACTAACTGTTAGCAGTGGCTGTGGCAATACAGCCACTGATGTTGTAGAAGTGGGATATGAGTCTTGCGTAGAACCTATCAACCCTAACACTGGCAAAACAGAAAACCTGATCGGGCATGAACTAACGAATCTTAGTAAAAACCTGGAAGAAGCCAAAAAACACCTGATCATTCTGGGCGAAAACGCTGACCGCGTTTTGATTGAAGCTGTCGCCAATATAGGCAAGGAAGGGCTGGCCAGGCAATTTCTTTTAGACAATGGACTGCAGAATGAAATCCCGAACGGTATTGCCTACCAGATTATTTCCGGAAGTTTCCCAATCAACAAATTAATGGACGTAAATGAACGTTCAGACCTTTTCAACCATTGCCGTCCCGTGTTTCTCCCCCTGGGAAATGCCGGTATTGTAACCTCAGAAGGCGACAGGGCTATTGCTGCTAACCTGGCAAGGGCAGGGTTCAATGTTGGTGGCGAAGGCATCAAAATCGGGGTCATCTCGGATAGTTACGATAAGCTTGATCTTTTCGGCGGCAGGGCTCAACTGGATATCAACAACGGTGATCTGCCGGGTATCGGGAATCCTGATGGCAATACATCACCCATTGATCCAAAGGAAGATTATCCCTACGGTACACGCTCTGATGAAGGAAGGGCCATGCTGCAGATTATTCACGACCTGGCGCCGAAAGCCAAACTGGCTTTCCGCACCGGTTTTGTAAGTGCAGGCGATATGGCGCAGGGAATCATTCAACTCAAAGATGCCGGCTGTAATGTGATCGTGGATGATGTGACTTACATCACGGAACCTTTCTTTCAGGATGGTGTGATTGCCCGTACTGTAGATGCTGTGAACAACGCAGGTGTGGCTTATTTTACGTCGGCAGGCAACTTCGGGCAAAAGTCTTATACCAGCACCTACCGCAGTGCGCCGGCGCCAGGGAACATTGCCAGTTCAGCCCATGATTTTAGCGGCACCGGTGATATTTACCAGCGACTGCGACTGAAGGCCGGTACCTACAGCATTGTGCTGCAGTGGCAGGATGACATTTATTCGCTGGCACAAACCCGGGGCACTGTCAACGATCTTGATATTTACCTGATAGACCAGGGCGGCGAACGGATTGGCTTTAACCGGAACAACTTGGGTGGTGATCCGTTTGAGATTCTTTCATTTTCCATCAAGCATCCCGATCCTACACAATACATCGAGGCAGATCTTTTGATCACCAAGGCCAACACCAACAGTAGTAACCCACTGATCAAATACGTTATTTTCAGAGGCGAGGCCATTATTGATGAATATTATGCCAACCAATCATTATTAGATAAATCCACCATTGTTGGCCATGCCAACGCAAACGGTGCCATTTCGGTAGGTGCGGTCTTATTTTCCAATACAACTCCTTTTGGTAACACACCGTCAACAGCATCCTTCTCTTCTACTGGTGGCTCACCAGTATTTGTCAATGGTGTGCAAGAAGTGCGGCAGAAGCCGGACATCACTGCACCCAATGGCGTCAATACATCCACCACTGTGGTCATGGGGCCGGATATCGATTTCGTAAGAGATCCTGTCAATGGCTCACCGGATGGCTTCCCGAATTTCTTTGGTACTTCGGCCTCGGCTCCGCACGCAGCCGCAGCCGCGGCCTTGATTATGTCGGCCCGTAAAAAGTTTTATGGCCAGGATGTAACAGCAGCCGGTTTGCGCAACTACCTGTTTGAAACCGCGGTGGACATGCAACCTGATGGTGTAGTAAACGGGTGGAATTACAAAGCAGGGCACGGCCTGGTGCAGCCTTATGCGGCCATCCGCACCTTTGCCAGCCCCACACCGCGAATTGATGAACTGGTGTATGACCGGGAGTATACACCAAGTGAAACACCTCTTACATTACAGGTAAAAGGCGAGCATTTTACTGACAATACGGTTATTTATTTCCGTGGACAGCCGGTAGAAACCGAAGTGGTGGATGGAAATACATTGGAAGCCAGCTTAACCATCGAAGCGGCTATCCGGTCGGCTATCACGGTGTACAACACGCCTGTTCCCGGAACGATTGTTGCCAACGGGGGCTTTTCCAACACGCTTTACCTCTTCTCGGATGCCAAACTGAAAGTGGTAGTGAAAGCAGACGACAAGCAGAAAAAATATGGGGAGGTGTTGCCGACAAACACGATGAGCATATTTGTGAACGGCGATCCGCTGGCCGTTTTCAACCAGAAATTCAACGAAAACCTTACGGCAACAAGCCTCGGTGTGAATACAGCTACGTTACGTTATTCCGATCCCACGGTTAATGCGCTCAGCGGCGTTGGCATATACCGGATCGACGTCATAAGGGTATTTGATCCGACCAATCCTACCGATGCGGCGTTACTGGAACTTTATGAATACACGCTGCAAACCGGCAACCTTCAAATTACGAAGCTTCCGGTAACCATTTCGCCACAGGATTTCACTGCGAATTATGGCGATCCGCTCGATAATTTTTCGTTTAATTATGTCTTTGATCCTTCTGCCAATATCCAGGATGCACAGGCGCTGACAAATGCCATTAGAGCGGCGCACGAGTTGCACGTCGATAACACCGTATTGGGTGTGATGAACAGTACCAGTGGCAGCGGGGCCGTGTTCTTCCAGAACCAACTGCTCCCGGTGTTTCAGAACGCCGCAATTATTTATCAAAACAAGTTGTACCCAATTGTTGCCAATGCTACTGGCGGTGCGGTGATTATTCTTAACGGTGTCATGTACGCCGTTGAAAATTCTACCCGCACAGGTGGGGCCGTCGTCATTCTGAACGGAGAGGAATATCCCGTGATCAATGGTGGTGGTGCTGTTGTAATTTTAAACGGCCAAATTTTGCCGGTCATTAACAAGGAAGGCGGTGGTGCCGTTGTTATCCTCAACGGCCAGGAAATCCCGGTAGTGAATTCCACCCGCACCGGTGGGGCTGTAATTATCCTTAACGGTGAAGAATACCCGGTTATTAATGGGGGCGGTGGTGCTGTGATCATCCTCAACGGACAATATTACCCGGTTGTAAATTCCCGTTTGACCGGTGGTGCCGTAGTGATTTTAAATGGAGAAGAATATCCTGTTGTCAACTCAAAGCTTACCGGTGGTGCCGTTGTTATACTGAACGGAGAAGAAATTCCGGTACAAAATAACCTGCGCACAGCCGTTACCATCTTAAACGGAAAGCTTTACGAAGTCATTCCCAATGCTACCGGCGGCAGTGCGGTAGTGATCCTGAACGGGACTACACAAAGCACAACAGCACCTTACCTGAATGGGGCCGGTGGCAGCGCCGTGGTGATTCTTAACAGCGGCCAGATTCTGCCGGTTATCAACCGGTCAATAGGCGGTGCTGTGGTTATTTTGAACGGTCAGGAATATCCTGTGGTGAACTCCACACGGCTCGGTGGCGGTGCGGTTGTGATCCTCAACGGAGAAGAAGTTCCGCTGGTGAACAGCATTTCTCCGGCAACGCTGACCAACATGAGTATGTCAGCTACGCTGAATGCAATTGCCAATGCCCGGACCATGACGGCGCAGCCGAATAAGTTCATCGACGTAGCTGCCAATTCATTTGTTCAGTTCAATAGCAATGCATCTACATCAACACTGCTAAATGCATTTTCTTATGTCAATGCAAGAACCTTGGTGGATGCCAACAAACTTGCCAATGGCGAACTCGTTACAGTAAACCGTGGAACCACCGCTGTAACGATATTGAACGGGAGCGATGCTTACGTCAACAAATATTCTTTGGATAAAAATTCAACCGTAAAAACCCCTGTCATTTACGACCAGGCAGACCTCAATAGCGCCGTAGGCAATATATCAACAATTTCGATGGAAGGTATCAATATGATCACCGGTATCAACAGCGGTGAGCAGTACATTATCCCGGCAACGTTATTCAGTCCAAATTTTGAAATTACCTACAATATCGGCAAGGTTACCATTCAGAAAGCGCCGCTGAACCTGCGGGCCAACAATGTTACCAAAGAGGTAGGCAACCCGTTAAGCCTGAATCCGGCTAATTTCTCCATTATTTCAGGCAGTACCAAATACACTGAAAAAATTGCTGTTGCCAATCTTACCAGTGCGGGGGCAGAAGCGAATGCAGCGATTGGAACCTATCCCATTCAAATCAGCAATGCCATTGGCAGTTATGGTACGGACGTTGGCAATTATGCGATAGGATATACACCGGGCTCTTTGCAGGTGGTTTCCAGTTGTCCTGTGATTGTTCACAGCCGTAACAATAGTTTTGTCAATACGGAAACAGCACCGGTTTCGTTGTGGCTGAATGTGCAGATCAAAGTGCGGGGACAATTGACAAAAGAAGGTGATTTCATTGAACTGGGGTCCGGAAAACTGGTGTTGGAAAATGTCCGATACGAAAGCAGCAACTTGCCCATCGATGTCCTGCGCGGTATTGTGATCGCCACCAGTTCTGTTACAGCGCCTGTTTCTTATTTCGATGCAGTGAGAGGTGCTTTTGTTACAAAGGTGCCACTTGGCTTTAGCAGCACGGCAGACCTCTTTATGACAGGTGCTATCATCAGTTCCAAAAACGGATTTACCAAATCAAAAAATGCCGGTTCCGTACTGAGTGGTGCCTTCCGTTCCAATGTTGCTTTCAGCGGCCAGTGGAATTACGCTATCGCTGCTTATACCAAATCGGTAACATCCGGCTATGTCCAGTACAACCAACTGGCTGAAGAGGGTTCGATCGTGGCCATGAGTACCAGTTCGCTGAAAGCCGGCACGCCCATGCCGTGGATAAGCCGTATCGCAGCCGGTGGAACCGGGAACGGCGGGTCGAATTACACAGGAAGTCCGAGCAATTACGATAACTTCTCATCCTGCGTACCAACGGCTACCAATAACCGAACATACACAACAGCCGTGGGTGCAGAAGTGGAAAACGCCGACGCTGCGCTGGAAACAGGTTTGCAGGTTTATCCCAACCCCGCCAGAAACCATGTTATACTTTCCTTCCTGCCACCGGTTGCGGGCAATGCCACCATCCGGGTCTTTAGCGCTGGCGGCACGCAGGTGGCAGAAGTTTATCGGGGTGCCGCGGAGGCTAAGCGGTTGTTTACCAAAAAGATCGATACACAACAGTGGGCTGCTGGCCTATATATTATTCAGGTGGTGTTGAATGACAGGATTATAAATCGTAAATTAGTTATCAGTCCTTAACAGAGTCCCCTCCCCTTGAACACGACGAATTGAAAAAGCAATGATCATGAAGTGTAAACAATTTCTCTGCGCCGTGCTGCTTTTAGTGATGGTCGAAACAGGGGCACAACAGGCCAATAAGGAGGATACGGCAAAGGTCAATGCCATGATCAGCCAGGTCAAGGCTACCATTAGCCAGGATCCTGCGCTTGGGCTGAAAATGGCTACCGATGCCAAGGCCGTTGCAGAGAAGATCAACTATCCTGTAGGTGTAGCTACGGCGGCCAAATGGATGGGCAACGCCAATTTTTACCTCGGACAGCCGGAAAATGCACTCCTGATCTGGCAGGATGCGCTAAAAATTTTCGAGTCAGCCAATGATAAGATGGGGCAGGCCGACCTCCTGGGAAATATTGGTGCTTTCTACTACCATAAAGGAGATGAGGTAAAAGCACTCAACCATCACCTTCGCTCCCTGCGCATTGCCGAAAGTATCAATCACAAGCCTGGCATTGCTTCTGCGTTGAGTAATATTGGCAGCGTGTATTACATGAAGGAAGCCACCTTCGACAAAGCCCTTAGTTATTACCTGTTGGCGCTTCCGCTTTGTGAAGAATTGGGAGACCAGGCCAAGATTGGAGCCATCAATGTAAACATGGGCAATATCTACATGCGTAAAGAAGATCATGCCCGGGCAGAAGAAGCATTCAACCGTTCATTGAAAGCCTACGCTTCCAATCCTGTACAGATCCCGAATGTTTACATTTCGCTGGGTGGACTTTACCTCGAACGGAAGAATTACCAGACGGCATTGAAGCATTATCAGAAGGCCCTTGCTATTGCTCAGCAAACCAACCACCAACTGAATATTTCCAAAGCCCTGGCCGGAAAGGCAAGCGTGTATGCGCAGATGCACGATTACCAAGCGGCCATCAGCAATTACAGGGAAGCCGAAAACATTGCCAAAGACCTGAATGCCATGCTGGAACTGGAAGGTTTATACAAAGAAATGGCCACGGCCTACGGCAATACCGGCGACTATGCAAAAGCATACCAATACCAGGAACTTCTGCAACAGGTAAAAGACAGCCTGTACAACATTGAAACCGATAAAAAACTTGCGAACATCCAGTTTGATTTTGACCTGGAGAAAAAGCAGAACGAAATCAACCTGTTGACAAAGGACAAATCGATAAAGGAACTGCAATTAAAAAAGCAGCAAACCTTTAATACCGGCCTGGCTATTGTGCTGGGGCTGATTGTTGTGCTGGTTTTCATTTTGTACCGCAGCTACCGCATTCAAAGTAGGAGCAATGTGCTGCTGGACAGAAAGAACATGGAGATCGAGCGCCTTGTCCGGAATATTCTTCCGGCAGAAATCGCCAACGAATTGCGGTCTACCGGCAAAGCTGCACCCCGCAACTATGAGCAGGTATCCGTTATGTTTGCCGACTTCAGGGGCTTCACCACAATGGCGGAAAAGTTAACCCCGCAGGAACTGGTAACGGAATTGGGGAACTGCTTTATGGCCTTTGATGACATTATTGAAAAGTATGGCCTGGAAAAAATTAAGACCATTGGTGATGCTTATATGTGTGCCGGCGGTATTCCTGTTCCAACCGACAACCATGTGTTCAATATGGTAAAGGCAAGCCTGGAGATGCAGGACTTTGTGCGCCGCAATAATCAAAAGCGGGTAGAAGCCGGGTTGGGCCCCTGGGAAATACGTATAGGCATAAATGTTGGACCTGTTGTTGCCGGCGTAGTGGGCAAAAAGAAATATGCTTATGATATCTGGGGCAGTACGGTAAACATTGCCAGCCGCATGGAAAGCAACGGCATGCCAGGCGAAGTCAATATATCATCGGCGATGTATGCACTTATCAAAGACCGGTATGCCTGTGTGTACCGCGGTAAGATACAGGCCAAGAACGTGGGTGAGATCGATATGTACCTCATCGATCATGAACTGGATCAGCCTTCCCGCTTTAAAGCACTGTCAGAAATCGAAGCACTGGAGGTTACGTCCAAAGCAATTCCTTCAAACCTGTTGCAATAGAGGCGCCTTGTCTTTCGCCAAATGCCTGCCTTTGTCTGAAAGAAGAAATACTTTATGCTCGGGTATTGATCAATGGCTTAACCATTCAACCGCTAGGTTGCTCATTACCTGCGAAACGCTGTAGCAAAGCAGAAGGGCAACCAGGGACTTCAAAACGATATTTACTCTTTTACCCGTATAAAAATGAAGATTGGTAGCGAGGTTGTAAACAATAAGGAACGCCAGTTCCACGATCCTGTTTTCATAATCTGGAAATAACAATCGCACCGAAACAATGGGCACTAGCGCCAGATAAACCAGGGCCGTGTTGTACAACATCATGATCAGGGTCTCGGCATAATTGTATCGTTCGTTTTTAAAGCAAAGCCAGGTGATGAATGTGTACAGAGGCAGAAGAAGGGCCTGGAGCAAAACAAAATAATGCCGGAAAAACCCCGTTTCGGTTTCATTCTGCAGGCCATACAGGTTGGCAATTCCAAGATTAATGAAATAATAGCCCAGCCCACTGATAGTGCCGCAAATGAAAAACATGGAAAACGGCTTTTGATGCCGCGACCGTTCACCTTCTATATAACGTCTTTGCATGGTGCCCGGTTCTGAAATCAGTTTTTTCAGCGTGTAGCCAAAACCTTTGTCAAGGTGGGTGAAATAATGAAACACCTCGTGTACGATGCTGTGAAGCGTAATTTGCGCAACGGCTGTTTGTTGACCGCACTGTTCGCAATAGTTGCCGCTGGTGGTATAGCCACAGTTCTTACAGATGGAGGGATGCAGCATGCCTGGCTGATTGAGCGGGTAAGATACAATCAAAATTTCTCCTGTCCACTTTAAAGCAGGCCCATAGCGGTTATGCTGAAAAAATACGAAGGAAGGAATCGGCGGTTAACAGCATGCCTGATTTAAAGACCTCGCTGATCCTGCAGGTTTTAGCCTGTCTTTTGTTTATGGCCGGTGTACCAGTTTGCCGCTACCAGAGACGGCACTTTCAATGGTAGGTGTGCCTTTGTAGTAGATATTACCGCTACCGGTAATTTCGGCTTTTAAATGCGAAAGAATGGCGAGTTCCGTTGTTCCGCTGCCGGTAATCAAAACATCCGCATCATTGGCCCGCAGGCCGAAAGCACGGATGTTTCCGCTTCCGTTTACAATAGCATTCAGCGACTGCGTTGTACCTTTTTCCAGGTCCACCTTGCCTGAACCGTTAATGGCAATGTCCATGCGGTTACCGGTGAAGTCTCCTCTTACATCCATATTGCCCGATCCATCTATCCGTGCCCCTTCCAGGGTTGGCATGGTGATATACACTTCGATGTTATCGTTGCTGATGTTGCTGCCCTGCCGGTAGCCTGTGACCAATGTGTTGTTGCTGACGATGGTTTCGAAATAAGGATGCAGGTTGGTATAGCCTTTTACCTGAACGGAAAAATCTTCGCCTTGCACAATCTGCACTTTACTGGATCCGGCCACCGTAACCCGTGTAAAATTGGAAACGGAACGCGATTCGGTGCTTACAGGTCCACTGCCATTGATTCTGTCTTTGGTACAGGAAGCCAGCAGCAGTGAACCGGCCAGAAAAAGGGATAATAGCTTGTTCATACAATGATTTTATTGGTTAATGGTGACGCAAACTTAGATGCCACCCGGGCGCCACGGTGTCAACAAAATCCTATCAACGTATGAACCGGAAAAAAAAGGATATGGACGGTTAAAATGCTGGGGAGTAGTGTATGCAGATATTAGTGCCTGACATTCGATTTTCTCGCTCATTCAAGCAGTCTTCTCATGATGGCAATCCCTAGTCCATCACTAACCTGGTTTTTATTGAATTGATTGATCACCACCACTACGGCCTGTTTTGTTCCGTTTACAAAGGCTGCAAACGTTGAAAATCCATAGGTGCCGCCGTTGTGCCAGTTGATGGTTGGCTTGCCGTTTTGTTCCAGTGTGTGCCATGCCCTGGTTACACGCATGGCAGGTGTAAGCCGTACGGTGGGCTGTAACAACTTGTCTACAATTTTGCTCCGTATTCTTTTGTGTGATGAAGGCTGGCTCATGCCGGCCAGGTATTGCAGCAAATCGCTTCCGGAACACTGTAAGCCGCCAGCCGGAAACAGCACATCCATGTTCCAGAAGGGGCGTTTAATGTCTCCAAAATAGCCCTGTGCTTTTCGGTTGTTTATAGCCGTGACATCTTTCATGTTAAACGGGCTAAACACGTAGGTTTTGAGCAGTGACATAAAGTTTTTTCCCGCTATTTTTTCGGCCAGCCAGCCGGCAAGGCCAGCACCCAGGTTAGAATAGTTGCTTTTCCCATCAGGTGTTGGGCTGCTTTGTTTCAGGTAGGCAAATAAATCGGCAGCCGTATAGTTGTCATACGGCGCAGCACTTGCCAGCGGCAGGTTGTTGGGCAATCGCGGCAAGCCGGATGTATGGTTTAATAGTGAAAGAAAGCTGATCGATGCCAGCGCTTTGTTGGCCTGTACCGAATCGGGTAAATAGGGAAGAATGGATGTGGTGTCACTGATCATTTTTTCTTGGAGAACAGATTCCAGTACATAGGCAGTGAATGTTTTGGTTATGCTGCCAGCTTCAAAAATAGTTGATGAATCAAAAGGCGTTTTATTATCGGGATCTGCATAGCCAAAGCTGAAGTACTGCCGGCTGTCGCCGTTCATCACACCTACAAAAATACCCGGCAGCTTTTCAGTCGAAAGTAAACTGTCGCCTTTTTGCTGAATGAATCTCGCTATATCATTTTGTGCTTGTCCGCAAAAACTCAGCAGGGTACATAAAAAAGCAGGAAATAATTTGCGCATGATGCCAACAAAAATAAACGTCAGGAGCGGTTCTATGGCTCCTGACGTTTGAATTCGAAATTTTTGTTTCTTGAAAGCGAAAGCATTTTTGGCCTTCCCTTCTACCCAATAGCCCCCTTCAAATCTTCAATCAAGTCATCCGCATCTTCCACGCCAACGCTTAACCGGATCAAAGAATCGCTCAAGCCATTTTTTATACGTTCTTCCCGAGGGATGGAGGCATGTGTCATGGATGCCGGGTGATTGATCAGCGATTCCACACCGCCCAGACTTTCCGCCAGCGAAAACAATTTCGTTGACGACAGCACACGTTTGGCCTCGTCCACGCTGTCGTTTTTTAGTTCAAAACTCATCATGCCGCCAAAATCACGCATTTGTTTTTTGGCAATGGCATAGTTGGGATGATCTTCAAATCCGCACCAGTACACCCGTCCCACTTTAGGATGGTTGCGCAACCAGTGGGCGATGGCTCTTCCGTTTTCACTGTGCCGCTGCATGCGCAGGTGCAGGGTTTTAATGCCACGCAGCACCAGGAAACAGTCCATGGGGCCAGGCACAGCGCCGCAGCTTTTTTGGATAAAATAAAGTTGATCACGCAACTCCTGACTGTTCATCATCAGCGCACCCTGAATTACATCGCTGTGACCGCCGAGGTATTTGGTGGCCGAATGCATTACAATATCAGCGCCCAGGTCCAGTGGTGTTTGCAGGTAGGGCGATGCAAAGGTGTTGTCCACGCAAAGCAGCAGGTTCTTTTCTTTACAGATAAGGGCCAGCGCTTCTATGTCGCAGATATTCATCAGTGGATTGGTAGGCGTTTCGGCCCACACCAGCTTTGTTTTTTCATTGATGTATTGACGGATCGATTCTGCATCCTGCATGTTTACGTAGTGAAATTTGATCCCGAATTTTTCAAACACTTTTGTAAACAACCGGTAGGTGCCGCCGTACATATCGTTGCCGCAGATCACTTCGTCACCGGGCTGCAACAACTTGATCACTGCATCGGTAGCCGCTACGCCACTGCTGAACGCCAGTCCAAATTTCCCGTTCTCAATTTGTGCATAGGCGGTTTCCAACGCGGTGCGGGTTGGATTCTGGCTACGGGCATATTCATAACCCTTGTGCGTTGCCGGGGCTTCCTGCACATAGGTACTCGTTTGATAGATGGGTGTCATGATAGCGCCAGTGCTCGGATCGGGTTCCATGCCAGCATGGATGAATTTCGTTCCTGTCTTCATGTGTTGAATTTAAGCAGCAAAAGTACTGAATGGTACGGGGTGCGTAATGCGGAATGCAAACTGTTTTGAAACAGCTAGCAACAATAGGTTCGGATAGATCAGTATTCAAGTAACTAAGCATTCAAAATGATCTGCACAAATGAATAACACAACATGCGCATTGCAACCGGCCGCAACTATTCACCTTTCCTTAACCATAGCAGCTTAAACACAACAATGGTTTTTTCTTCTTAAAACTGTATTCGTGATGTAACAATTAAAATCATCCACTATGAAAAGAATCCTTACGCTTTTGCTTGCAGTGAGTACCCTTACGGTAGTGCAGGCACAATCTTCCCGCTCCCATCCAAATGACCGCAGTACAAACCGGGATGTCATTCTTGGTGATCGCAACGACAGGAACGACCGCAATGAGCGTTACGACAAACGGTATGAAAACAACACCCGCTATTCATACGCATTTAGTGCCCGTGAACGCGACAAGCAAATTGACCGCATCAACAAAGATTACGACAAGCGCATCCGGCAGGTAGAACGGGACCGGCGTATGCGTTCTTCTGAAAAATCGTACAAGTTGCGGCAACTGGAAGCAGAGCGCCGCCAGGAGATCCGCGAGGTTTGGGATCGTTTCCAAAGCCGCAACAATTCGCACAACGACAACCGGTACAACACCGAGAAGCGCCGTTGGTAACCTATCGAATTTTACAAATCCTATGAAAGCAGCCCCGCTCTGGCGGGGCTTTCTTTTACGGCCCGAAATAAATCCGAAACAGCAAGGCTACATGTGAGCGCAGGCTTTTATGCACCTTTGTTACTATGGAGTTTCCGCTACACCTGCAAACAATTCCGCTACAGTCAGCACCAGTTTCCTTATACGTGCCCGATGCGGCGGCCGTTCGTGCGGCTTATGAGGAGGGGAAGATGCCGTTTCCCTACTGGTCGCAGGTGTGGCCGGCTGCCATAGCCCTGGCGCAGTTTCTGGCGATACACCCGGAATACATTGCCAGGAAAAACATCGTTGAACTGGGAGCCGGCCTGGGATTGCCATCGCTGGTGGCCGCTTCTTATGCGGGTACCGTACTGTGTACCGACATTGCCCCCGAAGCAGTAGCCATTGTGGAAAAATCTGTAAAGAAGATGGGGTTGGAAAACGTATGTGCGATGGCGATAGACTGGTCAAATCTTCCCAAAGAGTTTTCAGCCGATGTTTTGATCCTGAGCGATATCAACTACGAGCCGGCAGCTTTCGGGCAATTACAAAAGTTAGTGAACCGTTTCCTGCAAAACGGTTCCCTCATTTTACTCAGCACCCCACAGCGCCTGATGGCAAAAGAGTTTGTCCTGCCCTTATTGCAACATTACTCGTTTCAGGAGGAGATTTCGGTAGAACATAACGGCAGCCTCGTACCCACTACTGTTTTGGTATTGGAAAAAGGGCTGCCCTCAGAAACAAAACAAGCGCAGTAATCAACTGCGCTTGGAATTTATTTTATTAAACCACTACAGGGTTCAACGCCGTATTCTGTCGCTGATGCCAGTAAGGATAGATAGGCCGTTGTGCACTTGCCTGGTCAAGCCTGGCTACTTGCTGCGGACTCAGGCTCCAGCCGGTTACGGCCAGGTTTTGCCGCAACTGTTCCTCTGTGCGGGCACCAATGATAATGTTGGCAACCGTGGGTCGTTGCAGCAACCAATTCAGTGCTACCTGCGGAATGGTTTTATCAACTTCTTTGCTCACTTCTTCCAGCGCATCCACCACATTGTACAGGTATTCATCTGGTACTTCGGGCCCTGTACCCGGAATGTTCTTTAGTCTTGTTCCTTCCGGTACGGTTTGCCCGCGGCGAAGCTTTCCTGTCAGGCGTCCCCAACCCAAAGGGCTCCATACCATGGTGCCGATCTTTTGATCCAACGCCAGCGGCATCAGCTCCCATTCAAACTCACGGCCGATGAGTGAGTAATAAGCCTGGTGAGCAATGTATTTACTCCAGCCATAACGCTCCGATATCGACAAAGACTTCATCAGGTGCCAGCCCGAAAAATTAGAGCAGGCAATGTAGCGCACCTTGCCACTTCGCACCAGCGTGTCCAGTGTATTAAGTGTTTCTTCTACAGGGGTAACGCCATCAAAGCCGTGCATGTGGTAAACGTCGATGTAATCGGTTTGCAGCCGGCGTAAACTTTCCTCGCATTGTTTGATCAGGTGATGACGGGAAGAACCAAAATCATTGGGGCCGCTGCCCATGGGAAAGGTGCCTTTTGTGGAAATAAAAACATTCTGACGGATGCCTTTCAGCGCTTCGCCCAGCACTTCCTCCGAGCCACCACGGGAATAGGTATTCGCCGTATCAAAAAAGTTAATACCCGCATCCAGGCAAATGCCAATCAGTCGTTTGGCTTCGTCTACATCGGTACTGCCCCAGGCCTTGAAAAAATCGGTGCCGCCGGCAAATGTTGCCGTACCAAAACTGAGCGCTGAAACCCGTAAGCCTGAATTGCCGAGCTGTCTGTATTCCATATCCAATTCTTTCTTTCAAAAGTAAAGGCAGATCAAAAAATGTTTCGATCTGCCTTCCAATACAAACCTTCTTATTCAAGCCGATCTGAAAAATCTAGCTGTTATTGCGGTGATTACTGCTGAGCCGGTCGCCGGATTTGCGCAGGTCTTCACTGTATTGGTCTTCTTCCTGTTCGATATTTTCGCCGCGGTTGTTCTGTGCACCGGTTTGTGTGGTTTGCTGCTGGTTGCCCACACTGCTGTTATCCTTGCGGCTGTCCAAATTGCTTTCCTGATTGCGGTTGTCATTGTTCTTTGCCATACACAAAAAATTTAGACAGGTATAGCCGTAAAAACAGTGCCATTGTGCAGCAAAAAAGTTGCGATGATTAGGCAGTAGAGGAGAAGATGGAAATCATTAGGACAACTGTAGCCGCTTCATCAGTTCATCTTTGTATGTTGAGCCCACGGGTATTTGCTGCGGCCCTATTTCAATGATATTCCCTTGCAGGGCACTGATCTTATCCAGGGCAATGATATAGGAGCGGTGTACTCGAAGAAAACGGTCGGCCGGCAGCAAGTCTTCCATCAATTTTAAATGCGCACTGATGAGCATAGGGCGTTCCTTTAAAAAAAGTTTTGAAAAATCTTTCAAGGCCTCCACATATAGGATGTCGTCAAACAAAACTTTTACCAACCGGTTGTCCTGTTTAAGAAAGACATGATCCGTTGTTGTCGGTGTTGTCGCTGTTGCACTGTTGGGTGCCTGCAGATGTTCCACTTTTTGTACCGCTTCCCGAAAACGCTCTTCCGTAATGGGCTTTACGAGGTAATCCACCGCCCTCAGGTCAAAGGCCTTAGCTGCATATTCGGCATAGGCTGTGGTGAACACAACCTGTGGTGGATTTTTTAAGGCCGAAAGAAATTCAATACCGGTTTTGTCTGGCATGTTGATGTCCAGGAAAATAACATCCACATCATTTTGATAAAGTGATTCATAGGCCTCGGCTACGCAGCGGCATTGCGCAGCCACTTCCCAGTTGGCAAGACGTGATACATACATCATCACCAACTCCCGGGCCAGCGGTTCATCGTCAACAACAATGCAGCGGATTTTTTTCATGTCAGCGGAAAGCTTAATTGAAACAAATAAACACCATTTCCGGCGCTTGCTGCATAACGGGCTTTATTGCCAAAATAGTGTTGCAGCCGGCGTTGCATGTTCTGCAAGCCAATGCCGCCCACAGGGCCTTCCTGCTTTGTATCAAAACTGTTTTCGATGGTAACCTGGAGCAAGCCACCATTGGCCTTGATGTTGGTAATGATCTTGCTTCCTGCTTTATCTGTGGTGTATTTAAAAGCATTCTCCAAGGCCGGCATAAACAGGAGGGGTGGTATGGTGTAAGCAGCATTATCACTTTCAAATTGCAGGGCTACACGGGTTTCGTTCAGGCGCAGTTTTTCCAGTTCAATATAATCTTTCAGCAATTGGACTTCCTTTTCCAACAGAATTTTTTCATCGCCTGTTTCGTAAAGTGTATAGCGCATAAATCCCGACAGGCGGGCCAGTGTAGCCGCCGCCTGCTCGTTGCGTTGCGCCACCACCAGGGCGTAAATGTTGTTGAGCGTATTGAAAAGAAAATGCGGATTGACCTGTGATTTCAGGAAGTTGAATTCCAGTTGCAGGTTGTCTTTGGCCAGTTGCAGTTGTTGCACGGCCTGCCGAAAATAACTGCGTCCGATTTTAATAGCGATAGGTAAACTAAGCTGGATAATTAAATGATACAACAGGCCTCCGGTGACCACACGGATAAAAACAATGCTGGGAAAACTGCGTTGCAGGAACTGGTAATAGTCAGGAATGCTGGCAGCAAACCGATTCATACAAGGTTCGCAGTTGTTCAGGATCAGGATATCGCCCCAGGAATCCAGCACCGCAATAAAAACCACCCATAGGATAAACAGGAAACCTCCCTGAATCCATTTCCGTTTTTGGAAAAAACAGGGCACAATCCAATACATCAGCAGGTAAAACGCAACGGCAAACGTGATTGTATTTTTAATGGCCAACAGGTAAGTGCCCGGCGTTCCTTTTACCGCATTAAATGAAATGGTGTTGAAATAATAAACACTGGCAGCAAACAGCAGCCAGAACACAATGTGAATAGCAACGCGGTAGCGAATATCCGTATACGTTTTTTCAAAAGGATCTTTTCTGCGAATCATACACTAAAGCTGCGACTTCTTTTTCAAGCCAAGTGCGAAGAACCGACGAATTCCAGTGCTTTTCCAACAAAGGCATGTTTTCAGCCAACCAATAAATGTTATTTCACTTCGTTGCTGTTTACGCCTCCTGTGTTGCTGTTTGTGTCCACTCTGTCGATCTCTTTTGTACAGGTCTTTGCATTGTTTTCATTTCGTGCTTCTAAACCTGCAACATGAAAAAGGAAAATTCCCTTGTTCCCTTCCTGCTAAAAATTGCACTGGCCCTTGTGTTGGGATTTGCTGCCATTGTGGTGAGCGGTCTGCTTTACAAGCACATTCCCATAAGGCCTTATTTTCCGTTTATTGCCGAAGCCTTGTTAATTGGTATTACGGTGTGGTTGTATGGAAAAGAAAGGCAAAAACTTTTTCCGCTGGGATTAACACCAACAGCAAAAAACCTTGGCTTTTTGTTTTTAGGACTTCTCATCGGTGTTGTTGCCATGCTGAGCGTTTCCTGGCTGCGTACCTGTTACACTGGCGAAGAATGGCAGGTTTCAACGGCAATCGATGTAGGTGCATTGGGCAAAAGCCTTTATTATATTCTGCCCACCGTAATGGTGCAGGAGCTTATGTTCCGCGGTTATCTCTTCACCAAAACCATCAACCGCTTTGGTGTAGTTTGGTCCAATGTTATTTTCGCTTTTATATTTATGTTGGTGCACGTGTTGGACAGCAATGTGCTTCAGCAGCCGGTGCAAGCTCTTTTCCTCTCTATTACCATACCGGTGGGTCATCTTTGGTTTGCAACAGCCTTGCTTCGTTCCAGGACCTTATTATTTCCCATCGGTTTACACTGGGGCAACAACTGGGCGGTGCAGCATCTCGTGGGCAAGTCTGACAATTCCCAAACCCTGTTTTTCCTTACAGGTGAGCCGCTGTATACAACATGGTTGCCATTTGTTATCCTGCTACTCATATTCAACTTTTTCTTTTTATTGGTGGCGCTGGCGACTTGGAAATGGCGTTGGTCATTTCGTGCAAAACCAACAGCAGGCTAATCTACCTTTCTTATCAAAAAATTACATGATGATACTTTGGGCTCTTCTAATTGTACTACTGTTTTGCTTACTACCACCTGGGCTATCGTTTTAGTAGCTGCGTGGTGTAAAATTTCCGGGCAACGTCGGGCCGGTTGTACGACGAATGGTTTTCGCTTTGTCAACTAAAGCAGTGAAGCGCTCCTAACAGAATGGTTCACATAAATGTTACGAACAACGTATTCTTTCAAACCTGTTATCTTGCCGCAAACAATTCTGTATGCCGGTTGCTCATCTTGAAGTTTGTGCTTTCACTATCCAGTCCTGCGCTATTGCCCAGCGTGCCGGAGCCGTTCGGGTTGAGCTTTGCGATAATCCCATCGAAGGCGGTACCACACCGAGTTGGGGAACCATCCGGCAGGTACGTGAAACCATAGCTATCCAGCTTTATCCCATCCTTCGTCCGCGTTCAGGAAATTATTTTTATGATGAAAACGAGTTTGCTATTCTCCGGCACGATATCCAGGCTTGCAAAGATCTTGGGTGCGATGGCATCTCGGTAGGCGTGGCCACTGTGCAGGCAGAAATTGATACAGAAAGGATGAAGCGTATTGTGGAATGGGCCTACCCTATGAAGGTTACTTGTAACCGTGTATTTGATGGGGCGCCTGATCTATTTAAAGCGCTGGAAGATATCATCACCTGTGACTGTGAACGGGTGCTGACTTCGGGCGGGAAAACGGCTGCACCCGAAGCCGGTGCGATATTGGCAACACTGGTACAACAGGCGGCCGGTCGTATTTCCATTATGCCCGGCGCCGGCATCAACAGCCATAATCTTGCTCATTTAAAACAGGAGTGCGGTGCTCACGAATACCATGCATCGGCACGAAGGGTAGCTCCCAACCCGCTAACTTATATCAACACGGCTGTTACCGATTATGGCGCTGTTTATATTGCTGATGAAGAGGAAGTGCAGCGAATGGTCGCCATCCTTGCCGGGTAAAGATTCAATACATGCAGGTAAATACAAAGAGTTCGCAACCGGTTGCGAACCCTTTTTAGTTAGAAAACAAATATGTCTTTACTGCTTACGCATTGGCATCGCCACCGGAAGCCCGCTTGCGTCCCTGGTTGGAGGTGCGGTCGGTGCTGCCCTGGTCCTGGTCGTTACGACCTTGTTTCAGGTCAGAGCGTTCAGGGTTGGGCTGCGATGAAGACGTATCCGATACACGGTCCTTGGGTTGACCTTTTCCGGAACCACGATTGTTGTTGCTTTTGTTGGCACTGTTTGGCATAGCGTTCATTTTTAGAAAAAGAACTGTCGAAAAAAAAGTGCCATACTCGTGGAAACATTCCTGCAAACCCATAAAAAAACGGCAGCGATGTGCTGCCGTTTCTGAAATCCTATCAGGCATCCTGTAAACCTTCCCTGTCGATGCGGGAAGAGATGCTGTTATCGCCCCGGTGATGCTGCTTGTTGTCATCATGATCTGTATCCGTATACCGGTCGCGGTTAACAC
Source organism: Flavisolibacter longurius (assembly GCA_014163555.1). Lineage (GTDB taxonomy): Bacteria > Bacteroidota > Bacteroidia > Chitinophagales > Chitinophagaceae > Flavisolibacter. The sequence continues at coordinate 158,884 of JACJGO010000006.1, forward strand.
GATGGCTGCCCCTGCGCTCTTCATATACACGGCGACGGTTGCGTACCATCTCCATGCGGTGTTCATCGCTCATATCACGCTGCTGTTCGGCAGCACGGCTGTCACCAATAATACCACCCTCGCTGCGGGCTTCCCAAAGGCGCAGTCCCCGTTCGTACTCTTGCCGGCTCTGTTGCTGTTCGCGGTTTTGTTGTTGTTCACGCCTGTTCTCGGCCAGTTGGGTTTCCCGCATGCGGTTGCGGTACAGGTTATCATCGTTAAACTGATCATGCCGGTAAAAATCATAATCTTCTTCTGCTGTTTGCATCGGCGCCGTGGACTGCTTGCCCTTTAATTGATCACTGTTCTGCGGGTAGTGGCGCATAGTATCCTGCTTGCGACCCAGAATGCTGCAAATGTTTCGTTCTGCTTCATCATCCAGGTTATTCTCATCGTATTTGGGCAGGGCACGCAGTTGATCCGCTGTTACGCTACGCAGCATCACATCGTCATCTTCTTTGTCCAGTTCGGCAAGGCCAATTGGTATCAGTACCCTGCGGTCGTCCAGGTCCAGTTCATTGTCATCCATATCCACCACCATGTACCGCACTTTTTTCTTTTGTGCATCGAGGATGAGTTCCTCCACTTCACCGATCTTTTTACCGCTGCTGTTTTTTACATCCCAGCCACGGATATCGGGTTCACCTTCTACGATGGCAAAGTCTGAGCGGTCGAGTTCCTGCAACCGCCGGTGTTTCATATTATCCATAATTCACTACATTTTTTTGAAAGCACTGCTTTCGGTTAAACAATCGTTTTCTTTGTTAACACAGGTGTACGGTAGAAGCGGACACCACTTGCGGAAGGCTGATGGCCCCTGTTGTATTGGCGGGTACCGTTGCCGCATCCGCGTCGTTATTATTGCGGGCCACCAGGAAATAGACAATGGCGGCGGCAATCAGCAACACCAGCACAATCCAGATCCACGAATTGTTGGAAGTATGTTTCTTGGGCTCTACATGAATTTCTGCCATAACAAAAATTTAGTTGTACAAAAAGGTTATCATACTTAGCGTAACAGAAATTGTGCCCGTGCAGAAATCACGCCTGGTACGTTACGGATCTGCTTGATAGCAGAACAAAGGCGGCATTAAAATAGCAGGCATGGAAAGTGCACAGGATGATGTAGAGCTAACTGTCTGAGGCTGCTTGAAAGCAAAAACGTTTGTCAATGGATGAAAGCATTAGTAAGCTGGAGGTGGAAAGTTTACAGGTAAGCGACTACCAGGAATTGGTTGCGGCCATGAAGGCTGCTTATCCCGATTGGCAGGGTGGCTTCTGGAGCCTGGCTGCCATTACCAGCCTCATAAATAAATTTCCGGAAGGACAGTTTGTGGTAAAGGCAAACGACAGGGTGGTAGGTTCGGCCTTGTCGATAATTGTGGAATATGAAAATTTTGGTGACGATCATACCTATAAACACATAACGGGCAATTATACCTTCAATACCCACAACCCGGATGGGGATGTGTTGTATGGCATTGAAGTATTTATTCATCCCGATTACCAGGGGTTGCGATTAGGCCGCAGGCTGTACGATGCCCGCAAGGCCCTGTGCGAAAAACTGAACCTGAAAGCGATTGTTTTTGGGGGTCGGATTCCAAACTATCACCAGCACGCTGAAAGCATGAGTCCCAAGGAGTACATCGCAAGCGTAAAGCGCAAAGAGATCTATGATCCGGTGCTCTCGTTTCAGCTTTCCAACGACTTTCATGTGAAAAAAGTGCTGACTGATTACATGCCGCATGATGTGGAAAGCAAGGAATTTGCGACGCTGCTTCAATGGGACAATATCTATTACACGGCCCCCTCGCGAAAAGCGTATGCCCCTTCCAGTTATGTAAGGCTGGGGCTGGTGCAGTGGCAGATGCGGTCGTACAAAGACCTGGACGAGTTGTTTACGCAGGCCGAATATTTTGTGGATGCTGTTTCGAGTTACAAAAGCGATTTTGCCCTTTTCCCTGAATTTTTCAATGGTCCGCTGCTGGCCCAGTTCAACGATATGCGGGAGGCCGATGCCATGCGGGCCCTGGCGCAGTTTACCCCGGAGATCCGCGACCGGTTTCACAAAATGGCCATTCGATATAATGTCAACATCATTACCGGCAGCCTGCCCAGTATTGAAAATGGCCGACTGCACAACATCGGGTATCTCTGTCACCGCAATGGAAAGCTGGATAAGTATGAAAAAATTCATGTCACTCCCGATGAAGAAAGCTTCTGGGGACTGGAAGGTGGAAAGTCATTAAAAGTATTTGAAACCGACATCGGCAAAGTGGGCATTCTGATTTGTTATGATGTAGAGTTCCCCGAACTGTCGCGGCTCCTGGCCGACCAGGGCATGCAGATCCTTTTTGTGCCCTTTCTTACCGATACGCAAAATGCGTACATGCGTGTCCGTTGCACGGCACAGGCAAGGGCTATCGAAAACGAATGTTATGTGGCCATCTCAGGCAGTGTGGGCAACCTTCCCAAAGTTGAGAACATGGACATGCAGTATTCACAGGCGGCGGTATTTACACCCTGTGATTTTGCCTTTCCCTCCAATGGCATTAAAAGCGAAGCGACACCAAATACGGAGATGATCCTGGTGGCAGATGTGGATCTTTCGCTGCTGAATGAATTGCATTCCTTTGGTTCGGTGCGAAACCTGCGGGATCGCCGTACCGATGTGTACAAACTCACCCTGCTCACCAACGGCGAAGAAGCTAAAACCATCGAGCCCGAAGAAATGACTGAAATCGTATCCACAGCACCCGTTTCAAAACGCAAGGAAGGGCCGCAGCCGGCACATGGGTGAGGGGTTCAATTTGCAATAGACAATGGGCAAACGGCAAGGAGTCCTTGATCGTTGATTTGTCCTCTTCCGCCTCTTATCTGTTTCCAATTGCTTATTGCCAATTGCTCAGTGCTTCCCGCACAGGTCTGTTTTTTGTTATATTCAGGCATGCAGATTTTGTGGCGATACCTGAGACCGCAACGGGCCCTTATTCTTTTTTCGCTGCTGCTGGCCGGTGTTGCACAGTTACTGAGCCTTGTCGATCCCCTCATTTTCGGAAAGATCATTGACGAATATGCCATGGCGCCGGGCAACCGTTCGCAGGACGAGTTGGTACGAGGCGTGTTGTATTGGCTGGGAATTGCCCTGGCCATTGCCTTGCTGGCGCGTATTGCCAAGGCGTTCCAGGAATACACTACACGGTTGGCTGTAGCCCGTTTTGGCATGCAGATCTTCAACGACGGACTGCGCCAAACGCTCCGCCTCTCCTTCCAGGAGTTTGAAGAAAGCCGCAGCGGCGAAACTCTCTCGGTGCTCCAAAAAGTAAAGACGGACACCGAGCGGTTTGTGAATTCTTTTATCAACGTTTTGTTTTCTTCCGTTGTAGGCATTGGCTTTCTTATCTGGTACAGCATTACCAAAAACTGGATGCTCATTCCGGTGTTTATCATTGGTATCCTGGTGTTGGGATCTCTCACGGGATTGTTGTCGAAGCGCATTAAAACCGTGCAGCGCAGCATCAACCGCGAAACCAACAAAATGAGCGGCGTGATCACCGAAAGCCTGCGCAACATTGAGCTGGTGAAAAGCCTCGGTCTCACTTTTCCGGAAATCAGGCGGCTGCGGGAGCAAACAAAAAAAATCTTCGATCTGGAAATGATAAAGGTGCGCAAGGTGCGAACGCTTTCGTTTCTACAGGGCACCACACTCAACTTTCTGCGCCAGTCCATCCTGTTTATCCTGCTTTGGCTCATCTTCCGCAATGTGCTCACCACCGGTGAGCTCATCACCATGCAGTTTATTTCCACTTCCATTTTTGGACCCTTGCAGGACCTGGGCAACATTATCCTGCAATACCGCGAAGTGGACGCCTCCATCAACAATTTTGACACGCTGATGCACAAGCCGGTAGAGGAGCGGCCGGAACATCCTGTAGAAATTGGTGACCTGCGGGAACTGCGTTTTGAAAATGTGGTCTTTCACCATAAAACGGCCAACTACAATGCCATCGACGGCATTTCCTTTTCGGTAAAAACCGGCGATACCATTGCTTTTGTGGGGCCGTCCGGTTCGGGTAAATCAACGCTGGTAAAGCTGCTTGTTGGTCTTTATCAACCGGTGAGCGGTGCGATCTATTTCAACAACGAACCAAGTACGGATATCCGTTATAACCAGTTGCGCCGGCAGATTGGCTTTGTAACACAGGATACCCAACTGTTTGCTGGAACCATCCGCGACAACCTTGCCTTTGTAAAGCCCGAAGCCACCGATGAAGAAATTACCGAAGCCCTTCACAAAGCTTCGGCAACCGGGCTGCTGGCCCGGTCTTCACACGGTATTCATACCATCCTGGGCGAAAGCGGGATGAAGCTTTCCGGGGGAGAGAAACAACGCATCTCCATTGCCCGTGCCCTGCTGCGCAACCCACGGCTTCTTATTTTCGATGAGGCCACCTCCGCCCTGGATTCGCTGACCGAGCAGGAGATCACCAATACCATTCGGGAGATCTCGGCCAACCGGGAGCAGATTGTCATCTCCATTGCCCACCGCCTGAGTACCATCATGCACGCCGATACCATTTTTGTACTGGAAAAAGGCCACATTGCGGAGATGGGCACCCACCAAAGCCTGCTGCAGCAAAAAGGCTTGTATTATGCCATGTGGCGCCAGCAGGTAGGCGAACGCCGGGAAGTAGTAACGCCGGAGGTGCGGAAAGCGGTAACATCGGCTTCGTCTCTGGATGAGCCGGTGCCTGAAAACCGGCTGGGTGGTGAAGCGGAGGTATAGACGATTTGCAATAGGCAATAGACAAGGTTTTGTTTATGAAGTCAGTTAGGCTTTTGGAATCGGGAAATAAAAGGCGGAAAATTATATTTTGCTTTTCTTTCTAACGGAAGAAATTATTTTTACCGCATGAAAAAACTTCTTTTTACCGCAGTGGCTGCATTGAGCATGGGTGTTGTAATGGCGCAACCGCCTGCCGGCGAAGCCAAACCGGGCGACTGGTACGGGGCCAAAGTGCAAACCGCCAACGCCATTGATATTGCCCAAATCCCGGCGCAACTGGAAGCCAAAGAATCGTTCAAAACCACGGTAAAAGCAAAGGTGCTGGACGTATGCCCTAAAAAAGGCTGCTGGCTGAAACTGGCCGTAAACGATAGCACTACTGCGTTTGTAAAGATGAAGGATTACGGGTTTTTCCTGCCCACCGCTGCCAAAGGAAAAACGATTGTACTTGACGGTGAGGTAAGCATGATCACGACACCGGTAGAAGAACTCCAGCACTATGCCAAGGATGCCAAAAAGCCGCAGGCAGAAATTGATGCCATTACCCAACCCAAAAAAGAGATCCGGTTTACCGCCAGCGGCATCACCGTTGTTGAATAGACGTTTTTTCTTAAAATACTTTTTGGACGTTTACGGTTTGTAAACATTCCTCTGATTGCAAAACTGGCCACGAGCCAGTTTTGTAGTTCTATACCTCCTGCTAAATGCATTACAGCCGGTAACTACCAGCCATGACTTTTGCCTTTCCCCCGGCAAGTGTATTTTGTGGCATCAACTGCACAGCTGTGCGTTTGACTTTTTATGAAGAAATGGTTTGTCATAATCTTCCTCTGTGTGATAACGGTTTGTTGCGTTTCGCTGACGCAGCAAAAAGCTTCCGTTCTGTATCCGTCCTGGTTGCAAAGCTACGAGGACAGTCTTCGCTTTTTGTACGCCGGGCCCAAATCGCAATGGCCGGCGCCAGTTATTGATAGTGGCGTTGTATGGACGGAATTGGACTTCCTGCCTGATAGCCCTTTGCAAGATCAGTTGGACAGTTTGATGGACAGGATCGAACTGGGCAAGGCCCTGTTTTTTGATCCAAGGCTGAGCGGCAGTAAACAAATCTCCTGCGCCAGTTGCCATAGTCCCGAACTTTCCTGGACAGATGGCCGTGCAAAATCCATCGGGCATGATCAGCAGGTCAACCGGCGGAATTCGCCCACCCTGCTCAACGTATGGTTTTACAAGCACCTGTTTTGGGATGGGCGCAGCCACAGCTTGGAAGACCAGGCCTTTAGTCCTATCAACAGCGAAATTGAAATGCACAGCAGTATGCCTGATGCCTTGCGTACGCTTCGACGGATAGAAGGCTACCCTGGGCTGTTTCAAAAAGCGTTTGGCTCACCGGAGATATCTCCCGAAACCTTAACGGAGGCACTGGCTGCTTTCCAGCGGACCCTTGTCAGCCGCAAGGCCGATTTTGACCGTTTTTTAGAAGGGGATACCGCTGCCATGACTGCACCGGCCCTGCGGGGACTACACCTGTTTCGAACAAAAGCTCGTTGTATGAACTGTCACCACGGGGCTTTGTTTACGGATAACTCATTTCATAATCTGGGTCTTTCCGGTTTTGGCAGTGCACAAGAGGACCTGGGCCGCTACAACGTCACGCACAAAGAAGAAGATGTGGGCAAATTCAAAACGCCCTCGCTTCGGGATGTGATGCGTACACGTCCCTGGATGCACAATGGTTCCTTCAATGATATGGAGGAGATTATCCTTTTGTACAACGCCGGCATGCCGCAGTCAAAAACACTTCCGGCGCAGTCAAAAGATTCATTGTTGCCGCAACCCGATCCGCTGATCAAAACGCTTTCGCGAACCAAACAGGAGCAGGCTGATGTCCTTGCTTTTTTAGAATCGATCAGCGCTCCGCCTTTGGATATAAGGCTGCCGGTACTGCCGGGAAGGGAAAGGTCAATGGGCAATAAACAAAGGACAATGGACAAATAAAACCTGTCAAAACTGGATATAAAAATGTAAACAGAACTTCTATAATGCTATGAAAAAATATACAAGCGTCTCATTGTTGTCCCTACATGTATAAAACAGGTAACAAGTGTAAAAGTTGATATGAAGATCGCAAAGCGAAAGAAAACGAAACCCCACTCAAAATGAATAGAAGTGAGTGTGTAAAATGTTCTAATATCTAAATATCCCGATACCAAACTCTCCCTTCATACAATCGTCACTTCTATCCCCATTCCCTGCAGCGTTTCCACCATATGCTCGGAGATGTTGCTGTCGGTGATTACCTGCTCAATGTCTTCCAGTCCGCAGATACGGCCAAAACCCCGCTTGCCAAATTTGCTCGAGTCGGCCAGTACCACCGTCTTTTGTGCCGCCCTGATCATGGCTTTGTTCAACTGTGCTTCCATCATATTGGTGGTGGTCAGGCCAAATTCGGCGTCTATGCCATCCACGCCTAAAAACAATTTGCTGCAGGAAAAATCATCCAGCATTTTTTCGGCATAAAGGCCTGTTACCGAAGAAGAGCTTTTGCGGATCGGCCCCGCCAGCTGAATCACCTCGATCTGTGGGTGCTGAACCAGCTCCAGTGCCACATTCAGGGCTGCGGTGATTACTGTTAAATTGCCCTTGGGCTGAATGGTTTTGGCCAGCGAAAGCACTGTGGTACCGGAAGCAATCAGGATGCAGTCATTCGGTTCGATCAGCTTTGCTGCCGCTTCGCCAATGCCGGATTTTTCCCGGGACTGTATCATCACCTTTTCATTCACGTGACGGTCCACCGTATAAGGATTGTTCAGCGTGCCTCCGCCGTGGGTGCGATAGAGGAGCGAACGGTCTTCGAGCATTTTCAGGTCCTTGCGGATGGTTACAGATGAAACATCCAGTTCCTTACAAAGGTCCACTACGTTTACACTGCCTTCTTTTTTCAGCCGGGCCAGAATATGCTGATGGCGTTGGGTTTGATTCATTCAAGCGCCAAATTAACCCCTTGCCGTGCAGAAACCAAACTTTTACATTGAGGCCGTGTTTTTCGGTCGGTTTCTTTTTGTTGAAAAAAATGCTGTTTCGGTTTCGAATATTGGAAAATAGTTTTATTATTGCTTTCGATTTATTCCTTTTCCATTTAAAAAGAAACAAAAAGAAACCGTTTGCCGCATGAAAGAATTGCTTTCTCACCCGAGCACCGACAGGGGCCAGCAGCTAAAAAGGATCGCTGATCCTGCCATGCTGTGGGATGTGCTGGTGATAGGCGGCGGTGCTACTGGCCTAGGTGTTGCCCTGGATGCTGTAGCCCGTGGTTACAAAACACTGCTGGTAGACGGGGCTGATTTTGCCAAAGGAACATCCAGCCGCAGTACCAAGTTGGTGCACGGTGGCGTACGCTACCTGGCGCAGGGCGATGTACGGTTGGTTCGGGAAGCTTCGGTAGAAAGAGGGCGCCTCTGTCGCAATGCGCCGCACCTGGTCAAAAACCAAACCTTTATTATTCCCATCTACAACCAGTGGGATAAACTGAAATACACGGTTGGCTTAAAGTTGTACGACTGGATTTCCGGTAGCCTCACCTTGGGATCTTCCGTTTTTATTTCCCGCAAAAAAACAATGGAAGCGCTGCCCGGCGTAAGACCCGAAGGTCTGCTGGGTGGTGTGCAATACCACGACGGGCAGTTCGACGATTCGCGGCTGGCCATCAATCTGGTGCAAAGTATAATCGAAGGCGGTGGTTGTGCAGTCAATTATATCCGGGTTACAGGTCTTCTGAAAACAGGAGAAGGCAGGATTGAAGGCGCCATTCTTCGCGACGAAGAAACCGGTGCTGTATGTGGCGTAAAGGCAAAGGCCGTAGTGAACGCCACCGGCGTTTTTGTAGATGATATCCTGCAGATGGACAACGCGGCAGCACCCAAAAGCATTTGCGTCAGCCAGGGCGTACACGTGGTGCTGGATAAAAAATTCTTTCCGTCGGCACATGCACTGATGATTCCGGAAACCAGTGATGGCCGGGTGTTGTTTGCCGTTCCCTGGCACGACAAAGTAGTTGTAGGCACCACCGACACGCCGGTGGAAGAAGCCTCTCTTGAGCCCCAGGCTCTCGAAAAAGAGATCAATTTTATCCTCGAAACTGCAGCCGCGTATTTAACGGCGAAGCCTACCCGCAACGATGTGCTGAGTGTTTTTGCCGGTCTGCGTCCGCTGGCAGCACCCAAGCAGGGCGAGCAAAAAACAAAAGAAATTTCCCGTAGCCATAAAATCATTGTTTCTGCATCCGGCCTTTTTACCATCCTAGGTGGCAAATGGACCACCTTCCGGAAAATGGGCGAGGACATGATCAACTGCATCGAAGAAAAGCTGCAATGGAACCACCGCAAGCCGGGTACGGCGCAATTGGCCATTCATGGCTATGCCGAAAACGTAAACTGGAACGATCCGTTTTATTTCTATGGAAGTGATGCGCAACTGCTGAAGCAAAGCATGAATGGCAGTGCCGGCACCTGGATCAGCGAAAGCCTGAAAATTCATAAAATGCAGGTGAAATGGGCCGTAAAGCATGAAATGGCCCGCACGGTGGAAGATGTGTTGTCGCGAAGAACCCGTGCCCTCTTGTTGGATGCAAGGGAAAGCATCCGCATTTGTCCCGAAGTGGCCCGCCTCATGGCGGAAGCCCTGGGAAAAGATGAACGCTGGATAGAAGCCGAAGTAGACGCGTTTACCCGGCTGGCCCAGCAGTATATTCTGGAAAAGAATTAAGCCGATTGGCAACCTTGCTATATGCGTGTGAAAATTTTACAACCTGCGGTTCATAAAGAACATCTGCAACAGGTTCGTCCTGTTTCGCGGAAGCTGTGTACACAGTTCTTTAGCAGTAATGCCGGTGCAATATCTACGTATACTGCGTTTTCGCGTCTCCGTTGCATAGCAATGTTTTCCAATTTTTCACCTGGTGAACAACACCCATTCCGTATTTCGAACGATTATGGCAGCCCCCGAAAGAATGTGTTGACTGCAGGGCAGGTTTTCCAAGATTACGTTTTGGTTAACAAGCTGATAGGGTGCCGTGTGCAGGAGAATGCCAATTTATATTTGGCCCGTTGCGGCCGGCAGGATCGGAAGAGTACCTGTGAGTTTTTCACCTGTAATCCTGATCCCCAAAAAACGTCTTTCACACCATTCTTAAAATACAACAATTAGCGTATGAGAAGCTTTGCGAATGCACCGGAAAGAATATTGAAAGTCAAGATCTGGCTTTTCATTATCCTTTTGATGGTGATGGCCATCACCAGTATGGCCCAGCAAAAATCCATTACCGGCGTTGTGCAAAATGCCGAGGACAACCAACCTATTCCGCAGGCTACTGTTTCTGTAAAAGGAATCCGTAGCGTGGTTCTGACCGACAACGCTGGCCGTTTTACCATTCAGGCGGCACCGAACCAAACCCTGGTGGTGACGGCCGTTGGATTTCAGCCGATGGAAAGAGCTGTAGGACAAGAAACGGCCCTGACTTTCCGGCTAACCAACTCCAATGCGCAAATGCAGGATGTGGTGGTAACGGCTCTGGGTATTCGTCGGGAGAAAAAAGCCCTGGCGTATTCTACTACGACCATCCAGGGAGATCAGCTTACCGATGCCGTTTCTGCTAACTGGACCGATGCCCTCTCGGGCAAGGTTGCGGGTTTGAACCTTGTGCGGTCGAACAGCGGCCCAGCCGGTTCCAACAAAATTATTTTACGGGGTGAGAACAACCTTACCGGTGACAACGAAGCCCTCATTGTTGTGGATGGCGTGGTGATCAACCAGGGAAGCGGGCGCCGGAGCGCTATCGGCGGCGAGGCGGTGTACGGTACCGGCAGCGATAACATGCCGGCTGACTATGGCAGCAGTGTAAATGATATCAATCCCGACGACATTGAGAATGTGGAAATATTGAAAGGCCCCGGTGCCGCAGCTCTTTATGGCCAACGCGGTGCCAACGGTGCCATTATCATTACCACCAAATCCGGCAGTTCTCGGCGCAAAGGATGGGGTGTAACCTTCAACTCCAATGCATCGATGGAAAGGATCAACCGCTGGCCCGACCTGCAGTACGAATACGGCCAGGGTACGGATGGTGCCTTGCATTATTCTTTTGGCGCCGGTCCCGATGGTGCCAGCACCAGTGCCACCAGTTCGGCCTACGGCCCTCGCTTTAACGGGCAAATGTTTTACCAGTACGACCCGGCAACGGGACTTCGGGGCACCGAAAGAACCTTATGGCGCCCTTATCCCAACCAAACCCGTGAATACTTTGAAACCGGCCGTACGCTTACCAACAGCATCAGCCTCGATGGAGGAAGCGAAAGAACCGCTGCCCGTTTTTCCTACACAAACGTGAAGAACAACTGGATCATTCCCAACACCGGTTATGACCGCAATACGGTTGCCCTTTCGGTAAACTCCAAAGTGAACGACAGGCTGCAGATCAGCTCCAAGGTGAATTATACCAATAGGAGCAGCGATAACCTTCCCGGTGCTGGTTACGGCAACCAATCCATTATGTACTGGTATATTTTCTGGCAGCCCAGTGCTGATCTGAACTGGTTAAAGAATTACTGGGTACCCGGGCAGGAAGGCCGCAAGATCTTTTATCCTTTCAGCTCCTTTCCGGAAAACCCTTACGCAGTTGCCAATGAGTTTATCAACCGTAGTAACCGTCACGGCATGACGGGCAACGTACAGGCTACTTATAATTTCAACAAAGACCTGAGCCTGATGGTACGCACAGCACTGGATCTTTCTTACGAACAACGGGCGCAGGAGCGTCCGTACGATGCCGGTTCGAAATTCCAGAAAGGTAGCTACCGTACACAAAGCATTTTCTCGCAAGAGGTGAATACCGATTTTCTTTTGCGCTATATAAAGAAGGTGAACACCGATTTTGATTTTAGTGTAAGCCTTGGCGGTAGTACGCTCAACAACCGGTACAACCGTGACGAAGTACGGGCCGACTCGCTGGTCAATCCCGGCTTTTATGCCATGAGCAATGCCTTGGGTACCCTGGAGACCATTCCCTGGAAAAGCCGGTACCGCATCAACAGCTTTTACGGACTGATCACCACGGCCTTTAAAGAATTTCTCTTCCTTGACCTGACCGCCCGTCAGGACTGGAACAGCGTACTGGCCACACCGGTGCGTACGGAAAATGCTGGTTTCTTTTATCCTTCTGCCAACGTCAGCTTTATACTGTCGGAAGTGGTAAAGATGCCCTCCGCCATCTCTTTTGCCAAGCTGCGTTTTTCGGCTTCCAGTGTAGGTAGCGGTGGCACCATTCCTTACCTCACAGCGTATAACTATGCTACGGCCGGAAGCTTTTTCAGTGGTGGGCTGCAAAACCCAACTACATTGGCCAATCCTGACCTCAAGCCCCTGCGCACCATTACCTACGAAGCGGGTATGAACCTGCGTATGTTCAAAGGCCGTATGGAGTTTGACCTGGCTGTGTATAACGGCAATACAAAAGACCAGATTCTGAACCGGATCATTGACCGGGCATCGGGCTATACCCGTGCTGTGATCAATGCCGGCCGGGTGAGCAACCAAGGTATCGAGATCTCCCTGAACGGCACGCCGGTGAAAAAGTCCGCTGGTGGATTTAACTGGACCACCAGCCTGGTGTTTTCTGCCAACCGCAACCGGGTAGAAGAACTCGCCGACAGTTCCGTGGTGCTGCAAACCGGTCCGGTTGGCGGCGGCCAGATCGTAGCCAAAGTAGGCGGCAGCATGGGCGACTTATATGGCCGCGGCTACGTACGGGCCCCTGACGGGCAGATTGTGTACGACGAGGCTACCGGCTTTGCCAAGATTTCATCCGACGTGGTTTACCTGGGTAACACCATTCCCAAGGGAAAGGTGGGCTTTACCAATACATTTTCTTACAAAGGTTTTCGCCTGAACCTCCTGTTTGATGCGCAATACGGCGGTGTGGCCCACTCCCTGATGCACTACAAACTGGCGGAGCAGGGCAAGCTGACCAAAACGCTCCCTGGTCGTTACAACGGCATTATCGGCAACGGCGTGGTGCAGGATGCCAGCGGCAAATACGTGCCCAATACCACCATTGCAATGGACATTGATGAATACTACCGTTCGCACTGGGGCATCGACAATGCCGAAGGCAGCACTTTCCGCACCGACTTTATAAAATTCAGGGAAGCAAGACTGGATTATACCATCAGCGCAAACCTGACCAAAAAGCTCGGGCTGCAGCGGGCCACCCTTGGTGTCTATGGCCGCGACCTGGCCATCTGGTCGCCCTGGCCAATGTTCGATCCGGAGTTTGGCACCCTGGCCGGTACCGATATCGTTCGCGGTTTTGAAGTGGGCCAGTTCCCCTCTACCCGTACTCTTGGCGTTAACCTGGTTGTTGCATTCTAATCCCATAAAACATGAAAAAGATTTTCTGGATAAAAACACTCTTCACAATAACGCTGGTGGGCATGCTCGCATCCTGCACCAAAGATTTTGAGGAGATCAATACCGATCCCAATAACATTCCTGGTGCCCTGCCCCAGCAGTTGCTGGCTCCGGCCCTGGTAAGTACATTGGGTTATAACATGCTTCGCAACCGCAACTTCAACAATGAGCTGATGCAGGTTTCGGTAAACATCAACGATGGCGAAGGACAGGTGTTTCGCTACGACTTCCGTTCGAACCTGGCCGACAACTTATACAACGGCTGGTACTCGGAGCTGACCAATTTTAAAGACATCTACAAAGTGGCTTCCGATACGGCATCGGGCAACTACAACAAATCCTACATGGCCATTTCGCTGATCTGCCAGTCATGGATCTATTCCCTGCTGACAGATACCTATGGGGATGTTCCATTTGAACAATCCAATAAGGCCAAAAAAGAAGACGGCGAAATCTTTGAGCCGGCCTTTGACCGCCAGAAGGACATTTATCTCGGCATCTTCAGCATGCTGGAAGAAGCCAATACCCTGCTCGATGGCGGTCCGTCGATTGTGGCGGCCAGCGACCCGGTTTTTAGCGGTAACATCTCCCGCTGGCGCAGGTTTGGCAACTCGCTCTACCTGCGGCTCCTGCTGCGTATTTCGGGCAAGGCCGAAGTGGCAACCCAGGTAACGGCCAAGATCAAGGACATTGTGGAAACCAATGCAGCCAATTATCCGATCATGGCCAGCAATGCCGATGCCGCTATACTCCGCTGGACCGGTACGGCGCCTTACATTTCGCCGCTGATGACTGTGCGGGAACAGGATTTCCGGGCGCCCAGCGTGGCCGCTTTCTTTATTGACAATCTGGTGAGCTGGGAAGACCCGCGGATCGATATCAGTCTTGGCGCCAATGGCATTAACCGTTGGGCCATTGCACCCTACCAGGGTGCCTATGTTGGTGTGCCGAGTGGCTATGCCCCCGGAACAGGCGTACAACGACTGTCTTATTTCTACTCAACGTCTTCTACTTCTACGCTGATGAACGAACCGCTGGCCGGCATGATCATGAACTACGCCGAGGTGCAGTTTATCCTGGCGGAAGCCGCCCTGAAAGGCTGGATCAGCGGATCGCCGGAAACCTTTTACAACCGGGGTGTGTTGAATAGCATCACGTTGTGGCTGCCCACCTGGAACAAGCCGATTGAAGACTTCCTGCGCAACCCCAATGGCAACGACAATCGCTTGTCGGCTGCAACTACGTTCGATGAAAAAATGGAATTCATTCACCTGCAGAAATATTATGCGCTTTTCCTGAACGACCTGCAGCAGTGGTTTGAATACCGCCGCACCGGTCATCCAACTTTGCCCAAAGGCCCAGGACTGCGCAACGGTGGTGTTATGCCGGCGCGGATGAATTACCCGGTGTATGTACAGTCCACCAACCCTACCAACTATAAAGAGGCTATTGCAGCGCAGGGTCCGGACCTGATCTCTACACCCGTATGGTGGCAAAAGCCCTGATGTTTGAAAACGAATCCAACAACAAACTTTAAAAAGACGTCATGAAAAATACGTTGCTATACAGTGTTTGTCTCCTGGCCCTGGTGCTGCTATGGGGTTGCCTGAAAGAAGATAGTACCTACCCAGGTGGCACGCCCAGTCCTTTCATTGCCGTAATGGATGTAAGGGCCATTCACGAAGGACAGGATGTTACCCTGACAAAAGAGAACATGTTTGGCGCCAACAAGATCGCTGCAATGGTTACCTCCGACCACAGAGGCAACAATACGCCAGCCGGCTTGCTGGTTGTGCAGGACAACCGCCGCCTCGGGCAACTTCGCGGCATTGCCATCAACATTGGCTCGGCGGCAGCCGATTATCTTCCCGGCGATCTGGTAGAGATTGACGTGGAAGGCGGAATGCTGAAAAAAGTAAATGGCCTGCTGCAACTAACGGGTATCACTACACAAAAAATAAAAAAGGTCAGCTCGGGCAATACTGTTACTCCGCTGTCTGTGAAAAGCAATGATGTATTGGCCAACCCGGACCGTTTTGAAGGTGTGCTGATCTCCCTGACATCGGTTGGCTTTGATCCTTCGTACCCGGCCGGTTCTACCTATGCCGGCGACAAAACCATCAACGATGGTTTTGGTAATATGACCTTGCACACCGAGGCCGCCGCTTCGTGGTCGGGTAAGCTCCTGCCGTTTCTTTCCAATTTTAGTGGGATCGTATTCAGCGGTGCAGATGGAGCGCCGCAATTGTGGCCCCGTGCTGAAAGCGATATTACCGTTCGTAGTGCCACAGCTCCCAAGATAGCACCGGTTGTCATCACAGGCTTTCTGACCGACCCCGCTGGTGGTGATGGCAATTATGAATACATCCAGTTGTTGGCCACCCGCAACATTAATTTTTCGGTGACACCCATGTCGGTGACAACCACCAACAATGCAGGTGCCTCTACGCCAACCGGAGTTCCGGTAGAAGGCTGGGCCACCGGTGGCCTGCGTACCTATAAAATTGACATCACGGACGGTTCGGTACAGAAGGGACAATATTTTTATGTGGGGGCCAACAAAAAGATATGGGGCAGCAATTCAACCGAAATCAACCCGGCCTTTTGGGTAACCAAAATATATGGCGATAACAACGGAGATGGCTTTGGAACCAAAACCAGCAACCTGCTGGCCAACAGCGGCAACGCTGGCGGCATTGCCGTATTTGACAAAACAGCCGTAGATGCCAGCACCGTACCGGTGGATGTTATTTTTTACGGTGGAGCAGGAACACTTTTCAGCGCCGGCCCGCCGGCAAGAGGCTACCGCATTACCAATACTGATTATTACGATGAGAAGCATCCGGTTAACCAAGAAGAGCAACCATTTTTTGCCATGGGTTCCAATACGACCCGGTTTACTTTTCCAACAGTAGTCAATAATGTTGGCGGTTATTTTGCCAAACTGGGCGGTACGTACAATATTGTTACCGGCCGCTGGACATCGGCCCGCCTGATGAACAACGTGTTGCTGAACAATGCGTCCACACTGGCGGAGATTGAAGGCGGAACTACTATCGAAGACTGATAACGGCTATCTGCAAACGTGAGACTCCCAATTGGTTTTGCGTTTGCGGATACCAATATCCCAATTTCTTATTATCTCACTATCGCATTATCCCTCACCCATAAACGACATAGCAAGAATTTATGGCAATGAACAGAAGACATTTCCTGGCGCAGATCGCCTGGCTCACCGGAGGACTTCTTTTTTCCCGTTGTACACCGGCCAAAGACCTGGCCCTTTCCGGTAAAGCTATTGGCGGTACGGTTACTGCCGGTAGCAAAGGCCTGAAAGACGTGGTGGTGAGCGACGGGTATTCGGTAGTGCTTACCGACAAGAGGGGCCGTTACGAACTGGCGCCGCATCCCGATGCCATCGCCCTTTTTGTATCAACACCTGCCGGTTATGCCTTTCCGCAGGAAGGAGGCATTGCCCGGCATTACATCCTGATGCAAAATATAAGCAAGGATCAATCGAACAACTTTACCTTACAGCCCTTGCAGCGCTCCGATGACGAGCACAGTTTCATCATCTGGGCCGACCCGCAGGTAAAGAATGCAAAGGATGTGCAGAAGCTGATGAGCGAGACCGTGCCCGATGTAAAAAAATGGGTGGCCGCACAACCGCAGGGTGCCCTGCTGCACGGTATTTCGGTGGGTGATATTGTATGGGATGAGCTGCAGCTTTTTGCGGATTACGACAAGGCCGTAGCACAGATGGGCATTCCGTTTTTTCAATGCCTGGGCAACCACGACATGGATTACCGCAAAGGCGGCGATGAAACCTCCGATGATACATTTGCCCTGACCTATGGCCCTACTTATTATTCGTTCAACCGCGGACAGGTGCATTATGTTGTGCTTGATAACGTTCGTTATTTAGGAAAGGAAAGGGAATACGATGGCTACATCCAGCAACATCAACTGGACTGGCTGCAAAAAGATCTTTCTTTTGTACCGGCTGATAAACTGGTAGTGCTTTGTGTGCACATTCCGGTGCACCGCGGCACCAAGAACAACGAAGCCCTGTATGCCTTGCTGCAGGGAAGGAACGTACACATTATGTCGGGGCATACGCATTACAATGTGAATGCCATTCGCGATAATATTTACGAACATAACCACGGCACCGTTTGCGGCGCCTGGTGGACGGGGCCTATCTGCGAAGACGGCACCCCCAGCGGTTACGGCATTTACACCGTAAAAGGAAAAGAATTGAGCTGGCAGTACAAAGCTACCGGCAAACCCGCGGATTACCAGATGACGATCTACGACAACGAAATTTCCGCTACGGAAAAACAAGTGCTGGTGAACATCTGGAACCACGACCCCGCCTGGAAAACCGAATATTGGGTGGATGGCGTGAGCAGGGGCGCACTGGAACAAACCGAGGGCTTCGATCCGCTGGCGTATAAGAACATGCTGGGACCCGACCTGCCCAAGCCACGCGGTTTTGCCGAACCGAAAAAAACAAAACATTTATTCCGGGCGGTCGTACCCGCATCGGCCAAAGCGGTGAAGGTGGTGGCCACCGACCGGTTTGGCAAGACCTATACTGCCCAACATAGCATTGGCTCCGTTTAAAATTCTGCCTGTATGAAAAGACTCCTGTTTTTGTTTTCTGCTATTCTCGCTCTGCATGCAAACGGGCAAACACTCAAATGGGACAGCACGCACCGTCCCGGCAATTTTGCGCTGAAGGTGGACCTGTTCCGCAGTTACCCCAATTCGGCAAAAGACATCATCTTTTTGGGCAACAGCATCACGGCCGGCGTGGACTGGGTGGAACTGTTGGGAAACCCGGTTGTGCGTAACCGTGGTATTTCCGGTGACATTACGTTTGGCGTGCTGGAACGCCTGCATGAAGTAACGGAAGGCGCACCGGCAAAGGTCTTTATTCTTATCGGCATCAACGATATTTCCCGCAACATTCCAGACAGCGTCATCATCGGCAATTATGCAAAGATGATCCAGCGGATAAAAAAGGAATCGCCCAAAACAAAGATCTATTTTCAAACCCTGATGCCGGTGAACGACAGCTTTACGCAGTTTAAAAATCATTACAACAAAGACGAGCATATTCTTTTTGTGAACGAAAGCCTGAAGGCACTGGCAGTGGCAGAAAAGGTCACCCTCATTGATCTATACCCGCATTTTTTAGACAGCGAAAAAAAGATGGACAAGCGCTACACCATCGACGGTCTTCACCTCAATGCCGAAGGTTACAAGGTGTGGGCCGATGTATTGAAAAAGGGTGGCTATCTCGAAAAATAATCCATGAAAGGAAAAACGATTCTGGTGATAATGTGTGCGGCACTGCTTTCCTGCAGCGTACAAAAAAGGGCAGCAAACTTTCCCAAGGGTTTTGACAAGCAAGGCCACCGCGGCAGCCGGGGGCTGATGCCGGAGAACACCATCCCGGCGATGCGCAAGGCCATTGACCTGGGCGCCACTACGCTGGAAATGGACCTCGGAATTTCGGGCGACAAACAGGTAGTGGTTTCCCATGACCCGCATTTTCACGAGAACATTACCACCACGCCAGAAGGCAAAACGCTGACAAAAGCCGAAGCCGGCAAACGCCTGCTGTACGCCATGCCTTACGACAGCATTAAAAAATACGATGTCGGGCTGAAGCCGCACCCCGATTTTCCACGGCAACAAAAAATGGCTGTTCACAAACCCATGCTGGCCGAGCTGCTGACTGATGTTGAGGCCTATGCAATGGAAAAAGGCCGTACGCTTTTTTATAATATCGAGATCAAATCAAAGCCCGAAGGCGATGGCAAAAAGCATCCGCCGGTAGAAGAATTTGTTGACCTGGCCATGACCGTTGTCAAAAACAAAGGCATTAGTGCAAGAACAACGATCCAGTCTTTCGACCCAAGGGCCCTGCAGGTAGTGCGCCGCAAATATCCCGGTGTGGTGACTTCACTCCTGATCGAAGGAGCCGACAAGCGTTCGCTGGATGAACAGCTCCAGCAATTAGGGTATACGCCACCGGTATACAGTCCGCACTTTTCGCTGGTGACTGCAGCCCTGGTAGAAGCCTGTCACCAAAAAGGCATGCGGGTAATCCCGTGGACAGCGAATGCCATCGAGGAAATGAAGCGTTTGAAAGACCTGAAAGTGGATGGCATCATCACCGATTACCCTGATCTTTTTGAACAACTGAAGTAGTGAGTGGTGAGTGGTCAGTGGTGAGTAGTGGGACGAGCGAGTTGTAAGTGGCAAGTAGCGAGTAGTAGTTGAACAGTTTGTAGTGAATAGTTAGATGCTTGTAGTGAGAAACGCTATTGATTTACTATTTGGGTTGTGAGGCTGGCAGTCGTGTAAGTGCTGGCGCTGACCGCGAAGCGGTCGAACAACAATTGCAGTGGGTGAAACCCGTGGATAAGGCATGGTGGAGAGGGCCCGACCCCGAAGTGGTCGAACAGGTAAGTGGATAGGTGGAAATAAATAATTTCTTTCTCGCTGACCACTGACCTTTCACCACTCACCACATTCGAATCTGTTCTATATTTAAGGCTTCGAAAAGCCGAACCATATTGATCACATAATCTTGCTTGCATGTCCAAATTCATTTTAGCATTCGACCAGGGGACCACCAGCTCACGGGCCATCATCTTCAACAAAAAAGGCGACATTGTTTCCGTAGCACAAAAAGAGTTCACACAGATCTTTCCGCAACCCGGTTGGGTGGAGCATGACCCGAACGAGATTTGGTCAACACAACTGGGCGTGGCCACCGAAGCCATTCTCAAAGCCGGCCTCACGGTATACGACATTGCCGGCATCGGCATCACCAACCAGCGGGAGACCGCCGTAGTGTGGGATCGCAAAACATCGCAACCCATCTACAACGCCATTGTATGGCAGGACCGCCGCACGGCCGCTTATTGCGACGAGCTCAAAAAGAATGGATCAGCTGCTGTAATCAAGGAGCGTAGCGGCCTGGTAACCGATGCCTATTTCTCCGCCACCAAGGTCAAATGGATGCTGGACAATGTGCCAGGCGCCCGGGCGAAAGCCGAAAACAGTGAGCTTTGTTTTGGCACCATCGACAGTTGGCTCCTTTGGAAACTCACGAATGGCAAAGTGCATGCAACAGACGTGACCAATGCTTGCCGAACGATGCTGTTTAACATTCATACCATGCAGTGGGACGATGACCTGCTGAAGATCTTTGGCATTCCGCACAGCATGCTGCCCGAGGTTTGTTCCAGCAGCGAAATTTACGGCCATACGCAACACCTGTTGACGGCTGCCGATATTCCCATTTGCGGTATTGCCGGCGACCAGCAGGCGGCGCTTTTCGGGCAGATGTGTATTCATCCCGGCATGGTAAAAAATACGTACGGAACGGGTTGTTTTATGCTGATGAATACGGGCAATAAACCGGTTCCTTCGAGTAATAATTTATTGACCACGGTTGCCTGGAAGATAGGCAACGATGTGCAGTATGCCCTGGAAGGCAGCGTGTTCATTGCCGGTGCCGTAGTGCAATGGCTAAGGGATGGATTAAAGCTGATTCAAACCTCCGGTGATGTGGAAGCATTGAGCCTGCGGGCAGAAGATAACGGTGGCGTATACATGGTGCCGGCCTTTACCGGACTTGGAGCCCCCTACTGGAACCAGCATGCCAGGGGACTGATTGTAGGCCTGACAAGAGGCAGCACCGATGCGCAACTGGCAAGAGCGGCCATTGAAAGCATCGCTTACCAAACCATGGATGTGCTAAAGGCCATGGAAGCCGATGCAGGCCTGGCCATTAAAGAAGTAAGGGTGGATGGCGGCGCTACCGTGAACAATTACCTCATGCAGTTCCAGGCCGACATCCTGAACACAACAGTCATACGGCCGCAGATCACTGAAACAACAGCCCTCGGTGCGGCTTACCTGGCCGGTCTGGCCGTAGGCTTCTGGAGCGATATAAAAGAAGTGGAAGCCTATTGGCAAAAAGGCCGCGCCTTTGAAGCGGCCATGACCGATGGGGTAAGAACAACGCACCAAAAATTCTGGAAAAAAGCCATCCGTGCTGCACAGGCATGGGCGGAAGAATAGATGATGGTTGGTATATGACGGATGACAGTATTGGAAATATTCCAGTCATCCGTCATCTCGCATCTGTCATCTCACGAAAACTACAAACCAAAAACTACCAACCACAAACTCTATCATGAACATTTTCAT
The DNA here is from genome assembly GCA_014163555.1 of Flavisolibacter longurius. Taxonomy (GTDB): domain Bacteria; phylum Bacteroidota; class Bacteroidia; order Chitinophagales; family Chitinophagaceae; genus Flavisolibacter. The sequence goes on from JACJGO010000006.1 coordinate 180,404, forward strand.
CGGGGAAATTATCGGCACGTTTCTTTTGATCCTACTGGGCAACGGCGTTGTTGCGAATGTTATCCTCAACAAAACAAAAGGCAATGGCGGCGGGTGGATCGTTATCACCTTTGGCTGGGCCATGGCCGTATTTGTAGGCGTGTTTGTGGCCTCTAAGGCCAGCGGTGCCCACCTCAATCCAGCCGTTACCCTGGCGCTGGCTGTGGCGGGAAAAATAACCTGGGGCGTGGTGCCGGAATACATTGGCGGGCAAATGATCGGTGCCATGCTGGGATCACTGGGTGTATGGGCCGCCTACCACCGGCACTTTTTGGCAACCGACGATACCGGTATTAAACTGGCAGTGTTTTCCACGGGTCCGGCTATTCGTAGTTCGTTTCCCAACCTGCTCACGGAGATCATCGGAACCTTTGTGCTCATTTTTGCGGTGCTTTATATCATTGCGCCGTCCAGCAGCTTGGGTGCGCTGGATGCCCTGCCCGTAGCCTTGTTAGTGCTGGCCATCGGCCTGAGTTTGGGTGGGCCTACCGGTTATGCCATCAACCCTGCAAGAGACCTGGGGCCGCGCATCATGCATGCCCTTCTTCCCATTGGTAAAAAAGGCAGCAGCGACTGGGCCTATGTCTGGATACCCATCGTAGGTCCTATGATCGGCGCTGTAGCTGCAGCATTGCTCTTTATGGCCTTGCCGAAGTAGCTGGGTTTTGATTAGCGAAAGACTGTGTTTACACGGCACCTGCTTTCGTCAGCGGAATGTCTTCTTTTGCGGTTTTTTCCTGAGACGAGAGAAGTGAATAAACGGCTGTATCGGTAAAAGATCCGTTGTGAAAACAGTTCTGCCGAAAATAGCCTTCCTGCACAAAGCCCGCCTTTCGCAGCAGGGCTGCTGAAGCCTGGTTGCGGGGATCAATCTGTGCTTCAAGAGAATGCAGTCCCAGTTGTTCAAAACCATACGATATCACAGGTTGAATAGCTTCGTACATAATGCCCCTGCCCTGTAAAGAAGGATCGAGCATGTAACCAACCTCGCCACGGTGATTGGCTTTATCGATGCGCCAGATACCAATGTTGCCTACATGTTCGTCCGGGGATTCTTTCAGGCAGATCGCCCAGGTAATGCCCTCGTTCCGGGACACCGCATCAATGATAACATTCACCCAGCCTTCCGCTTCTTCCAGGGTTTGAGTGAGAGGCCGGTTAATGTATTGCATTACATCCTTGTTGGACCGTAGCTTGTGGAGGGCGGGTGCATCTGATAAGCGCATTTGGCGAAGCAGTAGCCGCCCGGTCTGCATGGCTGGAAAAGGAGTGAAGTTGGGAAACAGCATAAGACTCAAATTAAAAAAATTACCGGAGAATCACAGTACTCGAAAAGAGAGTAGGCCAAAGAGAGCTGTTATCCTGGTATTTTTCAAAGGCTCAACAAAAACAAAGATTGTTTGTTAAACACAGAGAGGTTTTTGGAGACACTCCCAGTTAATGAATTGTTTCTGTTTCTTGAGTTGAATCCTATCTGCTTTGCTTCCATTACCTTTGATGCCATCTTACTGTTGACAAACAAAACGGTTTCCTTTCACCCATGAATCTGTTTCGGTTGCAGCGGTTCCTTTCCCTATCAGACTGTATAAACAACCGCAATGGAATTGTTAGCCAAAGCCTTTGGAGCGACACTGGATGAGATGCAGAAACATGCTTTCTTTATCATCAACGCGTTTGACCATCAGCATACCATCTTGTTCTGGAATGATAAATGTGCTGCGCATTTCCGCATTCGTCCCGAAGAAGCCATTGGCAGAAAACTGGAAGAGGTTTTGCCCTGGGTGAAAGAAGACGAAAAGCTGGTCTATATCGACCGGGCCCTGTGGGGAAAAAACATGCAGGTGATCAAGGTGCCGTACCGGATGAAAAACGGGCATTACGAACAAAACATCCTGCCGGTAAAAAACGGCCAGGGGCAAGTGATCGCAGCACTCAACATTGTGGCAGAAATGCAGGAGTCATTGTCGATACCTGCGTTCAAATCACTAAAATCCTAGTGCAGCCGTAAAAGTGGTAGAACAACACCGGGCCTCATTTCACTACATCCCGGTAAAATCGAAAATCACATAACCGTAAAGAATGATAATGCATTCATTCTCCTTTTGCATCTCTAACGGTTGTTTTGCTTTCAGGTAAGATGTTGCCCTTGCCATGTTTGGGGTTGGAAGACCTCACTAACCCTCGCTAATCTCGGCACTGTTCCCCTTCTTTTTCAACAGCTTATCCCCGTTTAATAACAACAAATCCGTCATAAATAACTGCAGGTTTTTGTAGTAAAGGCAAAAACTAAAGTTAAATAGGTAAAACTGTGTGTTGCAGGAAAAAGCTAACCTATTCATACTGAACACCAAACGGTATAGGTAGGATAGATTTTAAGTAATTTTTCTTACAGTTATCTCCCACAGGTATAAGGGGTATGTGTAATGCGTTGCGGACTGATCCGCAATGCGTTATCTGGCGACGGTATGGTTGTTGACGCAAAAGGACAAACAGTTTCATTATGAAAAAACATCTACTCATTTTACTGGTTGCAGCAGCAATGACAGTGACAGCAAAAGCACAGATTCAGCGTGGTTATTACCTCATTGGTGGCGACCTGGCCGGTTTTAGCCTCGGCCTGAGCGATGGCAAACCTTTCAACATGAGCATTACACCCAAGGTGGCATGGTTTACAACCGATAATCTTGCCGTCGGTGGCTTTGTCGACATTGGATTATCAACAGCTGAAGGCGCCGGTACTACCTTTAACTATGGTGTGGGTCCGCTGGCCCGCTATTATTTTGGAGCGGCCGATGTCAGCACCACTACTACCAGTGCCCGCCGGAGCAGCCGTTTCTTTTTGGAAGGCACAGTGGGCCTGCAAGGGGTAAATGTATCGGGTGGCAGCAGCACCAATGGTCTGGGCATCGGCATCGGGCCGGGGCTGGCCTATTTTGTTACCGAAAACATTGCTCTCGAAGGGCTGTTGAAATACACCAAAGCCTTTGGGTTTGGCAATGATGGTGGTTCCAGTTTGCTGCAATTGGGTGTTGGCTTCCAGATTTACCTGCCCCGCGGCACCATCCGCAACCAGGCGAATAAAATCAGCCAGTAATCGGTTATACATTCCCGGTAGTGCGGTTTTAATAGCGCAGGCTATGGTTTAAATATTGTATAAAATGCGGATGTCTCCGGCGTGAGGCATCCGCTTTTTTTGGTAAGGGTTGTGTCAATTGATGGCCTTGGGATGTTGTTTTTTGCGGTACATCCAAAAATCCTGTATCAAAAAAGGAAGTTGGAAGGCAGGAGAATTTTACTGGCTTCAGCCCGCTGGTTTCCAGTAATTTAGGTTGCAACAGCGGCCTAAGGCCTTGCTACGGGTTATGATTTACGGTTTTTTGAGGTTATGTTTGTCGCCGTTCGTCGCCGAAAACATTTTCCGACACTGAAAAACCCAAACACCGTGCCCCGGAAAATAGCTTGCGACCGCTCACCGGTATCTTCTGAAAAAAACCTCCCGATCATCCGCTGATTAACCCTTATCCAAACCCTAAGGGCCGGCATTGTTAACCTTAAATGAAAACAATGATCCGTAGAAACCTGGCTAGGAAACTCTTTGTCGGTTATTCCTTTTTGCTGATGCTTCCGGCAGCTGCCCTGAATCCAAAAATTCAGGCTGCACCCCCGGTAAGTTTTACCGCAACTCCAGTGCTTCCCTTGCACGATTCCACCAAACGCCTTTCCCCCGACTCTACAGCCATTGCCGGCGCCACACCAAAGATTGGCTTGAATAAACACGTAAAGGGCTTCGTTACAGCCTATCTCAAAAGAGAAGACGAATTTCTGCAAAAGATGAAAGCCCTCAGCCAACGTTATTTTGGCACCATCGAAGCTGTCTTTCACAGCTATGCATTGCCGTTAGAATTGAAATACCTGGCCATTGTAGAATCAAAGCTGCAGCCAAAGGCAACATCCAGGGCCGGAGCAAGAGGTATGTGGCAGTTTATGCCGGTTACCGCAAAAGAACTGGGCCTGCGGGTTTCCGGTAAAACGGATGAGCGCCTTCATACCCATCGCAGCACGGTGGCCGCTGCCAAATACCTGCGGCGACTGTATGCCGAGTTTGGCGACTGGCTGCTGGTGCTAGCCGCTTACAACAGCGGGCCTGGTACCGTGTACAAAGCCATCAAAAAAGCCGGCAGTAAAAACTACTGGGCCTTGCAACGTTTTCTTCCTGCCGAAAGCCGCGGCCATGTAAAGCGGTTTATCGGGGTTCATTTTTTCTTTGAAGGCGCAGGCAGTGTAACAACACAAACTGGGGCCGAAGCAAGGTCCTGGCAGAAAAAACTTGCCGAAGAAAGAGGCCTGCAGTTGGCAAAAAAAACTTTTCAGGATACAATATCTGCACAGCAACCCGATTCCCTGGGTTGGGCCCATGGTCAGAAATGATTTGCAGCGATACAACCTAAAAAACGGACTGCCGGGCAGCCCGTTTTTTTAGGAAGATAAGAAGGGTCAATAATCGTAGGCCATTACTTTTCCACTGCTGTTGTACACGGTAAAAAGTGACGTGCCGCCATCGATGGTTTGCACCCGGAACAGGTTTTCTTCCTTTACTGGCAGCTCAATGCGAATGATATTGCCAACCCGGATGGCTGGTCGTTTGCGGAAAATCTCCTCGATAGCACGGGGAAGTTGCGGACGGTCGATGGCCGTACGTGTATCCTTGCGCTGGCCGTTGGCATGGTAAACAGCCGTAGATCGAAGAGGGCCGTTGTTGAACGTGGCGGTCCAGTCGCCACGGTACTTGCTCCAACTTACCTGGCTGGCATGCGGATAGTCGGCAGCAAACGCCTGGCGTACTTTGGCCGGCTGGTTTTTCGAAAACCTAGGACCGCCCTTTCCTTGCGTCCCATCCCACACGGCATCACTGGTTTTGTTCTCTTTTTGTTTTTTGCTGTTTGAAGGTTCACCCAGCACAGCCCGGCGAACTTCTTCGCGGGTTGATTCCCCATTTTGGCCCTTATTCTTTCCTTTTCCTTTTTGGGCAAAACTGCTGGCAGCAATACAGATGGCAAGGGCGCAGATCAATAGTTTTTTCATAGTGTCGGTTTAAAGCGCACAAAGTAAACAAAAGCAGCCGGGAAGCAAATACCTGACTTTCGGGTCTAATGTTGAAATGGTGTAAATTTAAATAGCGTTCTTTTATCCCTCCCTGATAATCCTTGTCTGCTAAATCTAACGGCCATGAAAAAACGTTTTTATCTTTTTTGTCCTTTTCTTGCCTGTGGCGTTGTCTTGGTATTAAGCGGAACGGCCAGTAAGGAACAGCTTCCAATACCGTCTTCTGCTACGATCGGTTGTGCGCCGGCAGCTAATGACGACTACAAAACGGTCAACGGCAAGTTTATTCCCGTAATGCCGGGCTGGGGAAATCATTCCTATCCCATAACCACCGGCAGCGACAGCGCCCAGTTTTATTTTAACCAAGGGCTTACCTTTTATTATAGCTATCATGCACGGGAGGCGGTGGCTTCCTTTAAGGAAGCAGCCCGGTTCGACAGCAGCAACGCTATGGCCTACTGGGGGCAGGCCCTTGCCCTGGGGCCTACTTACAATTATGGATATGCGTACAAAATGCCCGGCAGTATTCCCGGCATTTTAGCGGCCATGAACCGTCATGCCGCCAGCGCCAGCCCTAAAGAAAAAGCCCTGATTGCAGCCATGAACTTCCGGTACAATAGCAACGATCCCGCAGACGAACAACGTCCTGCTTTGAATGCACGCTATGCCGAAGCCCTGAAACCCCTGGTGCATGCCTATGCCGATGACCTGGACATCAAAGCCCTGTACACCGACGCTGTAATGCTGCTTCATCCCTGGGACTTTTGGTATAATGACGGACAGCCCAAAAAGTGGACACCGGAGCTGGTGAAATACTGTGAAGACATTTTGCAAAAGGATCCGCATCACCCGGCTGCCCTGCACTACTACATTCATGTAACGGAAGCGTCGCGAAAGCCCGAGGTAGCCCTGCCGGGCGCCGACTCTCTGCTGAAACTCTTTCCTGGCGTGGCGCACATGGTGCACATGTCGAGCCATGAGTATGAGCGCATTGGTTTTTATACGCAAGGCGTGCAGGCCAATGAAAAGGCGGACCGCAGCCTGGTGGTATATGATTCCCTGGCAAAAGGCCTGTTGCCGCAGGTACATGTGCCCCATTATTTTGCGGTAGATGCGTATTGTGCCCTCAGTGGCGCCATGCAGGAAAAAGCCTTGGCCAAATCCCTTGTACTGCGAAACAGCGTACAGCCCACCGCCGAAGCCCCCTACTTGCAATATCAGTTTATGTTCCCGCAACTGGCCATGGTGCGGTTGGGCCATTGGAACCGTCTCTTGCAGGACAATTCAGCCATTGAACCGGATTGGCAATATGCGCAGGTGCTGCACCATTTTGCAAAAGGAATGGCGCTGGCCAAAACCGGGAACAGCGCAGGGGCCGAAGCGCATTTACAACAACTCCGGGAGGCGATGAAGGGTGAAACGCTTCGCAAACGTTTTGTGCCCCATACTAGCAGTCCGGCCGAATGTGCCGTAGTGGCCGAAAACATTTTGCAGGCAACAATTTATTATGAACGAAAAGAACCGGAAGGAGCTATTCGTACGATCAAAAAAGCCATTCTTGCCGAGGATAGCCTGATCTATTCCGAACCCAAAATATGGATGTTGCCGGCACGACAATACCTGGGGACTTATTTACTACAGGGAGGCAGGGCAAAAGAAGCCGAAGCCATTTATCGTGAAGACCTTGTGTGGAACCCCGGCAACGGCTGGTCTCTCTTGGGTCTTTATCAGGCTCTGATCGCACAGGGAAAAAAAGGTGAACTGGCTACCTTGAAAAAGGGGTACACATCTTCATTTTCGGGTGCCGAAGTGATTCCGCCACGGTCGGCTTATTGAAACCATAGGGATAAGAGAATTCAAAAAGGCGGTTAGTTCCGTCTTTTTTTGTGGCAAAGTAAAACACCAAAATGCTAGTGCTAGCAGTATTGGACAGCTTATTTAGAGCTTGCGCAGGAACAAGCTTTGGAAAGATGAGAAAAAAGGAAAAGGAACGGCCATGCTTTTTCAGGCTTCAGCGCCTTTTGTGCCATACGAGCGGGAAGGAGATGATGCTGGTATTTCAAGGTAGAAAAAAGGCCGGGCAGGAATGCGTTCAATGGTATCTCTGTTTTGCAGCAGGATTTGCTGGCGAAGGGCCTGCAGGTAAAATTCATCTTTACAGCGGGATGGATTGACCGGTGTAGAGGCTACCAGGATGCCGTTGAGGGTGAGGTTAAGGCGCATGGTTGTTGTTTTGAATAAAGTTCGGAATAGCGAACGGCCAGGGACAACCGCAAAACGGATCAACCGGCGATTTTGCTGCTTCAACTGTACCAGTCCGGCGGCAACAAACCCGGCGGGAAAAAGCAATGCTATTTTTTATCTGATATTTCAGTAGTCATGTCCGTATTGACGGCGTGGGAGAATTGTTTCCAACGCTATTTTCGCAGGATGGTTTCCTTCTTTCGGATGGGCCCCACCGATGCGGACTTGCTGGCGAAGGTTGGCAGTACCAGCTTACTGGAATCGCATGGGCATAGCGCCCCGGCCGAGATCATGCAACAATATGTGGAAAGCAATTTCAGCCTGGCGGCCTGCGAGGCCGAATTGACCGATGACACTAACATTTTTACGGCCGTTGTGTACAACAACGTGCCGGTGGGGTACAGCAAGCTTATTCTCCGTACGCCGCATCCGGCCGTAAACCTGCAGCCGGTGACAAAGCTGGAGCGCCTTTACCTGCTCAAAGAATACTATGACCATAAGCTGGGCCACCAACTGCTGCGTGAAGCCATCAGCCTGTCCCGGGAGAGTGGCGAAAGGGGCATGTGGCTGGACGTGTGGAAAGAAAATCACCGGGCCATACGCTTTTATCAAAAGCAAGGTTTTGAAACCGTGGGTGAAAGCAGTTTTGTGCTGACGGAAACCCGTACCAATCCAATCTGGGTACTGCTGCGCCGCTATGAGGCCTTGCCATGAAAATCGTCTGCTTTCCATCTGCAGCGCAGTGCTACTGAAAGACAGGATTTTTTTGTTCTCCTTCCATAAAAAACGCAGGCGGGGCAAGGGTCTTTTGCTGAATTGCTTACCTTCAGCCCTCATCCGATATGACGCAAGTAATCACCCAACCAGCCGCCTGGCAGACGCTTGACCTGAGCCTTTTTGAAGCCACCCCGGGATTACGGGTTGTTTTTTTACCCGATTCGCCCCGGTTTACACTGATCGCCATCAGCCAGGACATGTGCCGCTACGTTGGTATGCCCCGGGAGCATTTTATTGGCAGGGGTGTATTTGATACTTTTCCGGCCAACCCAGCCGATACTGAAAATACAGGCCACAAAAACCTGCTGGCTTCGCTAAACGAAGTGGTTCGCACCGGTGCGCCGCACCAGATGCAGCGCCAGCGGTATGATGTTGCGGTAGGTGGTGGCGACTTCCGCGAAATTTACTGGCAGAACAACAGTATGCCCTTGTTGGATGCGCAGGGCCAGCTTTGTTACATAATACATACGGCAGAGGATATTACGGAAAAGGTTAAGGCCGAAAAGCGGGAAGTTGACTTTAGGGGATTGGAAAGGGTGCACCGGCTTTTTATGGAGACCCCGCTGGTGATTGGCATTGCCCGCGGAAAAGATTACGTTCTGGAAATGGCCAACCGGGAAGCCTTAAAGCTCTGGGGCAAAGGTCCTGAGATCATCGGAAAGCCGCTGCTGGAAGGCATCCCCGAAGCGGCTAACCAGAACATCACTGACTTGTTTGATGAGGTGGTAAAAACCGGTAAGCCGTTTATTGGAAAAGAAGTGCCCGTGGTCACCCGGCGACAGGGCAAGGAAGAGTTACACTATTTTGACATGGTGTACCAACCCTATTACGATGAGGGGGCTGAACACCCTGCCGGTGTGTTTACCCTTTCATACGAAGTAACCGAACTGGTGGAAGCCCGCAAGCGGGCCGAAGAAAATGAAGAAAAATACCGCAACCTTTTCGAGTCGATGGAACAAGGCTTTTGCGTGCTGGAAATGATTTTCGATGAGGAGGGACAGCCGGTGGATTACCGTTTTTTGGAAACCAACCCGGTGTTTGAAGAGTTGACGGGCCTGAAGAGCAGCCTGGGAAAAACCGCCCGGGAACTGGTTCCTGATTTGGAGGCACACTGGTTTACCCGCTACGGCAACGTGGCACTCACGGGCAAGTCTATTCGTTTTACGGAAGGTTCGGATGTCATGGGTCGTTGGTTTGACGTGTATGCCTACCGCACCGGTGGCGAGGGCAGTCGCAAAGTTGCCCTGCTGTTCACCAACATTACCGAGCAGCGGAAAACCCAAGCTGCCATCGAGGCCAGTGAAGAACGGTTTCGCCAAATAGTGGAACATGCTCCTGTTGCCATTACTTTAACAAGGGGACCCGACATGATCATTGAAAGCGTTAATGAACCCATGCTGGAGATCATTGGAGAAAAGAAGGAAGAAGTGCTGGGAAAAAAAATGCTGGAAGTGGTACCGGAGCTGGCGGGCCAGGAAGTTTGGAAAGCGTTGCAAACGGTCATGAACACCGGTGAGCCGTATCGCGGCATGGAGATTCCTGTAAAGCGGCTGATCGGGGGCCAGCAGGAAATGTTTTATGTCAATCTTTCTTTCACGCCCATTATAGAATCCGGCAAAACCACGGCTGTTCTGCACCTTGCCATTGATGTTTCCGCACAGGTACATGCCCGGCACAAAATTGAAGAAAACAGCGAGGCCCTGCAGATGGCGATTGATATTGCCGAACTGGGTACTTATGTGGTGGACCTGGTAAAGAACCGGGGACGGTTTACCAGCCGGGTGGCCCGCTGGTTTGGCTTTCGCGAAACAGAGCTCGACATGCAGGATGTTTTTGCTGCCGTTCATTCCAGTGACAGGGAAGACGTGATAAAGCAAATAAATGCCACCCAACGCAGCCAGGCCACCAGTCGCCACGACATTACCTACCGGGTACCGGATCCCGTTTCCGGAGCAGAACGCTACCTGCGTTCCCTGGGCCGTACATTTTTCGACAAGGATGGAAAGGCCGTTCAGATCCGCGGGGTGATCCAGGACGTAACCACCCAGATACAGTACCAGCACCAGATCGAACACAACGAAGCCTTGTTGCAGCAGCGGGTAAAAGAGCGGACGCAGGAACTGGAAGGCAAGAACCGCGAGCTGGAACAGTTTGCCTATGCCGCTTCGCATGATATGCAGGAGCCGCTACGCAAGATAGCCACCTTCAGCAATTTTATGCTGGAGCACAACAATACGCAACTCGATGAAAGGGGAAAGGGCTACCTTGCCAAGATCGGCGTCTCGGTGCAACGGATGAAAAACATTATCGACGACCTGTTGCAGTATTCGCACCAGACAAGGGAAGACCGCCAGTTTCTACCTACAGACCTGTCGGAGGTGATCGCGGAAATTGAATCGGACCTGGACCTTGTCATTGAGCAAAAGGGGGCCGTTATTGAAAAAGAGCCGCTGCCAACCGTTATAGCGGTTCACAACCAGCTGCACCAGCTTTTTTACAACCTTATTACCAATGCCCTGAAATTTTCCAAACCCGGTGAGCCGCCTCATATTCAAATCGGCTGTGAAGAAAGGTCCGGTGCCGACCTGCCGCAAGGCCGTAACCTTGACCCTGAAAAGGCATATGTCCTCATTGCGGTCAAGGACGATGGCATCGGGTTTGAACAGGAATATGCCGCCCAGATTTTTACCCTGTTCAAGCGGCTGCATGGCCGCAGCGAATACGAGGGGACCGGTATTGGCCTGGCCCTGTGCAAAAAGATCGCGGAAAACCACGGCGGTGCCATCTGGGCGGAAGGAAGACCGGGTGCAGGGGCTACCTTTTACGTGGCGCTGCCGCTGGTATAAAACAGGGCAGAAACCTCAGCCCGGCCGTAAAATTTAATGGTTTAGGAGGGTGAAAAAATATTATATTTAAGTTACATCTATTCACCTCACCAAAACCAAATTGGTATGAAAAAATTAGTTTTAAAGGTACTGGTCGCCTGCAGTGCCTTTTTCTTTTTCTTCTCCTGTGATAGTACAACTGAACCCAAAGTAGCCGGTATGCGGGAAGAGGCTACGGATTCACTTGCGCTTTACCGTTATGGTGGCTTTGGCTCCGCTGCCAAATGGGGCGAACATATTGTAACGATTGCCGGTTGCCACGATTGTCACACACCAAAGGTGATGACACCCATGGGTCCCGACTTTGACAGCACCCGTATGCTTTCCGGCTACCGGGAAGGCACACCCGATTTTACGGTGAACCGCAAAGAAATGGAAAGCAAAGGCTTGGCCGTTACCGGCGACCTGACCGCCTGGGTGGGTCCCTGGGGCGTTTCGTATGCCGCCAACCTGACCTCAGATGCCACCGGCACCGGCAACTGGACAGAAGCCCAGTTTATGAAGGCACTTCGCGAAGGCAAATACAAAGGCATGGACAATACCCGGCCGCTGCTCCCGCCCATGCCCTGGAATGTTTACCGCTACATGACCGACGACGAGATCAAGGCGATTTACGCCTACCTCCAAACCACCAAGCCAATCCGGAATGTGGTACCGGCGCCAAAGCCGCCAGTTTCGGCTGCAAAACCATAAGCCACCCGCAAACGAAAGCAGGCCGGTCTAGGGCTGACCTGCTTTCAACATCGCCTGCTTAAAAAACCGGCCCTGCCGGGTGGGGGTAAATTTCCAGTCGCTGATCAGCATGGGAGCCCATTGCGGGTCAAACACCCATACGGAATACGAAATGCCATTCTCCTTGCAATACTTCGTAATGGCTTCACCATACGACTCGTCGCTGATCACAGGAATGTGGGCGCCTTTTTCATCCGGTCCGCAAAACCCGATCTCCGTTAGCATCAAGGGATAGGTCTTTGCCACAAAACCCCAGTCGGCCGTCCATTTTTCTTCCCAGGGTTTGGGCCGTTTTTGCGGGTAGGGATGACTGACATATCCGATGCCTTCTGCATTGATCGGTTCTTTGGCTATCGGTGTCAGGTCGTAAGCCCAGTTGAATCCGGCCACCAGGGGAATGGCTTTGGCCCCATGGGCCCGGATAATGGTGATCATTTCTTCATTCATGGCTTTCCAATCCTGCCAGGTGCAAAGGCCCAGTTGCCCGTTTATCACCGTGGGCTCGTTGAACAACTCAAAAAAAGCAACAGTGGTATTTCCTTTGAAATGCGCTGCCATGGTGCGCCAGAATTCGTAGGTTTCTTTGCGGGTGGTTTCGTACATGGGATTCTGATACATCTCGGTGCGTAGGTTGCCGATGCTGTGCCAGTCGATGTTGACATACAATCCTACCTCCGTAGCCCACCGCACACCATCATCCAGCAATTTCAGGTAGGCTTCCTGTCCGCGGCTGCGCCAGGCCCGGGGGTGTACAGGAAAGCGGATGATATTGGCATCCCAACTTTTCGCCTGCGCAAAATATTCCCGGTTCCAGTGCCCGTCTTTTTCAAGCTTATCGGGATCGCTGGCATCGAGGCCGCGGAAGATGATTGGCTTGCCGGCTGCGATAAAGCGGTTGCCCGACACCGTTACCAGCGGCAACGAGTCCTTTGCCTGGCCGGCGCAAGGGTGATAAAATGATAGTAAAAATAGAATTGGTAATAAAAGCAGAAAGGGCTTTTTCATAACGTAATTGATTGCGTGTTAAATATAAGGCAACCCAGTCGTTGAACAGATGACGAACGGCAGAAGGCAGCGCCTTTAAAAAGCAAAGATCATTGCCTTGCATACGTTGAGCAGGCTGCTGCTATCGGTTATGGAAAAATCATGTTTTTTCCGGTGGCGGTCATGGTTTGCGGCAACAAGGTAGTTGGTAGAAACCAACTCCTAAATATTCTTTGTACGAAGTCAGTTATGAATGATAATTAAAAAGCGTCCCTGCTCACCACTGACCATTCTCCACTCACCAGGTGAGCCTTTTACAAAAAGCCAATTCGCTGCAGGAGCGGTTCGTACCGGGGATCTTCCCGCAGGATGCCGGGTATCCAGGACTGGTATTTCAAGGTAAGGAGCAGCGGTTCGCGAATGGTAAATGCCTGCTCCAGGTGAACAAACGCTTCGTCCATTTCTTCCAGGGAAGCCAGCGCAATGCCCATCAGGGTGGGAGATACATATTCGGTGGCAGCCCGTTGTTTGAGTTCGGCCAGCAACTGTTGCGCCTTGCCAAACTTCCACACCTTGCAGTAGGCGATGATCAGTACATTCTGAGCCATATGAAACTTGCCCGAAGCCTGCGAAAGATGTTCCAGCACATCTATGCCTTCTTTGTACCGTCGCAGGGCCAGGTAAGAAAGGCCCAAATAAAGGTGGCAAATAAATGAATCCGGCTCTTCGTCCGCGCCTTTTTTGCAATAAGTGACGGCTTCCTGGTACTGGCCCACGGAGTGCAGGATAGAACCATACAAGCCCAGGGCCAGAGGGCTGAGCGGCTCCAGTTCGATAGCAATCCGGCCATGCGTGATGGCACCCATAAAATCGCCTTTTACCCAAGCCAGGTACATGCAGCCATACCAGAAATGCGCCTGGGTGTAGCGGGGATTTATCGCCAGCGACCGCAGGAAATTTTTTTCCGCTTCTTCCCAGTTCCATTCAAAACAGGTGTACAGGTAGCCCAGCGAAGCATAAGGCTCACAGGCTTCGGGGTCCAGTTGCAAAGCGGTTTGGGCCGATTTTCGAACCCTGTGTGTGATTTCGGAAGGCGGCAGGAGGCCGTAAAAGCCGGCCATAAGGTAAGCATCGGCATAAGCGGTATGCGCCAGCATAAAATTAGGGTCCAGGGCGATGGCTTCCTCCAGGCACTGGATGGCAATCAGCAGCGAACCACCCCGCTTGTTCATGTAATACCGTCCTTTCAGGTACAGCTCATAAGCGGAAACGTTGTTAGTGGGATTTTTTGTGATCAGCTCCCGGTCATTTTCCAGCAGGGTGCATTTTAGTTTTTCGGTAATGGCCAGGGCCACCTCGTCCTGCACGGCAAATACATCATCCAGGTTGCGGTCATACTTTTCCGACCACAGGTGAAGGCCTGTTTCCAGGTTTACCAGTTGCACCATCATCCGCAGTCGACGCCCTTGCTTGCGGATGCTGCCCTGCAGGGCCGTTTTCACACCCAGCTTTTCCCGCACTTCACGCAGGTCAATATGCCGGGCATCGAACTGGAAGGAAGAAGAGCGGCTGACGACTTTCAGGTCTTTAAGTTTGGAGAGGGCATTCAGGATTTCTTCCCCTACACCCTGGCTGAAATATTCCTGCTCGGGATCGTTACTGAGATTGATGAAAGGCAGTACGGCAATGCTTTTATCATCACTGCTAGGAACTTGTTTGTTAGCATCCAGCGCCTGGCGGGACGGGGGCGCCAGTTTTCCTTCCAGGGAGTTGGGTGCCGGTACAATAAGACCGGGATGGTTCAGCGCAAAAACTTCCATTTTGCGCCGGATATTTTTAAACTGGTAACTGCCCACCGAAGCGGTCTGGAACTCGGGATGATTGCCGATCTCGTCGAGGATCTTTTCGGAAAGCAGCACACTGCCGGCTACCCCCAGCGATTCAATGCGTGAGGTAATATTGACACTGTCGCCGTAGATCTGCTCATCGTCAAACACAATATCGCCGCTGTGCAAACCAATGCGCACCGGAATCATCGGCGCCTGACGAAAGGCCTGCTGCATGGACAGAGCGCAGGCCACGGCATTAACCGCACTGGAAAAAATGCTCAGGGTGCCATCGCCATAATGTTGAATAATGCGGCCTTCAAACTGCTGGTGCCGGCTTTCCAGGATTTCCCGGTACCGGGCCCGCCACTGAATGGCCTGTTCTTCATTTTCCTGCATGAGCAGGGAATACCCCTCTATGTCGGCAAACATGATGGCGGCAAGCTGACGGCGATGCTGTGACTCAGAGCGATTCATCGCATTAAAATTAAACCCAATGCCGTCAATATCCTATCACCGAAGAAAAGGATTTTTCGCTTTTGTAAAGTGTTGTGGAAACAGTGCGCTGAAGAAGGCAACGCTGCGATGCAGGGAAGAGAAAAAAGGACGCCTCCGGCTTTCTCTTCCCTGGTGATTGCTATTACTTGGTTTGCGTCGTTTCTGGCCTCACCTTTGACTGCAGGTATTCGTCCAGGTTTTCCAGTCCCATGGTAAAGCCTTCGCGGAAGCCCATTTGCAGAATGGTTTCCAGGTCGGATAGTTCATCAAACTGCAGGTCGATATTCACGATAGTAGTTTCTCTTTCCTCCTGAAAAGCATTCTGCCAGTGTAATCTTGGCTTTGTATTGTCCGGCACAGCTTCTTCATTGCAAAAAGCATCCAGGCCCGAAAAGCTTTTTTGCGGTTCGATTTGTTCAAACGAAAACAAGCACCATTGTTTTTCGCCCTGCGGGCCTACCATGCAATAGAGCCAGTGGCCACCTTCAGTGAACTGCATGGTTTTGGTTTCGGCCCGCCATGGTTTGGGCGCCCACCACTGGTCCAGGATTTCCTGTTTTGTCCAGGCATCCCACACCAGGGAGAGCGGCGCATGAAAAGATCTTTCTACCCGGATGGATTTGGTCTCCTTGTCGACTACAAAATTGAAAAGGATTGAAGGGGTCATGGTTTTTTTGTTTGGAGGTGAGTTAATACGGTATCAAGTTGATCAAAGCGTTTGGCCAGCAATTGCCGGAACTGATCCAGCCATTTTTCGATCTCTTTCATCTTATCGGCGTTGAGGTGATAATAAATTTCCCGGCCTTGAGTAGCCTGCTGCACCATCTCGCAGGCCACCAGTACCTGTAAATGCTTGGAGACGGCCTGCCGGCTGCTTTCGAAATGGTCGGCAATGGCATTCGGCGTCATGGCGGCGGTGGCCAGCAACAATATGATGGAGCGCCGGGTGGGATCGGCCAGGGCCTGGAACACATCTCTGCGGGTTTCGGTCATAAATGCAACTATATGGTTGCAAATATATGCGCAACTATTCGGTTGCACAAAATTTTTATTTGTTTTTTTCTTGAATTTTCTGGCCATCGAAAAAAATAAATACAAGGAGCCAGCTACACGAAAGCACATGCAGGGTTAAACACTGAGGCAGGAAAGAACAGTGTTATTTGAGGATCTTAATGGCAGATACAATAAATGATACCCACAACAGGGCGAACAAGAGAGTAGACAACAGGACAAAAAACAGGGAAAACAGAACCTTCAGTTTATTATTATTTGTTGGTTGAAGTGCAACAGGTTTCATTGATGTTGGTTTATATTATGAAGCTAAACCGATTTGGCACCAGGTTGCAGCCAGATAGGCCAATTGTGAAAAACGATCGGCCAACCTGTTTTTGTTTCAGCCTGACAGAAGATAATGACAAATGACACCTGTGGATCAGCCTGGTGGTAAACTTGTGCTCCAAAAGGAAATTTGATAGTGTAAACCTGGCATTACCGGCAAAAAAAAACGCAGCCACCAGGGCTGCGTTTTTAATACTGGAAATCTTTTATTAGTGACGGCCGTCTTTTTTATCCATTTCGTTGCCAACGACAGCACCGGCACCTGCACCCACAATGCCGCCGATAACAGCACCGGCAGCCCGGTTCTTTTTGTTGATGATGGCTCCGGCACCAGCGCCTACAACACCTCCTACCACAGCACCTTTGGCAGTTTTGCTCCAGCCTTTTTTGGCTGGTTCTTCTGCCGCGGGTTGGGTCGTACTGCCGGTTTCTTCGGTTGCGGCGGAAGTGTTGCCCTGGCTATCGGTAGCTTTGGCTACCGTTGTTGCTTTTTTTCTTACAGGCGCAGGGGCTTGCTCCTGTTGAACAGGTGTGGTGGTCGCTGCAGCCTGTGAGTCTTTTTGCGGAAGCTCCGGTCCTACTACAAAGCTGGTGTCACTTTTCAGCAGGGGAGTGGTTTCTGTGGTTTGAGAACTATCCTTGCAGGAAGCCGTTAGGAGGGAGAGACAGATGGCGGTGTAAAACAGTTTCATACGTTTTTCATCAGGGGTTTGTGAGTAATGTGTTTAACGGTCACAAATAAACAGCAAAAAAAAGCTGTGCACAAAGCTCACAAACCAAAAAAGGTAAAACCACTTTATCGTTACGGTGGGTTTTACGAAAAAAGCAAAAGAAACAAAGCTTGGAATGGTATCCTCTGCATCAGGTTTTTCGGCGTCCTGGCCACTCTATCCTTTTCGGTTAAAAAGAAAGAATAAGGTAATGGGAAGATTCCATTTAAGAACAGGGATATTAAATGTCCTGCTTTTTCAGCACTTTTTGCCTGGCCTGGGCATATACACGAAAGCATAGTGAGAAAAAGCACAAGAAAGAAGCGGCATTCTTTTTTCTTAAAGAACAAAAAGGCCAAACATGATTGACCCGGTTCGGAATTATACAACAGAGATTGATTATAGGGGTAAAAAAATTTCCATCACCATTGTGCAGGGCGATACCCTGAGCAACGGCTGGGTTGACTTTGGCGTAAAAAGCAGCGATGACACCTTCGTCGAGGTTTTTGGGAAAAACCCCATTCCACTGGTGGTGAAACCAAAACAGGAACTAAAGCCCGAGTACGACTTGTTTCAAAATACCCCCGAACAAATTGAGCTGGGAACAAAAGTCTGGAATGCTATTCAACGAATCTATTTCTGATACCCTGTGGCACCTTCTGCCGCCGGCCACTGGCTGCTTCTATAGCTATAGCTATATTTTATAAAAGCAGATACAACCTGATTGCGTTACCAAATGCTGCCGTAAAAAATGGCCTGGGGCAGCAAGGTTGAAAACACTTGCTGCCCAGGCCGCAAAATCATTAATCACCTGTGCTTTTTAGTATCTATCCACGTTGCCCAATCGTAACCATTTTCTCTAATTAGCTGCCAGTATTCGCTAATTGCTTATTGCTTGTGACCAGCTAGCCAGGTTTGCATCTGCTGTATTTCCTTTTGCTGGTCGGTTTTAATAGTGCCGGCCAGCGACTTTAGTTTTTCATTTTGCGCACCCGTTTTAAGGTAGAGGTCAGCCATGGCAATAGCGCCTTGGTGGTGCGGAATCATCATTTGCACAAACTGATGGTCAATAGAGCCGGAATGATCGCCGTTGTCCATGTCCATGTCGTCCATTTCTTTCATGGTCCTTTCGTAAAACGCACTGTTTTTTTCAGTGGCTGCACTGTTTTGTGTGGTGTTTGAAAGAAAAGCATCAAACTCTCCAATCTCCCGCTGCTGTTCGCTTATCATTTTCTGCGCCATTTCTTTTATCTGTGGGTCGATCCCCTCGGCTATTTGAAGTCTTGCCATTTCCAGGGCACCGGTGTGGTGAATCTTCATCAGGGCGGCAAAATCTTTGTCATTGCTGCCCAGTGACCGCATGTCTTCCATCTGGTCCATGTTTTTTTTCATAAGATCCATCATCGATGCGTTGGCCATACCGGTGGAATCCATACTACCGGTTGTGTTATGGGCACCGTGCGAAGCGGTATCCGAAACCGTAGAATTCGCTCCTTGTTGTTCGGATGTATTACAGGCCACCAGTACAAAAAGAGCAACGGCGAAAAGGAAATGCTTTTTCATAGATCAATTTTTGATAAAGGCCTAAAAACCGTTCCATTTTATTGGCGACAAAAATCTGTGGTCAGTACAAAATGCCTTGATCCGGACCCTTCAGCAAAATCCGCCAACCGCCGTTGTTTACAGATGCAGAAGCTTGCTGGCAAGGTGGCGCAATGCGAGTCCAGTTGATAACAAGATGCTACAAAAAAACGCAATTGCATGTTTTCGCGGTTAGGCATTACAGGTGGTCCGAACTACCGGCAACGCAAAAACGTTTTGTAAACGTTTGAATACGGTTTAAGCTAAACTATTTGATAAGTGGTAAAATGGAACCTTCTCGTCCCCCTATTTTTGCCGCAAATTTTCAAAAACCCTGCTCATGTTAAAGCAAACGCTCTTAGCCAGTTTTTTAACAGCCACTATCTTTTTCGCAACGTCTGCATCGGCGCAAACGGGTCCTGCCTACAAAACAGGATTGGGTATGCGTTTCGATCTTGGTGAAGGAAGCCTTTACGGTTTTTCGGCCAAACATTTTTTATCGCAGCAACTGGCCGGTGAAGCCACTGTCTTGTTCGGTACGGGACTGAACGCTTCCCTTGGTGCCGAACTGCAGTACCATGTACCCATCGCCAATGCAACCGGATTAAGCTGGTATGCCGGTGGCGGCCTGCAAGCCCTGTTTACTAAGTATGGCGGTGGCACGCCTATCTGGCTGCGCCCCATGGCTGGTTTGGATTACAAGATCAACACGGCCCCTGTTAACCTGTCGCTCGACTGGCGTCCGACCTTCCAGCTCAATTACGGCGGTGGATCCGAAATTGGCCGCTTTGGCCTTGCACTCCGGTATACCTTGTAAGGAAAGCCATAAGCACATTTTTGATCCCGCCTCCGGGGCGGGATCTTTTTATGCATTCCACTAACAGATTTCTTATGAAAAGCCTACAAATAAGGCTAAAAGCAAGCCCATTCAGTTCTTTTGCCTACCTTGTAGTTACTATATCAGCACGTTCGTCAATCGCTAACTATCGCCTGTGAGGTTGGCTCGTTCCTCCTGACGTGCAGCTATGATGTCATAAGCTCCCATTTTTACGGGAGCTTTTTTAAAAATTGGGGTAGAGGGTGCCTGCTTTATCCTCTTGGAAAACCTTTCATTAAGACCTTACCTACCCATATTAATAAAGGCTGTCAGGGGCATAGGCAATCTCCTGTAAATATGTTCTTTTAACGGTTAAAGATCTACGTTACTCTCATTTAATGAATAGTATTTGGAGATATGTATGGGCGTCAGGGCCTGGGGTAAGCTACTGATGATAACAAATGATTGCAAAAACAAAGACGCAAAAGCCTATACCACTGGACGGCAGCAATTGACGCTTCGGCCAAAGAAGACAAGATGCTATATTCGTTTCTTTTCTGATTATACGAAAACCATTGTTGTGCTAGCAAATCCCGAGGACTTATCGCTGGTTTTTTCTGCTCTTCCCGGCCCGCATGTGCTGGTATTTCCCGATGCACCCCTTTATACCATTGCAGCGGTGGGCGATGACTATTTACGCATAACCGGCCGAAGGCAGGAGGATCTTATTGGCAAAGGGCTTTTCGAAGCGTTTCCCAACAATCCGGCCGATCCCAATGCCGCCGGCGAAAAAGCGGTCCGCGCCTCGCTTGATTATGTATTGGCACACAAAACACCGCACCAGATGCCGGTGCAGCGGTATGATATTAAAAAGCAGGACGGCTCCTTTGAAGAGCGTTATTGGTCAACCCTCAATAAACCCGTGCTGAACAATGAGGGCACTGTTGTTTACCTGATCCACACCACGGAAGATGTTTCAGTCCAAATAAAAGCTGCACAGCGGGATGCCCGCCTGGCCGGCATCGAAAAGGCTTATACCTTCTTCATGAACGCCCCTGTCATTATCGGCATTTTACGGGGCGACGATTATATCATTGAACTGGCCAACGAAGGCTTGCTGGAAGTATGGAACCGTACCAGCCAGGTAGTAGGAAAACCCTTGCTGCAGGCTATCCCTGAATTGGAGCCCCAGGGTTTTTTGGCCTTGCTGGAGCAGGTGCGAACCACGGGACAACCTTTTTATGCGTATGAGTTTCCCATTACCCTGGTGCGGCACGGCCAGGAGGAAGTCGTCTATTTTGATTTTGTTTACAAGCCTTTTTATGAAAATGAAAAGGATAAAGACGGCAAGGCCGCCGGGATCATTTCTGTAGGCCATGACGTAACCGAACAGGTAAAGGCCCGGCAACGGTTTAAAAACGTGGTGGAACAGGCGGCCGATCCTATCCTGATCCTGAAAGGAGAGGACCTGGTGCTGGAAGTAGCCAACCAGGCCTTGTTTGACCTTTGGCAAGTGGGCCCCGATGCCCTGAACAAGCCGTTTTTAGAGATCCTCCCCGAGATGAAAGACCAGGTATTTGTGGAGTTGCTGAAAGAAGTACTGCATACCGGTAAGCCTTTTCACGGAGAGGAAGTTCCGGCTGTTTTCCACCGCAAGGACGGCCGGGAGGAAACGGTTTACTTCAATTTTGCGTATCAGCCCTATCGTGAAGCGGATGGCACAATATCAGGTGTCATAGTAACGGCCAATGATATAACCGGCCAGGTGCAGGTGAAGCAGCAGCTGGTGGAAAGCGAACGCAATTTTCGCAACATGATCCTGCAGTCGCCGGTGGCTACCTGCCTCCTGGAGGGGCCATCACATGTGATTACGCTTGGCAACGACCGCATGTTTGCCCTGATGGGCCGCAGCGCTGAAGAAGTGCTGAACAAGCCCCTGTTTGAGGCCCTTCCCGAGGTCCGGAACCAAGGCCTGGAAGAGGTGGTGCAAAGGGTGTATACAAAGGGCGAAACCTTTGTAGCCCATGAACGGCCCGTACCCCTGCTTCGCGATGGAAAAGTGGAAACCGTGTATGTTGATTTTGTTTACGAACCCTTTCGCCAGGGGGATGGCACCATCTCCGCCATCATTGCCGTGGCCATTGATGTCACCGAAAAGGTAAGGGCCCGGAAGAAAATGGAGGAAAGCGAACAGGAGCTGCAGCAACGGGTGCAGGAACGCACAGCCGACCTGGAGCACCAGCGTGCTTTGGTCGATAGCATCCTGAACGCCTCCATCAGTGGTATTATGGCACTCGACGCCGTGCGGGATGAAAATGGAGAAGTGGTCGATTTCACCCTTATCAAGATCAACAAACAACTGACCCGCATCATTGGCCTGGATGAATCGGTTGTGGGGCAACGTTACCTGTCCCACTTCAATAACTCTCTGCACAACGGGATTTTTGCCATGTACAAAACGGTGGTGGAAACCGGCCGGCCCCAACGCCAGGAAGTGTATTCCACCAACCTGGATCTCCACCACTGGTTTGATATCTCCGCCGCCAGCCGCGGCGACAGCGGCATTGTTGTCAACTTTGCCAATATCTCTCCGCAGCGACAGGCAGCCATCCAGATCGAGCAGCAAAAAAACCTGCTCGACAGCATCCTGAAAAATTCTCCCAGCGGCATAACCGTGTATGCGGCAATACGGGATGCTGACAACAGGGCCATCGACTTTCAGTGCATTTTGACCAATGATGCCGCGGAGGTCTTTACAGATATTTCCAATGTAGACCGCCTGACAAAAACGGTGCTCCAGATCAGCCCCGGGCTTAAAGGCTCTGTCCAGTTTCAAATGGGATTGAATGCCCTGGAGAGTGGCGAATCTTTTCGCACCCAGTACTGCGAGCCGGGAAGCGGACGATGGCTGGAGCTAACAGTGGTAAGGATGGATGAGAATCATCTGATAAACGTTTTTACGGATATCACTGAAACCAAACGAACGCAGATGCAACTGGAGGAAACCATCGCTTCCCTGAAACAGGCCAATGCCGAACTGGAGCAGTTTACTTATGTCTCCCACCACGACCTGCAGGAACCGCTGCGCAAGATTTCCCTTTTTGCCGATATGATCCGCTCTGAAAGTTTTCACCTCCTGTCGGAGGCCGCACAGAAGCGCTTCGATAAAATAACGGATGCTGCCAACCGCATGAGCATGGCCCTCCGGGATGTGCTCAACTATGCCTCGCTGAATAAGGAAGAGCAGTTCACGGCAATTGACCTGGATATCAGCCTGGCAGATGTGCAATCGGATCTTGAACTGGTGATCGCGGAAAAAAATGCCCGGATTCTTTCCGACGCCCTGCCCACCATCCGGGCGGTGCCCCAGCAAATGCACCAGTTGTTTTACAACCTGGTCAACAATGCGCTGAAGTTTTCCCGGCCGGGTGTACCGCCGGTAGTCTCGGTGCGCTGCCGGGAACTGGATGGAGCAGCGCTGGCCCAACATCCGGAACTGGAGGCGGGCAGGTGGTATTATGAAATCATTGTCCAGGACAACGGCATTGGTTTCAGCGCCGAATCGGCCGACAAGATCTTTGGCATGTTTCAACGCCTGCACAACCGGCAAACCTTTGCCGGCACCGGCATTGGCCTGGCCCTTTGCAAAAAAGTGGTGGCCAATCACAAGGGAAAGATCTGGGCGGAATCGGAGCCCGATAAAGGGGCTAGGTTTACGGTAATCCTGCCGGAAGCCTGATGGTTGCAGCCCTTTCAAATACTTTCCTTGTAAAGAAAAAAGGCAGCCCTATGGCTGCCAAAAACATTCAGTATAACAAATTTACCGGGCTTATACCTTTAGATTGCCTTCAATGGAGTCGTCCAGCGTTTTCCCGATGGCGGCACCTAAAAGCATTTTCACGCCGGCCACCACATTGCCATGCTTGGTATCCCAATAATAGCCGCTCTCCGGAGTTACCTTAATCACGGTGATTCGGGGATCATCCACCCCGCCGGTAAACCAGGTCTTGATGACCGGCTCCCAGAGCTCCTTGATTTTTTCTTTGTCTTTAGAAATGCTGGCCCGACCCTGCACCGACAGGAAATCAGAATGCGCTGATCCCTGGAAAAGCAGTTGCACTGTTGGGTCCTGTTCCAGCTCCGCATTTTTATGGCTGTCGTCGGAACTAAGGAACCAGAAAACCCCTTGCTCATCCAGTTTCTGTACCGACATCGGCCTTGTGTCAAATGGCAGGCCGCTGGAGGCTCGGGTGCAGAAAAAGCAGGTCTTGGCCTTATCCACCAGGTCCTTCATTTTTTTAACGGCTTCCTGACCCTGCAGGTCTTCATGGTTTTTCTCCGGTTGCTGTTGATTGATACTGTCCATCGTTTCTTTTGTTTGGTCCTATAAACTTTTTATGGCTGCTTTCCCTGCAGCCTAGTTTTACAGGCAACCGGCATGCCGTTCTCCTTTTGTTTAAAAACGAAGGAAAGAAAGCGGCAGGAATCAAACAATTGGGTTGCGAGGAGTAAAGAACTGGTCTGGATAAACGAAACGGAAAAGCTCTGGTTTGGGCAAATGGGAAAGTATGATGGTTTGCAGAAAGCCAAGGTGACGGCTACTCTAAAGGCTAAGCAGAATGAATTTGGGAGCAATGACCACTCAATTAGTCTTCTGGTTGGTGCAGCGCTTCTTCCAAAATCTCTTCGCCTTCAAGCTGCCGTAGAATGCGCTCTTCCATATGGTCCAGTACCTGCACAAATCCAAGGTACATTTCTTCTTTTTCGGTGGAATGGGGCACAAGGGTGTTGAGAAGAATCAGCGAAATGTTCTCCAGGTAGCGCCGGCCACCAGGACGGCGGAAGAAACTTTCGGCCAGCCCTGTATCGCCTTTGGAGATGGCACGGATAGCGTCGCGGAGGTGTTCGTTCATACAGAACAAAGTTGCGGCGGATCGGGGGAAAAGAAACGTTATGATTTTGGGCCGTTCACGATAAAGGGTTTCAGGAAAGGCCGCTGAAATAATCATTAAAAGAGCTTATCGAAACACTTACCGAAAAGGCCTGGCCTAAACCGTGCATTTGTAGTATGTTTAGCCGGTTAAACCAAAACGATTCTTTGTACGGCTGAAGAAGATTCCCATGAAAACGTCTTTGTTCTCTCTTTCCCTGCTGCGGGTGTTGTTGATCCTATTTTCGGTTGTGCTTATCCGCTGCACCCGCGAACCCGGTGAACCGCCACCCAACCCTACCCAGCCCATTGATTCGCTCCCCAATCCACCAAAGCCGGTCGACACGGTTCCGGTGCCGCCGGCAGACACCATAAGTTATGTACAGCGGTTGGAGGAGTACTACGTACAGGGTAACCCGGTATGGTCGCGACTTAACCGTGTGTACACCTTTGCTTACGATGGCCTGAACCGGGTGACCACCGTTGGCATCACCAATCACAATGGAGTGCAGTTTGACACCGCCACCACGCGGCTGTTTTATAGCGGCAACAACCCGCGGCCTTCCATGATCATCACACCCAACCAGTACACGGGCAATCCTACCACGCCGCCGCTTTATGACACTACCTATTTCTGGTACGATGCGCAGCACCGACCCATGAGAGATTCGGGTGGCCTCTGGGGATATTACCTGGGATACACGATGTCGCAGCAACCGGCCTGGCGAAACTATTTTTACCCGGATAACGGTACTATGATTGTGCACTGGTATGCCGCGACCTTTACCAATACGCCACCGGGCCTGGTTCGGCAGGATACGGTAAAACTGAACGCCAACCGATCGCTGGAAAAAATCAAAACCCAGTATTTCAGTCCGAACAACGTTCCGTCCAACTACCTGCTGACAGAGTGGTTTACACCCGGTACCTTCATTAACCCGCTGGCAAAGCTCAATATCGGCGGCATGATCTTCTCTTATGTGTACACACCAACGTATACCGAAGTGCTGGGCAATGCGGCACACAAGGCCGTGCACAACTCTAACATCCTGGCCTATTACCTCGATTTCTTTTCTCCCCTGCTGCCGCGAAGTTTTTATATGGGCGGTTTTACCGCAAACGACTTCCTGATTGCGGCCCAATACGACGCTATGACCGTGGAAGTTACTCCCTGGCAAAAGCGCAGCGACTACCCGGCAGAAATTACGGTTCGGGGATCTACTTCATACCCTGATGACCGCTTTGTGTACAGGTATTATTACCGGTAAACCGGCTATAAAAGAAGATGGGATCGTACGATTTTGCCGGCTTGTAAATATGATTACAATAGTTTATATTTAGTTATCGGTATTCTTCGAAATCGTATTCCTCCCTTTGTCATGCTGTTTTCATTCTTATAAAACTAACATCATGAAGCAGATCCTTCTTTTCATCGCTCTTTTTATGAGCGCCGTCTCGAATGCACAAACACAATCACCATTGGTGGGCACATGGAAACTGATATCGAGCAAGGTCACCACAAACGACAGCACACGAACGTTTGCAGAAACTGACCTCAATTCCATCAAAATCATTTCACCCACTCACTTTGCTGTTTTTGGTCAGAACAGTGATGGATCGTTCCGGCATGCCATTGGTGGGGCCGCCATCATCACAGCCGATTCGTACACAGAATCGATCGATTATGGAAACTATCCCAATATGAAAGGCCGCAAGTCCGTATTCAAATACGAGGTAAAAGGAGACCAGTTGCACATCCGGGGCGGGGTTGACAACACGACGTTTGACGAAGTGTGGACAAGGATGAAATAACAACCACTGCCAGCAATCTCCTAGTAAAGGCAATCATTAATGTAACAGTGACTCCCAATGAAACTGTTAGCTCGCTGATTGACGATATTTCAATTGAATGTCATTAGCAGCAGGGAGGAATACAATTGGCAAAGGTGCTGTCAACACAGCACCTTTGCCTTTAACTACCGACTATGGTCATTTGTTTTTCGCTTGAAAGCAACCGTCGGAACAAATGCAATAAATGAAAGTCTGCCATTGGTGTCAATAAAAGCTTTATGAACCCAACACCGTTCAGACATTTCATTGTTTCATTTGCGTATCCACTGCCACACCGTAAAGTAGAACAAATCCCATGTGCTTATTGAACCGTAAAGGTTTTTGTTTTGACTTCGCCGGAAGTAACAAGCCTGACAACATAAATGCCCGGGGTCAAGCCTGCAGCAGTTGTAAAAGCAACGGTATTCCGTCCCTTTGTTACCTGGATCGCCTCTTTGTGCACAATGACTCCCCCTGCGGAAAGCAACTGCAATTCGGCTTTTTCGGCCACTGCCACAACGAATGAAACAAACCCGCCTCCTTTTACCGGATTCGGATATACTTCCAGTGACCCTGTTTTATCATCACTGCGGAAAAGCAGTACCTGGCTAAAGTGATGCTGGCCATCGGCGCCGGCCATCCGCAAACGGTAATAGAGCGGTTGGTGAGCAAAAGAAGTCGTGTTGTCTTCAAATGCATACGCGGTTTCCCTTCCGGTTACACGTTTTCCAATAAGGGTAAACTGCCGGCCATCGGTGCTTCGTTCGATGTCAAATAGACGGATGCCTTCAGGGTCTGCAGTTTGCCACCGGAGAGCAACCGTTTCGCTGCTTCGGTTGCCGCTGAACCGAACGAATCCCACCGGAAGGGCAATACTGTTTTTCTGTATCAGCGTGGCGGCGTCATTAGTTACCACCGGCAGGTTATAATCAAAATAGATCGATGCCGTGTTGTGAATGATCTCACCGATACCAACATCGGTTTTTGGCCGTATCCGGTACACGATATACCCATGGCTTGCGGGTTCGTTCCGGTTACTGTCAGGAAGAAGAATGTTGGTGAATGTCCAGGCAAGGTGAACCCCATCCTGGATGGTAAACGTGTAAGGATGACTGCTACTAACCATTTCAAGTGAAGAGGCGTCCAGCAGGCTGCTGAGCGTATCCCTTACCACAACCGTGAAGGCAGTATCAGTGCCGGTGTTCTGAAAACGGATACGGTATTGGAGAGATTCGCCATTGGTGACAAAAGCGTATGGAATAACACCACCATTGTTCTCTGCTTTATCATTGGGGTCGTAAGAGCCCACCACTACCTGCTTTAGGGTTTCAGTGTTGTCCTGCGGCGTTTCATCGCCTGCGGCCGGGCTGATTGAAGCCAGGAAAATGAGCGTATCACCATTATTGACGGCAGGCGGTGGCGTTACCTGCAGCCTGATGTCGATAGAAGCCGAGTCGCCGGGGGCAAGGCTCACCACAGACCAGGTCAACGTATGTCCGGTACCGGTAGGCGCCGCAGGCAACGTGGCAACCACCGTTGTTCTGGCATCTTTTTCCAGCTTTACCTGTGCATTGGTAACCGTTGTGGTTCCGGTATTTTTATACTGGAGGCGATAGGCAACTTCAAACCCGGGCCTTGCCGGTTGCAGGGCGAAAAGGCTGATGGCCAGGTCCTGCTTGTTGGGAAACGGCTGCAAGGCAAAACTGATCGAATCCACACTGAAATAAGAAGAAAAGGTTCTGTTGAGGGTTGATGGAGCCAACTGGTAATAAGGGGATCGGATGTTGACAGTTGCGGTATAAGAACCCGTATCTACGTCAACTTTAAAATGGCCGTTCTGCAAAAGCGTAGACCGCTCATAACCATCTTGCTTCTGCACCGTTACCAGCAATTGCTGGGAGGCATAGGTTTCGCCGGCATCCTTTGCTCCGTTTAAATTGGTATCAAGAAAAACACTTCCCTTGATGGTATTCCCATTTCCAAGACGAACAATGTAGGCATCAAAATCAGTCCGGCCCAGAGGCTTTCCGGCTCCGGCGATCATAAAATCATTTTCAGCAAGACTGTACCCGGCAAAGGCCACTTCGTCATTCCCGGTGCCCATAAATTTCTGCCATAGCAGGGTACCGGCAGAAGAGAGCTTGATCACCCAGGCATCTGTAGCGCCATTGCTGGCGGCAGCCGCGCCATTTATTGACTGGGTATAACCGGTCACAAGGCAATGCCCCTCCGGCGTAAAACCAACCGAAAATGCTTCTTCATCTTCTGTGCCGCCATAGAGCTTCGACCAGAGCACCTCACCACTCAAAGAGGTCTTCACCACCCAGAGGTCTTTTTTTCCTGAACCGGTTCCTTGCAAAAGGGAAGAACTGGTGGAATAGCCGGCAAATGTATAAGAGCCGTCAGGATCGAGAGAGATGGCTTTGAACGCCTCATGACCAGTGCCTCCATAGGTTTTCTGCCATTGAATCGCACCCAGGCTATCAGTCTTGATCACCCAGGCATCTGTAGCGCCTGCGTTGGTGCTAACATCACCATTGTTTGATGCAGTGGAGCCGGCGATCAGAAATCCTTTGTCGGGTGTTTGCCGGATGGCGTAGGCTGAATCGTTCAGACTTCCACCAAGGCATTTTTTCCACACGATATTACCGGCGTTGTCAAGGTGCAGCAGCCAGGCATCAGTATAAAAGGAGTGATTGTCGGTAACATCACCATCAATGGAATTGGTATAACCGGCTACCAAAAACCCGTTGTCTGCCAGTGCAACAATGCCCATGGCACGGTCATCACCGGTACCGCCAAATTTTTTTTCCCATTGAAAGCTTCCATTGTTGCTGTGTTTGGCGAGGTAAAGATCCCGGTCCGGGTTGGTCGGGTCGCCGGATAAAAGTTGTTGGCTGGTAAACCCGGTGGCGGCATACCCTAGGTCAGCACTTTGGGTAACGGAAAGAAAAGCAGAGGAATGTGGACTTACAAGGCTGTTTTGCCGGTCGCGGCTCCATTGAACAGTCCCGTTACTATCCAGCTTTGCCAGATAAGGCCTGGAGCCAATACTTTTATTGAGGACCATTGCAGTTGCGTTGTACCACCCCGTATCGGCGCCGGCTAAAATTAACCCTCCGTCACGGGTGGGCCGGGCATCAAATACAACTTCGTCATACTGTGCTTTAGTAAGGTATTTCGTCCATCTGGCAGCAGGTACTTGTGCAAACGAACCAATGGCCAGGAGAAGGCATACAAAAAAGGTACAGAGTTTCATAAACAGTTAATATGACCCCGAATATAAAAAACATTGCAGAAAAATACTGACAGGTACATTTTACTGAACTTAACCCCGGCATCTTAGCTCCGGCCAATTAAGTAGGCATAGGGCGAAAAAATGCAGCGAAGACTGAAAGCGAAAAACCGGAACGATCAGCACTAACCCTTTTCATGTTTTGGCTACTGCAGCAGATGGGCCTAATTGACCACGTTCTGCAAACAGCTGGCCATCTTAAATAACCGGCCCGGTTTCCCAGGTGGTTATACAGTGTTTGTGTAATGTGATAAGAAGGTCAGACGAATTTTAAACCCCTCAAAAGCGCTATCCCTTTTCCTTTCGCAGTTTCAAATCCAGAAGGCCTACCAGCACAAATACCGCAAAGAACCCGAGCGAATTCCATTCATGATTTTCTACCACGGGTCTTCCGACCTTTTGGATAGCATCAAAGGTTTGCGCCGGAAACGCATAGGGGTGTTTGGCAATATGCTTCCACTGGAGATTGAGGGCAACAATACTGCTGATGAGCAGAGCCAAACCAATGCCCACCGGAACAATAAAGTTTTTGAACCGCAAAGACAGCCAGTACTGAATGGCACTGATGCCCAACAGTGAAAGATAGATTTTGCTATTCAGGCGGGCCAGCAGGCTCCAGTCTGCACTCCGCTCCAGGAACGTAAGCTGTGGCTTAAAAAGGCTGGCCATTACCGCAGAAAGAAACATCAGGAGGTTAAAAAGCAGGAAGGTGAAAAGGATCATCAGGTGAATGGTAAGCGCCTTGGAAAAATAGATGGTGCCTACCGATTGCGGAGAGCTGAATACCTGCTTCCAGGTATTGTTCCTGAATTCAATTTGTGTGATCAGGGTTGTGACCAAAATAACATACATCGGTAGTAAAAACACCGACAGGATCTGCCAGCCCATATTGAAGAATTTTCGCCAGGGATCGGCCGCAAGGCTTTTGCCGGCATTGCCATCGGTAAGCAACGCAATAAAAAGAATGGTGGGAATAAAGGCGGCACCAAAGATGCTGAACCAGAAAGCGGCGGTGCGTTTGGTTTTCAGCAATTCGGCCTGTGTAGAGATAAGAAGGCTCATGCGTTGTTGGTAGAGGTTATGTCCATGAATAGTTGTTCCAGGTCGTTTTGCTGGGGTTGCAGCAGGTAGATATCCAGGTTCTGGGTGATCAGCTTTCGGGCAATGGCAGCTGTGCTGTTTTTGTCCCGGAAAGGCACGGTGATATAGCCGTTGCGAATCTCGGCGCCTTGGTCAGCCAGGAGTTGCAGGGCGGTACTGTTGTCACTGGTGTCAAGTTGCAAAAAGCTTTGCCGGGCTTTCATGTTTTGCAGGTCAGACAGGGTGCCCTGAAACAGCAGTCTTCCTTTGTGGATGATGCCTACATGTGTGGCCATGCGTTCCACCTCGGCCAGGATGTGGCTCGACACAATAATGGTCACACCTTTTTCCCGGTTCAGCTTTTTGATCAGCTCCCTGGTTTCAACAATGCCATTGGGGTCAAGCCCGTTGGTCGGTTCATCCAGGATCAGGAGCTCGGGGTTGTGCAGCAAGGCAATGGCAATCGACAGGCGCTGTTTCATGCCCAGCGAAAACTGCTTTGCTTTTTTCGCCCCGGTTCCTTCCAGCCCTACCAGTTGCAGTGCCGAAGCCATGTTTTCTTTGGGAGCGCCGTACACTTTCCGGTACACCTGCAGGTTTTCTTTTGCCGTTAAGTGACCGTACAATGAAGGCTGCTCGATCAGGGAGCCGATATTTTGCAAGGTCTCCAGCCGGTGCTGGTCAAACTCTTTTCCAAAAAGCCGGATAGAACCTGTTTGTTTTTTCAACAGTCCCAATAGCAGGCGAAGGGTGGTGGTTTTGCCAGCCCCATTCGGGCCCAGGAAACCATAGATGCTGCCCTTTTCTACCCGGAGGTTTATGTCGTCAAGGGTTTTTTGCTGTTTGTTGAAATGATAGGTGAGGGCTTCGGTTTGAATGATGGCAGTGGATGTCATGGTGAAAAACCGGTTGGTGTGTAATCGATTTTAAAAAGGAGGAAGCTGTGGCTTCCCGGTATAAGCGTTTCCGTATCCTGCCTGCCTTATTGGGACAAAACCGAAGGAAGCAACAAGGTTGTTTCCAGCGCAACGCTGCCCTGCAGGTTGGTCCGGAAATAACCGGTTGCCAGTTCGCCCCAGATCAGGAGGAAAAGCAGGATGATAACGCCAAGAACAATCAGCCGGTGCTCCGTTTCTTTGATCTTTCGCAATGCCAGCTCGCAGGCCAAACCTGTTAGCGACAACAGCGTACCCATAACCAAAAAATCGAAAAGGTCCCAGTTAACCTCTGTGGTAAACTGCATGGCTACGAGCGGAATGAGTAAAAGAATGGGCACGGCGGCCAGGATTCTAAGTAGTCGTTTGTTTGATGCGGTCATAATGCTGTGTTTTATCAGTAAGAAAGCTTGTTTCTTTTAATTGAAAAAGAACTTTGAAATACAAAGTAAGCACATTCATTCCATATTTTCCAAACAACGATTCCATTTTGGGCTGAACGGTTTTATTTTAATGTGAACAGTCAATAGCGCTGGGATACTGCTTTTGAACGGTAGCTTCTGCCATTGCAGGGGCGCTTTCCTGTGCTATTGTGAACAATGCCGGAAACAGCCGGCCTGCGGTCGATGGGAAGGGGACATCTGTACTAACGGGGAGGAAAGGCCGAAAAGTTTGGTGCCGTCCCTCTTTTCTGTTGGCTACTTCCCCGGATGAAAGTAATTTGAACCGGTTATCCAAACAAAACAACATGAACAAATTCTCGCTTCTTCTTTGCCTGTTCCTGCTCTCGGGCATCACCTGGGCTTCTGCTGCCGAACCGGTAGCCGATTCTGTTTCCATTGAAGGCCGCTGGGATATCACCATCGACATGAATGGCCGTCCGCAACCTTCCTGGCTGGAAGTGCGGCATTCGGGCAACCACACCCTGGTGGGTGATTTTGTGGGTACAGGCGGCAGTGCCCGACCGGTATCGCAGGTACATTATACCAGTGGCAAGCTGCATTTTGCCATTCCGCCACAATGGGAAGGCGGCAACGGCAACCTGCAAGTGGATGGCGAAGTAAAAGGACAGGGCCTGGCCGGTACCATCACCTTCCCCGATGGAAAGCGGTTCAACTGGACGGCTGTACGGGCTCCATCCCTGAAGCGGGAAAAAGCGCCGGTGTGGGGAGAGCCCATTCAACTTTTTAATGGAAAGGACCTTACGGGCTGGCGCTCCCTTGGCCGGGAAAACCAGTGGCAGGCAAAAGAGGGTGTTTTGTTCAGTCCCAAATCCGGCGCTAACTTGGCCACGGAAGGAACATATACAGACTTCAAACTGCACATCGAGTTCCGGTATCCCAAGGGAAGCAACAGCGGGGTGTATCTCCGCGGCCGCCACGAGATCCAGATCGAAGACAGCAAGGGCAGTGAGCCTTCTCTCGGCGGTTTGGGTGCCGTGTATGGCTTTATCGTGCCCAGTGAGCAGGCAGCCAAAGCGGCCGGCGAATGGCAGTCCTTCGATATTACCCTGGTGGGCCGCATGCTGACCCTCGATGTGAATGGTGTAACGGTGATCTGCAACCGTCAAATCCCCGGCATTACCGGTGGGGCGCTGAATAGTAAAGAAGGGGAACCCGGACCTTTCTACCTGCAGGGGGATCATGGCCCCATCGAATACCGGAACATTGTTTTGACGCCGGCAAAATAAGCGGCAGAAAAGGAAGCCTCAACAAAGCCTGGCCCCGCATCGTTTTCTAAAAGGAGGAATGGATAAGTGTTAAACTGGTCTGCCGGCAGTTGCGTTTACCAATCAAAAGGACATCCAGCTTAATTGTTTGGATGCTTGCAAACCTGCCAGTAGTTGTAAATCTGTTCCAGTACGTTTTTTATCTCTTCAAACAAAGAGCCTTTTTCGAACAGGCCCTGTACGTTCATGTTGTACACTTCCTGCACCATGGCTTTGGATACGGTGGTGCTAACGAACACAAAAGGAATGGCCTTGGCCCGCAGTTCCTCGTCGGCTTCAATGTTTCGGCGAAGGGTGGTGCCATCCATCCCCGGCAGTTTGTAGTCGCAAAGAATAAGAAAAGGAGGGTCCTCGGTTCTGAGGTAACGCAAGGCCTGCTCTCCGTTGCGCAGGTCAACTACTTTGTTGGATATACCCAGTTCTTCAAACGCCTGAGCCACCACTTCCTGGTCATCGGTATCATCGTCAATGTACAGAATCACTCCATCCTTTGCCATGTTTTGCTTTTTGCAGGTGGTAAGCAAAATCCTGACCACGGCTGTAGTGGACGCATAGAAACCTTTTTTCCTTGTAAACAGTGGAGGAGGACAGCAAAAATTCGAAGGTTTATCCGGTACCCGGGTTTCGAAAAAAGATTATAACCTTGGCTCGATATACTGTTAACCTATCATAATAGTGGTTCTTTGTGTAGTAGATAAAAGCCCGATAGAGTTATTGTCACCTTTTCGAATCAAATTAATTTCCTTTCTGTAAGCATTCAGGCATTTTTGCCGGCAAGTGAATAACCAAGAAATCAGCTGTTTTTCAAGGATCATTTTGGGAATATATTACAGCCACTATTCAGCTTATAGATTGTCATTACCAACATGTCAATCGCATACTTTTTACCTTTGCAATTGTCTATTTCAGCTCTATATTGAATTTTTCCTTTCGTAATGCCCTCGAAAAGTATTGTAGTTATCGATTAAAAAATTATTGGTAGTAATGTTTGGAATGTGAAAGAACATCGTGTCGATCCATTTTCTGTTGTTGCTGATTGCTTTCAACTTCGGGGTCTTCTCAGAATCATTACTTATTGATAACTGGCTGTAACGGGGGAAATTTAGTTTGGTAATCATTGCGACCACTACTCATTCGCTGCAATTAAGTCGGACAGGACAGGGAACAACAAAGACTTCCGTTATTCAGCCCTGTTATTGCTTTTAGAGAAGCGGTGAAAGAAGTACTGATTTCTTTCATCCGGAAAGGTGATTCTGGTCAATGGGCATGCTGTTTTGTTTATTGTACCTTAAGGGAATGTTGCGGCTACCTGCCCGGTTGTTCCCAGTCCCTCCTGAAAATTCACATTGCTAGCCCAGTTCAATCAACCGGAGCCCCTTTTATAATGGCGGTTTAGCTGGATTTGCCGTATTGCTAGGTACCCTTTTCTTTTACTCAACCGCTTTAAACTTTTTTATGAGACAGTCCAACACCTTCAGAACGGCTACGGCTTTGTACCCGTTAGTCCATGGATACCTGCGTTCTTCCCGGTATTTCCTCCTACTGACAGGCTTACTCATGAGTGGTGGCTTGTTTTGCCAACAGGTCTACCGGCAGGCAGGACCCTCACCCGCCTCCATTCAATCCACGGTTGACGCTTTCCGGGAAGCGATCGGCGGTGGCTCGGTGCCCAACTATTTTGGCGGAGGGTTCGGAACGCTCCGGACTGAAATAAACTGGGAAAACCTTGATGATTTTAAGGCGGCGCCTGCCAGCTTAAACCTTGATTACCTCAAAGGTCATTTCTATCAAGGGCGCGTTTTCTACCAGGGAGTTGTATTTTCCACGCCGGGCACCGGCTTCCAGGTCAGTGCCCGCCCTGGCAACCTGACCGCTACCGCTTCGGAATTTGGCAACATCAATCCCTCCTACCCCTCTCTCTTTGCTCCTTTTTCCGGGCAACGGCTATTTACACCGTTGGGTAGCAATATCATGGATGTTTCGTTCTTTGTGCCCAGCACCGAGTTGGCGGCACGGACGAGGGGATTTGGTGCCGTTTTCACGGATGTGGATGGGGAGAATGGCATTACGGCCATTCAGTATTTTGATCAAAACGGCACGCTGCTCACAGAGGCTAAAGCCATACCTGTACCCGGAAATGAGACCTTCTCCTTTGTAGGGGTACTCTTTCCTACACCAGTTGTTGCACGGGTACGCATTGTTACCGGCAATACGGCACCGGGCCCAAACGAAGTGCTTCCGACTGAGGATCTGGTAGCATTGGATGATTTTATTTATGGCACACCGGTATCCGAAGGCAATCCCTGCATCCTCACCTGCCACGAGAACATTATCACATCCGCCAGGCCACAGATCTGCGAAGGATTGGTTTCGTACCCTCTCCCCGCGAGAACTGCCGGCTGCGGACAGGTTGAGGTGTTGCCAGGTCCTCCTTACTTCCCGGTTGGGGTGACAACGGTTACAGCACGGGCCGCCTCCGGGGATAGTTGTTCTTTTACCATCACTGTTGTAGACAATGTGCCACCCATGGTTTTCGGCTGTCTACAGTCTCAGACGTTCTGTACCAATGCCAGTGGCACGTACACGGTGGAACCCTTCACCAGTTTCGGCGATAATTGTACGCCGGTTTCGGTGCGTTACACCATTTCGGGCGCCACCACAAGGGCTGGTACCGGTAACAATGCCAGTGGCGCTTTCAATGAAGGCACCAGCACTATCCGGTGGACAGTCACCGATGCAAACGGCAATAGTTCCGCCTGTACCTCACAGGTGACAGTAAGCTCATCCGTTATGAAGGCTACCATCACCACCTCCCGTGGTTCTTCTTCTGCGGGTCTTTCTTACAAGTACTATGAGGGCAGCTGGACCTCACTTCCGGACTTTGGAGGCCTGCAACCTGTTGCCACCGGCAGAACAGCCAATGTGAGTCTTGCTCCCCGCAATCGCGACGATAACTTTGCCTTCCTCTGGGAAGGGACTATCACCATTGCGCAAGCCGGCACCTACTATTTCGAAACGGCGTCTGACGATGGCTCCCGCCTTTATATTGGTAACTACAGCCACTATGTAACACCGGTGGTAAACAATGACGGGCAGCATGCCGAACAGCTGGCAGGGGGGTGGTATACGTTCCCGGCAGCCGGCGTCTATCCCATTGCCATCACCTATTTTGAAGCGGGTGGTGCCGAAGCAATGAAGGTGTATTGGACGGCGCCACAAGCAGGTATTCCCACCCGCACCCCCATACCCGATGCCGCGTTTACGCCACCCGCCAGCCCACTGCCTTCGCTGACTTACAAGTATTACGAAGGCAGCTGGACCCAACTGCCTGACTTTGGCGGGTTGACACCCCTGGCAACCGGCCAGGTAGACAAGGTGGATATTTCGACCCGGCAACAGGACAACAACTTCGCCTTCCTCTGGGAGGGTACCATCAACATACCCAAGGCAGGCCGTTATTACTTCGAAACGGCTTCAGACGACGGCAGTAAGTTATACATTGGTAACTATGGGCACTATATCACGCCGGTAGTGGACAACGACAGGGAGCATCCTCGGCAGTTTGCCGGTGGCTGGTATTCCTTCCCCCAGGCAGGGACCTATCCCATTGCTATTTCCTTTTTTGAGGCCGGCGGCTCTCAGGGTATTGAAGTCTATTGGACCAGCCCCGATGCCGGCATCCCAACCAGAATGCTGATTCCCAACACGGCCTTTCAACAAGGGACGGGCGTGGTCTGTTCTGCAGAAGGCGTCACCCTGACTGCTTCTAACGGGAATACTTACCTGTGGAGCACCGGGGCGGTTACGCCTGGAATTACCGTACGGGAAAACGGCAGCTACACGGTAACGGTTACCAAGGACGGCTGCTCGGCTACCTCCGAACCCCTTGTAATCAGTTGTTTCCCGGGTGCCGCGAGGGTGGGTACAGGAGCTCAGATTGCCAATGTGAAAGAAGAAAGTATCCAAGGTTCACTGGTCGTAACGGTAGCACCTAATCCGTCTCACACCTCCTTTACCCTGCAGGTGAGGAGTGCGAAGGCAGAAGCAGTCACCATCCGTGTCACTGACGGGCTGGGCAGAACGGTAAACGTCATAGATAGAGTTGCTCCCAACAGCACCCATACCATTGGTCAGCACTTCCGGCCCGGTGTGTACTTGGTGGAAATTATGCAGGGCAAATACCGGTCAACAGTTAAACTGGTAAAGAGCGCTGACTAGATCTATCATCCGGCAAAAAGGCTTACCCATCGGTACGAGCCTTTTTGCTTTTTCAGAGTTGAGGAAATGCAAACAAGAGCAATGCCTGTGCTTATGCATTTGTCCCTTTGCGAAGTAGGGCCAGGAATTTCTGCAGCACCTGCCGGGTATAATCCACCTGGGCATCCACCCTTTCTTTCCCGGTGCTGATCTTTTCGCAAAGAACTACCTCTCCCCGCAGGGCGATGGCATACCAGGCAAAAAGATCGTTGAGTCCTTTTTCCGGCATT
Source organism: Flavisolibacter longurius (assembly GCA_014163555.1). GTDB lineage: Bacteria > Bacteroidota > Bacteroidia > Chitinophagales > Chitinophagaceae > Flavisolibacter. The sequence goes on from JACJGO010000006.1 coordinate 218,224, forward strand.
TTGGCGGCATAACCGGTAATGGCAATCCCGTACGGGCAGGCAAATAGAGTACTCACTTCCACGGCCATGGTACGGGCCACGGCTTCATCCACACAGTCGCAGTCTTCGGCCTGGATCGGATCAACCTGCAGGTGGCGGCATTTCTGCCCCAGGTTATAGGCCGTGATGCCGCCCTGGAAAAACCGGGAGGCTTCTACTGCCGACGACAGGGCCGCCTGCAGGTGACCGGCTGTAACGCTTTCGGCAACGGCAATGGTTAGTTGTTTTTGCGTAAGAATATCCTTGATGGCATTGACCACATTTTCGTCGTAAAGCATGCGCTGAAAAAGATTTGGCTGTAGGGTTTAAAAAACTTTGCCAGCTGCTGCAGGCATGGCGTGGGCAGGTACAAATGTTCACACAGGAAACATTCCGAATGCCTGTCATAAAGGGTTCATAATAAAAACGCCCTACTCACCACTGACCACTCACAACTCACGTCTGCGCCAATTGCCATTCCGGCCGGATATAATGACAGGTATATCCATAGGGATGCTTTTGCAAATAGGCCTGGTGTTCTTCTTCGGCATCCCAGAAATCCGATGCCGGCGCCACCTCCGTTACCACGGGGCCCGGCCATTTGCCCGAGGCATCAATTTCCCGGATAAGGTCCTGCGCCGTGGTTTTTTGTTCTTCGGTGAGGTAGAAGATGGCCGACCGATAAGAAAGTCCGATATCGTTGCCCTGCCGGTTTTTGGTGGTTGGATTGTGAATCTGGAAAAAGAACTCCAGCAGTTTGCGGTAGGAAAGCACGTCCGGGTCAAATGTAATAGCGATGGCTTCGGCATGCGTGCCATGATTGCGGTAGGTCGCATTCGGCACGTCGCCGCCGGTATAGCCTACTACGGTTGATTCCACTCCCGGTAGCTCCCGAATCAATTCTTCCATTCCCCAAAAACAGCCCCCGGCCAATATTGCTTTTTCTGTTGCCATAAAGTTTATTTCGTCTCCTGATGGCATCAAGTTTAACGCCAATCTGTTTGACTGGCAGCCTGGCAGTAAGGCGCCGCTGATATTTTTCACATGATCTTTGGCGCTGGTTGGACAAGAATTTTTTATGGATAACCCTGAGTTGGGATTTCATTTGGGATGTATCTTCCGCCGATGAATCTGCGTGACGTGTCGAACCAGCAGGTAGCCTCCATTGCTACCTGCGATTCGGAGCCCATCCACATCCCCGGCGCTATTCAACCGCACGGCGTACTGATAGCAATCGATAAAGAAGACATCATCCGTTTCTGCAGCGGGAACTGCGACATTTTTTTGGGTAGTACCCCATCTCAGGTATTGCAGCAATCCTTAGCCACTGTTTTGCCCGGACTGTACAGGGTTGTTAAGGAAACCCTCGAACAGGAGATTGTTCCCTCAAAACCCTTTCCTTTTCAGCACGGCAACCAAACCTGGACAGTGTTTGTCTGCGAACAGGACGACTTGGTATTGATTGAACTGGAAGCACCTACACCCGTCTCCGAAACCGTTGACCTTTTCGACCAGTCGAAAGAGTTTGTGCAAATCATTGAACGGGTCCAAAGCCTGCCGGAACTGTGTCAGCGGATAGCCGATCAGGTCCGTCGGGTAACCGGCTACGACCGGGTGATGATCTATCGTTTTGATACGGATTACAATGGCGAAGTGTTTGCCGAAAGCAAACATGATGGCCTGGAACCTTATCTCCATCTACACTACCCGCATACCGATATCCCGGCGCAGGCAAGGGAGCTTTACCTGCGTAACCATATCCGCATGATTGCTGATGTGGATTATGCCGCAGTGCCCCTGCTCACTACCGACAACAGCGGCTACGCACAACCAGACCTGAGTGATTCCGTGCTGCGCAGCGTGTCACCCATCCACATTCAGTACCTTAAAAACATGGGCGTGAAGGCCACGCTGACCATTTCGCTCCTCTTGGATGAAAAGCTGTGGGGGCTTATCGCCTGTCACCATTACTCGCCGAAACAGTTGAACATTGTTCAACGACAGGCGGCACTCATGCAGGGCCATTTCCTGACCTCCCAACTTCGGGTACGGGAAGTGGCAGAAGAGTATGCCATTCACACTACCGTTGAAGCGCACCTGCAGCAATTGCTCAACGCCGTTCCGCAAGCCGGAGACTTTGCGCTAAAGCTGAATGCTTTTTCCTCGCTGCTACCTGTCGCCAATGCGAGTGGCGCTGCCATTTTACATAACGGAAAACTGTTTGAAAAAGGCTTGGTGCCCCCAGCAGATAAAACCAAAGCCCTGTTTGCCTGGCTGGCCGATAATGCATTCGGCATGCAGTTCAGCACCTCGCAATTACGGTTGCATTATCCCGAAGGGGAAAAAATCAGTCGTTATGCAGCCGGCATTCTGTACCACAAACTCGGAAATCCAAAGAAGGATGCGATCATCTGGTTTCGCGAAGAGACTGAAAAAACGATCAACTGGGCTGGCGATCCGCATGAAGCCGTGCGCAAGGTGCGGGAAAACAAGCTCTCACCCCGCTCTTCCTTTGCCATTTACAAGGAAATAGTCCGCTTTCAAAGCCGCGAATGGCGCTTTTCAGAGATCAATGCGGCCTCCCGCTTTGCCAATGCGCTTCAAAATCATTTTCATCTGGAGTACCTGAAAGCCGAGGAAACCAAACAGCGCCTGCTGAACGAACAACTGCTCAAGGCCAATAAGGAGCTGGCCAATATTAACTGGATCACTTCGCACGATTTAAAAGAGCCGCTGCGCAAGATCCTTGTGTTCTCTTCCCGGATGATGTACGAAGAGAAGGAGCTATCGGAGAAACTAGCGTCCTCCATTACTCGCATTCAGCAGTCGGCAATGCGCATGCAAAACCTGGTAAGCGACATCATTGCGTATACCTTGGTGGATGATAAAAATACAAAGTATGTTCCCACTGATCTCAATGCAATTTTAGAAGATGTGGTAGCCGAATATGCCGATGAAGTAAAAGAACGCAACGGTACTATCCATGTGAAGAGCTTACCAGTGGTATCTGCGATTCCTTACCAGATGCGGCAACTATTTGTGAACCTCCTTGGCAATGCCCTCAAGTTTGCCAAGGCCGACACGCCGCCGGTAATCACCATCGACTGCGAAAAGCTGTCCAGTACTACTGGCAGTGCCCTGCTGGCGGATGCTGACCTTTATTACCGCGTTCGGATCATGGACAACGGCATTGGTTTTGACCCGGCCTACAGCCAAAAGCTGTTCGACATTTTTTACCGCCTTAACAACCCGAAAGCTTATTCCGGTACGGGTATTGGTCTGGCCATTTGCAAACGCATTGTGGAAAATCATGGCGGTGTGATTACAGCGCAGGGTGAGGAAGGGGTAGGGGCCACCATCGAAATTTATCTCCCTCAAAACAGCGGGAATGGTGGTTAAGAATTGAAAGGAATGAAGCCATCGAACCAGATGTGATGCATTGTGCGTAAAGTAGTTCTCAATTTTCTGCACTACAACGTTCATGTCTTTCCGCACCTGTTTATCTATCAACTGGAGAAAATGCAGGCCCATGTCTTCCAGCACGGATTGCCGTTCCTTATCCTTTACCTGCTGCGCTGCTCCTAAATGATAACCACCATTTACTTCAATCACCAGGTAGAGGGGTTTGCAATAAAAAGCAACAATGTAGTTTCCCAATGGTTTTTGCCGGTTAAAGGTGTAGCCTTTCATGCTGCCTGCCCGCAGTTTTTTCCAAAGCAGTATTTTGCCCGGTGTAGAGTTGTTGCGAAGCCTTCGGGAAAAGGCTTTCAGGTTTTGGTTGTAAGGCAGGTAGTACATGTTTTAAGGTAGGCAATCTTTCCGCGTCGTGCAAGCGTATCCCCCTTGCGATCTCTCCTACATTCGGAGTGACTGCACTCCCTTTCAAAGGGGATGGCAGACAGGTGCTTCAGCAGCAAAATCGTAAGGGGGATTCGCCAACTGCTTCAGAAAGCGTTTGTAACCACACCATGGCCGGAATGAAAGGGCTAACCCGGTATAACAGAAACCTGCCTCTTTATCACAGCTTTTTCCGGAACAGAAGATAGTGCTGGATGGGCAGGAACTGCTTATACTCGGCCAGTACAAAGCCGCTGGCCGCCAGTTCTTTTTGCGCCTGCGCCACGCTGAGTTTATGCAGGGCCTTGATGGGAATGGAAGGGTCCTCGGCACGGTATTCCAGCAGCAGGAGCTTTCCGTCGGGCCGCAGGGCTTTGTGCAACGCTACTAACATCTCCTTTGGATAAGCCAGTTCGTGGTACACATCCACCATAATCGCCAGGTCAATTGAGCTGTCGGGCAGGTTGGGCTCCTGGTCGCTGCCCCTGATAACGGTTACATTGGAAGCGCCTTCCCGTTCGGCCCTGGCCTGCAGAGACGCTACAAATTCATCCTGTACTTCTACCGCATAGACCCTTCCCTGCCGTACCCGCCTGGCGATCCGAAAGGTATAATACCCGCTGCCGGCGCCAACGTCAGCAACAGTACTGCCTGGCCTTAGCGGCAGGGCGGCAATGGCCGCATCGGCATCTTCTTCCTGCTGCCGGCTGCTCCGCTCCAACCAGCCGGCGCCGCTGGCACTCATCACATGGGCAATCTCCCGGCCCATGTACACTTTGCCCGTACCATCGGGGTGCGGGGTTTTGTACGTGTAAGCGGTATCGGTAGCCGGCCGGCCCGATTGGCCGGTTGTGCCGCAACGCAGGAATGAAAGGCTAAGCAAAAGGGCCAGGGAAAAAAGAAAAGGGTGCATAGGCAAAAAGAACAAAAACAATGCGGGGTTGGTTGAATAAACCGGTTTTCGCTGCCTGCCAATGGCTTATGAGGTCCGCTGCTAGCCTGGGTTGTAAGACGCATACGACCGGGGTAGCAGATGACTACAGTTTCATGGCAGCTTCTATTTCATCTTTCAGGGTGCCGGAGGCTTCGTCAAACAGGTTGTCTTTTTCTTTCTTGGAGGCCTTGGGACTGTTTGAATTTTTAACCGTGGCCCGGATAGAATCGAGGGGCGCAAAAAGCGGCGCTGTATTAGCGCCGTAGCGTTCATCGGCTTCCATTTCTTTCAGCACATCTTCATACGCGTCCAGGATGCTGTAAATCTCTTTAACGTTGTCGGCCGTGTGCCGGCGGGGAATGCGGCTGTACAGGGCCTGCAGTTTTTCGTACGTTTCGTTCATGCCAAAAGGTTTCGGGTAGTGCAAAGGTAGCGGGAATGTTGTTGGAGAAAGGTTTGCAAAAAAAGCATTTTGAAGAACAGGCCTGCGTTGCAAAAAAGCAGGCAAGTTGAACCAAGCACATAACCGATAGCTCTGTTTCCTTCATCCGCAATCTTGGGTTAATGCCGCAAATCCTGCCGGCCATATTATAAAACAAGCCCCGGCACTTTAGTGGAATACCCATTTCAGCACCCCCTATCCGCACTTCATACGGCTTCCGTATACCCCTTCCTAAAGGGGCAATTTACATTTGGCGCCAAAACAGTAACCTTGAAGCCAATCATCACTCTTGCAGTCCTGTGCCTCCTCTTCGCCTGCAGCAAAAAGCAACACCGGGAAGAAGAAATAAGTTCCGCCTCTTTGGTGCTGAACCTTTCGCAGTCGGTCCTGTCCATTGGGCAGGTCGATTCGGCGGATGTTGTCTTTCGCAAGCCGGGCAGCAGCGAAACCAGCAAAGCAAAATTTGCCCGGCAGGGCACCAACCTGGCCGCTTCTTTACAATTGCTTACACCCGGTACCTGGAACGCCGATGTGGAGGTGTACACCCGGGCGGTGAACGGGCAAAGCAACCAGTATAAGACGGTTCAGTCCATCCTTGTAACCGAAGCCAGGGCCCGGGTTGAAATACCGGGACCCCGCGCCACCCCGGGCAATGGCTGGTTGAAACGGCATGTAAAAGCAAGCACCGGCAACGAGGTAGTGGTTATTGTTCCCGATGAGGTGTATGATTCTTATTTTGAATTCAGGGCCAAACCGGGCCGCCGGTATGTGCTGGGCATTCAACGCGAAGCCATTAACGTGAACTATGTGGTAGAACAGAAAACATGGGCCTGCGCCAGTGCATGTTTTAATGCCCAGGGCCTGATCATCGACACCGAGCATTTTATGCCCTTTACGCAAGCCATTTTAGCCTCACCCTGGACCCGGAATGAGATCAGCATTGGTGTGCTGAACGAGCAACAGGAAAGCGTTTTGATTTATGACAGAACTTGGGTGCAGTAGGCGGTACCACTACCGGCATTGGATAAATTTTTCATGAAGCCTGCCTCCCCTTGGTGTCCTGTCGTTCTGTTTCTTTCTCGTCAAAGGAACACAACGACTGGCTGCAGCAGCCACACCCATGCATAACTCCAACCCAGCCTTATGTAAAAATCCGTCACATCAAAATTCTTTCATCACTCCCCGAAAGCACAGGCACCGTTGTTGCCGGCTCTCAGCAACTGCCGCTTATACAGTTATTAACGGTGGTTAACGGAGGAATGGAATACCTTTTTGCTTCAATATTTAAATTAATCGATTATGAAGAAGCTTTTATTCCTCACCTTGATCTTAGGTGCCCTCGTTTCCACTAATGCCTATGCCCAGCCGGCCGGCGATCCTCCATCGATGCTGCAGCAGATGAAAGAAAAACAAAAGCCCGGGTTGATAGAAAAAGTGGGACTGACCGATGCCCAGGCCGAGAAGGTGATCGAGCTCAATTATGAAATGCGCATGAAGGCGGCTGCTGAATTAAAAGATTTGAGTGCAGAAGACCGCAGCAAAAAGATCGCTGAAATGAAGGCAGAAAAAGAAAAGAAGTTTAAAGAATTTATGACGGCGGAGCAAATAACTGCCATGAACAAGTATTACGAAGAGATGGGAAAGAACCGGGAAAGAGCAAAGAACTAAGAACTAAGCATAAACAGTAACGATAGAAAGGCTGCCGCGAGGCAGCTTTTTTTGTTTGACGGTGCACCCGGTAACGTACAGGGCTAATCGTAGATTAGAGCAAAGGCCCGTATGTTTATTGTTTTGGCAATGGGCTGGTGCCCTTAGTAAGAGCCAGTCCTCCTATCACTTAAAGGAACATGCCGAATAGCAGGCGGTAATCTTATTCAGCCGGCAGCAACACATTGAACGTAGCGCCTTCGTCCTGCCTGCTTTCTGCCCAGATATAACCGCCATGGTTATGCGCTACCTTCCGGGCAATGGATAAGCCAACGCCGGTGCCTTTGTATTCGTTGTTGCCATGCAGGCGGGTGAATACAGTAAAGATCCGTTCGGCATCCTCCTGCAGAAAACCAATGCCGTTGTCCTTTATCCGGATCAGGTGATAGCGTGTTTCGCCTTCAATGCCATTGAGGTTCCGTTGGATGGCCACCTCCTTTCCGTTTACCAGGCTGGCCTCGATGGTGATTTCCGGTACGCCATCCGGTTTGCTGTATTTCAGTGCATTGGCCAGCAGGTTTTCAAAAAGCTGTTGCAACTGGCGTTGCTGCCCTTTGATCGTAGGCAGTGGCCCAACGGTTACGTTGGCTCCCTTTTCGGCAATATGCAGTTCCAGGTCATCCAGCACAAAGGCCAGGGTCTGGTTCAGGTCCACCGTTGCCGTTGACCGAACACCCCGGCTGACATGCGAATACAGCAGCAGGTCGTCGATGAGAGAATTCATGCGCCGGGCACCCATCTCCAGCCGCTCAAAATAGCGACGGTCTTCTTCTTCCAGCTTGCTTTGCAGCCGTCCTTTCAGCCGGTCGGCAAAAAAGTGGATCTTCCGGATGGGTTCCTTCATGTCGTGCGAAGCGGCATAGGCAAATTCTTCCAGGTTTTGGTTCGACTGCCGGAGTTCTTCGTTGGTTTTTTCCAGTTCCCTAGTGCGTTCCATCACTTTTCGCTCCAGGCTTTCTTCCGACTTTCGCAGGGCTTGTTCGGCCAGCTTCCGGTCGTGTATGTCAATGCCCACGCCAAACCATTTAGTGACTTTTCCCGTAACGGGATCCCTGTACGGCGTGGCCCGGTTAAGGAACCAGCGGTACTCGCCTTCTTTGGAAAGATTGCGTTGCTCCACCTCCCAGGGCTCTCCGGTTTGCATGGCTTTGCCAAAGGCCTCCATCACGTTGGGCGCATCGTCGGGGTGAAGGTGCTTTACGGCAATATCGGCTGCCGTGGTGTCGGAGAAAGGCACACCGCAGTAGTCGCACCAGTGCCTGTTTAAAAATTCCGCCCGCCCGCTATCATCCGTGATCCAGATGCTTTGCGGAACGGTATCAGCCATGGTGCGAAAGCGTTCTTCCGATTCGTGAAGCGCCTTCTCAACCCGGGCCCGCACAACGGCATCCCAGGTACGTTCGGCAACGGTTTGCACCAGGCTGATCTCGTCTTCCGTCCAGGAATACGGTTGCCGGTGGTGGATGAAAAAAACAGCAAGCAGTTCTCCGTTTCGCAACAGCGGCACATTGAGCATGGCTCCCAACAGGAGGGCCTTGTGGGCCTCCTTTTCTTCTTTGCTGAGCGAAGGGTCGGACGCAATGTTGCTGCGGATGATCGTTTTGCCTTCCCGGAGGGATTTTAACAGATCCGGGCCGTAATCGTCATAGGTGTGCCTGCCCCGGATGGAGGTTACGTCGTTGGTATAGTCGGTGGTGACAATCACCGTTCGCCCGTCACCGCCGTCTTCGGCATACCCGGCACGATCGGCATGCAGGTACCCGGCCAGCAGACTGGCCGCCCCGTATTGAATATCGGCCGGATCGGCCATCTCCTTTAAATGGTCATTGAGGTGTAGCAGGAAGGCTTGCTGCTTCCCGCTTTTACGCACCATGTCTTCGGCCTTTCTTATTTCCGTGATGTCGCGGGTGGTGCCCGCTACCGCTTCCACGTCGCCCTGTTGGTTGGTCACTGGCACAAAGATGTAATCGTAAATGCGGTTGCCCAGCACGGCATGCGGGAAGGAAACTTCGCCGCGAATGGGCTGGCGGGTAGCCACTACCTGGTCAATCTCCCTCTCGTGCATCTCGGCATGCCAGGGTTCGTACCCATTTTCCAATAAGCTTTTCCCGATCGCCTGTTCCCAGGTTTTACCCCACATGGTAAGCACGGCATGGTTCACATAGGTAAAGCGATAGGAGAGATCAAACGCATAAATAAGATCAGGTGTACTGGCAGAGATGGAGTTCAGGATGGATAAGGTATCCACTGGTTTTGCTGCGGTTGCTGACATCGGCACAAAAACGGGGTTAAGGAAGACTAAGTTAGGTTTTTACAGATAGCGTTCCTCCTTTTTAACATACGCCGGCCGTCTTTTTTTGGCGGGAAGCGGTCGGTGCGGACGGACCTGCTTCACAGGCGCAGGCCTGTTATCCTAGAGTTTGATGACACTGCGCATGGTTGGGCGTATCCTGTTTCTTTTGGGAGAGGACGGCTGTCAGGATTAGCCAGCCCCTGGTACGGGCGGGGAAACCAGGTTTATTCCCGGTACGGATTTCCCCTTATTCCCGGAAAAAACACCTGTGCACCGCTGTCAAGAAAGGCACCGCAACTTGAAATTGCAGAAACGGCAGGTTAGCTTTGCACCGTTTTATCGAATCTTAATCAAAATCCTATGAAAATTCTGAAACTCACTGCGTTTCTCTTCTTTTCGTTTTTCCTTTTTTGTCAATCACGGGTACAGGCACAAGCTCCTACCGTTACGGTGCAGGCAGGCTATCCCATTGGCCGGCCGGCCAGCCAGGTAGCGTATGGCAATGGAAAGTATGTTCTGCTGACCACCTACCAATACAACCAGGTGTTTCAATCCGCTTCGGGCACCGCTTGGAGCACGGTAAGCACCAGCGGGCTAACCGCCAGCCAGTTAAATTTTATGGTGTATGGCGCCGGTGTATTTGTGGTGGTGGGCAACGGCGGCGTGATTCAAAGCTCCGCCGATGGCAGTAGCTGGACAACCCGTCCATCGGGCACAACAGCCGACCTGGTAAAGGTTTATTTCGTGAACAACACTTTTTTTGCCATTGGCAAAAACAGAACCCTGCTGACATCTGCCGATGGTCTTAGCTGGGAAGCCATGGTGTTTGGCGCCGGCGACCCGGCCGACTTCTTTATGTCGCTGACCTACGGCAACGGCGTTTATGTTTTGTCGGCCCGCAAAGACTACGGTTCCCAGGCCATCATCTACCGCTCAACAACAGCAACAAGCAACAGCTGGACGGTTACCACCAACTCCCTTCCCCCGGCCACCTATATCAACCGCATTCAGTTTCTGAACAACCGGTTTTTTGTTTTTACGGCGGGTAATGACATGTATCAGTCCACCGATGGTATTAGCTGGACCAACTTTACAGCCTCCGTGGTGTTAACACAGCCCGATGGAACCACAAGACCATGGGGCTTAGGGCATCAGATTTTTAATGGTGTTTGGGACGGTACCAACTACCATTTTTACGGCTCCGGCACTTACTACGGTGGCTACGGATCTACCTTCACCTCAACGGATGGCGTCAACTTTATACTGATCCCCAAGACCGCCTACATTGTTCCGCAGGAATCCACCATCATCAACGGAATCTATTTTATTTGCGGCAACGAAGGCATCGTAAGCTCTGCCGATGGTCTGGTGTATAAGCATTCCGGCAACAGCTTCACCGACATGGTGAAAACGGCCAACAAATACGTGGCTGTGGGCGGTATCACCAGCGACGGGCTGCTCTGCAACACTGCTGACTTCAGCAACTGGACCAGCCGCGGCCCTGCCAACATCCGCGAAGTTTATACGGTGGCTTACGACGGCAGTACCGTATTGGCAGGCGGTTATACCGGTATCTACAGCTCATCCGATGAAGGTGATAGCTGGACAAAGGTTTTCCACGATGCCAACGAAAGCACCATTGCCATGACCTATGGGGCCGGCCGTTTTGTAACCGCCGGGTACAACAACGATGGTCCTTTTCTCCGCTACTCTACCAACAGCGGTGTTAGCTGGACAACGGCCAATACCCTGAACAATTATTACAACAGGGTGCGTTATGTGAACAACCGTTTTTTTGCCTTGGGCTCCAACGGCGATGAATACGAGGGGCGCATCCTTACCTCCACCGATGGTATCAGCTGGACCGATGTAACCCCCGATCTTGGTTTTACCGTGTACTATTACAACGACGTGGTTTTTGACGGCACCCGGTACCATGTGCTGGGCATCGATGCGGACTATAACTTTTTTACCGTGTCAACAGCCACGCCGGCCACGGCTTCCAGCTATGGAAACAAAGCCGTGTGCACCAACACACCGGCAGGGGTTACCCTTGGCGGCAACTGGGACCAGGGCCTGCTAACCTACAGCAACGGACAGTTTACTGGGGCTGTGATTGATGCCGTAACCGGCCAGGATTATATCATTACCTCCACCGATGGTAGTAGCTGGACGGCCCTGCCGCAGGCCAGCTTTGGTTCGGCCATGGCAGCCTATACCAATGGCAACACCGTGCAGATGGTGGCCAGGGGAAATACCCTGATTACCGTTCAATACGATAACCTTCTGCCCGTACGGCTGCTCCATTTTGAGGGAAGCCTGGCCGAAAAAGGCGTACAGTTGCGCTGGAGCACGGCCACCGAACAAAACAGCTTAGCGTTTGCAGTGGAGCACAGCACCGATGGCCGGGTATGGAAACGCATTGGCACTGTAAATGCAGCAGGCAACAGCAGCAGCCGGCAGGATTATAGCCTTCTTCACACGGCACCAATAGAAGGCATAAACTACTACCGCCTGCAACAGCAGGACAGGGACGGCACCAACACTTACAGCCGCGTAGTAACAGCGCGGTATGGCAAGGCCCTGCAGGCAAACCTATATCCCAACCCGGTAAAAACTAGACTCACGGTTCGCACCGGCAGTGCGCAGCCCGGCAGCATTACCCTGTTTACAACCGCCGGGCAACCGGTAAAGCGTGCCGCTATCCAGGGCTTTGAAACCAGCTTGGATGTAAGCGGCCTGCCGGCCGGTGTGTACCTGGCCGAGATGCGCCAGGGCAACCAGCAGTTGCGCCTCTCCGTGGTAAAAGAATAAGCTTTTTTACAAACGGATAAAAAAGCCCCTGTCGTCACCGGCGGGGGCTTTTCTTTTGAAAAGAGCTAGCCGTTTTGCCCGGGCCCTGTGGCAAAATTCCGGGTGTTTTATCCTTGGCCCTAGCAGTGCACCCGCCGCCGCAACGGCCTTTCCCCCGGTTGTGAAAGCGGTGTTTGACTATCCCCATTGCCGTATCAAGTCCATATCAAGTCCATACTTTAATGGACTTGATATGGACTTGATCCCATTTTTTGCCCTTGCGTACAGGGGGGTAACACCGAGCCGCAACAGGAGCAGGGTTGGAAGGAGGCGAAACAAAACGCAGGGAAGACAAACTGCTTAAATAGGACTTCCCTTCTGTGAGTGAAGGGTAGGCTTCCGGTTTGAAAGAACAGGCCGGGTGGCACAATGATTTTAGCTTACAGGCGGCCAGCATGGTGCCGGTTGCCGGAAAGCTTTTTACAACTATGCCTTTCCGTGACTGGCAGCAACAGCCAATAAAAACGAAATGGTATCTAACATGAAAACCTCAGTTCCCTGCCTCCTGCTCCTGCTCCTGGCCGCCTGTAATGGGGAGCCCACCACCACAGGAGAAAACAATACTGTTCAAAATGAAGAAGCCCCTGCGGAGAGCCAGAACGCCGGCCTGTTAGCCCCATTCCGGGAAAAGCGGTTTGATACGCTTTGGGTGTATTCGCCGCCCGACCTGAAAGGGACGTACGAAGGGGTGCCGCTGGACAGTGCGGCGGCCGTCCTGTTTCCGCCTGAGATAGCCGAAAAACATTTCAGCGATCCCCCGGGCTTGTTTGCAGTGTACCGCTTACCGTTGGCACCAGGATTTACCGGCCTGCTGGCCCGCACCCCCGACTGGTATGTGCCCAACTCCCTGAAACTTTTTTACTGGAACCAGAAAGCCGACAGCATCACATCGTACGTGGAGCTGGCGCAGGCCTGGGGCGATGCCAGTGACTTTCACCGCAAAGACGCCTGGATCTTCCGGGCGGCTGACAGCAGCCTGCAGGCCCTGGTGTGGTTTTACGAGGAGCACGACAACAGCATTGAAATGCCATCGGACAAAACCAAAACGGTCCGACAGTCCTACGCTCTTTTGGCCCTCTCCGGCCCGCGAGCCGATACGCTCAGCAAAGACAGCGCAGCCCTGGCATCTCGGTTCGGGCACCTTACCCGTAAGCTGGCAGGCGATCCTTACTGAGGCTACCGGTGATTGGTAAACGTTTTTTCGTTGTTCACTTCTTTTTCATGGCAGGTTGTAGTTTGACCTTGCAGCCCGAACGATTACTCTATTTGGCAAGACGCTACAGGTTCGATAGGCAGACCTGGTTTACGAACGCAGACCAGCTATCCTATAAATTGAAGAACACTTCGGATAGCAGGGTTTGTTCCCTCTCTCCTTCAACACAACCAAGGCATACGTTTTGTTTCTCTTCACGCCTAATTCTTTTCCATGACGTTATATCGTATCACCCTTCTTTCTTTCGCCGCTTACATCATAAGCACGGGCTGCGGCCCCGGCGCCGAAGAAAAAAAGGAACAAAACAAGGGCAAGGACGCTACTGTAGCCACTGCCACGCAAACGGTTGATCTGCCGGCGCCCTACGCCACCGAATCGGTGCGCAACTTCAGCAACGTGATTGGATGGGCGGCCGGGCAAACACCAAAAGCGCCGGAGGGGTTTACGGTCACGGCGTTTGCCGACAACCTGGAAAACCCGCGGTGGATTTACATTACGCCGAACGGCGACATCCTGGTAGCGGAATCCAACACCAAATCGGGGGTGAAAGACAAGGTGAAAAACGTTGTGGCCGGCAAAACCAAATCGCAGAACGATGGCGCTTCCGCCAACCGCATTACCCTGTTCCGGGATGCTGACAGCGACGGCCGGTACGAAACCCGTTCCCTTTTTCTGCAGAACCTGAACCAGCCCTTTGGCATGCTGGTGCTGGGCAACACGTTTTACGTGGCCAATACCGACGGCGTGCTGCAATTTCCCTATACACCCGGCGCCACCTCTATCACCGGGCAGGGGAAAAAAATCCTTTCCCTGCCGGCCGGCGGCTACAACAACCACTGGACGCGGAATTTGCTGGCCAGTAAGGACGGTTCAAAAATCTATGTTTCGGTAGGCTCGGCCAGCAACGTGGCGGAGCACGGCCTGGCCACCGAAAACCGGCGGGCCGCTATTTTGGAGATCAACCCCGATGGCTCCGGCGAACGGCTTTACGCCAGTGGCCTCCGCAACCCCGTCGGCATGGGCTGGGCCCCCGGCAGCACGACCCTGTGGACGGCGGTTAACGAGCGGGATGGCCTGGGCGACGACCTGGTGCCGGATTACCTGACATCGGTAAAGCCGGGCGGCTTTTACGGCTGGCCCTTTTATTATTTTGGCCAGAACGAAGACCCGCGGCTGAAGGACAGCGTACCCAAACCGGCCGCCGCTTCGGTGCTGGTGCCCGAGGTGCCCCTTGGTTCGCATACGGCTTCGCTGGGACTTGCCTTTGACGAGGCGGCGGCCCTGCCGGGCAAATACAGCGGCGGTGCCTTTATTGGGCAACGCGGCTCCTGGAACCGGTCGCAGTTGGCGGGGTATAAAGTGTTGTTTGTTCCGTTCAAAGGCGGCAAGCCTTCCGGGCCGCCCGAAGATTTCCTTACCGGCTTCCTGGCAGGAAAGGAAAACGATGTGCACGGCCGGCCGGTAGGCATTGCCTTTACCAGGAACGGCACCATGCTGGTAGCTGATGATGCGGGCAACCGGGTGTGGGCAATACGGCCCAAACGGTAAAAACCAGCGTGCTGGTAGCTCCCGGCTGTTCTTTGCGGAGCAGCTTTATACCGATGGGGAGAAAAGGGGTGATTATTTACTGGCTGTGCGCTACAGGTATCCAGCCCGTTTGCACACAGGGAAAGAAATCGTTTACAATAGGAGAATGCGCCGAGGCAAATGGATAACAAATCTCCAGGGGAAAATAAGTATTGACACGGAAGGACTATCACCGACCAGCGCTGTTTATTTTGTTGCGCAGGCCGGATGGAGGCTCATGTGCCAGTAATCAAGGATAACCTTCAGTTGGGCCGTAATCTGTTCCAAGGTGTTCTTTTTGTGGAAATAGCCCTGCAGGTTGGCCACCCCGTAGGCTTCTTTTACGGTGGTTGGGTTGTCGGAGGTGGTTAAGAACACAAACGGGATGCACAGGGAACGCAACTGCTCGTCTGCTTCTATTTTCCGCTTGAATTCAATGCCGTTGAGCTTGGGCATGTTGATGTCGCAAAGAATTAAAAAAGGCTTTTCTGTTCGGCTTTGCAGGTGTTGGTAAGCGGCCTCGCAATCATCAAAAAATACCAGCGGGTGCGAAACACCCAATTGCTGCAGCACGTCGCGGACCATGTCCTGGTCATCGCGGTCGTCTTCGATAATAATGATCTCCTCAGGTTTAGACATAAACGGGTCTCAAGATAGATAAATTAATTCAGAGCCTGCTGCTATCGTGCAGGCACAGACGAACACGGCATGTCGCTGCCGAAAGTACAGGACAAGCAAAACCCCCTGCAAGAGAGGGGGTGCCCAAGGATTCATTCCGGTACGTGTGAATGGTGTTTTTCGAAAGGGTAGCAAGACCGTTTTGCGCTTTTCAGGTACGTTAACGCCTGTACAGTTGCAATTCCTTTGCCAAAGGGGAGGCCAGCCTGCGTAAATGTGGAAGGCCGTACGCCGGGCTATCCAACAAGGGTTCTTACAAATATCAACGCCGGGCTTTAGGCTTGTGTTCTGCCGGGAAACTCGGCCGGGTTGTTCAGGCTTTTGTCGTAAAGGAGCTTGGTGAGGGTAATGAGCCGCTTGCGTTTGTCCTGAACATCCTTCCAGGCAGCGCCATTGAGCAGGGCATCCGAAAGCGCCTTGAATTCCACTTCATACAGGGCTTTCAGGGCAGGGGTATCCAGTTGCTTCCACTGTCGGTCCATCATCACGCTTTTTGGGTTTCGTAGGTCAGATACGAAGAACGCGTTGGTGCGCCGGGTTCGTATGCAGTACAGGGCTACAAAATGCATACCTATAGTTTTTCAGAGCTGTTGTAAACAGTTTTTTTTCATCCCATTAAACCTTTTGCACCAGAAAGGTTCTTACCCTTGAAAAAAGCCCGTTTTCGTACCTGTGTGAAGGATCACCATGGCTATTTTCAGTAGGTTTTTGTCTGATCGCACTCTCTTTGAAAACAAACAGCCCTTTGACAAACACCGCACCCTTCAAGTACGACCCAGTACTTATTTAGCTCAGCAGCCCCTCTTTTTTGGAGGGGCTTTCTTTTACCGCTTACAAAAAACGCAATGTGCTGAAACGATGAAGACGTTTCTGAGGACAGGCTTCCACAAAGTTTTGGACAGAACCCGGAGCGTAGTGTTCAGCCTGCTCCGGCACTTGGATTGCAGTGATAACCTTTTAACCCGTACCCCATGACCTTACAGGATTTTCAGGCATTTTCATCAGCCAAACAACGCAGGCTGGTACACACCAAAGGTGTTTTCCTGCTCACCAGAACCGGTGTTGGCCTTACCGCTATTCTTTGCCAGGTAGAAGGCTTTTATGTAGAACTGCACCTCGATGCGGATAGTGCCGTGGTGCTCGACCTGCATTCCTTTGACGACACCGCGGGGCTGGACCCCTACCTGCCACAGATTAGGCTTACGGAATTGCAACCCCTGCTGCGGCGATAACGGCACGGTTTTGAAGGCAGGCTACCTGTCTCTTACCAAAGCAGCAGGACAGGCGCTTCACCCTTAATCAGTACGAACTATGATCATGTGTTGTGGCCTGTCCTTTTTTCTTTTCCTGGAACAGGATAATCGCAGTGGAAAGTGTCGACAGGTAGGTAGTGCTGTGCGTTGATGGCTTTAGGCAGAGGACCTGTTGTTGGTGGGCTGGCACTCTAAGCCAGGCCGTACACCAACAAAGGCAGCATCCTATACGTTGAACCACACCACGGATAGGTAGGGGCGGTTGTTGCCGTTAGTGAGCCCCTTTCTTCCCTAGATCTTTCCCTTGTGCCGGGCGTCGTAATCCACCATCCATTCAATGCCGTATTTGTCGCGGAACATACCAAAGTAAGAACCCCAGGGACTGTCCCCAATGGGCATTTCCACCTCTCCGCCGGCTGAAAGGCCGTTGAATATTTTGTCAGCTTCCTCCCGGTTTTCGGCGCCGATCGAGATCTTAGACCGGTTCTCCCGTTCATTTGTTTTTCCCATGAATTCCGGAACATCATTACCCATTAAAACGTTGGGGCCAATGGGCAGGGCAATGTGCATGATCTTTTCTGCTTCGTGTTCGGAGATGGGATGCCCGGCCGCCGGCAGGTCTTTGAAGCGAACAATGTTGGCGAACTCGCCACCGAAAACCGATTTGTAAAAGTGGAAAGCTTCTTCGGCATTGCCGTTAAAATTGATGTGCGGGTTGATGAGTGCCATGGCTAAAAATTTATTTTTTCAAAACTAGCGCACAGAAAATATCACGGTGAGGTTATTTGCGGCATTGTTGAATGCCGTTTGCGCCAGGCCCGTTGTGCAGTGTGGGCTGCGTTTTGTGGACGGTACACATACGGCGATGATTTTATTGGAAGAGCACTGCAAATAGCAGGGAAAAGAACCGCAGTCCTGTTCGCCCTTTGTTTAGAATCACTACCTTTTTACCAAATATGCGAATGTACAAAAGCCATCTGCTGGCAGCGCTGCTGCACCTGTTGGTGGGTAGCCAGTCAACGGCCCAGCAAAAAACACTGCTCGCCATCTTCCCCCATCCCGATGATGAAACAGCGATTGCCGAAGTCTTACTCAAACACAAAGAGATGGGCTATAAAGTGCAGCTCATTATTGCAACCGATGGAAAGGATGGCACCCGGGTAACTAAAATCCCGGCTGGCGACTCACTGGGCAATCTCCGGAGAGAAGAAACCCGTTGTGCCTGCAACATTCTTGGTATTGAGACGCCCATCTTCCTGGGCATCGAACGGCTGGATACCAAAATAGGGGTGGGTAAGTATTTTGGCCAGCATAAAAAGTTCCTGCAGCTGCTGAAACAAAAGATCGATTCTATCCAACCTTCCTTTCTGCTCACCTTTGGCCCCGATGGCGACACGCATCATGCCGAACATATTGTAACCGGAGCTGCCGTTACAGACCTGTTGCTGCGGGAAGGATGGGTAGAAAAATATCCGCTTTATTATGTTGCCTGGACCAAGCAGCAATCCGAAAATTTCATGGAAGAACTGGGCTACGTACACGAGCAGTATTACAATGTAAAACAAACCTACACGCAGGCCCAGGAAGACAAAGCCCTGCAGATCATGCCCTGCTATGCCACGCAATACACGACAGAAGAAATAGGGGATGACAGGAAAAAAAAGCTGGCGGATAAAGGCAATACCATTTACTTCAGAAGGTTTGTGGTGAAGCAAGGGGCGCAGGAGGGATTTGAGTGAGGGTGAGGGGTGCGGAAAGAAACAGATGACAAGTGATAATACAATACACAGCTGGCAGGAAGCTGTTGGTCTGCGCGGACTTTCCTCGCAAACAAATGGCAGCTTTCCGAAAGGCGGAGGAACAAAAGGGGTAGCCGTAATTGCAGGCTCCTTCTAGTCCGTATCCTCTTCGAGAATTTCCTGCACTCTTCCGATTTGGCCGTCCTCCAGCCGCACTTTGATGCCGCGGTGATGGTTGGGCGCACTGGTCAGAATGTTCTTCACCACGCCTTCTGTAAGCACTCCCGTACGTTGGTCTTTTTTTAAAATGATATTGACCAGCATACCGGGTTTGATGTTCGCCCTGACGGTTCCGTCCATGTTCGCTGTTTTGTGCGGCAAGTTAGCCTGTTTTCGCCGTTGACAATTGCCGCGATGCTTTGGGTAGCCCACTCCGTAAAACGTCTTCGACGGTGGTCCACTGCAAGTCAGCATAACGGTCGTTGTCAAGCGGATTAAGCTTGGGCAAGCCGGTGTACATGTTGTGTAAGTACTGCATGCCCTGCCAGGGCGGAAACACGTCGCTCCGTTGGGGCAGGAGGGTTTTCGTAATCGTGATCATGGCTTTTAGAAATCCCAGGCCGCCAACCTTCGTTAGTGTAAAGTGATGGCCGGTTGCCCGGGAAGCCGCTCCGGCTACATCGCGGCTGCTCACCACGTCGCCGGCTATGCGAAGATAGCGTGGCGTATCCCTCTCCAGGGCTGCCCGTGCCGTGAAGGCGGCCGAGTTGTCGATGGTGGTAAAGTCAAGGAGTTGATCAGCGTCGCCCCAATAAAGCACCCGCTTCCAGCCCGCCTGGATCAGCGGGGCTTCTTTCAGTAACAGGTCAGTGAACATGCCGTTGAGCACCGACGTGGCGGCAATATTCGCGGCATCCAGCCTGCGGCTAAACTCGCGGCGGAGGTCAAGGTTGCGGTTGCTGCCGTCGGGCAGCCTGGTGTAGTCAATGCAATAATCGGAGGGAATAAACCGCGGAACGCCGGCTTCCACCGCAGCGGTGAGCAGCGCAGTCTGTGCGTCAACAATCACCTCCCGCAGTCCCGAAAGAGCGGACACCACGCAGTGGGCCCCACGGCAAGCGGATAGCAATGATTGCGGATCGTTGTAATTCACGACAACTGTTTCTGCACCCGGAAAAGAAGCTTTACTGCTTTCTCTTACCAAGGCTCTTGGTTTTGTTCCAAGTCGCACCAGTTCTGCTATAATTCGACCTCCCAAGTCTCCGTTGGCGCCAGCTACGGCAATGATCTTTTCCTTTGGCTCTTCTGTTTGCATGCCCTACCCTGACAAACAGCGAACCGAAAAGTTCGGGGATTTATACAAAAAGAAGCGGAGGTGATTGAGGTCCATAGCCCTGTGAGTTGTAGTTATAGACAAGAGGCTGCTATGAGACAGTCCTGCGTCGCAGACACAGGTACGCAATGCTATAGCTTAACGAACACTACGGATAGCAAGGGACTTTACAGTTTTTTCATCCCCGTTTCCATCCCGTTACGAACGAGCCGCAACCCTTTGGCCTCACCGCTGTCATTCCGCAAGACATACAGCTGTGTATCAGGACCCTCATCCAGAAAAAACGCATCCGTCGCAAACTGTTTCCACTCCGTCAGGCGGCTTCCGGTTTGGGTCCACAGCCTGCCGTCTTTTACCAGGAGCACAAAGGGACGCAGGCCCACTTCGTAGCGACCGACCACCGCTTCCAGTCCGGTTGCGGTTGTGGGTATAGCGGTGTATTTTTTGGGCAGTTCAACCGGTTGGTTCAGGTAAATACCCGCCAATGCATACGCCATGTTTACAAATGGTGAAGCGCCACCACCATTGCTTAGCACAATCACATGCAGATCGCTTTGCGGGAAATACAGCGCATAATTAGCAAACCCCGGGTAGCTGCCCGTGTGGTAAATCAGCTTTTGCCCGTGTACCGAATCGATCCAGAACCCGAAACCGTATTTACCCAGGCCCGGCGTAATCATTTGGCGATAACGGTCAGCGCTGACCACTTTTCCGCCGTGCAAGGCCTGTTGCCAGCGGTGAAGATCGGCAGCGGTTGACACCATGTTGCCGGCGCTGAACAGCACTTCAGGCGCATACGGCAGGGCCGGCATCCACCTGCCTGCTCTTCGTTCGTAGCCGGTTGCCAGTTGGGGCAACAGCGTATCGCTACGGTCGGGCATTGTGCGGTTTAGCCCGAGGCGCTGCACCATGTTGGTTACGGCAACATGGAAGGGCTGACCAGTCACCTTTTCTGCTATGCTTCCCAAGAGGACATACGCCGGGTTGCTGTACCAGAAATCCCTGCCGGGTGAAAACCGCAAGACGTTGTGTTGAAAGAGTGTGATCACCGAATCGGGCGGCACCGCACGGCCTACAAGGGCCAGGAATTGCGGTGAGCCTTCGTTGATGCTGCCCAGTCCGGATGTGTGGTTGAGCATTGTCCGCAACGTGATGCTGTCGGCTTTGGGAAGGGCCGGAAACCATTGGCTTAACCGATCCTCCAGCGACAGCCTGCCCGCATCGGCCAGTTGTAAAATAAGTGCAGCGGTAAATTGTTTCGTCAGCGATCCAATCTTAAAACGGGTATCCGGCGCAGTGGGAATGTTCCACCGGCGGTCGGCCGTGCCAAATGCTTTTTGATAAACAACGGTGGGTCCTTTGGCGACCAAGACAACGCCGGAAAACTGGTAGAACGATGCCTGTGCGGTGCAATAGGCATCCATCTTTTTTTGATTAGCCGACTGGCCGAAAGAGAGCTGTGTGATGACCAACAGCGGCAGGAAAAACTTTCTCATAGTTCGTATATCCCAGGCCTGCGGCGAAAGAGGGAATGGCCGCAAGCCTGCGGGATAAAGCAAAATAAGATTTCTTCTGCATGTGTCCCGCACCGGCTCCCCAGAAGGGTGCAGGAAATCAACGGCTACGCCGTTTGCGCTTCTGCCGGTTGTTGGGCAGGAAATTTTGAAATGTCCATATAAAAAACTTCCCAGGTGTGGCCGTCAAAATCTTCAATGGTGCGTTGTTGCATAAAGCCATAGTCCCGCATCTCGGTTGGTTCGGTGCCACCGGCGGCCAGTCCAGCCTCCATGATGCTGGCCACTTCGTCCACGCTGTCAAGCGACAGGGCGAAAAGCCCGGCGCCTCTGCAATTGCATTACATTCGCTATATGCGGTTCCTCTTCCTCCTTCTCCTTTTTTTCTCTCTTACGGACCTCCATGCCCAGGTGCTTTCGCCCCGCGAACAGGCGCGGGTGGTCGATGAAATTCTTGCCGACCGGATCAACCATTTGTTGCCCGGCCTGATGGACCGGGCGGGTATTGATATGTGGGTTATCATCAGTCGCGAGTACAACGAAGACCCGGTGATCAAAACCTTTTTGCCCGCTACCTGGTTGTCGGCCCGCCGCCGTACGATACTCGTGTTTTATCGTGATGCGAAAAAGGGCCTGTTTGAAAAGCTGGCGGTGGCCCGTTACAATGTGGGCACCGCCATTCAGTCGGCCTGGAACCCGGAGAAGCAACCCGACCAATGGAAAGCGTTGGTCGATATCATCACCAGCCGCAACCCGCAAAAGATCGGGCTTAATTTTTCCGCCGACTTTGGCCATGCCGATGGCCTTACCCATACCGAGTACACCGAACTGCTGCAGCACCTGCCGGCCGCAGAAAAAAGAAAGATCACCTCGGCCGAAAAGCTGGCGGTAAGCTGGCTGGAAACCCGCACCAGCCGGGAAATGCAGGTTTACCCAAGCCTGGTGCAGCTAACGCACAGCCTCATTGCGGAGGCTTTCTCCGAAAAGGTCATTACACCGGGCATCACCACCACCGATGATGTGGTGTGGTGGTTCCGGCAACGGTTTGCCCAACTGGGGCTGGCCACCTGGTTTCATCCTTCGGTGGACGTGCAGCGCTCCGACAGCCTGTCGGCCGAACACCTGCGCAGCTTTGCGGCCAGGCCGGCCGACCAGGTGATTCAGCCCGGCGACCTGCTGCACTGCGATGTAGGCATTACCTACCTGCGCCTCAACACCGATGTTCAGCAGCACGCCTATGTATTGCGTCCCGGCGAAACCGCTGTACCCGCATCGATTGGGGCGGCCATGACGGCTGCCCGCCGGCTGCAGGACTTTTTAACAGGGCAGTTCCGCAACGGCGCTACCGGTAACCAGCTCCTTGCCGGCGCTTTACAGGAAGCAAAAGCGGCCGGCATCCGTCCCAGCATTTACACCCACCCCCTGGGGTTGCACGGCCACGCCGCCGGGCCTACCATTGGCCTGTGGGACCAACAGGGCGGTGTGCCCGGCCCCGGCGATTACCCGCTTTATTCCAACACGGCGTACAGCATTGAGCTGAATGCCACCACCTATATTCCCGAATGGAAAAAAGACGCCCGTATCATGCTGGAAGAAGACGGCTTTTGGGATGGCAAAACGTTTCGCTATATCAGCGGCCGCCAAAAAAACATCTACACCATTCCGCGATTAACGACGGCAATAAGTGAGTGATGGGGAGGGCCGTAGTTTGGGCCTATGGCCCGAACTAAGCCTTGGCAAGATGCGGCAGGTACGGACGGGCTTGAGGCAAAGACGCAGGCTAGCATTCCTATAATTTGAAGAACACACTGCCGTTGTTGGTGTTGAGGCGAGGCTTTGTAGCCTCAGCCTACCAACAACACCAGTGATAAGCTTTACCTTTCATCAAGCATGTCCGCCATCATCACGGAATATCCTCACTTCTTTACCGCCACTTGTCTTGAGTGGAAGAAGCTATTGGCGCCTGATAAGTATAAAAACATTCTTATCGACAGCCTGCGCTTTTTGGTAAAAGACGAGCGAGTGATGGTGTATGGTTTTGTCATCATGCCTAATCATATTCACGTGGTGTGGCACCTGAAGGCTGGTCGCAAACGTCCAGAGGTGCAACGTGACTTTTTAAAGTTTACGGCGCAGCGAATCAAAGAAGACTTGACAAAACATCATCCGGCCGTCTTACAGCAGTTTCGGGTAGAGGCAAAGGACAGGCAGTACCAGTTTTGGGAGAGAAATCCTTTATCCGTGGAACTTTGGACCGAAAAGGTAGTGCTGCAAAAGTTGAAATACATTCACCTGAATCCGGTAAGGGCAGGGCTTTGCCGGTGGCCGGATGAATACAAGTATTCATCCGCTCTTTTTTACCATACCGGTGTTGACAACTGGGGATTTCTGACACACCTGCGGGATTAGGCTCCCGGTCAATTGGTATGTTTTGTTTCGGCCATTGGCTTCGCCTGCTTGTAGAAAGATGCGCAGCATCCAGGCCTTCCGGCTTTCCTGCGCATTGGCCTGGATGGCTGTTATAATTTGCTTCGACGTAAACTTTTTAAAATCGCGAAGAATGTCGGAAAGGTTGTTTTCATGAGCCGATGCCAGTAAATGAACATGGTTGCTCATGATGCACCAGGCATGCAGCACGAGGCCTTTTTGCTGCTGGCAGTGCCGAAGACTATCAATAAGCATATCGCGGTAGGCTTTGCGGGTAAAGACATCTACCCACTCCACCACGGCAAAGGTGATGAAGTGAATGGCTTGCTGATTTCTGATTTTGTAGCCGCCGATGCGTATGGTTGTTTTGGTTGCTACCTTAAACTTATCACTTTCTGGTAGAAGAAACAATACGCCGGATAAGCCGGTAATGACTGATTTTGGTTTAGGATGGCTGGCCGTAGTTTAGGCCTACGGCCCGAGCTATTAGTTGCTTTTTACAGGATGCTGTTGTTACAACGGACCTGCGTCACAGACTGGGGCCAGCAATCCTAAAGATTTAAGAACACTACGGATAGCAGGGGACAGTGGCTCCCAATCTTTTCGGCACATGAACTTGTATGACAAGGTTATCAACCAACAGGCATTAACCACATTTGAACATGCTCACCCTTAAACCTGAACACCAAAAAGATAACCCACGAAGGCAGACAAAACCATGGCGATGGTGCCCCAGGCCACAATACGCAGAATGGCCTTCGGGATTCCGGAACCACCTGTTTTAGCAGCTACCGCACCCAGTACCATCAGGGAAAGAATGGTAAACCCATAAAGAAAATATTCCATGGTCTGTACAGGAGCAAACAACGTAACCAATAGCGGCAGCAGGCCGCCAGCCGTAAAAGCGGCCCCGGAAGCAAAAGCCGCCTGTATGGGATTGGCCTGGCTGATTTCGTTGATGCCCAGTTCATCCCTGATGTGCGCACCCAACGCATCCACCGCCGTCAGTTCTTTGGCTACCTGCATGGCCGTTTCCTTTTGCAACCCCCGCCTTTCGTAAATCTGGGCAAGTATCTTCAGTTCTTCGTCAGGCATTTCTGCCAGTTCCTGCTTTTCTCTTTCGATATCCGCTTTTTCGATATCGGTTTGTGAGCTCACCGAAACATATTCCCCTGCTGCCATGGACAAGGCACCGGCAACCAGCCCGGCAATGGTGGCCAGTAAGATCGGGTCGCGGGTGGTGCTGGCGGTTGCCACGCCAATGGCCAGGCTTGCAACAGAAATAATGCCATCGTTGGCCCCCAGCACGGCGGCCCGCAGCCAGTTGCTGCGGTGGATATAGTGGCTATCCAGGTAGTTGTCGATGGTGGTCTCTTTGTTCATACTGTTTGTGCTTGACATTCGAGTATCAAGGTAAGCA
Organism: Flavisolibacter longurius; assembly: GCA_014163555.1. Taxonomy (GTDB): domain Bacteria; phylum Bacteroidota; class Bacteroidia; order Chitinophagales; family Chitinophagaceae; genus Flavisolibacter. The sequence continues at coordinate 243,451 of JACJGO010000006.1, forward strand.
TCATTCGGCATGCAAAATTTGATTTTGACCATTGCCCACCGGCAAAACGGGGTATGAGTTTTATCATGGATTTACCGGGACCACCTGCGTACATTAGGACGATGCCTGCGAGAATGACATCGACAACCCTGACAACTTTACCACTATGGTCAAATCTATTTTACCACTCTTGGTGCTTTTTATGGCCGGCTGCGCTAACGATCAATCGAAAAGCGAAACCAATGCAACAGAGCGGCACGCAACAGTAACCACACAGCCGGCGATACTACAACTGAATAATGGCCAAAAGTGGAAACTGGATGCGGCCACGCGGCAACATATGAAAGAAATAAAAACCCACATTTCACAGGCTTCGCACGCCAGCGGCGTACTCAGTGGTGAAGAACTGCAAAGACATGCTGATAAGCTAATAAAGGATTGCCGCATGACGGGCCCGGACCATGACGCCTTACACCTTTGGTTGGGTCCTTTTTTACAACACGTGCAGGCGTTAAAGAACAACCGTGACGCCGAATCTGCATCACATGCATTGAATGACGATGTGAAGGCGTTTGATACGTATTTTGAGTAAAGTCCGTTTTCCTGCGTATTCGGAATGCTGGCCCTAGTTTAGGCTTACGGCCCGTAGTACTGCCTGTATTTTGCATGGTAAGATGCTGTAGTTACGGACGGACCTGCGTCACAGACTGGGGCTAGGAATCCTAAAGATTGAAGAACACTACGGATAGCAGGGGCGGTTGCCCCGGTTCTGCATCGGGTTGTTGGTGCAGGTATATACAGAAGAGGGAAAGAGCACCAACAATGGCGGAAATAAATCATTTTTTGTCATAAACATTTCTATATATTTATCATATTCTACTTACAATCAAAAACTAACTGTTATGAAGCCTTTCTTATTTATGGCTATTTCAGCACTCGTGCTTGTTAGCTGCTCTCCAACGTCAACAGTAATCACTTATCCCAAAAAAGCAGATGAAGTATTTGCAAACAATAACCTGAAAACATTTTTCAGAAATAATCCAAGTCCAACATTTGTTTTACGTGTCCCCAATTCAAATGATAAAGCAACAAGTAATACTGCATCTAGTAAGGATAACAATATTCTTTTCAATACAATTGAGAAAGAATTACTCAAACAAGGATTCAGTGTACGGGATAGGGGCTTGTTTAACGAAATAATCAACAAATCAGGTTCTACTGACTATTCTAAAATCAAAGACTTAACAAATACAGATCTGATTTTAGAAGTTGTAAACATTGATCCTGCTGTTATCTACACAACGAATAAAGTAACAAAGGTTTCAAGCAAAAAACAGGTAACTGAAGTCGGAACGATTGATTACAAACGTAATGGTGCGTCGATTGAGTTTAAGTTAATAACTGTAAAGAATAACGAAATTGCTGGCATCTATAAGTATAATTATCAACCTTGTCCTAATGGTTGTGCAATCGGAACATTTAGTCTGATTGGAAGGCCCAAGTCAAAGGGTGGTAAAGAAGTTGAATTAAAGGAATTGGTATCTGTCAATGAACTTGAAAATTTTATTCAGCGGTGTATGCAAGACTTAATTGGTTCATTCAAATCGTGAACCGGAAAAGTGCTTTATAATCTTTGCTCAAACTTTCTTTCGCTTACGATGAATAGAGATTATGATTTCTGAAGAACTCTATTAATGCTTCACAGAGATAACCTTTGCCATTTGTAATTCATTAATCAAAACATGACCATAAAAGAAAAAATTTTATCTACGTTCAAAGGGAAAGAAGGCAGAACATTTAAGCCGCATGAAATTATAGATTTGATAAAACAGAAGTATCCTGATACAAATCCTTCGAGCATCATTCCTGCTGACCGCTGTTATAATAAAATAAATATAGGAATTGAAAAATATTTTGACTTTCATGTTTTTGAAGCACTAGATGATGGTTCATATAAATTCTTAGGTGAAGAAAAACCGTTTACTGGATACATAAAATGGAAGGGAAGAATTGTTGGCGAGTGGTTAGATGGTAAAATCGTTTGGCTGAAGAAGTTACAATAACAAAGCCTGAGTCACAGACCAGGGCCAGCAGGCTTACCGTTTGAGAAGTACTGTGGATAGCGGGAATAGCAAGGGCCCGGGTAGAATACCCGGGCCCTGGTGTCATCTGCGTACAAAGGCTTACAGTATCCGTTTGATCTTAAAGAATCCCCGGAACGGTTTGCTTTCTATCGTTTTGCCATCACCGTTACAGGCATTTTCATTCTTATAAGCAGCCCCGCTGATGGTACCCTCTATATAGCCGCCTACAGGGCCAATCGCACTGAATTTCGCCGCACCCTGGTTATAAACAATCGATCGTCCCCCGCAATCACGCCCCGTGGTGGCATACACCTGGTCGGACGGAATATTGAACATAGCCGAAGAGGTGCCGGCATCATCCACATCGCCAAACGCAACGCTGGTATTGACGGCTTTTGTATTCATCACCAGGGTTACGATCTGGTTGTTGGAAGCAAGTCCCATGATAAGATAGCCTTTGTCATGGGGCGTGGCTGCCAAGGCATGCAGGCTATACGTGGCCCCATCAAATTCAAAATCAAAAAACTGGAGCGACGGGTTATCCGGTGTTTCGGTGGGCAACGACGTTTTCAGGGAAAGGGCCACCGAAATAGCTTCACCGGTTGCCGTAAAAAGGGACCCGGTAAACGAAGCCGTCAACACGCCATTGGCAACGCTTGCGTTTATCCTACCATTGCTGGTGGTTACATTCCCGGTACCCGTGTTCAGGTGGCTGGAGCTGAACTGCTGGCCGGCACCCAGGCTGCCACTGACATAAGCTTTTCCCGTTTCCGAAAAGTTGCCATACCCAATAGTGGCACCGGGTGTTTTTGTATTCAGAAAAAGCGATATCCCATAGGCATCATTCGGGTTTTCTTTTTCCGTAGCCCGGATATAGTAACCCAGCGACGTCTCTATCACCTGCAGGCTATCCAGGTTGTACGTGGTGTTACCCACCGTAAGGGAAAAAACGCTGGACCCGGCTGGCGGTTTTACTATTTCTTCCACGGTGGACGATTTGCTGCAGGAAAGAAAGAAGAGGGAGAGGGTTAGGGCAAAAAGAGCGACAAAATTTTTAGGGATCATATGATACGTAGGTTTAAGTGAGGAGCAAATGTAGCCGCCTCTTTATGGCTGTTTAGGGACAGGCCGTTTCAAGCGCTGTAACAGCTGCATCAAGTGTTTTAGCAATAGATGAATTGCGGATGTTGCCCCGGTTCAGCAGCGTGTTGTTAGTGCAGCTATGCACTGAAGCAGGAGGAACATCCACAACGGCGGAAAATCCTAAGGTTTGAGGAACACTACTGTTAGCAGGAAGGATTATTGTAGCAGTTTTTCCAATTGCGACCTAGTGCTGTAGAAAGTATCACGTTCCCAATCCATGATCTCTGAATGCAGGAAAAGCTCTTCAAACTGACTCGCTTTCTCTGGCTGGAGAAGGGCAAAAAAACTTTGTGATAAGGTTGCGTAGACCCATTTACGATCGATACGCTGGTTGAAATCATCGACTGCTGCCTCTTCTTCGAGCTTTTCCACGATAGCCTGTCTTGTTTTTTTGGCTTCCATTCGAGCATAGGTTTTTTCATCCTGGTCTTCTTCCAATTGGGCTTTCATGTTCAGGCAAAGGGCATAGTTTTCACCATTGTAGTAATCGTTACGGACTTTGAAGCCTTTGCCATAATATTGAATAGCCCGTTTCAGGTATTCTGGATCATTTTCTAGGATCCAGAGGTTCTTGTAAATCGCACCAGTGATTCCTAAAGTCTCAGGGTCGTTCGTGTTACCTTCAGGATCGAGCTCTCTAATGATGCCTAAGGCGTCGATCAAAGCTGTATTGGGAGAAGGACTTTTGGACTTATACCGACACAGGGCTTGCTGCTGAATAAAATATGGCTCCGATGGAGCTAACTGCGAGGCTTTCTCCCATTCTTTGTAAGCATCAACAAATTCATCATGCTTCATGTGAAGCAGCGCTTTCTCCACATGGGCAAAAATGTGTTTTTCTCTTGCTGCAAGGTCTTTTACAAGTTGCTGGTATTCCACTTCCGGCAACTGGGGGGGATGAATGTCCTTCACATATTCGTACAATGGACTATCAACTGCCTTGCTTTGTTCAACAGTTTTTATCAAGCCGGTTAGTGCTTCAACACAACGTCGTGACTCGTCGGCACCGATGTCATCACCCAAATGTGCATATTTAAAAATGCGGGTGTGATCGAGATCGAACGGAATCTTACTTTCGCTGTCTTCCTTGATGATGATTGTGGTGAATGGCCGAACTGCATGCCGCACACCCAGTTCGTAGATGGCGTTTGGATTGTACGTAGAAATATCAGCAATCACTAGGTCAGCTTGCATCAATAAAGCATACATACTTTTGTCTATAATCCCAGATTCCATAATCTCATCTGCGCGGATGCATTCGTATCCGGCTGCACCCACTGCTGGTTTGATAATGTTTTTATAGGTCTGGTCAAGATCAAAGGTTTTACCAGTAGAGAAATCTGTCTTCTTCCCAAACCCCATTATGACGAAGCATATTTTCTGAAATGCCATATTATTCTTTTTAGAATGACCGAGTATACCAGACAGGTCCTGAGTACCTTCTGGCGTAGTTATTATGATTGGGTGCGAAATCATCCATGGCCAACTTAATAAAGTCCTTTTTGAATGGCCCATGAACCGATAGATGTGATTTAAGTACAGATGGGCAGTTTGTGTGATCAACACCGTTCAAGCCACCCAAGTTAGCTACGATGATGGGAATATTCAGATTCATAGCCAATTCAATTTCCCATTGTACGTATTTTCGAAGAAAGCGTGTGGATCCTCCCACTAACAAGATGAATTGCTTTGCGTTTTTCATACGTTCCCGCAGCACAGATTTAATGTAGAATTCATTCTGCGCTCGATAGGTCAGTTCACTGATGTTATGTGCATCGTGGAAATCAAAATCAATGTGTTCACGGGCATTCCACCCTTTCATAAATGCATAGGCCCACATATCGTTATCGCCATCAAAAGCGACATAGGTCTTGTTTCTGTATGCCATGTTGATTAATTTAAAACCCAGGTTCTGAAATTAATTTGTCGACCGTCAGGGAAGGTCACGTACCAGTTATCATTTTTGGGAAAAAAGTTGTCGTTATTTTCAATGCGGCCGTATATCCTCCCGTATTCTTGGTCGGGCCAGTGATTGACGGTAACAGTAAGTGGCAGCACGGCTACGTTGGGATAATTGATGATTCGATCACCAAGGCCGAGTTCCCATGGCATCCATTTAGAATTACTACTGTTGGGTGTAGCCAAGGAAATAAATTTTGCGCAGGCACGAATGCGGTCTCGCAGGATGCCAGCTACTTGTTCATTTGTTCGTTCCTCGAGTGTTTGGTCTAAGTAATCTACATAAACCGATACACCCATCCCTTTCAGAAAACGTACTACGTCATTCACCCACTGACGGTCGATATGCCGGTAGGAAAGGAAGACGGTTCGGGTAGCAGCAGACCTGGTAGTACCTAAGTTTTCGTTCAGAGTTTCAGCCTTAAAAAACTGACGTGTAGACAAGTTGTTGAATGTTAAATAAGCCACTTTTTTACATTTTACTATGAGTGATTATTTTCTTTTTCGTGCAACCCATTGAGTGTGTTCGCGGGAGAAGGCTCCCTCGCAATTGAGCACATATTCTGAGAATTGTTCCTCCAACGAGATGGTTTCATCTTCGCATTTGATCAGTGCAATTTCGTGTGCTGTCTGGGAATACGATGAGGCCAGCTCGTTGTACTTTTTCGCCTGCATCCAACCTAACACTGCGGAAGTGGCCACGCCGATAACCGATACCGGCAGCACGAGAGAGGGCTCTTTGATATTCCATAGGAGAAGTCCTATAGCCAGCCCGTGAAGTGCAATGGCGATGGCGAACATGTAATTGCCCATCTTTCGGTTGTCGGCCTCTTTTTTTGAATACCACTTCTGCTGGTCTTCGATGCGTTCAGTCTTATACCACTGCACCCGCTCAGCGAGTGACAGACGGCGTGCATTCTTCATCGCGTCGGAAACTGCCTTTGAACTAGTCGTTTCCGCTTTTAGTTTGCGCACCAACACTTCGTTTTGGTTTAGTATCTCTCGGATATCGTTGCGGAACAACTGATCGGCCTCTGTATCAACTCCTTCATAGGGAGATGCTTTGGTCATAAAACGCCAGGTAGTTGTTTTTACGGATTCTGCTACCGCCCTTGCGTTGTACCAGATTTCTTCCAGCTTTTCTGTTTTTTGCCAGATCATGAGTCCTAGCGATAACAAAAACAGACTCGCAGAAATTAGTTTGAAGAAAGGGTCTGGGTCTCTGGCCCAGAAGGCAAACAAAGAGGCGATCAATAGCAAACCCGAGTACCCCAGTACGGAAAGAAAATGCTTTTGCTGCACCTCTTTTGCCTTGACATCAGCTGCTTGGTACAGACCAGGAAAGTCGGTTTCTTTTAAAGGAGTCATTTTTGTATTTATTATGGGTAAACTCTGGTTTTATCAGCGATGGGTGCGAAGCGCTTGGCAAATGCCTGTTCGATATAAGCTTCTGGGTTCGCAGTAAAATCGCTCCATCTCACCAAGACACAGTAGCGGTCCTCCTCAGACCAAGCGCATTTGTTATGGGGTATGTAATAGTTGTAACTAAACTCTTTAATGGTAGTGGAGTCGTTAACATAAATTTGGTTATGGTTCCTACCACAAGTGAGACAGAAACTGGAACCGCCGTAAACGGCAGAATACATTGAGGGCAATACGACACCCAGAATGCCATTTCTTTTGTTCACCTCACCGTTATACAGCGAGGCTTGCAGTTCTCGCTTAATGTATTCCTGCTCGACGGGTCCATATGCCTCTGCACTATGCTGGCCAATGAGATGAATAGTGACAGTACTATCGGACAGATAATCTTCCCTTATCCTACGAATGACGTAATCTGAATCGTATGAGTCGATCCGCTCATGCAGGGACTTATCAATCATATCAATGTTTGGATTTTCACAAATCCAATTTTTGTACGCCAAATCCTCCGTTTTAAAGGAAACAAAACATTTTCTTCCCATGATTATTATTTTAAGACTTCATTTTGCTCATCTGTTGGCATCGTAGATACTAAATTAGACGCTACATAAAAAAGGTTAATTTTGACCTAAAAGACAAAAATATAAAATTTCACTTAAAGATGAAAATATTTTCTATTCACCTTTACTAATATATACGTATAAGAAAAATATTTGAAAGGATAAAATATTTTTCTTGGTTTTTACTCATAAATGAAAAAAGGATACATATTTGCATTGAAACAACTGCTAGTAATTTATAAAAAAGGAGACATGCTATGGAAAACAGGAAACTAAGAGATAGCCAGAGTCTAGTTATGTCTGCTCTTTATATGAATAGAGACATAACTCAAACTAAAAAGGTCCAGAAAGCAAAACAGCTTGCATCAAGAATAGAAGTAGCAATCAAAGAAAAAGGGATTAACAAGTCAGCATTTGCCAATATGATGGGTGTCCAGCCCTCTGTAATTACAAAATGGTTAAGTGGCGGACATAATTTTACTATTGACACTCTTTTTGATATTGAGGAAAACCTTGAAATAGACCTTTTTGCTTTCAACTTACATCCACTGGATAAAACAATTAGATTTTATGCATCAGTCCATTCCAATGAACCTAGATGTATTGAGACAGATGAATTAAAACTTGATTTGATAAAACCAAGTTTTAATTCTAATAAGAACGTTTGTTATCAGTCTAAATTATTTACGAGATCAGAAAGGATATAAATGGCTAAAAAGAAAGGAACAAAAGAAATTTCGTTTACAATTGATTTTATAGAACTAGTTAATAAGAGTTTAACGTTACCAATAAATAAAGATGGAAAAGTTCCTGAATACAGATTTGACGTTGATCTTGATATAAGATCTAATGAAAAAGAAAAAAAGAGTTTACACACATTACATGTTGCCATCAAATCAAAAGAAGATGAAAGCTTATTGGGTAATGTAAGTGTCGCTTGTGCCTTTAATATCCTTAATTATGAAGATCTAATTGACAGCGAAGTTCCTAACTCAAATATTCCTAAAGAGTATCTAGATATCCTTAGTACAATTACAATTGGTACCGCAAGAGGCATAATATTTAGTGAGTTTAGAGGCACCTTCTTGCATGATGCAACTTTGCCAATTTTAGATGTTAAATCATTTACGGCTTCAGAGTAGTATCCTTTTTTGCAATATTCTTTAAAACTTATTACTGTCGTTTTCAATTTTCAGCCGTTGTTGGTGTTAATGCGCGGCTACGGTGCAGCTGGCCACCAACAACATAAGTATGATTGAACTTTCTTTTTATGTCCTATTCCAAGTTCTGCGTGTTCGCACTAAAAAAGATTTTCAATCTGCCTAACTTTAGTTTATACCTACACCCTCCATCACCGCCACCCTTTTCTTCTTAACAGCCTTCACCACTTCCTCCGCCGCCATACGGCCGGTTTCGGCAGCCCCGTTCATAAAGCCCTGGAAATAGGCGCTGCAATGTTCACCGGCAAAAAACAGGTTGCCTACCGCCTTGCCCTCGGCACCGCGGATGGTGGTGTACTGGCCTACGGTGTAGCAGGCATAACTGCCCTTGGCATACGTGTAGTCGGGCCACTGCATGCGCTTTGCCACACCGGTGTAGGAAGCCGCACAACCGGGCCATAGTTTTTCCAGCTGCGCTACAAATTTGGGGGCCTGTGCCTGCGGGCTGCCTTCGCCCAGCTGCACGCCTTTGATCCCGCCCTGGTACACGGTAAAGCCACCGGCCGTGCCTTCCTGCAACTGGGTGTTGTCCCACCCGGTCTGGATGTGGCTGTCCGTGAACACATAAGCGCTGTGTCCCTGGCGGCGCCACACCCGGTCGCTAAAGCCCAAGAACAATTTGGCATTGGTGCCATAGCCCAGGTTTTGGATGGCGTTCGTTTTCCAATCCGGTAGTGCTACCTGCAGCTCGAGGTGGCGCAGTACGCTAAAGGGAAGGGTGCACACCACCATATCGGCCGCCACCGAAACGGTGCTGCCGCCTGTGCGGAAAAGGAGCTCGTAGCCGCTGCTTTTTTCCTTGATGCGCAGCAGCTCGTGGCCGGTGTGCACGTTGCTCTTTACCCGTTCGTACAGGGCGTCCGTTACCCTTTGGTTGCCGCCCTTTATTTTGTAGCGTTCGTCGCTGGAGCCAAAGATCTGGAAGCCCTGCGCCGTATTGGCCGAAAACAGGTACAAAAAATTAATGCTCGATTGGAGGCTGTTCTCCAGGCCATACTCGGTAAGGTAAGCCACCTCGATGCCGGTGCGCAAAAAGCCGGTCATGCCAATGGAATCGAGGTAGGCCGAAATACTCAGGTGATCAAAATGGGCGGTTGGTGCCCGGTGGTCTTCAAAGGTCATCTCCGCCGGCAGGGACCGGATATCGGCGGCAATACGTTTCTGGTAAGGCGCAAAGGCAAGGATCACTTCTTCCTCGGTATAAAAACGGCCGTTGATATAAAACGAGTCGCGGAGCAGGGAGGCTTCTTCCTTCGACAGGGTGTCCAGCAGGGGCAGCCCAAACGCGTGGCAAAGCTGCAGCATGTCTTTGTGTTCCGTGTCGATAAACTCGCCACCCAGTTCCGTGGTCACACCGGGTGCAATCACGCCTTTCTCCGTCCAGATGCGGCCACCCACGCGGCCGGAGGCTTCGTATACCGTTGCCGCATAACCGCTTTTTTGGAGCTGGTAGGCGCAGTTTAACCCCGCAATGCCGGCACCGAGAATCACAATGCTTGGCTGGCTTTTCCGGTAGGCCGGTTCGGGCAGCACGGGCGGTGGTGCTTCAAACAGGTCGGCGGCCTTGCGGCAGCCCTGGAGCAGGCCTGCAGCGCTCAGGGCCACGCCGGCTTTGGCCACGTCGCCGATAAAGCGGCGGCGGTGCAGCTGGTTCGACCGGGATTCTTCGATCAATTCGGTAAGGGGCTTTCCGGTAGCAGCCGACTTTTGGGACAGGAAGAAGGCTTTGCGCAGGGCGGCCAGCAGGGGAAGCTTTGTATGGGTGCTCATAAGAGTCAGGTTTTGGCCCCAAATTATCAATTCCTGCTATTCATGAAAGGTTTTCCGGGTGAGGTGCGGTATTGCGGGAATGAGCTGTGGCTTTCTGCCTTTGTGGTGAGCCGCCGCACAGCAAAGGGGCCGTAAAACTCGTTTTGGTTTTGTTACACCAACGAAAGAAAACAGCCTTGTTGAAAAGCCGGTAGCGGCTTATGAACCTTCACCCCCTTCCCAATCCTTGCATCGCAGGGATAGACAAGCACTGCGAACAAGTTCTACAACCTCTTTCCAGGACCAAAAAGACTGCTGCCAGGCGTTGGAAAGAAATAATGAGTGATTGCATGACAATCCGTAAAATATTGTAACTTTTATATATTCATTTAATCGGCCATCTTCTCATCGCAAACCACTAACGTCATGACACCAAAGACTGCCTGCCTCCTTTTACTCGCCTTCTTCCTGTTGCCCTTTTTCGCCGGCGCCCAACAGGCCGTCAGGGGCAAGGTGGTGAACACACGAAATGAACCCCTGCACAACGCCACAGTGGTGCTGCTTGGCGCAGCTGATTCTTCTATGGTGAAAGGAACCTTTGCCGACAAGGAAGGCGGGTACAGTTTTGAAAAGATCAGCCCGGGCACCTATTTCATTTCGGTAAGCATGGTAGGACACGACACCGCATGGACGGCGCCTTTCCGGTTGCAGCAACAGGCGTCGCTGAACCTGCCCCTCGTTGTTTTAAAGGAAGGCACCGTGCTGGATGAAGTGGTGCTGCGGAGCAGGAAACCCCTGTTTCAATTAAAGCAGGACCGGGTAGTGATGAACGTGAGTGCCTCGCCAGCCTTCAGCGGCAACACCGGCTTGGAGCTGTTGGAAAAAACGCCGGGGGTGATCGTTGACAGGCAAAGCAACAGCATCACCATGCATGCAAAGGGAGAGGTGCTGCTGATGATCAATAACAAGATACAGCGGGTACCCATGTCCGCAGTCGTAGCAAGGCTGGAAGCCATGCGGGCCGAAAACATTGAACAGATCGAGATCATTCAACAGCCGCCGGCGAAGTACGATGCCAGCGGTGCGGCAGGCATCATCCATATTGTGTTGAAGGAAAACAACGAGGAAGGAAGCCATGCGAGCCTTTCCCTCATTGCAGGCTATGGGCAGCGTGAAAAGGCAGGACTGAACGGCAATCTCAATTCCCGAAAAGGAAAAATAAACCTGTATGGCGGCTATAATTTTAACCTGGCAAGTTCCGATAGGTATACCGTGAATCATTTCAGGGAATATGATTACATGGGAGATACGTATTACCACGAGAATTTTGTAGTGCTTTCCGGTTTCGGCAACCGGTCACACGCCGGTAATATTGGCCTCGACGTTGATTTTAGTCCCCGGACGGTGATGGGCATCGTGATCAACGCCACAAAGTCAAAACAGGTATGGGGGAAGGGCGCCGAAAGTAACTCCAGTGACTACATCAACAACGTACCGGCCGGCAGCCAACGTTTTACGCTGAGCCCAACCAATGCCATCAACTCGGTTTCAGCAAACCTCAACCTGTTGCAAAAAATTAGCGCTAAAAAGACCCTGAATGGTAACCTGGATTATGCCCGCATCCGGTACGATAATGCAACGGATTTGCAAATGGAGTATAGCAGTGCAGCGATCGCCAACCGTACCTCCCTTCTCGATTTCTGGATTGCAGGCCTGGATTACACCAGTGAACTGGATCATGAGGTGAAAATGGAAATCGGCCTGAAAGGGTCGTTTAATAAAACCACCAGCACCACCACCTCCCGGAACTTTTCCATTGCGCCGGACCTTTTTTCCGGCGTTGATAAAATCAGCGAACGCATACTGGCAGGCTATGTTTCCCTGTACAAAAAATTTTCAAAAAGCCTGGACGGCGAACTTGGGCTTCGCTATGAACACTACACCTATGACCTGAACAGTGAAAAGGGCGAAGACATTGCCAAGGCATTCAAAACACCGTTTCCCATTATTCGGCTTACATATGCTATCGATTCGATACGATCACTCCAGTTTGCCTTCAACAGGGCTATTTCCCGGCCACCTTTTTTCAACCTCACGTCTTTTCTGATTATTCTTGATTCCAGCCTGGTGGTGTATGCCAATCCTAGGCTGCGGCCAGCGTTTACCAATACGTTCAAGCTTAGCTACGGCCAAAAAGCATTCATTTTCTCGCTGGCTTATCTCCGCCGAAGGGGGCAGGTGTATTTTTTGAATACGGTGGACAAAGCAAAACACCTGCAAACCAGTGTGCCCACCAACCTGGACCTGGAAAACATATGGGAAGCCAACCTCAGTTTTTCCGCTTCGCCTGCCGGGTGGTGGAAAACGGTCTGGAACCTGACCGGGGTTTATCATCGCGTCAAAGACGCATCCAGCCATCCTGTGCCCTTTCGCAACAGCCTATACACACTGTTTGTGCAGCTCAATAATTCTTTTCGGTTGGGCAGGGGATGGACCGCCAGTTTAGATGGCCGGTACCAAAGCTGGCTTCTTGTTGGCGACCAGGAGCAGCTTCGTTACCCATCCCTTAATGCCGGTATACGAAAAGAATTTGCCGGTGGCAATACGCTTGGCATCATGGGTCAGGACCTGGCGAATGCTATGGGCAAAGGGGTATGGGGCTATCACCAGGCAGCACTGGGCATGCGCACCTTTGGCAACAATAATTGGTCGGAACGACAAGTAAGGGTTACGTATACACACCTGTTCGGCAATACAAAACTTTCCGCCAGGCGGGAACGAAAAACCGGGGCGGAAGAAGTAAAAAGCCGGATGTAGCCGCAACAGCAGAAAAACGGTAAAGGAATAATTGCAGTCCTTGTCTGCCGCTGTTCAATATTCCTAACAAATTTAAAAGTGCTTCAACCTTTACGGCACTTCCACCACCGTCCAGGCATTGCTACGCCGGCTCCACACAATGGCATAGTCCTTCCCGTGCTGCAGGCGGTAAGTGCGGGCACGGCTGTCGTTTCCAAATCGCAGCCAGCCATAATTGTACACCTCAAACTTGAACACGAAAGGCTCACCCACCTTCAGGGGTGCTTCATTATACGTACGGCCATCATCGGAGAGGTACACCGTCATGTTGCTGTTGGCATATAGTGAAAGATAGATCCAGCTTGCATCCACACCCGTGGGGGGCGCCCCTTGCTGCGGTGTTTGCGGTTGTGTGGGATTGTTAGGCGGCGGGGTATTGGCGGTACCGCTGGCGGCATTCCAGCCCTGGGCAATGGCTGAAAGGCGGTCGGCACGGGCCGGGTGCGAAGCGGAGCCCCGGGTGGCCGCAATCTTTTCCATTGCCGCCAGGGCTTCGGCCTGGGAGGCGCCCATCTTGGCCATCACGTAGCCGGAGAAATAATCAGCCTCCAGTTCTTTGGGCGGTGTGCTGCCCTGCCGGTCCACCACGTGGTTGCGGTAGTGATGCCCCATCTCGTGCGCCAGTACCGAAATAGAGGCCCATTTGGTGCCGGAATAGGCATCGAGATTTTCAAGGAAGTTGTTGTCGTACACTATGTACCGCTGGTTGCGGATAATGGCGGCGTAGGCATTGTTGATGCCGTTCTGCTCCTGGATCTGGAAGTTCTCCTGCCAGTTGATATGTCCCAGCATGGTGCGGATATAATCCCCGGCCTCGTACACTGAACTGAAATTGGATCGGGCCGATTTGGGCGGGATGATAATGCCGCACTGGTTCACCCGTTGCTGGGCGCTGGCAAGAAGGGAAAAGGTTAACGCAAAAAGGAGCAAGCTTTGTTTCATGGTAAAGAGTTTTCAACGGTTCGCCGGAAGGAGAACAAGAAAACCCATTCAAGAAACAAGCCAACGGGTGGGGCAGCGCCAGTGACGGGAGCCGGGGTAGCAAGAATTAACAGGAAGTAAGACCGGTTCCGTCTTTGTTCGTGACAGGCACTTTCTACAACCCATTGTCATCTGCAAACAGGTACTGCTTTTTGATCTTTCGCAGCACTTCATCCATGCTGGGTCGGTGATCCCGTTGGTCCCATTCACCTGCCTCCCATTTCCGCAGTTCCTCGTCGATCTGCCGCTGCTGCAGGACTGTGAGCTTTTCGGTAAGCGCCGTGGTCAGCCCCTGCTGTTTATGCCGAAAGGCCTTTCGCCTTTCGTACACCGATCCTCTTGCCGTTTGAATCACTTCTTCATCAGCCGCCATGGGCAGGAGTTCTTCCCGGGCCAGCGCCACATCATAAGGACCCACCGGCAAAATGAGTTTCGAAAGAATCGGCCCCGTTTCCACCAGGATAATCAGGAGGGAAACCAGCAGGAGGGCCCACCACACACTGGGCTCTTCATCCGCCAGGTCGGAGAGGGCTTTGTTCCGTTCGAGAAAACCAAGGTTGCTACGGGCCAAGTTTTCATATTCCCGGCGCTTCTTTTCCAGTGAAAGGCCGGAAGCGGCGAGAACACCCTGCTGCGCCTGCAGGCTGCTGTCGAGCAGGGCCAGTTCGGGAGCATAGCCTTGCCGGGCATTGACATAGGCTTCCTGTTTCAGGCGGGTCAGCCGGTGGATGCCCCGTTGGCCGGAACCGCCCGTGCCGTCGGCCTCCTGCAGGTAAGCGGCTTGCAGATGGGCCAAACTGTCTTCAATGGCAGCCTTGCGGCTTTGCAGGCGGTCCCGTTCTGCCCTCGCCACATTCGTAGCTGCTTCGGTTTGAAGACGGAGCAGGCTGTCGTTCCGGAGGACCTTGCTGTGCAGGGTTTCCTCCATCTTTACCGCAATTTCCTTTTCAAAAATCTTCAGCTCCAGCGGCCGGGCAATGGTGAGCCCAATAAGAAGGGCCAAACAAAAACGTGGCAGGGCCATCAGGAACTGCTTTTGGCGGCTCACACCGTACTTGCGCATGGTGGAAACCAGAAAACGGTCGAGGTTGAAGATGATGGCGCCCCAGAGCAGAGCAAACAAGGCACTCCAAAACAGGCTGCCAAATACGGTATAAAAGGCATAGCCGGACGAAAGTGCTGCCAGCGCAAAGGTGGCCAGCACCACGCCACCCAGGCCGCTGTATTTAATCTGTTCGCTGGGAAATTGGGCCAAGAGTTGCTGGTGGGCACCGGCACACCACCAAAGGAAGCGGTTGGCCTGCCGGGGCTTTTGGTTTTCAAAGGCGTCATAGGAAAGACCCTCGCCGGGACTTTTTTGATGGGAATATGTTTCAGTGTTCACAGGCGCTTTTGTTTGGGTGAAACGGGCCGGATGGGCCTTTGTTGGGGCCCTTCGGCAATAACGGTTCAAGGTTAGACTGATCCGGGCAGAGGAGGAGGGGAAATGTGATGAAAACGGGGATCAAAGGGGTGAAATCCGTTACACTGTCTTATAGAGAATGCTCTGGTTGAAAATATCCTGATCGATAACTTTCCGTTTGCAACTCCGGCTCGCCTGGCTGTCGACTGGGTAAGCAAAATCATAGCGTGACCACTTCTCCGATAATCGGTCTGGCTGCCATCGTACCACTTCTTGACTTTCATGGAGAGGTACGAGGGATTTTTGCAGCAAACAGCAAGCGCCTACTTTCATCTACTGTACCCTGCGCCTATTTCACTGTTCCATCTCCAATCCAACATTGAACATTGCCTGTTGTCAATTGTCCATTGCTCATTACTCATTACCTAACCAAATCCTCACCCATCCAGCGCCTTATGGCGCTACCTGCTTACAAGTGAAAGACTTTAGTTGTCACAGGCGCCATACAGCGCCTACCGTTTGTTGCCTCTTCAGCCGACTGCAAAAACAAATGCCTGCAACCAGCCGTGCAAACAGCAAAAAAGAGAAAGAACGAACACAAAGGGAATGACCGCGACCAGGAATGAAAGGGACTTGTGCGCTGGCTAGGCAAAAACAGCGGAGTGTTTGTTTTTGCCTAGCCCTTTTGCCCGACTTTTGGGGCGATGCCAAAAGTCGAAAAAAACCAAATAATCCCTCGATAGAAATAGTTCACCAAACACCCTCCATTCCTCATCTTCCCTGCCTATACAAATCTCATTGTGTCGTTTCTACACATTTGACTATCTTGCCTGCCACCTCCCATTATGAACGCTTATATGAAACAAACTATTCTAGCTTTTTCCTTCGTTCTCCTGTTTTTCGCCTGTAAAAAAACGGACAATACCAACCCGGTCATCCTCGCTGCTATCACAACACTAAACTGCTCATCGGCCACCGCCGATGCTGCAACCGCCGGCACCGCCTATACCGGTACCCTAACGGTTCCGTATACCGGTGGCAATGGCATCGCCTACCTCGCCGGTTCGCCTATTGCCTCCACCGGGGTCACCGGGCTCACCGCCAGGCTCCAGGCGGGGTCATTGGCCAATGGTACGGGCAATCTTAGTTATACCGTAACGGGAACACCATCGGCGGCCGGAACAGCTACCTTCGCCCTGTCCTTTGGCGGACAGGCCTGTACCCTTTCCCTTCCTGTGAACGAGGTTGCCTCCGTTACACCGGAGCAGTACGGTACTCCCTTTGCCGGTGTCCCCAACCGGCAGGACGCTACCCTCTACCAGGTGAACATGCGGGCCTTCAGCGCCGGCGGCAATTTTGGGGGCGTCACCGCACGGCTGGATGCTATCAAAGACCTTGGTGTGAATGTCATTTACCTGATGCCTGTTTATCCCATTGGCACCGTACGCTCTGTCAACTCACCCTATGCGGTAAAAGATTACAAAGCTGTGAACCCAGAATTCGGTACCCTGGCAGACCTACGGGCCCTGGTAGATGCGGCGCATAGCCGGAACATGAGCGTCATTCTGGACTGGGTGGCCAACCACACGGCCTGGGATCATCCCTGGACCACCAGCCACAAAGACTGGTACCTGCAGGATGGCGCCGGAAACATTGTGAGTCCGGCCGGAATGGGATGGAACGATGTGGCCCAACTCAACTTCAACAACGCAGCCATGCGGGCGGAGATGATCAGCAGCATGAAACACTGGGTGTACACGGCCAACGTGGACGGCTTCCGATTTGATTATGCCGATGGCCCGCCGGCCGATTTCTGGAAGCAAGCCATTGATACCCTTCGGAACATTACCACGCACAAACTGCTCCTGCTGGCAGAAGGCTCCCGCAGCAATCATTTTACCGCGGGTTTCGACTACACCTTTGGCTTTGGCTTTTTTGGCGGGTTGAAAACCATTTTCGGGAACAACGGACCTGTTACCGCAATTGATGGATTAAACAATACAGAATACAGCAATGCAACCAACGGGCAGCAGGTAGTGCGCTACCTCACTAACCATGATGTTAACAGTGCCGATGGCACGCCACAGGAACTTTTTGGCGGGGAGAAAGGCGCTATGGCTGCCTTTGTGGTGGCAGCCTATATGAAAGGGGTACCCATGATCTACAATGGCCAGGAAGTAGGCTTTCCTACCCGTATCATCTTTCCGTTTACCGGGACAAAAATCGATTGGAGTCTTAACCCGGCTATTACGGCGGAGTACAAAGCAATCATTGGTTTCCGCAACAGCAGTGCCGCCATCCGGAGGGGGAGCCTTACTTCGTATAGTACGGCGAATGTGGCCGCCTTTACAAAAGAGCTGGGCACCGAAAAGGTCTTTGTGGCTTCGAACCTACGCAACACCGTTAGTACGTATAATCTGCCGGCCGGCGTTGCCAATACTACATGGACCAATGCGATGACAGGAACGTCTGTAACGCTGACCGGGTCGCTGAATTTACAGCCGTATAGTTATGTGATTTTTAAAAACTAGCGCATGCCGCAACGTCCTGCTAATTCCAATCAAAAACATTCATACAAGCAAACGGTATAATTTCTCTACCATGGTACGCAAACAACTTTCTATAACGCTGCTGTTCATTTCTGTTTTTGTCTGCATGGCTTTTTCGTCCCTGGCACAAAAAGACTTTACCCCAACCTGGAGCAAGGGCGTGGTGTGGTACCAGATCTTCCCTGAGCGTTTCCTCAACGGCGACCCGACCAATGATCCCACCGTAGCCGACCAGGCCGGTGCTTACCCGTTTGATGACACGTCTGCCTTTCAGATTCATCCCTGGACAAGCGACTGGTACCAACTGCAACCCTACGAACAAAAAAACGGGAAGAACATTTATTTCAACATCCAGCGGCGGCGGTATGGCGGCGATCTGCAGGGCATCATCAACAAACTGGACTACCTGCAATCCTTAGGCGTAAACGCCATTTACCTCACGCCCATTTTCTGGTCGCCCTCTTCACACAAATACGATGCGCTGACCTATCACCATGTGGATCCAACCTTTGGTCCTGACCCGGAGGGAGATAAAAAACTGATTGCCACAGAGAGCCCCTTGGACACTGCAACCTGGGTGTGGACCAAGGCCGACCTGCTGGCTCTGAAGCTGATTGAAGAAGTGCACAAGCGCAAGATGTATATCATTTTCGACGGGGTGTTCAATCACCTAGGCGTGAAAAACTTTGCCTTTCAGGACGTGGAGAAAAACCAGCAGGCCTCTGCCTACAAAGACTGGTTCATGGTGGATAGCTGGCGGGATAGTGCGAAGGGAATCCCCTTCCAGTACAAAGGCTGGTTTGGGGTAAAGACATTACCCGAACTGAAGGAAGACAGCAACGGCATTGTAGCAGGACCCAAACAATACATTTTTAATGCAACAAAACGCTGGATGAACCCGATGAACAGGGGCATCAAAAAAGGGATTGACGGCTGGCGGCTGGATGTGGCCTACAATGTGGCGCATCCCTTCTGGAAAGACTGGCGCAAATGGGTCAAAAGCATCAACCCGGAAGCCTACCTGACCGCCGAACTGGTTGATCCCATCGAGAAGACAAGGCCTTACCTGAGCGGCGATGAATTTGACGCTACCATGAACTACAACTTTGCATTTATCGTGCATGATTTCTTTGTACAGGATACCACGGCTTCTTCCGTTACTGAGATGGACAGGCGGCTAAAGGAGTTGCGGGAAGCCTTTGGCGAAGGTGTAGCCTTGAATATGCAGAACCTGATGAACAGTCATGATGCCACCCGCCTGGCTAGTGCCGTGGCCAACCCGGATGGAAAGAAGTTCGGTGATTGGGGCGCTTATTTCAACTGGAGCCAGAAGAGCAACAACCGGTCGTACAACGCCCGGAAGCCAACAGCGGAACAGGTGCAAAAACAAAAACTGATCATTGCCTTCCAAATGTTATACCCCGGATCACCTATGTTTTTTTATGGGGATGAAGCCGGGATGTGGGGCGCCAACGACCCGGATTGTCGCAAGCCGATGGTGTGGCCCGATATGCAATACGATGCGGAGCGGTTTCATCCCAACCAAAACCCACACGAACCCGATGAAGTGACGTTCAACCACGCTGTTTTCAACTGGTATAAAAAATTTATCGGGCTACGGCAGCGGTCCAAAGCGGCCCGGTTGGGAGATTTCACCACGCTGGCAACAGATGACACCAACAAGCTCTATGCATTTATGCGCAAGTATGGGTCTGAAGAAGTACTGGTGATTGTGAATCGCAGCAACAAGCCGGTCCTTTTTACGCATCCCCTGCTGGCGAAGAAAGCGTACAGGGATGCCTTTACAAAAGCGCCTACTGCAAACGTCAATGTACAGCCCATGAATGTAGTTGTACTGACCAATCAAAAATGATTGGGTAACCTTGCCGGTAGGAAACTGGCAATGAGATGGCATTCTCTGCGAAACCCTCCGCTCCTCCTTTCTCTGCGGTAAAATCGCCAGCCCTAGACATGCCGAATTTCCACCAGCGGAACTTCCGGCTGCATCTCGTTGGAGGTATTCGTAGGCTTCGGCACTTTGGTTTCCGCAGCCCCGCTACGGGGAATAAGTAGGTAGATCACCACAGCCAGTAGCATCACCACCACGATCAGGATATGGGTGGTGGGTCTGCTTTGTTTTTTCCGCTCTGCATGCATTGCTTTCATATACTGCGCTTTCACGTTTCACAATCAGGTATCCGTATACAGCAAACACAAATTGTGCCCTGATTAGAGTGCAGTGGCACGGGAGTGTGACCGCTATACGGGAAGCCACAGCATGGGACATATAGTGTGAAGAAACACGTCCGGTAGCGAATGGCCAAAAGGCCATTTAACCAAATGCCTTTCTATGGAATCAATGCTAGCCAGTATGCTTTTTATGATCTGACTATTGTTTGACCGGCTTCTGCCTGATTCGTTTCCGTTGGCTGTAAATCGCCTTAAACCGGAACCAGTAGATGAACATCTTACCACAGGGATGTTTAAATACTTTTCTGATTGGTTTTGTCTTTCTATTATCTTTGTTACTAAGATATTTATACAGTAAGACAAGATGCCATCCAAAAACAGCCTTGCCCTGCGGAAAGCAGGCCAGCAATACGCTTATACTGCCCTGCAGATGCACGAAACCATTGCCCGCCGGGCAGGCTTTGCCGGCACCGACCACAAATACCTGGGGTTTTTTCTGCAGAAAGGAGACCTGACGGCCGGCGAACTGGCCGCATTGGCTGGCCTCACCACGGGGGCAGTTACAGGCCTTATCGACCGGTTTGAGAAAAAAGGTCTGGTGAAACGGCAGTTCGACAAAGCCGACCGGCGAAAGGTGGTGATCGTACCCGACACCGAAAAGATCAAAGCCCTCTTTGACCCCTACTACAAGCCCTTTCAGAAGGAAACCGATAAGCTGATTGCCAGCTTCACAGAAGAGCAGGTTGAAACGGTCCGGACCTACCTCGAAGAGGCAACAGAACTGATGAAAGCTACCACCGCCAACTTGAACCAAAAAGAAAGCGACCATGCATAAAGACAACCCTTCCCCGGGCACAGCCCATACTCCCTTTCAGCAAACCTATTTTCATGGCACCAAAGCCGACCTGAAGATCGGCGATACGATAGAGGTGGGTTACCATTCCAATTTCGGGCAGCGGCAAAATGCTAAGTATATTTTCCTGACGGCTACGCTTGATGCCGCCGTCTGGGGCGCTGAAATGGCTTATGGCGAAGGGAAAGAGAGGATATACCTGGTTGAGCCCACAGGGCCCATTGAAAACGACCCCGATCTGACAGACAGGAAATTTCCCGGCAACCCAACACAATCCTTTCGTTCCGTACATCCTTTCAGGGTGGTGGGTGAAGTCACAGTCTGGCAGGGACATCCGCCTGCGCAGGTAGCAGCTATGAAAGAAGGCCTTGCCAGGTTCCTGGAGCAGGGCATTCAATCGCTGAACGATTAGCCAGTGCCGTCTGGCAAATACAGCAGAACAGACAACGGCTCATTCATCTTATGCGCAAACCCTGATTCCCTTACCGGGAAATTGGAAGAATTGCGTTTTGTGCTAACTACAAGTGGCGGCACAAAACGCCAGTCTTTTCGGAGAAGCTCAGGTCGATAGGGCTACCGCAGCGGGAGTAGTGGTCACCAGCAGGCTGGCAAGGCCTCTCACAACTGTGTAGCGGTGACCGGCTTTGTATTCGGCCACGCTGAAATAAACTGTTTTTCCATTGGCGAAGCTGACCGCAATGGTTTTGGGATAACTAAAATTCATCTGCACGCCTGATTTGGGACTTCCCACCCAGGTTTTTTCCGAATAAGAAGTAAAGCTGGTAATGTCCTGGCCTACTACTTCCTGCCAGAAATCCACGCCAGATACGTTCCAGCCGAAGTCTTCGGCAGGGTTGTCTGCTACCACCTTTTTGGCTTTGATGCCCTAGTTCAGGAATTCATCGTCCCCGTAAACCCGGATGGTGTTTCAGCAGATCTCGATGGCTAAGTGGTCGGAGATATAAAGCCGCACCGGGCGGTCCACCATGTGTACATCGGGATGAACGGTTTGATAACGGGCGAAGGCCTGCAGGGGTTTGTCTTCTGTTTCGAAGCAGCGAACGTGTAAAACTTTTTCCGAATAAGCTGAAGGCAGTCGTTTGCAATTGTGTGCTTTGTTAGTTCCATTACAGCAATAATCTATAGGTTAGGGTTAAAATGCGTTCTGTTTTTACTAGAAAAGCTGCGAACCGTAATGCTTTTCGTCGGGTAACCGGTACGCATAACCGAAAAAGCCCTGCCTGCACCGCTGCAGACAGGGCTCATCTTTGCTTCCCTTCAAGTAGAAATTGGCCTTAATAACGTTGGACCGAATCGGCGCTGGTGCTGTCGCCACCCGTGCCTGCATTGGTGCCGGTAGCAGCGCCACCTGCCGGTGCAGCACCGGTACCCGGTCCGGTAGCTGTTCCGGCCCCGTTTTCAGTACCGCCATACTGGTCGCCGCCTTTGTTCACCGCACCGCCTTCGCCGGTAGCATTGCCACCCGTAGGGGTGGTTTCTTCCGAACTGCCGCAGCTAAGGAGCCATACTGCCAACCCTGCCGTAAATAGTACTCGCCTCATATGTTCCGTTTTTATGCAAAATGCTTTGCACTACCTGTTCAACTATTTTGCCAAACAGGAAGAAGCACGGCTGTTGATCACTCTTTCTGGTTGCTCATTTCCTGGAAAATTGCCAGTAGCGGGCAGGGTTATCGTAATTCTTTTTTCACCAACTCACCCAACCGTTTCAGCCCGTAGTCGATGTCTTCGTTCCAGGGTTTTCCAAACGAAAGGCGCAGGCAGTGACTAAAGTTGCAGGAGGCCGAAAAGATCTTTCCCGGTACGATGGCAATGCCCTGCCGGATGGCATGGCTGCGCAGACGAAATGCATCCACTTCCGGAGGCAGTTCTACCCACAGCACAAAACCGCCTTCCGGGCGGGAAATGCGGGTGCCGGGTGGAAAATGGTCCACAATGCTTTGGCTGTACCGCAGGCACTGGGTGTGCAGGGCACGGCGCAGGCCTTTGAGGTGAAAATCGTAACGGCCGTTCTGCAGAAAGTGGGCCATGGCCGCCTGCGTAAGCGTGGGACTGCTGATGTTCTGAATGCGCTTGAGGGCACCGACTTCGTTACCAAATCGGCCGGGCAGCACCCAGCCGGTGCGGTAGCCCGGGGCCAGCGATTTGGAAAGAGAAGAGCAGTGCAGCACCCATCCTTTTGTATCAAATGCCTTGCAGGTACGGGGACGGCTGCGGCCAAAATAAAGCTCGCCGTAAATATCGTCTTCAATCAGCGGAATCCTGTGTTTGGTGACCAGGGCCACCAGGGCTTTTTTGCTTTCGTCGGGCATGCAGCTTCCCTGCGGGTTGCTGAAGTTGGGCACACAGACAACAGCCTTGACAGGAATTTTTTTGAGAACGTTTTTCAGGCAGGCGAGATCCAATCCCGTCACCGGGCAGGAGGCAATCTCCACCACCTTAAGACCCAGGCTTTCGATGGCCTGGTAGATGCCGAAATAGGTGGGACACTCTACCGCCACCGTATCACCGGGACGGGTAACCGCTTTTAAGCTGAGGGTGATGGCTTCGAGGCAACCATTGGTAACGATCACGTCGTCGGGACTCACGGTGCCGCCCCAGTTAAAAGCCAGCCGGGCAATCTGCTTGCGCAATTCAGGCGAACCCTGGGTGTGTTCGTACCCGATACCATGATCAGGCGCATTGCGCAGGGCATGCACCATGGACTTATTGAGTTTGGCCGCGGGCAGCAGGGAAAGGTCAGGAACAGCCAGCGCAAAATTGTAGCGGATGTTGCCGGCAATATCGCCGTAGATGGCAGCGATCATGTCGCGTACGGAAACGGTGTGCTCCGCCGCATCGGGCCGTGAAGGCACGGGCAACGAAGGAAGGCGCTTTTGATTGAAGCGAACATAATAACCGCTCTTGGGACGGCTCTCGATAAGGCCTTTACCTTCCAAATGATAATAAGCCTGGAAGGCCGTTCCCATGGAGATGTTGTACTCTTCGGCCAGCGTACGAACGGAAGGCAGCTTGTCACCAATGCGCAGGGCCTCGGTGGTGATGAGGGCTTCGAGAGTGGTAGCGATTTGGATGTATTTCATGTGTATGTTTTAACTGCAGAGAAAGAAGAACGCGAAGCCGTACACTACGTAAATGGATCCTCTGCGAGACACTCATATTCTCCTGTTCTCTGTGGTGGAAGATTCATCTGATCTACTCAAAAATAATAAATCTGAATCTGTTCCAGTGTGAACGGATAACAGATTTTTGTGTTGTTATGGCAAAGGACAAAAGAAAGGCATACTTCGCACTGGCCGTGGTCAGTTTTTTCTGGGGCACTACCTACCTCGCCGCGAAGATCAGTGCAGCACACATACCAGGATTGTTTGTAGCCGGCGTTCGGCAGGCTGTCAGCGGAACAGTGCTGGTGGCGTATTTCCTGGCAATGGGTTACAAACTGCCCGATAAAAAATCATGGATCAGCATTGCCGTACAAGGGGTGCTGCTGCTTTGCATTTCCAACGGCCTGCTCACCTGGGCCATGGAGTATATCGACAGCGGCCTGGGAGCCATCATTGCCGGACTGGTGCCGCTTTTCGTGGCCCTGTTTTCCATCATGCTGTTGCGCTTTGCCCGCTTTACCCGCCTGATGGTACTTGGCCTGCTGATTGGCTTTGGCGGCATCGCCACCATCTTTTACGAACACCTGGCGCAACTGCTCAACAGCCGCTATGCATTCGGTGTGGGCCTTTCGCTCATTGCTACCATTTCCTGGTCATTCGGAACCGTGTATGCCTCGCGGTACAAACCCAATACCGACATTCTGTTCTCAGTAGGATTGCAGATGCTGCTGGCCGGTGCCATCATGCTGGTGGTATGCGGACTGTCGGGTAAATACACCAACCTGCTGGCGGCGCACAGCAGTGCTCTTTGGGGATTGCTTTACCTTATCCTGGTCGGATCCCTGCTCACATATTCAGCCTACGTGTTTGCGGTGAGCAAACTGCCGCCAACGCAGGTTTCGGTGTATGCTTATATTAATCCCATTGTGGCCATCTTTCTCGGCTGGCTGGTGTTGCAGGAACGTATGAGCATCAACGTGATAACGGGCACATTGATAACCCTCGGTGGCGTATGGCTGGTAAACCGCGAGTTTAAAAAGCAAAGTACGGCCCCTCTACCACACAGGGAGGGAGAGGCTGCCGCACATAGACAGGTTTAAGCAAACAGTTTTTTATGGCTGTCATCTTACCGCACAAAATTTAGAAGAATAAATGGGTGTTGTAGAAGTGCCGATGGACAGCAGGTTATACCAAGGGGCTGATATCAAGATGGCGATCTCTGTGGATAAGGAGTAAGCTATATCAATTTCTTGCAGATTCGTTGTTCACACGAAGAATCTTCTCTGCGCACCCCGGGTCTCTGCGTGAAGTGCACTATTTCGTAGTAACTAATTTCTGTTCATTCTAAAATCAACAATATGGAAGCCGTAATGACCATTTCGGTAGAAAAAACAAAAGCCTCCAACCTGCACAAGGTCGATTGGAAGGCCCTGCAGTTCGGGAAATATGTTTCCGACCACATGTTCATTTGCCAATATAAAGATGGTGCCTGGGAGGAAGGAAGAATCAAACCTTTCCAGGAGATTTCGCTTTCGCCAACAGCCCTTGCCCTGCATTACGGCCAAAGTATTTTTGAAGGCATGAAGGCCTTCCGGATGATAGACGGACGCATTAATATTTTCCGGATCGACAAACATTTTGAGCGCATCAATGGCTCCCTCGACCGGATGTGCATGCCACCCTTGCCCTACGAAATTTTTACAGCCGCCATTCGTCAACTGGTGCAGGTGGATGAAGCCTGGGTGCCCGAGGGAGAAGACGTGGCGCTTTACATTCGTCCGCTGGTGTTTGCCAGTGAGGGGCGGTTTGGCGTAAAGGTTTCAGACGAGTACACGTTTCTTATTGTAACCGGTCCTGTGCCTACGCTATACAAGGATTCGCTGAGAGTAAAAGTCGAACGCCGGTACAGTCGTGCGGCCCCGGGTGGCGTTGGTTTTGCCAAGTGTGCCGGCAATTACGGCGGGGCATTTTATCCAACACAAAAGGCAAGAGAGGAAGGCTTTGACCAGGTGCTGTGGACCGATGCCATTTCGCATGATTATTTCGAAGAAAGCGGCACGATGAACCTCCTGTTTGTGATCGATGAAACCGTTATCACGCCGCCGCTGGGCGATACCATCCTGGATGGCGTAACAAGGGATTCACTGCTGACCCTTGCCAGGGACCTGGGCTATGCGGTGGAAGAACGGCGGATCCGTGTGAACGAAGTGCTGCAGGCCTTGGAAGAAGGCCGTTCGGTGGAAGCGTTTGGCACCGGTACGGCTGCGGTGATTGCCCCGATCAGCGTGATGGGCGTGGACAGTGAACTCTATCACCTTCCCACTTACAGCCAGGGCAGTGTGATGTTCCGGCTGAAGAAGGCCCTGGAAGCCATCCGCACGGGGCGGCAGGATGATCGGTGGGGGTGGAATGGGATTGTTTAAAGTTTGGGTTTGAAGTTTAAGGTTATAAGTTCGAAGTTCACAGTTTACCGTTTGCCGTTTGCGTGTTAGAGGGTTGTTTTGTTTGGTAGAATTCAAGTTTGATCAAAGCTGATGAGGCGTGGTATTTTCATTGTAATCCATTCATGAAATACAGAAAATTCTGACAGACACGAAGTGTGGTTGCGATGTTCCGGCTTCATGCCTTTTGTGAAGACGTAGTAAATTTTAGTGCAACAGGCATTTTTTCCCGTCTCCCCTTTCACGTCTGACGTTTCCCCTGTACTTTACCGGCATGAATCTTTTTGATTTCTTCCGCAGGAAAAAAGCCCCGGTACAGGAAACTCCGCCAGGCGTGTTGCTGCCCAATGGAAAAACGGTCTCGCAGCGGCTGGCTAGCCTGCTGCCACAACTGGAGCCCCTGGCCCTGCCCTGCATCCGCATAACAGCCAAACCCGCCAGTGATCTTTTTCTTTTCGACAGCAAGTTTGGCGGTCACCCTTACTGGCCCAAAAACAAAGCCTATCCTGTGGACAGCCATGGCAACTACATGTACCTGCTGGCGCAGCTCAACTTTTCACAGATTCCAGGACTGGAAGGTTATCCTGAAAAAGGCATCCTGCAGTTTTTCCTGGCGGCAGATGACATATACGGGCTTGACGTTGACCATCCTACCCAACAAACAGGTTTCCGCGTGGTGTATTGGGAAGACAGCAGTGAACCGGCCCTGGATAATTTTCATTTTCTCGACGAGCAGGAGCGTGACAGCGCACTTCCGTTAGAGCAACCGATGCAACTCACGTTTTCGCTGGACAAAGACTATTACAGTTTTTCGGATTGCCGGTACCCCGAAGAAGTAGCCGACGACCTGTTGGGGGCAGACAAGCCGGTAAAAGGACAGCGGTCGCTGGAGGATGAACTGACGGAGGTGTTTTCGGAAGGCGGTCACAAAATGGGCGGTTATGCTTTTTTTACGCAGGATGACCCGAGACGGGAAATGACCTACCGCGATTATATCCTGCTGCTGCAAATCGATTCGCAGGGCGACCATATCTGCTGGGGCGATCTAGGCGTAGGCAATTTTTTCATTCACCCCGATGCCTTGCGGCAAAAAGATTTTTCGCAGGTCTTGTACAACTGGGATTGCACATAAAAGAAAGATGACAGATGAGGGATGTTGGATGGCAGCAATTATCAAAACTATCATCTGTCATCTACCATCTGTCATTTGTATACATCACTCCGCCAATCCGGTTTCTTTCCAGCGCTCAAAAGCGTTGATTGTGCTGTCGGGCAGCTTGGGATGACGCAGGGGCATAAAACCCTTTTCGCCTGGATTCTTTTTTATTCGAACAATGATTTCATCGATGTTGGTCTTAGCCGCATCGTAGCTATTCAGGGGCTTGGCCTTGCCCTGCGGCGGTATATGACAGGGCGTGCAACTTGCCTGAATGATCGGCTGCACATGACCTGTATAGCTCACCTTCGCTGTTTCCGTGGCGGCTTTCTTTGAAGAAGAACAGAATTGTAAAAAACCGGCCGCAGCCAATAAAAAGAGAACCGTGGATTTTTTCATGCAGTGGTTTGTTTTTATGAGGAGCGAAAGATAAGTAAACATCTTATTCTTCTGTTCGCTGTAACCATCCGTAAACAATTGTTTTGTACGGGTTGCCTAACCCTACTGCATAGCGAAGAGCGGTTTTTCCCATAAAGGGCTACGTTAATTTACGATGCCAGTCCGTAAAAACAGGCAAAAAAGATTGGGCAGAACCGCTCTTGTGTAGCATACTCTGCCGTAATACTTTTGTGTCAGAAGTTGATTGATCGCAAATCAATCCATCCAATTCCGAAAAACCACGTCCAGTAAGTTTTTGTACCGAATCCAGGTCCTAATCGAAAAACCAACAAAATCCAGTATCAATCAACTTCTTTCTTTTTGAAAAACCAGTCCGCATCCTAAGAAGAGCCACCGTAAAAACCACCGTCCTGTAAAAAGCTGTCCAATCCTGAAAAACCAAGGCGTCCGCTGTCCTGGAAAAAATTAAATGTGCTATTTATTCAAACGCCTTATACCGGAGATCCTCCTGTTTGTGCAGGAGGATTTTTTATTTCTGCCATTTCTGTTTTTCCGCCACTACATTGCTAGAATCACTTCCGTCTCCCACTTTCTTCTTCACCTGACACCAGCCGTTTTTGCACATCATGCGGCCAATCCTACAGTTCATAACACCACTCGTTGCTTCCGCTTGCCGGAGAAAATAGTTTTGGTTGCCTAAAAACCCAACCATGCTGCGTAAAATTTTAAAATGGACAGGAATTGTGATCCTTGTTCTTGTTGCCGGGGTCACTCTGGCCACTGCCATGCGGCAACATCTTACCTACGATGCGCCCTTTCCCAACGTAAAAGCTTCCAAAGATTCTGCTGTGATTGCCCATGGCCGCCACCTGGTGCTTTCGGCAGCACATTGCGCCGATTGTCACAGCCCGGTGCGGAATGTTGATTCAGTTTTAAAACTGGGACAAGATCCCCCGCTTAGCGGTGCTTTCAAATTCCAGTTTGCCCTGGGTACATTTTATTCCCGAAACATTACTTCTGATTCGGTGACGGGAATCGGTCGTTACAGCGATGCGCAGATTGCCCGGGCCCTGCGTCACGGCGTACGGTCTGATGGTGAAGTGCTGCTGCCGTTTATGCCATTTCAGCACCTGTCGGATGAAGACCTGAGTGCTATCATCTCGTATTTGCGTAGCACCAAACCGGTGCGCAACGAAGTGCCGCAGAATGAATATACCGTGATGGGCAAAGTGATCAAGGCCTTTGTGCTGAAACCCGACGGACCAAAGGAAGACGTGCCGCGGGTAGTGAAGCCCGATACCACGGCTGCCTATGGCCGCTACCTGGTGATGTCGGTGGCCAACTGCGGCGGCTGTCATACCAAACGTGATAACACGGGACAACCGGCAGGCGAACTGCTGGCCGGTGGTAACCCTTTTGAAGAAGAAGGGCTGCCTACGCTGACGCCTCCCAACCTGACGCCTGACCCGGCATCGGGGCGGATTTACGGTTGGAGCCAGGATGATTTTCTCAAACGCTTCCGCATGGGGCGAAGCTTCAAACACAGCCACATGCCCTGGGAGTCGTACAACCGTATGACGGATGGCGAACTGAAAGCCATTTACAAATTCCTGCGGACCGTAAAACCCGTAAATACAAATGCGGTAGCTAAAAAATAATACATCATCGTACAAGGGCTTTTTGTGGGTGGTGAATAGCGAGAGAAAAACTCCAACTCACCACTCACTACTCTCGAAACAGCTCTCTACGATTTAAATCCCCAATCATGTACAAACTTCTCCTAGGCATAACGTTGGTATTTTTGCTGGCTGCCTGTAAAAAGGAAAAGCCACCGGCACCCGGTACAGATGAAAAGACCTTTCCGCTCACCGGTTTTAACAGGGTACACGCCAGGGAAAATCTGGCCGTAACGGTAAAACAAGGGACGGCCTTCAGCGTAAAAGCAAAGGGCCGCAGCGAAGACCTTGCCGACCTGGCCGCCACCATTGAACAGGACAATATGATTGTTTTCCATTACACGGAAACCAGTAACAACCGCGACAAAGTAGAAATAGAGATCGTTCTGCCCCTTCTGCGTTTCATTCATCTGCGGGATAAAGCAACCGGAACGATCAGTGGCTTTGACCAGCAAACAACGGCTATGAAGATCGTCCTGTCTGAAATGGCGCAAAGTACGGTTACAGAGTTGCCTGTACTGGTGGATGCATTTTTATCGGCCAACAGTGAACTGACCCTTTCGGGAACAGCTTCTGACCTGATTGCCAGCCTGCTGGGAAGTGCAAAACTTTATGCCTACAATGCAAGCTTCGCCGATGCCGATGTATATACGGCCGCCAAGTCGGTGGCGCAGGTAAGGGTGCAAAACAGCCTGGCTGCTTTTGCCTCCGGCGATAGCCGTATTTATTACAAAGGCTCACCCGCCAGTCTTGCGATTGAAGAATCGGAAGCAGCAAAAGTGATTAAGGAATAGGAAAGGCCAAACGGCAAACGGGAGCAGGAAAAGCCAGGGCTTTTCATCGGTTTGCGATTTGACTTTTTCTAAAACTGGGGATTCAAGGGGCTTCCGGAAACGGGGCCCTTTTGTATTCAATGGACCGGTCATTGAAAGCCCTTAACGGTTTACGTGTCACCTTATACGTTAGTAATGGGGAACAGAATAAAATGAAGCAGTTATCTGTAGTACCTTGAACTGTAGAATGAAAAATTCCAGATACAGGAAACGCTAATGAGATTTGATGATGGTTGTTTTATTTTCCTCTCTACAGGTTAATGCCTATGCATGAAGAATGAACTCTCGTGCAGGAATGATTACCATAAGTACGAAGCGCTCCAGTATCGCCAATCATAACTTTCGCCGGTATGGCTATCGCTCGGTACAATCGGCCTGGTAAGAACTGCGGAAGATAAAATTCCTTCCTGCACCAGTTTTTTTCTGCCTTCCACAATCGCTTCCTGCACCTGCTTGTTTTGCATCCAGATTTTTTGCGGTGGTTCGTACCCCAGTTTATCCTTGCGCCAGACGGTCTCGTTTGGCAGCTTGGTGTCAACGGCTTTGCGCAACAACCATTTTGTCCAGCCCTGGTGAATTTTGAAATGGGGCGGAAGGGTGAAAAGAAATTCCACCAGTTGGTGTTGCAGGAAAGGCAAACGTACTTCCACCGAATGCGCCATGCTGTTGCGATCGGCCAGGCGTAGCAGCTCTTCCAATCCGTTAACAAACGTATTGTAAAACAGGGCGCCGTTCAGGTCGAAAGTAGTAGGCGTAGCGTAGTACAGGTTGCGCTTGTTCTGAAAGGCGAACCCGCGGTCAAGGTCCGGATGCTGAAACGCTTTTTTTGCTTTGCGACTCTGCAGCATAGAAGCGGCAAATTCCGGGAACAGGGCGGCCATCTTGTTTATAAAACCGAATGTCTCTTTCACCCCCATTGCCTGTGCGGCTTTTTGCTCGCCACTTTTGCCAAGCGATTTTTGCCTGTACAGTTCCTGCCACCACCATTTGTAGTATTTGTGATAGCCGGCAAGCAACTCATCGGCACCTTGTCCATCAAGCATTACGGTTACACCTTGCCGCTTGGCTTCTTCAAAAACTTTGTATTGTGCCAGCACCGATGCGGATAAGAAGGGTTCTTCCTGGTGGGCCGCCAGTTTCTCCATCAATCCAGCCACTTCCTGTTCGGTTACCGTTGTGGTAGAATGATGCAGGCCAAATGTTTTGGCGACTAATGCGGCTTGTGCTGTTTCGTCTTTGGCAAATCCGGGAAAGGAAGCCGTAAAGCAGTTGTGGGTGTACTGTGCAGCATTTTCTTCGGCACAAAAAGCAACAATGGAGGAACTGTCCAGCCCACCGCTTAAGCTGGTGCCGATGAGTACATCGCTGCGCAGCCGTTTTTGGATGCTGTCCCGGAACAGTTGGGTAAATGTTTCAATGGCGTCTGCTTCCGAAATACGGGTATTGACCTCAACATAGGTTTGCCAGTACCGCTCCGTAACCAGCTCCCCAGTGGCGAGGGAATAGGTGAGGCAGTGAGCTGCAGGCAGTTTGAAACTGTTGTTGTAAAACGTTTCAAAGGGATCGGAAGGATTGGTTGTATATCCAATGGTGAGAAAGTTATACAGCATGGCCCTGTTTACGTCTTTGGGCAAGCCAAGTTGCCAGAGTGCCTTCATCTCCGACGCAAAAACAAAACTCTCTTCATTTGTAGAAAAATAGAATGGCTTTTCGCCAAAGCGGTCACGGGCCGCAAACAGAGTTTGTGCTTCTTCATCCCAGATGGCAAAGGCGAAGGCGCCATCCAGTTTCTGCAGGCAGTCTTGTCCCCACCGGGCATAAGCCGACAGCAATACTTCCGTATCGCTTGCCGAGCGAAACGTGCTTCCAAGGATCTCTAATTCTTTTTTGAGTTCGCGGTAGTTGTAGATCTCACCGTTATATACAAGATGATAACGGTCGCCATAAGCCATGGGCTGTGCGGCCGCATCCGACAGGTCAAGGATACAAAGCCGACGATGACCCAAGGCCACCGTTCCAGTGAGGTTGCGGTAAACCGCTTCTTTTTCCGGTCCGCGGTGCTGCAAGGCAGCCGTTGCCTTGCCGATGCGGGCCCTTTCCGTCAGTGCGGGGTTTTGAGATACGATGCCTGCTATGCCGCACATAGGCTAAAATTGAAGTGGGAGCCGGGCTTCTTTATTGGCCCAGGCCAGTACCAGGTCCGCACCTTTTTCCGTTTCGTCAAATACAATGGTGAAATATTCCACCATCCGGTCTCTGGTAGTCACGGGTATGTCAAAGCTGGCAATGTCTTTGGCTGTATTGAACCGCAGTCCCCAGGTATACAACTCTGAATTGAAGATAATCGTCCAGCGGTCTTCGTACGGAATGGCGTAGAGGGTGTACTGGCCGACAGGAATCTGTTTTCCCTGGATGGTAACAGGCTGGAACACCCGTATTTCGGTGGCTTCATTGGCACCCAGGCGCCAGGGTTCACCCCATTTTACAATGTTGCCGAAAATCTCGCGGCCCTGCCGGTGCGGACGGCTGTAAAGAATCCTGGCAACGGGCAGCCCGGTTTGTTCGCCATTCATTTTTTTGATAGGATAATCGCTGGGCAGGTAGGCAATATCCATGGGAGAAAGATCAACCGGCGCATAAGGATTGGCAGGTTCTCGCTTGGCAATATTGGAGTCATTGATCACAGGTGTTTTAAAGGCTGCGGGCTCCGGTGTATTCTCATTTTGACAGGACAGCAGAAAGGCCAACAGGAGCAACAGTAAAACGTTTTTCATGCCGAAAAAATACGGCTTTTCTGAAATGTGGAAGAGGGAAAGGTGATAAGTGGAAAGTTCGGATGTTCATAGGAGCCCAGGTAAGAATTTAACGGCTAATCAGCTAATAACAAAGTTTCTGTGTCTTTTCATTTATAACACGGATCCTTCCGCCTGTATAATCCTTTATGTGCACTAGACTGAAAGTATAACGTTGCGGCAGCCAAAAACAAAGATGAAGTCAATAGCTGGAATGTTCTGGAAGAGATTATAATAGCCTTATGTAAGCGTACAGTTCAGCGCATTTGGAATTAACGGGAAGGACGGACAAAAGGTAAACTATGTCTGCAGTTGTAGTTAAAAAGAAGTTGTGATAATTGTCCTTTATAGCAGGATTATTTGCCCCCATTAGCCTTGAGATCAGCACGGCAGGAAGCATCAAGGGCTGGGATGGTTGTGG
Organism: Flavisolibacter longurius; assembly: GCA_014163555.1. GTDB lineage: Bacteria > Bacteroidota > Bacteroidia > Chitinophagales > Chitinophagaceae > Flavisolibacter. The sequence goes on from JACJGO010000006.1 coordinate 277,240, forward strand.
CTCGGCTGGCATCAGTCTCAATTTCATAATACATAAGGCAGGATGCATTCTCACAATGAGCGCCATTTTCCGGGTCCCGGTGCGCTTGCTGCATGGGCGAACCTTGGTCGACAAGTCCCAGCAAGTGGCCAAATTCATGCTGCATGAGCGTAGAAAGTAGCCGCTGCCGGCTCACTTGCCCCGCGCCACCGCTGTAGCTGGCGATGGTCTTCCCAAACAGGCAGAAAGAGGTATTCCAGTAAGAGGTGGCAAATACGTCATCATCGGTATAAGCTGCATCGGTTAACAGAATATGCACGGAAATAACATTGCCATAGGTAAAGGTCGTCCGGTGTGCCTTCTCCAGCCTGACAATATCCTCCACCGTCAGCCTTTCTTTTCCGTTGCTTGCGACAGCATTTTTGCGCACGATGATTCCGCCAGGTTTGTGCAGGTAAGTTTCCAAAAAATCCGAAAGTTCATTTAAAGTGGCGGCATCCGGCTCAAAACCCGGCATGTAGTTGATGTCAACATAGAGCATAGAATAGGGAGATGCAGTTAAAAGCTGTTTTGCTGACTTACCTAGTGCATCAAATTCACTGTCCTGAACTATTTCTTTTTGACAGGAAAGGAAAAAGATAAACACAAACACAAGAAATAAAACCTTTGGCAGCCGTTTCATAAAGGAAAATTAGAGGATGGTGGCAAGTTTTCAAAAGGTGCTGGATAAAAATCAACTAGACGTTCCTTTTTAATTGACTCATTTGCGTAAGTAACAGTGCTACAGGCTTTATCTGTGAGACGATGTCATAAGTAGCCGGAAAAACGAATGCCCTCAATAGAGGGCATTCGTTCAGATATGGCTTACGACCTATTGGCAATGGTTTGCATTAATAAAGGCTCCAATGTTAGAACCTGCTGCCTGAGCTTGTGCTTTGGTAACACCGTTGCTTGTGGCAGGAAGATCAAAATACAAGAAGGTAGAATTTCCTTGCATGCCTTCTTTAATCAATGAAGATAAATTTAGGCCGGTGAAATACATTTCGATTAAAGCTGCGTCATCAGCAACGGCAGCTTCTGCCTCACTTAAGCGAACAGCACCCAGTTGGAAGAAGGCATTCATGGTCTGATCACCTCCTCTTCCTTTGTCAATGTCCCAAAAGTTCATACCGTGTGCTTGCGTATAGGTAATGCCACCAACTGTTAAGCCATCAGCCCAAAATTCGGCAGCACCATTTTGCGTAGCACCATTGGCAAAAAAGAAGCCCTGGCTGAACGAACAATAGTCAGTAAGCGGGCATCCTGGTGCTTTGATAGTACCTGTATTGCAAGATGTGCCCGCTTTTACCCAGCCTGTTGCAGTTTCAAAGATTTCGTAACCTCTATCAAATGTGATAACCAATACCCACTGTGTTGCAGCATCAAAATTAATCTTGATAAAGTTAGTGGTTGTGGCTTGTGGATAGCAGCCGGTGCCCGACCCTTCAGATGGGCTCAAATCTGCTGGTGCTCCATTTACAGTTGCAGAAACTATATCAGCAAAGGTGGCACTTTTGTCACCGCAATTATTTAAGTCTATGATAAGATGGCTTAAATTTTTGGCGTTGGCTTTTGCACGGGTAATGGTGTACGTCCAAGTTTTTCCATCAGGACTGACAGTAGTAACAATGTTGTAATCGGCAAAATTACTGGTGGAATTGGGACTGCCTTTTTTAGCATTACTAGATACTAAAGGCGAATTGAGATCTTTTTGACAGGCAAAAAAGACAGTAGCCAACATGGCTAATAGGGACAATTTCAGAACTTTCATTTTTACTGATTTAAGGTTTAAAATTTTTATAGCGGGTGATTTGAGGAAGGAGTTGCGGGAGACCATGTGGATCCGTAGAAGCAGTTTTTGTTTTTGAACACTTGTTTCATAAAGACGGTTTCGTTTTGGTTTTTTTCGAACCGAATAGGTATTACACTTCACCCCTTGCCGGGGCAAGCATCGATTTGTTTAATGGGCGCTATATATCTTGATGGATTCGGTGTTTTATCACGGGAATCGTTGTGCAATACGAAATTTGCGGTTGCATCAAGCAAAACGGAAAGGATGTCCTTCTGTTTCTGGCGCAGTAGTTTAATTTAATTCGAGGGAAACGGAGGAGTGGTGGATTCGCAGGATTTGGAGAGGTCGTCAGGATAAATGAAAACAAATTGTTTTTCATTTAGTTGTGTGCAAAGATGCGGGTAAAAAAGCCCCTTGGCAATCGCATAAATATGTGATATTTTTATCTAAACCGGGCCGCAATTTCTGCCCTTGACCGCACATTCAACTTCGAATAAATTTTTCGGATGTGCGAGTTAACCGTGTCAATTGAAACAAAGCACCGCGTAGCAATTTCCTTATAAGATAAGCCCGCCATCAAATGCAATAAAACTTCACGTTCGCGGTTGGTCAGATGGTATCTATCCAGATTGGAAAGGTTCTTTATCGGCTGCTGAAAATAGGCAAGGATCTTACGTGCAATCTGCCCGTTAATCACGCCTTCTCCTTTGTATACCTTCCGTATAGCTTCCAAAATCGTTTGATGCGGGTCAGTTCTTAACAGGTAGCCAATAACGCCGGCTTTCAGAGAACTAAAAATGTATTTATCTTCTTCCAAATCTGTACGGATGATAACCTGCGTATCTGGCAACGCTTCTTTCAGCCGGTATAGACATTCTATGTTGGATTCATTGCCCCGTTGGCTATTAAAAACTACAACGCCAGGCTTCCATTTTATGACGGCGGACAAATCAGTTAACGAATTCCCACTATTCAACACAGTTATATCTTCTGCCTGTTTCAGAAAAGTAATGAGAGCATCTTTATCGGACAGGTTATCTTCAATAAAGCAAACGGATATCATGTCAGTTATGGTCTTTTGGGCCCCAACCTGTGTTCATCACAGCGGGAGTGGTGTTTTTGGCAGCTAGTTCAACGAAGGATCAGATCTTACTAGGAGTGGTTTATCAGGTTGGCTGCTCGTAGACTGGGAGAGAGTGATGAAGTTTAAAAGGCAGGAAAATAAAATATAATTTCGGTTGAAAATGGCCGTCTTTCAAAATGTGTTTAATGAAAATGCCGTTTGCATAGTGGAACTCTGCTCAATGGCTGACGTAATATGTGCAGTATGTAATCCCTCGGTTCAGATGTGCTGTATATCAAATTAGCAACTTCAATGAGTAGGGAATTGGGAGAAGTTACAAGGGGCTAAAAAACAAAAAGCAATTGCGAACAATTGCTTTTTGTTGAGTGGATCCTGAGGGACTTGAACCCCCGGCCCTCTGATTATGAGTTGCTAAAAAGTTGTTTTCTTGTTTTTTCTTGTTGTTGCCTATTCTTTCAAAACCCGCTACTGTAGCGGATTGTATCGTTTTTATCCTTTCTTTTGTTTTCGCGTTTTCACCTGTTTTTTCACGAAAAGTATGCAAAAAGTGGAGATTTCGCTGTAACTGATCACTCTATTTCGCTCCTAATTGACCACCCTAAGTTGTATGAAGAAAGAAGGCATGCGGGATTGTTTACTGGCAGGCTAAAGTTAGCGGTTTAGTTATTGTTCTGT